>NZ_JBXUCV010000002.1:0-829633 GCF_057178085.1 Pelovirga sp. C15f
CTGTTCGGCATGACCAAAGCTGTCGCTCAGGGCTCACGCAAGACGGCTGCCGCTAAAAACTAAAATCAGACTCATCACTGTGCTTGACCTAAACAATGGCAGGTGACCCGCAGGTCACCTGCCATTGCTGTTGGCGCTGGAAAAACCGGCACAAACACTGAAACCTCTTCAACCCCCGGAGGCAGCTAGCGCAGGGTTCCTGATGGCTCTGGCACTCCAGGTCAATCCGGGTGGTTGCGAAAAAGGGTGATTGTAGTTTTTCTGGAAAAGCTGTTGTCACCTGCTACACTCAATACACACGCTTTTAAGTTCCTCTTTGCATCAGTACCGGGCGCTGTTGTGCACACACCCGAGACGCTGATTGAAGTCCTTTTGTCTCTCCCGATGCAGGGAGTTTTCACTTGGGCGGTTACCTACACATAAGGGAGGATGCAAATGGACAAGATTCTGCGTATTAACATGGGAGCATCAGGCGGTCCTTCTCAGAACATTGAAACGGCGGGGGAGTTCAGCGCTCTTGGTGGCAGGGCGACAACGTCAATGATTGTTGCTAAAGAAGTCCCTCCGGATTGCCACCCACTAGGTGCGGAAAACAAACTTGTCATTGCTCCGGGCATGCTCAGCGGAACGACTGCTGCTATGTCCGGCCGGATTTCCGTCGGATGTAAAAGCCCGCTGACCGGTGGCATCAAGGAGTCTAATGCCGGTGGGCAGCCCTCCCAGGTAATGGCCCGACTCGGTTATGCGGCGATTATTATCGAAGGTAAGCCGGCCACCGATGATCTGTACAAAATTCATATCGACAAGGATAGGGTCACCATCAGTATCGATAACAGTTTAAAGCTGATGGATAACTATCCGCTGATTGAAACATTGCGTAAAGAATATGGTGATAATGCTGCCTATATCTCCATCGGCTCAGCCGGAGAACGCAAAATGGCCGCCGCATCCATTGCCTGCACGGATACTGAATTGCGTCCCAGCCGTCACTGTGGCCGGGGCGGTGTCGGTGCGGTCATGGGCGCCAAGCAGGTAAAAGTCATTATTTTTGATGACAGTGGCTGCACCCATCGACAACCGAAAGATCCGGAAAAGTTTAAAACTGCCAACCGTGCCTATATCGAAGGGATTCGCAAGCATGCGGTCTCGGGCGAAGGATTGCCCGCTTACGGAACCAATATCCTTACCAACGTCATTAATGAGGCCGGTGGCTATCCAACCAGAAACTTTAAAACCGGTTTCTTTGAAGGAGGATCCAGCATCAGCGGCGAGACCCAGGCCGAGCTTGAAGTCAAGCGTGGTGGTCTTGCCACCCACGGTTGTCATCGCGGTTGCGTTATCCAGTGCTCAGGGACTTATAACGATAAGGACGGCAAGTTCCTGACCAAACAGCCCGAATACGAAACCGTCTGGTCCCATGGTGGCCATTGTGGTATCGACGATCTTGACACCATCGCTATGCTTGATTATCTGGATGACAATATCGGCGTTGATACCATTGAAATGGGAGTCGCCATCGGTGTCGCCATGGAGGGTGGAGTGATTGCATTCGGCGACCGCGAAGGCGCGATCAGGCTGGTTCGTGACGAAGTCGGCAAGGGAACGCCTCTGGGGCGGATTCTAGGTAATGGTGCCGAAATGACAGGTAAGGCCTTTGGGGTTGAGCGCGTTCCTGTGGTGAAGGGACAGGCACTGCCTGCTTATGACCCGCGCGCCGTACAGGGGATTGGCGTGACCTATGCCACCAGCACCATGGGTGCCGATCATACCGCCGGCTATGCGGTGGCTACCAACATTCTCAAGGTCGGCGGAGACGTTGATCCGCTCAAACCCGAAGGGCAGGTCGACTTGTCCCGCAACCTGCAGATCGCGACAACCGCTATCGATTCCACCGGCATGTGTCTTTTTATCGCCTTCCCGATTCTTGATCAGCCGGAAACCTTTGACGCCCTGCTTGACATGCTGGGGGCCTTTTACGGTATCGAGATGACCGGTGACGATGTCGTCGCGCTGGGTAAAAAGGTTCTTAACATGGAGCGGGAGTTCAACAAAAAAGCCGGTTTTGGAGCCGAAGATGATCGTCTCCCGCGCTTTTTCAAGACCGAACCGCTGGCACCACACAATATCACCTTCGCAGTCAAGGATGAAGAGCTTGACGAGCTTTACAACTGGAGTTGAAATCTGATGCCGATTTAATCCCGGGACCAGGAAGGGTCTCGGGATTGTTAACTGCTGCGGTCAGAGTAGTTTACAGACACTTTTCAACAGAAAGCCGACCATGCGGGCTGTTGCCGATCTGCAATTACAGTTCACCCTGGATGCTGACCTGATCAGCACATTCTACCCGCTGCTGCAACGGGGTGTCTGGTTGCCGGTGACAACCGGCTGCAGCGTCATGAAGCTGCTTAACGACCAGTTAGGTCTTGCTGAAACCTATGTGCAGGATCGGATCACGACCCTGTTTCTCGACGGCAAGCCGCTTGATGATCTGACATCTTCATTGGTGAACAACGGATCAGTCCTGGCCCTTTCAACCGCCATGCCCGGATTGGTCGGCTCGACCATGCGCCGTGGTGGGCACCTGGCTGCCATGCGCGAAGCGATCAGCTATCATCCCCCACCGGTAGTGACGACCGGTTCAGGCACGGTTAAAATCAAGCTGTTCAATATGCTGATGAAAGAGGTCGGCCCCTTGCTGCTGGAGCGAGGCGTTGTTCTTGCGGGGCCTGAGCTGATGACATTGCTGACGGACGGGGCGGCTTTATTCCAGGAGGGATGTGCCTCTGTAACCGTGAATGGCCGGTCTTGCTGCTGTGCTGAATTCATTGAAAGGTTACCGACCATCGTGGCTCCCCAGCAGACAGCTTTAGTAAAGGTAAGATGGAACCAGCCTGGTTGGCACCGGATCGGGGAAGGAGCGTCATGATAAAAATCACCGTCAAGCTGTTTGCCTCATTTCGGATCGGCCGTTTTGATAAGGAGATCAGGGAGTATCCACCAGTAACGACGGTCGGCGATGTTGTTCGTGATCTTAAGATTCCCGAAACCGAGGTTGGCATCCTGTTGCTGAATTTTGTTCATGTGAATTTGCACCGGCAACTGGCTGACGGTGATACCTTGTCGATCTTTCCTCTGGTCGGGGGCGGGTGAGATGAAGCATCTTGACCCGGACCCGCTAAAGGTTTTTTTAGCCGACCACGCCCAGAACGATCTTGTTTCCTGGCAAAATGAACTGAAATTAATGGAGCTTCTCGGGTTAAGCTGCCACGAAGCAGACGAGAAGATCATGGCGTCCGGTTTTCTGCCGGCCCGCTATCAGCGGAACCGTCAGATGATAACAACGGTACAGCAACTCAAGCTATTAAAATCACAGGTGGCTGTGGTCGGTTGCGGCGGCCTGGGAGGCTACGTCATTGAGCAGCTGGCGCGATTGGGGGTCGGTCGGCTGCTGGTGATCGATCCGGATGTTTTTACGGAACACAACCTCAATCGGCAACTGTTTGCCACTATGAACACCCTTGGCACATCCAAGGCTGTTGCCGCGTTTAAACGGGTGCAGGAGATCAATCCTGCGGTTTCTGTCGAGTCCCGGCAGATAACTGTCGGACTTGATAACGGGGTTGATTTGCTGACCGGCATGGATGTCGTTGTTGACGCCATTGACAACATCAATGGTCGTCTGGAACTGGCCCAGCTCTGCAGTCAAATTGGCGTCCCACTGATCCATGGCGCCATTGGCGGCTGGTTTGGACAGGTGGCTTGTATCAAACCCGGCCAATCGACGATGCAGAAGCTCTATCCCAATCCGACAGCAGAGAAAGGGATCGAGTCGAGGTTCGGCAATCCGTCCTTTACTCCAGCGGTTGTGGCAAGTATGCAATCAGCAGCAGTCTGCAAAACCCTTCTGGGACAGGGAGAGGTGCTGGATGAGCGGGTATTGTTAATCGATTTGCTGGAGTTGCAGTTTGATAACATTCCGATGTGATGAATCATGTTAGTCAGTTTGTTCACAGGCAGAAAAAGCTCAAAGTAAACAGGAGGATAAGATGTTCAGGCTGATTTCAATTGGATTAACCATTTTTTTTATGTGTGGTCTTTTCAGTCCGGTCGCGGCGGCTGAACGGTTGCGTCTGGCAACTACCACCTCCACCGAAGCATCCGGCTTACTGGCGGAGTTGCTGCCATCTTTTGAACTGGCCAACGACTGCAAGGTTGACGTGATCGCGGTTGGTACCGGCAAGGCCCTCAAACTGGGAGAGTCCGGCGATGTGGATGTTGTGCTGGTGCACGCCCGCAGCCTGGAAGACGCGTTCATGACCAATGGTTACGGCAGCGAACGGCGCGATGTCATGTACAACGATTTTGTTCTGCTTGGCCCGCCGCATGATCCTGCCGGCGTTCTGGGCAGCAGCGATCTGGCTGCAGTAATGGACAAGATCGCAAGGGCTGGAGTCAGCTTTGTGTCGCGCAGCGATGAGTCCGGCACCCATGTTCGTGAGCGACAGCTCTGGCAGGCTGCCGGCGTGGTTCCTCAGGGAGACTGGTATCTGGAGGCGGGGCGCGGTATGGGAGAAGTCATCATCATGGCGAACGAACGCCAGGGCTACACCCTCAGCGATCGCGGCACTTACCTGGCATTCAAGGACAAGATAGATCTCAAGCTGGTATTTGCCGGTGATCCGCGCCTGTTTAATCCTTACGGGGTGATCATGGTGAATCCGGCCCGGCATCCCCATGTTAAACAGGAACTGGCCGGGAAATTCCTTGACTTCTTGACCTCGGAGGAAGGACAACGCTTGATTAACGGTTTTAAAATGGCCGGAGAACAACTTTTTTATACGCACTAAGAGGTATGCGTGAACTATCTGTCCGACTCGCTGCTGGCCGCTGTTGCATTGATATTCAGTCTTGACCGGGAGGTCCAGCTTGCAGTCTGGACCTCCCTTTATACTGCCGGTGTTGCCATTGTCATTGCCGCTACCCTCGGCGTACCGATCGGTTTGTGGCTCGGATTGAAGCGGTTTCCCGGTCGCAGGGTGATGATAACCCTGCTGAACACCTTGATGGCGTTGCCGACGGTGGTCATCGGCCTGGTCTTGTTTGGTGTCTTCAGTCGGCAGGGTCCGTTGGGCGAGTTCGGGTTGCTGTTTACCCCGGTGGCGATGATTGCCGGACAGACCGTGCTGGCCACCCCGATTGTCGCCAATTACGTTCTCGCCTGTGTCACCGGAGCTGATCATCGGGTGATTGATACCGCCAGGACCTTAGGCGCTACTCAGTTCCAGGCGTCGATCCAGCTGATCAAAGAGATTCGCTTTGGTGTGATGGCCGCGCTGATCGCAGGATTCGGACGGGTGATCGGCGAGGTCGGCGTGGCAATGATGCTGGGCGGCAATATCCGTGGTTCAACCCGCACCATGACAACGGCGATTGCCCTCGAAACCAGCAAAGGAGAGTTTGTTTTTGGCTTGTCTTTAGGCATCGTCCTGCTTAGTGTCGCACTGATTGTCAACCTGTTTCTGAACATTCTGCAACAAAGGTAAGGTCATGGAGCCGGTTGTCTGCTTGAGGCATATTCTCTTTAGTCGCGGTGATTTTCGTTTGTCTGTGAACCTTCTGGAACTTTTTCCCGATAAGGTTTATGCCGTGATCGGGGCAAACGGTGCAGGCAAGAGCACCTTGCTGAGAATCATGGCCCTGCTGATCAACCCGCAACGGGGAGTTGTAGAGTTTCCCGGCTTAACATCCAGGGATCCTGAACAATTGCGCAAAAAGGTCACCTATGTTGAGCAGTCCCCGTATCTGTTTCAGGGGACCGTCAGCGACAACCTTGCCTACGGGCTCAAGTTGCGGGGAGTATCACGCAAGGAGCAGGGACGACGGATGAGGTTAACCCTGTCCATTGTCGGACTCGAAGGTTTTGAACATCGTAAAGCCAGAGAGCTTTCGTCCGGGGAAACCCAGCGCGTGGCATTGGCGCGAGCCCTGGTGTTTAAACCCGATTTGCTGCTGCTGGATGAACCAACAGCAAATATCGACGTTAACAGCCGTCCCGCCTTTGAAGCTCTGCTGGCGAGGTTGGCAAAGTATGGAATTACCGTTGTTTTTTCTACTCACGACCAGTTTCAGGCGCAACGTGTCGGCGCTGAGCTTCTGTCTATCCAGGAGGGTGTGTTACAGGATCCGGGTGCACGATGTCATTTCTGAACAACCTGCCCGATAACAGTGTGCGACGGCTGACCAAGGTTGCCGTCAGGACAATTCACCTGATCGGCATGGCGGGAATGTTCGGTGCCGCCATGTATGGTGCCGCGGAACCGACCTATTTTTATCTGACCATGTTGTCAGGTGTCGTTCTGGTCGCGATGGAGGCCTATTCCGGCTGGATCTGGTGTGTCCAGTTACGGGGTGTTGCCGTCTATCTGAAATTACTGCTGCTGGCGTTATTGCATGTTGCCCTGCAGCACACCATGGTCATCCTGATTGTGATGATTGCCGTCTCCGGTTTTATGTCCCATGCCCCAGGCTGGATTCGCTACTATTCTCTGCTGCATGGAAAGGTTGTATATTCACATAAGGACCTGCTCGGATAAAAACAGCTGAGCAATTTACCGAACAGTTACTATCCAGGCAACAGGAGGCAACAATGAAACATGTCGTTATTACCGGAGCGAACCGGGGCATTGGCCTCGAACTGGCACGTTATTACGAGCGTGAAGGGTGGCAGGTTACCGGTGTCTGTCGTGAATCCTCAACCGATCTGGCAGCCGTGGCCAAGGTCATTGACGGGATCGATGTTACCAGTGCTTCAGATGTGAAGCGTCTTGCCGATATGCTGCACGGTACAACTATTGATCTGCTCATCAACAATGCCGGGCTGTTACAGGACGAAGTGCTTGGCCGGCTTGATGTTGATTCCATCCGTCAGCAGATGGAGATCAATGCCTATGCGCCATTGCGCATCAGCGAAGCCTTGTTGCCGAATCTTGCTGCCGGCAGCAAAATTGCCCTGATTACCAGTCGCATGGGCTCGATTGCCGATAATGATTCCGGGGGACGTTACGGCTACCGTGCTTCCAAGGCGGCCCTCAACGCGTTTGGCAAGTCTCTGGCCGTTGATTTAAAGGATCGTGGCATTGCAGTGGCGCTGTTGCACCCCGGTTATGTTAAAACGCGGATGGTCAATTTCGGCGGCCTGATCTCACCGGAAGAGTCAGCGCTTGGGCTGGCGCAGCGGATTGCCGCGTTGACTCTTGAAAACAGTGGCTCTTTCTGGCACAGCAACGGTGAAGAGCTGCCCTGGTAGGGGGTGCGGCTTTTAATGGCAACATCTGATGGTTACTCTTCTTCATAAAGAACGTCTTGATAGCGTGGTTGATGCTCTCTGTGCCGGTGGTGCCGAATCGGTACTGGATCTGGGCTGCGGACCGGGTGAGTTGCTGTTGCTGCTGGCTCAGCAGCGGCAGTTTCGTAAGATTGTCGGGATTGATACCTCACAGGAGGTATTACAGGAAGCCAGGCATCAACTGGCGGTTCACCAGCATCCGCCGGATGGCCGGCGGTTGTGTCTCTATCAGGCTTCTTTCACTGACTTTATTGAAGATTTAAAGGGGTTTGATGCCGTAGCCCTGGTCGAGACCATCGAGCATATTCCGCCTGGACGTCTGTCTCTGGTGGAGCGCGCGGTGTTTTTTGGCTATGCCCCCCGCACGGTAATCATCACCACCCCCAACAGCGAATATAACCCCCTCCACGGCATGCCACCGGGGCAGTTTCGTCATCCTGATCATCAATTCGAGTGGGATAGACAGAAATTCCGCCGCTGGGCGCAGGGCGTTGCCGGGCGCACAGAGTATCAGGTGGGCTTTACCGATATTGGTGAAGTTGATCCGGTTGTCGGTGGTTCAACGCAGATGGCCGTGTTCAGCCGTATCTGTTAGGAGCGAATTCCATCACTTGGAAGGTTTTTTCTTCTCCTTGACTTTTTTTTCGTCTTTTTTCGACTTTTTTGTCTTTTCTATTTTTTCCGGCTTACAAACATCCCCTTTATCCTGGGTGAAGGCCTCGCATTTTTTGCAGACATACTTTGCCTTGTTTTTTTTGACATCGGATTTACCTTTTAAACAGCTCATCTGCTAACCTTTTAGACAGTCGTTGGGTAGTTGGTAGGTGCAGTCCTGTTAAGGCGTGCCTTGCTATAATCAACCAGAATGGTCAGATATTGCAAGCCATGCCGGCCTCTTGCGGGAGAATGAGAATGAAAAAACTGACCCTGATCCGCCACGCCAAGTCAGACTGGAACAGCGGCGTGGCAAGTGACTTTGATCGTCCCCTGAATCGCCGGGGGAACAAGGCAGCACCGATGATGGCCGCACGTATCCGTGAACGTAAGCGGATCCCCGATCTGCTGGTCAGCAGTCCGGCACAAAGAGCGGTAGAAACAGCCGAGCTGCTGGCACATGAACTGGATCTGCAGCAAGAACAGATTATCTATCAGCGGGATATTTATGCAGCCACCCCCGCCACCCTGGTCGAGATGATTCACCAGCTGCCCGGGGCGGAGCATATCGCGCTGATCGGACATAATCCCGGCATGTCTGAGATGGGCCTGTGGTTATGTCCGCAAGCCCCTGAATGGCTGCCAACCTGTGCGGTGCTGGAACTCGAACTTGCTGCTGATGACTGGTCGGCGGTTTCGGCAAATTGCGCTACCCTGCTTTACTACGATTACCCGAAGAAGTAAGCAGACGTTGCCTGCCATAACGACCGCCCGTCCGGTGAAGTATTCTTCCGTCGGCAACACCTTTGCGAGAGGGAGGTCAAATCATGAAATTACACCCTGGTCGTCACCCCATCATTTATGTCCGTGGCTTCGCTATGCGCGATGCCGATATCGAAGAGACCGTGAATACCCCCTACATGGGCTTTAACCTCGGTTCGACACGGATCAGGCAATCCCATGATCAATCCTTTCTACACTATATCTTCGAGTCCCCGCTGATCCGGTTGATGAAGGAATACGGCTATCAGGACGTCTATCTGGAGGGGAATATCCGCGCTGGTCGCATCCCCCAGCAGAGCATGGTTATCTACCGCTATTATGAACAGGCGCAAACCGGAGAAGGCCGGCGCCCGGGCATTATCGAAGCCGCCAGCGGGCTCAGCGATCTGATTGAGCAGGTACGACATCAAGTGTGCGACGGTGATCCCGAGGCCGAACGCGACTTCAAAGTGTATCTGGTGGCTCATTCCATGGGCGGACTGATCTGCCGCTGCCTGCTGCAGAATGATCAGGTCGGCAGCACAACGGCAAAACGCAGTGTAGATAAAGTCTTTACCTACGGGACCCCCCACAACGGCATCGAGATTGGCGGGATCAATGTCCCGAGGATGCTGGGACTGTGGGACATCAGCAACTTCAACCGCAAGCATATCGCCGAATATCTTGATCTTGCGCCACGTGACGACAAGGTGAATCATCTGAACGGCAAATTTCCCCCGGAACGATTTTTTTGCCTGGTCGGGACCAACCCTCGTGATTACAGCCTTGTTCGCGTGGGTGTCGGTTCGGCCAGCGATGGTCTGGTACGCATTGAAAATGCTTATGTGGAAGGTGCGCCACGCGTCTACTGCCATTTAAGTCACAGCGGTCATTACGGCATGGTGAACTCGCAGGAAGGCTACCAAAATCTGGTGCGCTTTCTGTTCGGTGACCATCGGGTGGTTCTGCGCCTGGTGCCGGAAAAATTACCGCTACCCCCCGCCATCCGGAAGAAATACGAGGCCAATCAGCAGGTGCGCGGATCCTACCTGTTTGAATGCACCATGATGCCGAGGGGGGAGGTTCCGATTCCCCTCACCGACCGCCGCACCGAACATGCCTCGGCGGTTTTTCGAACCTTTGACGAGATGTTTTATCCCCAGCGTGCGCAACTGACACGGCCCAGATACCCCGTGTTAGGCAGCATTTTTCTCGATTCCGCGAAGATCACCTCCGGGAAAACCATGGTATTCACTGTCGACCTTGCTGTACGCAGCACCGATTTCTGGGTTGACGGCATCCTCTCCATCAACAGGCGTATCCCGGATGAAAACCTCTACCGCGATAACATCGTACTCAATGTCGCGTTGAATAATGAGGGGTGGACGCTACGATATGTTGAATCCGATGACAACTGGGGTGAAAACCGGGGCACCGAGCTGAGTCACGATGAGAACGGGCATTATATCCCGCTCAGCAATCGCAAGGGATTTCGCGCGAAACTCTACTTTGATGTGACCTCCTGGGAATGATCAAATCCTGATGTGGGTGGATAATTTGATGGAGGCAATCAGCAATAACGAGTCGGGCAAATTGATGTATGGGGTTTGTCTGTCATCCTGTATAATATACTAAAAACTAACCAGGTCATCCTTGCAAAAGCCATATGCCAATTATCACAGCATCACCATTGGTGTATGGGTTTGCACCATTCAACAGACAGGAAAAGCCCACGATCACGTTACCGAGGGCTTTTCCTGAAATACGCTATAGAATTTTAGCATTTTGTGGCAATGCTGTTTTTTCAATCCGGGACAATCTCAGCCAATCTTTTTGGGGACACTTGATGGGCCGGCAGTCTACATGGCCGCTTTTTTTTGACTCATTTCAATGCAGATCAGCTGTGAACCGGTTCCAGACTGTGGTTCCACTCGAGAATGGCGGCTTCCAGCGTTTCGCCGGTCACCATATGCTCACAGTTGTCATGCGAGCAGTAAAGTCCCCAATGACTGTGGGGAGCAAAATCACTCGGTCCGAAAATTTTCACCTGACCACCACAACGACAAGGTCCCGCGACACTTAATTGATGTGCTTCCATAACATACCTCCATGAAGTTTTCTGCAAACAAAGGGCTCAGGCGGCCCATACATAATCGTCAGCTTCGACACATTCGGTCTGACGCGCCAGGAAACTCTGTGGATGAGCATCGACAACCATTTCTGCATGACCATGATTGATCGACCAGGAGCTGCCGCACACAGCACATTCCACCAATCCTTCAGCAAACTGGTGGGATTGCATCGATAAAACACTTTGTTCATAACTTCCGCACACCGGACAACGCATCTTAATCCTCCATTTCGTTATCTATTATTTTTTACCATAAAAGGTTTTATGTACAAATTGTGAACCCTCACCCCTCTCCTGTCAAGGTTTTATTTTAATTTTTTTCTTGTAAAACAGCATGTTACAGGATTTTCTATTTTACTGGGCAGATCGATAGTTTATTTTTTACTGTTTATGGTTTTAGATCAGTTCAGATTACCTTCTAAGATACTGATTTTATTTGACTATTAGAGTTTAAAATCGAGTTTGAGTTAACCGCTTCAATCTGTTGCCCTTTCATGACGTAGGTTTAAATCTCTCATGTGAACAGTAAAAAAAATTGACGGTGTTTCAGGATAAAATGGTGCCTCGCAGAAACAACTGAAAAAAGGTGACCTTGTTCTCTGGTTTCAGGATGTGCGCTAAATGGTCTATTTCCCTCAGGCATGATTTCGCTGACCGAAGAGGCGTTGATAACCATGGGCGAAAGGTAATTTGATATGCCGTGGCAGCTGCTGGTGCTTCTTTTTGAAGGTAAGGAAAATCCATTTGTGCTCCAGGATATTGAACACAGCCGCAAGGTCATACAGGGGCGGTACAACGAGGGTCACCTGCTTGCCGACACGTTGCAGTTCGCTATAGAAAAGTTCAGGGTCATCCACATGTTCCATCGTGTGTGAACAGAGGACGGTTTCGAAATGATCATTTCCAAAGGGAAGATTGTAGATATCGTTGACCTGGATAAACCGTGGAAGGTTCTGATGTTTGACAATATCAACATTCACCCCGCCGCCGTCGGTTCTGCCACAACAAATATTCAAATCCCATTTGTGACCATTGAGAATTCGTTTCTTTCCCAGAAAATAGCTCACATAGTTTGCCAGCAAAAGATACAGGGCGATGATCAGCGCCAGGATGATTGATTCGGTCAACATATTTCCCTTTCTTTCATGGTAGCCACAACAAATAAAAAAGCCCTTACCCCAAAAGGAGTAAGGGCAAATACAAACCTGAAGGGTCGAAGAAAAGTGACAAGAAGATATGGGGGCGCAATGGTTTAAACCTTGCGGGCAATCAAGGGAATCAACAAGTTAATGTACCATCATGTTGGACGCAAACTTCAGCATCCGCTTGATCGGTGAGGGCTGGCGGTGGCGCAGCGGGTGCATGGACGCAGTTTCCGGGCGCATCATATCCTGCAGGATGGTATTCCAGCTGTAGGTTGACTCGACCCGTTCACGTGCGTTGCGCGCCAGTAACCGGCACAGGCTCCCACCATTTGCCAGATCCGCCAGCATCTCCTCCAGCCGCGTTACCCAACCTTGGGTTGATGATACATCGAGGACGTAACCGGTTTGTCCGTCGCGGACGATCTCGCGTGGTCCACCGATGTCGGAGACCAGTGCCGGCAGACCGCAAGCCTGGGCTTCGAGGACCACCATACCGAAGGTGTCAGTAGTGCTGGGAAACAGAAACAGATCGTGACGATTGTAGAGCTCCGGCAGCTCAGTGTAAGGAACTTTTCCGGCAAAGGTGACATCAGGCAGATCGGTACAACTATTCCGCAAGGTTTCCAGGTAAGGGCCAATACCGACAATGGTCAGCGATATGCCGACATGCTGCCGGAGAATACGGCGATAGACGCCGATAAGAAAATCAAGATTTTTGTCTTTTGAAATACGCCCGACATAGAGCAACCGGGCATTACTGAGTGATTTGCCGATCATGATCGGCTGAGGCTTGAAATGCTCGGTGCGCAACCCACGCCGGAACAGTTCCATATGGCGGTGACGATAGCCACGCTTTTTCAGTAACTCCATGTATTCCGTGGTCGGCACCAACAGGGTGTCGAACTGATTGAAAAACCACTGGCTGTATTTCTCGATCAGTGCCGAAACCTCCGGCTGATCGATGATCGCCTCGGCCTCCATGGTGAAGTCGGTATGGTAGATCCCTTTCACCGGGGTTCCGAGCATCCGTCCGATGAGCACCCCGAGCAGACCGACCGGCCCCGGTGTCGAAACATAGATTTCGTCAGGGTCTTCCTCGTAGACCGCCTTTAGCATCCGCAATACCGACGGCACAGTGACGGTCAACTCCTCATAATGGGGTAGTTTGAAGGAGTGCATCGGTGGAATTACGAGGCTCGCTGCGGGCAGGTTTTCCACCTGCTGCGCTGGAGTCAGGCTCGAGAGGATACGAATGCCGTACCCCTTTTCGTCCGCCAGTCGGCCGATGGTCTGCAGGGTCATGGAGACCCCGTTCAGATCAGTATAGGTGTCGGTCATCCACAGGATTTTCTTGGCCCTGGGGGTCTTCACGTGGCCAAGGCTGGTGACCAGGCTGTTGATCAGCTGGCGATCGCCGAACATATGCTTGAAGGCGGAGAAGAAAGGGACGGAGAGAAAAATTCCCGGAATACTGGAGGAGAGGCCGGCGATAATCCGAATCAGATCCATCTCTTCCAGGTTGGTGGTGAGGGATTCCAGCAGGGAGCGGAAATACTGATCGGAAATATCGCTAAGACAGTCATAGAGCAACTCAAGACGCGTATCAATGTCGTCCTGGTCGAGGGTGCGGCTGGTTTCAATCAGTCGGACAATGCTCTGGTAGATGTGATTATTCTTCTGTGAACGCATACGGTTTAACCGCAGCCGATCCTTGAAGCTGAGCTTTTCTTCGGAGAACAGGTAACGGGTCAAATCGCTTAAGGTCGAGTGGGCAAAAGCGGTACTTTTTTGCTGGGAGAAATCGAAAGCGATCTTGTAGATCGCGAACGTCAGGCCCTGAAAGTTGTTCTGGCGCCCCTGCGGCAGCAAACGACCCAGCTTGATCTGCTCTATGAATTCTGCCGGGGTTTTTGCCACCGCCCTGGTGCTGGTTTTGGCGATAAAAAAACCGGCGTGGTCATCGGAACCGCCGGTTAATCCTTTTTTCCAGGGGCTCTCTCCCCAGGGAGCAATGCCGTGTTTTTGTTCCAGTCGCACGATATCGTTGGCGGTCAGCTGCGACAGAACCATGGATAACGAATCATTGTGCAATGGACTGCGACTGCCGTTACGCCCTTCAAAGTTGTTGAACAGCAGCAGCAGTTTTTCCAGATGATCCAGGGTCAGACGATCATTGACGGCATAGGTGGCATGGGCAACCACACAGGCCAGATCCTGTTGCTGCAGGTAATCGCGTAAATCGTAAAGGTTTTTACGCAACTCCTGAATCCGGGCAAACTGCTCACGATCAAGTCCATAAATCAGGATATGAACCTTGCAGCCATCCTCGGGAAAATAGGCGGTTGCTTCCACCCCGGTGAAGCAATGATCGGGGTGTTTCTCCACCAGTTCGAGGGAGCCCTTGATCCGATTATGATCGGTGATGGTGACAAAGTCCATGCCGCGCTGACGAGCGAGGGAATAAATGGTTTCCGGTTCGGTATAGGATTCTGAAGCGCCAAGCCGCTGCAGAAACCACTCGGAGGGGTGGTTGGAATATTTCGAGTGAACGTGTAAATCGGCCAGTGCCATACTGATTACTCTCCTTTTGTTTTTCACCGATTATCTGCCTCAGCGTTAGCTTTAGATAAGAAAATCATAAGGATTGTATTCAATGTGAGGGAGAACCTATTTGTTCATCAGTCAGCACATCTTTAAAAAACCAAGATCAACTCTGGGTAGACTCATCAATTTCTAACCGAGATCTTGCGTTGTCTTAACCCGCCACATCTAAAAACTCCTGATCAAAGCCTTTTACTGTTACTCCAATGTGTAAGGGCTATTGTTATTCGCGGCTATTCTTACTTTTTAAAGGAGACAACCCCATGACCAGGCACCTGCAAAAACACGCTACAAACTTAACCCTGTTGCTGTTTACCTTATTTCTGTTGATGGTGCTCAGCGCCGGCGCCGCTTCAGCTATGGATCCCCGCTTTAGCGATAAAGACGGCGACCTGGTGGCCGATATTCCCACAGACCCAACGCAGTGGGTCGATCCCGATACCCTGGTGTTTGCCTATACGCCGGTTGAGGACCCGGCCGTTTATGCCAAGGTCTGGGACGGATTCATCAAACATATGGAAAAGGTTACCGGTAAAAAGGTGCAATTCTTTCCGGTTCAGTCAAACGCTGCCCAACTTGAGGCCATGCGTGCCGGGCGTCTGCACGTGGCCGGCTTTAATACCGGATCCAATCCAATTGCGGTTAACTGTGCCGGTTTTCGCTCTTTCGCCATGATGGCACGGGCTGACAACAGCTTCGGATATGAGATGGAGATCATCACCTATCCCGGTTCCGGTATCAGTGAAATTGAGGATATCCGCGGTGGCAAGATGGCCTTTACGTCTCAAACCTCCAATTCCGGCTTTAAAGCCCCTTCAGCACTGCTGGCCGCTGAATACGGACTGGTTGCTGAAAAAGATTATGAGCCGGTATTTTCCGGCAAGCATGACAACTCGATCCTTGGTGTTGCCAATAAGGATTATCCGGTAGCGGCGATTGCCAATTCGGTACTGAATCGCATGCTGTCCCGCGAAGTGGTGAAACCGGAACAGATTAAAACCATTTATAAGTCGCAGACCTTCCCGACCACCGGTTACGGCGTGGCGTACAACCTCCATCCGGAACTGCAGAAAAAAATCCAGGAAGCTTTCTTCAGCTTTCCCTGGGAGGGATCGGCCTTAAAAGAAGAATTCAAGAATTCAGGTGAAGCGAAATTTATTCCTATCACCTACAAAGAGCACTGGGCCGTGGTACGTACCATCGATAAGGCCATGGGTGTCACCTATGATTGTCGTTGATCAATGCTGACCCTCACCCAACTGACAAAACGCTATAAAACCGGAGACCTGGCCCTGCAGGGAGTCACCCTTGAGATCCCTCAGGGGCAGGTGGTCGGCCTGATCGGCCCCTCAGGGGCGGGCAAATCAACCCTGATCCGCTGTATCAACCGCCTGGTGGCCCCGACGGCAGGAACCGTGCAGCTCAAAGAGCTCGAACTGACCGCGCTGAGCCAGTCGGCATTACGGCGTGCCCGGCGGCGCATGGGGATGATTTTTCAGGAATATGCCCTGGTCGAGCGCTTGACGGTGATGGAGAATGTGCTCTCCGGGCAATTGGGCTACGTCAGTTTCTGGCGCAGTCTGTTCCGCCGCTTTCCAGCTCCAGCAGTGCGGCAGGCCTTTGCCGTGCTTGACCGGGTTGGCTTGTTGGATCATGTCGATAAACGGGCTGATGCCCTGTCCGGTGGTCAGCGTCAGCGTGTCGGTATCGCGCGTGCCTTGTTGCAGAATCCGGATTTATTACTGGTTGATGAACCGACCGCGAGCCTCGATCCAAAAACCTCGCGCCAGATTATGCGCCTGATCACCGAGATCTGTGCGGAACGTCAATTAGCGGCGATTATCAACATCCATGATGTTGCCCTGGCGCAATTGTTTGTCCAGCGGATTATCGGGCTGCGTCAGGGGCAAGTGGTTTACGATGGCGCACCTGACGGCCTGACCGCTGAAGTGCTGACTGATATTTACGGCGCCGAGGACTGGAATGCCACTATCCGCAAAGAACCTGCCGAGGAATCCCCCGTGGAGGAGGAAGAAGAGTCACTGACCGAGAAAAAACTGGCGGTTGCCCGATGAATGTTTCAGCTGCCGTTGCCGGTGATTATCCGAGCCACTGGAAAAAGCCCCCATTTATCAGCAATCAGTGGTTGCGCTACGGGCTGTTGCTCGGCATTGTGGCTTATCTTGTTCTTGGCTTGAATTCCATCGAGATCAACTGGTCTCGGGTTTGGGACGGTCTGCCGCGCGGCTGGGCTTTTGTTTCCGGGTTTTTCACCCCCGATTTTCTTTCGCGCGGTGGGGATATCTGGGCGGGTATCGTCGAAAGCCTGACCATGACCCTGACGTCGACCGTCATCGGAGTGCTGATTTCAGTACCTATCGGTGTCGGTGCCGCACGCAATCTTGCCCCGGCACCGGTTTATCTGGTGTGTCGCTCTATCATCGCCCTGTCCCGCAGTTTTCAGGAGGTGATTATCGCCATCCTGTTTGTCGCGATGGTTGGCTTTGGTCCGCTGGCCGGATTTCTGACCCTGGCCTTTGCCACCATCGGCTTTTTATCAAAACTGCTGGCTGAGGATATCGAAGATATCGACGAATCCCAGACCGAAGCGATTCGGGCAACCGGTGCCGGTTGGCTGCAACTGATCAATTACGGCATTCAGCCGCAGGTGATGCCGCGACTGATTGGTCTGTCCCTCTACCGGCTCGACATCAACTTTCGTGAGTCAGCGGTGATCGGCATTGTCGGCGCCGGCGGCATCGGCGCAACCCTGAACACGGCTATTGACCGCTACGAATATTCATCCGCGGCCGCGATCCTGATCATCATTATCGGTATTGTTCTGCTGTCGGAGTATCTTTCCGGCTTTATCCGCAAAAAGGTGCAGTGATGCCGATACTTGATCGGGATGGAAACAACATCTGGCAACATCGCACCAGTCGCAAGCAATGGCTGGCATGGTTCGGCTGGTTGCTGCTGGTAGCCCTGTTCGTATTCTGTTGGCGCCTGATGAATGAAAATACCCTGTGGATTTTTGTCCAGGATGCCCCCCAACAGGTGATGGACATTACTGAGCGGATGACCCCGCCACGCTGGGGGTACATGGAACGCTTGTGGAAGCCACTCTGGGATACCCTCAATATCGCCACCCTGGGAACCCTGCTGGGCATTGTCATGGCCGTCCCGGTTGCCTTTATGGCAGCCCGCAACACCACTCCAAGCGAGCGTTATCTGCGACCTCTGGCGATACTGGTGATCGTCTCCTCGCGCTCCATCAACTCACTGATCTGGGCGCTGCTGCTGGTGTCGATTCTAGGGCCCGGACTACTGGCCGGAATTATCGCCATCGCCCTGCGCTCCATCGGATTTATCGGCAAACTCCTGTATGAAGCCATCGAGGAGATCGATCACTCCCAGGTTGAAGCGGTCCTGGCCACCGGTGCCACCGGATCGCAGGTGCTCGACTATGCCATCGTCCCCCAGATTATGCCGGCTTTTGCCGGGATATCAGTATTCCGCTGGGACATCAATATCCGTGAATCCACGGTTCTCGGCCTGGTGGGTGCCGGCGGCATCGGCCTGGAGCTGTCCCACTCCCTCAATACCCTGGCCTGGCCGCAGGTTAGTTTGATTTTTATCGTCATCCTGGGCACGGTGGTGGTCAGTGAGTGGGTATCCGCACGGGTGCGGCATGCCATTATCTAGAACAGTTAAGCCGCCGCCACAGCTGATCCTGTTTGACCTTGACCACACCCTGCTGGCAGCGGACACAAACAGCCTGTGGCTTGGTTTTCTCGCTGATCAGGGGTATCTTGATAAAGAATGGATCACTCGTGAGCAGCAACGCTGGTATGCCGATTATGTCAATGGTTGCCTGGATTTTTCGGCCTACATGAGGTTTCAGCTGCAGCCGTTATGTGGCATTCCACAAAGGGCACTGATGACGTTGCGAGAGCTGTTTAGTGAAAAAAAACTGGCACCGCATATTGCTCCCGGAGCCACTGACCTGGTCAGTGCGCATCATGATCAGGGGCACATCTGTGCCGTCGTGACGGCGACCCACCATTTTCTGGCCGAACCGGCGGCAAAGCTGGTCAATATCAAGCATCTGATTGCTAGCGAAGCGCAACTGATTGATGGCGTTTTTACCGGATGCCCGGGACAAACGCTCTGCTTTGGCGAGGGTAAAATCATGGCGGTCGAACAATGGCTGGAACGGACTGGAGTGGGACCCGCCCTTCTTGATGGCGCGTCATTCTACAGTGATTCCAGCAATGATTTACCGTTGCTGGAGCGCGTTGCCAACCCCGTTGCCGTTGATCCGGATGAGAAGTTGAGGAATATTGCTACACAACGTGGCTGGCCGGTTATCAGCCTGCTACGCCGATCTTCAACATTCATCAGGCGCTGAACAGCCTGAAATAACAGGAATATCATGTACACCAAGGAGCGTCAGATTGCTGTCGAGGTCATGCGTCAAGCAGCGCAAATGACCAGGCAGATACGGGAAAAATCCGGCAAGCCACAAACGATGCTGAAACCGGATACTTCGCCGGTGACAATTGCCGACTTTGCGGTGCAGGCTTTGGTATGTCACGTGCTTAACCGGGAATTTCCCGAGGATGCGATTGTTGCCGAGGAAGATGCGGGTTCCCTGCGTCAGGCAAATGGAGGTTCGGTCTTGGAGGAGGTGAGCGCATATCTTCAGCCTTATGTCTCCAACGCCGAATCGGAGACTGTGTGTGACTGGGTCGATCTGGGCAACGACGCACCGCAGGGGCGCTTCTGGGTGCTTGATCCGGTTGATGGCACCAGAGGCTTTATCCGTGGAGATCAATATGCCCTTGCGTTAGCGCTGATCGATAAAGGCCGGATTGTTCTCGGCATCCTGGCCTGTCCTGCGCTGATGTTACCGTCAGAAAGGTTGGCGGGGCAACTGTTCTATGCTGTTCGTGGTAGCGGGGCCTTTATGACGGCTCAGGATAGCGGTCCGGCGATCAGGCTTGGACTGACTGAATCTGTTGAGTCGGATCGTTATCGACTGCTGGAAAGTGTCGAGACGGACCATAACGATCGCCCCCGCCAGGAAGCCATCGCCCGATCGCTGGGAATGACTCTGCCTCCCATGCGGGTCGACAGCCAGGCAAAATATGCCCTGCTGGCCACAGGGATGGGGGCACTTTATTTACGTCTGCCGCAACAAGAGGCTGTCAGCCGGCACGAAAAAATCTGGGATCATGCCGCAGGTGTGCTGATCGTCGAGGAAGCCGGTGGCCTGGTCACGGATCTGGATGGTCAACCCCTGGATTTTTCAGTTGGCGCCCTGCTCGCTGCCAACCGGGGAATTGTTGCCGGTGTGACTTCGGCTCACGCTGAGGCAATCCGTGCTCTGTCGATCAATGGAAAACGGCCGGATTGATCAAGTCCGATCACTCACCACGGGACGGAAAGATCTGACCTGTCCGCTTCTTGCAATAACGCCTTGACCTTTCCCCGGATTCTACTGCTGCCGGCATGCAGCAGGGTTTCCGCACAGACCAGCGCCAGCGAGCGCTCCGGTTCATCAGGGGCCGGACAGGTGATACGATGATGACCCCGGTGGATCACCTTCACCGGCTCGGACAACAGCCAGCTCAGCTGAAACTCGTTGTCATAGGCGTCAAGAACGGTTGCCAACGACAGCTGCGGAATCGTTCTGGAGATCAGTTTGACACCGGATTTTTCTGCAAACTCAAGAAGATCAAAAAGTCTCTGCCGGTCAAGACGATGAACCAGTGACGGGCTCACCTCCTGCTCATCAGATTCATCAAGCAGCAGGCCGGAGGATGAACAGTGGTAGTTTTTCAGCATTACATATTCCAATGGCGCCGCCGTTCTACCAGTTCCTGTGACTCAACCGACAGGGTCGCGATGGGATAAGAGCGCAGCCGTTCAACTCCGATCTCTTCCTCAGTCATCAAGCAATAGCCGTAAGTACCGTCACTGATCCGTTGCAAGGCGGCCTCGACCTGGACGAGAAGGGAACGTTTACGGCGATAATTAATCATTTCCATGGTGGTTCCGCTTTCCTTGATACTCTGATCGACAATGTCGCCAACCCGCTCATCCTGAAGACGGATGCGCTGGCGAGATTCGTTGTACTCAATCTGTAAGCGCTTTCGCCAATCCGTTAAGATCATTAGAAAATAATCGAGCTGATCATTGTTCAGATAATGATCCTGGTTCCTCAATGGCAGTGCGATATTCTGTTGCATACTCATCGATTCCCTCCCGGCTGTGAATTTACGATGTTTTCATTTTTATTCCCGTTAACAGGCGGTGTACCTAACGACAGTCGGGACGCCACAGACAGCAGGTTTCTTCACAGTTATCTGCCTGATCAGTCATAAAGCACACCGGGTTCTTTTCCGCCGACTGGATCGACCGGATCAGCTCTGTTTTTCTCAATCGTCCTATCTGGACACCCTTTTGTGCTGCCAGTTTTTTTATTTCTTTCACGTTCATGAACTGCTCTCCTTTGCTTGTACCCTTCGGTCTGACAGGATTTTCGAACTTTTTAGCGCTAAATTATTAGGAAACGACCAGAAAGGGGTGATTTTTGTGTGAGAACCTGCCAGTTAGGCTCTGAATCGGCAGTGCACCGGTTACGTTGGTCGGTGGGTGCCTGTTGCGTGTATTGACTCCTGACAGGTTGCCGGGCACACTTGGACAAGGATTCGTAGCTCAGGGTTAAAAGACTTGAAGCAGCCTGAAGCAGCACGCAACCAGACCATCTATCGGATATCCTTTCCTCCACTGAAACTGGACAAATCAATGCATCTTTTTGCCTACGGAACACTTATGTGTCCGGACATTATGACAGAAGTATCGGGGCTGCAGCGGTCGGTTACCTTCGCGACTCTGCGTGGTTACCGGCGCTTGCGGGTCAAAGGCGAGGATTATCCCGCCCTGGTGCCGGACACGGCCGGTTTAGTTACAGGGGTGATTTACCGGGATATCACGGAGGCAGCCTGGACCCTGCTGGACCGGTTTGAGGGTGAAATGTACGCGCGTCTGGGCGCGCAGGTTGAACTCGCTGACGGCACCGTTGCGGCGGTGCAAACCTACGTTGTTAATGGAGGTTTCGGTACTTGCCTGGAGGAGGTTGAGTGGGATTTTGCAGAATTCCTGGGCAGCGGCAAAGAAAGGTTTCGCACGTCCTACAAGGGGTACCTGGAACTGTCCTGAACAATCTATCCTGATTAGTCCAGATCAAAAACCAGATCAAGGCCGCCGGTGCGCGGCCCCGCCCGCCGCCATCCTTTTATATCTTGCCACAAAAGAGGATGCGGAAAAAGGCGCCCATACTCCTGGTCCGCTGACGCGGATAGCGGTCAGCAAGCCGATTGCATGACGGGTCGGCAAAACCCGGCTCTTGCCTCAAACTGTTGCTTCCCTGTACCCGCCACCCAAGCACTCTCGTGCCCGCTGCGTCACAATGGGGAAGAAGGTCAAGTGCAACTGTAGGCGCGCGATTCATTGCGCCCTGTTTCCCTGGCATAAATTGACAACACCTCACTAATGGGGTATCAAGAAAATAGGTACATTTTCAGGGGGGCTGAGGATGAGGAACACCACACTGAAGATCAAACGCCACCGCGTCGGCATTATGCCGGTCGGTGGCGTTTGATACTGACAAGGGCCCTTCAATAGGCATTGTTGTACGGGTCCGTCTATATACAAGTTCGCCCTAAATTGTCGTCTCTGCTATGGCGCGCAAGGAGGAACAGCCATGCCGGATTCAGTACGCAGTGCATTCGTGATGATCATAGGCATACTTGTCTTGCTTGGCGGTTTTGAGCACGCTGCTGCGCAATCTGTCAGCCCATTGAGCGCTGAAAATTCAGACCCAAGGAAGTTGGGTTGGATGGCGGGTTTTCCCCCTCCGCCTGAAAAGCTGATTATGCAGCCGGAATCCGATTTCTTTAGCTTCCCTAAGTTGCGCTGGACGGTATGCCACATTCGGGAACTGATGCCGACAAAGCAAGTGAATAGAGGCATCGACGCGCCAGGCCGGCTGGATTACGCAGTTAAAGAAGGTATTGACGCCGTAACCTTCACACCTATGGGTGGAGGGAAATCGATGACATGGAAGGGGTCGCTTTCGGCCAACTACACCGATGGCGTGCTCATCCTTCACAGGGGCCGGATTGTTTACGAAAAGTACTTCGGTTGTCTCAACGAGATGGGCAAGCATGCCGCTATGTCGATGACCAAATCCATTACGGGACTCTTGGCCGAGATCCTGGTGGTTGAGGGACGGCTCGACGATACGGCAAAGGTCTCTTCAATTATCCCGGAACTTAAGGAAAGCGCGTTTGGTAGCGCGACTGTGCGTCAAGTCATGGATATGACCACGGCGCTTGACTACAGCGAGGACTACTCCGACCCAAAAGCGGATATCTGGGTCTATTCAATGGCAGCAAGCCCACTTCCGAAACCAAAGGATTATGAAGGCCCAAACGGCTATTTTGAGTATCTGCAATCCGTTAAGCAGGACGGCGTCCACGGTGAGGTATTCGGCTACAGAACCGTCAACACGGACGCATTGGGTTGGCTTGTATCGCGGGTCACGGGCAAAGACCTTGCGCACTTGCTGTCGGAGCGTATCTGGAGCAGGATGGGTGCAGAGCAAGATGGATATATGACTGTAGATGCTAAGGGAACGCCTTTCGCCGGCGGCGGACTCAGTGCCGGTCTGCGAGACCTGGGGCGCATTGGGCTTTTAATGCTTAACGGCGGAGAGATTAACGGGCATCGCCTGTTCCCGAAAGCCGTCGTAGAGAACATTCGAGGCGGTGGCGATAGGAACGCTTTTGCCAAGGCTGATTACAAAACGCTTAAAGGCGGTAGTTACCGTAGTATGTGGTGGATGCTTCATGATGAACATGGTGCTTTCGCTGCCCGGGGTGTTCACGGACAAACCATCTATATAGACCCAACCGCCGAGATGGTCATCGTTCGGCTTGCATCTTTTCCCACCGCTAAGAACGCACATATTGACCCAACCTCGTTGCCTGCCTATCAAGCCGTAGCTAAGTATTTGATGAAACAGTGACGGGCACATAGATATGGGTAAACAAGGCGTTCCAACGGACGGCAATGCTGCTACGCTATTTTGTCGCTGGTGTGCTAGACGTTATGCCTAGGAGATATTCATGAATTTTGGCATTCTTGTATTCGATCAGGTCGAAGAACTCGATTTTGTCGGGCCGTGGGAAATGCTCACCATGTGGAAAAAGCACGCCGATGGCCCTGAAAACTGCATTATTGTTAGCGAAAGGCTTGAGCCAGTCATTTGTGCAAAGGGGCTGTCGATCAACCCGCACGCTTCATTTACGTCTTGCCCTGTTCTTGACTATCTGCTCATTCCGGGAGGCCAAGGGACACGCACAGAGGTTGACAACCCGGTGCTCATTGATTTTGTTGTCAATCAAGCTAAGAACTGCAAGGCTGTTCTGTCGGTCTGTACCGGTTCCTTTGTGCTGCATGCCGCAGGGCTGTTATCCGGCAGGAAGGCAACAACGCATTGGGGGTCTTTGGAACGATTACGAGCACTCGGTGACGTAACGGTTGTTGAACAGCGCTATGTTCAGGACGGTAACCTATGGTCTTCTGCCGGGGTTTCTGCCGGCACGGATTTAATGCTCGCTTTCATTGCAAGTGTTGCCGGTGAAACAGCTGCCGGTAAAATACAGTTTGCAGCAGAATATTACCCCTCTTTGGTCAGGTACGGTGGCTTTGAAAACCACGCCGAAGCCCCTGCATATGTAAAAAATACCTGACAAAACGTGGATGACAGATAAGCCCCTGCAATGTTGCAAATAACAAAACCAGGTGCGGTGGGTTGCAAGCATCGTTTCACCCGCCGGTTATCGTTGAGCGCTTGTCAGCGCGCGAAGCTACCCACAAAAAATGGATAAAACAGCCGTTACAATCAGTGCCTACAATGAATCAGCGGAAAAATTCGCTGCGAAATTTATGGATTTTGCTCCGTATAAAAGCAGAATTCTGCATTTCCAGAAAAAGTACGCTTCTCAAGCTACATCAGTAATCGATCTGGGTTGCGGCCCTGGGAATGTAGCAAAAATTTTCTGCGACCAAAAGCCGGACTACGAGATAACAGGCATTGATCTATCTGAAGAAATGGTGAGGCTTGCAAGGTTAAATGTCCCAAACGGGGAGTTTCATGTCGGGGACCTGAGGTGCATTGACCTGCAAAACACCTACGACATCGCCATTGCATCATTTTGCATTGTCCATCTTTCAAACGAAGAAACCGAACAATTCATTCAACGTCTGAGCAACATCGTCAACCCCAATGGTTACCTCTACCTTTCCTTCATGGAAGGAAACGCAGCTCACTACGAATCAACAGGTTTTTCGCAAAAACACATCTATTTCAATTATTTTAAACGAGCATCGATAATCAAACTGCTGGGATCGGCGGGTTTTGAAATAAAAGAAATAACGGAACAGAACTACGAAGAAAACGACGGTGAAATCACAAAAGACCTTTTCGTTATTGCCCAGAAAAACACTCTGATGTCAACGCGGACGGGAAATACGTCAGCGTAATCTCGAACAACAAAACCAGGTGTGGTCGTGGCTGAACCGTTGCACCGCCGCCTTGACCTTCCCCTAGCGCAGATCGTCAAATAATCGCCGTTACCTGCAGCAGATACGGGTACCGCTGCTGCTGCTCCAGCAACCATTCAACAAGCCCCTGTTCCCGTTGCGCCAACCGCTCACTTACCTGTGAATTGAGCTCCAGTCCGAGGAGCCAGGTCAGGTTGCCGGTGATTTTTACCTGAGATTGGGCGGCGAAGTCGTCATCCAGGGATTTTTCCAGCGCTGCTGCAAGTTCCAGTGGCCGTGCCAGATAATGACTGGGATATGCGACAAGATTTTTATCGAGGCTGCTTAAAAAAGCCTGCTTTTCGTGGGGGTGAAGGGTCGAGAAGTCAACGCCGCACCAGGCCGGCGGACGCGTTGATAACAAAGCCCGGCACGACAACGGGCGTTCGCTGTAACTGGAACAGTTCTGCTGAGGATCGAGCAGGGGGCACCCGCCCCCCTGCTGACGGTAGGAGTGGAGAAATTCCTTGAGATCTCCGGCTTTGGTACACAGCTGTGCCAATACCGGCAAGCGGTCGTTGATTCGGTTGCGTTGTGCGACTGACAGGCCGGTTGCCAGCAGCACCGCTTCCGGGTAGCTGCAATGGACCGCCAGGGTGCAGCAGTTACCACACCCTGACCGGCAGTAAAGATCCCGTCCCTGATCCCGGCAGGAGTGCCGGATGTCGGCAATGGCGTCATCCAGCTGTTGGCGCGCAGATAGCAGCTGATGCCGGAGCCTGTTGTCGTGCATCAGGCTACCCGGTTGCGGGGTTCTCCCTGCAAAAAGGCGGTGATGTTGTCGACCACCATAGCCAGCAGGCGGCTGCGCGCTTCGGTGGTAGCCCAGGCGATGTGCGGGGTGATGATGCAGTGGGGGGCATTCAGCAGTGGATTGTCCGGATGCGGCGGCTCTGTCGCCAGGACATCGGTAGCATAACCGCCAAGATAGCCGTCTTCGAGGGCTGCAGCGACGGCCGCCTCATTCACCAGCTGGCCACGGCCGGTGTTGATCAGCAGGGCCCCTTGTTTGACCCGGGCCAGATGCGCGGTGTTGACCAGCTGGTCGGTTTCCGGGGTCAGCGGGCAGTTCAGGCTGATCACATCACTGTCGGTAAACAGCTGGTCAACATCGACAAAGGTGACCCCCTGCTCATTTTTATATTTTTCCGGGTGAGCGGTCTGGACCAGCACCTGCATACCAAAAGCGCGGGCAATGGTCGCCACCCGTCGGCCGATCTCGCCATAACCGACAACCCCCATGGTTTTGCCGGCCAGTTCGCACAGGGGGAGATCGCGGAAACTGAAATCCTTGCAGCTGACCCAGGCCCCTTCCGCCACCATTCGGGCATGATGACCAACCTGTTGCGCCATTTCCAGCAGTAGCGCAAAGACCATCTGGGCAACCGAGTCAGTACTGTAGCCGGGAGCGTTGGTGACCACAATTCCCCGATCCCCGGCAGCGTCAAGGTCGACCAGGTTGACCCCGGTAGCCAGCACGCCGATGTAACGCAGATTGGGAAGGGCGGCCATGGTTTCAGCGCTGATTGGCACCTTGTTGGTAAGGACGATTTCGGCATCCAGCGCTCGTTCAATAATCTGATCAGTGTCGGTGCGTGGATGGATAATACAGGTTCCCAGGGCTTTGAGAGGGGCCCAGTCAAGATCGCCACTGTTCAGGGTATGGCCATCAAGAACAACAATTTTCATACTCAATCCTTTTGGTTTGCGTCGCGCCCGAACAACTTGAGGAGGCTTTGCTTCTCCTCATTGCTGATACTTTCGGGTTGGGGCACGTCGGTATGGCAGAGTCGATTTCTACCACCCTGTTTGGCTTCATAGAGGTAGTGGTCTGCCTGAGAGATCAGCTCTGCTGCGGAGCTTAAGGAATAAGGCCGGTAGGTTGCCAGTCCGAGGCTGGCGGTTAATTTAAGCTGTAACCCGTCTTGTTGCAGGGGGGTTCCGGCAAGGGCCAGGCGGATGCGCTCGGCCACGGGAATAGCAGCATGAAGGTCGGTTTCAGGTAAAACGACAGCGAATTCTTCGCCACCGTAACGACAGACAAGATCGAGCTTGCGTACCTGTGTGGTGATCACCCTGGCGACATGAACCAGTGCCTGATTGCCGATATCATGGCCGTGGAGATCGTTAACCTTTTTAAAGTGATCGATGTCGATCATCAGCAGGCTGGTTGGGCGTCCGTTGCGGCTTGAGCGTTCGATTTCAAGTTCCAGCGTCTCAATAAAGGACCGATAATTGGCGACCCCGGTCAGGGCATCGGTACGCACCTGGAGACTGAGGTGATCAAGTTCCTGCTGCAGATCCGTCAATGCGTCAGGAAATGGGCACCAGAGCGCGCCAACAGGGCAGGTTGCGCGGGGTGGTTGTGCGGGTGATGCGGCTGAAGGATCGCTAGCGGTCATTGTTCTCTTCGCTTCATTGGTGGGTAATATTCAGGGATCACTCAATGAAATAACCTGCAACACGCCAGGATGTGGCGGCTTCATGGTACAGGGTGACCCGTTCGCGGGCCGTGTTGTGATGATCAAACCGGCTGGAGTAGAAAAAAGAGATATATTCCCCTTCAGGAATTCCTTCTATTGGTTCTTTCGTATAGTTGACGTCGGACTGGTTGCGTTCGCGCAAGGCTCCAACCTGGCTACGAACCTGATTAAGCTGCGCAAGCCAGGTTTCAAGCGGGATATCTTCGCGCATGAAGGTGGCACTCTGGATCCAGGCTTCTTCAAAACTGCCCTTGTCAAGGAGGTTAAGGAAGGCTACCGCTGCCGCAGAAGCCTGCTCTACCTTTTCCGGATCCGGCTTATTACTGAAATAAGGATAGATAATAATCATCAGGGCAACTATGGCCAGAGACACGTGAATCATTGAGCGGCGCTGCAGCATCATCTCCTCCATCGAGAAATTTCACAGTCAGGTACTATAGTCGGGTTTAGCGGTCAGGGCAATGTCGATCTGCCAGGTCCGCAGGACCGGAGGTGTCACTCCAGCCCGGCCTCGAAATTGAATTTGCTGCACTGTGCCGGGTCGCTGCCACGGCTTAAAGCTTCCAACACCAGCTTGCCACTGGTGCTGGAAGCACCACAATGTGATAGATCGATGATAAAACCGGAGCACCCGAGCTGCTCCAGTTCCTTGATGTTGCTTATAAATGAAAAGGGTGTTTCGCTGAACAGCCAGGTCAGCCCCTGACGTTGTTGAACCCGGTATGTATCATCACGGTCTGACAGAACTGGACCGTCGCTGCGCAACTGGCGCACGCGGATACGCGAGGTCAGCAACGGAACCCGACCGTATACCATCAAGCTGGCAGGCACCGGCAGTTGCCGGGAGAGGATAGCTGCCAAGTTGTGGCGGTCGTCCTCAATATAGAGTTCGACATCGGCGATGTGCAGTTCGCTTAAAGCGGCGACCGCCTGACTGTTAAGAGCAAACAGGCGATAACTGCTGTAAAGCTTGAGGCCGGTGAGTCCGTCAAACAGAGGGAAGTGACCGAGATTGCTCAGACGAAACTGGTGAAAACCCGCTTGTACCAGGGTGCGGATCGCCGTTTGATGTTCCTGCCAGTCCTGGTCAAAAAGGACGAAGGGCAGATCCCAGATGATGTTCGCGGCACGGCGGCATAATTTGTCGGCTTGCTGCAGGCTGTGACGGTTGATGGGAAGTAACAGGGTATTGACCCGCGCGTTATTGAGCAGGTGTTGCTCGCGGGTATCGCCGAGCACCACCCGCAAGTCGGGCACCTGACGAGAACTGCTGCCGACCGGTAGCAGGGAAGCGATGGCGGTCTCGCGTTGATCGCGGCGGCGCTGCTGCAGCTGCAGCTGGCGCGCCAGGCGTAGTTCGCGATAAAAGGTGCGGCGGATCTGCTTGAGCTGTTTGGGGGGGATAACAATCGCCGGCAGATCACCACAGGTCAATGATCCAAGCACGAAGGGTTCATCGGCAACAGCTGCGAAAACCTGTTCAAGTACTGCCGGGTCGAGGGGTTGACTGGTGGCAGCGAAGCTGGTGATGGGATAGGCAAAATCCAGATTCCGGCCGCTTACGATAGCAGTAAGGGCGATGCTGGTAGGGGTGACCTTGATGTCCAGGTCAACAATCTCTCCTCCAGTCCGGCGGTGTTCCAGTTTGCGGCGGGCGGCACTATCACTTAAGGTAAAGGCGTCGGCGCTGGCAACCATGAAGACGCTGTCGCCGGGAGTGAAGCGCTGGTCAAAGGGCGAGATGACAGTCACCTGTTTGCCGCCGGGAGATTTTTTTACCTGGTATGTCCCGCTGAACAGTTGGCGCAGGGTAAACGCACTGCCGCTTTTGTCGTTGGCAGGCTGAATTCGCAAGCGGTCGCCTACATGCAACGGCAGTGAGGAGGTAAAGCTCAAGCGACTGCCCTGAACCTGACGGATTTTACCGATAAAACGCCCGGTTGCCCCTTTTTGCGAGGGGATGGCGATATCATCCGGTTGACTGCCGGAGAGAAAGCCGCGGGTCGGCTGGCGGCCGAAGCTCTCCTTGAGCTGTTGTTTGGCCCCTGCAAGAACCTGTTTGCGCTCAGCATCAGAAGCATCCATGACCCGCCGGTAGGCACCGACCACTTTGTGTACGTATTCGGCGCTTTTCATCCGTCCTTCGATCTTGAAACTGCAGATTCCCGCGCTGGCAAGTTGCGGCAGCAGGTCGATTGCCGACAGGTCGTTGGGGGAGAAGAAAAACCCTTGCTGTTGATGATGGCGGTAATTGCGCCGACAGGGTTGGGTACAGCGTCCGCGGTTGCCGCTTTTACCACCCAGAAACGATGAGAAGTAGCACTGGCCGCTGAAGGAAAAACACAGGGCCCCATGAATGAAATGTTCGAGCTCCAGGCGGGTCCGGCTGCGGATATAAGAGATCTCTGCCAGGGTCAGTTCCCGCGCCAGCACCGCGCGCGTGAAACCGAGTCGCTCCAGCATGTTAACACCGGCGACATTGTGGATCGTCATCTGCGTTGATGCGTGGACTTCGAGACTGGGAAAATGCTCCCTGACGAGTTTCCAGATGGCGAGATCCTGAATAATAACAGCATCGACCGCAAAGGACTCCAGTGCTGACAGGGTGTCGATCAGGTGGGATAGTTCATTTTCGCGGATCAGGGTGTTGAGGGTGACGTAGAGGCGCTTGCCGTCGGCATGCAGGTAGCCGGCCATGCGCTCGATGTCGGCAAGGCTGAAATTCTTGGCCTTGGCGCGGGCGGAAAAGTCTTTCAAGCCGGTATAAACAGCATCGGCGCCGGCATCAACAGCGGCAAAAAAGGCCTCGAGGCTACCGGCCGGTGCGAGCAGCTCGGGCTTTCCAGATGTATCAGCTTGCGGCATAAGGTGCTTATCTCCACGATGTATGTGAGTCAGGTTACCATTAACACAGAGACTGGTACGGATGCAGCTGTTTTTCAGTTTGCCGGTTCACCACAGCTGAGTCAGTTGCCGCGATCAGATCGCCCCAAAAGCCCCTATCAGATCCCGGTATAGCGATCTAACTTATTGTTTCTAAGGCGAGATTATGTTCTACTGCGCCATTGATGTGGTGCTGATATCTAACAAGGAGAGAGACAATGAAACGAAAATTGACGGCAATTCTGTTTGTGGCTTGTTTGTTGCTGCCCGGTCCGGTGCTGGCGAATGATCCCATGGCCGAGTGGCAGCCCAAATTTGACCCTCGTGGAGCGGAACACACCTATCTGCTCTCCTGTGTCGGCCATCCGGCGATAGAAGGTGTTCGTGTCGGTTTTCGCATCCGCGACCGGGTGTGGGAAGAGACAAAGGGTCGCCTGTTCGTTGATTATCGTCCCATGTCCCAGCTTGGCGGCGAGATGGATGTGATCGGTAAGCTGAGGATGGGTGCCATCCATGGAATGATGAGCTCTTCGGTGGCTGCGCCCAACGTATCACCGCGCCTGGGACTCGTGAATTTACCATTTCTGGTCGGCAGTTTTGATCAACTGCAGCAGTTTCGTAACGATGCAGGGCTGTTCGAAGAGTACGGCGCCGAGGCGTTGCGCTCCGGTATCCGGGTTGTTGATTTTACCGCCTATGGTGGTTACGGCTGGGCGACCCGCAGCCCGGTGACCAGTCTTGAGCAGGCGCAAGGCGTGATCTTTCGGATTGCGCAAGCGCCGGTAAATATTGATATGTACCGTGCCTGGGGTTTGCAGTTCACGGTGATGCCCTGGCCCGATGTCCCCCAGGCCCTGCAGACCGGGGTTATTACCGGTCTTGACCATACCCCGACGGTGACCGGTACCGCTAACTTTTTTAATACCGCCAAACACTACACCCAGATTGACTATGCTCAGGGGCTTTACATCCACTTAATCAACGAACGCTGGCTGCAGCGCTTACCGGAAGACTTGCGGGAAACTCTGCTGCGCATTATCACCGAAGAAAGTCACAAGGCCCGGCTCGCCGGCCAGGAGCAGGATCAGCGGGAAATGGCCAAGGCCCGGGCCGCCGGCGTGTCTTTTTATCGCTTGCCGGAGCAGGATCTGGCTGCCATGAAAGATCAGGTTCAACCGGTGATCAAGCAGTGGGAGGATCGTATCGGTGCTGATTTCCTGAAACAGGTACAGCAGCGCTTGAATCATTAATTACCGGAAATGACAACTGAAAAGCGCCCCTTCGGAAAGTTTGCTCCGAAGGGGCGCCTGGTTTTCAGAGACCGGCTGCGTTGCCTACGAGGTGAACGGTCTTGCTGGTGTTTTCAGTTATTTCACACTACCAACCGGATAACCGGCACCTTTCCAGGCAAACACGCCCCCGGGGTAGCGAAAAACGTTATTGTACCCGAGTTTCTTTGCCCAGACCGCTCCGTTGTGGCTACGTGTACATGCGACAAATCCGCAATAAATGACGATCAGGCGATCTTTGTCCGAGCCCAGAAGGGCTTCATATTCTTCCTGAGTTTTGCCGGCGGTTTCGTTGTTGTTCCATTCGTTCATGTCCGGAATGGGAAACAGGAATTGGACCGCGCCGGGAACATGTGCTTTTTTATAACTGTCTTCAAGAGGCATGGTATCGATGATGAGCATGTTTCGTCCCTCATCCTGCCATTGTTTCAGCTCGGCAGTAGTGACCACGTCGTACCCCCCTCGTTGAACTTCCCGAGTCAGTTTAACAGCCTGTTTTTCAGCCTTTACCTCTTTTTCAAATTTGTTTTCAAAAAAACTGTGCGCCGGAAAACTAAATAGAAAAGATACGGCAATCAGAGTCAGCAGGATGGTAAAGCGCTTAACAAACATTTTTTTCCTCCTTGGGAGATGGACACCGCGACCACCAGGGTCGAGGCGTCAGCTGGTTAAAAAAACGCCACAGGTAGAGATACCCGATGGTCAGCAACAACAGAAGATCGCGATACAGAGCCGCCTGTAAATTATGGAAGGCATCCGCTTCCGGATCCTCGGGGCCAAAACAACCGCAATCAATATCCAAACCAAGAGCAATTCCATAGCCAAGAACAGCGATAAATAACAAGGTCATCAGTGCAATCACTGATAATGCACCGGTTTTTTCAAACAACAGTCCGACCGCCGCAATGATTTCTGCCAAAATCAGGACAATGGCGGCAACGCCCGTCAGCATGTCCGGAACCAGCCCATAAGCACCGATAATAGTTGCGAAATCAGCGGGGTTCAGCGCTTTAGTCACGCCCGACCAGAGAAAAACACCTGCCGTGAACAGTCGGCAGAGGTGGTAAAGACCTCGCGCCGGCGTTGAGGTGAACAGCACCCTGGTTGCTCCTGTCGGCTTATGAACGTGGGATACCATCTTCATTTTGGTTGCTTTGTCGGGATCGCCGCCAGGCGGAGGGCTGCACCGTAAGCACCGATAATTTCGGGAGACTCAGGTACATGAACCGGTCGCCCCAGTCGTTGCGCGAGAAGCTTTACCAGCACCTGGTTACGAGCGACTCCGCCACTGAACACCAGTTTCCCTTGCAGTCCGATCGGTTCCAACATGCTGCTCAAACGGTCGATAACTTTTATAGCGCTCACCATCCATTTCAAATTTTGCCCAGAGCTCATGATCAGCTTTGACGGAAAAATTTTCCTGCATAAAGTTCTCCGATAAATAAAAAGAAATAGCACGGTTATTTTGGTGGTATTGACCGGATGAATAGTCCGAACATCACGTCAAGTCAAATGGATAATATCTATTTGATGAATGCGGCATATCGGTAAAGCAGATACCTTGGGCCCTGTTACAGGGGATAGAAAAGCAGAACGCATCAGAAAGAATGATAATTGTTCTTGACCGGAGAGTAGTTCAGAGGTATACAGTCAACTTCTAACTAGTTGAATTTACTTATAATTAACTTTTTTTTGTGAAGATCAAACAAGGTTTGATCAATTTTATTCTTTCAGGAGGTTTCATGATGAAAAAAATGCTTGTAGCGGTATTGATGGTATTGATCATTCTGGCAGGCCAGGGTTGGGCGAATGATGATCCTCTGGCAAACTGGCAACCCAAGTTTGATCCCAGTGGGGCAAAGTATACCTACATTTTGTCGAATATCTCACATCCGGTTATTGAGGGGGTTGCTGCCGGCTATCACATCCGCGATGCGGTCTGGGAGCGCACCAATGGTCAGATCTATGTCGACTATCGTCCCCTGGCACAACTGGGGGGAGAGCGTGATGTAATCAGCAAGCTCCGCCTTGGTGCTGTCCACGGCATGCTCAGCTCTTCGGTTGCCGCGGCCAATGTGGCCGACACCCTGGGGATTGTCAATCTGCCCTATGTTGTTGATACCTTCGATAAACTCGATACTTTCAGATCGGATCCGGAAATCTGGCAACCTTTTGCCGACAGTGCTCTGGCCGGGGGCATTTATGTTGCCGATATTACCAACTATGGTCCTTACGGTTGGGCCACCACGGTCCCGGTAGACAGCCTTGAGGCCGCCAAAAGCGTCAATTTCCGGATTGCTGAAGCACCAGTCAATACCGATGCTTATCGTGCCTGGGGGTTGAAATTCACGGTGATGCCCTGGCCCGATGTGCCTCAGGCGCTGCAGACCGGGGTTATTACCGGTCTTGACCATACCGCGATTGTCTGCAATATCACGAAAAAGTTTACCGTTGCCAAGCATTTCACCGAGCTGAACTACGCTCAGGGGCTGTTCGTTCATCTGGTCAACAAGCGCTGGCTCGATCGTCTGCCGGAGGATCTGCGCACCATCTTCCTGGAGGTGGTCAGGGAGGAAAGTGCCAAATCGCGGGAAGCTACCCGCCGTCAACATGACGAGCAACTCGCGGCTGCTCAAGCCGCAGGGGTACAGATTCACCAGTTGTCGGAAGCTGATCTGAACCAGTTGAAAAAACTGTCCGAGCCAATTTTAGAGCGCTGGAGTGAGCGTATCGGAGTAGAATACCTGGAGTTGGTCCGGGCAAAGCTTGGCAGTTAGAGATAATCTCTGTATAATCGCCCTCGCCATGACGGGGCCGGAGAGGATCCCTCTCCGGCCCCGTCTTTCGTTTGCCCACCAAAAAGCGCAGGGACGATCTTCACCTTGACACCACCTTTAGCAGTGGAGATGGCAAGAGTGGGCGGAGCCGGACACGGACGATGCTGAAAAAAATTTTCAAAAAAATTGATCGAACATTTCTGTTTGTCGAAGAATGGTCCCTGTTTATTGCAGTCAGCGCCGCGCTGTTTGCGGCCATGGCCAATGTCATCCTGCGCAAGAGCGGGGGGGATATCAATATCTTCTGGTCGGATGAAGTGGTTCGTAAGGTCATCTTTTTTTCTACTTATATCGGCGCGGTAACGGCGATCCGCAGTCGTTCGTTGATCCGTATCGATGCCTTGCCGCAGATTTTCCCCGTGCTCAAGCGGCCCCTGAACCTGATCTCCCACGTTGCTGTTTTGTTTTTTTCCGGGGTGATGATCAAGCTGGGGTGGACGATGACAGTGATGATGTATCATGACCCCTTTGCCCGTACCAGCACCCTGCAGATCCCGGAATGGTATTTTTACGCGGTGCTGCCGATCATGGGGGTAATGATGTTTTTCCGTAGCCTGGTCGTGATGGTTGAAGACTGGCGCGGTATCCAGGATGTGACCGGGGAGAAATGACATGGAATTAAGCTATCTGTTGATTCTCGCCCTGTTGCTTGGTTGCCTGGCGGCCACCGTACCGGTGTTTATGGCGCTGTTTTTTACCGGCACTTTCGGGCTGGTATTTCTTCTCGATATCGATCCGCGCATCGTTATTGAGGTGCTGTATCGCAGCATGGACAAGTTTGCTCTGGTCGTCGTCATGTTTTTTGTTCTCTGCGGCAACATCATGACCACCGGAACCATTGTCAAAAAATTGATCAATACCGCTAATGTCCTGGTGGGTTTTCTGCCTGGCGGGCTGGCCATGGCGGGAATTCTTGCCTGCGGTTTTTTCGGCGCTATCTCAGGTTCCACCGTAGCGACCGTGGTGGCCATTGGTGGTTTTATGATCCCGGCGCTGATCAAGAATGATTATGATGAAAAGTTCTCGGTCGGAGTGATGACCACAGCGCCGATTCTTGGCGTTATTATCCCTCCGTCTATTGCCATGATCCTCTACGCCATGGTCAGCAATGACCCCCTCGAGGCCTTGTTTCTAACCGGTTTTATCCCCGGTTTGTTGATTATGATAGCCATGAGTGTCTACGCTTATATTGTTTGTAAAAAACAGGGTTTACAGACCCTTGAGCGTCCGACTTTCAGGGAAGCGGTCAAGGTTATCCGTGAAAGTATCTGGGCATTGCTGTTGCCGGTGCTGATTTTTGGCGGCATCTACTCCGGCCTTTTTACCGCCAATGAAGCCGCGGTGGTGGCCTGCTTTTACGCCTTCTTTGTCGAAATTGTTATTCATCGTGATCTGAAAGTGCGTGACGTCAAACGGATCGTGGTGTCTTCGGCGGTCACCTCCGCCACCCTGCTGATCATTGTTGCCGGAGCGTCGGTATTCGGTGAATACCTCACCTTTGAACAGATCCCCAACAAGATTGCCAACGCCGTCGTCAGCAGTATCGATTCGCCGTGGGTGTTTCTGCTGGCGGTTAATATTCTGCTGCTGGTCATTGGCATGTTCATGGATATTATTTCCGCCACCCTGATCCTGACCCCGATATTTCTGCCCTTATTGAGTCAGTTCGGTATTGATACCATGCACTTTGGCTTGTTGATGACCATTAATCTGGGGATCGGCTACTGTACTCCGCCGTTGGGCGTCAGCCTGTATATTTCCGGGGCGACGGTCAACCGGGATCTGGTCTATGTGTCGAAGGCGGTCCTGCCTTTCTTGCTGATCCAGTTTGCGATTCTGCTGCTTTTGACCTTCTGGCCGGATCTGGTGCTGTTTTTACCCCGCCTGGTGTATGGTTGATACGCCATTGCCAGAGTTCAGCGAACCGGTTTTCGTCATTGATGATGGTCCACAGGAGTAACCGATGAAACCTAAAATACTGATTCCGATTAATGACTCTCCGACGACCCACAAGACCATTGATGACATCATCAGTCAGCGTGAGCAGTTTCGCGCCCATCTGGTGCTACTGCACGTGATCAACGATCAGCTGGCCTATCGCATGATCCCCGATTTTCAGATTGAGATGGTGCGGGAAAATGCCATGCAGGCGGCAACCCAGCGGATGGAAAAGCTGGCCGACAGATTGCGTGTTGCCGACCTGGAGGTTGAACTGCGGATTGAATTTGGTATGCCGCGGCGGCTGATTCCGCAGATCGCTAACAACGAGGATTTTCAGCTGCTGGTGCTGGGGCGCCGTAGTGGCCGCGGCGAGATTCGTGATGTGCTGTTCGGCTCCGTTGCCAACTACGTATTGCACAATGTGCGTTGTCCGGTGCTGCTGTTCTAGTATCCTGTAACTCATAAAAAATCGCAAAGATTGCACCGGACTTTGGCACATCAACAAGGCATGATCGATGCTGCCTGGCCATAGCTAATAAGCGTTGGTCATAACGCAGTTGACGCGTCAAAAGACGAGCAAGATGCGATAGATTATGGGGTAGAGGGTACTATTCAAACTGTGACTTGAACTCGTCAAACTGGTTGAGAATACTGATCGTCTCCTCCTGCAGGCGGGAAAGCTTCTGCTCGAGCAGCGAGACTTTTTCCTCCAGGAGGGTAAGACGATCACTGCTGGCGACCTGTCCTTCCCGCTGTTCCGACATTGTCCCTTCCGTTTCCTCTGCAGCCGTGGTCTCAGCGCGCAACAGATCAATATAGCGGCTCTCCTTGCGGCCCGGCTGGCGGGGTAGCTGCGTGACCAGGGGCGGTTCCGCCGCCCTCAAAGTGTTAAGCACGGCTTCCACTTCGGCAAGGTCAGTAAAGGCATGCATCCGTTCACAACGGGTGCGGACTTCACCTATCGTTTGGGGTCCACGCAGCAGCAGGATCGCCAGCACCGCCAGTTCGGGGCGGTCCAGATGCAAGGTTCCTTCAAGATGATGACAATAGCGCAGGGTCCGTACCCCTTCAGCGGAACGATAAATCAGTTGCCGGCGCCGCAGATCATCGAGTCCTTGGGCAACCTCTTCTTCTGTCAGCGCCATGACCGGATCCCGATTTGATTTCTGGTTACAGGCATTGGTGAGGGCATTGAGACTCAACGGATAATATTCCGGCGTTGCCAGCTCTTTTTCGACCAGACAGCCGAGAATACGGATTGCAACGGGTGACAGTGGTTGATCCATGGTGACTCTTTCTAGCAAGTGGAGAGGTTTTTTGAATTTTAGACAGGATAGATGCTTTTGCAAAAAGTATCAATTTGGATGGAATACAACATAAACAGCCGGGGGTTGGCAACTGTTGAATACCGTCTGAACAGGTACAAAAATAACAGGCGATTACCACAATGGTCAATCGCCTGTTATTGAGCCCCAGCTGAAGTTGCTGATGATTGTCTAGATGCGTGGACCTTGACCACCGCGGCATCCTGATCTTTCACCGGGGGTGCAGTCACCGGCACCGCAATGTTTGAATTGCCCATGCTTGCTGCAGGAATTGTCGCCCTTGAGTTCACGCAGTTGCTCCAGCTTCTGCTGTTGCTCCGGGGTCAGCAAGGAAGCTACCTGCTGGCGGTGTTTGGCGCCAGCCACCATCATCCGGGTTTTCAATTCGGCGTGTTCCTGCACGGCGGCACGGATGCCGGCTTCATCAGCGTCATTGGCTCTGGCTACGTCACGCAGCTGCTCGCGGCTGGCCTGCATTTCGGTGCGCAGGGCCTGCTGTTGCTGCTGGTGCTGTTCGCGCAGGGCCTGCAGCTGTTGCTGTTGTTCTTCGCTTAAGTCCAGGATGACCGCCATTTTTTGTTGTTGCTGTTCCTGGTGCTGCCGGCGATGTTCGCCCATCATACCTTGCGTCGCCCGCTGGCCGTCTTGACAGTCGCGCATTCCCGTACCACCGGACCAGCCAAAGACATGGGTTCCGGCCAGCAGCACACCAACGATCAGCAAACTGAATATCATTGTTCTTTTCATGGTTTTCTCCTTTTATCTGTGAGTTAGAAGCGTCTGTTGGGCTTTGATGGTTGGACTATAATCAAAATAACGGTAAATGTGGGTTAAGAGCTGTGCGTTCTAGGTAAAGTTAGGTAAAGCTGTTGCGCCTGATGGGCTTTACATTTCTTTACAGCGCAGGAAATGGTCAGCAGGTATGATACGAAATGTATCAAAAAAGTCGAAGTCCAGGGCTTACAGGAGTCACTATGGAACGGATTCTGGTGATCGATGATGACACGGAGTTATGCGAACTGCTCCAGGATTATCTAGGTGGTGAAGGCTTTCAGGTTGACGGGGTTCATCGTGGCGATCAGGGTGCCGAGGTGGCGACCGGTCAGGCGTATGATCTGGTGGTGCTGGATGTTATGCTGCCCGGGCTGAATGGTTTTGATGTGCTGCGCAGGATTCGCGCCAACAGCCGCGTTCCGGTGATCATGCTGACGGCCCGTGGTGACGATGTTGATCGGATTGTCGGGCTCGAACTGGGCGCCGATGATTATCTCCCGAAACCATTCAACCCCCGTGAGCTGGTAGCACGTATCCGGGCAATCCAGCGGCGCCTTGAGGGCGCTCTGGGGGGCTTCAGCTCCAGATCCAGGGTGCAGACAGAATACCGGATCGGAGATCTGCTACTGAATGCGACCAACCGTACTGTCAAACAGAATGGCCAGGGGGTGGAACTGACCTCGGTGGAATTCAGCCTGCTCGAAGCGCTGCTTGCCCATGCCGGTGAAATTGTCAGCCGTGAAGATCTGGTGGAACAGGTTTTGGGACGGCAGCTTTCGGCCTATGATCGCAGTGTCGATGTCCATGTCAGTGCCCTGCGCAAAAAGCTTGGCCACAGCTACGGGCAGACCGAACGGATCCGTACCGTGCGCGGGGTCGGATATCTGTATTCCCTGCCGGAGAATGAATCCTGATGCGCAGTCTGTTTTTAAAGATATTTCTCTACTTTCTCCTGATTATTGTGCTGGTTACCGCGTCGGTGGTGGTGTTGACCTATTTTCGGGATCAGGAGTTTCCGCCCCTGGCGCATCAGAGCTTTAGCCGGCGCGCGATCACCGAATATGGCCGTGAAGCGATCCGTGCTTTCGAAACCGCGGGAGTTCCGGCAGTGGATCAGTATACGGAGCGTTTGCTGCGCGAATCAGGAATCGAGCTGATTCTTTTCGACCAGCAGGTGCAGCTGTTAAGCCGCCGTACGATCCATCGTCGGGCGCAACACATGGCATTACGCGCCCTGCGCAGTGGTGAAGTCGTGCTGCCGATGCAGGGAACCCGAAATGGGATTGCTGCCACGGTTAAGGGCGGCAGTGGCCATGACTATGTTGTTGTTATCACCCTGCCGGAGCGACCAGCCCCGCGCGATTTCTTCAAGATGATAACCCGTGGTTTTCTCGGCGTGCAGCTAATGCTGCTGCTTGCTATCACCGCCCTGGTCTGCTTTGTTCTGGCCCGCTCTCTGGCGGCACCGATCAGTCGTCTGCGCCATGCTACCCATCGTTTCGCCGCCGGTGATCTGGCAACCCGCATTGGTGACGAGATTAATGCCAAAAATGAACTCGGCGGTCTGGCACACGATTTCGATTATATGGCAGCTAAAATTCAAACCCTGATCTCCGATCAACAGCAATTGCTGCGTGATCTTTCCCATGAGTTACGCTCACCCCTGGCGCGCCTGAATGTTGCCCTCGAGTTGGCGCGTCAGCAATCAAGCAGCGATGCCGGGACAAAAGCCCTGGAACGGATCGGCCTTGAAGCACAACGGATGAATGAGATGATCGGCCAGCTGCTGGGGTTAACACGTATGACCAGCGGCCTCAATGAGCAAGGTTTTAGCCCCCTTGATCTACAGGCATTACTTGAAAAGTTGGTCCAGGACGCTGACTTTGAGGCGGCGGCGCGTCAGTGCCGGGTTGTTTTTGAATCACCAGGACCGGCAGCGATAACCGGCTCAGAAGATTTACTGGCACAGGCATTGGAGAATGTTATCCGTAATGCCGTTAAATATACCGTCGAAGCCGGAGAAGTTCGGGTTTCCCTGGGGTCGCAAGGGCGTTTCTGGGAGGTCAGGGTTTCCGACCGGGGCCCTGGTGTCCCCGCTGCCTCCCTGGAAAAGATCTTCGAGCCTTTTTACCGGGTTGCCGATGCTCGTGATCGCCTGAGCGGCGGCACCGGTATCGGTCTGGCCATCGCCAAAAGTGCCATTGCCCTGCACGGCGGCAGCATCCGGGCGGAGAATCAGCGGCAGGGAGGGCTGCTGGTCACGATCCTTATCCCCAAAAACATATAGATATATGAATATTTGACTTTATCTTGGGTTTAGTCTAAGATTGGTCTAACTGCAAACAAAGGAGTCAAGAGATGGAATGGACGCTTATCCTCGGCATCGTTGCCGTCTGGTTTATTTTGAATCGCTGGATTCTGCCGCGTCTGGGAATTCAGACCTGAATGTCCGACAGTTGTCAGCTTCCGCGTGACGGAAGCAAAAAGACCGATTCAACCGACGGTAAGTCCGCTGACGGCCAATAACAGGGGATCGCGACGGTCACGAAACACGCAAATAACATGTACCAATACAGCCCACGGGATATTTATCCTGTGGGCTGTTCATTTTTTTTCAGCGGCTGAGCCGATGGGGGTGATTCCCCTGTCAATGCACGATACCACGTGCCTGCAATGCTGAGCGCAGGGTCTCGATGCGTTTGCGATTGACACCGAAATCGTAATAACCCAGGCGCGCAGCGGAGCGCACGGCGATGATGCCCTTTTCCGGGCGCAGATGCCATTCCAGATCATCGACAAAACCAAAAACCGCGCTTCGGCATTCGGTATGGAGATAATTGTCACTGGCAGAAATAATCCGGGTGCGTGGTAGCGCGGTTATCTGTTCATAAACTGCCTCCCAGGCCTGCTGCGCCGAAGCGACAAGGATAAACGGGGCAATCTGGTGTCTGGCCGAGTCACAATCGCTGCAGACACAGTTGGGCGAAGCAGGGCAGGGGGATAGTTTGTCCGCCACAACACCAAGGTCGGTCGGGCGATTGCCGGCACAGGATAACAGGCACAGGCTCAGGGACAACAGCAGTGGGAAGGCTTTGAGGGGTAGTCGTCTGTCAGTAAAACGGGTCATGGTTTCCTCCGGCCGTCAGCGATCAGCAATCAGGGTGCCACCGACAGCAACCTGATCTGGAGCATTATCGCGCAACATGATGATCATCGTCGATTCGGGCAGATCATATGCCTTGGCCGCCAGGCTGGTCAGCTCTTTCGCCAGGGTACGCTTTTTTTCCAGGCTCAAGGGCGGGCCTTCAAGGGTGATAATCGGCATGCTTGTCTCCTAGAGATAAGGTGAAAAAAGCTTAAAGAAGGAGTCACGCAAACGTGTGGCCAGAGGACGGCTGTCTACATCCTTCAGGGTCATCTGACGGGATCGATCACGGGAGCGGTCGAAGTGTTCGCTGAGTTCGGCGACAGTCTGTTGATCAAACACCTCAACATTAAACTCAAAATTCAGCCGCAGGCTGCGCGGGTCGATGTTAGCGGAGCCGATCAGAGCATATTTATCATCAATCAGCAGCAGCTTGCTGTGGACAAATGGTGGAGGATGGAAATAGACACGGGCATCGTGTTCCAGCACCTCAAACAGGTAGGCGTTGGCGGCCCAGCCGACAAAGGGGAGGTTGTTCTGCGCCGGGAGAATAATCTCCACCCGTACACCACGCAGGGCGGCGACGTTGATAGCTGCCAGTTGCGCCCGTGAGGGAATAAAGTAGGGGGTCATGATGCGAATGTGGGATGTGGCACAGGACAGAGCGCCGATAATAATCCAGTTGAGTTTTTCGTGAGGTTCGTTAGGTCCGGCACTGATGCCGCGACAACAGGCATCGCCCATGGTTGCAGGCCGTGGCCATTGGCGCGGCTTGCGTTTTTCCTTGGTGGCATAGTGCCAGTCCTCCATGAAGGCATCCCGCAGTTGCTCGCAGACCGGTCCCTGCAGCCGGAAATGGATGTCGATAACCCGGATGGAGTCCTGTGCTGCTGCGACCAGATGGCGCTCCCGGATATTGATGCCGCCGGTAAAGCCGATGCGGTTATCAATCACCAACAGCTTGCGGTGGTTACGCAGGTTGAAATAGAGGCTGTGCAGCAAGCGTGGCGGCAGAAAAGAGACGACCTTCACCTTGGTGCCACGTAAATGGCGTCGCACCCTGCCACGTGAGTAGAACTCGCCAAAGGCATCGATCAGGATACGCACATCGACACCGCGGTCGGCAGCGCTAATCAGTTCACGGACAAATTGCATTCCCAGGCTGTCAGGCGCGAAGATATAGCTGGAGAGAAAGACCGATTCGCGGGCATTGCGGATCGCATCGAGCATGGCCGGATAGGCCTGTTCACCGTTGTGGAGGATCTCGACCCGGTTGCCGCTGACCAGCGGTCGGCGGGTGACGGCATCGGAAAGGGTGATCAGGGCACGGCTGGTATCGTCGCTCGGGTAACAGGCAATATCCTGCGCCGTCGGGGGGACGTTGACATGGAGCCAGGGCATCCCTTCTCCCTGTTCCTGCAGTTCACGAGCCCGCGTACGGATACGGTTGACGCCGAGGAGCCAGTAGCACAGAGCTCCCACTCCGGGCATGGCAAGACAGGTGACAATCCAGCCAAGAGCGGCGCGCGGATCACGCTTGGTGAGCAGCGCATGTCCGGCTGAGCCGACGGAGAAAGCCCAAAGGATGGCCACCAGTAAGGTCAGCATTGACGCTCCGGCAGTGAAAGGGAGTAATAGTTACGGCACGTTAGCAGTTATTATTAGAGAAGTCCAGAACGCTGTTTGAAAAGAAACCAGCACCAGTCGCTGCCGGATCTGGGTGTCAGCGCAAGGACGTGCCGCAGCGTGGGCACGTCAGGACAGTGTTGGTGGAGACCTTGTCACCACAGGTGGGGCAATTGAACCAGTGGCGGCAGAAGCGGCATTGATGTTCGGAAAGTCCCTGTTTTTTTTTGCACTTGGGGCAGCGCCGGTACATTTTACGTTGGGACAGATAATCTTCAAAGAACAGCCCGCAACGGCCACACTCCTGCGCCCCCGGTTTGACGGTTGCCTCACAGCCGGGGATCGGGCACTTGAATACGGCTTTACACTCCTTACACCAATACCCGCCGGTTAACAGGGCACCACATTGACTGCACTTCTTGTTGCCGATTTTGCTGCTCATTCCTCACTCCACAGGGACTAATTGTCAGCCCAAGGTTATAAAATTGAAACACCATCATAGTTGAGATCAGCAGGAATGCCAAGGGAAAGAAACCGGAACCGCGTATGTCCTCAGCCGGTCGCCTTCAGGCTGTCACGCAGATAGCGTCCGGTAAAGGAGGCGTCGCAGGCGGCAACCTCTTCCGGGGTTCCGGTGGCGATGATCCGACCACCCCGGCTCCCACCTTCGGGGCCGAGGTCAATGATATAGTCGGCGGTTTTGATGACATCGAGATTGTGTTCAATCACCACCACGGTGTTGCCGGTTTCAATCAGACGGCTGAGCACCTCAAGGAGTTTGTGGATGTCAGCAAAATGCAGTCCGGTCGTCGGTTCATCGAGGATGTAGATCGTTTTCCCTGTCGCCCGTTTACCGAGTTCGCGTGCCAGCTTGACCCGTTGGGCCTCACCACCGGAGAGGGTGGTGGCACTCTGGCCAAGCTTGATGTAGCCGAGACCGACATCCCTGATGGTCTGCAGCTTGTTGTGAATCCGGGGAATATTCTCAAGAAACTGACTGGCCTGGTTGACGGTCATGGCGAGGACATCGGCGATACTTTTCCCCTTGTATTTGACCTCTAGGGTTTCGCGATTATAGCGCGCCCCCTTGCAGACGTCGCACTGCACGTAGACATCGGGGAGAAAATGCATTTCGATTTTAATGATGCCGTCGCCACTGCAGGCTTCGCAGCGCCCCCCCTTGACATTAAAGGAAAACCGTCCCGGTTTGTAGCCGCGAATTTTGGCCTCAGGCAGTTGCGCGAACAGATCGCGGATATCGGTAAAGACCCCGGTGTAGGTGGCAGGGTTGGAGCGGGGTGTGCGGCCGATGGGGGACTGGTCAATATCGATGACCTTGTCGAGTTGCTCGAGCCCGCTGATTTTCTTGACCGGACCGGCTTTTTCCCGCGCTCGGTGCAGGTACTGGGCCAGGGCTTTGTAGAGGGTTTCGATAACCAGTGAGGATTTACCCGAACCGGAGACACCGGTAAAGCAGGTCAATACCCCCAGGGGGATGCGGACATCAACATCCTGCAGATTGTTGGCGCGAGCCCCTTTGATCTCGATCCAGCGCTCACTGTTGCGACGCTCGGCAGGGATCATGATCCGCCGCCGACCGGACAAGTAGTCGGCGGTCAGCGATTCGGGACAGGCGATAATCTCCGTGGGTGTTCCCTGGGCAACAACGCGGCCGCCATTGACTCCGGCTGCCGGTCCCATATCGATCACATGGTCAGCAGCACAGATGGTTTCCTCATCGTGTTCGACGACCAGGACCGTATTGCCGAGATCGCGCAGGCGCTTGAGGGTCGTCAACAGGCGCTGGTTATCGCGCTGATGCAGGCCGATGGAGGGTTCATCAAGGATATAGAGTACCCCGGTCAGGGACGAACCGATCTGGGTTGCCAGGCGGATACGCTGCCCTTCACCGCCGGACAGGGTACCGGCACTGCGATCCAGGGTCAGATAATCAAGCCCGACATGGGAGAGAAAGGAGAGACGTTCGCGGATCTCCTTGAGGATGCGGCGGGCAATCTCCATCTCCTTTGGAGGCAATGTGAGCTGCAGAAAAAACGCCTCGGCGTCCGCAATGGACATGGCGGTGGTCTGCTGGATGTTCTTGTCGCCGATGGTAATATGGAGGGCCTCAGGGCGGAGCCGGGCGCCATGACAGGTCTGGCAGGGGATGACATTCATAAAACGTTCGAGATTTTCCCTGACGCCGTCAGAATCGGTTTCATGGTAGCGGCGCTCAAGGTTGGGGATCACTCCTTCAAAGGGTTTTTCATAAAAATGGCGCTTTTCTCCCTGATCGTAAAAAAAACGGATGTTCTTGCCGCCGGAACCGTAAAGGATGACGTCCTGCATGCTCTGGCTCAGCTGATCAAAAGGGGTGCGCATATCGAACTGGTAATGCAGAGCCAGTGCCTCCAGCAGGGCCTGATAATAGAAGCCGGTGCGGCTGTCCCACGGCACCACGGCGCCGTCACGCAGGGACAATTGGGTATTGGGAACCACCTGCTCGCGGTCAAAGAGCATCCGCGTGCCGAGCCCGCTGCAGTCAGGGCAGGCACCGTGAGGATTGTTGAAGGAAAACATGCGCGGAGTGATTTCCGGGTAGGACAGCCCACACTCGATACAGGCATGCCGCGCTGAAAAAAGCATGCTGTCACCATCGGGGATCTCCACCCGTACCAGACCGTCGGCGAGCTGTACCGCGGTTTCGATTGATTCGGCCAGACGGGAGGTGATGTCAGCTTTGATCACCAGCCGATCAACCACAACCTCCAGGGTATGTTTCTTGTTCTTGTCGAGGCTGATGGGGTCGCCCAGCTCGTGCATTTCGCCGTCAATGCGCATGCGTACATAACCGGCGGCCTGCAGCTGCGCCAGTTCCTTGCGATATTCCCCCTTGCGCTCGCGGACGATGGGGGCCATCACCATCAGGCGGGTCGTTTCCGGCAGCAGCATGATCTGGTCGACCATCTGTTCCACTGTCTGTGCGGCAATTTTATGACCGCAGCGATGGCAGAGGATGACGCCGACCCGGGCATAGAGCAGGCGCAGGTAATCGTAAATTTCGGTTACTGTACCAACGGTGGAGCGGGGGTTTTTTGAGGTTGTCTTCTGCTCGATGGAGATGGCCGGGGAGAGGCCGTCGATCTGGTCGACGTCGGGTTTTTCCATCTGCTCGAGGAACTGACGGGCATAGGCTGACAGGCTTTCCACGTAGCGGCGCTGGCCTTCGGCGTAGATCGTGTCAAAGGCCAGGGTACTTTTCCCCGACCCGGAAACCCCGGTAATCACCACCAGCTGATCGCGTGGGATGTCGATATCGATATTTTTCAGGTTGTGCTCGCGGGCACCACGGATACGGATATGATCAATCATGAATTTCTGTCGGTTTCGTTAAAGGGTTGAGGTGCTGTAACTGTTGAGCAGGATCTTATAACTCCCAATCCAAGGGACGCGGCTGTTTCACGTGGGGCCATGGGAACGACGAACCCCTACCCATTATCAGATGTTTTCATCGCCGCCGCCATGCGCAGGGCAGCACACAGGCTGGCGGTGCTGGCTCTGCCGCTGCCGGCCAGGTCGTAGGCGGTGCCGTGGTCGACGCTGGTGCGGATGATCGGCAACCCCAGGGTGACGTTAACGGCGTCGTCAAAGTGCAGCAGCTTCAGCGGGATCAGACCCTGGTCGTGATACATGCAGATAACCGCATCGGCGGTATCTTTGTGTACGGCAAAATGGAACAGGGTATCGGCACTGTGCGGGCCGCTGGCGGCAATCCCTTCAGCGCAAGCAGCGTTAACCGCCGGCACAATCAGGCGTTGCTCCTCATCACCAAACAAGCCGTTCTCTCCGGCATGGGGATTCAGGGCAAGAACCGCAAGGCGCGGCCGGTGCAGGGCAAACTGATGCTGCAACGAGGCATGGGTGATGCGCAGGGTGGTGAGGATTGTCTCCACCGAGAGTTGGTGTGTCACCGTCGCTAAAGGGAGGTGGGTGGTTACCAGGCAGACCTTAAGGCGGGCACCGGCAAGCATCATCACCACCTGTTTGACCCCACAACGGGTGGCGAGAAATTCCGTATGACCGGGGAAATTGAATCCGGCGGCGTTAATCGCTTTCTTGTTGATCGGACAAGTGACCATGGCATGGGCGCTGCCGCTCAGGCACAGATGGGCGGCCCGGTCAATGTAAGCGGCCATGGCCCGCCCACAGGCCTGATCGGGCTGGCCGTAATTCAGGTTGGCCGGGGTCAAGCGTGAGCAGGCTTCCACTTCGAGCCAATGACCGTTGAAATCGAGACGAACGGTTGGACCTGCTTCTTCAGTCTCTCTGGCAACGATTCCGAAAACCTGCCCGGCCTTTTTCAGGGCCGCGATATCGCCAATGACCCGCACCGGCGCCGGCAGGGATGTCAGGTCGCCAGCGAGCAGGGTTTTGACAATCAACTCCGGGCCGATCCCGGTCGGGTCGCCCATGGTGATTAACAAGGGTCGCATCTTACATTCCTTGGTCAGGTTGCAACGTAATTGTTCAATATAACGGAAGCACCGGGGCGGAAACAAGGCGGGATGCAGAAAAGCCGGGTGGTCTTGTTTTGCAGGGTCAGAACCTCGGCTGTGACCGTTCAAGTTGGGTAACCGCCTGCTGCATCAGGCTGTGGGGATTCTCCGGATCGCTTGGGGTGGGGCAGACAATGGCTGTCGTCCACGGGATGCGTTGCTCGGGGAAGTTGCTGCGCACACCGACTAAAATCCGCTCAAGCAGCTCTGTAGCGCGCTCACACGGGGTTTCCGGCAACAGAATGGCAAGCCGCTGGCGCTGGTAACGGCAGAGCAGATCGGACGATCTGATCTGGTTCTTGATTGCCCGGGTAACCCGAACCAGAAATGGTTCCAGGAGCTGTTGATCCTTCTGGTGGTGCTGGGTCAGATGGGGTTCAAGCAGCAGCAGGCTGACCGGACGTCCCGTCAGCTTGCTGCGCGACAGTTCTTTGCCCAAAAAGGTATCAAAGTAAAAACGACTGTATACCTTCTGTTCCGCCATCACCTGCTCATTGATGCCGGTAGCAGGCGGTGGTGGGCTCTGTAAAGGGGCCTCAAGCTGGGACTGAACGACCTCTTTCAGGCTGGAAGCATCAATCTGGTTGTCGACATAACCACTCCCGGTAGGTAGACGCAGGCGGATTGGGGAGTGTTTATCGGTAAAGCACAGAACCCGGCAGAACCCTTTACGGATCAGATCAGCCCAGGGCGGCAACCGGTCGACTGGTGCGTCAAGTTCGCAGCAGATCAGATCTGCCGAGGTGTTTTTGACCAACCGGTGCAGTTCCTCCGCAGTGGCAGAAAAATAGAGTTGATCAAACAGCTGCAGATCACTGATGCGCTGCGCCAGACGCTGACGGTGATTTTCTTCCAGAGCAAAAATGATGGCAGATTTCGGCATAGTGGATGACCCGGTAGGTTGATGTTACAGGCGACGGTCGATATAGGCGTTGCTGCGCAGTTCTTCTTCCCACTCGATGAAGCGCTCCTCGGTTTTCTCGCGTCTGAGGCGCTCTTCAATGCTGTCTTTAGCCTGCTCGAAGGCTAACTCTTCACCGGACCGGCGTTCGTTGATAATAAACAGGTGGAGTTGCTGGTTTAATTCCGTCGGAACACTGATATCACCGGTAGTCAGATTTTGCAGCGCCTGTTGCAGCGGGGCGGCAAGGTCACTCAATACCAGTTCTCCCATAATACCACCCTCTGCCATGTCGCCTGCTTCGGCAAGCACCGTATCAAAAGGTGCGCCGTCAAGCAGCCGTTGGCGACTTGTGTTGGCTTGCTCTTCGATGCGTGCTGCCTCGCCGCTGCTGAGGTCAGCAGGAAGGGCAAAGCTGATGCGGCTGACAAACAGCCGGGTCTGGGTGTCGAACTGGTCGATATTTTCTTCAAAATAGCGGCGGACATCACCACTGGTGACCCGGGCGCGATAATTGACCTCCTGGGACATCAGCTTGTAGCGTAGAATTTCGTCACGGATCTGCTGGCGATAAGATTCCAGGGTCATCCCCTCGGCGGCCAGGGCCGCTTCTAGAGTGCTGGCATCCAGATTGTTGTTGGTCATCACGTCGTCAACTGCTGCATCGATTTCCTGGGAAGTGACCGCCAGGCCGAGTTCCTTGCTGCGCTGTTGCAGCAGCAGATCATTAATCAGCTGCTCAAGAACTTCCTGACGCAGTTTCAGCAACTCCTGGTCGCTGGGGGTACTGGACGGGTTCTGGTTTGTTACTAGCCTCTCGACGGCACGATCAAGCTGATAGCTGGTAATGACATCCGCGTTAACCACAGCAGCAACGCTGGAGATGGTTTGCGCCGTCAGGGGAGCTGCCGGCGCTAACAGCACCATGAGCAGAAAACCAAAAGTGAATCTCTTCATCGTCTATCTTCCTTAAACGCTATCCCTTTAACGGGGCGAATGTGGGAGAATCTGCTCCCAGTCAACCTTAACTTCGGCATTTTCACGCAGTTCCTTCAGCCATTGTTGCAGCAACACTTCTTCCTGCTTTTGGTAGAGCAGTTCTTTGATTTCATCCGCAACCGCTTCAAAAGGACGCTGTCCGGCGTTACGTTTGCGGTCGACCATCAGCAGATGAAAGCCGTAAGGGCTTGCTACCGGATCACTGATCTGGCGCAGGGGCAGTGAGAAAATCACCGCATCAAATTCCGGTGGTAGCGCCCCCGCAGAAAAATAACCCAGAAGGCCTCCCTCTTCACTGTCAGGTGACAGGGAATGCTGCCTGGCAAGGGTGGCGAAATCTGCGCCATCCTGCAAGTGTTTTTTTACCTCCAGAGCGGCTTCACGGGTCGCCAGCAGCATCTGATGAACGCGAACCTCTTGCGGGCGCTGGAAGTCTTCGCGATGGTCGTGATAGTAGGCCTCCATGTCGGCTTGTGAAATCTCAATGCGAGGGCTGACTATCGTCTGTGTTATTTTGCTGATCAGCAGACGAAAACGCAAGGATTCGCGCCACAGTTCCGGGCTGATGCCTGCGTCACGCAGATTCTGCTCAAATTCCTCACTATTGTGAATACCACGGATGCCGGTCAGGGCGGCATCGAATTCATCAGGAGACAAGCGTACATCGAGGCGCGCAGCTTCCATGTGGATCAGTTCGCGATCGATGAGCTGGGTGGCTATCTGCCTCTGTAGGCGAATTCGTTCATGTGCAGGAAGATCATCAATATGTGGATAGTTCATCCGTACTTGACGGTTAAACTGCTCAAGACTGACGGTGCGCGATTCAACCGCGATCAGGGGCGCGGCGGCCACGGGTTGTTGCGGTACGGCTGTTGGTGCCGGTTTTTCCTGGCAGGCCAGTAAGTTGGCGGCGAGAAAGAACAGGAGCAGGTAGCGGATAGTGATGGTCAGGGTGATCCTCCATAGGGGCAAACCAGTGTCTGAAATTAACACGATTATCTTTGAAAATCAGCTGGTTTGTCACCGGTTTCCATTTCTGTTTGAACGCTGTTCTGCGATCAGATGAGTTGCTGCAGCTCCTTGCGGGAGAGGCTGATCAGTTCGCCCGGGCTGTGGCGACCGATCTCAATGGTGAGGCGATAATCGCTACCAAGACGATAGCGCTGCGCCTGATCGGTGACCAGACGGCGGATCTGCTCGGGGGAGACCGGAGTGGAAGCATGAAACAACAGGCTTAGCTGCTTGCCATCGTATTCCAGTAGTTCAATCCACAGGCGTTTGAGCAGGATGCGGATGCGCATGGAGCCGATCAGGGTTTCGGCGACGACCGGGAGTTCACCAAAGCGGTCACGCAGTTCATCAACCAGGTCGAACAGCTGCTCATCTTCATCGGTCGCGGCCATGCGCTGATAGAGCTGCAAACGCTGATTGGGGTCGGGTACATAGGCTTCCGGCAGGAAAGCGGAGAGGCCGAGACGAATTTCCGGGTCGATACGCTCCTGGCGCTCATTGCCACGCAAGCGGTCAATGGTCTCTTCAAGCAGTTCGCTGTACATTTCAAAACCGATGGCAGCGATCGGTCCCGATTGTTTGCCACCAAGCAGGTCACCCGCCCCGCGCAGTTCAAGATCGTGGCTGGCAATGCGAAAGCCGGCACCGAGTTCAGTCAATTCCTGCAGGATTCGCAGGCGTTCACGCGCTTCTCGGGTCAGGGCCGCCTCCCCGGGGATGAGCAGATAGGCGTAGGCGCGGCGGTCGCTGCGCCCTACCCGGCCACGCAGCTGGTAAAGCTGGGAAAGACCGAAATGATCGGCGTGATTGATGATCATGGTGTTGGCGCGGGGAATATCGAGGCCGTTTTCGATGATGGTCGAGGCGACCAGCAGGTTGGTTTTGCCACCAACAAAGTCGTGCATCACCTGCTCCAGCTGTTTTTCCGCCATCTGGCCGTGGCCGACCGCAATGGTTGCTTCGGGAACAATCTGACGCAACTGCTCAGCCATGGCATCAATGGTCTGAACCCGATTGTGAACAAAGTAGACCTGGCCACCGCGGCGGAGTTCGCGCAGGATTGCCTGGCGGATCAATTCCTCATCAAAGCGGGTCACGTAGGTGCGGATAGCAAGGCGATCGACCGGCGCGGTTTCGATGACCGACAGGTCGCGCAGGCCACTCATGCTCATGTGCAGGGTGCGCGGAATCGGCGTGGCGGTCAGGGTGAGGATGTCGACTTCAGCGCGTAACTGCTTGAGCTTCTCTTTGTGGGCCACGCCAAAACGCTGCTCTTCATCGACAATCAGCAGGCCAAGATCGTTGAAGCGGACATCCCGCTGCAGCAGGCGATGGGTTCCGATCAGGATATCGATCTTGCCGGCAGCCGCTGCTTCCAGGGTGGCGCGGTTCTCGGCGGGGCTGCGGAAGCGCGAGATCATGTCGACCCGAATGGGAAAATCCTCCAGCCGCTGACTGAAGCTCTGCCAGTGCTGGCGGGCGAGGACAGTGGTCGGTACCAATACCGCCACCTGTTTGTTATCCAGGACCGCCTTGACTGCGGCGCGCATGGCAACTTCGGTTTTGCCGTAGCCGACATCACCGCAGATCAGCCGGTCCATCGGCCTCGGGGACTGCATATCCTTCAAGGTCTCACTGATTGCCTGGAGTTGATCGCCGGTCTCCTCGTGGGGGAAGGTTGCTTCAAATTCGCGATAAAGGTTGTCCGGGGGGGAAAAGGCAAAACCCTCGCGCAGTTCACGTCTGGCATAGACTTCCAGCAGCTGGCGGGCCAGTTCTTCGACCGCAGCACGCGCCCTGATTTTAGCTTTTTCCCAGCCTTGACCGCCCATCTTGTCGAGTTTCGGGCTCTGTCCTTCGGCGCTCACATACTTTTGAATCTTTTCGATGCGCTCAATCGGCAGATAGAGGGTATCGCTACCGGCGTACTGGAGGTGGAGAAAATCCCCTTCAATGTCACCAGTTTTCAGATGAGTGAGACCACGATAGCGAGCGACACCGTGGTCGGTATGGACGATGTAGTCATTTTCCCTGAGTTCGGCGAGGCTGCCCAGCAACTGGCGGGCACGGCGGGTGCCACTCTGGCGGCGATGGCTGCGGCGGCCAAAGATGTCCTCTTCACTGATGACGATGAGTTTGTCGTCGGGCAGGCTGAAGCCGGCACTGATGGTGCCGATAGCCAGGCGTGCTTGTCCCGGACGCAGTCCGCTTAGGCGCTCATCGGTTTCAATGTCGAGGTGGATGTTATGGCCAAAGAGAAGTTCCTGCAGACGCTCGGCCTGGCTGCGCTGACGACAGACCAGCAGGGTGCGCCAGTTATCCTGACGGGACTGGTGTAAACGTTCGACGAGGGGTTCAAGGCCGTCCTGATCGCTGGTGGGTTTAGCCCGCAAGTTATCATTACCGAAACAGTTGAAAAAGAAGCGTTGGCGCTGATCGTCCAGTTGCAGCAGATGCAGCCGGGAAAATTCGATCCGATTCCTCGCATTGATCAACTGACCGACGTGCGCCGGATCAAGATAGAGAGACTGGCGGTCGGCATGAGGTAGCCGTTCGCTCATCATGCGCTCTGCGCCGCGGCGGATGTCCTGATCGAACTGATCAACTTCTCGTTCCAGCGCCGGCGGCTCGATCAACACCAGGCGATGCTGGTCAAAGTAAGCGGTAAGAGGATCCAGTTCCGGGTAGTTCAACGGCAGTAAAAAAGAGCGACCGGGGGAGAGAATCCCTTCGCGCAGTTCGGTCATGATAGCTTCGCGCTCAGCGCGGGGGATTGAGAGCTGATCACAGCGCTGTTTAAGTTTGTGTGCCAGGGTTTCCAGAAAAGGGCCATGAAGGATCATTTCCCGGGCCGGGATCAGGGTCACCCCCGCCAGGGTGGATTTTTCCGAACGCTGGGTGGCGGGATCAAAGGGTCGGATCTTTTCGATATAATCCCCATAAAAATCGATGCGGACAGGGCTGCTGGCAGCGGCCGGAAAAATATCAACCAGATCACCACGCACAGCGAAGGTGCCACGATCTTCGACCAGGGAGACCGGCTGGTAGCCGAGCTGCAGTAAGGAGTCGAGCAGCGGCTGTCGCGGATATTCTTCGTCGGCGAGCAGAGGTAATGCCACCTGATCGAGAATCCGGCGGGGGATAACCCGTTGCATCAGCGAACGGATCGGCAGGACCAGGACTTTCAGGCGACTTCCGGACAGGGCTGCCAGGGTCGCCAGGCGGGTGGCCTCGAGTTCCGGGTGGGGAGTCAGGGGATCGTAAGGGTTCATCTCCCAGTGAGGGAGCAGACCGATCTGTTCGGCGCGGGGGTGAAAAAGACAGAGGTCGCTAACCAGCTGGCGAGCCTGTTCCTGATTAGGACAGAGGACAACCGTGAGACCCTGCTGCTCATTCAGCAGGCGTGCCAGTAATAAAGCTTCGGCACCGTCCCGCAGCCCGACAATGTCGATGGTCTGCGACGGTTCAGCGATGGCATCAAGGCAGGAGCGCAGGGTGGCGTGGCGGATATGAGCGGGGTCAGTTTCGTTCATGTGCTGCTGTCATTCTTGAAAAAGCAACGGGCGCACCATCGGCGCGCCCGACCATCTCGTGTCTTTCGGCCGCATCGATTCTCGCTAGTCGCGTGGGACGGCCAGCATTCTTTCCAGGGCCGTCAATGCCCGTAAGCGGATCGGCTCAGGGACGGTAATGCGCGGCTCCAGGGTTTCCAGGCTCTTGAGAATATCCTCCAGGCTGGTCAGCTTCATGTTCGGACAAATCAGCCCGCGGCTGGGAATGATAAAGGTTTTGTCCGGGTTTTCCTTGCGCAGGCGCCAGAGGATTCCCTCTTCGGTGCCGACAATAAAGGTGGTTGCCGGATTGCTGCGGGCAAAATCGTACATGCCGCTGGTTGAGCAGATGTGGTCAGCCAGATCAAGGATTTCCGGACGGCATTCCGGGTGCGCCATAAACAGGGCGCCGGGATGATCGGCCTTGGCCTTGATGATCTCTTCGGTTTTAAGGCGGTCGTGGGTGGGACAATAGCCCTCCCAGAAGATGTAGTCCTTTTCCGGAACCTGGCGGGCAATATAGCGTCCCAGGTTGCGATCGGGAACCATCAGCAGTTTTTTCGCCGGCAGGGAGCGGGCGACACTGATGGCGTTGGAGCTGGTGCAACAGATGTCGCTTTCGGCCTTTACCGCAGCGCTGGAGTTGACGTAGGTGACTACGGTGGCATCCGGATGCTCTGCTTTCAGTGCTTTCAGACTTTCGGCCGTTACCATATCGGCCATTGGACAACCTGAGTCGGGTCGTGGCAGCAGCACGGTCTTCGTTGGTGCGAGAATAGCAGCGCTCTCCGCCATAAAATGAACACCGCAGAATACGATCACGGTACGGTCGGTGCTGGCGGCTTCCATCGACAGGGCCAGGGAATCGCCGGTGATGTCGGCAACCGCCTGAACCTCATCACGCTGATAATTATGGGCGATCAGCAGGGCATTGCGTTCACGCGCCAACTGCCGGATACGTTGCTGCAAAGCATCTTGATTCATTGCCTTTTTACCTTTTGTGAAGGGCCTTAAAGTGACCGGGATAATAGATCAAACCCCCTGATATGTCAATTGTTTCACCTCTTTGCAGGGTGCTTGACAGGTGGGTCGCAAGGGGATATTCTCGCCCCAATACCAGCGGACGCAAGCGCTGGCATTGAGCCCTTTTTCCTTTGATAACAGTAACCTGCACTGCTCCAATAGCTATATGTCGGGTGCTGCAGCGACGAAAGGTCGAAAAACTATGTTCGGAATCGGGATGACGGAAATGCTGATTATCGCCGCCCTGGCGCTGGTTGTCCTGGGTCCGAAAAAACTCCCTGATCTGGCGCGTTCCGTGGGTAAGGGCTTCGCCGAATTCAAGCGGGCCACCAACGAACTCAAGAGTGCCATCGATCTTGAAAGCAAAGCAGAAGAGGATCGTTACAAGGAAGAATTGCGCGAAAAGTATAAGCAAGAGGCGACCAGGTTGCAGGCAGAAAAGGCAGCAGAGGTCGTCACTGCCGAAGCGCAAGTTGAACAATCGGGGGTGGAATCGTCGGAGCTGGAACAAACGGATCCGGCTTCTTCTGAAACCGTAGCCGAGCAGGGTAAGGAGACCACTCCCCATGTCTGATGGAATGGCAATTACCGATCATCTGGCCGAGCTGCGAAAGCGCTTGATGTATGCGGCTATTTCCTGGCTGGTGGCGTTTCTTGGCTGTTACGCCTTTGGCGAGCGGATTTTTGAGGAAATTGCCCAGCCGGTTCGTGCTGCTCTGCCGGAAGGAAGCTCATTGGTTTTTATAAGTGCTACCGAGCCCTTTTTCACTATCCTCAAAGTATCCGCCCTGGCCGGGCTGGTGGTGGCGTTCCCGGTGATTATCTGGCAGGTGTGGATGTTTGTTGCGCCGGGACTCTATGGCCATGAAAAGCGCTTTGCCATTCCTTTTGTGGTGGCCAGTTCCTTGTGTTTCGGAACCGGTACCTATTTCGGCTTCACCCTGGTTTTTCCGACGGTGTTTTCCTTTCTGGTTAACTATGGTACCTCCGTCAGCGGGGTTGAGGCGATGCTCTCCATGGGGGCTTATCTGACCCTGGCAACGCGTCTGTTGATCGCCTTCGGGCTGGTTTTTGAGTTGCCTATTGTCATTTTCTTTCTCGCTCGGATGGGGGTTGTCGACCACGTCTGGCTGGCAAAAAATCGCAAATACGCACTCCTGGTGGCCTTTATTGTCGGCGCCACCCTGACCCCGCCTGATGTGATTTCCCAGGCCTCCATCGCTATCCCCTTCATTATTTTGTACGAAGTCGGGATTGTTATTGCCCGTCTGTTCGGCAAGAAAAAAGAGGCCGATGAAACCCTTGATGATGAGGTGGCTACTGAAGCGGACTAGATTGGTGGTTGCAAAGATCTTTTTTCCACCAAGACTTCAAGCAGATCGAGAAGAGCGGAAAATATTTTTCTTTTTGCCGTGCCATCGGCCCATGAACCTGTTACAGGGATAATCCGCGATGCGTCTGACCATCAAAATAACCCTCGCCATTCTTCTCGGTGTGGTGCTGATCTTTTCCGTTTACAGCTACCTTTCCATCCAGCGCGAACGGGAGCAGCTCAAGCGAAATTTGAGTCGCGAGGCTCGCCATATCGGTGAAAGCCTGCGTGTCATGGTGACAGAACTGTGGCAGCAGCATGGTGAGGAAGAAGCCCTGGGGTTTCTCTTGCGCGCCAATCAGGGCTACTCCGAAACCCTGGTTCGCTGGGTGTGGGTCAGTAACGATGTGCCTACGTCTTATCAACCCCGCGTCCCAGTTGCCCATCTTGACAGATTGCGTCTTGAGGAAACCGTCACCCTGATGGCGGCTTCGGATGAGGGGCATGATTTTTTGCTGACCTATCTGCCGGTACTACTCCCTGGTGAACGCATAGGAGCCATCGAATTAACGGAATCGATGGAAGAAATGCATGATTATGTTCAGGAGAGCTTGCGCCGCTCGGCTATCGTTGTCGGCGCCCTGGTGGTGTCGGGACTCTTATTGATGACCGTGCTGGGGAGCATCTGGGTCGGACGACCAATGCGCAAGCTGCGCGCCCAGGCTGAGCGGATTGGTACCGGAGACTTTTCCACCAGTGTCAACCTTTCCGGCAGTGATGAACTGGCCGAATTGTCAAATACGATTGAGCGCATGCGTGGCCAGCTGGCCCAGGCGCGCGATGCCGAGCAGGCGGCTCATGCGGCTAAATTTGAGGCGCTGGAAAAGTTGCGCCATACCGAGCGGCTGGCAACCCTCGGGCAACTGTCGGCGGGGATGGCGCACGAGTTGGGGACGCCCCTCAATGTGATTGCCGGCCGTGCCAAATTGATTACCCGGGAAGGAATGGCAGCCGAGGATATTACTCGTTCAGCGACGATCATTCACGAACAGGCGCAGCGCATGACCGGCATTATGCGACAGCTGTTGAGCTTTGCCCGGCGCGGCGAAGCCCGCAAACAGCGGGTTGATCTCAATCTGGTGATGTGTGCGGTGTTGCCGTTGCTGGAGCCGACCCTCAATAAGCAGCAGGTCGAACTCGGTGTCGAAGAAACTCCTTCGGAACTGCTGGTATGTGCTGACTCGGCGCAGTTACAACAGGTACTGCTAAACCTGATTCTCAACGGTATTCACGCCATGCCCGAAGGCGGCAAGATCAGCCTTTCCAGTTATCCGGCTTCTGCCGTCAGCGTTCCCGATGGAATCGAAAATCCTGATCAGTCCTGGGCCTGTCTGCAGGTAAGTGACCAGGGCAGCGGTATTGAGCCTGAGGTTCAAAAACAGATGTTTGATCCTTTCTTTACGACCAAGGAAGTTGGTGAAGGAACCGGGTTGGGACTGTCCATTGCCTACGGAATTGTTCAGGAACACGGGGGCTGGATCGCCGTCGACAGCGTTCCCGGCAAAGGCAGCACGTTCCGGGTCTATTTGCCGGTGGATTGCCGCGGGGAGCTGGTATGAGCAAGGCCGACCTGCCAGGGGGCATTCTGGTGATCGATGATGATCGTGCGCTGTGTGAGCTGCTGCATGAGGATCTGCAGCAGCGCGGACATCAGGTGTGGAAAGCCCTGAAAGCGGCACAGGCACGCACGTTGTTGGACCAGCACCAGATCGATATTGTTCTGACCGATCTGAATATGCCGGAAATTAATGGTATCGATTTTTGTGCCGAACTGCATCAGCGTCGTCCCGATCTGCCGGTCATCATCATGACTGCCTTTGGCAGTCTCGAAACAGCAATTGCCGCATTGCGGGCGGGGGCATACGATTTTGTCACCAAACCGGTGGATCTTGATCTGCTGAGTATTTCCCTCGACCGGGGTTTGCAGCATCGCCACCTGCAGGAGACCGTTCGCCGTTTGCAGGATCAGGTTCGCCGTCAGCAACCGGACGATGACCTCCTGGGGGAAAGCCCGCCGATGGTTAAGCTTAAACAACAGATCGCCCGCATTGCCGGACTGGATACGTCGGTGCTGCTGGCGGGAGAAAGCGGGACCGGCAAGGAACTGGTTGCGCGTTCGCTGCATCGCCAGAGTCAGCGCAGTAGCGGCCCCTTCGTCGCCCTTAACTGTGCTGCGCTGCCGGAGAATCTGCTTGAAAGCGAGCTCTTCGGGCATGTCCGGGGTGCCTTTACCGATGCCCGCGAAGCGCGCAAGGGGCTGTTTGTAGAGGCTTCCGGTGGCACTCTGCTGCTTGACGAAATTGCCGAATTGCCTTTATCGCTGCAGCCCAAGCTGTTGCGGGTACTTGAAGATCATCGTGTAAGGCCGCTGGGTGGGAGCAGTGAAATCGCCTGTGATGTCCGGGTTATTGCCGCCAGCCACCGTGATCTGGGCGAGGCGGTAGCCGCTGGGCTGTTTCGCAGTGACCTCTTTTACCGACTTAACGTGATCCAGCTGGAGTTGCCAGCTTTGCGTCAGCGTGGTGACGATATTCTGCTGCTGGCGATGAAATTCCTTCAGCAGCTCAGCCGGCGATTTGGAAAGTCAGTGGTTGGCCTGGCGCAACCGGCGGCAGCCTGCCTGCTGGCTTACTCCTGGCCCGGCAATGTGCGTGAACTGCGCAATACCATTGAGCGCGCAGTCGCCCTGACCCTCCATGACACCATTACCGTCGATGATCTGCCTGATGCCATCCGTCACCCTGGTGACAGTGCGCCGTTACCGGCCAACCTGCACGACGGGCAGACGATTATCCCGTTGGAAGAGATGGAGCAGCGCTATATTCAGCAGGTGCTTGAAAAGCTGGATGGCAACCGCACCCTGGCCGCACGTTTGCTTGGGGTTGACCGTAAAACCCTCTATCGCAAACTCAAGGAGACATGATTTTCATCCCCCCCATCTCCCAACAGCTCGGGGCAATTTGCCCCACTGAGTCATTATGCCCCACCTTGTTTCCGTTTAACTAGCTGAAAAAGCGATTATTGTCTTTGGCATGTCTTGTGCTTAAATCAGGGGATATCAGCATGCCGAGGTTACCGATACTGCTATCGGCAGCATCTGTTTAATCTGTTTTCGGAGATAATTGTTGAACGACAATGGAAGCTGTTTGTATTGACCTGACCCAGCGTGTCCTTATTGCCGAAGATGATAAGGAACTGCGTGAACTGCTTGCCCTGGTCCTGGAAAATGCCGGATTCCGGGTCTTTCAGTGTAGCAACGGTGAGCAGCTGCTGACCAGGCTGACAGAATCGCAATCGTTCGATTTGGTGATCAGTGATATCCGTATGCCTGGATTAAATGGCCTTGAGGTTCTGGCTCGGCGCAATCGGAATATGCCGCAGATCCCCTTTATCTGTATGACGGCTTTCGGTGATGAGCAAATCCATCGCCAGGCGCGACAACTTGGCGCCGCCGCAGTCATTGATAAGCCCTTCGATCTGGATGAGATGATGACATTGATCGCGCATGTTTGTCTCCGCAACGATCGCATTAAAGGAGTCGATCATGAGAGTAACTAGGTTTTTAGGGATTCTGGGGTTGCTGGTGCTGACACTGCTGGTTTCTTCCGTGTCGGCACAGGAAAGTGGACTGGAAAACCTGCGTGAAACCGGTAAGGCTTTTCGCAGTGTGGCCCGCGACATTTCACCAGCGGTTGTTTACATTCAGGTAGAGCAGGAAGTTCAGGTACGCACTCGCGATCCCTTGATGAACCCCTTTGAAGGCAGCCCCTTTGGTGAAGAATTTTTCCGCCGTTTCTTTGGTGAGCCGCCACGAGGCGAGGCACCGGATCGCCCCCAGCGCCGAACCACCGGCCAGGGCTCAGGCTTTCTGATCTCCGCCGATGGTTACATCATGACCAACAACCACGTGGTCGGAGAAGCCGATAAAATTACCGTCCAGTTTCAGGACGGACGTGAATTTGATGCTGAACTGGTCGGTGCCGACCCTCCCACCGATGTGGCGTTGATCCGCATCAATACCAAGGAAGACCTTCCCTACATCAAACTGGGAAATTCGGATCAGCTCGAAGTAGGTGACTGGGTGCTGGCTTTTGGCAACCCCTTTGGTCTTTCTCATACCATGACCGCCGGGATTGTCAGCGCCAAGGGGCGCAGTGGTATCGGCCTGACCGATTACGAAAATTTTATCCAGACCGATGCTGCTATCAATCCGGGCAACTCCGGCGGCCCGCTGGTTAACCTGGATGGTGAAGCGGTCGGAATGAACACAGCGATTTTTAGTCGCAGTGGCGGCTATATGGGGATTGGCTTTGCTATCCCCATCAACATGGCGACGAATATCTATTTACAATTAGCCGAACACGGCAAGGTCACCCGTGGCAGGATCGGTGTTTATATTCAGGATTTGACCAGAGAGCTGGCGGAGTCCTTTGATATCGATCAACGTCAGGGCATTCTGGTATCACAGGTGATGGAAGATTCAGCGGCAGAAAAAGGTGGCCTTGAGCAGGGGGACGTAATCCTCAAGCTCAATGGAACCACCGTTGAAAGTGTTGCTGCATTTCGCAATCAGGTAGCTTTGACCCGTCCCGGTACCACCATTGAACTGGAGGTTCTGCGCAAGGGCAACGTACGTAAACACAAGATCATCGTAGATGCCCTGGAAGTTGAAACAGCCGCAAGCGCTGACCCTCCAGCCGCTGAGGCCGGTACCGATGTTCTGCCCCAGATTGGTTTGCGTTTACAGAAGTTGACCAGGGAATTGGCCGAACAGTTCGGCTACGAGGAAAATCGCGGGGTATTGGTTGCTGCCGTTGAGCCCGGATCGGCTGCGGCCCGTGCCGGCATTGAGGCTGGTGCTTTGATTGAAGAGGTCAATCGGGTCGACGTCGATGATCCTCAAGAAGTGGTTTCGCTGGTTGAACAGAGTAAAAGGGATACGGTTCTGCTGCTGATTCGCCAAGGCAGTAGCAGTCGTTATATTGCATTGAGATATAGATAGGAACGCAGGTCAACCGGCGCTCTGCTCAGCTCCGGAAGGCCATCACATACTTTTATTGAACGTTACCTCCTACGTTCATTTCGGGGAATCAGCAGGGTTCCCCTTTTTTTTATCCAAAATCTGCGCTAAAAACAGTTAAACTGTTGCTTGTCGTCATGATGCAGCGACAAAAGAGTTTATCCACCGACCCTTGGCGTACGGTTCGCAAGTGACAGGAGCCAATCGATGAAATTCAAATTGTTTGTGTTTGTCGTTTTACTGGCCGTGGTGATGGCTTTTGTTTATCAGAACAGTATTCCGGTAACGGTACGTTTTTTCAATTGGGAATATGCACTGTCTTTTGCCTTGTTGCTGATGACGGTGCTTGCCGTCGGCGTGTTGCTGGGAATGGTGCTGGTATTGCGGCGCCAGTCTTACAATAAAAAGAAAAAGGCTGCCAAAGAAGCAACGCAGCAACAGGGGACGGCTTTGAAAGCGGACGCTGCCGGTGACAACGATGAAAATTCGCCGGGCGAACCACAGCAGCAGGAAACAATCATTGCAACAGGAGAAGATCATGAGTCAAACAATACTGATTACCGGAGCGACATCAGGATTCGGTAGCGCGTGTGCCCGTCTTTTTGCCCGTCACGGCTGGCAACTGATCCTTACCGGTCGCCGTACCGAGCGTTTACAGGCGTTGCACCAGGAACTGGGCGACGCAGTCAGTGCTTCTGTTACCCTTGATGTGCGTGACCGTGAGGCCGTCTTTCATCAGCTTGCCGATTTGCCGGTGGTGGATGTTTTGCTCAATAATGCCGGGCTGGCTCTGGGGCTGGAACCGGCGTGGGATGTGGATATCAACGACTGGGATACGATGATCGACACCAACATCAAGGGCCTGACCTACTGTACCAGGGTGTTATTGCCGGAGATGGTCAAGCGCAACCGCGGTCATGTTGTCAATATTGGTTCAACCGCCGGCAGTTGGCCCTATCCAGGGGGCAATGTTTACGGCGCTACCAAGGCTTTTGTCGAACAGTTCAGCCGTAATTTGCGGGCTGATCTGCATGGTACTGCGGTACGGGTTACCTATATTGCCCCCGGGATGGCGGAAAGCGAGTTTTCTGAAGTGCGATTCAAGGGAGATGCGGACAAGGCTGCCCAGGTGTATCGTGGCACTAAACCGCTGCGCCCCGAAGATATTGCCGAAACCGTGTACTGGGCAGTGAACCGGCCCCCCCATGTCAACATCAATGCGATTGAACTGATGCCGGTTCAGCAGAGCTGGAATGCCCTGGCGGTACATCGCGAATAGAAAAATGTCTAAAGGGTGGGCCGGAAGCTGTCGACAGGTGATTGGAATGGTGATTTTTTGGATTTTTCAGCAGGTTGTCATTACCATATAACCCAACGAAAGATGGAAGGCGATGGCCGACTTACGTGTCACTGACACTCAAGGCTACCTGCTCTACCGTGAAGTGGAGCCGGTGCAGCCCTACCCGCGTATCGATCCACAGCAACCTCACGATGAAAAGCCCCGTGGTCAGGATCAGCCGCGGGAAAAAAAGGGCGGGCAGCCGCGTCGGCGCTTTGTTGCCATGCGTCAGCTGATCGATCGATTGAAAGAGATTGGCCACCTTGAGCGGATCAACTATGCGGTTCTGGTAAAAGATCTGGGAACCATCGGCATTGCTTATGCCGACAAGGAACTGTTTGACCTGCTGCAGGCTCATCAGGTAACGATGGCGGGGCTTGATCACCTGGCGGCGCAGATTCGCTCCCTGATGTCGAACCCCGATGTCGGTTTTGGCCCGCCTCTCGATGCTGAACACAATTTTCTTCCCTATTTCAGCAGAGGTTTGGCGGTGGTGCAGCTGCGCTATCTTCGTCTTGAGCTGTTGCCGGGACAGGAAGGGCCGGTGTTGGTCGATGCCGTTGCCCGCGATGGATCCTTTCGTTGTGCCACCAGGTATTTACAGGTGGATTTTCAACCCCAAGTCAAGGCTCAGTACGATTCCGCCCTCGAAGTTGACATCCGTATTATGGTCGCCGCAGGCGAAATGGATGAGGAAAATCGTCGCGCCATCCTATTTGAACGGACCCCCGGAGTTTTTGCCCTCTATACCGACAAGCAGATCAGCCTGTCGATATGAGCGCATTTATTAATTAGAATAACCGGAACGGTTGGTCGTTGAGTTTGATCTCGCCTTTATTATATGCAACCCGCAAACGAAATCGCTCCCCTTCCAGGTGACTCAAAAACCCCAGCTGTACTAGCCCGCCGAAAATCATCTGTAATTCTTCCTCGTTTCTGGTGATATTTCCGGCCTTCCCCTGAATTTGTTCCGCCAGTTGGTTGAGGCGGGCGAGGATAACCACATCAAAGTCGAGTTGCAGTTCCGAATCGATCTGTTCAAGCCATTCGCCGGGAGCGGTATCCGCTGTTTCCGGTTTCAGGCTGGCGCGCCCGGCACCAGAAAGTTGCCCGCCCGTTGTCGCCAGGGAAAGGTTTTCCAGCACCAGGGTTGCGCCCGATTCTAGCAGGGCGTGGTAAACCGGCAGCATCACTTCATCGATCAAAGGATCATCAACGTTATTAGAGTAACTGATATGGTGACGCAACCTGTTTCTTGCCGTCATTAAGGACTCAATCAGCCGGGTATCGAGTTCGTTTAATCTGAGAGCCAGACGACCCTCCGCAAACGTGCTCTCACCCGCCTGCATGCTGGTAAATGATATGTCAGAAAGGGTTTCATAGCGCTGCTTGGGATCTAAGAGGTTTGCCCACTCAATATTCATCCCATTGATAACAAAGGGGCGACCATCAGCGGTTTCCAGCGCCAGACTGTTAATGCGGGTACGACTGTGGCCGAGGGGAAATTGATCGAGATTCTCCATTTCGGCAGAACTGTTTATTCCGGCAATGACAAGATGATTATGCTTATCCAAAACAATCCGGATCTGCTCGAGGCTGATATTCCAGGATCCTTGAGTGCCTGTGGCATTGATGTGCCCCTCGCCGGCAATACGATCGATGGTGACCGTCGTTCCGATATCGGTGTCAACCGTCAATTGTGGCAGCGACAACCTGCTGCGCGCTGCTCCGGTGGGACCGACATCGGTGACAATACGCAGTCCTTCAAGCAACGAAGAGGTACCTGATTCTGCCACCGGAGTGGTGATTATCGTAGCGCCCCAGGCATAGTGGCGGATCAGATGGTGAAAGTCGTAACGACCCAGATCGGCGATATCAACCGTGGTAATCGCTTCAGCGGTGAAAAATCCCCGTTCATAGCTCACCAGCTCACTAGTGGTACTGACAGGAGCATAGTGGTTGGAACGTTCCACCCACAGGGCAAAATATTCTTCCGCCTTGATGCTGCAATACCAGGTCAGGGTGAAGAGGGTCACAAGGGTGATGATCAGGGTCGGAGTCAGCAGTTTTTTCCACATGAATGAATCCTTGTCGGTACTGTTCAGTATTGGGATCGGGGCCCATTGTTCTTATGATGCGGTGCAGATATTCAGCGGCGCAGATAGCTGGAGGCCTTTTGCCCCAGGGCCTTCCAGGTACCGAGCAGCCCCAGTATCATGGTCATGGCAATTCCCGTCAACAGGGTAAAGAATACCGCAGCCCCCTGAAGCTGAAAGTCACTGTTCAGGGGCCCCTCGAGAACGGCAAAGGCCGCCAGGGTGCCGATGAACAGACTGACTCCGCCGGTAATTATGCCAAGCAGAAGAAATTCAGCTGCAAAAACGCGCAGAATATCCTGGCGGGTTGATCCGCACACCTTGTAGATGACGGCATCACGAATGCGTCGATGCTGATCAGCAGAGATGGCGCCAACCAGTACCAGCAGCCCGGTCAGCAGGGTCACCGCCGCCATTCCTTTGAAGACCCAGCCGATATGGTTGAGGGTGCGCGCGACATTGGCAAGGATTTCGCGCACGGATACTGCTGTGACGTTGGGAAAAGTTGTGGTGATCAAGCGGTAGAGTTCCTCTTCCTGGTCCGGCGGCAGATGGGCAGCTGCGAGAAAACTGTGGGGTGCCTGTTCCAGAGTGCCCGGAGCAAAGATCAGGGCAAAGTTGAGCTCCAGGGATGACCAGTCGACAACCCGTAGATTGGCGATTTCGGCGGTGATGGTGCGACCGAGGATACTGACGCTGATGGTATCGCCGATGCCGACGCCAAATCCTTCGGCGAGATCACTGGTGATGGAGAGCAGCGCCGGCCCCTGATAATCGTCGGGCCACCAGTCACCGGCGGCGATCTCAGTGCCGGCAGGCATGGCGGCGGCATAGCTGAAAAAGCGGTCGCCTCGAATCGCCCAGCGAACTGACGGATCAATGGCTCGCTCCGTCACGGGAATGCCGGCAATCGTGGTGATACGTCCACGCAGGGTCGGTGAGGCGTTAAAGGTGACGTCCTGGGAATAGTCGGCAAGCAATGCGCGAAAGGGCTCAATCTGCTGGGGTTGCAGATCAAAAAAGAAGAAGGTCGGTGCCTTTTCCGGCAGGGTAGCGGTGACCAGGCTGTTGAGGTTTCCCTGGATCTGGACGATCAGCACCAGCACGGTCAAGCCGATACCTAAAGAAAAGACGATACTACCGGCCGGTGAGCCGGGACTCTTCAGGCTGGTCAGGGCCAGGCGCAGCAACGGGTGTGAGGGTCGGGGCGCCATCCGGGTCAGCTTGATGACCAGCGCAGCAAGTAGATGGAACAGCACAAAACAGACAGCGGCACCGCAGACAAACCACAAGGCCAGGCGCCGGTCAGCACTGCTGAACAGGGCAACGGCGATAAGCATGATTGCGGTGATGACCATGGTCATCCGCACCCCGGCTCCAATGGTTTTTTTGCGGGTTTCGACGTAGCCGCGAAATAATAAGGCCGGTGGGATGCGACAGGCCGTCCCGATTTCTTTGAGAGAAAACAGCAGCGCCGTTAACAAACCGAAACTGGCGGCGACAAGCCAGACCTTGGGAAAAAAATCAACAGCCAGCGGGAATGGCAACAAACCGCCCAAGGCAGTACTGAGCACCCAGGGGATAGCGGCGCCACCGGCCAGCCCGACGAGGGTCGCAAGAGCGCCAAGAGAGAGAACCTGCAACAGGTAGGTGGTAAAAATCAGGTTCCGGGAAGCGCCCAGAGATTTCATGGTGGCAATGTGGTTGACCTTGCCACCGAGATAACCGCGCACCGCACCGGTAACCCCCAGGCCGCCCAACAGCAGGGCACAAAGGCCCAGCAGGGTAAGGTTGGTTTCCATCCGATCAAGAAAATCACTGATTCGCGGGGAGGCCTGCCGCCAGGTACGAATACGCCAACCGGCGTCGGGAAAGCGACGATCCAGTTCCTGTCTGAAGGTGTCGGCAAGTTCGCGGTCGGAAAGTTTCAGGCGATAGTTGTAATCGACCAGACTGCCTGGTTGCACCAATCCGGTTTGCATCAGGGCGGCCTGATCTATCATGACACGTGGTCCGAGGGTAAAAGCACCAAAACTCCGGTCCGGTTCGTTGATCAGGCGGGCGCGGATTTGAAATCGGGTTGATCCGAGCTGGATAAGGTCGCCGACGGCCAGGTCAAAGCGGTCGAGGAAAGCCGATTCAACCAGGGCGCCAGGCAGGTTATGGTGTTCGGCGAACGCCTCCGCAAGCGGTTGTGGAGGATCGAGGAGGAGCTGACCATAGAGGGGGTAGTGATCATCCACCGCTTTGAGTTCGACCAGTCTGCGCTGTCCGGATGCAACTGCCAGGGCCATGGTGCGCAGCTGAAGCGTACTGGATACCGTTGCGTTCTGTTGTAAAAAATCGATTTGGGCGCTCTCTGCAGGGCGATGGGCAAGGCGCAACTCCAGGTCGCCACCCAGCAAGGCACCGGCATCATCGAGGAGACCGGAGCGAGCTGCGGCACTGAAATTGCCGATCGCGGAAACAGCAAAGACTCCGAGAAACAGGCAGGTGACAAACACGCCGAAACCCCGCAGGCCGTTGCGCAGTTCCCGCCGCATTAACCGCAGAGATTGGGGCAGGAGGTTCATCATGATGCCTGCTCGGCAGGCGCTTCTAGTCTGCCATCGGCAATATGAATCGTGCGGCTGCAGCGCTCAGCAAGATTGGTATCGTGTGTAATCAATACCAGCGACGTCCCTTTTTCCTGTTGCAGTGAAAACAGCAGGTTCATCACCATCAGACCGGTATCCTGATCGAGATTCCCGGTCGGCTCATCAGCAAGAATAAGCGCCGGTTCGGTGACAAACGCGCGCGCCAGAGCGACACGCTGCTGTTCTCCGCCCGACAGTTCACCGGGAAAGTGGCCGCTGCGTTGTGCCAGTCCGGTGGCTTTCAGTGCCGCTGCCGCCCGTTCGAGGGCTGCATCGTCACCGGCAAACTCCAGTGGCAGGGCGACATTCTCAAGCGCCGTCATGGTCGGGATCAGGTGAAATGACTGAAAGACGATGCCGACATGGGCCCGACGAAAACGGGCCAGGGCATCTTCGTCCAGGCCATTAAGGGTTGTGCCGGCAACCCTGATGGAGCCGCTGGTTGCCGGCTCCAGGCCGGCCAGGGCCATCAACAGGGTGGTTTTTCCGGCGCCTGACGGACCGACAATGCTGATGGTTTCTCCCGCATCGACGCAAAGATCAATACCGCGCAGGATATTGACCGGGCCGGCGCCGCCGACTAGACTCAAGTGAAGATCATTAATTTCAATAATAGGATCAGGCATGAAAACTCCTGTTTGCTGGTTATTGGTGGTGCTGCTAACAGCACCTTTTAGTTTAGCTGCTGCTGGGACGGTCACCATTCTGGTGCTGGGCGACAGTCTCACGGCCGGATACGGGCTGGCCGAAGAGGAGGCTTTTCCAGCACAGCTGGAACGGTCTTTGGTGGCACAGGGTCACTCTGTCCGCGTCATCAACGCCGGAATTTCCGGGGATACCAGCGCCGGTGGCGCCGCACGGCTGGAATGGAGCCTGGCTGACAACCCCGATCTGGTGGTCCTCGCCCTGGGTGCCAACGATGCCCTGCGCGGTTTAAGTCCGGATCAGACCCGCGCCAACCTAGCTTCCATCATCACCCGCCTGCAAGAACGGCAGACCAGTGTATTATTGGCCGGGATGCTGGCACCGCGCAATATGGGCGAGGCCTATTATAACAGTTTTGATAAAATCTATCCGGAATTGGCGCAGGAATTCAGCGTTTCTCTCTATCCGTTTTTTCTGGAAGGGGTGGCCGGCAAGCCGGAACTTAATCTCGCTGATGGGATACATCCTAATGTGGAAGGGATACAGGTGATGGTCGAAGGGATCTTGCCGCTGGTGGTAAAAGAGCTCTCTTCGCTCTGATCCGGCCGGATTGAAGGTTTCAGTTGACAGAGGTCAATATGACTGTCAATTTTCAGGCGCTGATGATTGACCGCCATTATTTTTTTCATGACTATTGACCAGGAGAGTTCCCATGCACATTTTTACCGATGGATTTACCAGCGTATCCCTTTCTAACGGCAACCTGCGCGTCAAGCTGGCGCAGAATGGTCCCGATAATGAGCCGGTTGAAGTGGCAACCTTGATCGTTCCGGCGGCATCAGCTCCGAGCTTTGTCAACGGTCTGAACAACGCCCTGCAACAGCTCGAAGAGCAGATCAAGGCCAAGCAGGCAGGGGTGGTGGTTGACGGGTCGGCAAAGCCCAATTGATCGGAAGTACCCTTTTAGGTCCACGGAAAACACGAACAAAACCATAAAGATAAACAACTTCATGGTTTAACCGGTTTGGTGATGGATGTTTTTACTATAATAACAGCTTGCCTTCCGTGTCTTTTGGTGTTTTCCGTGGATAACTGCTTTAAGGCTGCCAACGTAGCCGCGGTTTGCGGGCCGCCGTTGCTTCGTCGAGGCGGCGACGACGGGCGCGGGTTGGAGCCTGTTTGAGTTTGTCCGGAGCCTGTTTGGCTTCGGTGGCGATGGCGAGCATGGCGTCACAGAAATCATCAATCATCTGTTTGCTTTCGGTCTCCGTCGGTTCGACCATCAGGGCCCCGGCGACCACCAGGGGGAAGTAGATGGTCGGCGGATGAAAACCGTAATCGATCAGGCGCTTGGCGACGTCGAGGGTACGGCAGCCACCCCCCAGGTTCTCCTCCGAAAATACCACCTCATGCAGCGAGCGTTCCTTGTAGGGCAGGGCGTAAACACCTTCCAGTCGGGCGCGGATGTAGTTGGCGTTGAGAACTGCCAGTTCCGTCGCTTTTTTCAGTCCGTCGCCGCCCATGGCAAGAATATAGCTGTAGGCGCGCACCAGGATACCGAAATGACCATAGAATGATTTTACCCGGCCAATCGACTGGGGACGCTCATAGTCGAAACAATAATTCTCATTTTTTTTGAGGATGACGGGCAGGGGTAAATAGGGAATCAATTTTTCATCAACACCGATGGGGCCGGCGCCGGGTCCGCCGCCACCATGGGGAGTGGAAAAGGTTTTGTGCAGGTTAAAGTGCATGACATCGATACCGAGATCTCCGGGACGGCTGATTCCCATCAGGGCATTCAAGTTGGCCCCGTCACAATAGACCAAACCCCCGCGCTCATGAACCAGATCACAAATGGCCCGGATATCCGCCTCGAACAGCCCCAGAGTGTTGGGGTTGGTGATCATCAGGGCGGCCACCGCGTCGGACATGACGGCGGCGACAGCGTCGCGGTTGAGGATGCCGGCGGATGTTACCGGCACGACCTCGTAACCGCAGAGCGCCGCCGTGGCGGGATTGGTGCCGTGGGCGGTATCGGGGATAATGACCTTGGTACGCTTGCTTCCTCGCGCGTCATGCCAGGCGCGGATCATCAGCATCCCGGTCAGTTCCCCCTGGGCTCCGGCTGCCGGCTGCAGGCAGATGGCGGGAAAACCGGAGACTTCAGCCAACGCCTTTTCGAGCCGGTACATGAGTTCCAGCGCCCCCTGATTCAGGGCCTCCGGCGTCTGGGGGTGGATTTCTGCGAAACCGGGCAACCGCGCCGCGACCTCGTTGATCTTGGGATTGTACTTCATGGTGCAACTGCCCAGGGGGTAAAAACCGCTGTCAACACCGTAGTTCCAGGTTGAAAGACGCGTATAGTGACGGATAACATCGACTTCCGACAACTCAGGGAAGCCGGCGATCTCATCACGCAGCAGTTCGGCGCCAGGCAACACCGGCGCGACATCAGCATCGGGAAGGCTGTAGCCAATGCGTCCCGGCTGCGACTGTTCGAACAACAGGGGCTCGTCGAGAACCAGACCACGGGAATCGGTTGATATCATCATTTTCCTCCTGCCAGGGCGGTTACCAGTTGTTCCATCTGTTGCTTGCTGTTCTGTTCAGTGACGCAGATCAATAGCCCGTTTTCGAAGTCGGGGTAATCGCGGCCAATGGCCACCCCGGCAAGAATCTTCTGTTGTTCCAGGCGTTTTTTGAGGTCGGCAACCGGCTCCGGGCAGGTGATGACGAACTCGTTGAACATCGGCGCGTTAAAAGGCAGGGAAAAACCATCAAGATGGGCGATCTGTTCACGCAGCCAATTGCTACGGGCGTAATTGATTTCAGCCAGCTTGCGTAGTCCCTGCTTGCCGTGGAGCGCCAGGTAGATGGAAACCATCAGGGCGCACATGCCCTGATTGGAGCAGATGTTTGAAGTGGCCTTTTCACGGCGGATATGTTGCTCACGGGTGGCCAGGGTCAGCACAAAACTACGCTTGCCGTCGAGATCAAGGGTCTCTCCTACCAGACGTCCGGGGAGCAGGCGCATATCCTTTTCGCCCACGGCAAAGAAACCGATGCCCGGGCCACCGTAGGACAGGGGGAGTCCGAAGCTCTGCCCCTCGCCGACAACAATATCGGCGCCCAGTTCGCCGGGGGATTTGTACAGAGCCAGGGCGAGGGGTTCGGCAACGGCGGTAATCAGTCGGGCATCAACGGCATGGACGCCGGCAGCCAGCTCGGAAAGCGGTTCCATGCAGCCGAAATAGTTAGGGTAGCCGACTACCAGGGCGGCGACGCGCTCATCAAGGAGCGGTGCGATCTGCGCCAGCGGCGTCACCCCGTTAACGGTTCCGACATCGATCAACTCGACGTCGAGATAGCGACAGTAGGTGGCAATGGTCTGCCGGTAGTGGGGATGCAAAGCTGAAGAGATCAGCACGCGACTGCGTTTTTTTGCCGCCCTGACCGCCAGCAGCACTGCTTCGGCACAGGCCGAGGCGCCGTCGTACATGGAGGCGTTAGCCATATCCATGCCGGTCAACTGGCAGATCATGGTCTGGAATTCAAAGATCCCCTGCAGGGTTCCCTGGCTGATTTCCGGCTGATAGGGAGTGTAGGCGGTATAGAATTCACTGCGGCTGATCAGGTGGTCGACCACTGCCGGAATGAAATGATTGTAAGCTCCGCCCCCCAAAAAGGAGTTCCAGTCGGCGACCTGGGCGTTTTTCGCCGCCAGTCGGCGTAATTCCTTTAATATATCGGTCTCCGCCAGCCCCGGCGGCAGCTCCATGGGGCCGGACAGCCGACAGGCGGCCGGGATGCCGGAAAAAAGGGCATCCGTATCGGCAACGCCGATCGTGGCCAGCATCTGTTTTATATCAGCATCGGTATGGGGCAAATAACGCATAACACTCCTTGTGGCCGGCACTGCGGGGATTTTGTGGCGGCTGACAGGATACGAGACATCACTCGTCAGCAACCAACTCCTGGTAGGCGGCGACATCCAGCAGGTCATCCAGCTCCTGCGGATCACTCAGGCGGATCTTGATCAGCCAGCCGTCTTCGTAGGGCGAGGTGTTGAGGGTTTCCGGGGCATCGGGTAATTCCTCATTGATTTCAACGACCTCACCACTTAGCGGGGAATAGACATCGGAGACGGCCTTGACCGACTCGACGACCCCAAAGGGTTTGCCGGCCTCGAGTTCGTCACCAACTTCCGGCAATTCGACGAAGACCACATCCCCTAGCTGGCTCTGGGCAAAGTCGCTGATGCCGATGGTGGCGATGTCCTCTTCAATGGCGACCCACTCATGCTCTTCGGTGTATTTCAATTCCTCGGGAAAATCCATTATCTCCTCCTTGGGTGAAATCAGTCCCTGACGGGATATCTGATTGTTGCTCTGGTCGACTTCCATTATATCCGTATGTTCTGTTTCAGGTAACTATTCAGCTTAATTCTTGTCACAGGATCACCGATCCGGCGCTGAACAGATGCTTATTTACACAAAAGGCAAGGAAACCTTTTCGGCATCCTTGGCGCTCCGGCGAATCTCAATCTGCCACGACTTTCCACTTGCCACAGCCTTGCGGTCGACCAGAGCAAGAGCGATTCCTTGCTTTAATGTCGGCGAACTGGTACCGCTGGTGACGTGTCCGACCGGGCGACCGTCACATACCACCGGATACCCCTGGCGCGGAACGCCGGGCACGGTCAGCTTAAGACCGATCAACTGACGCGGGATGCCGAGTTGGCGGGCCTTAAGCAGTGCCGACCGGCCGACAAAATCCCCTTTTTCGAGTTTGGTGATCCACCCCAGACGCGCTTCCAGGGGTAAAATATCTTCAGATATTTCATGGCCGTAAAGGGCATAGGCTTTTTCCAGCCGCAGGGTATCGCGGGCACCGAGTCCGCAGGGGAGCAGTCCGAGGGGGGTGCCGACTCGCAACAGTTCTTGCCAAAGTTTCTCGGTAGAATCTGCCGGGCAATAGAGCTCAAAGCCGTCTTCTCCGGTATAGCCGGTACGAGAAATCAGCAGGTCGATGCCGGCAACCGTTCCCGGCCTGAAGTAATAATAAGCCAACCCATCAAGGTTTACTGAGGTCAGTAAGGCGAGAATCGGCTGGGCAAGCGGCCCCTGCAGGGCCAGCAGTCCATAGTTGTCGCTGCAGTCGGAGAGGGTCAGGTCTGTGTAGTGGCCCGTAGCGGCCAGGGATTGCAGCCAGGCCAGATCTTTGTTGATGTTGGCAGCGTTGACACAGAGCATAAAGTGCTCCGAAGAGATGCGATAGAGGGTCAGATCATCGACCACCCCCCCATGTTCATAGCACAGGGCGTTGTACTGCACCTGGCCGTTGGTGAGTTTGGTCAGATCGTTGATGGTGACATCCTGAAGAAACTCCTGGGCGCTGCTCCCTCTGACGTCGATCTCCCCCATGTGCGACACATCAAACAGCCCCGCCGTCGATCTGACTGCCTGATGCTCGGCGATCACTCCGCTGTATTGAACCGGCATCTCCCAGCCACCAAAATCGACCATCCGTGCCTTTAGTTGGTGGTGCTGAGAATTCAGGGGGGTTTTTTTCATAATTGTCTCCTTTGATCACTTGAAAGTTCTCTTTTAGCAAAAGTAGCCCCACAAGTATATGGCAGAACCTGCGGTGCAGAAAATATGGAGATTTTTAACGCCATTGATAACCTTTGACTTGTAGCAAGCAACTGGATCAGTATAGGCTCCGGTTAATCCATTTGGACTTTTACTCTATGAATCCAAGGCTTTCAGTTGTGGCCTGATGGCTGAGCGGACGAGTGCGGCAAGCGGCTCCCGCGATGAGCGCATGCGGGTTAATCGATATCTGCCTGTGGCCGGCTGACGTAGTTTTTTTGGATTGATTTTAGCTGTTGGCTGTCAGCTTTTGTGAAAAAGGAGAGCATATGCATATCACAACCTTTTATCCCCCCCAGCGAACCCTCATGGGCCCCGGTCCCTCCGATGTCAGTCCGCGAGTTCTTGAGGCTTTGGCGCGGCCGACCATTGGTCATCTTGATCCTCGCTTTATTGATCTGATGGATGAGCTCAAAGAACTCATCCAGTATGTTTTCAAAACCGAAAATGCCTTGACCATGCCGGTTTCTGCTCCGGGTTCAGCGGGGATGGAATGCTGCTTCGTCAACCTGGTTGAGCCCGGTGACAAGGTGATCGTCTGTCAGAACGGGGTGTTTGGCGGCAGGATGAAAGAGAACGTCGTTCGTGCCGGCGGGACAGTTATCGCGGTTGACGACGAATGGGGAAAAGCGGTTGATGCCAACAAGCTTGAGGCGGCCCTCAAAGCCAACCCAGATGCCGGGATTGTTGCCTTCGTCCAGGCCGAAACCTCTACCGGAGTGCTTTCCGATGCGTCGACCCTGACCGCCCTGGCACGTCAACACGGCTGCCTGACCATCGTCGATACGGTGACGGCCCTGGGGGGTGTTCCGGTGCTGGTCGATGAATGGGGCATTGATGCGGTTTACTCCGGGTCGCAAAAGTGTCTTTCCTGCGTTCCCGGTCTTTCACCGGTGAGTTTCAGTGTCGCCGCGCAGGAAAAAATCACCCGCCGCAAGCAGCCGGTACAAAGCTGGTTCCTTGATCTCAGCCTGGTGATGGGTTACTGGGGACAAGGGACAAAACGCGCTTACCATCACACTGCACCGGTCAATGCCCTCTACAGTCTCCACGAGGCCCTGCTGATCCTGCGTGAAGAGGGAATTGAACATGCCTGGCAACGTCATCAGTATCACCACCAGGCACTGCGAGCCGGGTTTGAAGCCATGGGCCTGGACTTTCTGGTTGCAGAAAATGAACGATTGCCGCAATTGAACGCGGTAGCCCTTCCAGCCGGTGCGGATGATGCCGCCGTCAGGACCAGATTATTGCAGGAATATCAGCTGGAAATCGGTGCCGGTCTGGGTGTCCTGGCCGGTAAGGTCTGGCGGATCGGGCTGATGGGGCATGGCTGCAATCAGAAAAATGTTCTTTACTGTCTGGGGGCAATGGATGCAGTTCTCGGCTATATGGGAGCTGATATCAATCAAGGCGCCGGAATCAAAGCGGCGATGGACTACTATTCAACCCGTCCCTGAGTTTTTTATTGCAGGTCAGTCATTTCACACGGGCGGCAGGAAAAATTCTGCCGCCCGTGATCTTTTACAGGCGGCAATCACTAACACTTGTGTCTTGCTGCCATTGCTGTTGACCCCGCCGCCACATGTCTCTAGAATCAGAGGTTATGCAAGGGCCGTGGCAAGTTAAGCAACGCGGCATACGAATCAACAACTTCCGGCATCTGTGCCGGATGGAGGAACAACGATGGCAATTCGCGAGATACTTCATTATCCCGAACCCCTGCTGAAAAAAAAATCAGCGCCGGTCACGGTTTTTGATCAGCGGTTGGCACAGCTGGCACAGGACATGGTCGAAACCATGTACGACGCCCCCGGTGTTGGGCTGGCGGCGCCCCAGGTCGGGGAACTGCTGCGCCTGGTTGTGCTGGACTGCTCCGGCTCCGACGAGCCGGCCGATCTGATAGTAGCCGCCAATCCGGAAATTATCGCTGCCGCAGGGGAATCATATGAAGAAGAAGGGTGTCTGTCGGTTCCCGGTTTCTGTACTGCGGTTAAACGTCATCAGGAGGTGACCCTGCGTTACCAGGACCCGACCGGGCAGGTTCATGAGCGTCATGCTGATGGGCTGCTGGCGGTTGGGATTCAACACGAAATCGATCATCTGGACGGTATCCTTTTTGTCGACCGCTTGTCACCACTGAAGCGCTCGATTTTCAAGAAAAAATATCTGAAGATGCTCCAGGAGCGGGAAGTCGAGCATGAAGCCTGAGCAGATTCGTACCGTTTTCATGGGAACCCCGGAATTTGCCCTGCCGACGTTGCAGGGGCTGCTGGACGCCGGCGTCAATCTGATCGCGGTTTATACTCAGCCCGATCGCCCCAAAGGGCGAGGCCGGAAACTTGCGGCATCGCCGGTCAAGGAACTTGCCCTGGCGCATCAGTTGCCGATTTTTCAGCCCGAGCGTCTGCGCAAACCCGAGGCGGTGGAGGAATTGCGCCGGCTGGCCCCTGATCTGATTGTCGTCGTCGCTTATGGTCAGATTCTGCCCAGGTCGGTACTCGAAATTCCGCGTTTTAAGTGCATCAATGTGCACGCCTCGCTGTTGCCCAAATATCGAGGTGCCGCGCCGATCAATAAGGCGATTGTCGATGGTGAAAGTGAGACCGGGGTGACCACCATGCTGATGGATGTGGGGCTGGATACCGGTGCCATGCTGGTCAAACGCAGTACGCCCATTGGTCCTGATGAAACTGCCGGGGAGGTCCATGACCGCCTCGCCCTTCTCGGGCGTGAGGCGCTGGCAGAAACCCTGCAACTGATTTGTTCCGGTCAGTTGGTCCCGCAACAGCAGGACGATGCATTAAGTACCTACGCACCGATGATGAGCAAGGAAGATGGCCTCATCGACTGGCGCCGCAGTGCCCGCCAGATTCACAACCAGGTGCGCGGCCTCGATCCCTGGCCCGGTGCCTATAGCTATATGGGTGGTCAGCTCCTCAAAATTGCCGCTACCTGGGTAGATGAAGAGGCAGAAGGTTCGCCGGGCGAGATTTTAAGTGCTGATGGTGGTGGAGTTCGGGTTGCCTGCGGACAGGGCGCGCTGTTGATTGGTGAATTGCAGTTGCCGGGGAAAAAACGCCTGGCGGCGCGTGAGTTCCTCAGTGGCTGTCCGTTGCCGGTCGGTACCCGTCTGGAGTCACCGGCCCCTGCCGTTGATGACACTGAAGGATAACCCTCCCCTTGATACCTATCACTCAACAGGACGCCCGTCATCTGGCCTATACCGTATTGCTGCGCGTAGCCGATGGTGCCTACTCGGATCTTGCCCTTGATAGTGAGCTGAGGCGCTGTGCTCTTGACCAGCGCGACCGGCGTTTTGTCACCGAGCTGGTGTATGGCGTATTGCGTTTACGTGGACGCATCGATTTTGCCCTCGGTTGTTTCTGTAACCAGCCCTTGCCGCGCTTGCAGCTTGAAGCCCAGTGGTTGTTGCGGATCGGTGCGTATCAGTTGCTGGAGATGGACCGGGTGCCATCCCATGCGGCAGTAGATGCCACCGTTGAGCTGGCGCGCAAGCTTGGACTGGCCGGTCTCACCGGCATCATCAATGGCGTGCTGCGCGCCCTTGATCGTGGCCGCGACGACATCCCCTGGCCTCAGCCACAACAAATTCGTCCCTACCTGGAGCGGGTCTGCAGCCTGCCGACCTGGCTGGCAAAAGAGGTGATGCGGCTCTTGCCCAATGAGCAGGCGCGCGCCCTCGGTGAAACCCTGGCCCAACCACCGCGCCAGAGCGTCCGCGTCAATACCCTCAAAACCGACCGCGACCGTTTTCTCGACCTGCTCGGCGCTGCCGGTCACGAGGCGAGTCCCTGCCCCTTTGCGCCGGAAGGGGTGGTGCTGGAGCGCCGCGGTGAACAGCGACTGCCGGGGGACAACGAGGGGCTCTATCAGGTTCAGGATGAAGCCAGTATGCTGATAGCCCACCTGCTCGCTGTCCGCCCCGGTCAGCGCATTCTCGATGTCTGTGCCGCGCCCGGTGGCAAAACCACCCATCTGGCAGCACTGACGGGGAATCAGGCGGAGATTGTCGCCATCGATAAATCGCCGCAGCGGGTCGAACTGATTGAGCAGGGGGCGCAGCGCCTAGGGTGCAGTCATATCAGTACTCACGCCTGGGACATGACCGCCCCGGCTGATTTTCTCATGCCGGAAAGCTTTGATCGCGTGCTTCTCGATGCTCCCTGCAGTGGTATTGGCGTGCTGCGCCGCAACCCGGAAGGGCGCTGGAACAAGACGGCTGCCGATTTGCGCCAACTGGCTGCGTTGCAGCAGCGCCTGCTCGCCCGGACTGCCAGGTTGGTACGACCCGGTGGTCTGTTGCTGTATTCGGTCTGCAGTTTCAGCCAGACAGAGTCCGATGGTGTGATCGATCAGTTTCTCGCTGAACACCCGACCTTCATCCTCGACCCGTTGACTGAACAGTCGCCGCCGCACTGGGCTTCCCTGTTCACTCCGGCCGGAACAATGCGCACCTACCCCCATCGTCATGGGGGGATGGATGCTTTTTTTGCCGCGCGTTTGCGCCGTATAGAGTAATATAACAAGGATGGTGCCATGATGAAAATTGCCCCCTCGATCCTGTCTGCCGACTTTTCCCGCCTTGGTGATGAAATCCGTGCTATTGACCAGGCGGGTGCCGATTATGTTCACATCGATGTTATGGATGGTCATTTTGTCCCCAATATCACCATCGGTCCGCTGGTGGTCGACGCGGTACGGCGGGTTACCGACCTGCCCCTTGATGTCCATCTGATGATTGAGCATCCGGATCGCTATGTCGGTGACTTTGCCGGGGCCGGCGCCGACCTGATCGTGGTGCACGTCGAAGCGACGACCCATCTGCACCGCACCATCCAATTGATCCGCTCACTGGGCAAAAAAGCGGGGGTCTCACTCAATCCTGCGACTTCCCTGACAACCATCGATATGATTCTGCCGGATCTTGATCTGGTGCTGCTGATGACGGTTAATCCAGGCTTTGGCGGTCAGTCGTTTATAGAGAGCTGTCTGCCGAAGATTGAGCAACTGCGCCAACGCATCGATCAGCTGGGCAAGCCGATTGAGCTTGAGGTTGATGGCGGTGTCAAGATCGATAACATCGAACGTATTGCTGCCGCCGGCGCGGATGTTTTCGTCGCCGGCAGCGCGGTTTTTGGTGCCAGTGACTACGCCGCAACGATTCAGCAGTTACGTTCCAACGCCTGCGCCGCACGGGGCTGATCTAATCTGTTGAAATATCAATGGGAGTCCCTCATGCGCCAGTTGTTGCTGTTGATATTCACTCTTGCTTGTCTCTTGTTGTCCGGTTGTGCGGTCCTGACCGGCGGCGAGACGGCCAACCTGCCGCAGACCGCTGAGCGTTTCACTGAAGCCATGCGCTGGAAGGACTGGTACGGGGCCGCCATGTATGTCGCGGCACAGCAGCGCCCGGCGTTTCTCGAGCAGTTCAAGGAAGATCCTGATCTGTTCGTGGTGGACAACCAGGTCCGGAATATCCATCCCGGGTCGATCGATGGTGATGCCGAGGTCGTCTATCAGCTGGAATATTATCGCCTCCCTTCAAGCCGGGTTGAGCGCTGGACCTGGGTACAACAGTGGCAGAAGCAGCCGGGTCGTTTTGCTGCTGAAGCGGTGTGGTTGATCAGCAACCCGCCACCACTGTTGCCGTGGAACCGGTAGGCCTTCATCGTCAATTCCAACAATCTGTTTTTGTTTGTCTTTGTGCTGGTTTCCCTGCCTTTTTCCGGGAAAATTGGCTTGATTTAAAACCCTGGTTTGTGTTATCTACCTGCATACTGTATACGATCCAGTGCGTTAAAAATTGCCAGAAATTCTGGCTTTTCTCCCTATTTACGGGGTTCTCGGCTTTCCTTCTTTGCGGAAGGTCGAAGCAGGTCAAAGGAGGCCGGTTTGTCGAAAGTTGCATTTTCCAGCTGGGGGAGACAGGTTGTTGATAATCGCCAGGGCGGCGATGCCGAAGTACCGGTCGCCAAAAAGAAACTTCCGGTAACCTTTGATGGCCAGAAAGAAATTGCCGCCTTTATGGGCTGGGACGGCTTGATTCTCAATGACCCTGGCGTTGATGTTGTCGCCATGGCGGCAGAATATGCCCGCCGGGTGCAGGAAGATTTCTGCTGTGCCAAGTGCTCACCCGGTAAAAAAGGGACCCGCGTGATGCAGGACACCATGGCGCGGATTGTTTCAGGCAAAGGGCAGGAAAGTGATCTGGAAACCATCGAGCAGATTGCCGAACTGTTGCAGAACTGCAAATGTACCCTGTGCCCCAGCTCAGCCGTTCCCATTGTTGATACGGTCAAGCATTTCCGCGAAGATTATCTCGCTTACATCAATGGCACCCCGCGTACAGCAGCGGCGGTTGATTACAAAGTCAAACTGACGGCACCCTGTCAGGACAAGTGTCCGGCTCACATCGACATCCCTGCCTATATTGAAGCGATCAAGGATCGCCAGTTCGGCGAAGCCCTCGAGGTGATTCGTGAGAGCATGCCCCTGCCGGCAGTCTGTGGGCGCGTCTGTCCCCACCCTTGCGAAACCGCTTGTCGTCGAGCCAATGTCGATAACCCGGTCAATATCATGGTGCTCAAGCGCACGGCATCTGATTATGAATGGCAACACAACCAGCAGCCATCGATGCAGCCTAAACCACGTAAAAGTAAAAAGATTGCTATTGTCGGTGCCGGTCCGGCCGGTCTTGCTGCTGCCTATTATCTGGCCATGGAAGGTTATCCCTGCACCATCTACGAATCCCTGCCCGAAGGTTTTGGTGGCGGCATGATTGCCGTCGGGATCCCGGCTTACCGGATGCCGCGCCACATCCTCCAGCGCGATATCGATATTATCTGCTCTATGGGTGTGCAGATCATCTACGATACCCATGTCGGCCGCGACATCAGCCTGATGGAACTTAAAGAAAAGTTCGACGCGGTGTTACTGGCTCCCGGCGCCCACAAATCAAAACCGATGGGTGTTGAAGGGGAAAAAGAAGGCTATCAGGGCTTTCTGGCCGGCGGTATTGAATTTCTGCGTGAAGCTTATATGGGCAAACCGACGGGCATGGGGAAGAAGGTCTGTGTTGTCGGTGGCGGCAACACTGCGATTGACTGCGTCCGGGTGGCCCTGCGCGAGGGTGCGGATGATGCCATTCTTCTTTACCGCCGGACGCGTAAAGAAATGCCCGCCGATTCATGGGAGATTGATGGCGCCGAGGAAGAAGGGGTGCAGTTTGAGTTTCTGATCCTGCCGAAAAAGATCGTTGTTGATGATCAGCGCAAGGTCATCGGGGTTGAATGTGTACGCATGGAGCTGGGAGAGCCGGATGACTCCGGACGCCGGCGCCCGCAGCCGATTGAAGGCAGCGAGTTTGTTGTTGAATGCGACACCCTGATCCCGGCTATTGGCCAGGATCCTGAGCTTTCATTTATCACCGATGACACCGGTATCGGCATCACCAAGTGGAACACCGTGGTGACCAAGTATGTTCCTCTGAAAAATGCTGAAGGTCGTGATTTGAACGATCCCATGGGCAACCCCCTGTCACGGATTCTGCTCACCGATATGGACGGTGTCTTCGCGTCCGGCGATGCGGAAATCGGGCCTTTAACCGTTGTCGCCTGTGTGGGCAATGCTCATCGTGCAGCCAAGGTGATAGAACGCTGGCTCGAGGAAGGGGAAGCCTATCTGACGGATGAGGATTTTCACGAGGATATCCTGTCAAACCTGGGTGTTTACGATAAAAACGAAAAAGTTTCCTGGCTTGATGCTGTTGATCGTTTTCATCAGGTTGAAATTCATGGAGCCGAGCGGGCAGCCAAAGGGAACTACAACGAGGTTGAACTTGGCTACACGGACACCGTGGCGGTACAGGAAGCAGAACGCTGCCTGCGCTGTTACCGGGTCTCAATGATTGCAATTCAATAAAAAACACACAATGGCTGGGTGCGGCGGTGTCTGTAATGACGCGCCGTAAATGAAGTCCGCCAGTATTCGAGGTGAACACAATATGGTCAACCTGACGATAGACGGCAAGGCGACAAGCGTCCCCAAAGGCTCAACTATTCTTGAGGCTGCGCGCCAACTGAACATTCATATTCCAACCCTGTGCTGGCTGAAAAAAATTTCAACCACGGGTGCTTGCCGTATCTGTGCGGTAGAAATTGCCGGAGTCGATCGTCCCATGACCGCCTGTAATACCCCGGTCAAGGAAGGGATTGTCGTCACTACCAGGTCAGAAGCTCTGACGAAAACTCGTAAGCAGATCATGGAACTGATCCTCCTTAACCATCCCCTCGACTGTCCGGTCTGTGATGCCGGCGGTGAGTGTGATCTGCAGGACACCTGCTTTGAGCTGGGAGTCAATCGTCAGCATTTTGAGTCGGAGGATGTCAATCCGCCGACCATCGACCGTTGGCCGCTGATTCAGCAGGTTCCCTCGCGCTGTATCATGTGTGAAAAGTGCGTCAAGGTCTGCCATGAGGTGATCGGTGCTGACGCCCTGTTTGTCAACGACAAGGGTGACCGTGCCTATATCGACAAGCGCGTCGAAAACTGTATTTATTGCGGTAACTGTGTGTCGGTCTGCCCGACCGGGACGATGATCTCCAAACCGTTCAAGTTCAAAGCGCGGCCGTGGGAGCTGCGCAAAACAAAATCGATCTGCACCCTGTGTCCGAGCCAGTGTCAGATCGATATCCATGTCAAAAACAATGAAATTTACCGGATTACCTCCGATGATGACACCACCAGCAATCAGGGGACTCTGTGTATCGGTGGTTTTTTTGGTTACGGCTACGTCAACAGCGGTAAACGCCTGACCACGCCGCGGATTGGCGATCAGGAGGTCTCCTGGGATCGTGCTCTGGACTACCTGGTCAGAGAAATCACACGAATCAAAAAAGAGCATGGCGCCGCAGCGCTTGCCGGACTTTCTTCGCCACGCCTGAGTAATGAAGAAAACTACCTGTTCCAGAAAATGTTCCGAGCCGCTATCGGCAGCAACAATATTGACTCAGAAGCCCGTTTTGGTGCATTGCGGTCATTGCGCTCCCTTAACAAAGGGATCGGCCTGCATGGTGCCAGTAATCGCCTGGAGGTGATTGGACGGGCCGACGCGGTGCTGGTCTTCGGTGCTGACCCGAGCGCAGAGGCCCCGGCTGTTGACTGGCAGATTCAGAATGCCGTACGTCGCGGCGATGGCAAGCTGATCATTGCCAATATGCGCAAGATCCACCTGACCCCATTTGCCAACAGCCAATTGACCTATCGACCTGGTAGTGACATCGAACTGGCGCAGGGGTTGGCAAAACTGCTGTTTGAGGGAGGGCTGGTCGATATCGATAGCCTCAAGCTGACAGTCGAAAATTTCGATGAACTTAAAGCCGATCTGGCCAAGGTCGATCTGGCGCAGATCGTCAGCACAACCGGAATCAGCCCGGAGGAACTACAAGAAGCAGCGAGGTTGATCGGTAACGCTACCAATGTGGCAGTGGTGTTCGGCGGGGATATTCACCGGTCCGTCGATGGAGCCGCGAAGGCGGCAGCGATCAGTAACCTGGCAATTATTTGCGGTGCTCTGCGGCATGAGGGTGGGCTCTTTCCCATCGATGAGAAAGGCAATACCCAGGGGCTATTGGATATGGGGGTTTATCCCGAATCCCTGCCCGGTTATCAATCATACAGTAAAAAGAAAGAAACTTTTGAAAAGGCCTGGGGCTGTAAACTGCCGGACGGCGGGTTCGATGCCGATGGAATCCTCAAGGAGATCGAGGCAGGCAACATCCGTTTTCTCTATCTCGCTGCCGTGAACCCCTTGTCTTTCCCTAATGCGACGCGCTGGTTGAAAGCCCTGCAGCAGGTGGAGGTACTGGTCGTACAGGATATTTTCCCCTCGCAGGTCAGCGGCCTGGCCAAAGTCGTTCTGCCGGGTGCATCCTTTGCAGAAAAGGATGGCAGCTTCACCTCTCTTGATCACTCGGTTCGTCCTGTCCACCAGGCTCTGCATCCGCTGGGACAAAGTCGCGCCGATGCTGTAATTTTTGCTGACCTGATCGGCCGTCTGACGAATTCCAGCACCCTGTATAACCAGCATGCGGTGATTCAGGAGGTTCAGTCCCTGACCGATCTTTATCAGGACATCTGTTTTGCCAGCAAAGACTGGCATTCAAGTCTGAAACAAGCCTGGCAGGTAGCTGACAAAAGCCTGGTCTATCAGCTAGTCAACTCCAGGGACGAAGGTAAGGGTTTGCAGTTGCTGATCAGTTCTTCCATGGCTCATTTTGGTACCACATCGACCTTCGCTCCGGCGATCTGTGAAGTGGAACCGGAAGCTATGCTGAATATCAGCGCGGAAGATGCCGGCGAAATGGCTGTTCGTGATGGCGAAAAGCTCAAGGTAACAGGTGCTGGCGGCGCCTCGACTATCGCCCGGGTACGGATTTCCCCGGCTGTCCCTGCAGGGTTGATTTACGCCGGTGCTAACTTCAGCACAGCAGGAATCACTGCCTTGCTGGCCGATGGTGATAATCGCACGCCAGTTAAGGTTGAACGGGCCTGATCGACGTTCAATAGTCAAGCACAAAAAAACCCGGTTCTGCCGGGTTTTTTTGTGGAGAAAATAGTCGTTTTTCAGCGGCGGTTACGCAGATACTTCTGAACCGCGTTGTTGTGCTCGCGCAGGGTGCGGGAAAAGTGATGGCTGCCGTCACCACGGGAGACAAAATAATAGTAGTCCGATTCTTCGGGAAAGACTGCAGCAAAAAGGGCGGCACGCCCCGGGCTGGCAATCGGTCCCGGCGGCAAACCGTAGATTATGTAGGTGTTGTAGGGCGTCGGGGTGTTCAGCTGCCGGCGGGTAATCGAGCCGGAATAATCATCAGCGCCATAGATGACCGTCGGGTCGGTCTGCAACCGCATGTTGATGGCCAGACGGTTATGAAATACGGATGAGATCAGCGGCATCTCTTCGACCACACCGGTTTCCTTTTCAATGAGGGAAGCCAGGGTCACGTGTTCGTGCAGAGATAGCCCGAGGCGGCGAGCCGCCTCATGTTTTTCCGGGCTTAGGGCGCGCTGGAACTGTTCAACCATCATGCGCAGCAGGGCAGCCTCGTTGGTGCCCGGAACAAAACGATAGGTTTCAGGAAACAGGTAGCCTTCCAGACTGTCGGCGGTAATGCCGAGGCCGGCAATAAACTCCGGATCACGCGCCAGTTGCCATAACTTTTCAACCTCGCCGTACCCCGCTTCGCCAATCCGCTCAATAATCTGCTGCAAGGTATAGCCTTCAGGAATCGTCAGACTGACCTTGTCAACATCACCACGAACAAGGCGCTCAAGGATCTCACCGGGAGTTGCCGGCGCAGAAAAAGTATAGTGCCCTGCTTGAATCTGGTGCTCCTGTTCGTGCCATTTGGCAAGTATTCGCAGCAGCAGGGACTGACTGATAACCCCTTGTTCGTCAAGATTACGCGCCACTCGCTGCAGGCTGCTCCCCGGTGCGACATCAAGAGATACCGCTGCCGGTGGGATAACCGGGGTGGTCAGTAACCACCAACCGCAAACCACCACCCCGCCGGCACTGATTATAAGTAAAACAAAAAGGACTAGAAAAAAACGGCGCATGGAATGATGACTAAAAGCTGAAGCGGTTTTCAGTGCCGTTAAGCAGGCGCTTGATGTTGTCTTTGTGGCGCCAGATAACGATTGCCGCGATCACCAGGGTTACAATAAAGATCGGCCATGAACCGGTGGTCAGAAAAACGGCCGGAACGATAGCCGTAGCGGCGGCGATGGATGCCAGGGAAATATAGCGCCAGCGCCACAAAAACAGAACAAAGACGACCAGCACCGTCAGGACTGCCAGTGGTGAGAGCACCAGAAAAATCCCCAGGGCGGTGGCAACGCCTTTTCCTCCTTTAAAGCCCAGGTAGACCGGAAAGCAATGTCCGATAAAGGCAGCCAGAGCCACCAGCGCCAGAGAGGTTCCAGAAAAGTCAAATACCTGCTGGGCAAGTACGACTGGAATGACACCTTTAAGGCAATCGCCAATCAGCGTGACAATTCCCATTTTGCGCCCGGCGACACGGTAAACATTGGTTGCGCCAATATTGCCACTGCCGACTTTGCGGATGTCTTCTTTACCGAACCGGCGCGTCAGCAGCAGCCCGGTCGGGATGGCGCCGAACAGATAGGCGCAGAGGGCCAGAACAACCAGCATATATTCATTCTCCATGAGGTGGACAACAGCGTCAGTTAGCGGGATCAGGATGTTTGGCGGCGATGGCCTTGCGATATTCGCGGATCGCCCCATGCAGGGCACCGGCCGCCATATTGGAGCAGTGCATTTTTTCCGGTGGCAGCCCGTCAAGGGCATCGGCAATCGTCTGGTCGGTGATGTTGTAAAGGACCTCGTCGAGGGGCAACCCCATCACCATCTCACTGGCGACGGATGCCGTGGCGATGGCCGCACCGCAGCCATAAATCTTGTACTTGATATCAGTGATGTGGTCATTTTCGATTTTAAGCGACAATAGCAGGGAGTCGCCACAGGAAGGTTCACCGACCTGGACCAGCACCGTTGGTTCGGCAATGATGCCGATGTTGCGCGGATTGTTGAAATGCTCCATGACTTTTTCGGTATACACAAGTAAACCCGTTAGCTTAGAAGTTAAAACGTATCTGTTTAGCCCTGTCCTTGCCGCAAGAACAGGGCCGATGAGCTCCTGAGAGAATAAAGCTCCGCTGCTAAAAGCGGATTCTAGCCCTGATAGTGCGAGCGCTGCAAGCCAAAGTAAAAATTACATATGGCTGGCCTATTCTTTTAGTTTAGGCACTGCCTTCAGGATTTTATAGATGCGATTATGCCAGGGAAATACCCACCAGGGTACCGTGTCCCTGCCCATCTATGCGGCGGTGCGGAACAGCCCGATGGCCAGATATAAAAAGCCGATAATTACACCAAACATGAAGGCCAGAAAGGCAAAGCGCGCCAATAGCTTGAGTCCGAATTCCCTGGTTGTCGGGGGCTTGTTGTTATCCAGAACAAAGGACCAGGTCAGGGCAAGAGCCGTTGCGGCCAAGATTCCGTACATGTAAACCTGCAGTATGTCCATCAGTGGCATCCTTGTCGTTGCTGAATCAATAAGGGTCGCACATAACCGGCACAAGGGCCTTCAATATAGCATTAACGGACCGGGGCAGACAAAGGATTCATGTGCCATGCCCGGGGCACTATTAAAGGGCCTATGATTTGCTCTAGCCCGCACTCGCAATCCATGCTATAGCTTGGCAGCGCGAAGGCCACAGGGTTTGACTCGGTGGTCTTTTTCTATTGGATAGGTAAAGAGAAAGAAACAACGATGATTACTGCTACAAATATCTGCCTGGCCTATGGCAAGCGGGTTATTTTCAATAATGTCAATATCAAGTTTACCCCCGGCAACTGTTATGGATTGATTGGTGCCAACGGAGCCGGCAAATCCACCTTTCTTAAAATTCTTGCCGGACTTTCCGAGCCTGACAAGGGCGAAGTCACCATCAACAAAGGATTGCGTCTGGCGGTATTACGTCAGGACCAGTTTGCCTTTGACGAAGAAACGGTTTTCAACACGGTCATCATGGGGCACAAAAAACTCTTTGATGTGATGATCGAGCGTGAGGCGATCTACAGCAAAGGGGACTTCAGCGATGCCGACGGTGTCCGATCCGGTGAACTGGAAGCAGAATTTGCTGAATTAAACGGCTACGATGCGGAATCAGAGGCGGCCGTACTGCTTAACGGTCTTGGCATTAACGAATCCCTGCGCCAGAAAAAAATGAAGGAACTGGAGGGCGGTGACAAGGTCCGCGTTCTGCTGGCCCAGGCCCTGTTCGGCAACCCTGACATTCTGCTGCTGGATGAGCCGACCAACCATCTGGATCTGAAATCGATAGGGTGGCTGGAGGAGTTTCTCGGCCGCTTCCAGAATACGGTCATTGTCGTTTCCCACGACCGGCACTTTCTCAACCAGGCCTGTACCCATATCGCTGATATCGATTTCGGCACCATCCGTACCTATGTCGGCAATTATGATTTCTGGTACGAAGCAAGTCAGATGGTTCTGAAACAGAAACAGGATGCCAACAAAAAGGCGAGTGAGAAGGCTAATGAACTCAAAGAATTTATTGCGCGCTTCAGTTCCAACGCCTCTAAGGCCAAACAGGCAACCTCACGTAAAAAGCTCCTCGACAAACTGGAGATTGATGATTTGCCAGCCTCATCGCGTAAATATCCCTTCATCATTTTCAAGCCGGAGCGCCCCTGCGGCAACATCATTCTCGAAGTCACCGACCTGAGCAAAACCATCGACGGAGTCAAGGTGCTCGATCGCTTGAATCTGATTGTCAATAAGGGAGACAAGATAGCTTTTGTGGGGGGCAACAGCCTGGCCAAGACGACCCTGTTCCAGATTCTTGCCGGTGAGTTGGAACCTGACAGCGGCAGTTACCGCTGGGGTGTGACCATCACCCATACGTATTTTCCTAAGGAAAACAGCCGTTATTTTGCCAAAGAGATGAGTTTGATTGACTGGTTGGGGCAGTTTGCTCCAACCGAAGGGGAAAGTTTTGCCCGCGGCTATCTTGGCCGCATGCTCTTTTCCGGCGATGAAGCTACCAAGGCAACGACGGTCTTAAGCGGTGGAGAAAAAGTCCGCTGTATGCTGGCGCGGATGATGCTGACCAATGCCAACGCCCTGCTCTTCGATGAGCCGACCAACCACCTGGATCTGGAATCAATCACCGCCCTGAATAACAGCCTGATCAGCTTTCCTGAGGTAATCCTATTTACTTCCCATGACCACAAATTTGTCGCAACAACCGCCAACCGCATTGTTGAACTGACCCCGAACGGGGTCATCGACCGGGTCATGAGTTTTGACGAATATCTTGACAACCCGGACATCACCGCCCTGCGAATCCAGCTCTGTCAGGGTATTGCTGACTTGAAGTTATAGGCAGCTCCTTGCCGCCGGGTCGGGGGGCCTGTGACAAGGGTGACTATCGCCATGGACGGCGACAGTCAAGCGGCCACGGACGGCGCAAAGCGTCCCTTGTCACAGGATCCCCGATCTGGCGCTAAACATCAAAGGAAACCCGCGTGGCCCTGCCCTGGAAAACCCTTGATCAATGTTTGACCGAAAGCGGTGAAACCCTCGAACTGCGTCAGCGCGGTACCGGGGATTTTCTCATTACTATCGGCACCCAGATCCTGATGAACAGTAAAGCCCAGCGCTCCGAAATTGCCCTGGGCGAGCTCGGTTGTCAGGAGCTGCAGCAGCCGGCCCCGAAGGTTCTGGTCGGGGGGCTGGGGATGGGCATCACCCTGCGCGCCGTGCTCGATCAGCTCCCTGCCACGGCAGCAGTGGTTGTTGCTGAACTGAACCCTATAGTTCACACCTGGTGTCTCGGCCCGCTGGCTGAATTAACCGCTGCCGCCGCAGCTGATCCGCGAGTTGAGGTTGTAATCACCGATGTCGCCGAGTTGATTAGCCAGTCTCCGGCGGCTTCTTTTGACGCCGTCATTCTTGATCTCTACCGTGGCCCCCATCCCCGCACCGACCCTCGTAACGATCCCCTCTACGGTAGTCGCGCGATTGAACGCACCCGCAACGCCTTAACGCCGACAGGAACCCTGGCCGTCTGGGGAGAAAATCCTGATACCGCCTTCGAATATCGCCTTGCCGCAGCCGGTTTTTCTGTTCGTGTTGAACGTCCCGGCAAAGGCGGCTACCGTCATGCGGTCTGGGTGGCACGCAACAAAGGATAAAAGAGTGGAGCTATTTGATCTGAACGGACGCCCCTTCGTTGAACTCTGCGACCTGCTCAAACTGACGGGAAGTTGTTCCAGTGGTGGTAGCGCCAAGCTGGCAATCGCCACCGGAGAGGTCAAGGTTGATGGTCAGGTTGAGCTGCGTAAACGCTGTAAAATCCGCCCCGGCCAGATCATCGATCACGGCACAGAGCGGATAAAGATTACAGGGGGTGAAAGGTCAGGGACGCGGAATTGATACAATGACGCTTACCCGTTGGCGGTGGCCCGTCATCAAACACATGTCCCAGATGCGATTCGCAGCGACTGCAGATCAGCTCGTTGCGGGTCATGAACAGGCGCCGGTCAACGCGGGTGGCAACATTCTCCGATGCTACGGCCTGATAATAGCTGGGCCAGCCGCTACCTGAATCAAATTTGTGATCGGAATGGTAAAGATCATTGCCGCAGCCGGCGCAGCGATAGACGCCACGCTCCTTGTTGTCGAGCAGAGCGCCGGTAAAAGCCCGCTCCGTTCCTTCTGCACGCAGGACATCATACTGCTGCGGCGTCAATAGCTGACGCCACTCCGTCTCACTGCGGACAATTTTTTCCACGTCAATATAGGCATCTTTCTCTACAGAAAAAACGCTGACGGTTGACTTGTCGTTAGCCATGGTACTATCCTTCCCCGATTGTTTAGAAAATCCCTGTGCCGCCAGCCACAACATCCCCACTTGTGATGCCAGCAACGTCAGTAGCTGTCGCCTGGTAACAGAAACTTTGAAAGTCTTCATTTTTCAAGTCCTTATATGATGGTTGGGCTTTGCAGTTACATTATCATGCGCTGACCTGCTGAAATGCAAGGGGCCGGATAAAAGTGACCCTTGCAAATTTAATATTAAAAAGCATGACCCATGTCGTTGGGTTGTGTTAACTTTTGCCAAACCCCATACCGGCAAGGAGAATGGTCATGCCATCCAAATGTAAAGTGACACCCTTGTTGACTATCGTCCTGTTGTTTTTATTCACCCTGAGCGCAACCGCCTTTGCTGATGAGCTGCTGTCGATCAAGGCTGGTTATCAGCTCCTGAGCCCTGAAGGTTCCATTGCCGGAACTGTCAACGGTGTCGGCCAGCAGATCGATGTGCGTCGCGACCTTGATCTCGACGACAGTGGCGGAATCACCGGCGAGGTAGCCTTGCAGATAGGTAATTCCCGTCTCGCATTTAACTATCTGCCGATCAGTTTTTCCGGTACCGGCACCCTCAAGGTCGATGGGACATTCAAAGGTCAAAGCTTTTCCGTTAATGATCGAGTAAAAAGCGAACTGGATATCGCCCTTTACGATGTCGGCTACACCTACTTTTTTCTCAACCTTGATGATCTGCCGACCCGCCTGCAGCTTGGTCTGGAGCTGGCGGTAAAGGTTGCCGACGCTGAAGTCATGTTGAGGAACCTGGGCACAACGGGGAGTTTGGTTTTTGAAGAAAAAGAATCCGCGCTGGTTCCCATTCCCACGGTCGGTGTGCGTGGACGCGTTGCCCTGGCCGATTTTATCGGTCTGACTGGTCGGGTAGGCTATATGGAATACGATAATAACCGGTTTCTGGATGCCGAGGCCCAGGTGGAGTTCTCGCCATTACCAATGGTTGGAATCTACGCCGGTTATCGCTATTTTGACCTGAAGGTTGATGAGAGTGACCTGTATGTGGAAACAGAGTTTTCCGGGCCGTTTGGCGGGTTGTTGGTACGCTTCTGACCCAGTCTGAGCAATTATGTTCAATCTTAATGCGGCCACTTCAATGTATTTTGGGGTGGCCGTTTTGCATCTGCCTGCCATTATCCGTTATGCTGTAGCTGTTATCCTTTCACCGGATAACCGAGCGCATTAAAAAGGATCTGACTGATGGCAGCAAAAGTGATTCCGATTAAAAAATCACAAAGCAGGATTGCCAACATCATTGATGAGGCACTGGCAAAGCACCCGCCGGACCAGAGTCCGGAAGTGATTGAGTGTTTGAAGACAGAGCTTGAAAAAATTATTGAGACATACTTTACTGAGGATATTCCTGAGGTGTCTCTGAAACTGCCGTCAGACCTGACCCAACAGCAGTTCACCGAAATCAAAAAGGGTTTAGGACAGCTGTTTGATTGCTATAATCAACAAATGCTCGAGCGCTCGAGCCTGGTTTTTCGCGACCTGTATCAGGCCAAATTGGAAATCTGCCGATTGAGACATCAGAGTCAGTCCACGGACAACTAAAGCCGGCCGAATTTATTTACCCTTGCCTTGTTAATGGAAAGACAAAGATGCCCACTTCTTTTGATCTGATTGTTCTTGGTGCCGGTACGACGGCCTTTGCCGGCGCTCGTATCGCTGCGGCTGCAGGTAAAAAGGTTTTGATGATTGAGCAATCCCACCTGGGTGGCACCTGTGTCAATTGGGGGTGCATCCCCAGTAAAACCTTGATTCACAAGGCCGAGATGTACCATGGCGCGCGCAAAGGGGAAAGCTGGGGATTGAATCTGCAGGCCGGCTATCCCAATTGTGGTACCTTGATGCCGTTGAAGCAGAAGGCCGTGGAGACGGTTCGCCAGACCCATTATCAGCGTGAAGTCGATCAGACCGAAAATATTACGGTGATCAGGGCGCGCGGGCACTTCATCTCCTCCCGCGAAATTGAAGCCGGTGGTAATATCTATACGGCTCCGCACGTGTTGATCGCCACCGGCGGTGAGCCGCGGGTTGTGCCGATTCCCGGTCTTGATAACGTCAACTTTCTTACCAGCTACAACGCCTTGCATCTCCCCTGTTTTCCCGTTTCGATAGTTATTCTTGGCGGCGGCGTCATTGCCCTGGAGATGGGACAGATGTTTGCCCGCTTCGGTACCCGGGTCACCATTTTAGAGCGCGGGCCGCGATTGCTGGCTGAGTTCGATCTGCGCCTGACCGAACTTTTCCGCATGATGCTTGAGCAGGAAGGAGTCGAGATCCTCTGCAACGTTGAAGCCCAACGGGTGGAAAAGCACGGCGACAATACCTGCGTGTTTGCCTTGATCAACGGGGCCGAGGTCGGTTTCAGTGCCGAAAGGCTGATGCTGGCCATCGGTACCTCACCGGTGACTAAAGACCTTGGGCTGGAAGACATTGGTGTGGAAACCGACGCCGGAGGATTCATCAAGGTCGATCGCCAACTGCGTACCAACGTATCTGGTATCTGGGCTGCCGGTGATGTGACCGGTGCGCCGCTGATTGCTCCTGCCGGTGCGCGGGAAGCCCAGATTGCGGTTAAGAACATGCTTGATCCGAGCGGCAATCATTCCATCGATCACCGTTTTTCACCGATGGCGGTCTTTGTCGATCCTGAGTTTGCCACCGTCGGTCTCACCAAAACCCAGGCCGAAGCGCAAGGCTATCGTGTTTTGACCACCTACGTTGATCTCGAACGGGTGCCCAAGGCGCATGTCATGGGTGAGATGCTGGGTGGTGTGCTGCTTACTGCCGAACAGGGGACGGGTAAGATTCTCGGCGTGCAGATGCTCTGCCCACGTGCAGCGGACATCATCCACGAGGCGACCCTGGCGATTCGTTTTGGCCTGTCGGTGGTCGATTTAAGTACCACTGTTCACGTTTATCCGAGCATCAGTGATGGCCTGCGTCAGGCGGCACGGGATAATGCCCAGATGCAGGGACTGATCTGACTTGGCCTACGCCACAAACAGGATTTTACTTTCTGGTTGTTCCTTTTAATCGCGTTTTGTTATGCCGAGGTTCGCTCTTCCGCATAAGAGCCAAGGAGATCACCAGATACGATGAGTGCCCTCCTTTGATTTATTAAATCGGGTGTTTCAGCGACCTGATCCTTCCTCCGTTTGCCAACTCATGTTATAAAGTCACAGATTTTGTTCGGAAATCCTGATTGATGATGAGGCGCCATGATCCGCATATTTTCCCGTTTTCTCAACAGCATGAAAATTCGCTGGAAAATGCTGGTGATTATCCTGCCCCTGATTATCGTGCCGATTTTTCTGCTTGGTGCAATTATCGGTTATGTCGCGACGCAACAGGCTTATGAAGGACTGACGGAAGTCAGTCGTGCCGATCTTGATCACATGGCCAGCTTTACCCTCGATCTGCTGGAAAATCATCATCGCCAGTTTGAGGTGTATCGTGATGACAAGAAAAAAATTGTCGAGCAGGAGATGAGAAGTCTGGTGGAGCTGGCCTTCGGCGTTATCAATGAGCAGCAGCGCCGGCAGCGCAGCGGTCAGATCGATCTTGAGTCGGCACAGCAGGCGGTGGGTAACAGTTTCAAGGAAGTAAGTATCGGCACCAGTGGTTACCTGTTTGCCATGACCGGCAACGGAATCTTGACCGTACATCCGGCGCGCGAGGGGGAAGATATCAGCGCTGCACAGGATGAAAACGGCAGGTTTTTTATCCGCGAAATGAAACAGCGTGCCCTGGCGAGCAAGCCGGGAGAAGTCCTTTTCACCATCTATCCCTGGTATAACGAGTTGCTTGGCGACCGGCGCCCGCGCCGCAAGATTGTCGCCTTTCGCTATTGTCACACCTGGGACTGGATTGTTGCGGCCGGGGGCTATCTTGATGAAACCTATGATGATCCGACCTTTGAGCAGAACGCCATGAACCTGCTGGGCGAACAGATCAAAAGTAAAAAAGTCGGTCAGACCGGATACATCTATACAATGACCGGAGATGGTACCCTGACCATTCATCCTGACGCTGAAGGTGAAAACCTGCTGCACGCAACCGACCTTGACGGGCGGGCCTTTATTGCCGAGATGACACAGCAGCGCGAGGGCTGGATCCGTTACCCGTGGCGTGGCGCGCAGGACAAAAAAAACCGGATGAAAATCGTCCGTTATCGCTACTTTGAGCCCTGGGACTGGATTGTCGCTGTCGGCAGTTATGAGGATGAATTCTACCGGACGGCGAACGATCTCAAATGGCGCATTGCCCTGCACGTGCTGTTGCTGCCGTTGATTATCGGTCTGGTGACGACCGCCCTGCTTGCCCTGGCGGCGAAGGTTCTGACCGATCCGATCCAGCGCATGATCAGTGTCATCCGCAAGGTACGCCAAGGTCGGCTCGATGAGCAGATGCCGGTGGAAAGTCAGGATGAATTGGGGGAGCTGGCCGTCGCTTTTAATCGCATGACGCGGATGTTGCGCAAAAACAAGGAGATGGAGGCAGCGCTGGCGCAGCAGGGAAAAATGGCTTCCCTCGGGGTGCTCTCATCCGGGGTGGCACATGAAATCAATAACCCTCTGGGGGTGATTCTTGGCTATGCCGGGTATCTGGAGAAGAAAATACCGGAAGATGACCCCAATTACAGCTTTATTCATGAGATCAAGAGGGAGAGCAAGCGCTGCAAAAAAATTGTTCAGGATCTGCTCAGCTATTCCCGCACACCCAAGCCGGCACTGGAGCCCACCGATATCAACCGGTTGCTGCGCCAGATTATTGATTTTGCGGGCAACCACATTGATATGAATCATGTTCAGATCGTTCAGAATTTTACCGACGATCTGCCGCTGATCGCGGCTGATGGCGACCAGCTGCGTCAGGTTGCCATCAACCTGCTGCTCAATGCCGGAGCGGCTTCGCAGCCGGGCAAGCAGATCAGCGTGACGACTGGTATCGAGGATGACCGGTATATCCGGATAGAGTTTGCCGACCAGGGGGAAGGGATCAGTGAAGAAAATCTGGACAAGATTTTCGAGCCTTTTTTTACCACCAAGGCACGTGGTACCGGTTTAGGTCTGGCAATTACCAAGCAGATCATTGATATGCACCAGGGCCAGGTCGCCATCGATTCGGAGATCGGTAAGGGTACCCGGGTGATTATCCGTCTGCCACTGGTGCGTGAGGAATATTGATATGATACGTCAGGGGAATTGAGGATGTCGGCAAAACAGATCATGGTTATTGATAATGAGGAGGGACTGTGCCGCATGATGGCGGCGGTGTTGATGGACGACGGCCATGCCGTGCGTACCTTCACCGACCCCCTTGAGGCGGTCGAGGTGTTTCGTTCCGGGGTGTGGGATCTGGTCATCAGCGATATCAAGATGCCGGGGATCGACGGACTGGAAGTGCTGCAGCGGATCAAGGCCAGGGAAGCTGACATCCCGGTGATCATGATCACCGCTTTTGCCACCGTCGATATGTCGATTCAAGCGTTGCGCAAAGGGGCTTACGATATGCTGACCAAGCCTTTTGAGCCGGATGAGCTGCTGTTTCGGGTGCGCAACGCGCTAAAGCATAACCAGCTGCTCAGCGAAAATGAGCAGCTGCGTCAGGAGCTGGCCGGCAAGTTCAATTTTGACAAGATCATCGGTACCTCGATGATTCTTCAGCAGTTGCTGGAAAAAGTGAAAAAAGTCGCGGTTCGTGACACATCCGCTCTGATTACCGGCGAATCGGGCACCGGCAAGGAGCTGATTGCGCAGGCGATTCACTATAATTCCCCGCGCAAAGAAAAGCCTTTTATTGCGATTAATTGCGGCGCGATTCCCGACTCGGTGATGGAAAGCGAACTGTTCGGTCACAAAAAAGGGGCTTTTACCGGTGCTGATACCGACAAGGAGGGGCTGTTAAAGGCAGCCGATGGCGGTACCCTGTTCCTCGACGAAATCGGCAACCTGCCTCTTAATGTTCAGAAAACCCTGCTGCGTTTTCTCCAGGAGCAGGAATTCCGGCGTATTGGTGATACCACCCCGACGCGGGTAGATGTCAGGCTCATCTCCGCGACCAATTCCAATCTCGAAAAGGAGGTGGAACAGGGAACTTTCCGTGAAGACCTGTTCTATCGCCTCAACGTGATCAATCTGCATCTTCCCCCTTTGCGTCAGCGTCAGCCCGATATTTTGCTCCTGGCCGGCTACTTTATTCGTGAACAGAATCGCAAGTTTGCTACCCATATCAGCGGCTTGTCGCCGGCGGCTCAGCAGGCCGCCACCAGTTACAGCTGGCCGGGAAATATCCGTCAGTTGAAAAATGTTATTGAGGCCTGCATCACTATTGAAACCGAGGAGCAAATCAGCCTGACGACCCTGGCCCAGTTTATCGATATTGAAGAGGTGCCCGCCGGCGGGGACGATTACAACAATGCCCTGGCGCGTTTTGAAATTGACTATCTGCGCCAGCTGCTCAGCGCTTCCGGAGGAAATATTGAAGAGGCGGCCACCAAGGCGGGGATGAATATGGCGACGATTTATCGGAAGATGAAAAAGTATGGACTGCGCAAGGAAGATTTGCTCGGTGACAGGGGCAGGTAGAGCAGGGCTCAGCCGAATCCAAACATCTCAAAAAAGGAAACTCCCACCGGTTTCATAATCCACAGGCCCAGGGCACACATGATCAGTATGACCATCACCCAGTTGAGAATCTGGGTGCGCAGGGCCCAGTTCGGTTCGGGGCGGGGCTTGCCGTTTTTGTCTTTGCGTTCTTCCCTGACCCGGCTGCGCGCGATGCCGCGCAACAAGCGTCCGGATGACAGAAAAATGACCGCTGAAACAACAAACTGGGGCATCACATCGGTACTGACAACACCTGATGCCACCAGGACAGCGTAATAAGCCAGGGCAACCAGCCCCAGTAATGTCATTTGTTGTGCAGGACTCATGCTACCCCGTTATTCCCGCAGGTGCTTTTTTGCGTATGCGAAAAAAACTCAACAGCTGGACTTATCTTGAAAAAATATCCTAAAACAGCGTTTGAGGCAAGCATGTTACTTGCCTTCCTCTTCCCATTGTTCGTTCCATTGACCCAGGGGAATAACGTCCTGCCCCCTGCTTTCATTGATCGTCTGGGCAACAGCGATATACAGGGCGGTCAGTGAGGCAATAAAACCGCACAGGCAGCCAAGCAGCAGAAACACCTGGTCATCCCTCAGGTGATTCATCGACAAGGCCAGCAGGGAGCACATGATGGCACCGTACAGGGTTTGCACTGCAATACTGCGGCGAAAACTGCCAAGGAATAAAATGGCTGCAAACAAGGCCCACAGGCTTAAATAAGAAAACATGGTAATAGCATTGGGATGCCGTCCAAGACCCAATTCAGGGAAAATTTCGTAGCTGATCAACGACAACCAGAAAAATCCGAAGGGCAGTAATGTTGCTGCTGCTCGTGGATGCCCCTGCTGATGACTGCGGAGGCCGTAGGTCAGTTGAATCACCCCGCCACACACGAGGATGATACCGCTCAGCAGAACAGGTGGACTGTAAGAGCCGAGCAGGCTGAACAGATAGAACAGCAGTGAAACCGCCAGTGCCAGAAGAGCCGGCGCGGGGAGTTCGTGCTGGATGGGCCCGGGTGATGGTGCAGCCATGTCGTCTCCTGTAAAAGGGAAGACAGCCCTCACCATAGAGGGCTGTCTTTTAGCACCATGAAGGGTTGACGGTTAGTCGCGTACTTTTTCCAGAACCAGATCTTCTTCTTCGACAAAGATCGGTGCCGTTGCCGGTACGGCTGCTTTTTGTGGACGCAGGGACATGGCCATCATCGCTCCGACGAGCAACAAAACGCCGGCGACCATGAATGAACTTTCCATGCCCCCGTATTTGGCGTTGAGCAGTGCCGAAATTTTTACCAGCACAAAGGCACCGATTCCCCAGGATGAAAAGAGAATACCATAGTTCATCCCGTAGTTTTTGGCGCCCCAGAAATCCTTGGCAAAAGAGGGGAACAACGACAGGTTGGAACCGTAGTTAAAGCCGATAAAGGTCGCCAGAAGGGTCACCAGCAGGGCGCCGGAACCAGCACCGGAAACAACCGGAATGGCAGCAAACATCAAAGCCGCCTGAAAAACCAGCATCAGGGTCAGGGTCGAGGCACGACCGATCTTGTCTGACAGAATCCCGGCAACAATACGTCCGGCAGCATTGCCAACGGCCATGACAGCAACGGCGATAAAGGCCATTTCGCCCATGCTCTGTTTAGCGATACCGGCGATGCTGCCGATAACCATCAGTCCGGCACCGGCACCGATGAAGAAAGTCAGCCACAGGGTGTAAAAACGACCTTCCTTGAGCATCTGCGTCGGGCTGACATCGGCCGTGGGTGCGGTGGGGGTGGTTTTGACGTTGGCTGCTGCATCTTTCGTAACCGCCGCAAAACCGGCCGGGGGGTTGCTGAGGAGCAGCGACATGCCACATACAATAACGATAAAGGCAACGCCGAGAATCATCATGGTGCTATGCAGGCCGTACTGACCCAGCAGGTATTTAGACACGGGAGCCAGATAGACCGGGGCAATCCCAAAGCCGGAGACAACGATACCGGCAATCAGCCCGGTTTTGGCTGGAGAAAACCACTTCAGCGCCGGGGGTGTAGCAGCTGAATAACCGAAGCCGATGCCAAGGCCGGCCAGCATACCGAAGCCGAGCACCCAGCCCCAGTAACTCGATGTCAGGGAGCAGACGATAAAACCGGCTCCCACCAGCAGTCCTCCCAGAACGGCGGTCAGGCGTGGACCGACCTTGTCCTGCATTTTGCCCCCAAGAATCATCGATAAAGCAAAAGCCAGACAAGCGGTGGCGTAGGGATCGCCGGAGCCGGCAAACAATTTGCTGATTTCACCCTTGAGCATGCTGTAAGCATAGAGAATGCCGAGGGCCAGGTTGATGCCGAGCCCGGCAAAGACGACTTGCTTGCCACGGTTTTTGATGATTTCTGGTTTCATTACTTCTCTCTCCTCTGATGTTATGACATGGGAATGCTGAATGGACATCACACGATTCAGGCGATGGAATAAGGGCCATTTGTTATCGAATTTTATGGCAAGAGGTGTCCGCGCTTTTTCAGCGCTTTCACTATCTGCCGATTGTGCATAGGTATAGATTGAATGGACTTCTTCATTTTGCCGGGGAATCGCCTCGTGAGAGCCCACCTGTTCCAGGACATCCGGATAGCGTTCGGTCAGGCTCGGAAATTTGTCACATTCCCGGTACCTGCTCGAGCAGTAATGAGACATGGCAACAACGTCGTAAGGGGAAATATAGTCTTCACCGACGTCGCAGAATTTTTGGTCTTGATCAAAGTAGGGGCAGATTGCCATGGCAGTTCTCCTCGGGTGCGATTGAATGGTCCTTTTTAAGGCAACCTGCGTGCCAATCTGTGAAAAACAATAATCCTATTTATATCAAGTAGTTAAGAAGAAAAAGTCGGTTGTGAAAAAATACCCTGAAGGCGGGTTTTTCGCAGTTTTGCAATTTTTGGTCGGGCTATATAAGATGTCTTTTGGTCTTGGACAATAAAGAGGTTTTATTTTTAACTGCCTGAAAAAAAAGGATAATTTAAATATAATAAATTGATTGAGTCGACGATCAGAACAGCGGTTTGCAATCGTGAGATGGGTTGAGGTGTTTTTTGCAATATTGCGAATCTGTGGGGCTGGTCACCGGGCCGATATTTACGTACACTGAAACAGCGAAGATGCTTTCAGATGCCAACATCCAGAGAGGTTGATTATGCCAACACTAGACCAGATCATGACCCGCGGCGGCGACAAAGGGCATACCAGCCTGGTTGATGGAACCCGCGTTTCCAAGGCCTCACAGCGGGTAAAAACCTACGGTACCGTCGATGAACTCAATTCAGTACTGGGGCTGGTGCGCTGCGAAGAGCTGCCGGCAGGAATCAAGGACAAGCTGCTGCGAGTCCAGAATGAATTGTTCAACCTAGGTGGTGAGCTGGCAACCCCGGCCGATAGTGAACAGGCCATGCGGATTCCCAATGTTCATCAGGGGCAGATCGATTGCCTCGAGAGCTGGCTTGAAGAGGATAGGGCAAAATTGACCCCGGCGCGCAATTTTGTGTTGCCAGGAGGTAGCCGTGCTGCTGCCCTGTTACATCTGGCGCGCACCGTGACCCGACGCTGCGAGCGCGAGCTGGTCTGCCTGGCAGAAATGGAAAAGATCAACCCGTTGTGCCTGGGGTTTCTCAATCGCTTTTCGGATCTGTGTTTTGTCTGGGCGCGCCTGAGCAACGATGGCGGCAACGCTGATATCTTCTGGCAACCAGGGGAACATCGATGACCGAAACGCCTTACGAGGAACCTTTGCTGCCGCGCCTGCTGGCTGCGAATACGCTGCGAGCAAATCTGGACAAACACATGATCCTGAATCAGATGGCTGACTCCAAGGCGGCGATGATCATGACTGCGTCATCGATCATCATTACCATCACTTTGACTCAGTACGAGAAGCTGGAACTGGTCACTATTTTGCTGCTGGCGGGTTCCGGTCTGCTGGCGGTGGTTTTTTCCATTCTTGCGATTATTCCGCCATTTCATGTGACCGATCGCACCAATCTGTTTTACTTCCGCTCCTATAGCGAACTGAGCGAGGAGGAGTTCAGGCAACAATTTAAGTCCGTTATTGCCGACCGCGACAAGCTCTATGATGCCTATCTTCACGAAATCTATTATCTCGGAAAACATCGTTTGACCCGCAAGTACGGCCTGATCCGCAACGGCCTATGGACCCTGCTTGGCGGGTTGCTCGGTGCCACCGTGTCGGCGCTGCTGCTGCCTCTGATTCCATGAATCTGATTTTGCTTGATGCTCCTGATTTTATCAGTGATGATCTGGTCTGCTTGACAGGGCGGCGCTTTGAACATGTCGCCGGGATTCTGCAGAAAAATGAAGGGGCGACGATCCGGGTCGGTCGTGTGGGTGGCCGTCTTGGCCAAGGCACCATCATCAATCGTACCGGCGAACAGCTGACCTTGCGTGTACAGCTTGATCAGCCGCCACCACCGGCGCTGGCGCTGACTCTGATTCTGGCGCTGCCCCGTCCGAAGATGTTGCGGCGGATACTGCAAACCATCAGCGCCCTGGGAGTAAAGCACCTGTATCTGATCAACAGTTATCGGGTCGACAAAAGTTACTGGAATTCGCCATTATTAACCCCGGCGCAACGCGATGAGCACCTGCGTCTCGGGCTGGAACAGGCGCGCGACACGATTTTGCCGCAGATTCAGTTGCGGCCTCGCTTCAAGCCGTTTGTGGAAGATGAGTTGCCGGATCTGTGTCGCGGTCTTAACGCCTACGTTGCCCACCCCGGCGCCATGCAAGCGTGTCCGCAGGCGAGCAGCGCACCAGCGCTGCTGGTCGTTGGTCCCGAAGGAGGGTTTATTCCCTACGAAGTCGATAAGCTGCAAGCGTGCGGTACTCTGCCTATTACCCTTGGGCCGCGTATCCTGCGGGTGGAAACCGCCCTGCCGGTGTTGTTGGCGCGGCTGGCCAAGTAATCATGAAACAACTCGTACCCAACCGTCACAGCCATTATCTCACCTGCCTGCTGCTGATTTTTCCGCCGCTCTTCTGGGCCGGTAATTCGGTACTGGCCAGAGGGGTGATTGAGCTGATCCCCCCGGTGAGCCTGGCTTTCTGGCGCTGGACCCTGGCGTTGCTTATTCTGCTGCCCTTTACGCTGCGCCACCTGCGCCGTGATCGGGCGCAGATTCAGGCAAGCTGGAAAATCATCCTGCTGATCAGCCTGTTGGGGATTGCCGCGTTCAACACCATCCTCTACACTGCTGCCCATACCACCACCGCAATCAACATCGCCCTGACGCAATCGGTGATGCCGGCGGTCATTGTTCTGATCAGTTTTGTGCTGTACGGTGAGCGGATCAACCGCTATCAGGTGTCAGCTGTCATCCTGTGCATTGCCGGTGCGGCCTACATCCTCATGCAGGGAGACTGGCAGCGCCTTATGAAGCTGGAGTTCGTTCCCGGTGATCTGCTCATGCTGATCGCCATCTGCTGCTACGCCCTGTACTCGGTGCTGCTGAAGAAGCGCCCGGCGATACATCCATTAAGCTTTCTGACCGCCTCCTTTGCCGTTGGTGTGGTGCTGCTGTTTCCCCTTTATGTCTGGGAGTTTGCCCGGACTGCGCCCCTGGATATTACCGCCAAGGTTGTCGCCAGTTTGCTTTATGTGGCAATTTTTCCATCGATTCTTGCCTACCTGTGCTGGAATCGGGGGGTTCAGGAAATCGGGGCCAACCGCACCGGTCTCTTTATCAATCTGATCCCCCTGTTCACGTCTTTGCTGGCCATCCTGATCCTGAATGAACGCTTTAAAAGTTTTCATCTGATGGGGATTCTGCTGATTGCCGGCGGGTTGCTGCTTTTTAACTTTTCCAGTCACTGGCGATCACGCGGAAAAACAACATGAGCAATGTCAATCTATCAGCATGGGGCTGGTCAGCCTATTTTGAACGGGAGTTTGCCCACTGGAAAGGGGAGTCGAGGCTTCCGGCGCGGATTATCCGGGGTGAAAAAAATTATTATCGGGTGATCTCGCCGGCGGGCGAACTCACGGTCCGTTTTTCAGGTAAAATTCGTCACACGTCCAGTGGCAGACCGGATCTGCCCGTTGTCGGCGACTGGGTCGTGGTCGAACCGCAATCACAGCAACGGGGAACCATTATTGCCTTGCTTGGACGCAAAAGCTCCTTCTCCCGCAACCTCCCCGGTCAGCGTAAGGGCAAAGAGCAGCGTTCGGAAGAACAGGTCATCGCTGCCAACGTCGACCTGGTTCTGATTGTCAGTGGTCTGGATCAGGATTTCAACCTGCGGCGGATTGAACGTTATCTCACACTGGTCAGCAGTAGCGGCGCCGACGCGGTGGTTCTGCTCAACAAAACCGATCTGCACCCCGATCCACAAGCCTGTCTGCATGAGGTTCAGGCGATTGCCGGGACGACACCGGTACTATTGTGTATGGCCCATGATGAAGTTCAGCTTGAATCCCTGCAGGAGTATCTCCAGCCCGCACAAACCGTCGCCCTGCTGGGCTCATCGGGGGTAGGGAAGTCGACCATCGCCAACGGGCTGCTCGGCCACCAGCGCCAGAAGGTTGGCGCGGTCAGCAGTTCCGACGGCAAGGGTCGTCATACCACCTCCCATCGTGAACTGTTTCTCCTTCCGAACGGCAGCATCCTGATGGACAACCCCGGCATGCGCGAACTGCATCTGTGGGGGGAAAGTTCTGATCTGACTGAATCCTTTGCCGAGATTGACGCCCTGGCCCGGCATTGTCGCTTTCGCGATTGCAGTCACACCTGTGAGCCGGGCTGCGCGGTTCAGCAGGCGGCGGCGGCCGGAACCCTCGACAGCGATCGTCTGGCCAGTTATCACAAGCTCAAAGATGAACTAAACGCCCTGAATCGCAGCAGAAAGTAAAACGGCCAGGCGAAGGCTTGCTTTTTCAGGTGGCAGATCTCTTTTCTTCAACGCTGCGGATCTTATCCTGCATCGTCTGCTCCCGGTCGATGCGGGTTCCCAGCTTGATGGTGGTGCTGATGCGTGGGGCCCCGGCGCCGTGAATCTCTTCATGGCAGCGCTTGATCGCTGCGAAGACCTGATCGTAATCGCCCTCGATATTGGTGCCATAGGCGTGCAGGTTGATTGTTAATCCGGCGTCTTCGAGGATTTTCTGACAGCGCGCGACATAGCTGGAAACGGAAACCCCTACACCCAGGGGAACGACACAGAGATCGACAATTACCTTCATGATATTAGGCTCCTTTGCTTGGTCGGGTTGGTGCTCTGACCCTGACAGTATAGCTTTAGCCTAAAATGCTGACCAGCACCAAAAAGGGGCAAAAAGCAAACTTAAGGTTCCGAAAATCCCCCATCAGAAACAAAAATCTGCTATATTCACCTGTTCATGGCAGACATAAGTCATAGAAAAGTCATTGTTCATCAACCCTGACACAGATAAAAAGAGGTAGCAATGCAGAATTGGGGACAAGGTCCTTCCGGGGAAGACCTGGAGAAAAAGGTCATCGACATGACCAACCGCTTTAAAGAAAAAATGCAACTTGACCCGAAAAAGAGTATGCGGCCGATTCTCTTGATGGTGGCCGTGCTGGTGATCATTGTTGGCGTCTACAGCAGCATGTACGAAGTCAACACCGAAGAAACCGGAGTGGTTCTGCGGTTCGGCAAGTTTGCAAGCTTCTCCGAACCGGGATTGCATTTCAAGGTACCTTTCGGGATTGATCAGGTTTATCTGGTGCCGACCGGGCGGGTGCTCAAGGAAGAATTTGGTTTCCGGTCTGCCGAATCGGGCGTCCGTCCCGCTCTTTCCGCACGGGGAATGGAGGAGGAATCCTTGACTTTGACTGGAGATTTGAACGTCAGTGATATCCAGTGGATTGTCCAATACCAGATTCGTGACCCCTATAAGTATGTTTTCACAATCCACGATCCAGTCGGTACGATCCGCGATGTTTCCGAAGCCATGGTGCGACGGGCGGTGGGCAATGCCAATGTGACGGAGGTTCTCACCACCGAACGGGTGTCCCTGGCACTGGAAGTTGAGGAGTCGCTGCAGGAAACCCTCGATTACTACGATATTGGTGTGCGTATCGTGACTGTCCGTTTTCAGGATGTGACCCCGCCCGATCCGGTTAAGGGGGCCTTCAACGAGGTCAACGAAGCCGAGCAACAAAAAGAGAGTCTGATCCTGGAAGCGCGTGCCCAGTTTAATAAGGAAGTTCCTCGTGCCCGCGGGGAAGCCCAGAGAGCACTGCAGGAGGCCGAAGGTTATGCCGTTGAGCGGGTTAATCGCGCGCGCGGTGAAACCAACCGTTTTCTGGCTCTGCTCACCGAATACAAACGCGCCCCTGAGGTGACCCGCCAGCGGATTTTCATCGAAACCATGGAGCAGGTTCTGCCGCAGCTCGATGAAACCTACATCATGGATGACATTAATGGTGGTGCGCTACCCCTGCTGCCCCTGCGCAAAATCACAGAAGGAGCCGCACGATGAAAAACGGATTATTAGTAGTTGTCATTCTGGCCGCCATTCTCATCGGCCAGGACGCTTTTTATACGGTAAATGAAGCTGAACAGGTGGTCATTACCCAGTTCGGTGATCCGGTACGTACCGTCACCGATGCCGGATTGAACTTTAAAATGCCATTTGTCCAGAACGTCAACCGCTTTGAAAAACGCATCCTCAAGTGGGACGGTGACCCTAATCAGATTCCGACCAAGGACATGCGTTTTATCTGGGTCAATACCACTGCCCGCTGGCGGATTACCGACCCGCTGGTGTTTTATCGAACGGTTTTCAATATTCAGGGGGGGTTAAGCCGCCTCGACAACATCCTCGATTCAGTAGTGCGCGATGCGGTCTCCAGTCACCTGCTGGCGGAGCTGGTGCGTGGCAGTGATTACCAGGCCGATGCGGATGAGGCCTTCGAGGTCGACGGCGAAGCAATCGGGGCGGATGAAATGATCGGCCGCGAAACCATCATCCGCGATGTTCTTGCCCGCGCCAGTTCCAGTACCCCGGCTTATGGAATTGAACTGGTCGACATCCAGATCAAACGTATCAACTACGTTGAACAGGTCCGTGAGCGTGTTTATGAACGGATGATCAATGAGCGTAAACAGGTGGCGGCGCGCTATCGTTCGGAAGGTGAAGGGGAAAAAGCCAATATTCTTGGTGAGATGGATCTGGAGCTGCAGCAAATCCGCTCCGAAGCTCATCGTAAGGTTCTGGAAGTACGCGGTAACGCCGACGCCGCGGCCGCTTCCATTTACGCCGAAGCCTATAATCAGGATAAAGAGCTCTATGCCTTTTTACGGACCATGGAATCCTATCAGAAAACCCTGACCAAAAACGGTAAACTGGTGATTTCAGCCGATTCCGATTATTATAAATATCTGCGTACGCGCGATGCCGGTTTTTAGCCTGTAGGGTTAATCATAATGCCTGACCCGCCGCCGTATCAGTTTTTGCTGGTCGGCGGCGTTTTTTTATTCAAGTCTCGACAGTCTGCAATTGCATAAAAAAAGATCCGCCGCCTATTCATCAGAGTAAGAAAAATCCTATGCCCGAAATGATTGTCACCACCACCGAAGCCGGATTGTCGCTTGATAGCTTTCTTCAGCAGCGGCTTGCAGCAGCTCCTGGAGCTTATCTGCGCAAGTTGATAAAAGACGGAAAAATTCGCCGCAGTAACGACATGGATGCCGCACTGACAGTGGGGGAACGTATTCTGCTGCCGGACAGCGACCGTCTTCTCGCTCTGCTGGCGCAGAGTGAGAAGCTGGCCCTTACCATTTTGTGTGAGACAGAACAGCTACTGATCCTTGACAAGCCGTCCGGATTGGCGACCCATGCCGGACAGGGACACGAGGTGGATAACCTCACCGCCCGGGTGGCCGATTTACTCAAACGCCGCAGGGAGCATTTTATGGCGGCCCCGATTCAACGCCTTGATCGTGAAACGTCCGGGGTCGTGCTGTTCGGCAAGGGGAAGAAAAGCTGTTCGGTGCTGGGCAAAATGATGATGAATGCACCGGTCGGTAAAACCTATCTGGCGCTGGTTAAAGGCAAAATCATCACTGGCGGCATGCTGAACGATGAGATACCGGCCAAGGGGAAGCTCAAAACTGCAGTTACCAGCTACCAGGTGCTGGCGGCCAATGACACTGCCTCTTTGCTGCAGATTGAACTTCAGACCGGGCGCCAGCACCAGATCCGCCGCCAGTTTCGGCAGATTGGACATCCACTTTTTGGCGACCGGCGTTTTGGCGGTCCTTGCCCCGACAGCCTGCCTCGGCTGTTTCTTCATTGTCAGCAGATAGCGTTCATCGATCCTTTTACTGATGTCCCCGTGCTGATCACATCATCGTTACCGCAGGATCTGACAAGTTTTCTGGAAGTCTCGGGGCTTGCCCTTAGCTGATCAGCTCAAAATTGTTGCTGTCGGCAGAATATCCGGACAGTGTGCCCGCTTGCAGATCAAAATACCAGCCGTGCAGAGCCAGGCTGCGCTTTTCGACACGCTCTCTGAGCCACGGGAAGGTCATCAGGTTTTCGAGGGAGACCAATATAGCGGCCCTTTCGCACGCCCCAATCTGCATTTCCAATGGTTTCTCAGGCAGTTCTGCCAGGACCTTGTCTTTTGCATTCTGGGCAATGCCGACCCAGTTGCCGATAAATGAGTGGTTACCGCAACCGCAGACGCCCTCCATTAACCCCTTGATGCCGCCACACTGAGAGTGCCCCATGATGATAATGTTATCGACCTCAAGATGGCAGACGGCAAATTCAAGGGCGGCACTGACACCGTGATGCCCCGCGTCCGGTTCGCAGGGAGGAACCAGGTTGGCAACGTTGCGGACAACAAACAGGTCGCCCGGATGACTGTCGGTGAGAAAGAGGGGATCGACGCGTGAATCGCTACAGGCGATCACCATCGTACACGGGGATTGCCCTTTTTTCAGCCGATCAAAAAGACCGGCATCCGGTCCCAACCAATCCTTCTGAAAACGCTTGAATCCGGATATGAACTTGTTAACGTCCCGCATGGATATTCTCCTTTTTTAATCAAAAGCAGGACCTGATGTCCTGTAGCTTGCTGAGCTAACCTGAAGGAATACAGGCGTCAGAATTCAGAATTTGTTGGCGCCAGGACGATGCCCTGAATTTTTTCTGGATTCCGGATGTCAATCCTCGCAATTTGTGACGGCGTTTATCAGGTCGACTTCAAGGCCGCCAGTGCCTCGTCTGCCGTCTGATCATAACGCTGTCGTTCCTGCTCGGCCAACTTTTCCAGGGCGGCATCAATAGCAGGATATTTCAGCGCCAGAATGCGTGCAGCCAGGATCGCTGCGTTACGGGAACCATCAACCGCAACGGTCGCTACCGGTACCCCGGGTGGCATTTGAACGGTAGAAAGAAGACTGTCCCAACCGGAGAGGGGGCCGTTACCAAGGGGCAGCCCGATGACGGGAAGGCGGGTATGCCCGGCAATCACCCCGGCCAGGTGGGCTGCGACTCCCGCACAGCCGATCAGGACCTGCACTCCTTCTTTGTGGGCACGGTCAAGATAGGCGAAGACCTTGTCGGGGGTGCGGTGTGCTGAAGCGACCACAATTTCGCTGCGGATGCCGAGCTCATCCAGAGTGTCACGGACCTTTACCACTTTCGGCAGGTCGTTGGGACTGCCGGTCAGGATACCGACCAGGATGGTGTCATGAGGTGTTGTGTTTGAGCTGATCGCTGTCATTTGCTGTTTCTCCTGTCGCTGTTGGTCTGACGGCCGTTACCTGCCGCTCAGGTGTATTGACGAAATAAAAAAAGGGCTGTCAATGCCGATAAAGCAACAACAGCCCCGTTGAGATTAAACCCCGCGTAAAAGTGGTCTTTAATCTGACTTAGAGTTTTCTATGTTTTTTCAGCACGAGAAGCGCTCACTTTGTGATTTCAACTAAAGTGATGTGCATACAGCTTGTCTATACGACCTTCTGCATCCCCTGTTGATTGACAAAACAAAATAGTGGGTGAAGGTTGAAAGGTCAAGGATATTTTCAGCCCTGCGGGTTACCTGGTAAATCCGGTACTTCTGCCAGAGAAAAAACAATCAGTCGCTCACCGGTTACGGTGCTCAGATCGGTGTGCAGACTGATAACCGGAACGCCGACAACATCTTTGACAATCGCATCCAGCATCGGTCGCCCTTTTTCCAGCAGGGCGTGACGCATCCGTTTAATCAACTCTCGCCCGTTGCTGGCATCGTTCGACTCGGCGAGCTGGCGCTCTGCTCTGGTTAAAACCCCTTTTAACCTGATAATAATCAGGTCATCAATAATGTAGGTTTTGGTCTCCAACGGTCCGCGCCCCATGTATTCTTTTTCGAAGCGAATGATGGCATCGCTGATCTCCCCTTCGAGCTGTCCTTTGGTTTTTATCATCTTCTTGGTACCCTTTTTTAAACCCATAAAGTCGATTCTCAATAACCAGGGCACGTAGATCAGGACCCTGGCCGGCGTTATCCTGTCTTACGATCCAATCCCCGATATTGAATTGCCTCGCTGAGATGAATCCGGTCGATCTGATCGCATCCGGCCAGATCGGCAATGGTTCGTGCCAGTTTGAGAATGCGGGTGTAGCTGCGGGCGGAGAGACCAAGCTTGTCGGTCACCTGTTCCAGCAGGGCATCGCCGTGTTCATCGAGTTTGCAGAAGCGGCGGATATGACGCGCCTGCATCTGGCTGTTGGCGTGGAGGCCGAAAGGGGCAAGACGTCTGCGCTGGTGATCACGGGCGTGGTTGACCCGCTCGCGGATGGCGCTGGAAGCTTCGCCGGCTTGAATGTCAGTGAGGTCTTTGTGGGTGACGCGGGGGACGTCGACGTGCAGGTCGATGCGGTCAAGCAGGGGGCCGGAGAGTTTGCTGCGGTAGCGCTGCAGCAGCGGCGTGGTGCAGGTGCAATCGTGCACCGTGTCTCCTGAAAAACCGCAAGGACAGGGGTTCATGGCAGCAACCAGCATAAAGTCGGCCGGATAGGTTAAACTCAAGGCCGCACGACTGATGCAGACCTGGCCGTCTTCCAGTGGTTGTCGCAGCATCTCGAGGACGTTCTTTTTGAACTCGGGAAATTCGTCCAAAAACAGGATACCCCGATGGGCCAGGGAGACCTCACCGGGACGCGGGTAGGTGCCGCCGCCAATCAGTCCGGCATCGGAAATGGTGTGATGAGGGGATCTGAAGGGTCGTCGGCGCACCAAGGCATTGTTGCGAGACAGCAGGCCGGCGACGGAATGAATTTTGGTGGTTTCCAGGGCCTCCTCAAATGAGAAGTCCGGGAGGATGGTCGGCAGGCGGCGGGCCAGCATGGTCTTGCCACTGCCCGGCGGGCCGCTCATCAGGATGTTATGTGCCCCTGCAGCTGCCACCTCGAGCGCGCGTTTTACATGTTCCTGGCCGCGGACTTCGGAAAAATCTTCTCCGTCGGCAGATTGAATATGGGCCGATGCGTCCGGTGAGACGGCAAACCGAACAGCTTCTTTTTCGCCGTTGATCAGACCCACAGCTTCTGCCAGATCGCGCACCGGATAGATGGCAGGCCCGGCAACGACGGCACCTTCTTCGGCATTATCTGTTGGCAAGATCAGCGCCAGATCGCCCCAGTCACGGGCGACGACGGCAATCGGAAGAACCCCGCGCACCGGCTTGACCTGCCCGTCGAGGGACAGTTCACCTAAAAGGAGAAATTTTTCCAGGCGTTCGGCATTGACAACCCCGGTAGCGGCCAGCAAGCCGATGGCGATAGGAAGATCAAAGGCGGCACCATCCTTGCGGATGTCGGCAGGGGCGAGATTGATAGTGATACGCCTGGCAGGGAACTCATAACCGGAATTCTTGATGGCTGACTTGACCCGGTCCTTGCTTTCCTTGACCGCGCCCTCAGGCAGGCCGACCGTAGCGAATTGCGGCAATCCCTGGGCGATATCGACCTCGACAGTGACCGGATAGGCGTTGATGCCGATCAGGGCACCGGATGTGACTTTAGCGAGCATGTTCCCCCTCCTGCTCTGACAGCTCCTGAATGCAAATCATGGAAACTGTCACATGGCTCAGCTGGAATGTTTGAGTTCATCGATGTATTTTTCCGCCATGATGGCGGCAACGGCACCGTCACCAACGGCGGTGGATACCTGCTTCAGGACCGTGGTACGGCAATCGCCGGCGGCATAGATGCCCGGGATATTGGTGATGGTATCTTCGCCGCAGCGAATATATCCGTCCTCATCCATGGCCAGCATCCCCTTAACAAAGCCGGTGGTCGGGGTGACGCCGATGGCAACAAACATCCCATTGATGTCAATCTGACGGTTGTCGCCGCTTTTCATGTCGCGCAAGATCGCGCCTGTCAGGCCACTGTTGTCGGAGACAAAATCTTCGACGACGGAATTCCATACCATCTCAATCTTATCGTTGGCAAAAATGCGATCCTGGAGAATTTTGGTGGCGCGTAGTTGGTCGCGGCGATGTATCATGTAGACTTTGCTGGCGAAACGGGTCAAAAACAGGACTTCTTCAGCAGCGGTATCACCGCCACCGATCACAGCGATAGGCTGGTTTCGAAAAAAAGCGCCGTCACAGGTGGCACAATAGGAAACTCCTTTACCGACCAGGGCGGCTTCGCCATCGATTCCCAGCTTGCGTGGAATAACCCCGGTCGTGATGATGACCGCCTTGCAGGTCATTTCCTTGCCATCGACCAGCAGGGTTTTAAAGTCACCCTTGTCGATGATCTTTTCGACAGTGCCGTAGGCGGTTTCCAGACCAAATTCAACGCAGTGTTCCTGAAAGCGCATCATCAGTTCCGGTCCCTCAATGCCGCCGGGATAGCCGGGCCAGTTTTCAACCAGGGTGGTGGTCATCATCTGGCCACCAAGGATCATTTTTTCAATCATCAGAGATTTCAGGCAAGCGCGTGATGCGTACAGACCGGCAGTCATTCCTGCCGGCCCGCCGCCAATAATAATAACATCATAATCGGTGGTGCTCATAATAATCTTTGACTCCTTCAGGCGATTCATTCATGTAATACCAGGGCGAATTCTCGCATAATTATGGTGAAAATGGAATAGCTTGCAGCCAGACAATTCCGTTGCGTATGATGTGATCTGCTCGGCGATGTTGAGTTTTTCTTATGGCGGGAGGCAACAGTTTGAAATTTTTCCGTTTTATTTTGTGGGTGATGTTGACCCTGGGACTGGTTGTGGTAGTCGATCAACTGATGATAAAGCGCCGCTTTGCCACTCCCGTACTGAAGGAAACTCAGGCGTTTTATCATGATTTTCGTTCGCGGTTACTGACCCTGGGACGTACTGATGACCTCAATGACCGCATTGGTGATACCATTGAGGCGCAAAAAGATACGTCCGATGAGGATGCTTTGGTGCGCTATCTCTATGTTGACGCTGCCGGCGTGCTGCATTTTGCCGACAGCCTCAACGAGGTGCCACCGGCCTATCGCCAGGGTGCTCAACGGCTGGCGGACTGAGGTGGAATCTTATGAAGAACCTGCGCCGGCACTTTTCCGGCATCCTGTCGACAGACGATCATCTGGACCGCAGCTGCCGGGATATTCCGCCTGAATCTTGCCATCAGGTGGTGCGTAATCTGCACGCCAATACCGCCAATGGTGCGGCATCAAAACTGGCCGAGCAGATTGCCGGTCCCAATCTGGTTCTCCCCTGGCTGTTCCATATTATCGGCGCGCCGGTCTGGTTGTTTGGTTTTCTCATGCCGATCAAGCAGACCTTCTCACTGCTGCCGCAGCTGATGGTTGCCGGACAGATTCGTCGTTTGCCGGTACGCAAGTGGGTCTGGGTCGGCTGTGGGCTGGTGCAGGCGCTGTGTCTGATGCTGATGATTCCGGTAGCCCTGTGGTTGCCACCGGCCGGTGCCGGGATGGTCCTGTTATTGCTGTTGATCGTTTTCAGTAGCGCCAGTGGCGCGGCCTCGGTGGCTTTTCAGGATGTGCTGGGCAAAACCGTTGACCAGGGTCAGCGCGGAAAATTGCTGGCGCGGCGGGCATTCTACGGGGGGATTCTGACGGTGGTTGCCGGTCTGCTGTTGAATCGCTATCGTGACGCTCAGGATAATTTGAGCACGGTGCTGTTTCTGTTGCTGGCGGCGGCGGTATTGTGGGGAGTAGCGGCCCTGTTTTTTGCCCTGGTCCGTGAGTTTCCCGGTGCGGTGGCGGGGGGGCGCAATGCCATTGGAGAGGTGCGTGCCGGTTTCGACCTGATGCGGCGTGAGCCCGGCTTTGCCCTTTTCTTGCAGGCACGTGGCCTGTTATTGGCGATCGAACTGGCAACCCCCTTCTATGTGCTGCATGCCGGTCAGGTTCTCGATCTGTCGGCAACCCAGATCGGCACCCTGGTTGTAGCTATTGGTGCAGCGCAGATTATCAGTAGCCCGTTCTGGGGGAAGCTGGCGGATCGCACCAGTCGCAAGGTGATGGCGTTAAGCGCGGTGATTGGTGCGGTGTCGGCCTTTCTGGCATTAACGCTGGTTCTGGTACCGGCAGAGGTGCGGTCGGCTGGATATGCTCTGGTGTTTGTATTGATCGGCCTGGCCGAAGCGGGGGTGCGGTTGGGGCGTAAAACCTATCTGGTGGATGCCACACCCCACAACGAACGCGCCACCTACACCGCTTTCAGCAACAGTCTGGTCGGTGTCGTTGCGCTGCTCAGTGGCCTCACCGGTGTGATTGCCCATCAGTTCGGAGCCGCGACCATGCTGGTGGTTCTGCTGTTGCTCATGCTTGCTGCTTATGGGGCCTGCCGTCGGATGCCGGAAGCGGCGATGATGCGGGACTGAGAGCTGAAGGCCGGCTCCGGGATGATCAGGGAGTGCCGTAAATATCGGCGCGGCGATCATGCAGAATCTTGATCTGATCGCGATAGGTCTGCATTTCAGCGAAATCACAATCAGCGATCAGCTCAGCATCCTCTTCTGCGGCCTCCGCAAGGATCGTTCCCAGCGGTGAAATGATGCGACTGAGGCCACAAAAGTCCAGTTTCCCCTGCACCCGGCAGCAGTTGGCGGCAACCACAAAGAGCTGGTTTTCTATTGCCCTGGCACGTAACAGGGTCTGCCAGTGCTCCCCTCGTGGCTTTGGCCATTCCGCCGGGACGCAGATGATTTCGGCACCTTCCAGAGCAAGCTTGCGGAAGAGCTCAGGAAAACGCAGGTCGTAGCAGATGGCAACGCCGATTCTGCCCGCAGAGGTCGCGACCACCAGGCTCCGGCTGCCCGAGCCGAGGTGTCGGTCCTCACCCATAGCGGAAAAAAGATGAAGTTTGCGGTAGCTGCCGACGACTTTTCCCTGATCGATGACATAAGCCGTATTGTAGATCTTGCCGTCGCTCAACTCCGGCAGGCTGCCGACAGTGACCAGACCCAGTTGTGCGCATAGTTGTTGCATCTCTTTGACAATCTCGGGGGTGCGCTGCGCCAAGGTGGAAAGGTGGCGATAGTCGTAGCCGGTGCTCCACATCTCAGGCAGGACGGCTAACTGAACGTTGGCGGAAGCTACCCGCCGCAGGGCGGAAGCGGCCTGTCTGCGGTTACTGTCGATGTTTCCCAGATCGATGTTGAACTGAATGGCGGCGCAGCGCAGTTGTTTCATGAGAGAATCTCCCCGGCCCGGATAGAAAGTCGTTTTATTGTTAATGGAGATATTGAGAATCAGTAATGCCCCAATTCTCCATGGTGATTTGATGGAAATAGCCCATAGAGGCCATTTTTGGCCATTTATGCGTCGCTCTATAGTAGCGTTTTACAAACAGTGGTTTCGATAATTCTTGCTTTTGCTCCCTGAATTGAATACCTTTTTGAACGGTATTTTTTATACCATTGAATCGTCCTTGGTAACAAATGCAAAGCCAGACAGGATGAACTAATGAATCTTGCATTGATCCCTTTGCTCCCCTTGTTGGGGGCGCTTATCCCCTCCCTGTTTCGCAGTCGCAACCTGAATGCCTTAAGTGCTGGAGCTATCGCCGGTATTTCGATGCTGTTGCTGCTGCTGCAGGCACCGGCGGTGTTTGACGGCGGGATGCCGCTGGTGAGCTGGAGCTGGATTCCCGCTATTGGCCTGAATTTCGCGTTTAGGGTCAGCGGTTTCGGCTTCATGTTTGCTTTTTTGATCCTCGGTATTGGTTTGCTGATTGTCCTTTACGCGCGCTTTTATATTTCAGCTGATGACCCGATGGGGCGTTTTTATTCCTATCTGTTGCTATTTATGGGATCCATGCTGGGCATCGTACTGTCGGAAAATATCATCCTGCTGATGATGTTCTGGGAGTTGACCAGTATCAGTTCCTTTCTGCTCATCGGTTTCTGGAGTTATCGAACCGATGCCCGTGAGGGTGCACGCCAGGCTCTGGTGATCACCGGTGGTGGCGGCTTTGCGATGATTGCCGGGTTTATTCTGCTGGGTCATATTGTCGGCAGTTTTGAGCTGACAACGATTCTGGCCTCGAAAGAGATTCTTCATGCCCACCACCTCTATCCTGTCACCCTGATTTTGATCCTGCTTGGCGCCTTTACCAAGTCGGCACAGTTTCCGTTTCAGTTCTGGCTGCCCCACGCGATGGCGGCACCGACGCCGGTGAGTGCCTACCTCCACTCTGCAACCATGGTCAAGGCCGGGGTGTTCCTGCTGGCGTTACTGTTCCCGGTGCTTTCAGGCAGCTCCCTGTGGTTTTACATCGTTACTTCCGTTGGTCTGATCACCCTGATGTTTGCTGCCTATATGGCGATGTTCAAGGACGACCTTAAAGGATTGCTGGCCTATTCCACGGTCAGCCACCTCGGCCTGATTACTCTGCTGCTTGGGCTTGGCAGTCCTCTGGCGGCCTTTACCGCGGTCTTTCACATTCTCAATCACGCCACTTTCAAGGCCGGTTTGTTCCTGCTCGCCGGGATTATCGATCACGAAACCGGTACCCGCGATATGAAACGGCTGTCGGGTTTATGGAAGTACATGCCGATTACCGGTACCCTGACCATGTTGGGTTGTGCGGCAATGGCCGGCGTTCCTCTGTTCAACGGATTCTTGAGCAAGGAGATGTTCCTTGCTGAAACCCTGGAGCCCAACCTGTTCGGTTCTTTCAGCTGGATCGTGCCGGTGGGGGCGACCCTGGCGGCTATCTTTGCCGTAGCCTACTCGATCCGCATGGTACATGACGTTTTCTTCAAAGAGCCCTTTACCGATCTGCCGAAAAAGCCCCATGAGCCGCCCCGCGGCATGCGTTTGCCGGCGGAGGTGCTGATGGCTCTGTGTGTGCTGGTGGGTCTTTTCCCCATGACCCTGGCAGCGCCCATGGTCAATGTCGCGGCCGGAAGTATTCTTGGTGCCGCGACGCCCGATTACCATATTGCCATCTGGCACGGGGTCAATATGGCCCTGGCCATGAGTGTTATCGCTCTGGCGGGTGGCGCCATTTTCTATCTGCAGCGCCTGCGTCTGTTCGATTCCCATCGCTGGTGCATGCGCTATTGTGACGGCAAAGCGACCTTTGAAGCCCTTATCCGTTACGTGGTACAGGGCGGTAGAAAACTGACCGTACTGATGGAGAACGGATCCTTACAGCGTTACATTGCGCTATTGGTAGGAGCTGTCGTGGTCCTGGGCGCGAGTCCGTTTTTCGGATCGAACGCACCCTTCATCGGGCCTTTAGCTATGTCGACGGTCGATCCGGTGACGATGATCATGGGACTGGTGCTGATCATCTGTGCCGTGGCAACGGTAATCCATCATCGCAACCGGATTCTGGCGATCATCATGCTTGGTACCGTGGGTCTGATCGTCTCCTTGTCCTTTATTCGCTTCTCGGCACCGGATCTGGCCCTGACCCAGATTTCCGTCGAGGTGGTCACCATTATCCTCTTGATGATGGCTCTGAATCTGCTGCCGCGCACCACTCCGGTGGAATCGACAAATGTCCGACGCCTGCGTGATATTATCCTGTCAGTGGCGGCGGGCGGTGGCTGTACCGCGCTGATGATGGCGGTACTGACTCGCCCCTATGATACGATTGCCGGGTATTTTCTTGAAAACAGCAAGCCCGGTGGCGGCGGGACCAATGTGGTAAATGTTATTCTCGTCGATTTTCGTGGGTTTGATACCCTGGGTGAAATTACTGTGCTGGTGATTGCCGGCCTGATTATTTACGCCATGCTCCATAATTTTAATCTGCCCGCCCCCAGGACTGATGCGTTGGGACGGCCCTGGGTGCAGGATCGGTTTCCGATGATTCTGGCGCAGATTACCAGGCCACTGACGCCGCTGGCGCTGATGTTCGCCGTGTATATTTTCCTGCGTGGTCACAATGAGCCCGGTGGCGGTTTTATCGCCGGTTTGATCGTGGCTTCGGTGCTGATTCTTCAGTACATTTCCAGCGGGATTGTCTGGACGCGTCCCCGGTTGACTATCGATAATCACATTATTATGGCCTGGGGTCTGGTGATCGCGGTGTTGACCGGAGTCGGCAGCTGGGTGGTCGGTTATCCGTTTTTGACCAGCAGCTTCACCTATTTGAAATGGCCGCTGGTCGGGAAGTTTGAGGTCGCCAGTGCCATCGCCTTTGACCTCGGCGTGTTTCTGGCGGTGGTCGGATCGGTCATGCTGGTGCTGGTCAAGCTGGGATCGATGAACTCGAGAGATGCCGAAACGGTTTCCACCCGCGCCCAAAAAGACCAAGAAGAACAAAAAGGAGCACACTAAATGGAACTGCTGTTTTCATCCTGCCTGGGCGTCTTGATTGCCTGTGGAGTGTACCTGATGTTGCGTGCCCGAACCTTTCCTTTTGTGCTGGGGCTGACCCTGCTTGGCTATGCCGTCAACATGTTTCTGTTTGTCAGTGGGCGCCTCAAAACCAACCTGCCGGCGGTGATTTCCCCGGAGCAGCTGCAGTACACTGATCCTCTACCCCAGGCATTGGTGCTGACAGCCATTGTTATTGGTTTTGCCATGGTGGCTTTTGTTGTGGTGCTGGCACTACGCGCCAGCGGTGAGCTTGGCTCAGATCATGTTGACGGTCGCAAGGAGAACGAATCATGAACCATCTGATTGTCGCCCCCTTGTTGCTGCCGTTATTGATGGGGGCGATCATTGTCCTTGCGGTCAACCGCGGCATCACCCTGCACCGCAGCCTCGGGTTGATCAGCTCTGCGACGGTCACCCTGATAACCGGACTGCTGTTGTATCAGGCCATGACCGGGTCGATCCAGATGTATGTGCTCGGTGACTGGAGTCCACCCTTCGGCATCATCATGGTGCTCGATCGTTTAAGTGCGATGATGATTTTTATCACCTCCCTGCTGGCGTTTCTTTGCCTGCTGTACGCGGTGAAAGGCACCGATGAACAGGGGAAAAACTTTCACGCGTTGTTCCAGTTTCAATTGCTTGGCATCAACGGCGCTTTTCTGACCGGTGATATTTTCAACCTCTTTGTCTTTTTTGAAGTCATGCTGTTGTCCTCCTATGGACTGGTCCTTCATGGTGGCGGTGCCCGGCGCACCAAAGCCGGTATGCATTACGTGATGCTCAATCTGGTCGGCTCCAGCGTGTTTCTGATCGGGGTGGGTATCCTTTATGGTCTGCTCGGCTCGCTCAATATGGCGGATATGGCGATGCGCCTGGCCAGTGCGCCGGCTGACAATGCTGCCTTGCTGCAGGCCGGTGGGTTGATTCTGTTCGGAGTGTTCGCCCTCAAGGCGGCACTGCTGCCCCTCTATTTCTGGCTGCCCAACGCCTACGGTTTTACCAGTGCGCCGGTCGCCGCCTTGTTCGCGGTCATGACCAAGGTCGGAGTTTACGTGATTCTACGCGTCTATACCCTGATTTTTGGTGACCATGCCGGCGTGGCAGCCAATGTGCTGGTGCCCTGGTTGTTGCCGGTCGCCCTGGTGACGTTGGTCGCCGGCTCCATCGGCGTTGTCGCCAGCCGTGATCTGCGCCGAACCATCGCTTATATGGTGCTGGTGTCGGTGGGAACCCTGTTGTCGGTCATTGGTACCTTCAGCTCCGATGCCATTGCGGCCGCCATCGTTTATCTTCCTCACACTACGTTTATGACCGCAGCCATGTTTCTGGTCGCTGACATGATCTCCCGGCAGCGCCTGGATGCGGGTACGGCCTTGACTCCTGATCGGCCGGTTGGGCAGGAACGGTTGCTGGGGCTGTTGTTTTTAGGCGCCGCGGTAGCCATTGGCGGGCTGCCGCCGTTAAGTGGCTTTACCGCCAAGGTGATGATGCTGATGGGGGTCCAATCCCATGCTGCAGCGCCATGGATCTGGGCGCTGGTGCTGATCGGTAGTCTACTGGGACTGATTGCCCTCGGACGCGCCGGCAGTGTGATCTTCTGGAAAACCCTTCCTCTTGATGACAGCGGGGTCGGCGCCTTTACCAAAGAACCCCACGCCGATATTCCTCGCTATGGCGTTGGCTATGCCCTCCCGGTATTGATTCTTCTGGTGATCAGCCCGCTCCTGGTGTTGTTCGGCGGCCCCTTAAGTGATTTCGGTTACGCTGTCGCCGCTCAGGTCAGCCAGCCAATACATTATATTGAAGCAGTACTTGGCAGTGATGCCGTTGCTGCGTTGCTGTCGGCAGGAGGTCACTAATGCAGGATAATCGTTGGGTTCCCCATCCGTTAATGAGTATTACGCTGATTATCCTGTGGCTGCTGCTGAACAATACTTTTTCCTTTGGTCACATTCTTCTTGGTACCCTGCTCGGGATCATGATCCCCTGGTTTACCAACCGCTTCTGGCCGGAGCGACCCCGGATCTGCAAGCGACGTTTGTTTTTGAAGTTTTTTTTCGGAACATTTTTATACGATGTGGTGGTAGCCAACCTCAACGTGGTACGCTTGATTTTACAGCCTGATATTTCCAGGTTACAGCCAAAGTTTATTGAAGTTCCCCTTGATACGGATGACCCGCTGGTGATTTCTCTTCTCGCCAACGTTATTTCCATGACCCCGGGAACCGTATCGACAGAAATTACCGCCGACAACAAAACCCTGATTGTTCACGGCCTCAACGTCCCGGATGAGCAGGCTGCCGTCGCTGAGATCAAATCGCGTTATGAAGCCACCCTCAAGGAGATCTTCACATGCTGAACATCGCCCTGATTATCGCGTTCGTTTTTATGACCCTGGCCCAGTTGCTGAACCTTTATCGCCTGTTTAAGGGACCGAGTCTGCCGGATCGGATTCTGGCACTGGATACCATGTATATCAACGCGTTAGCCCTGTTTGTGTTGTTGGGGATCTATTTTGATACGGCAACCTACTTTGAAGCAGCGTTGATTATCGCCGTGATGGGTTTTATCAGCACCGTAGCAACCAGTAAATATCTGATGCGCGGCGATATTGTCGAATAAGTTGAGGAGTATGACATGATTATTGTCGAGATCCTGGTCTCTTTCTTTTTGATTCTCGGGGCCTTTTTCGCACTTGCCGGGTCTATCGGCCTGTTCCGGTTGCGGGATTTTTTTACCCGTCTGCATGGCCCTACCAAGGCAACCACCCTGGGCGTTGGTTGTCTGGCCATTGCCTCGGCGATCTATTTTACTTTCCATAAAGAAGGGGTCAGTCTGCACGAAGTGTTGATTACTCTCTTTCTGTTTATCACCGCTCCGGTCAGTGCCCATTTTCTCGCCAAAGCGGCACGTCATCAACGCCTGCACGAGGATAAAGATCATCCTGACGCGTGATGGGTTTTTACATTGATTGAATCGATGGCAGCCGCAATGACTACTTAAGTGATTGCGGCTGTTTTCTTATAAGGGCGACCAGAGATAAGTGACTTCTCGCTTGCTGTCGAGCAGACCCTGAGCAAGGGCTTTTTTTTTCGTAACCATCTTGTCAACCAAATCATCGCTTAAACGTTACCATTAGTATCTTGATCTTATCGCTGCACTGTTGTCGAATGTACTGACAGCAAGGGTGTTCACCTCCGGCCGGATTCGATGAGTGCAGGCAGCCTATGGAAAATTTCTTGAAATCGATTGAGGCCAGGGCTTATCGAATGGCTCTTTATGGCAGCGGTCAGCAGTCGGAGGCTCTGGATCTGGTTCAGGAAAGCATGCTTCGTTTTGTTGAAAAATATGCCGACAAGCCACGCGAAGAGTGGCCGGCCCTTTTTTTCAGGGTATTACAGAATCAGATTCGTGATTTTCATCGCCGTCAAAATGTCCGAAAACGCTGGATGCCCTGGTTCTCGGGGACCACTGAAGAAAACGACTGGCAGCTGAATCATGCTGATTCATTTGAGCCTGATCCGGAGCAGAATCTCCTTATGAGTTCGGCATTGAAGCAACTGCAGAAAGAATTGATGAAGCTGCCTGTGCGTCAGCAACAAACCTTTTTGTTGCGCGCCTGGGAAGGGTTAAGTGTCGCGGATACGGCAATTGCTATGAAGTGTTCGCAGGGGGCCGTGAAAACACATTATTTCAGGGCGCTGGAGCGTTTGCGGCAGCGCCTGGGAGATTTTTGGCCATGACTCACGATACGGACAATTTGGTCAGAAAAATAAGGGAAGCTCTTGATGAATCCCTGCATGATATTGACAGTAATACCTTGGCACAACTTAAGCGGGCGCGACAGCATGCCTTAACCAGGCAAAACCAGCGGCCCATTTATTATCCATGGGTGCGCTGGGGGATCGTCCCTGCAACTGTCCTGGTGCTGGTACTGTTGATGAATCCGTGGGACACTGAGCAGCCGGAACCAAAAATATCTGTAGCCGATTTAGCCCTGTTTGCGGACGCGGATAATATGGATTTTTTTGCTGAAGAGCTCGAATTCTACCAGTGGTTGCTGGAGATTGATGAGAATGAGAAGGAAGATCATAACCTGCATCGCCCTGATGTCTCTCATGATCGTAGCCCAAACCTTGTTTGCGGCACCGGAGGATCAATTGCCGGATGATCAATTGCCACAGCAGGAAATAATAGAGTTTCTGGGCTTGTTCAGCGACAGTGAGGGGGTGTGGCATGATCCCTTCACTATCCCCGATGTTGACCCGGGACTGCTATTACCGCCTGCTGAAGAGGAGATGGCCGATGAATGAACACAGGAGTTTGGCCATGCGCTGTGGGTGGATAGCGATATGGGTATACCTTTTTGTCTTCAGCTCGGCGGCGATTGCGGCGCTGCCCTTTTCGACATTGAGTCCCGAAGAGCAGAAGATCCTCGCCCCATATGCCCAGAATTGGGCCTTGTTGTCTGATGAGAAACAGCAACAGCTTCAGACGGGTGCCAGAACCTGGCAACGGATGACGGCAGAGGAACGTCAGCAGGCGCGCAAGCAGTTAGAGGTCTGGAAGCAGTTAACACCCGATCAACAAGAGGTGATTCGCCAGCGTTTCGACCGATTTCAACAGTTAAGCCCGGAACATCGGCAACGTTTGCGGCATGTGCGGCAGGAATACCTTGAGCTGCCGGAGGCAAGCCGCGAGCGTTTACGGCAGGACTGGCAGCGCCTGGATGATCAGCAGCGGGAAGCGCTGCGTCAACGGCTGTTGCAAACGGAACAGGGCGCAGATGATGTGGGAGGTGACATTGCGCCCCAGGCACCTCATTCGTGGGATTTCCACTCGGGTCCTGCGCAAGACTCTTACCGCGGAACTCCCCGGAAATCAGAGCAGAGAGGTCGGCGTTGAATGCTCAGCTGCAGATCTGCCAACAGAAAAAATTGTCAACCAATCACTTGTAAATCCGTTGATCGTTGCAGAGGGGTAATTCGGTCACGAAAGGATAAAAAAATGAAAAAGAGCAATCGTGTAGTTTTGGTATGGATGGTTGTTGCCTGTTTATCTGTGCCGGTGCTGGCAGCCCCCGGAGGTGGTCGTGGCGGTGGCGGAGTTGGCTCTGCAGGAACCGCCGGAGTGTCGCGAGCAATGCCGCAGCGGATTGAGCAAAAGCAGCAGATGCAACAGCAGCGAGTGGAACAGAATCGGGAAATGAGGCAACAGCGGGTTGAGCCGAATCAGGAAATGCAACAGCACCGGGTTGAGCAAAATCAGTCAGCACAAAAGCAGTTGCGGGAAGAACGCCGCGCTCTCGACGGGGAACAGCTGCAGGAGCGTTCACAGTTGCGGGTCCGGGACCCCCAGCAGCCACTTGCTCCTTCGTTGAATGAGTAGCAAAGGATTCTTTGGTAGTACAGTCTGTTAAGATTGCATGCAGAATAGTCATGGGGCCAGGGTGAGTTTCACCCCTGGCCCCATGACTATTTGGGTATTTGGTTTTCATGCTATGGTGCCGTCTAACAGGTCTGATATTTTTGAGCTGCCGATAAAGGATTGATTGTCAGTGAGTTCTCTATATTTCCATATTCCCTTTTGTCTTCAGCGCTGCCGTTATTGCGATTTTTTCTCAACTACAGCCGGCCCTGGCGAGCGTGAAGACTATGTGGGCCTGCTGTGCCGGCATCTGAAGCTTATCTCTGGCGACGAAGCGGTTGGCAGCGGATTGAATACCATCTACTTTGGCGGAGGTACCCCTTCGTTGCTCACGGCCGAGCAGTTAATACTGTTGCTGACGACCTGTCATGACCTGTTTGGCCTCAACACCACAACGGAAATCACCCTTGAAGTTAATCCCGGAACATTCACGGGTAATTATCTTCAACAGGCTCGTCAGGTCGGTGTTAATCGTTTGTCCATCGGTATTCAGTCTTTTGATGCCCGGCAACTGCAGCAACTCGGGCGCTGTCACGATGGTGAACAGGCGCGCGCTGCCGTGACCCGCGCTCGTGCCGCCGGATTCGACAACATCAGCCTGGATCTGATGTTTGCCCTGCCGGGGCAGAGCCGCGATGGGTTGGACCGGGAGATCGACCAGTTATTGCAGCTGGAGCCAGAACACATTTCGGTTTACGGACTGACCATTGAGGAAGGAACCGAGTTTCATCGCTGGCATGATCAGGGTCGACTCGAAGTAACTGATGAGGAGGAATACGCCAGACAGTATGAGCTGTTGAGCACACGCTTTACCGCCGCCGGTTACGAACACTATGAGGTGTCGAACTTTGCCCGCCCCGGACGCCGCTGTCAGCATAATCAGCGCTACTGGCAGCGGCGCAGCTGTCTGGCCGTTGGTGCGGGGGCTCACAGCTTTGTCGCATCCGGTTATGGCGCACGTCGGCATGTGCCGGCCGATCTGGCGCGGTATCGCCACCTCCTTGAGACCGAAGCAGACCCTGCTGAATTGCTTGAGAAGTTTGACCGTCGTGCGGCGATGGTCGAGACGGCTTATCTCGCCCTGCGCACCAGTGATGGTGTTGATCTGGCTGCTTTTGAGCAGCATTTTGGCGAATCATTTCAGCGTGCTTTTCCTGCCGCCCTTGCTCGGTTACATGAGTCGCTGGTCTTCAGCGCTGGGCGAGTTGTCCTGCTGCCACGGCATTGGCTGATTTACGATCATCTGATCGCGTCCTTTTTTTAAAGCGTCCTTGCATCGTGACCAACGCTTTGCCCGGTTAGATCTTGACAAAGGGTATAAGCGTTGTTAGTCTGCACAATTAGCACTCGAGATGGTTGAGTGCTAACATAAATGAGTCAGCGGGTGATGGAGTTGTGTTAATGGCTGAATTGAATGAACGTAGCCAGAATATCCTGGAAGCGATCGTCAAGGATTATATTGCTTCCGCAGAGCCGGTAGGCAGTCGTGCTATTAGTCGCAGGCATCACTTTAACCTGTCACCGGCGACAGTGCGCAATGTCATGGCTGATCTTGAAGAGATGGGCCTGCTCTGCTCGCCCCACACCTCGGCCGGGCGGATTCCGACGGAAAAGGGCTTTCAGTATTATATCGACTCCCTGTTGCAGATTCGTAACTTAAGCGACAAGGAAAAAAAACAGCTGCGGAGCAGCTACCGCTTTTCCGGCATGAAGATGGAAGACATCATGCAAGAGGTCGGGCGGATTCTGTCGGGCCTATCCAAATATGCAGGACTGGTGATGGTGCCGAAGTTTGCAACCACGGTCTTTCGTCAGATTGAGTTCGTGCGTTTGTCCCATGGTCGTCTGCTGGTGATCTACGTGTCTGAAACCGGATTGGTACAAAACAAGGTGATCTCGGCCGCTACTGACATTGATCAGCGCCAGCTGGAAAAAATCAGTAATTATCTGAATCGTGAACTTAATGGACTGACTATTCACCAGGTGCGCGAAAAACTGAAAAAAGAGATGCAGGACGAAATGAGTCTCTATGATCAGTTGCGTAAAAAGGCATTGAGTTTGTCTTTTGCTGCCCTGCAGGATGAGATTGAAGATCAGCTCTACGTGACCGGTACATCGTTGATGCTTGAGCAGCCTGAATTTTCCTCACCCGACCAGATGCGGCGCCTGATTCAGACCTTTGAAAGCAAAAAAATTCTGATAGACTTACTGGACCGCAGTCAGTCGGCCCATGGAGTGCAGATTTTTATCGGCAGTGATGTCGATCTGAAGGGCTGTAGTCTGATTTCAGCGAATTTTTCCAATCGAAAAGGTGCGATAGGGTCCCTGGGTGTTGTCGGGCCGATGCGCATGGATTATTCTCAGGTTGTGCCGATTGTTGATTTTACCGCCCAATTGGTCAGCCGCGTGCTTGATCGGGAAGCTGAGTAACTATCTAAAAAAAGATGCTTTTTGCAAAAGCATCAAAGTGAATGGATAAGCAATAAGCACCAAAGGCAGGGCGCGCAATGATTGAGCAATGAGGCGTATTTCAGGTACGGCGAAGCGGTGAGATTATTGCGGTAACGCCGCCGTTGGTGGGTTTTTGTGACGCCATCAAAAGGAGACGACGTAAAGTGGGCAAAAAGACCGAACAAAGTGCAACAGACCAGGTTGCAGAAAACCCAGCCGAGGGTCTTCAGCCGGAGGCTGAACCTCTTGTGGAAAATAGCGATTTAGAACAGCAGCTGGTACAAGCCCGCGACGAGAAACAGCGGCTGCATGAGCAATATCTAAGAACCCTCGCGGACATGGACAACCTGCGCAAGCGCACAACCCGCGAAAAAGAAGAGATTGCCAAGTTCGCTAATGAAGGAATTCTGCGTGATATTCTGCCGGTGATTGATAATCTCGAGCGGGCCCTGGAACATTCAGATAAAGCCGAAGACAGCGGGGGGCTGTTTGAGGGGGTCCGCATGACCCTGACCCAATTCAACCAGGTGCTCAGCCGGTTCGGGGTGGAGACAATTGAATCTGTCGGCAAGCCTTTCGACCCCGCTTATCATCAGGCGATGGGACAGCTGGAGTCAGCTGATCATCCGGTTAACACGGTGATGGTGGAAATGCAGAAGGGCTATCAACTTAATGAACGTTTGCTGCGTCCAGCTTTTGTGCTGGTGGCAAAGTCGCCGGAACAAAACGCTTCAGTAGCCGACGATAACAACAAAACTACCTGATATCAGGACAAAAAAGATCTAGGGAGGAAACAACATCATGGGTAAAGTTATTGGTATTGATTTAGGCACCACCAACTCCTGCGTTGCCATCATGGAAGGTGGCGAGCCGGTTGTTATTGCAAACTCGGAAGGATCACGCACAACCCCCTCCATGGTCGCATTCACCGAATCGGGTGAGCGCCTGGTCGGCCAGCAGGCCAAACGTCAGGCGGTGACCAATCCGGAGAACACACTGTTTGCCATCAAGCGCCTGATCGGCCGCAAGTTTACTTCGGAGGCCGTACAGAAAGACATGAAAATCAGTCCCTTCAAGATTATTGAGGCGGAGAATGGCGATGCCTGGGTACAGGTGCGGGAAAAGAAATACAGTGCTCCGGAGATCTCAGCTATGGTGCTGCAGAAGATGAAGCAGACCGCCGAGGATTATCTTGGTGAAAAGGTTACCGATGCGGTTATTACCGTGCCGGCTTACTTCAACGATTCCCAGCGTCAGGCAACCAAGGATGCCGGCAAGATCGCCGGTCTCAATGTGCTGCGCATCATCAACGAGCCAACTGCAGCGTCCCTGGCTTATGGTCTCGATAAAAAGCACGAAATGACCATCGCTGTTTTTGACCTCGGCGGCGGCACCTTTGACGTCTCAATTCTCGATCTGGGCGACGGCGTCTTTGAGGTTAAGTCAACCAACGGCGACACCTTTCTCGGGGGTGAGGATTTTGACCAGTTGATCATTGACTATGTGGCCAATGAATTCAAAAAAGATCAGGGAATCGACCTGCGTAACGACAAGATGGCCCTGCAACGCTTGAAGGAGGGGGCTGAAAAGGCCAAGATTGAGTTGTCCTCATCGATGGAGACGGACATTAATCTTCCTTTTATTACCGCAGATCAGTCGGGCCCCAAGCACCTGAATATCAAGCTGTCACGCTCAAAGCTTGAAAGTATCTGCAGTGGCCTGCTCGATAAACTGGTCGGCCCCTGCAAGATGGCCCTCAAGGATGCCGGTCTGTCCGCCAGCGATATCCAGGAGGTGGTACTGGTCGGCGGAATGACCCGTATGCCCGCGGTTCAGGAACGGGTCAAGGAGATCTTTGGTAGAACCCCGAGCAGAGGTGTCAATCCTGACGAAGTTGTTGCTATTGGCGCAGCGATTCAGGGTGGCGTTCTGACCGGTGATGTCAAGGATGTCCTGCTTCTCGATGTTACCCCACTGTCTCTGGGGATTGAAACCCTGGGTGGGGTCATGACCAAGCTGATCGAGAAAAACACCACGGTTCCGTGCAAGAAAAGCCAGGTGTTTTCCACTGCTGCCGACAATCAGCCGGCGGTATCGGTTCATGTTCTCCAGGGCGAGCGTGAGATGGCCAGCGACAACAAGACCATCGGTAATTTTGAACTGGTTGGTCTGCCACCCGCACCGCGTGGAGTGCCGCAGATCGAGGTAACCTTCGATATTGATGCTAATGGTATTCTGCACGTATCAGCCAAGGATCTGGGGACCGGCAAGGAGCAGTCGATCCAGATCACCGCTTCCAGTGGTTTGTCCGAAGAAGAGATTCAGCAGATGGTCAAGGACGCTGAACTTCATGCCGGCGATGACAAGAAGAAACGTGAACTGATTGAAGCCCGCAACCAGGCTGATGGCCTGGCCTACACGACGGAAAAATCCCTGGCCGAGCATGGTGAAAAAGTTGACAGTGCCACCAAGGCAAAAATTCAGGAGGCCCTGGACGAGTTGAAAAAAGCGGTTGAAGGTGATGACCCTGAGCTGATCAAGAAGAAAAGCGAAGCCCTCGCTCAGGTTTCTCATAAGCTTGCCGAGGTGATGTATTCACAGGGCCAGGAAGATGCCGGTGCTCCCGGCAGCGACGGGCCGACAGCTGAGGGCTCTGCCAAGGATGACGTTGTTGAGGCCGAATTCGAGGATGTGGACGACAAGAAATAAATTGCTAACCGGCCGGACGCTGACCATGCCAACAAACGGGCGGCGTCCGCTTTTTTTTGAGTTTGGATAATTATTTTGGCAAAATCTGATTATTACGAGATTCTTGAAGTCAACCGTAACGCCAGTGAAACGGAAATAAAAAAAGCCTATCGGCGCTTGGCGGTACAGTATCACCCGGATAAAAACCCCGGCAACAAGGACGCTGAAAATAAATTCAAGGAGCTCTCCGAAGCCTACGCGATTTTGAGCGACTCCCAGAAGCGGGCAACCTATGATCAGTTTGGTCATGCCGGGGTTAACGGTGCCGGTGGTTTCTCGGGCGGTGGATTCGATTTTGGCGGTGCCCCTTTTGAGGATATTTTCGGCGATATTTTTGGAGATATTTTCGGGGGTTCACGGCGTCCCGGACGTGGCCGTCGCGGCGATGACCTGCGTTACAATCTGACGATCAGTTTCGAAGAAGCGGCATTCGGAGCCGAAAAGAAGCTGCAGCTGCCGCGCAGTCAGCCCTGTGAAAGCTGCCAGGGCAGTGGCGCCCGTAGCGGAACCTCGCCCCAGACTTGTTCAACCTGCCGCGGTGCCGGTCAGGTGCGTTATCAGCAGGGATTCTTCACCATGACTCGCCCCTGTCCGGACTGTCACGGTGAAGGTAAAACCATCAAAGACCCCTGCCCTGATTGTAAGGGTAGCGGTCGAGTCAAACAAAAGCGCACCCTTCCCCTCCATGTGCCTGCCGGCGTGGAAAATGGTACCCGCCTCAAACTCAGCGGCGAAGGGGAGATGGGCAGCCAGGGGGGTGCTCCTGGTGATCTGTACGTGGTGATCAGCGTTAAAAAACATCCGCTCTTCGAACGTGATGGCCAGGATGTGATTTGTGAGGTGCCGATTTCTTTTGCCCAGGCAGCCCTTGGTTGTGAACTCGAGGTTCCCACCCTCGAAGGTCGTGTCAACCTTAAAGTGCCGGCGGGCACCCAGAGCGGCAAGATTTTTAAATTGTCGGGCAAGGGGATTGTCGCTCTGCAGGGTTATGGCCGTGGCGATCAGTTGGTGGTTCTTCGGGTCGAGGTTCCCACCAAGCTTAATGCCCGTCAGAAAGAATTACTCGAAGAATTTGCCAAGGCTGGTGGCGAAGAGATCCATCCCCAGGGGAAGGGTTTTTTTGATAAGGTGAAGGAACTGTTCGACTGACATTTTTTGTTGGTGCGGCGCTATAAACATGGAGTACCGATGAAGCGATTCGCTTTTGTGTTTCTCTTGCTGTTTGGCCTGTGTTTGTCCCCGGGGTGGTCGAGTGTGGCAAACGCTGCTGATGTTGAGCGTGGCCAAGAGCTTTATCAGTTGGGGCGTTATGATCAGGCCCTCGCGGTATTGCGTGAACACATTCGTAACGCTCCTGAAAATATTGAAACCGGTCGTGCTTATGCCCTGATTGGTAGAATTCTGACCGAACGGCAGCAGTATCCCGAGGTCATTCTCTACCTGCAGCGCACCCCTGCCGTGTTACGCAGCCCCGAGATCGATTTACACCATGGTCATGCTCTGGTGGCTACCGGTCATGTTGCCGAAGCACTGCGCATGCTGCAACCGCTGATCGGCGAGTCGTTGGCTCCTGCTGATCAGGAGCTGCTGTTTCAATCGTTGGCCAATGCTGCCGTGGCTGAAAATCAGCCATTATTTGCTTTATACTACCTCCACCGGAAACTGGCTTTAAGCGCTGATCAGCAGGCCGTGCTGGTGCGAGTGCGGCAGCTGCTGCAGAACCGCCTGTCTGACGTTGACCTGGCCGAAGCAGCCTTTATGTGGCAGGGCACGGAAATCGGTCAGGACGCTCGGCTACAGCTTGCCCGGCGGGCGCTGGCGCGGCAGAATCCACAAGCGGCAAGACAGCAGCTGGAAAACCTGTTTGCAATCGGTGTCCCTTTCCCCTACTGGCAGGAAGCCGAGGATCTGTTGCAACGTACACAGGAGGATGGCTGGCTCAACCGCAACGCTATCGGTGTTTTGCTGCCCCTGTCCGGACCTTATGCCTTTTATGGCGAAATGGTTAAAAAAGGTCTTGAGCTGGCCCTCGCAGAACACAACAAGACCCGTTTTCCGGTGCGTTTTATCTATCGTGACAGCGCCGGCTCAGTACCCGCTGCCCGTCTGGTCAACGGTCTGGCCAATGAGGATCGGGTGATCGGTATCATCGGCCCACTCCTCAGTGCTGATGCCATGGATGCGGCGCGTGAAGCACAGCGGCAGATGGTGCCGCTGCTGGCGTTGGCGCAGACGGAGGGGCTACCCCAGGTTGGTAACTTTATTTTTCGTGATACGGTGACCGCAGAACAGCAGGTAAAGGCTCTGGTGGAATATGCCAAAGCTGATCAGCGCATCAGTTTTTCGGTGCTTCACCCGCAGACCCGTAGCGGTCAGCAGATGACCCAGTTGTTTGAAACAATGGTGCATCGAAGTGGCGGGGAACTGGTAGATGTTATCAGCTACCCGGAAGGCACCACCGATTTTCGCGGACAGATAGAGCAGTTGCTCTGGTCGAATCGCAGCCGCCCGATTCCTGAAGAAAAAAGTGGCGGACTTGAACCACCCGAATATCCCCTGCCACCTTTCCATGCCCTGTTTATCCCTGATTTTGCTGATAATATCAGCCTGATTGCGCCCCAGTTGATGTTTTATGGCATCAAGGATGTGCAGTTGCTCGGGATCAATGGCTGGTATTCACCGGAACTGATCAATCGTGCCGGCCGTTTTCTGGATAATGCGGTGTTTGTCGAGGCGTTTTATGCCGACAGCCGTGATCCGGAGGTGCGCCGTTTTGTCGAGCTGTATCGCAGTACCTATGATGAGGAGCCAAGTATTCTCGAAGCTCAGGCCTTTGACGCAGCGAGCCTGCTGCTGGCTACCGTTGATCGCCCTGAAGTGGTTAATCGTGACGATCTGCGGATCGCGTTACTGCATTTCGATGACATTCGTGGAGTAACAGGTACCAGGGGGTTTGATCTGCAGGGCGAGTCGCTCAAGGAGCTGAACCTGCTTGGGGTGACGCGCGGTCGACTGGTCCAAAAAAACTAAGCTATAACAACTCTCTGAATAGTTTTTATGGGGTGAATGGCAGCAGCTCCAGGGCGCGTGAGCGCCACGAAAGCACACCAATCTGGGTGTGCATCCGCTCAGCAAGCTGTGGAAAATCCCTGCAGATGACGTTGGCAGCAAAATCGGCAAGAAAGCGTGATTTCAGTTCAGCGCGCGCCCGGTCCATTCCGATTCCTTCGTAAGGGACGGAAGTAAATAACAAAAAACCGTCGTCGGGAATTCGCCCGGCAGCCATATTCCCTTCGATAATCCCTGCCGCTTTCCGGATCGGATCAGCCATATCCGGGCTGTAAGGCCCGATAATCAGCGCCAGGTTCGGCGTATGCAGAAAGTCGAAACCGCGCCCCAGACAGATCATCCACTCTCGATGTTCTACATCCAGCAGCCGACAGGTGTTACGTACCTGGGCAATGTGCTTGATGTTCCCCTGCAACAGCGGCAGCAGGTCGTGCTGCATCTGTTCAGACATGTCAGGGAACATGTTCGCGACCCTGTGATTCAGGGCTGGAATATCGGCCGTCGAAAGGGTTGACAGGTCGAGAAGTTCATCGTCGGCCCCATGCAGGATCAAGGCGTCTTCATCCGTTTCATAAGCGCACAACAGGGGATAGATGGTGCCGTGGCGGTTACCAAAGATATATTCTGCCTGTTGTTTGATCTGGCGGCAGTGGGCGAGGGCGGCAGCGGTATCACCGTTAAAGCCACCGCAACCGCGGCGGTCATCGCCGCGGGAAAAATGATAGGTGATGAAAAACAGGATCTGGCGGCCTGCGGCCAGAATGCGGTGGACTTCTGCGGCCAGGACTTCTCCCAGATGCGGCCAACCGAGGTCAAAGATCCCGCCAAGGTTACGGAAGGGCTGGATGATTCCGGGCGGGGTGCCGGTAGCAACCGGGATATTGATGCGCCCGTCCATACACTTAAGCACCATCATGGCGGTGGGGTACCTGGCGAGATAGAATTCCCGTGCCAGACTGGCATCTGGACTGCGAAACTCAGCGGTATGACGTTGGGCGAGATCCTGTAGCCAGGCGATGCGTTCAGCAATCGGCTGTTGATGAATGGGCATACTTATCTATCCCCTGAAAAGTAACGTCAGCCGACTTCTTGGTCTTCAGCCTGTGGGCTGTAGCGCTCAACCAGGATTTCGAACTCAGCAGTTAACTGATTGTAGCAGCGCAGTTGCCCGGTGCCGATATTGTAGTACCAGCCATGCAGGCTCAGTTGGCCACGGTTCACCCGTTCGCGCACCCAGGGAAAAGTCATCAGATTTTTCAACGAAACGAGGATTGACTCCTTTTCACAGGCGCGCAGTTGCTTTTCTTCCGGAGCATCGGCAAGTTCCTGCAGCACCTTGTCGCGAGCAGAAGCGGCAATGCTCACCCACTTGCTGATAAATTCACCGGCAATCTCCCCTTGAGCACTTTTCATCAAGGCATTGATACCGCCACACTGGGAGTGCCCGAGAATGATGATATCGGAAACATTGAGGTAACAGACGGCATATTCTATGGTGGAACTGACACCATGGTAGTCATCGCTTTTGGCATCGCTTTTAACGTAAGGGGGTACGAGATTGGCGATATTGCGCAGAATAAACAGATCACCGGGTGCGCAGGCGGTCAACATCGCCGGATCGACCCGGGAATCACAGCAGCCGATCAGCAGGGCTTGTGGCCTTTGGCCTGCCGCCAGGGTGGTTGCGAGCTCAGCGTTTTCGCCAAAGTGTTGTTTTTGAAAAACGCCAATACCATCGAGAAACTTACTCACGTCCGCCATGATTTGATCTCCACTGAGTAATATTATGTGGGGAATTGTAGCATAAAAAAATAGCTAAAACACTGTTTTTGAATGATTGAGGCACCGAAAAAAATCGAAAAAATCGAAGGAAATCAATCGGGATAGTTGATAGCAATGCAAATGGCTTCCAGTGAAGAACTTGTGATATGCTGCAGCGGCAAGTGCAAACAGATGATCAATTGCGATATAACCTGGCCTGACGTTCGATACAGCTGGTCACACAAAAAAGCAGGGGAGCACGATGTCGAGTCGCTTTGGACGTTTATTCAATATCAGTACCTTTGGTGAGTCCCACTGCTACGGGGTCGGAGTCAGTGTCGATGGGGTGCCGGCGCGGATGTCGCTGTGCGAAGCGGATATCCAGCGTCAACTTGACCGCCGCCGTCCGGGCGGCAACAGGCTCGGGACGGAACGCAACGAAGCCGACCAGGTGATGATTCTTTCCGGTGTTGAAAACGGTCTGACCCTGGGCACCCCCATCGGGATGCTGGTGAAAAACCAGGATCAGCGACCTGCTGATTATGGTTCCATGAGTGAGGTTCCCCGACCATCTCACGCTGATTATACCTATCGGATGAAATACGGTATTCACGCTTCCAGTGGGGGTGGGCGCTCCAGCGCGCGGGAAACCATCGGCCGGGTTGCAGCCGGGGCGATAGCTGATAAGTTTCTGCGTGAGCACTATGGCATCGAAATTGTCGCCTGGGTCAGTGGCGTCGGGCAGCAAACTGCTACCGCTATCAACCTGGAGACGATTCAGCGTGACCAGGTTGATGAATACGCCATCCGTTGTCCAGACCCGGTTGCGGCAGAGAAGATGACCAGGGAAATACTAGCTGCCCGGGAAAGCAAGGATTCCGTCGGTGGAGTGATCACCTGTGTCTGCCGTAAACTGCCGGTGGGATTAGGCGAACCGGCTTTTGATCGCCTGGAGGCGCTGCTTGCCCATGCGATGTTATCGATTCCGGCGACCAAGGGATTTGAAATCGGCTCCGGGTTTGCCGGCGCCCAGCGCCATGGATCGGTGCACAATGATCCATTTGTTCGTAAAGGGGAGCGTCTTGGTACGGTGACCAATAACAGTGGCGGCGTCCAGGGAGGGATCTCCAATGGTGAGCCGGTCTGGTTTCGCGTCGCTTTCAAGCCGCCGGCAACGATTGGTCTGGCACAGCAGACGGTTGATTATAGCGGTAACCCTGTGACCCTCGAAGCCAAAGGCCGCCATGACCCTTGCGTGGTACCACGTGCGGTGCCGATTGTCGAAAGCATGGCAGCGCTGGTTCTGGCCGATCTTGCCCTGATCCAGAGGATGAGAAGCTGATGGTTGGTCTCTGCATGAAGATTGTTGATCTGGGTGTTCCCGACGGAAGTTGCAATGATTATTGACTGGTATCCCGGCCACATGAAAAAGGCCCGGGCGCAGATTATTGATATCCTGCCGAAGGTTGATCTGGTTATCGAGGTTCTTGATGCGCGCCTGCCGTCAAGCAGCTCCAATCCGCTGTTAGAGCGTCTGCGGGGCAATAAACCCTGCATCAAGATTCTTAACAAGAAAGATCTGGCTGATCCGAACATCACCCGCTCCTGGTTGCGACAGCTGGAACAGCAGCAGCAGGTCAAAGCGTTGGCGCTGGAGGCCAGGGATCGGCGCGATGTTGGCTTGATTCCCAAGCTCTGCCGGACCGTGCTGACGCAACGCTATAAAGCCGGTAAGCCACTACGGGTGATGGTGGTGGGGATCCCGAATGTCGGCAAGTCGACCTTGATTAACACCCTGGCCGGCAAAAAGATGGCGCGCGTCGGAGACAAGCCGGCGATTACTACTACCACCCAGCAAATCGATCTGCGCAACGGAATCCTGCTCCTCGACACCCCCGGCATCCTGTGGCCGGTTCTCGACAATCTCGGCGGAGCATGTCGTCTGGCCGCCAGTGGCGCCCTCGGTGAAGCTGCTTACGCGACCCTTGAGGTGGCGCTGGCCACCCTGGCCTATTTGCGGGAACACTACCCGCAACAAGTAAAGAATCGTTTTCAGCTTGATGATTTGTCGGGGAGCGCGCCGGCCCTATTGGAGCAGATTGGCCGTGGCCGTGGTTGCCTGGCCAGCGGGGGAGGTGTCGATCTGCACCGTGCTGCAGACATGTTGTTGCGCGATCTGCGCGCAAATAAAATTGGCCGTATCAGTCTGGAGCGTCCGGCTGAAGAAGCGAGCGCTTTTGACCAGTATCAGGAGTCTGAATGAAACGCAACACTGCCTATCGGGATATTTTCATTAGTGACCTGCCCTACGAAATTGGTGAGGAAGAAATTACCCAGCTGTTTGCCCTGTGTGGCAGCGTTCAGTCGGTGCAGTTGGTCAGTGATGCCCGCGGTGAATTCAAAGGGCTGGCTTATGTCCGCATGGCCAGCGCCAAAGAAACCCGGGAAGCCATCAATACCCTTGATGGCACCTATCTTTCTGGCCGTTACATCAAGGTCAGCGAAGCCCGTACGAAAGAAGAGCGCAGTGAGGAAGTCGAGGTCATGCCGGTAAAAGCACGGCGCCGCCGAGCTATACCCGGGCGCAAAAAGGTACGTTAAAGATTTTTTCTGGTCAGCTGGGTGATCCATGAATGACAGCAGGTACAGTCGGGAAAAGTGGGATCAACGCTGGCGGGAAAAGGCGGCCGTGCCTCCAGGGAGCCCGGACGACTGGTTGCTTCGGGTTCTGCCGCATTTGCCGGATCACGGAACGGCCCTTGATCTTGCCTGCGGTATGGGGCGTAACGCGCTGGCCCTGGCGAGGGACGGTTATCAGGTGACTGCGGTCGATTTTTCGCCGGTCGCCCTTGCTGTGCTAAGCGCGGCTGCGGCGCAGGAGAAACTGCCGGTTGCTGTTGTGTGTGCCGATCTCGAGGCCGGAGATTATGGGGTTGCGCCCGGGTCTTTTGATCTGGGGCTGCAGTTCTATTATCTCTATCGCCCGTTATTGCCACGGTTGCAGGATGCTGTACGTCCGGGGGGGTATATCGCTATCCGTACCTTCAGTCAGGCAGGGCAGGAGCGTTTCGGGCCGGTTAATCAGGACATCTCATTTGTCCCGGGCGAATTGATCAACCTTTTTTCCGACTGGGAGATCTTGCTTTACGAGGAAGGGCTTGAGCCCTCACGCAAGGGGGGATCGTTGGTCGGGCTGTTCGCCCGCAAGCAACGGTGCAGTGCTGACACCTGAATCTGGAGGCTGTGTCAATGTCTGAAGAGTCGACATTTTTTTTGCCGGTGCGGGATTACTGTCACCGCCAGCTGATTACCTGCAGCATCAATGACTCGGTGATGGCGGCAGCGCAGGTCATGCGTGAACGCAAAATTTCCAGTCTTATTGCCTGTGACGATCAGGGCCAGCCGGTCGGTATTATGACTGATCGTGACCTGCGCGGCAAGGTGGTTGCTGACGGCCTCGAGCCACGTACCCTCAAGGTCGGTGCTATTATGACTTCGCCGGTCATCTCGGTCAAAGAGGATGACACCCTCTTCGAAGTCCTCTATCGCATGTCTCGCCACCGTATCCATCGTATCGGCGTCGTCGATGAACATAATACCCTCGTCGGGTTTATCAATGAATCTGACATAATTCGTCTGCAGAACCGTTCCCCGCAGCACCTGTTAAGATCCATCGATGAAGCCGGTAATATCGAGGATTTACGCCAGATCAATGCTGAAAGTGAGCAGTTGATTGTTTTCCTCAGTCGCAATGGCGTCGGCACCACCAATCTGGTGGAGTTGATCGCCTTGATTAACGATCAACTGACTGACCGTTTGATTCATCTGCTTAAACAGGACCAATTTCCTGATATGGGGAAAAACAGCACCTTCATGGTCCTTGGTAGTGAGGGCCGCCGAGAGCAGACATTAAAGACTGATCAGGATAATGCGCTGATCTACGCTGACCATGTTACAGCTGAAGAGCTCAAAGAAATTGAAGATTTTTCCCGGGAATTGATCAACTCCCTGATCGCCATCGGGGTTCCTGAGTGTCCCGGTGGTATCATGGCAAGCAATGATTTCTGGCGCCGCAGCTTAAGTGATTGGAAGCGTACTGTCAACGTCTGGATTGAGAGTCCCCGCAGTGAAAACATCCTCAATTTCGGGATGCTCTCAGATATGCGTGGGCTGTGCGGTGATCCTCACCTGGAGCAGGAACTGCGTCAATTCATTCTGGAAAAAGCTCAAAATAATAGTATCTTTATGGCGCGCATGGCCCAGAATGTGGTCAATTTTTCCCAGCCGCTGGGTTGGTTCGGGCGTGTCAAGGTGGAACGTAAAGGCCCCCATGCCGGCAAGATAGACCTGAAAAAAGCCGGTATTTTCACCCTCACCGAAGGGATAAAAACCTTGGCCTTGAGTGTCGGCATTTTTGGAGGCAGCACCCTGGAAAAATTAAGTCAGTTGAAAACCCGAGGGGTTCTCGATAAAGGGCAGACGGCCGATCTTGAGGCGGCTTTTTCTCTGCTGACGGGGATGCGTTTACGGTCTCAGATCGCTGCTGCTGATGCCGGTGAAGAGATCACCAACTATGTCGCACCGGAAACCCTGGATCGGGTTGAGATGGGGCGCTTGAAGGAGGCGTTGGAGGTGGTGATGGCCCTTATCTCAACCCTCAGGCAGCATTTTCGGGTCGACATGTTACGCGGCTGAACAAGGCGCGCGCGTCATCCCTTGATGTTGATCGCCGGGTGCACCCGATGGAGGATGGTGACCAGATCCTTTTGCAGCGCCATCACCGTGTCGAGGTTTTTGTAGGCAACCGGTGCTTCGTCCAGGGTTGTCTGATCGATGCGGGCCACAATACCATCCATACTGTCCTTAAACTGCGTCATTGAGATCTGACGTTGCGCCTGTTTGCGCCCCAGGGCGCGCCCGGCACCGTGAGAACTTGACCACAGGGCTTGCGGGTTTCCTTTGCCAACCACAATGCAGGAGCCGTCGCGCATGTTACCGGGGATCACCCCGCGCATCCCTGCTTCGGCATGGGTTGCCCCCTTGCGATGAATCCATAGACCGTTTTTTTCTTCGGCATGATTATGGTTGCGATTAATCAGCTCCGGCCAGTTCGCATCGCCGGCACAATACTGTTGCATCTGCGTCACCACCCGTCGCAAGATCTCGAAACGATTCTGCAGGGCGAATTGCAGACAGAAGTTTAAGTCCTCGATGTAATGGCGTCCCGGTTCGCTACTGGCAGCGAAACCGAAATGCCCTTCTCGCGCTTTGCCGCCGCCGGCGAGTTTCATGTAGTGGTCGGCAACACTATGGCCGAGGTTGCGCGAGCCGGAGTGGATAATAACCCAGACCCGCCGGGATTCATCACTGCCGATTTCGATAAAATGATTTCCGCTCCCCAGGGACCCCAGCTGTTTTAAACCATTCTTAGCCAACAATCGATCAACCAGGGAGGTGCGAGGAATATGCTGGTAATCCCACGACGTGTCGCTGCGATTGTGGGAGAAGCCGACCGGGACAGCACGATAGATGGCTGCAAAGATAGGCTTTGCGTTTCGCCGTACCTGATCACCGACAAAGCTGGTGGGCACAGCACACATACCACAACCGATGTCATAGCCGACCCACGATGGAAGAACTACACCGCTGGTCGCTACAACAGCGCCGATCGGCAAACTGTAGCCGCGGTGGGCATCGGGCATGAGAGCACCGCGAACGCTGAAATCCTGTTCAAGGGCACTATAAAATTGATCGAGGGTTGCGTTGTCGAGGTCGGTGGCGTAAATTTTATGCGGCTTCATTGTGATCCTTCCTAGATCTACCATGGGGCTTTTACCTGCCTGATGATGGCAGAATTCCTGCGGCGCTGTAAAGACGCTGCTCCTCTACCTGTTGGCCTAAGATAACCGGGGATCATTTATGGGCAGCACCAGACCGGTCCAGAAAAAACACCCCAACTGCTCGGTCATGCTGGCAGTGCTGCTGTTTGTGTCACTGTTGCTTCTTGGTGGTTGCTCCAGATCATCACAACCGGTGAGTAGCGGAGCCCAAAAGGCTGATCCCATTGCCGATCTGCTGTTCGAATCAGCCAGTGCAGATGAAGTAACCGGTGCCGGGGAAGAATTACAGCGCATGGGGTACGCGGTGCAGGTTGGGGCTTTTGCGGTTCTGGAAAACGCCGTTGGACTTGAAGCGTCGCTGGCACGTCAGGGCATTGATGCCTATTACTTTCGTGCTGAATCCGGACTGTACAAAGTCCAGTTCGGAAACTATATGACCTACGATGCGGCGCGCACTGAGGCACAGCAGTTTCAAGAGCAAAGACTGATCGACAGCTTTTTTATTGCTGTCCCGGATCAATACAGCGTTGCCAGAATTCAGCGCAGCGGGCGCGGAGATGTTCGCGAAGAACTGGTCATGACCGCAAGGCGTTTTCTTGGTGTACCTTATCGTTGGGGCGGGGAGGACAAGGGCGGGTTCGATTGCAGCGGCCTGACCATGGTCAGTTATCGCCTTAACGGGCTCGCTCTGCCGCGTAATTCCCGGGCCCAGTTTGATGCCGGTCGGGCGGTAAAGCAGCAGGCTTTACAGCGGGGGGATCTGGTGTTTTTCGCTACCCAGGGAGGGCGACGGGTGACTCATGTAGGAATCTATATCGGTAACGATGAGTTTATTCACGCCCCGCGCGCCGGGCAGACGGTTCGGGTTGCCCGTCTGTCCAGCAATTACTTTAAAAAAACCTATGTTGGGGCCCGAACCTATCTGTAGTTGCGGATGGCCCAGGGGTGTTCAGGGATAGGCCTTTGCCCATTGGATAGCAGGCTCCAGCTCGGTAAAAAGGCGGATGTTGACCCCCTTTTGGTAGAGCGTTTCAAGCAGTAACTGCTCATCTTTTTTGTATTCGATGGTGGTAACAATAGCGAGTTTGCGCAACCGCGCACGATGGGTATGGTGCAGAATCGTTTCGGCAACCAGATTGATGCTTTTTTCCCCAGGTGCACAGAAAATCCGGCGTTTGTCAATCACCAGACCGGTACATTCCGAATCTTCCATTTTGTTCAGGATGGGGCGATAAAGAGCATCAATACAGTTATGGCAATCAGAGGGACCGGAGCCGGTGACGATTAAGCATTCACCGTCCTGGTGTGAATTGGTCTCAAGAGCTGTTTGACGTTCAATCATAAGAAGCTGATCCCTGTTGTCCCCTCTTTGAGTTCATCCGCCGTGGCTTCCTTTTGCTGGAAGAGCCTGTTTGTATAACCTGAAAGGTAATTCTATGCCTGAAGCTAACTTTAACAGCGTTTTAGAAAACTGACAAACTAAAATTTATACAATGCTTTGTGATGCCTGCCGGAGATTAATTTGCCGTTCTGTGCTGGTAGTTTTTGTCGGGGTGTTATCCGGAGGCCGGCTTTTGCTGCTCCTGGTTTCCGGTTACTGATGACGGGGATCGTCACTTGGCTGCGTAAGGCAAACCCCCTGCCTGTATCGTCCTGACCCGCTGCAGGTGAATGGAGTCATTAATGAACAACACACCGGCGTCCAAGAAAGAAATTTTTGGTTGGGCCATGTTTGACTTTGCCAACCAGGGCTACACCTTGCTGATTATTACCGTCATTTACGGTGATCTCTTTACCCGCATCATTGTTGGTGATGCCGGCGGTGATTACCGTCTCGGTAACCTGCTCTGGAGCCTGGCCCTGGCTGCCAGCTATGCTCTGGTGGTTGTGACCGCACCGGTATTTGGTGCGATTATCGATTTTTCTGCCACCCGCAAGAAATTTCTGTTTGCCAGTTATCTACTGACGGTGCTCACAACCTGCATGCTCTACTTCGTCGCTCCTGGTTATGTGGTGCCGGCAATGCTACTACTGATCATTTCCAACTACGCCTACTCCATTGGCGAATCTTTTATTGCCAGCTTCCTGACCGATCTGGGTAAACCGGAGGACCTTGGCAAAATTTCCGGATTTGGCTGGGCTCTTGGATATGTCGGCGGGTTGGTTGCTACGGCGGTTGCCCTGTTGTTTCTCGGCGAAGTGAGTCTGGATAACTTTGCGAGGATCCGCTGGGTCGGACCCTTTGCCGGCGTGTTTTTCCTGGTAGCAGCAATTCCTACCTTTGTCTGGCTGAAAGAGCGCGGTCGCGGGCGTCGATTGGCCCACCCACGCCAATATCTGTTCCTGGGATTTCGCCGGGTGCGAAAAACCTGTGTTCATTTAATCCAGTTGCGTGATCTGGCGCTGTTGTTCGGATCAATTTTTTTCGCCATGTGCGGCATCTACATTATCATCGCATTTACCTTCATTTATGGTGCTCAGGTGATTCGCTGGGATGAATCAGTGCGGGTGTTGATGTTTGTCATTGTTCAGATCACTGCAACCCTGGGGGCCCTTGGCTTCGGTTTTATCCAGGACCGCATCGGGGCCAAGGTCACCTACGCCATAACCTTATTGTTGTGGATCCTTGCGATTATCCTGATCTATCTGACCCCGGATCTGGCGGCCTGGTCGACCCGGCTGTTCGGTTGGAACTGGCAGGCACAGTATGTATTTCTTGGCGTTGGTTGCGTTGCCGGCACCTGTCTGGGCTCAACCCAGTCTGCCGGTCGCGCGCTGGTCGGGCTGCTGTCGCCGCGCGGCAAAGCTGCTGAACTGTTTGGCTTCTGGGGAATGTTCAGCAAGGCCGCAGCGATCGTCGGGCTGGTCGGCATTGGTCTGCTGCAGGTAGTCTTCGGTTTGCAGGTTTCTATCCTGTTCTGTGCATTGCTGTTTGCAGCGGCCTTGTTCGTTGCTCTTGCCATCAATGAAGCGCGTGGAAGAGCTCAGGCAGGGGGGGATGCTGGGCGCGCCGGTTGAATAATAAATTGATTGAAGCAAAAAATGCTTTATAGTAGTTTGTTCAGATATTTAGGCATTATCCAGAGATGGTGAGGAAGGTAAATGAAGTTGACAAGGAAAGTTAGAATTGTCGATCCGGATACAAAATACCATCAGGTGCTTGACTGTGCCCTGCGATTGTTTGTCAAAAAGGGTTATCACCGGGTATCGATCCCGGATATTGTCGAAGCGTCGGGTGTCAGTACCGGGGCCATTTATAATTTGTTTGGCAGCAAGGAAAATCTTGCCCGGACCATGCACCAGCAGATCCTTGATGGTTTTCAGGAGGAGTTTGTCACTCGTCTGGTCGACTGTGAAACGACCTATGATAAATTGCGGGCGTTTGCGGAACTGGTTTATATTGAGACCGATCGTGACCCGATCACCATGGAATACCTGCTGTTTATGAAACATGCTGAGTTTATGGACGCGATGGCACCGATCTGCATGACGGAACCTTTTCGCCTGATCCGCCAGATCGTCACCGAAGGCATGGCCCGTGGTGAAATTCGCCAGGGCAACTATTTTATCTCTGCGGTGTCCTATACCGGAGCTATCCTGCGCCCGGCGCAGCTCAAGCTGGAGTGTGTTCTGGAGGGCTCCCTTTGCGACATGGCCGAGGAGCTTATCGCTAACGCCTGGGCCGCCATCAAATCCTGATCTTTTTTCTTTCCCTTTGCCATCGACTGTCTCCAATCTGCTAAACTTCCCGATAGTATTTTATCTCTTTTTATCCGTCTCCCCGGTCAGGTTGTTTGCCGCTAAGAGCGACTTACTGCTTTTCCTTCGGTACTGGAGGTTTTTTTATGACCTATGATCAGGGTCTGTTGTTTTTAATTGCGGCCACCACCGTTGTGTTTTTTGTGTGGGGGCGCTGGCGGCATGATGTGGTCGCTCTCGGTGCGCTTCTGGCTTGTGTATTTGCCGGCCTGGTTCCTTCTGGAGAGGCTTTTGCCGGTGTTGGCCATCCGGCGGTGATCACCGTCGCCTGTGTGCTGATTCTAAGCTCCGGCTTACAGAGTACCGGTGCGGTGGATGTGCTGGTGCAGCGGGTCATGCCCAAAACCGGCGGAATATTGTTGAGTCTGACCGCTTTGATTGGTCTTGGTGTGATCTTATCGGCGTTTATGAACAATGTTGGTGCCATGGCGCTGCTCATGCCGATCGCTGTCCAGATCGCAAAAAAACATGGTCTGCCGGCAGGCAAGGTGCTGATGCCCCTGGCCTTTGGCACCATCCTTGGCGGCATGACGACCCTGATTGGCACCCCCCCGAACTTGATTGTCTCGGGCTTTCGCGCTGATATTGTAGGCAGCCACTTCAGTATGTTTTCCTTTTTACCGGTAGGAGGTTCTGTCGCGGCGGCCGGGTTGCTGTTCCTGCTGCTTATCGGCTGGCGGCTGGTACCAACCCGCGAAGAAGCCGGGGCCGCCGGCTTTGAAACCGGCAACTACCTGACCGAAGCACGGGTTTCCGATAAGGGCAAGGCCGTTGGCAAGAGTTTGCGGGAAATAGAAGAGGCTCTTGAGGAAGTTGATGCCCAGGTTGTCGGCCTGGTGCGGAATGAATTGCGCATTACTGCTCCGAACCCCGCTCGCGTTGTTAAAGCTGGAGATATCCTGATTATTGAGGCTGATCCTGACGCTCTCTCGGCGGCTTTGACAGCCCTGGATCTAAGTCTTGAGGAAGCCGTCCCGCTGACGAAAGACGCTGATGCAGAGACCCCGGAAGCAGAGGATAAGGAAGACGAAGGTGCAGAAAAAGAGCAGGATCAGAATGATAACAAGGCCGCAAAGGACAATCAGATTCAAATACAGGAATTTGTAGTCATGCCGTCGACTGATTTAATTGGCCGAACTGCCAGCGGTATCCGTCTGCGCAGCCAATATGGAATCAACTTGTTGGCGATTTCCAGACAGGGCAAACGCTCCATCAAGAGGCTGCGCATTACCCCGATACACGCCGGAGATGTGTTGCTGATGCAGGGGAACCCAAGTTCCCTTGCCGGCTTTGCCTCGACCTTCGGCTGTGTCCCCCTGGCTAAGCGATCGATCAGTTTGCCCAATAAGGGGCGTGCCATCACTGCGACACTGATCATGGTGGCTGCAGTTACCTTGGCAGCGTTTGGGGTGTTTCCAGCAGCCATTTCTTTTGCTGCCGGTGTTCTGGCATTTATGGCGTTGGGAATTGTTCCACCCCGCCAGGCCTATGAGTCAGTAGACTGGTCTATCATTATTCTGCTTGGATCCCTTATTCCGGTTGCCGGCGCCATGACCTCAACTGGGGGAGCGGACCTTCTGGCGCAGTCTCTGCTCGAATATGTTGCCCAGGGGAACCCTTTAGTCACCCTGGGACTGTTGCTCGTTTTGACGATGCTCCTTACTGATTTTATGAACAATGCAGCCACCGCTGCTATCATGTGCCCATTAGCTATCAGCCTGGCGACGGAGCTGCAGGTAAACCCGGACACTTATCTGATGGCCGTTGCGATTGGCGCTTCCTGCGCTTTTTTGACGCCCATAGGCCATCAGAATAACACCCTTATCCTCGGACCGGGCGGCTTTCGTTTTACCGATTACTGGCGGCTGGGGCTGCCCATGGATGTCGTGGTTGTGTCATTGAGTATCCCACTGTTGCTTTGGATCTGGCCACTTTGAAAAGGCGTATCCCCCACGAATCGCCGTTGAATTGATAAATTTATCTTGACATACGAGATAGTGTTTAATATTGTCGTCTCCAAGGTTAATGTTTATTCTTTTAGTCGCCATCGGTCTCAACGTTGAAATCGTATCGGCGTAAACCCTTCGGAGAGCAAGATGAGTCAAATCTACGCAGACAATTCCCTGAGCATTGGTGGTACTCCGCTTGTACGCCTTAACCGCATTGTTCCCGGAAAAGCTATTGTTTACGCCAAGATTGAGGGGCGCAACCCGGCCTATAGTGTTAAATGCCGGATCGGCGCGTCCATGATCTGGGATGCTGAAAAGAGTGGGAAGTTACGACCTGGTTCTGAGATTGTTGAGCCAACCAGTGGAAATACCGGGATTGCGCTGGCTTTTGTTGCTGCGGCGCGGGGCCTTCCCATCACCCTGACCATGCCTGAAACCATGAGCATGGAGCGGCGTAAGGTGCTCAAGGCTTTTGGCGCCAAGCTGGTACTGACTCCCGGTAACAAAGGGATGGGTGGAGCGATTGCGGCGGCGGAAGAGATGGCAGCAAGTGATCCTGATAAATATGTGTTGCTGCACCAGTTCAAAAATCCAGCCAACCCGGCAATTCACGAGCAGACCACCGGGCCGGAGATCTGGGAGGCAACCGGTGGTAAGGTCGATATCCTGGTTGCCGGGGTTGGTACCGGTGGCACGATTACCGGGATCTCCCGCTATTTTAAAAAGACGCGTGGTCAGGCATTGCACTCGGTTGCCGTGGAACCGACGGACAGCCCGGTTATTTCTCAGCAATTGGCGGGGCAAAGCTTGCAGCCCGGACCTCACAAGATTCAGGGAATCGGTGCCGGTTTTATTCCCGACACGCTTGATCTGGACGTTGTTGATCAGGTTGAACAGGTCAGTAACGAAGAAGCCATCGACTATGCCCAGCGCCTGGCGCGGGAAGAGGGCATTCTCGCCGGAATTTCCTGCGGGGCGGCAGTTGCTGCTGCGGCCAGATTAGCGGCATTGCCGGAGTCGGAAGGCAAAACCATTGTTGTGATCCTGCCCGACTCGGGTGAGCGCTATCTGTCGAGTGTGCTGTTTGAAGGCATTGTGTAGCCATGAATCGTAATTGCAGATTGCCTGGCCATTAAATACGCAAGGCATCAACATCAAGAGCTGTGAAGAACAGGCCCCTTCTCAAAGCAAGAGTAGGGGCCTTTTTCTTGGGACCCTGCGTCGCAATGTCGGTGGTGATGACCGGCCTGATCGCCTCCCGGCCGCGGGTTGATATTGACTTTTTAATGAAAGATCAATAGCCTAGCTTCGATGGTGACTCCTGGAATTATTCTGGCTCGGGGATGGTGCTCATGAGAAAACTGGCAAACCTGTTTCTGATTCTCTTTATCGCTTCAGCGGTCTCCGGAATTTTTCATGTGCTGGTCCAGCACGAGGCTATGTTCTCCTTCGCCTCCCAGTTTCACCGCTTTCTCCGGGGGGCCTGCCTGATCAGCGGTTTCTTCGTTTACATCGGTTTTGGTTTCAATCGGCATCTGCCCAAGCGGGTGCTGATTCCTCTGCTGCTGTGGTTGTTCTGGAGCCTGGTGGATTATTGGCCCCTGAGCTATTTTGCCCTGGGCTGGGGGCAGCTGGTGGCCTACGTTGCACAACTGGCCTTTGGTGTCCTGCTGCTTAAAGTCAATTTTCTATTGAACAATAAAAGTCTGCTGCTGGTTCCAGAGCAGTTCTCCGGCCCGGCCTTCGGTTTTTCAACACTGGTCCGGTTTTCACTGATCAGTCTGGTTGTGCTGCCGGTTTCTTTGCTGCTCGTTATGTTTTCGATTGTCAGCGGAGTGCTCGATCGCAGCACCGGTGGCTTTGTCCAGCTGCGTCCCGATGGCCTCTACATGCAGGAGAAGGTCTACCATCTCGATGGCAAGGATATCCGTCTGGCGGGGATGATTCATCTCGGCCACGGTAGTTATTTCAGAGATCTGATCGCCTCGATTCCCGCCGAGCGCACCCTGATTCTTGCTGAAGGGGTCAGTGATGAGGCAGGTTTGATGCGCGAACAGTTCAGTTACGGCCAGATTGCCGGCAATCTGGGTCTGTCGAGTCAGGAACAGTTTCATTTTGCCGGTCGCCGTATCAGTCCGGCCGATCTGCGTCAACCCTACCGCGAGGCCTATGATGGCCCGCACATTCTCGACGCTGATATCGATCTGCAGCAGTTCGATCCCCGCAGTGTTGAGGTTCTCAACGCCCTGGCCCGGTATTTTCTGAATGCCGATTCCCTGTGGCATGGCTACCTGCAGTTTAATCGCTGGGCCGAGGAGAATATCACCATCGATACCAACCGGGTGCTGATGGACGATCTGATCGACAAACGAAACCAGGCGGTGACTGACCTTATTCCCCAGGCGCTAGAGCGTTACGATGTGGTAGTTATCCCCTGGGGGGCTTTGCATATGCAAGGGATTGAGGCAGCGGTGCGGGCGGCTGATTTTTATCTCCACGACACTTATCTGCGCCGCAGCATCAGCTTTTTAGAGCTTCCTTTCGGTCGTATTTTCCAGCAATGGCGCAACAACAGCTAAAAACTGACGGCCTTTTTCATGGGTTTCATGGGTTTTTTGCTGCGCCGGCAGCATTGATTCCCGCCAGATACCCGGTTGACCAGCAGAGCTGCAGATTGAATCCCCCGGTCGGGCCATCCAGATCAATCATTTCTCCGGCAAAGTACAGATTATCGACGATTTTTGAGCGCATGGTGCGCATGTCGATATCAGCAAGATGAACCCCACCCGAGGTAATAATTGCCCGCTCCGGCGTATCAAGAGCGATGACTTTCAGGCGCCAGTTTTTAAACAGACCGCCCAGGCGTTGCCGTTCTTCCCTGGTAATGGAATGGCATTTTTTTTCTGCTGGAATCTCGCTCAAGCGGACAAACAGCGGAATAAGGAGCTGTGGCAGTAATCCGGTCAGGGCATTATTGAAGTTTTTGTTGCTGTGGGCCGCAAGTTCGCGCTGCAGACGCTGATCAAAACGTTCAATACTGACCGCCGGCTTCAGGTCAAGCTGGAGTTCAACCGGACCTTGTTGCAGCGCATCGCGGATCTGGGCGCTCATATCGAGCACAATCGGGCCACCGATGCCGCTGCGGGTAAAAAAGGACTCGCCAAAACGTTCGGCAATCGGCCTGTTGTCGTGCCAGGCGGTGATGCTGACATTTTTCAGGTTCAGGTTGAGCAGCTCCCGGGTCCAGTCGGCGTCGAGCTGCAGTGGGACCAGCGCCGGCTGGGGGGGGATCAGCCGATGCCCGCTGGCTGTTGCCCAGCGGTAACCATCGCCGCTGCAGCCGGTCTGGGGATAGGACAAACCACCAGTGGCAACAACCACGGTGCTGGCGTGGAAAGAGCCTGACGGTGTTTCGACCGCATGAATGCGACCTGAGTCGCACAGCAGGCGGCTCACCGGACAACTGGTTTTGATCTCTGCTCCTGTTTGTCGAACATGCTCCAACAGCACCTTGAGGACCTCGCTCGCACCACCCTGCGACGGGAAAATCCGCCCACCCCGTTCGCGTTGTAATGGCAATCCCCGCTGCTCAAAAAAATCAACGGTGGCAGCAACACCAAAGCTGTAGAGCGCTGTCAGCAGGGCTTTTCCCTGCTTGCCGAAATGTTCGCTGAAACGTTGCGGATCATCTTCGTCGTAGGTGATATTACAACGCCCCTTGCCGGTGATCAGCAGCTTGGCCCCGCAGCGACGATTCTTTTCCAGGAGCAGCACCTTGGCTCCCTGCTCAGCGGCAACGCCGGCGGCAAAAAGCCCGCCCGGTCCACCACCAATGACGATCACATCATACTTAGACACTCGTGCCCCTATCTATTTCGCGGACAGAAACCTATCAGCCAGTCTCCGGAGTTTACTCGTTGATCTTGATATTGTACACAGACGCCAGATAGTGAAGATAGTCTTTGTCCTCACAGATGCTTTTTCCCGGCTCGTCGGAAATCTTGGCGACCGGTCGGCCGTTGGCCGCGACCATCTTGATGACCATGTCGAGGGCGGGCGTTCCCGTATCATTGGTAAGGTTAGTGCCGATACCGAAGGCCACTTTTGTCCGTCCATGAAAATAACGGTAGATCTCGATCATCTTTGGAAAGGTGAGGCTATCGCTGAAAACCAGGGTTCTGGTCACGGGATCAATCCCCATTTGCCGGTACATGCTGATGGCTTTTTCGCCCCATTCAAAAGGTGAGGCGCTGTCGTGGCGAAGGCCATCATAAAGCTTGCCGAAGTAGGGGTCTGTGAAATCCCGCATGAACGAATCCATTGAATAGCAATCCGTCAGCGCAATGCCGAGCCTGCCGCGAAATTCACGCACCCACCCCTCAAGAGCAGCTCTCTGGGCATCTGCAAGACGAGTGATTGCCTGCCAGGCCTGGAACCATTCATGGGCCATGGTGCCGATAGGGGTTGTGCCCAGCCGCCTGGCCAGATCGAGATTGCTGGTGCCAACAAAATAGCGGGGAATTTTTTTGAGCAGCAGGGTCAATGCTTCCTCCTGCCATTGCTTCGATGCCCGCCGCCGGGTACCGAAGTCGGCAAAACTAAAACCTGACAGCGGTTCCTGAGACTGCAAATAGGCGATTTTTTCGTTGAGTCTGGCAGTGGCGATGGTCTCATCAACGTCACCACAAATGGTCCTGGTATGTATCTCGCTGATAATAGCCAGGGTATAAATTTCAAAAAGGGCAACATGGATCAAGGGCCCGCGAATCCGCAGATCAATGTCTTCATCTTGGGGTTGCATGGAAACAAACCGCATGTCGAGCTGATAAATCCTTAGAAATTCAATAAAATCAGGGGTGAAAAAGGGGAAGGTGGCGAGATAATCAAGCTCTTCATCGGCAAACCGCAAGCGACAGACTTCTTCCAGTTGCTGCTTGATCTCGGGGATCCGGGCGGCAAGATCAAAGCCGTGGCGATTGCGACAGTGAAATTTCCACTCAGCCTCCACAGTACGAAACTCGGGGGCATGATAGAAGGCCTGAAGCATGGTGAGCTTGTAGAGATCCGTATCCATCAGGCTGGTAATCAGCGCAGGATAATCCATCATCCCTATCCCGCCAGGCGCAGTTCGCGACTGCTGTCAATGAGAACGGCTCCCTGTTGGCGCATGGCGACAATGGCTTTGCTGGTGGTATCAGGGGAGATACCACGGCAGGCAGCGAGGTTGACAATGACCCGGAATCCGGCACGCAGCAACTGCAGAACCGTGGTTTTGACGCAATAGTCGGTAGCCAGGCCACCAACGATCAGGGTCGTGACCCCGTGCTCTGCCAACCACTCGATGGCGCCGGTACTCTCGGTTTCCTGCAGGTCATGGTAGCAGGCACCGTAAGGGTGTTTGAGGGGATCAACCCCTTTTTCAATCACCAGATCGTAGTCGGTTTCAGCGGGCAGCCCCGGCAATAACCGGTTGCCTTCGGTGCCAACCACGCAGTGGGGTGGCCACTTCACATCAAGACCGGGAAAATTGCCCGCGACCGGTTGCAGGGTTTCCTCGGGGGTGTCGGCAATCCAGGGCGCTTGTGCCGGATGGCAGTCCTTGCTGACCAGGCGAACGGAGCCGAAGGCTGCCTGAGCGTTCAATTCGGTAACGATCTGATCCCCCTCGGGAACGGGAAGTTCCTGCGGGCACAGGGGTGAGAATCCACGTTGCGGATCCACGTCAAAACTGGCAGTCACGGCCGGATCAATGATCATCGCCATCCTCACTGGTTGCGTTCAGGAGAGACTAATTCAAAAATAACGGTGACGGTGGCCTGAATATCGACATTGCCGGGAGTGATGGGGACCACATCGCTAGCGGCCATCATCCGGGCCTCGGCCATCAGCGGTGCGGGGCTACTGAAACCGCCGGGAGTATCAAGGGTTAACGAGAGAATGTCGCCGAGTTCGGCACCGGCGGCAGTGGCGAGCACCTGCGCCTGTTCCAGCGCTTTCCGGGTGGCCAGAGTCATGGCCTGCTGCTGGTAGTGATCCTGATCAGCAAGGGTAAACTGCAGGTTGCCGACCTGGTTGACGCCCGCCTGGTGAGCTAAGCCAAGGAGTTGTCCGGCCAGCTCAATCCGGGTGGTCCGGACCCACAGGTCATTGCTGACCCGGTAGCCGATGATCTCCCGTTGCCAGTTGGCCGGGGTCGGTCTGGGCGGCTGGCTCCATTGGGGCTGAATCTGGAACTGGCCGGTGGCCAGATCCTTGCGGTCAAGTCCGAGTTCAGCGAGCATCGCCATGACCCCGGTCATGCGCTGGTTGTTTTCACTCACTGCCTGACCAGCATCGCCGGCTTCGGTAATGACGCCAAGGCGTAAACGCAGCTGGTCGGGTGTAGCCTCGACCCGCCCTTCCGCCTGTAGCCGCAGTTGCTGTGGCGCCTGGCCGGGGATCGTTGCGACAAGGCTGCGTTCGGGGTGGAACGGGTGGGGCATGCAGGCGGAAAGAAGGAAGAGCAACATCAGGCCGGGCAGGAATCGATAGTTCATGGGGATATTTCCTTTGACTTATGTGACAAAAGACGGTGGTTGCTGTTTACGATGAAAAATTGAAAATCGGTATTTAAAGGGTCCTGAGCGCTGTTCCTGAGAAACAATCTCAAACTCATCTTCGCAGAATTCAGGGAAAAAGGTATCACCTGTGACGTCAATATCAAGCTCCGTCAGGTAAATACGCTCTGCCAGGTTAAAGGTTTGCCGGTAAATCTCGCCGCCACCACAGATAAACAGCTGTTCAGCGGGTTTGGCCGCCGCAATGGCAGCCGGAATATTGGTTGCGACAATGCAACCGGGAGCCTGGTAGTCCGGGTTGTGGCTGACGACAATGGTGCGGCGACCGGGCAAGGCGCGGCCGACAGCTTCAAAAGTACGCCGCCCCATGAGCAAGGCATGTCCAGTGGTATGACGCTTGAACCACTGCAGATCGGCGGGCAGATGCCAGGGCAGGGTCCCGGCATGGCCGATGATGCGGTTGCGGTCCATGGCAGCGATCAGCGCAATGATCATCCAACCGTCCTGTCAGCCGGATTGGCACTGATAACCGGAACCGGGCGCACCAGATAGAGCTCAAACAGGTGCTCCGGAAGTTTATTGATCAGCCGTACCAGCAGGAAGATCGCTAACAGGGAAAAGAACAGCCGGCCCCAGAAAATGCCCGATACATGGGCACCGAGAACCATCATCAACAGGGTATCTTCAAAAATACTGTGACATAACCCCATCAGCGTGACTGAGGCAAACAGGTCGCGCTTGCTTAAACGACCCGATTGCGCTTCCTGGATAATCAGCCCACCGCCGTAACTCAGACCCAGGGTCATGCCGATAATAGTGACCGGGGCGGCGTCGCGACTCATGCCGAGGAACTTCAGCAATGGTTCCAGCAGCCTCGTCATCAAGGTGGTGATACCGATTTTTTTCATGATCTGCAGCACCGCCATCAGGGTCAGGATAATCAGGAAAATAATCAGCATGTTGCGCAGTTCCGCCAGCAGCCAGGCGCTCCAGGTCGGATCGATGACAGGGGGATTCCAGAGGGCCTGATTGGCCTGCTGGAGGGTGCCGCTCAGCTGGTAGGAGATATGCAGCAGCCAGCCGAGAAGCAGAGCGCCAATCACGCGGATCATCACGCTGGCGCGAAAACGGGTTCCGGCCTTCTGGGCGATCCGCAGTTCTACCGGCAGGGCGTGAGCTACCAGGATCATGGTACTTAAGACCGTCACCTGGGCGACCGTCAGATTTAGGCCCGGCGCAACGGTAGCAAAAACCACCATCCCGCCGTAAATGTTGGTGACCATGGCAGTGGCCCACACCAGCCCCATCTGGCCTGGCAGTCCAACCAGCTCCATGACCGGCCCGAGCAGTATTCCGAATTGATCAACGACCCCCCACTGCTGTAAAAAACGGGTGGCAATGCTGATCGGAATAATAATCTTGAACAGCATCAGACTGGTACGCAATGCGTTGCGAAACAGGTTGTTAACTGTCTGGAAAAAGTTTTTTAACATATGTTTATTTAACCACGGGACTGCTTGCCGCTCATGGATTCAATGACCAGCTTGAAAACCAGGGTAGCATCGACTTGTTCCGGTTCGAAGCTGAAGGTCTGGTCTGTATATTGTGCCATCAGGATGTGCAGAGCTGCCTGTTTTTGCTGCCGATCATCGATAAGCTCAATCCGCCCGGAGCCCAGCACACTGGTAAAGCGGGCACCCCAGTTGCAGGCCCGCTCGGCCTCGATAATACCGTAATCGATGGTAACACTGAAACATGCCTGCTGCTGTTTTTTCAACAGCTCGATCTTGCGTCCCTGGAGGGCGGAGTGGAAATACAGGGCACCATCCTGATAGCCGTAGTTGAGCGGTATCAGATACGGCAGGGGGTCATCCGGGATGGCCAGATGGCAGACCCGTCCCTGCCATAATACCTGTTCCAGCTCGCCGGTAGCGGTAATCTCTTTTTCATGTCGTCGCATATTCACCCCTTATTTTCGCAATAGCCAGATGATCACTGAAACCAGACCACTAACCAGCAGCATACTGGTAATGGGAAAAAACATCTTGAATCCCGGCTTGTCGATAACAATATCTCCGGGTAACCGCCCCAGCGGAAGCTTGCCGAGCCAAGGCCAGAGCAGGCCAATCATAAGAATGACAATGCCTGCAAAAATCAGGGTCTTCTGCATGTTTTCGGGACACCTCTTTGCTGATCGTTTGCGTCCCTGTAGTGTAGCACAAGATAAGCGCTTGGTGAGCTGATGAAGATGGTTTGAATTGCAGGAAATTTTTTCTCCGGTCTGCTATTCTTGGAACTGAAGAGTTAATGTCGTGCGGTTGCAGTCAGGCCATGAAAAAGTCATGATCAAGAGGATACGATGCCTCGCTGGTTAAAAAAATTACTGATAGCTATTGCTGTTGTTGTCGGGTTGCTGCTGCTGTCAATGCTGATTGTTCCCTGGCAGTTACAAAAACAGTCAGAGCAGTGGATCGCCGCTCACACCGAGCGCACCTTAAGTTATGAACGGGTGTATTTCAACCCCTTTACCCTCACCCTCGAGTTGGATGGCGTTGTCCTGACCGAACCCGATGGGAACGACCCCTTTGTTTCGTTCGAGCGGGTGATGGTTGCGGTCAGCCCCTATTCTCTGTTACGCCGGGCGCTGATTTTCGGGCGCGTCGAGATCGACCGCCCCTATCTGAATATCGCGTTGCTCGGTGAGCAGCTTTACAACTTCTCTGATTTTGTTGCCCTGTTTGCCACGCAGGAAGAGGTAGAGCCTGATCCTGTGGCGGAGAAACACTCTTTTGAGTTTTCGTTGAACAATATTGTGGTGAAAGGGGGTGCCCTCGATTTTATCGATTATACCTCTGCCACCCAGCCCCACCACCGGATTCGCCAGCTGGACTTGAGTGTCCCTTTTGTCGGCAATATTCCTTTTCTGCTCGACAAATACGTTCAGCCAAGCTTAAGCCTGCAGCTCAATGATGCTGAAATCTCTGCCAATGGCCGACTCAAACCCTTCCATGACTCTCTCGAAACCGAACTTTTTGTCAATTTGAGTGATGTCGATCTGCCCTTTTATGCCTATCACTCTCCTGTGCCCTTGCCGGTTGTGATCCAGCGTGGAACCCTCGATCTCGATCTTGACCTTTCCTACCGAATTTCCCGCAGCGCAGCGCCGCAATTGCTGGTGGGGGGAAACCTGGTGCTTGACGATCTGCTGATCCAGGATCGGGATCAACAGCCGCTGTTCGATCTGCCGCTACTGGTGGCTGATCTCGATTGGGCCAATCTGTTGCGCCGGGATGTGAATCTGGCCATGGTGGAGCTCCATGATCCGCAGCTATGGATCAGTCGCAATCCTGTCGGCCGCTGGAACCTTGAAGCTTTGGTGAGTTCAGCTGCCCCAGAAAACGACCAGGGAGCGCCTCCGCAGGAGGTCGAAGAAACACCGCCTTTTTTGTTCAATGCCGAGCGGATAACCATTTTTGATGGAGTGCTTCACTTTCACGATGCTTTTGTTCAGGACCCGGTGACGGAAACCCTGCGCGACATCAATCTTGACGTTCAACGGCTGAATAATCACCCACAACAGTCCACGATAATCGATCTGAGATTGCACAGCGCCCATCAGAGCGATGTGGATGTCAGTGGAGAAGTGACGCTCCAGCCTCTTTCTGCGGTTTTTACTGCCGGGTTGGATAACATTCCTTTGCAACCCTACTACCCCTATCTGGAACCCTGGCTGACTCGGCCCCTACAGGGGGTTGTCGATCTTGCAACGCGCTTTTCGTATACTTCGCAGAACGATGTGCAGCTGTCCGACACCAGCATTCGTCTGCGTGAACTGCTGGTTCCCTTCACCGCTGAGGATCAGCTCAAACTGGCTGAATTGAACCTGACAGGTGGTACTCTTGATCGGCGTGAACAACAGATAACCGTTGAAAAAATCCAATTAACCGGCGCCGAGATCGGCTTTACCCGCCTGGCCGATGGACGTTTTTCGCCCGAGCTGCTGCTGCGTGAACAGCCGGAGCTCAAAAAGGTCGAGGACCCGGCCGAAGAGCTTGTCGATGAGACTTCCGCAGCACAGTGGGAGCTGGCGTTAAGACAATTTACCATAGATAACGCCCTGATCAGCTTTACCGATGCAACACTGGCGGAACGGCCGCGGGTGGAGTTGCAGCATATCGATCTGGAACTTAAGGAACTGCACTATCCTGTAGCGCAAAGCAGCCCCTACCGGTTTGCTGCGCAGGTCGGTGAGCAGGGGCGTGTTGACGTTCAAGGGCAGTGGGTCTATACCCCCTTGAGCATTGCGGCAGACATCAATGTCGGCGCTGTTTCCCTTGCCGATTTCAACGACTTTATCCCGCCGGAGTTGAATTTTTCCATTGCAGACGGATTTCTGCATACGGATCTCAAGCTGGATGTCAAACGGCTTGGTGACAATATCAGCGGAGGATTCTCCGGTGATATTGATCTGACCCACTTTGCCTTGCGTGATCCTGTTGCCGCCGGCACTTTGATTTCCTGGGAAGGGTTTGCCATCAAGGGGATGGCTGGAGATATCGACCCGTTGCGGCTGCATATTCGTGAACTGGTGTTGAATAACTATCTGGCCGCCGTTCAGATCACCGCCGATGGGCAGATGAATCTGACCGGCTTTGGTGCTCCGACTGTCACTGAGGAATCTTCGGTGGTAGCTGAAGCTGCCGCCACCGTAACTGGCCCTGACACGACCCCGGCAGATATCCGCATCGATGAGGTTACCCTGCAGGGGGGAACGGTTACCTTTGTCGATCGTCATGTGCCAAGGGTGTTTTCGACCACCATGTATGACCTGGGGGGGCGTATCAGCGGTATGCGCTCAAGCGCTGACATGCTTGCTGATGTTGATCTGCGCGGGCGACTGGAAAATCACTCACCCCTGACTATCAGTGGCAAGATCAACCCCTTGAGTGAGGATCTGTATCTTGACCTGATCCTGAGTTTCAAGGATATCGATCTGACTCCAATGACCCCCTACTCGGAAACTTATCTGGGTTACACTATTGATCGTGGCAAGCTCCATCTTGATCTGAATTATCATGTCGAACAGCAGCAAATCAGCGCCGCTAACCGGGTGATGTTCGATCAGTTCAATCTGGGTGAAACGGTGCAGAGTGATAAGGCGGTTAACCTGCCGATCCGTCTCGCCATCGCCCTGCTGAAAGATCGCAACGAAGAAATTCATCTGGATATTCCGGTTTCCGGCGATTTGAACGATCCGAACTTCAGTCTGGCCGGCACCATTTTTACCGTATTGCGAAATCTGCTGGTGCGGGCGGCGACGGCGCCTTTTTCATTGCTGACCGCCATGCTTGGCAGTGATAAAGATTACAGCGATGTAGAATTTTCCCATGGCACTGCCCGTCTGGATGAGGCACAACTGGAGAAGCTGACAGAACTGGCCGGAGTGCTGCTGTCGCGTCCGGCATTCAATCTTGAAATCAGCGGTTTTGCCGATCGCGACAATGACCCGGAAGCCTACCGTCAGGAGCGCCTCGAGCAGATGCTCAGAGAAGCACTGCTGCGTAATTTGCAACGTCAGGGCCAACCGCCGGCGGATAGCGAAGATCTGATTATTAATGAGGAAAACTATTCTGAGCTGCTGTTACAGGTGTACGAGGACGCAACCTTCCCGCGCCCGCGGAATCTGCTGGGAATGCTTACCAGCCTGCCTGATGAGGAGATGGAGAAGCTGCTGCTGGCCCATATTGTCGTTGAAGAAGAGCAGCTGGCGGAGTTGGCCCGTGATCGGGCTTTGGCGGTGCGCAATGTCCTCGAAACGATAAGTGAGGAACTGACCCCGCGGCTCTTTCTGAAAAAAACCGATATCTTTGCACCCCCCAAAGAGGAACCGGCGAGTCGGGTTGAGCTGGGAATTATTCCCAGGTAGTTTCTGTCGGGATGCTGGATGCCAACGAGGTAGATAGTGAAAAAGTTGTTATTGTTACTGCTCCTGGTTGCCGTGCCGGTGCCTGCGGCTGGGCTTGATCTGCGTGGTCATTTTACACCTGGCGGGTTGGTGTTTGGGCGTACCTGTGCTGACTGCCGGGTGGTATTCCAGGGGCGTCAGGTGCCGGTGACCGTGACAGGAGATTTCATCATCGGCTTTGGCCGTGGGGCTGCTCTTGAAAAGGAGTTGCTGGTGCAATCCCCGGAGGGTCAGGTGCGCCAACAGCAGATTCAGCTTGAACCGCGTGACTATCGGATCCAGCGGATTGACGGCATCAGTCAGCGGTTAATGGAACCATCGCCGGAAGATCTCGAGCGGATTGGCCGTGAGGCAGCGGAGATCTCTGCCGTCCGTCAACTGGTCAATGAGAACCGTGATTTCCTTGAGCCCTTCAGCTGGCCGTTGACCGGTCGCATTACCGGGGTTTATGGCAGCCAGCGGATTTTCAACGGTGAGCCGCGGCAGCCCCATTTCGGCATTGACATTGCCGTACCAAAGGGGACTCCGGTCAAGGCGCCGGCGGGCGGGATCGTGACCTATGTCCATCCGGGGATGTTTTTTGCCGGCACCACCCTGGTGGTTGACCATGGCCATGGACTCGCCTCAACCTTTTTGCACCTGCATGACATTCTGGTCGAGGTTGGTCAGCATGTTAACCAGGGGCAGCTTATCGCCACCGTCGGTGCTACCGGTCGGGTGACCGGCCCGCATCTTGACTGGCGCCTGAACTGGTTCGATGTCCGCCTTGATCCGGCATTGGTGGTTGGCGCAATGCCTAACTGAGTTTCTCCTAATAAATCTTCCTTTTTGAGAAGGTCGACCCCAGAACGCTGAAGGTGTTTTCGACAATAAACAGGGCGTGTGCGTCGGTAGTAAAAACAATCTCTTCGAGACGCTTGAGCTGGATATTGTTGATCACCACCATCATCACCGTACGGCCCTCCTTGCGGTAGGCACCGATAGCCGGGAGCAGGGTGGTGCCGATTTTTAATGTTGTCATCACCCGGTCAGCGATGGATTCAGATTTCTCCGAAATAATGAAGGCCAGTTTGCGTTGGTTGAACATGGACAGGGTGTAGTCCAGAGTCACTGAGGTGACAAAGACGGCGATCATTGATGCAATCACCAGATCATTGTCGAGACTCAAAAAACTCAAGCTGAACAGGATCAGATTAAAACCGAAATAGGTCTTGCCGATACCGATATTATATTTCTGATAAAGGATGACCGCGATCACATCAAGGCCTCCGTTGGAACCGAGGGAACGTAGCACCATGCCGGCACCGAAACCGAGCATGACTCCCAGGGTTAAGGCAGCGTAGAGCTGGTTCTCGATATAGATTTCAAACTGGAACAGCTGGTAAAAAATTGTGATTTGCGCCATCGCCAAAGCGCTGTACCACAGGAAGCGGCGTGAAATAAAGATGTAGCCGAGGACAAACAACGGGATGTTTAATAGTAGATAGAGCAGTCCTGGATTAAGCACTTCGGTCAGATAATAAATCAGTGAACCGATCCCGAACAGGCCGCCGGGAACAAAATTGTGGGGAATCGCAACCCCTTTGAGAGCCAGGGTTTGAATCAGCGAGCCGCAGGTGATCAGCGAACAGTTCCAGAAAACTGAGTAAACAAATTTGCTTTTTTCTTTCGTCATCCCGTATCCTCCGCAGATTGCGTTCGAACCGAACACTCTAACGCTTTGACGCAAAAAAACAACACTTTTAAAAAGAAATTCCATGGCGCAATTTGAACTGATATCTCCCTACTCCCCCTGTGGTGACCAGCCCCAGGCCATCGATGAGCTGGTCGCCGGCATCGGACGTGGTGACCGCCATCAGGTGCTGCTCGGTGTCACCGGTTCGGGTAAAACTTTTACCATGGCCAATGTTGTGGCGCGCCTCCAGCGCCCAACCCTGGTGCTGGCCCACAACAAAACCCTGGCGGCGCAGCTTTACGGCGAGTTCAAGGAACTGTTCCCCAACAACGCGGTGGAATATTTCGTCAGTTATTACGATTACTATCAGCCCGAAGCCTATGTCCCCTCGACTGATACCTTCATCGAAAAAGACAGCTCCATCAATGAGGAAATCGACAAGCTGCGCCATAGTGCCACCCGTTCCCTGTTGTCGCGTCGCGATGTGCTGATCGTTGCTTCGGTCAGTTGTATCTACGGCCTGGGTTCGCCGGAAGCCTATTATGGGATGCTTGTTGATCTGCGCACCGGGATGGAGCTCAAGCGCAATGATTTTCTCCACCGTCTGGTTGAAATCCAGTATGAACGTAACGATATCGACTTTCACCGTGGTACCTTCCGGGTACGCGGGGACAGTGTCGAGGTGTTTCCCGCCTACGAGGAAAAACGGGCCCTGCGTATCGAGTTTTTCGGGGACGAAATCGATGCCATCAGCGAAATTGATCCCCTGCGCGGCCAGGTTATTGATCGCCTTGAGCGCACCGCGATCTTTCCGGCCAGCCATTATGTCGCTACCAAGCCAACCCTCAAGCGCGCCATCGGTGAAATCCAGGACGAATTGCAACGGCAGATTAAGCATTTCCGTGAGCAGAACATGCTGCTTGAGGCCCAGCGGATTGAACAGCGCACCCTCTTTGATATCGAACTGATTGAAGAGATGGGTTACTGCCAGGGGATCGAAAACTATTCACGCTTTCTTGATGGCCGTCATCCCGGAGAGCCGCCGGCGACCCTGTTATCCTACTTGCCGGATGATGCTTTGATGTTCATTGATGAGAGTCATGTCAGCGTCAGTCAGGTCGGTGCCATGTATCGTGGTGATCGCTCACGTAAGGAAACCCTCGTCAATTACGGCTTTCGCCTGCCGTCAGCGCTCGATAACCGGCCGCTGATGTTCGAGGAATTTCAGCAGTGCCAGCCGCAAACGGTGTATGTGTCAGCAACCCCCGCCGATTACGAGCTCGCACAAGCCGAAGGAGTGTTTGTCGAACAGGTCATCCGACCGACCGGACTGGTTGATCCTGCTATCGAAGTGCGCCCGGCCCTCAATCAGGTCGATGATCTGATTGAGGAAATTCGCGTCACCGTTGATCGGCGCGCGCGGGTGCTGGTGACGACCCTGACCAAGCGCATGGCCGAGGATCTCACCGGCTATCTGCAGGAGGCGGGGATCCGTGTCAACTACCTGCATTCCGATATCGACACGGTTGAGCGGGTGCAGATTATCCGCGCTTTACGTGAAGGGGAATTCGATGTGCTGGTCGGGATCAACCTGCTGCGCGAAGGGCTCGACATTCCTGAAGTGGCCCTGGTAACGATTCTTGATGCCGACAAGGAGGGGTTCCTGCGCAGTGAGCGCTCGCTGATCCAGACCTGCGGCCGCGCCGCTCGCCATATCGACGGTCGGGTGATTATGTACGCGGATCGCGTGACCCGCTCAATGCAGGCCTGTCTCGATGAGACTGAGCGGCGGCGCATCAAGCAGCTGCAATACAATCAGGAGCACGGCATCACGCCGGTATCGGTCACCAAATCCCTCTTTTCGATTGTCGATAATTTTATCGGTCGCAAGGATAAGGAATTACCCCTGTGCGCCGAAGAAGAAGATCTCTATGCTAATCCTCAGGCCCTGAAAGCAAAGATGGCCGGAATCAAGGCGCAAATGCTCGAAGCAGCCGCCGAACTGGAATTTGAAAAAGCGGCTAAACTGCGGGACCAGTTGCTGGAGCTGGAAAAACGGGCCCTGCTTTTTTAAACAGGGTGACAACGAATTATTCTCATGGCGGGCACAATAATTTGTGCCCCTATGGTGATCGGGGCATTCATGCTTGCTTTTGAAACCATCATCACTTTTTTCTCGGTCGCGGTTCTTTTGGGGTTGGCGCCGGGGCCCGATAATATCTTTGTGTTGACCCAGTCAGCCTTGCGCGGTCGTGGACCGGGGCTGGTTATTGTGCTCGGTTTGTGTACCGGCCTGCTGGTGCACACCGCCGCTGTTGCCTTCGGGGTCGCGATTATTTTTCAGACCTCTGCCGTTGCTTTTACTCTGCTCAAATTTGTCGGTGCCGGTTATCTTGTTTATCTCGCCTGGCAAGCATTTCGGGCGGCGCCGGAGACCATCCAGGCCGAGTCCGGGGCGGCACCCGGTTACTGGCGTTATTACCGCCGTGGTGTCATTATGAATATCACCAACCCCAAGGTGTCGATCTTTTTTCTCGCCTTTCTGCCCCAGTTTGCCGATCCGGGTCGCGGCGCGGTGGTTTATCAGTTGCTGTTGCTCGGCAGCTTGTTCATTCTGGCGACAGTCCTGGTGTTTGGCAGTATCGCCCTGCTCGCCGGCAGCCTCGGACAGTGGTTAAACCGTTCACAGCAGGTGCAGCTGTTTCTTAATCGCCTCGCGGGCACGGTTTTTGTCCTTCTGGCCATCAGGCTGGCGACATCGCAGCGCTGAAGAAAGGGTCACGGGTGAAGCAAATTCTCGTTGAATATCGTCAGCTGCTGGGCCGCTTTGACGACTGGTTCGCCGGTTGTGTTGCGCGGTCAGGGGAACAGATTGCCTGCCGTCAAGGATGCTGTGGCTGCTGCCGAGGCCTGTTTGAGATCAGTTTGCTCGATGCGGCGTTGTTGCAGTCCGGTTTTGCTGAGCTGGCTGCGCCTGTCAAGGAGCAGGTGCTGACCGGAGCGCGCAGCCGGGTTGCCGTCTTGCAGCAGCGCTGGCCGGAATTTCAACCCCCGTACATTCTCAATCACCTGCCCGACGATGGGTGGCAGAATATGCCGGAGGATGATCTGACCCCCTGCCCCCTGCTTGGCAAAGATGGCAGTTGTCTGGTTTATGAGTCGCGTCCCATGACCTGCCGGTTGCACGGATTGCCGAATATCGACTGCTCGGGAGAGTCTTTCTCCGACGACTGGTGCTCCTTGAATTTTGTCGACAGCAATCCCCTGCAGATGACGGAGTTACGCTATCCGTTTCGTGATGCTTTTACCCGCGAGTTCGACCTCCTCGGGTTGTTCGCCGAGCACGAAACCGGGCAGCGTCAGTTGGAACTGGACACCTTTATCCCGAGTGGGTTACTGATCGATTTTTCCACCGATTTCTGATTCCGTTCACTCTGCCCGCCAGCGAGAAACCAGGTGAGTACAACAACCACAACAGAGCTAAACACCCCCGGGGGTTTTCGTGAAATGCTCGCCATTTCTACCCCGATGGTGGTGTCCCATGCCTGCGAAACCCTGCTGATCTTCATTGATCGGCTGTTTTTATCGCGCATCGGTCCGGAGCCGATGAATGCGGCCATGGCCGGTGGCCTGTCGAGCTTTATGCTGATGACCTTTTTTGTCGGGCTGATCGGTTATACCACCGCTCTGGTTGCTCAGTATCTGGGTGCCGGGCGTAAATCCCAATGCGCAGTGGTGGTTACTCAGGCGATGCTGCTGGTTATCCCTGCGACCATGGTGGTTTTTGCCTGTCGGCCACTGGTTCATCTGATGTTCGGCCTGATGGATATACCAGCGGAGCAGAGCGAACAACAGCAGATCTATTTTAATATTCTCCTGTACGGTGTCCCGTTGGTGCTGCTGCGTACCAGCCTGTCCGGATTTTTCTCCGGTATCGGCCGTACCCGTATCGTCATGATTTCCGCCATGGTCGCTATGGTTGTCAATGTCGGTGCCAATTACGTTCTGATTTTCGGTCACCTCGGTTTTCCTGCTCTTGGACTGCGCGGTGCGGCCTACGGCACCCTGTTCAGCAGCTTTTGCGCCCTGCTGGTGCTGCTGGCAGCCTATCTGCGGCGCACGCATCGCGATGAATTTTCCATCGGCGCCAGCTGGTTATTTCAACGAACGATTATGAAGAAACTGTTGCGTTATGGTTCGCCGGCCGGGGTTGAGATGTTTTTGAATCTGCTGGCCTTTACCCTGATTGTGCTGATTTTTCACAGCCATGGCGTGGTGACAGCGACTGCGGTGACTATTGTCTTTAACTGGGATCTGGTGTCCTTTGTACCGCTGCTCGGTCTGCAGATCGGCGTTGTCAGTCTGGTGGGTCGTTACATGGGCGCGGGAAGTCCGGAGGTCGCCGAACGTGCCGCCCTTTCCGGTTTGAAGATGGGTTGGATCTACTCATCGCTGGTGCTGCTGCTGTTTGTCACCTTGCCGCAGCAGATGGTCGAGATTTTTGCCCCCTTCGAAGCCAACGAGCTGTTTCTGGCAGCCGCCCCCCTGGCGGTGGATATGTTGCGCCTCGCCGCACTGTATGTGCTGGCCGATGCCACCATCGTGGTGTTCAGCGGCACCCTGCGGGGGGCCGGGGATACGCTGTGGGCCATGGGGCTGTCGGTGGCCATGCACTGGCTGATGGTGCCGATTGTTTTTGTTTTTCTCAAGGTGCTGAATTTGAGCCCGATTACTGTGTGGCTGGCATTTATTGTTTTTTTTCTGATCAGCGGCGGCCTGTTTTACCTGCGCTTTCGTCACGGGCACTGGAAGACCCTGGCGGTGGTTAAAGATCAGGACCCAGGGGAGGATGTTGCATTGATTTCCTGAATTTGATGGCGTCGAAAAAACTTACCAACTGCTGCGTTACAGCCATAGTTTCACTGCTTTAAGGTATGTAAGTACTCCTCATTGCTCAACAATGACGCGCCTTGTATTTGGCGCTTTTTGCTTATCCATCTAAATTGATACTTTTTGCAAAAGCATCAAATTTGCTTGTGCAAATGATATGAGTCAGCGTAGAATGCAGCCTCTAACGTAACAATTTCGGAGGCAGTCAGTAGCCTGGTGGCGCTCACGGTCTTCAAAACCGATGGGGGGCGTATCCCGTCCCCGGTGTGTTCGATTCACATCTGCCTCCGCCAATCAATAAAAACAAGGGGTTATGGATTTTTCCATAGCCCCTTGTTTTTGTCTGAACTGGTCTGGTCGGACAATCCCGAGCCGGCATGGTCGGGTCAAGATCAGTAGTCCAATAGCCGGAATCAGGTCAAAGGGTGGTGCCCATTGCCCCCTCTGTGGTTGCGCATGTTATCTGCAGGTCTTTGAAGTGGGCGCCGTTACTCACACGGGCTTTTTCTGTGGATCATGTAACCCATCACGAACAACAGATCAGCTCTTAAGGGAGGGGTTCGATTTTTACCTTGAGGAGGGCGGTCCCCTTGACCTTGGTGCAGGTGAATCGGTAGTTGTTGATGATCAGGGTTTTCCCTTCTTCGGGCAGTTCACCAAGTTCGTACAGAATCATGCCGGACAGGGTTTCATAGCGGGCAGATTTATTGTTAAAGCGTGCCCCCAGAAGCTGCTCCAGATCACTGACAGAAAGCAGCGCATCAACAATAAATGCACCGTTTTGAAGACGCTGAATGCGTTTGGGCTTGCCTGAGTCATACTCATCCTCGATTTCTCCAACCAGCTCTTCGAGGAGATCCTCGGTGGTGACCAGTCCGCTGAGCATGCCATATTCATCCACTACCATCGCAATATGGGTGTAATCCTGCTGCATTTCACGCATCAGGTCGTGGACGCGCTTGGCCTCGGGAACAAAATAGGGTTTACGCAAGACAGTAGTGATAGAAAAGTCAGGTGATGTGATTGCCAGGTTGAGGAGTTCTTTTGCCAGGACGAACCCCTGAATGTTGTCAATATCTCCACGGTAAACCGGAAAGCGTGAGTGGCGAGAATCGCGGACCCGGGACAAGATTTTCGTTGGTGTTTCATCAATATCCAGGGCGATGATGCGCGGGCGCGGAACCATGACTTCACGGACCTGGGTTTGAGAAAATCGGAAGAGATTGGTGATGAATTGTGCTTCCTTGTCTGACAGGTGACCGGTCTGACTGCCGATTTTTGCCATGGCGAGGAATTCATTACGGCTGAAAATATGGATCTCTTTGCCGTGGGTAATAAATTTAGTGAATCGTTCCGAAAGCCAGACGATCGGGTAGAGGGCGGTAATTAAACCTTTGACAAAAAAGATGGTTGGTCTTGTCAATCTGATCCAGTAGATCGCGCCGATGGTTTTAGGAACAATTTCGGAAAAAAACAGGATCGCCAGGGTCATCAGGGCTGAGAAGAGGCCGAACCAGGCGTTGCCGAAGACAACGGCGGCCTTGGCTCCGGCGAGGATGGCGCCCACGGTGTGGGCGATGGTGTTCAGGGTCAGGATGGCGGCAAGGGACTGATCGACATTGTCCTGTTTCAACTGTTTGAGCAGGGCGGCAAAGGCCGGTTTTTTCTCTTTTTGTTCTTCAATGTACGAGGGTGTGATGCTCAGCAGCACCGCTTCGGCAATGGAACAGAGGAAGGAAAAAAACAGCGCCATTGCAACATAGGTGATCAGTAAAAGGGCGTCCGGGTGCATGCATTTCGTTTCGGTTTGGGTGGGTAGTCGTCAAATAAAAAACCTTTACCTGCGGCATTGATCGTTGCCAGGGATAAAGGCTCTTCAAATCTATCGTCTCAGGGTTTTTCCTGTCAACAGGAAAGGGCGGGAACGGCGCGCTAGCGGAGCGACAGCCGGCCGGCAACGACCGGCTGTCGCCTTCCTTGTCACGTTGCCGGCATCAGTTCTTCCGGCTCTTCCACTTTGAACTGGTTGCGACGCGGAGCGATGCGCCGGAAAAAATCAACCAGCCTGCGGCTGAGTTCCTGTGGCAGTTCCAGTGACAGCAGATGGCCACCGTCCAACTTGTCCGAGCCGAGGCAGCGCGGCAACTTGCCCGCCATAATCCCAACGTGATGGGGGTGGCAAATGCTGTCATGCTCGCCGCCGACGACCATGGTAGGCAGCTGCAGGTTGGTGAGCAGTTGGGTGTAGTCGCGGCGATTAATCATCGCTTTGAGACCATTGATCAGGGCATCGCGATCGTAGTTGTTAACCATCCGCCGTACCGAGTTCACGAGGTCTACCGGAAGCTGCCGCTCGCGTCCCGCAAAGAGCATGCTCACCAGCTGTTCACGCGCTATTTCCCCTTCATTTTTCATCAGCTGATTGATCAGCTCGGAACGGCGCGCACGTTCCTGTACGTCATCCTGTACCGGTCGGGTTGAGATAAAGCAGGCTCCAGCGATGCGCTCGGGGTGGCGTTCGACCAGGTCGAAGAGGATCGCTCCCCCCATCCCCATGCCGCAGGCGGCAAAGCGGCGCACGCCAACACGGTTGAGCAGTCGCAGGATACTGTGACTGTATTCGGCGATCGTCGTGTATTCACGACATTGTGAAAAATCGGGAAGGATGACGCGAAAACCGGCGCGTTGCAAAGGTTCAACCTGCTCGTTCCAGATCTCGGCGGTTAGGGGGAGGTCATGGATGAGGACAAGGGCCGGACCCTGACCAATATCCTTGAAAGGGATGGCGTTCTTATTCTGCATTGCGTTTTCTCCTGTGAGCGACAGATGATGAAAATCGTTCATTTTTTATGTGCTGAAGTTGTAACCCCTGATGTGGTAACCGAGGGCGCTTGTTGATGTGTCGGATACAACAAGGATAAGCAATTTATATACCGATGTTTTATATTTTTAAAAATTTAAATAAGTAACAAAAACAGATATATAGATTGTTATAGTAAGTGCTGTAAGATATGTTGTTTCGCAAAAATGCAAACATTATTTTAATTCAGCGACGAGCTTTTGCCTTGATGAAAAAATGTAACATGATGAAAAATAGAGATAATTCAGGGTTTTGCAATGCTGCGAAAAGCCGTTGCTGGGGTTTTGCATCCGGGCAATATGTTGGGAGACGGTAGAGATGGTGTGGGTACTCGTTGAAGAGAGGGGTTGATGATGGCGGAAATGGATGTGCGGCAGCCTGTTGTTCTGGTGACCGGTGGTGCGCGCGGGATCGGTAGAGGGATTGCACTGCGTCTGTTAGAGGATGGGTTTCGGGTAGTGGTTGCCGATATTGACGAGGAGGCTGGGCGTCGGCTGGTTACCGAATCTGCCGGAGAGATCGCTGCGATAAGGACCGATGTCGCCGATGAAGAGTCGGTGAAAGACCTCTTTACGCGTGTCGGCGCGGATTTTGGTCGCCTGGATGCGCTGATCAATAACGCCGGAATCGCCCGGGCTCATGCCGTCCCCCTTGAGCAACTGGAACTGGCCGACTGGAACCGACTGCTGGCGACCAATCTGACCGGCGTCTTTCTGTGCAGCAAGCATGGGGTTCCTTTGCTGCGAACCTGCCGCGGAGCCATTGTCAATATCGCCTCCACCCGGGCATTACAATCGGAGGCCGATACTGAGGCCTACTCTGCCGGCAAAGGGGGCGTGGTGGCGCTAACCCATGCCATGGCCATGAGCCTCGGGCCGCAGATTCGTGTCAATTGTGTCAGCCCCGGCTGGATTCATGTCAGCGATGGTCCCTTAAGCCCGCAGGACCACCGGCAGCATCCGGTGGGGCGGGTTGGTACTCCGGAGGATATCGCCGGCCTGGTGGCGTACCTGATCTCTGCGCAGGCTGGATTTATTACCGGTCAGAACCTTGTTGTTGACGGCGGCATGACGCGCAAGATGCTGTATCTTGAATAACGGCTAGGGTGTCACCGGTTCAAGTCGCAGCAGGGCGCCGTTGCGGGCATCGATCAGCAGATAGATGAAGCCGTCAGGCCCCTGGCGGACATCGCGGATGCGCCCGACCTGGTTCTGCAACAGACGTTCTTCAGCGGCGATCTCTTCCCCCTCTAGGGTCAGGCGCACCAGCATCTGACCACGCAGGGCGCCAATAAACAGATTGCCCTGCCAGCTGGGAAATTGATCGCCGGTGTAAAACATCATTCCCGCTGGCGCAATGGAGGGGTCCCAATAATACAGAGGCTGTTCCATTCCCTCCTGGTGGGTGCCGATACCGATTCTGGTGCCGATACCGTAATTGACCCCATAGGTGATCACCGGCCAGCCGTAGTTGCGACCGGAGCGGATGATGTTGATTTCATCTCCTCCCTGGGGGCCGTGTTCATGGGCCCAGAGCTCACCACTGACGGGCTGCAGGGCAGCACCCTGAATGTTGCGGTTGCCGATACTGAAGAGTTCCGGCAGCCAGTCCGGATGCTGTCGATAAGGGTTGTCGGCAGGGATGCGACCATCATCGTGAATTCGGATGACCGAGCCGGCATGGTCATCGGTTTCTTGTGCGCGATCCATCTGGCCGTGGTCGCCCAGCCCGATATAGAGAAAGCCCGTGCCGTCAAACACCAGACGGGCGCCGAAGTGGCGGCCGGTAGTTGTTCCCTTGTTGCCGCGAAAGAGCACCTCAACCTCCTCGAGCTTGTTCCCGATCAGCTTGCCGCGGGCAACGTCGGTACTGATCCCACGGTTGCGCGCCGAGGTGTAGGCAATATAAACCAGCTGATTCTCAGCGAAGCGCGGGTGCAGGGCCACATCAAGCAGACCGCTCTGCCCCTGGGCGACAACAGCGGGCAGACCGGATATCGGTTGCGGCAGCAGCTGGCCATTTTCAACCAGGCGCAGTCGCCCCGGACGCTCGGTGACCAGGATGCGACCATCGGGAAGAAAAGCCATCCCCCACGGGTGTTCCAGCCCTCTGGTGATTTCGACGACGCGGATTTGTTCGCTGGAGGTCGTGACAACCTGCGCAGCAGCGCTGAAAGGCAAACTGGTAAGGAATAAAAAACTGAGACTAACCGGCAGGGCTAGGAAGCTGAATATCTTGTTGATTGTCATGATGTGCCTCCCTGTACTGTTTTTGCGTAAAGCAGTAGTGACGTTCATAAAGCATTCACCACTAAGCCACTGAGAAATTTCTAAAACACCAGGTTTCCTCTTTATCTTCTGTGACTCTAGCCAGCGAAGAGAGTGGGTGGTGAAAAATTGTTATTATAACACAGTGCTGCCGGGCAATGGCTTTGGTAACCGCTTTGTCCGTGGTATACTTCGTTTTTACTTTGTTTTTCCAAGTTCACTTATCACATTCGGTCAGGGAGGTTTAGAGTTGATGAAATTTAAAGCATTAGTCGTAAGCCAGCCGGAAAAAAAGGTCTTTGTCCGTTCGATTGAAACCCGCAGCCTTGATGAATTGCCCGCCGGTGATCTGGTAGTAAAGGTTCACTATTCATCCCTCAACTACAAGGATGCCCTGTCGGCGACCGGTAACCCGGGGGTCACTCGTGAATTTCCGCATACTCCGGGAATCGATGCCGCCGGCGAGGTTGTCAGTTGTGATGACGGCAGTTTCCAGCCTGGCGACCAGGTGATTGTTACCAGTTATGACCTGGGGATGGAAACCGATGGCGGCTTTGGCCAGTTGATTCGCGTGCCATCCCGCTGGGCACTTAAATTGCCGAAAGGGTTGAGTCTCAAGGAGAGCATGATGTACGGCACTGCCGGATTGACGGCAGGGTTGTCGGTTGACCAGCTGGTCGCTAATGGGGTGACTCCGGATTCCGGCCCGGTCCTGGTGACCGGCGCGACCGGCGGGGTGGGCAGCCTGGCGGTCGCGATTCTGGCCCGGCTGGGTTATCAGGTGACGGCAGTTACCGGCAAGCTCGATGAAGAATCTTACCTGAAGCGCCTCGGCGCTGCGCAGGTGCTCAGCCGTGAAACCTTTATGACCGGCAGCGAGCGCCCAATGCTTAAAACCACCTGGAGCGGCGTTGTCGATTGTGTCGGTGGAGAAATGCTGGCTACGGCGATCAAGTCGACCCGTTACGATGGGGTTGTTACCTGTTGTGGCCTGGTGGCCTCGCCGGAACTGCCGATCAATGTTTTTCCCTTTATTCTGCGCGGGGTGCGTCTGATCGGTATCGATTCTGCCGAAGCCCCCATGGCACGCCGTCAGCAGGTCTGGACCAGGCTGGCAGGCGATTGGAAACTCGCTGGTCTCGACAAGATGGTTGAAGAAATAGGGCTGGAGCAACTTGAGGAAAAAATCAAACAGATGCTTGCTGGTGAGCTCAAGCGCCGGGTCCTGGTTTCCCTGATTGAGGGCTAATGATACCTTGGAAGCCGGTGAAGAGGTGAGCGGGAGGCGATGATGTTACGACATCTGGCGTGGATGCTGTTGCTGGTGGTGCTGACCGGTTGTGCCGTCAATCCGGTGACCGGGCGCAATGAATTGGTGCTGGTTGGAGAAGGAACTGAGCTGCAGATTGGCGCTGAACAGTATGCGCCGTTACGGCAGATGCAAGGGGGAGATTATGGTACCCAGCCGCAGATTACGGCCTACGTCAAGGACGTTGGCGGACGCCTGGCGGCAGTCAGTGATCGTCAACTTCCCTATGAATTTCAGGTGATTAATGATTCGACCCCGAATGCCTGGGCGTTGCCCGGCGGCAAGATCGCCATCAACCGCGGCCTGCTCACCGAGATGCAGAGCGAAGCGGAGCTGGCAGCGGTGCTTGGTCATGAAATTATCCATGCCGCCGCGCGCCACAGCGCCCAGAGTATGCAGCGCAGCATGTTGCTGCAGGGCGCAGTAGTTGCCGCCGCAATGGCGGCCGGCAACAGTGAGTATGCCGGACTGGCGATGGGCGGAGCCTCTGTTGCCGCCGGTCTCGTCAGTCAGAAATACAGCCGCGAAGCGGAGAGCGAGGCCGATTACTATGGCATGCTCTATATGTCACGCGCCGGTTATGATCCCGGCGCAGCGGTGGATCTGCAGCAAACCTTTGTGCGCCTGTCGGAAGGGCGGCAGAGCAACTGGCTCGAAGGCCTGTTTGCCAGCCATCCCCCCTCGCAGGAGCGGGTCGATGCCAATCGCCGCACCCTGGCGAGCTTGCCCACAGGTGGTGAGAGAGGGGAGGAATCATATAAAAAGATGTTGGCGCCGCTGCTTGCTGCACAGAAGTCCTATGATACCTATGACGAAGGGCGCAAGGCGCTGAATGACAATCGCGCCGATCGCGCCCTGGCCCTGGCCGACCAGGCGATTGCCGGTGAACCCAGGGAAGCCCTTTTTTACGGTCTGCGCGGTGATGCTCTGCGTAAGCAGGGGCGCGAACGCGAAGCGGTAGCGGCCTTCGATCAAGCCCTGCAGCGCCAGCCGGAATATTTTCACTACTACCTGCAGCGTGGGTTGGCCTATCAGGCGTTGGGGGAAACCGGTTCAGCTAGCGCCGATCTGGAGCGTAGTGTCGCTTTGCTGCCGACTGCGCCGGCGATGAATTCACTTGGACAACTGGCCTTGAATCGTGGCAACCAGGCCCAGGCAATGGAGTACTTTGCGGGAGCTGCTGCGTCCGATTCCCCCGCCGGTCGCCAGGCCTATGAATCTCTGGTGCGCCTTGATCTGCCCGCCCATCCCGATAAATACCTTAACCTCGATTATGCTCTTGATCGCCAGGGCCAACTGATTGTCCGTCTGACGAATCAGACCCCGGTGAGCATTGGTGATATTGATCTTGAGGTTGGTTACGACGATCAGGCCGGCAACCGCCGGCAGACCCGTTTGCGGATTGCCGGCCCGGTTGCCGCCGAAACGACTTATCAGGCAGCGACCGGGCTGGGACCCATCGCTGATCCCGGAAAAGTGAAAAACCTCGGCAGCCGGGTCCTGGCAGCTCGGGTGGTTGATTAACGTCACCATGGACTTTTGTGATACGCACATTCATCTGAAGGCTTCTGGTGCCGAGGGGATGGCCGATAGATGGGTTGAATCTGCCAAAGCAGCGGGGATCGAATGGTTGATTCAACCAGGAGTCAGAGTTGGTGATTGGGATGCCCTTATCTCCTTGACACAGCGACATTCGAGCGTATATGCCGCTCCGGGAATTCATCCCATGTGTGCAGATCAATGGGATGACGAGGTAGCCCTGCGGTTAAAAGAACTGATCCGCCATCCAAAGGTTGTCGCTATCGGAGAAATCGGTCTGGATGCAGTTGTCGGACCTGCGCAGGAGATCCAGGAACGGGTGCTACGTTCCCAGTTGCAGATTGCTCTTGATCATGACTTGCCGGTGCTGCTTCACTGTCGTAAAAAAAACGGTGCCCTGCTGGCGATATTACGTGAATTGGACATCGGGCGGCGGATTGGTGGTGTCTGGCATGCTTTCTCAGGCAGTATGCCCTTTGCCCGCGAGCTGGTTGCCCTGGGATTTTCTATCGGGGTCGGGCCGATTCTGCTGCGGCACAATGCGCGCAAGCTGGTTGAGGTTGTCGCGGCCTTGCCATCATCTGCTATTGTGCTGGAAACGGACCTGCCGGATATGGCACCGGCACCGGAGGAATTGGTCAAGGTAGCGAAAAGAGTTGCAGAAATTAAAAACCTGACCCTTGATGCTGTAGCCAGAGTAACGACAGAAAATGCTCTAAAGTTGCTATTCGTTCAACACCGGGGCGGGGGATCCTGTGCCAAGGGACGCTTTTCGTCATCCCTGACCGCTTGACTGTCACCGTCCATGGCGACAGACACCCTTGTCACAGAATCCCCGACCCTGCGATAGCTAAATAATTACCAAAGTTGTTTGGAAAAATTCAGGAAGGCAACAAATGAACGAACATCGCTTCAGCCGGATGCAGTTGCTGGTCGGCGCGTCAGCAATGGATTGCCTGGCAGGGGCTTCGGTAGCCGTCTTCGGTATTGGCGGCGTGGGTAGCTACGCGGTGGAGGCTTTAGCAAGAGCCGGTATTGGAAGCCTGACCCTCGTCGATTTCGATGATATCTGCGCAACCAATATCAATCGCCAGATTCATTCCCTGGATAGTACCATCGGCCGTTCCAAGGTCGAGGTGATGGCCGAGCGTTGCCGCCAGATCAATCCGGATTGCCGAATTACTCCCAAGCACGTATTTTATCATGCCGAAACCGCGCCGGAGCTGTTGCCGGCGGGGTATGGTTATCTTCTCGATTGCATCGATCATATCAGCGCCAAGTTGCACCTGATCGAAAGCTGTGTAAGGCAGCGGATTCCGGTCATCAGCTCGATGGGCGCAGCCAATAAGCTCGACCCGACCCAAATCAAGGTTGCTGACATCAGTGCCACGGAGAAATGCCGTCTGGCGCGGATTATCCGCAAGGAACTGCGGAGCCGCGGGATCAATCAGGGGGTCCAGGTGGTTTATTCGACGGAAGAATTTCGCCCCTTAAGGGATGAAGCCCATGTCTGTGCCGACAACTGCATCTGCACCAATCGCGAAGAACAACGCTGGAACTGCAATGATCGGCGGGTGATTCTTGGCAGTTCGTCCTACATTCCACCGATCTTCGGTTTGACCATGGCAGGCGTTGTTATTCAGAAACTGATCGGCGAGAGCAGATTAGTTCCTGATGGTCAGAGCTAGCCATGCCCGGTACTGCTCCCCTGTGGCAAACTTACCTGAAACTGACCCTCGCGGCAGTGTTCTGGGGAGGAACCTTTATCTCCGGCAAGTTGCTTGCTGCTGATTTGTCGCCCGCTGTTGCTGCCTTTTTGCGTTTTACCCTGGCGGCGGCGGTGCTGCTGACGCTTACCTGGCGACACCATGGCCATCTGCCACGGATTAATCGGGATGATCTGTTGCCGCTGCTGCTCCTGGGTTTAAGCGGGGTATTTGCCTACAATGTCTTTTTTTTCAGCGGGTTAAGGCAGATTGAAGCGAGCCGGGCGGCGATCATTATTGCCAATAACCCGGTGATGATCGCTATTGGTGCCGCGATCTTTTATGGTGAGAACCTCACTGCGAAAAAGGTCTTGGGTATTATCCTGTCGGTTGCCGGTGCGATCACAGTTGTTGTGCGCGGAGAACTGAGCCAGTTATTCACGGGTGGGGTCGGCTGGGGAGAATTGATGATTTTTGGCTGTGTGCTCAGTTGGACCACCTATTCACTGGTCGGTCGGCGTGCCATGCGCAATTTCTCGCCATTGGTAGCAGTGACCTATTCAGCAGTTGCCGGGGCTTTGCTGTTGCTGCCCCTTGCCCTGCTGTCCGGTCTGGGTGCGCAGGTTGCTGTCAGTAGTTTGATCATCTGGGGGCACATCGGCTATCTGGCACTGTTCGGCACAGTGCTCGGCTTTGTCTGGTATTATCAGGGAATCGCTCGTATCGGCTCCACCCGTGCCGGGCAGTTTATCAATATTGTGCCGTTGACCGCCGTCTGCCTGTCGATCCTGGTGCTGGGTGAGCCATTAACCTGGTCTTTGTTGGCCGGTCTGCTACTGGTCAGCGCCGGCCTGTATCTGACCAACAGATCATCCTGATCAGGACTGGCTGCGACGACTCCAGAAGAACCACAGGCCGCCGAGTCCTTGCAAGATCAGCAGGGTAGCAAAGGCGGCACGGTATCCTGCCGGGGAATAACCACCACTGGTAGTGAGAGGATAAAGGCCGATAATGATGCCGACCAGCCACTGGGCACCAAAGGCGCCGGCAAAGACAAGCAGATTGAGTACCGAGTTGCAGCGACCGATCAGGTGTTGCGGAAAGCGCTGGGCCAGGATGGCATAGGCCAGAATACCGACGGTACCCAGTAGCCCGAAGCAGACCCAGGAGACAACGGGATAAGCCGGTGTCATCAGCAGTACCAGCTGGCTGACCATAAACAATACCATTCCGACAGCGGCAACCCGTTCGGTTGGGATGCCGCGGCGGTTTAATCGTTCCGCCAGCATGCCGCTGGTAAAATAGCCAATAATCATCGCTACGGCAATCCACCATAGCCCCCGCGCCACATCCCCCCGCTCGAGTCCGGCGACATCGCGCAGCCAGGGGCCGGCCCATAATCCCTGTAACGCTAAATAAGTCGCCTGGCTGGTCATCGCCCAGGGGACAATCTGCCAGAAAGATGGTGTAGTAACGACAGTTTTGAGACCCTGGAACTGTTGTGTCAAGGTTTCGGGTGTCTGTTGCCGTGGCTGGTTCGGTACAACAAAAAAGACGATCAGGGCGACAATGAGGGTTAACAGGGCGAGCGCCAAAAACAGGCCGCGCCAGTCGGTCAGGGCCATGGCCGCTTCCACTGGAGTAGTGGCCAGCAGCGCGCCAATACCACCCGACACCATCTGCACGCCGTTGGCAAAGGCCAGGCGTTCCCTGGGGAGCCAGCTGGCGAAAGCTTTGAACGCTGCCATCAGGCAGGCGCTGACCCCCAGACCAATCAGTGCGCGCCCGATTAACAACCCGGTAAGGCTGTGGGATAAAGCAAAAGTCAGGGCGCCGGCAGCAGCAAACAGCAGCAGAATTCCTTCAACCCGCCGTGAGCCAAACCGATCGAGCAGAATACCCAGGGGGAGCTGAAAAGCGGCAAAACAGAGAAAATAGATCGATGTCAGTAGGCCCAGATCAGCGGCAGTAAGACCGAGATCGGTGATCAGATCCGGAGCAATAACCGCGTTGACACTGCGAAACAGGTAGGAAATCGCGTAACCCAACCCGAAGGGAACAAAGAGGCGCAGCAACAGACTGGTGTTGTTTGGAGTGGTCATGGCAGCTCGTGATAAAAAACAAAAGAACCTGTCAGCAATCGCGCCCATTAAAGCCGATGATCAGTTTTCGGGCAACAGCTTTCTTTTCGACCATAAAGCGGCCAATCCAAGAGACAATCCTGCAAGGAATGTGTACAATGGAAGCTTATTTGACCAATGAATATTTTGCACTGGAAGGGAGTTGTTTATGAGTTCACAGCCCGAGCCTCATATCGTCTATCGTTATGTCAGCCATCTCGTCAAGGACACCTTTGCTCTGGTTCTGGCCGGTGGCCGTGGGAGCCGACTGCATGAGCTGACCGAATGGCGCGCCAAGCCCGCTGTTTATTTCGGGGGGAAATATCGGATCATTGATTTTCCACTTTCCAACTGCGTTAATTCGGGGATTCGCCGGATCGGCGTGTTGACCCAGTACAAATCCCATTCCCTGATCCGTCACCTGGTGCGCGGCTGGAGCCATTTCAAAAAAGAATTAGGTGAGTTTGTCGAGATTCTGCCGGCGTCCCAGCGCTTTTCCGAGGAGTGGTACCAGGGAACGGCAGATGCAGTCTATCAGAACATGGATATAATCCGCGCCGAGAAACCCAAATACGTTCTCATTCTCTCAGGAGATCATATTTATCGTCAGGATTATCGCGATATGCTTTTACACCATGTTGAAAGTGGCGCTGACATGACGGTCTCCTGCATGGAGGTTCCGGTTGCGGAAGCGGCCGGCGCTTTCGGCGTGATGACGGTTGATGACGGCATGCGGATTGTGCGTTTTGACGAAAAGCCGCAACATCCATCAGAAGTCCCCGGACAACCTGGAATGACCCTGGCGTCGATGGGGAATTACATCTTCAATACCGAATTTCTGGAAGAAGTATTAACCAGGGACGGCAACAATCCGGACTCTGAACATGATTTCGGCAAGAATATCATTCCTGCTATTATTGAGAGTCACAATGTCATTGCTTATCCTTTCCGGAATCCGGAAACCAACAAGCTGGCCTACTGGCGCGACGTTGGTTCACTTGATGCCTTCTGGGAAGCGAATATGGAGCTGATTTCGCCGAATCCTGAGTTGAATCTCTATGATCCTAATTGGCCGGTCTGGACCTATCAGATGCATTTGCCCCCGGCTAAATTTGTGTTCAATGACGATGACCGCCGCGGCATGGCGGTTGACTCAACCGTTTCAGGAGGATGTATTATTTCCGGTTCCCGCCTGAATAAGACCCTGCTGTTCTCCAACGTGCGCGTGCATTCCTATTCTACCATTGATGAAACCGTGATTCTGCCCGAGGTTATTATTCATCGTAACTGTCGTATCCGGCGTGCCATTATTGATCGGGGTTGTGAAGTTCCGGCGGGTACGGTGATCGGCTATGATAGCGAACAGGATAAGAAAAATGGGTTCCGGATCACCTCCAAGGGAATTGTTCTGGTGACCCGTGAAATGCTTGGGCAACAGGGCGGCTACGCCTGATCCCGTGATGGCTTTTTGCGGCTATGGCGCTGCCGCAGGTTCTTCGTTGACGGCAAGCAGATAGCCGTTGGGATCCTGTAGCCAGAGTTCGCGGCGCTGGTGCTCGCGGTCATCCAGTTCATAGAGGATCGGCCAGTTGTGGTAGCGCGCAGCGCGGTAAACATCATCAAGCTCGCTGCATTCCAGCTCAAGTACAACCCCGGCGCCGAGGAGGGTGCGGCTTAAGTGCTGGAATAATGCCGGGTGATGCTGCTCCAGACTATGCAATGACTGAAACACCAGCCGCAGGTTGTCGCTGCAGATCAGCAGGGCGGTTACGGTACCCCGGGAATCTGTCAGTCGTTGTACCGACAGCCCCGGCAGGTGGCGATAAAAATCATAGGTGGTATCGAGGTCAATTGCTGCAAAGGTCATACTTAGCTGCATGGTCTGGCTCCACGAAAATGTCAATCAATGGTTCTCTGCCGTTTTGCGGATGGTCTCTGAAGTCTCATTGATTTTATTTTTGCCTCTGTGTTTTAATGCCGCAGGTTATGACAGAGTGAGGTATGTGTCGAGTATTCATTGGTCTGGGTGGAAATCTGGGTGAGCCGTTGGCGCGATTTTTAGAGGTGCGCCAGGCGCTGCACAGTCATCGGCAGATAATCGTTGTGGCCAGTTCTCCTTTGTATCGAACTGCGCCGGTCGGCGGTCCGGCAGGGCAACCTGACTACCTTAATGCGGTTCTTGAACTGGCAACGGACCTGACTCCACTGGCGTTGCTCGACTATTGTTGTGAGCTGGAACAGCGTGGCGGTCGCCGGCGCGAGGTGCACTGGGGTGCCCGTACCATCGATATTGACCTGCTGTTGGCAGATGGACTGATCTGTTCAACACCCCAATTGACGCTCCCTCATCCACACCTGCATGAGCGTTCATTTGTTTTAAAGCCGCTGTCGGATCTGGCAGCAGATCTGATCCATCCCCTGTCTGGTCGCACCATGGCGGAATTGTTAGCATCTCTGCCACAAAGCGCCGGCGATATTCACTTACAAGGTGCCTGGTAAGCTGATGATCAAGTTGTTGCTGTTAGTCCTTTTGGGTTTTGTTCTCTATTCTTTTTTTCTGTCCCTGACGCGCCCGAAAACCGGCATTTCTACCAAAAATCGCGAAAGCAGGCAGGCCAAGGGTGATCTCATGGTGGAAGATCCGGTCTGCGGCACCTGCCTGCCGCAGGAGGATGCGATCAAGGCTCATATACAGGGCAGCGATTACTACTTTTGTTCCAAAGTCTGTCTTGACCGCTTCAAAGACAGAGATAACGACCCCCCCCCATCCTGATTGAAGGAGTCATATAATGAAGTTCTTTATCGATACCGCAGAAGTATCGGAAATCCGTGCCGCCCACGAACTGGGGCTGGTTGACGGCGTAACCACCAACCCCTCGCTGATTGCCAAGAGTGGTCGTGATTTCAAAGAGGTGATCAAAGAGATCGCCGGGATTGTCGATGGTCCGATCTCTGCCGAGGTGATAGCCCTCGATGCCGAAGGGATGGTCAGGGAAGGCAAAGAGCTGGCTAAGATACACCAGAACATAGTGATCAAGGTTCCCATGACCACCGAAGGGCTCAAGGCCACCAAGGAGTTCAGTCGCGAGGGGATCAATATCAACGTCACCCTGATTTTCTCGCCGCTGCAAGCATTGCTGGCCGCTAAGGCGGGAGCAACTTATGTTTCTCCGTTTGTCGGGCGGCTCGATGATGTCGGACATGATGGAATGGAAGGGGTAGAGCAGATCCGGACCATCTATGACAACTACGGCTATGACACCGAGATCATCGTGGCCTCGGTGCGCTCACCGTTGCACGTTCTCAATGCCGGATTGATCGGCGCTGATATCTGCACCATCCCCTTCGCGGTGATGAAGCAACTGGCTCAGCATCCTCTTACCGATGTCGGCATTGAGAAGTTCCTGGCTGACTGGAACAAAACCAGGGCGTGATTTGTACGTCGAAGATTGATCATCAACGCCGGCAAGAGTGCTCTTGCCGGCGTTGATTCTATTTCCCCCTTTTTATGGTGCAATGTATCTTTTTATTAAATCATCGAGTATTGGTTGATTAGGATGGCCTGACCACTTGACAATCTGCCGGTGCTCGGTTACATCTTTGATTGTTTGCTGGTAGAACACACTTTCCAGCGCTTGTTTCACATCCGTTTTTTTTCTAACCAGGTGAGGTCACGATGAATATTCATGAGTATCAAGCCAAGGCAATCCTGCGCAATTTCGGAGTCCCGGTTCCGGATGGGCATGTGGTCTACAACAGTAACCTGGCCCGCGACTGGGCTCGGCGACTGGGGGATGGACCCTGGGCGGTTAAAGCCCAGATCCATGCCGGTGGTCGCGGCAAGGGTGGCGGTGTAAAAATTGCCAAGACGCCTGACGAGGTCAGGAAATACGCCAAGAGCATGTTCGGAATGACGTTGGTTACCCATCAGACCGGGCCGGAAGGAAAAACCGTCAAGCGGGTGCTGGTAGAAAACGCCAGTAATATCGCCGATGAGTTTTACATTTCTTTTCTGGTCGACCGGGCGACTGATCGTGTGACCTTGATGGCCTCTGCTGAAGGCGGTATGGATATTGAGGAAGTCGCTGCCAAGACCCCGGAAAAGATTTTCTTCGAAGCAGTTGACCCGGTTGTCGGGCTGACCGCCTTTCAGGCACGTAAAGTGGCATTTAAGCTCGGCTTTGAGATGCCTCAGGTCAAGCAGGCGGTCCCCTTGTTGCTGAATATTTATAAGGCATTTGTCGAGTCCGATTGCTCCCTGCTCGAAATCAACCCGTTGATTCTGACCGCCGAAGGCAACCTGCTCTGTATCGATGCCAAACTGAATTTTGATGATAATGCCCTCTTCCGTCATCTGCGCATTCGTGATCTGCGCGATTACGATGAAGAAGATCCGATGGAGATCGAAGCCTCCCAGTACGACCTCTCCTATATTGCTCTTGATGGTAACATCGGTTGTATGGTCAATGGCGCAGGTCTGGCCATGGCAACCATGGACATCATCAAGCATACCGGTGGTGAGCCTGCCAACTTCCTCGATGTCGGGGGCGGCGCGACCATTGAACGTGTTACTGAAGCGTTCAAGATTATTCTCTCAGACAGCAAGGTGAAGGGGATCCTGGTCAATATCTTCGGCGGCATCATGAAATGTGATGTGATCGCTACCGGGATTATCGAGGCGGCCAAGCAGGTCGGTGTTTCTATTCCGCTGGTTGTCCGGCTTGAGGGAACCAACGTCGAGAAAGGGCGCAAGCTGCTGGCTGAGTCGGGTCTGAACATTGTCAGCGCTGAAGGCATGGCTGACGCTGCCGAGAAAATTGTCAAAGCCGTCAACGGCTAAGGAGAAATCTGCGATGAGTATTCTGATCGATAAAAATACCAAGGTTATTACCCAGGGAATCACCGGCGCGACAGGCCTCTTTCATGCCCAGGGTGCCCGTGAATACGGCACCCAGATGGTGGGGGGCGTCACCCCCGGCAAGGGCGGGACCAGTGTTGACGGGTTCCCGATTTTTAATACGGTGGAAGATGCGGTCAAAGAAACCGGTGCCACTGCGTCGGTTATCTACGTGCCGCCAGTCGGTAGTGCTGATGCGATCATGGAAGCCGTTGATGCCGGGATTGAACTGGTGATCTGTATTACCGAAGGGGTTCCCGTTCTGGACATGGTCAAGGTTCAAAAATACATGGAAGGACGCAACTGCCGTCTGATCGGCCCCAACTGCCCCGGGATCATTACTCCCGGCGAATGCAAGATCGGTATCATGCCCGGCTATATTCATAAGCCCGGCCCGGTCGGGGTTGTCTCCCGCTCCGGCACCTTGACCTATGAAGCGGTCTGGCAGTTGACCACGCGTGACATCGGTCAGACCACCTGCGTGGGGATCGGTGGTGACCCGGTCAACGGTACCAGTCACCTGGATGTATTGAAAATGTTTGAAGCCGATCCGGCCACCAAAGCCGTTATCATGATCGGAGAAATCGGCGGAGATGCCGAGGAGCAAGCAGCCGCTTATGTTCGTGATCATATGACCAAACCGGTTGCCGCTTTTATTGCGGGTGCCACTGCGCCGGCCGGCAAACGGATGGGACATGCCGGGGCGATTATCTCCGGGGGCAAGGGTGATGCCGCGAGCAAAAAGGCCTTCCTGGCCGAGTGTGGAATCAGCGTTGCTGATTCACCGGCCGATATGGCAGCTGCCCTGCTGAAAATCTGGACCCCCTGACAGGTCTTAAGCAGACATTTTGATGAACAACAAAGGGACGGGCCGACAGCTCGTCCCTTTGTTGTTTTATCTACAATTTCTGTAACTATTCAGCTATGGCCTTGCGCCGGGTCGAGGGTCCTGTGGCAAGGGTGTCTGTCGCCATGGAGGGCGACAGCAAGCGGTCTTGGATGACGAAAAGCGTCTTTTGACCCAGGATCCCCGATCCGGTGCTGAACAGCTACCAATTTCTTTTGATTGCCCATCCGCTAAAACATGGCTATTCTTCTTGGCGACGGGTGGTCTCATCCTGCGCAAAGAATTATTGCCAATATTGACAAGACTAGTTCCGTAGGCAAAGTAATGATGACAATTGAGGGTTGCCATGGTGGGAAAACATCGGAATCTGCTGGTTATTGACGACGAAGCATCGATGCGTCATATGCTGCGCCTGGTGCTCGAAGAACAGGGCTATCGGATTTCCGAGGCCGGTAATGGATTTGAAGCGATAGCGCGGTTGCGTAAAGAAAAATTCGATCTGATCCTCTCTGATATCCGCATGCCCGACATGGATGGTCTGACTTTCCTCAAGCACCCGGACGTAGTGGCGCTGGATACCACCATCATCATGATGAGCGCCTATGGCAGCATCGACACTGCCCTTGAATGTATCAAGTCCGGCGCTTATGACTATATCTCCAAACCCTTCAAGCCGGATGAGGTTATTCTGACCTTGCGCAAGGCAGAAGAACGCCTGTCTTTGCAGCACGAAAACGTCAGCCTCAAACAAGCCCTGTCTCGCTATCACACGGGATTTTCTATCGCTGATATTATTCACGCCAGCCCGCAGATGAAGGTGCTCCTTGAGCAGGTGAGCAAGGTTGCTGCCACCGATTCGCCGGTGCTGATCAAGGGGGAAACCGGTACCGGTAAGGAGCTGATTTCCCGCGCCCTGCACAGTGAAAGTGGCCGGGTCGGGGAATTTCTGGCCATCAACTGCAGTGCCCTGACCAGCGGCTTGCTGGAAAGTGAGCTCTTTGGTCACGTCAAGGGCGCTTTTACCGGGGCCGATCGGGAAAAGCAGGGACTTTTTGCTATTGCCGCGAATGGCACCTTGTTGCTCGATGAGATTGCCGATCTGCCGCTGGAGTTGCAGCCAAAGCTGCTGCGGGTGCTCCAGGAAGGTGAAATTCGTAAGGTAGGAGGAACCCGCACGGAAAAGGTGTCAGCGCGGGTTGTCGCGGCGGCCGGACGTGATTTGTGGGAGGTGGTGCAGGCCGGACAATTCCGCAGTGATCTTTATTACCGGCTGGCGGTGGTCGACTTGCATATCCCGCCCCTGCGTGAGCGCTGCGAAGATATCCCGGTTCTGGCGCGACATTTTCTGCAGCGTATTTGCGCCCGCGAACACCGGGCGGTGCCCTTGCTGACGGATACTGCCATTGGGCAGTTATGCCGCCACAGCTGGCCGGGAAATATTCGTGAACTTGAAAACTATCTGGAAAAGGCTCTGATCTTCAGTACCGCTGACGAGTTGGATCTGCCGCCTCTGGGGGCAGCGTCGCGAACCAGAGATGAACCCCCGACAGACGACCTCTCCCTCAAAACCGCGTCACGGCAATTGGAGGAAGAGTATATCCGTCAGGCGTTGGAGCGAACCGGCGGCAACCGCACCCAGGCGGCCAGACTGCTGGAAATCAGTCTTCGGGCGCTGATGTACAAGATCAAGGATTACGGTATCGGTTGAACTGTCCTGCTAAAATTCTCCTTTATCTGCCAGACTGATATAAGCACCGTTACCAATAATGATGTGATCCAGTACGCGAATGCCGAGCAGTTCACCGGCTTGTTTAAGGCGCCGGGTGATCTCGATATCTTCGCGACTAGGGGTCGGGTCGCCCGACGGATGATTGTGCACAAACAGCACCGCCGCGGCCGATTCCTTGAGAGCCGGGGAGAAAACCTCGCGTGGGTGAACAATACTGGCGTTGAGGCTGCCCTCGGAGATCTGTATTTCACGGATCAGACGGTTCTTGGTGTCGAGTAGCAGCGCCAGAAAGACTTCTTTGCGGTAGTCACACAGACGTTCGTGAAAATGATAGAAGGCGTCGGTGGAACTCCGGTAGGTTTGTCCCGGTTGCAGACGTTGGTCGGAAAAGCGCCGGGCGATCTGGAACATGGCCTGAATTTCAGCCGCTTTGGCCGGGCCGATACCGGGCTGCTCGCAGAGTTCAGCGATGGTGGCGGCGGCCAGCTGGCGTAGCGAGCCAAACCGCCGCAGTAACCCGCGGGCGAGATCAACCACGCTGTTTTTACTCGAGGAATCGCCGGTACGGATAATCAATGCCAGCAGTTCGGCGTCGGTCAGATGATCGGCGCCACGCGCCAGCAGTTTCTCCCGCGGACGCTCGTCGGCGGGCCAGTTTTTGATACGCTGCATGTTTCCCCCTCCATTGTTTTATCCATCTGTTGAGCACCGGATCGGGGCTCCTGTGACAAGCTATCGCCTGACTAATTGTATTATTGTCAGATAGCGCCCTTAAGTTTCAGAAAATCAGCGATCTTGCGGGCCAGAGCTTCGTACCCGGCGGCGTTAAGATGGACAGCATCGCTTTTGTAGACTTTGGTTTTCATCAGCTCGGATAATTCTCCTTCAAGCAGTTGAACCCCTAATTCATCTGCCAGTTCCCTGTATAGTGGCGCATCCTGGATCATCAGCCCGGGTTTGGGAACGGCAATAAAAGCCACCTGGATATTGCGCTGGTTGGCGGCCTCGTACATGCGGCGTAAATTTTCTTTGAGCTGCTGTTCATCACGTTTTTGCAGCAGGTCATTGCCACCGTGCATAATTAAAACCAGGTTCGGTTCATGAGTGTCGAGCAGGCCAGGCAAGCGGCGCGCTCCATCGGCGCTGACTTCGCCGGGGATACCGGCGTTGATGATGTTACGGCCAATCAGTCGCTGAAGCTGGGCGGTGTAGCTGGTGTTGACATCGGCTCCCGTACCTGTAGTCAGACTGTCACCAAAGGCCAGGATTTTATCGTTGGGGCGCAGAGGGTTAAGGCCTGCAGGATTATCACAGGCCGCCAGCAGGGTGAACAGCACGAGTACCAGGATCGATCTGCTGAAAAAACTCATCATGTTTCCTTTGTTGATTTATGGGGATTGAAAAACTGTTGCAGTGTAGCAAAAACCTGCTCGCTTGAGCCACGGATTATTGGTGCCGGCGGCAGAGATTTAAGAAAAATCCGCCCGTAACCACGCTTGACCACGCGACTATCGAGGATCAGGACCACGCCGCGATCGCTGCGATGGCGGATCAGGCGGCCGAAGCCCTGTTTAAAACGGATAACGGCCTGAGGCACGGTATATTCCATGAATGGATCGCCGCCGGCAGCGGTGATGGCCTGACAGCGGGCCTCCAGAACCGGCTCGGTGGGCACCTTAAAGGGGAGTCGGGTGATGATTACCTGTTCCAATGAGGAGCCGGGGACATCAACCCCTTCCCAAAAGGAGTCGGTACCGAACAGGGTGCTGGAGATCTCTTCGGCAAAGCGTTTGAGCAGGTGATGGCGACTTTCTTCCCCCTGGCGCAGACAGCGCAGGCGCTGCGCTTCAAGGATGGGGGCGAGCTGCTCGTGGACATCACGCAGCAGGGCATAGGAGGTAAAGAGAACAAAACTGCGTCCCTGGCTGATGCGCAGCGCCTTTTCGACGGCATCGCGGACCCCTTCAGTAAATCCGGAGCGTCCCGGTTCCGGGATATCCGTCGGCACAACCACCAGGGCTTGCTGCTGATAATCAAAAGGTGAGAGCAGAGCCAGCTGTTTTTGCCGTCCCGATTCGGTGTGACTCAACCCGATACGCGCGCAGAAGTAGGCAAAGGAGTCGGCTACGGTCAAGGTTGCACTGGTCATGACCAGGGTCTGAACCCGGTCGTAAAGAGCATTTTTCAGGCTGGCGCCTACATCAAGGGGCGCTTGACAGAGGCTGGTCAGAAGCCCCTTGCCGCGTCCGATCCGCCCTTCACGGATTTCAATCCACAGGCAGTTGGCGGGGGTGGCGGCCTGAAAGGAGGCCAGTTCGCCGGCGATGACACTTAAGCGACCGGCCATGCCGCGCAGATCAGTGAGGGTCGGACTGACTTTTTCAGCAATATTGTCGGGCAGCGTCGTAGCGAGTCGTAGCAGGGCGATCAAGCCTTCTTCAAGTCGTACGGTCTCGTTGCGCAAGCCCTCCAGTCGCCGGCACAGGCGTTGCCACAACTCCGTCGTCAAAAAATCGCCGAGGATGCGATGTTTCAGTTCGGCACCGTTACCAACGCTTTTGCCGAGGGCTGCCGGTAATTCTGAAGCAATCGCCTGCATTTCATCGATGGACAGTTCATACAGGCGCTGGCGGTGGTTGGTTAAATCTTCAATCGCTTCATGGAAATTACGGTAGAGGATGTCAGCACTGTCCGGCAGTGCCCGCGCCAGCTGATCGAGCAGACGTGGCAGCAGCCCCTGCTCAGGTTTGCGTGGATGGCGCAGGCGACCTAAAACCCGCGAAAAGGTAAAGCGGGTGGTCTGGGCCGAAAAGTAACTGGTGGCGACATCTTCGAGGTGATGGGCCTCATCGAGAATAATCCGCTCGAAGGGTGGTAAAACCGCCGTGGCAGAATAGTTGTCGGTCTGTTCGCGCAGAGACAGGTCAGACAGCAGCAGGGCGTGGTTGACCACCAGCAGGTTGGCACGCGCTGCCTGGCGCCGGGCGCGATGGAAAAAACAGCGGCTGTAGTGGTTGCAGCGGACCCGCGCGCACTGATCGGGTTCGCAGCACACCTCCTCCCAGGCCTGGTACGAAGGGATAAAGGACAGATCTTCGCGCGAGCCATCTTCGGTGGCGGCCGCCCAGCTCAGTATCTGTTGCAGCTCGGCGCTCTGCTCCTGGTCAAATAATCCCAGTTCGGAACCGGCTGTTTCGCCGCGGCGCAGGCAGAAATAATTGCTGCGCCCCTTGACCAGCACCGCCTGAAAGTTGATGCCGGTGGCGCGCTGCAAAAAGGGAATATCCTTGCGGATCAGCTGTTCCTGCAGGTTGATGGTGCGGGTCGAAATTACCACGCGTTCGTGATTATCACGGGCAAACAAGAGGGCCGGTACCAGATAGGCCAGGCTCTTGCCGGTACCGGTGCCGGCTTCGATAATTGCCAGTTGCCGTTGGTTAAAGGCATCGGCAACCGCAAAAGCCATGCGCAACTGTTCCGGGCGTTCTTCGTAGTCAGGCAGTTTGCCGGCAATGATGCCGTCGGGGCCGAGCAGATCCTGAATCTGCTCATAATCCAGGTGTTCGATATTCTTCGCCGCAAAGGGTTCCACCACCCGATAGAGATCATCCACCTGATTGTTGACGATGAAAAAGCCGACGCCCAGGTCACCCAACATACCGGCGACATCGATATCGGCCGGGGAAGGTTCGAGGTTGCCGGAAGGATGGTTATGGATAACGACATCGCCATGGGCGCAGGTGCTGAGGATGGCTGGAACGGCCTTTTTGGAGCCGCGGGCCAGAACCTCAACCTGAACTACACGGAGCTTGGCGTCGGTCTGGCCAAGAAAAAATACTTCACGACCACGAGCTTGGGTAATAGCATAGCGCATCTGGTCGAGGCAATCTGATGAGAAGTCAGCGAGCATGGTGCGGGATTATAGAGGAAGCTGGATGAGAAGGGGAAGGATTGTATTGCGGCGAAGACATTTTTGCAGTAAGTGTTCGTATTCTTCAGGGACTGTTCGGTTCAGGGCTCGGATCTCCATGCCAGAGGACGCTTTACATCATCCATGGCCACAGATACCCTTGTCATAGAAAATCAAAGGGTCCTTATTTCGAACGCTTGTTTTTTTCTCGACAGGGATTTTTAGAAATGCCGATAACAATCACGGAAATCTATCAGCGCCTGAGTCAGGGGTATTGTCTTGACAACTGGTGGCCGGCGCAAAGTCCCTTTGAGGTCGCTGTCGGGGCTTTTCTGACCCAGAATACCAACTGGAACAACGTGGAAAAGGCGCTGACTAACCTTAAAGAGGCCAGGGCGCTGGATATAACCCTGTTGGCCCGGATGCCCACGGCGCAGCTCGAACAGCTGATCCGCCCATCCGGGTTTTTTCGCCAGAAAGCGCAGCGCCTGCAGCATTTTTGTCGTCACATGCTGGATCACCACGCAGGATCCCTGGAAAAGCTGCTGCAGCAAGAGCCTGATGAAACCCGCCGTGAGCTGCTGGCCCTTGCCGGTATCGGTCCGGAAACGGCGGATTCGATTCTGCTCTATGCCGGTCACCGCCCTTGCTTTGTCGTCGATAGCTACACCCGGCGTTTTTTTGGTCGGCTAGGGCTGCTGACAGGTAGAGAAACATATGATGAAATACGGACCCTGTTCATGACCGAAGTGAGTCAGGAGGTTCCCCTCTATCAGCACTATCATGCCCTGATTGTGACTCACTGCAAGGAGCGTTGCCGGAAAACCCCCTTGTGTTCTGCCTGCCTTTTTAAAGATATCTGTGATTATGCCACTCAGGTGGCTTGAACAATTCCTGTTTCTGCGCTAAGCTCCCGCTGTTTTAAGCTTTTTTTGCCTTTCCTGGATATTGACTGATGGATCATCTGTTGTTTCTGCTGAAAAAAATCCTGGGAGATTTTCTCACGCCGGTTCCCTTAACCCTGTTATTGCTGTTACTGGCGGTTCCTTCCCTGCTGCGCCGAAAAAACCGCTGGTTTGGAATTATTTGTGTTGTTGTTGCTATAGCCCTGCTGTTTGTCAGTAGTTACGCGCCCTTGAATAATCGCTGGATTGCCGATCTCGAAGCACGTTATCCAGCCTATACACAGGATATCAGCTCGCCTGATTATATCGTTGTTCTTGGTAGTTGGCACCAGACGGTGGCTGCTCAGCCCCTGACCAGCGAGTTGAGTGCAACCGCCATTGTCCGCCTGACCGAAGGGATTCGTATTTATCGATTGAACCCCGGTAGCCGCCTGATCTTTACCGGTTATCACGGTATGAACGCCGATCCGGTAGCCTATCCGGAAAAACTCAGAGAACTGGCTCTTGCGCTGGGCGTTCCCGATGAAGACATCCTGACCTTTATCGGTCCGCGTGATACCGTCGAAGAAGCACAATTGATTGCAGACCTTTTTGCTGATGCTGAGCTGGTGCTGGTGACTTCAGCGACTCACATGCCCCGTTCCATGGAGCTGTTTCGCGGCGCCGGGCTTGATCCCACTCCTGCGCCGACAGCTCACCTGAGCAAGCCGACCAGGCGTTTATGGAGTTTCCCCGACGGTGAGGCCCTGGCTCGCACGGATGCCTTGATTCACGAGCATTTGGGAATTTTGTGGGCGCGGCTGACAGGACAGAGCGCGCAGGAATAGACAGTAGAATAATGAATAACTATAGTTGTTATTCAGCTATCGTCCTTGCCCCAGGATTCCCGGCCCGGTGCTGACCAGATACTAAATTATCATCAAGGCATTTTTAGCCTCTTGGAGAAATATTTCATGGACTATAAAGACACCCTCAATTTACCTGTAACCGATTTTCCCATGCGTGCCAATCTGTCGGTACGGGAGCCGGAAATCCTTGCTCAGTGGCAACAGGCCGGTCTCAATCGTCAACTCGAAGAAACCAATAGCGGCAAACAGAAATTTATTCTGCATGATGGCCCCCCCTATGCCAACGGCCATATCCACATGGGGCACGCCCTGAACAAAGTGCTCAAGGATATTATCGTCAAAAGCAAGCGGATGGAGGGATTTCATGCCCCTTATGTACCTGGTTGGGATTGCCACGGTTTGCCGATTGAACTGATGGTCGATAAAAAACTCGGTAAAAAGAAGCGCGAGATGAGCAAAGCCGAGTTTCGTCGTGAATGTCGTGACTATGCCAGAGTGTGGGTAGCCACCCAGTCAGAGGAATTTCAACGTCTAGGGATTTTTGGCAACTGGGCCGATCCTTATCTGACCATGACCACCGGCTATGAAGCGACCACCGCCCGTGAACTCGCGCGGCTGGCTGAACGCGGCTCCCTGTTTAAAGGGAAGAAGCCGATTCACTGGTGTGCTTCCTGCGTGACCGCCCTGGCTGAAGCCGAAGTGGAGTACGCTGACCACAGCTCCCCCTCAATCTATGTCAAGTTTCCCTATGTTGATACCTTGCCGAAGTCGTTGGCGCATCTGACCGACAAGCCTTTGAGTTTTGTCATCTGGACAACAACTCCCTGGACCATTCCAGCCAATCTGGGCATCAGCCTGAATCCGGAATTGCCTTACGTGGTGCTTGATACGGGGAGCGATTATCTGGTGGTTGCCGAAGGATTGCGCGAAAAGGTAGAAACGGCCCTTGGTCTTGAAGGGGCCCTGGTCGTCGCTCCTCTCGATGCGGCCGAATTCGATACGAAAAATTGTCGACATCCCCTGTACGAGCGCAACTCCCTGATCATGCTTGGTGATCATGTTACCCTCGAGGCCGGAACCGGTTGTGTCCACACCGCCCCCGGGCATGGTCACGATGACTATGTGATCGGCCTCAAGTATGGTCTGGAGATCTACAATCCGGTTGATGATTACGGCCGTTATCGCGAAGAATTGGGGCTGTTCGGCGGGATGAAGTTGGCCGAAGCCAACCGTGCGGTCAACGACAAGCTGTCGGAAGTTGGAGCCTTATTGCACGAGTCCGAGCTCAGCCACAGCTATCCCCATTGCTGGCGTTGCAAAAAGCCGGTTATTTTCCGCGCTACTGAGCAGTGGTTCATCAGCATGGAGCATAACAACCTGCGTCACAAGGCTCTTGAAGCGATTGAGCGGGTCGAATGGATTCCGGCCTGGGGCCGCGACCGTATCTACAATATGATCGAAGCCCGTCCGGACTGGTGTGTCAGCCGTCAGCGCAGTTGGGGTGTACCGATCACCATCATGTATTGTGAAAAATGCGGAGAAGCCCTGAATGATGGTGCTGTCATGCATTATATTGCCGACCAGTTTGAAGAAGCAGGGAGTGATGTCTGGTTTGAGAAGGACGCCGCCGAGCTGCTCCCGACCGGTACCCGCTGTCCGGCTTGCAGTCACGATAGTTTCACTAAAGAGACCGATATCCTTGATGTCTGGTTCGATTCCGGCGTGTCCCACGCTGCCGTCTGTGAGTTGCGAGACGAGCTTCACAGTCCTGCTGATCTGTATCTGGAAGGATCCGACCAGCACCGCGGCTGGTTCCATTCCAGTCTGCTGGAATCGGTCGGAACCCGTGATTGCGCCCCCTACAAGGCGGTACTGACCCACGGTTTCGTACTCGACAAGGCCGGTCGCCCGATGTCCAAGTCGATGGGAAATGTTATTTCTCCGGATGAAATCATCAAGAAGTACGGTGCTGAGATTCTGCGCCTGTGGGTGGCCGCTACCGATTACCGTGATGATATTCGCCTTGGAGACGAAACCCTGCAACGTTTGTCTGATGCTTACCGGCGTATTCGCAACACCGCCCGCTATCTGCTCGGCAACCTGAACAATTTTAACCCTGCCACCGATCAGGTGAGCTCGGCAGAACTGCTGGAACTGGATCGCTGGGCTTTGTCGCGGCTGGCTCGGCTGACGCAACGGGTGCGCAATGCTTATGAAAACTACGAGTTTCACACCCTCTACCATGCCGTCCACAATTTCTGCAGCATCGATTTAAGTGCCTTTTATCTCGATATTCTTAAAGACCGTTTGTACGCCAGCGCCCCTTCAAGTATCGAATATCGCAGCGCACGTACCACCTTGTACCGCATTGTTGATACCCTGACCCGACTGATTGCTCCGGTGTTGAGTTTTACCGCCGATGAAATCTGGCAACGCCTGCCCGGTGAGCGCCCCTTGAGTGTTCATCTGGCATCTTTCCCCGAAGTGATTACGGCTGATCTTGATGATGCCCTGGAAACGACCTACGAGCGGTTACTCAAGGTGCGCCACGAAGTCTCGCGTCAGTTGGAAAAAGCCCGCGGTGAAAAGCGTCTGGGACAATCGTTGGAGGCCAGGGTCGTGCTTCAGGTTCCGGGTGATTATCGTGACTTGCTGAACCGCTATCTGCCGTTGCTGCCGGCCTATTTTATTGTGTCACAGGTGGAGTTGACCGAAGAATCCCTGGCGGCAGAGGAGTCAGCCCAGGTTCCGGGGCTCAAGGTGCAGATTGCAGCTGCTGATGGCGGCAAATGTGAACGCTGCTGGAATTACGCTGTCAGCGTTGGCGAGCACACTGAGCATGCAAGCCTCTGCTCCCGCTGTGTGGCGGCACTGGCAGCAGGGTGAGATGAAAAAATATTCCCTGTTTGGTGGCGTCGCCATTCTGAGTCTGGTCCTCGATCAGCTCACCAAGGTCTATTTCGAACGCAATTATGACCTCGGGCAGGTCAAGGTGCTGATCGAGAATCATCTCTACCTGACCCATGTGCGTAACCCCGGGGCGGCTTTTGGAATTCTTGCCGACAGTGCCTGGCGCCTGCCGTTTTTTTTGATAGTGGCGTTGATCGCAGTGGTGGGAATTCTCTGGTATCTGCGGACCCTGCCGGTGACGGCTAAGTGGATGCACCTCTCCCTCGGCCTTATTTTCAGTGGCGCGGTCGGTAACGTTATTGATCGTATCCGTCTGGGTGAGGTGGTCGACTTTGTTGGTGTGCACTGGTATCAGTACCATTGGCCGGCTTTTAACGTGGCCGACAGCGCCATTTGTGTCGGTGTGACCATCCTGCTGCTGCTCTCCCTGCAGGAAGAGTTGGCACACCGGCGTCAGCGCAAAGCGCGACAGCAGGATTGATGGTTACCTAGCTGCTGGTGTGCGCGACAGGGTTCGATTGTTTTACCCAGTATTCATGCACCAGCAGCGACAGCAGCAACACCCCGCCGCCGATTCCAAGACGCATCAGGTCCGCATCACGATTCCAGATCAGCAGATTGACGAGCAGCCCGGCCGGAATCAATGCGTTATTCATGATCGCCAGGGTACCGGCATCCACCAGGGTTGCCCCCTTGTTCCAGAGAAAATACCCCAGCCCGGAAGCTATCACACCCAGATACACCAGGATCCCCCATTGCTGATTCGTTGTCGGCAGCCGGTCCATATCACCCAGCGCCAGCCACAGGACCAGGGTTACCGCGAGGGCGCCGAGATAGAAATATCCGAACAGATAGCGTTGCGGCACCTTCGTTGAAGTTCGTTCGAGTAAAGTTTTGTAACCGACCTGCCCCAGGGCAAAACAGAGGTTCGCACCCTGGACCACCAGAAATCCGACAAATATCTGACTTTCCATGGGGTTGTAACGGATAATCGCAGCGCCGACAACAGCCAGCATGGCGGTCAGCAGGTAGCCCAGACGGAAACGTCGGTGCAAGAGGTCGTGGATCAGGGTAACGTAGATGGGGGTCAAAATGGTGAATATAAGGACTTCAGGTACGCTCAGCAAAGTGAAAGAATGGAAGTAAAAAACATACATCAACCCCAGTTGAATAGCGCCCAGAGCCATTAATTGAACTGCCGGTTTTAGCGGGATGGGGCGTAGCAGGGGAAGAAACATCAGGCTGGCCAGGGCCACGCGCATAAAGACCGAAAAATAGGAATCAACCTGACCGGCCAGGTAGACGCCGATGAGGCTGAACGAAAAAGCCCAGAGCAGGGTAATGCTGACGAGATATACCATAGGCAGGCCCCTATTCATGAAATGCAGAAAAACAGGGGGACGATACTCAATTAATCGGCACTAGTCAACCCTAAATGTTGGACTGGGTTTACTAGTCGGGCAAAAGGGGTCAGTGGGGTGATTCTCCTGTGGTGAAAGGAGTTATAACGGTTTTTTACCCGATAGGCCCAGTTGGCGTCAAACCTCACAACACTACAGTCGCCTACTGCGAACCCTCAGTGAACCTGGAGGCGAAGAGAATGTCAGAGTATTTGCGCAGTAAATAAGAAATCAGCCATTTTTCAGCGCTTACGCTGTTGGAGGATGGTATCCAACTGATTGGCAAATACCTGGCGGTCTTTGGCGGTTAATGCCGCCGGGCCGCCGGTTTCGACGCCGCTGCTGCGCAAACTTTCCATAAAATCCCGGACATTCAAGCGTGCCCGAACGTTCTCTGCGGTATAAAGTTCCCCGCGGGGGTCCAATGCGACAGCGCCTTTAGCGACCACTTCTGCGGCCAACGGGATGTCGGCGGTTACCACCAGATCGCCGCTGGAGAGGCGTTTGACAATTTCGTTGTCAGCGACATCGCTGCCGGCAGCAACAAGGACGAATGAAATGCCGGCTGTGGGCGGAATGCGCATGCCGTGATTGGCGACCAGAGTCAGGGACAAGCCGGTGCGTTGTGCCGCGCGAAAAAGAATCTCCTTGATCGCCGCCGGACAGGCATCGGCATCAACCCAGATATGCATTAATACTCCTTCTCAGCTACACCCCACGAACCATCACCAACATCCAGCCACAGAAAGTCCGCATCCTCCAGGGTTACCTGCGCGCGGCTCAATCGCCCGGCGACTTCAGGCAGCACGACGAGAAAATCGGTATGGCCCAAATCGGTCTTCTGCGCTGGTATGCCGTACTTCCAGGCGTGACCGTTGCCGGCCAATACAATGCCTGACTGTTCGGGGTTGTCCTTCAAATAGAGGTCCATATAGCGCGCCATGGCTTTGTCCCACACCAGCTGCGCTTCGCAGAAATTACGGAATTCAAAGCTGCCATGGCCGTGGCTGCCAATGGCACGCCGGATAAAATCCTCGTAGGTGGCGTCGACGCTGCAGGTCATGCCGCCTAGAAAGCTGATCTGTTCAGCATCAAGGGAGGAAAAACCGCTCGTCGCCACCTGCCGGGTGATGCTGCGCGGCAGGTTAAGCCCGACCATGGGGATCTGCGCTTGGCGGGCATAAGAGAAGATCGGCTCGTAGAGGGACCACCATCCCCAGTTGCGTTGATAGCTCTGCCTGAATTCCTCGGTACTGCTGATGCCGGCCGTCCAGTCGTCTAACGCCTGCTGGTCCTCAGCCTGAAACATTTCGAGACCGATGGCGATTTTTTTCTCCTTAGCCAGTGCTCGGATAATTTCGAGCTGCATCTGATGATGTCCGGCATGATCATGCTGTTCACCAATAAAAACGACGCGAACTTGCGCAAGTTTGTCGATCAGTTGACGGAAGCTGATCTCCTCTTTGGTAGCAACGTCGATAATATGCGGATGAGCTGAGGCTGAACCGAGCAGAAACCATAAGCTGATAATAGACAGGATAAGTATACGGACAAAGGACATAGCACGCCTCCATAAGTCAGGATCAAAATCCTATTCTGTCGCTGACGCGTGTCCGGGGTCAAGAGAGGGGGCTCGGTTTCATCAGACTGTGATCTTGAAAATACGTACTTCGGCGGCATAATAGGCCAATCCGTTGTTCCCGTCTGTCAGCCGACCGGGAACCGCGCTGTTGCAGAAGCCAGCGAGCATCGGCAGGTTTTTCCAGCACATCAGGGTCCCCTTCGGCACCTCATCAGTGATCAGGGCATGGGCGCTAAAGGCACCGCAATCCCCTTCGACGCGCAGGCCGTCGCCGCTCGCTATGTCCCGTGATTCAGCATCAAGGGGGTTGATATGAATAACTTGCAGACCTTGCTCCTGGCCGCTAATAATCTGCGAATTCAGGTAGTCAAGGTGCGAGGCCGTCAGTAGACGAAAATCCCTCATCGCTTGCGGCCAGTGCAGCTCAAGGGAGTCGGTTTGATAGCTGCGTGGTGATGGCACAGGCGCACGCAACTCCTCTTCAGATGTACTGATCAGAGGGATGTTGAGCTTTTTCGCCAGGGCGCGGGCGGCCTGCATGTCGCTGAGTTCATCGGTAAAGGCGGGGCGGGAATAATGGTGGGGGAAGAAGTAGCTGCCCTGAAAATCGGCTTGGGCAAACATCCCTCCAACTTTAAGGAAAAAATCAGCATAGGTAGCGGTTGTGGTCATGTTGGTGTCAACCACCAGGGTTGGCGTGCGATTCAGGGCGCGAATCCAGAGGCTACTGTCGGCGTAGGTTATTACCGGATTAACGGCAATATTGACAAACAGATCGAACTCTCCAGCTGCAAGTCGGACTGCTACCTCATCCAGAGAAATTTTTTGGCTGAAGCGGGCGGGGTGCGGTTGCCAGCGACGTTTTGAAGACTGACCGTAATAAAGGCGCTCGCTGCCGTTGGTAAAGTGGGCCAGGCGATTAATCCAGCGGATGGCGTTCATCCCGTTTTCCTGGCGTTGCAGTCCCATTCCCTGAATGTGAGCGACCTTTTTGGTGCGCAAGCGTTCAAGTAGCAGGGTGAATTGTTCGCTGGTCACTCCCGCGGTTTCAAGAAGCTGCAAAACTGGATAGTCGCGTTCGTGCCCCAGCTCAGTCAGCAAGGCGCAGGCGAGCAGGCCATCACAGGCAGGTTGAATCTGGATATAGTGGTCGGCAAGACCGGCAGTGGCTGTTTTGACCGGATCAATCAGGATGATTTCGCTACCCGATTTTTTGAGTTTTTTCAGATAACTGTACAGATGGGGTGAGGTGACTGCAGCATTTTTGCCGTACAGAATGATAGTCTCGGCTTCGGCCAGTAGGGTGACACAAGGGTTGCTGACACAGCCGAAGTCAAGCTCGTGGGCTTTGTCGCCGGTGGCATCACAGGGGTCGCTGTTGACCGTGACACAATGGGGAAAAGCGGCAAAAAGCTGATCCCAGTAACCCATGTTGTAGCCCAGACTTCCGGATCCGCGCAGGTAGAGGATGTTTTTGTGGCGAAAGGGCTCGAGCCACTTGGCCAGCGCGCCAAGGCCGCTGGCCGCATCGGGAAAATACTCCCTGTCATCCCCGGTCCTTTGCCATGATAACAGACCGTTGTTGATTTCCCGGGTGGCGAAATCCTTGAATTTTGCACAGATAAAGCCGGGGGAACTCCAGAGTTGGGGTTCTGCCCGATAACTGATCATGCTTTCTTCACTGTGGATGTCCATCCCACAGAGATCCGGACAATCTTTACTGCAGAAAAAATTCATCATCTGGGTCCTTTGGCTGAGGATGGCGGGAAGGATCTGTTGGCGTAACGGCGCTACTTTATCAGGAGCACCGAATTGACGCAATTCTCTAAGGTTGCATTGCTATAGTTGAAGCTTTATCCGGACAAAAAAGCGATTCTGGCATGTGCCGACATCCTTGAATGTAAAGTATAAAACCTAGCCTGTCAAAATACTGACCATGGCGGAGAGAGTTTTTTCCAAAGTGCCTTTCTGGTTTTTGTCAAAAGAAAAAAAACAATAAAAACAGTAAGATAGCAATTTTTCGGATGGATTGGCATGATTCTCGCCATTGATCCCCCGCGACGAGCTCTGCCCATAGCTGGAGGAACGTATGACCCCTTTGTTGACCTGGAAAAAAATTATTGGCGTTGGCCTTTTCCTGCTGTTGTTCTTCCTGAGTCTGGCACTGCCTGCCAAAGCGGCAACAACCGTTACCGGGATTCAGAAGCAGGAAGATCCGAGTCGCACCCGGGTGAGCGTTATGCTATCGCAACAAACGGATTTCAGCGTTGATTCGTCAGGCCAACGTATCGAACTTCGTCTTGATGGGGCGGGTTCTGACCCGACTCTGCAGACCCTGCCGGAGGATGGTACCGTCGTCCGCATGACCCTGATCCGCCGTCACAATGATCTGGTTGTTTCCATGTTGATGCGTCGCACTCCCCGGCACGTGAGTGCTGAGGCACTGGAAAATCCAGCACGGATTGTCTTGGATCTCGAATGGGTGGGCGAGGAGGCGGTCCGTCCGGGGGTTGCTTTTCGTATTACCGATGTCCCGCCCCGGCGTGGTGGCTCTGTCGCCCTGCGCTCGCAACAGCAATCGCCCTGGGAGGGCAACTGGCTGGAGTTTTTTCGCAATTATCGGAGTGACTGGAATATTCGAATTCCACAGCGCTTGACTCCTGCGCCCCCACTGGATGCCGTTGCCGGTACCGACAGTGCGTTGTTGCCATTACAACAACTGGCAGATGAAGGGATGTTTTTAAGCCTGCTCCAGGAGGGCATGGCCCTTCAGGGGCTGGACGACGATGAAAGACGGCAGCGCGATCTGATGATGGGCGATGCTTATTTACGCACGGGTTCCTATGCCGCCGGTCTGGCACGTTTAGGTGCCCTGAGGGACCTCAGCGCTGATCAGCAAATCCGTGTCGACTATTTGACAGCATGGGGTGAGGCTGCGCGTGATAATGCCATCGGTGCCCTGCTCCATCTGCAAATTAAGCTGACGACTCTGACAGCGGAACATCCTCTCGCCGTACCGATACGTCTGCTCCACGCCGAAGCAGCGCTGGCTGCGTCCCAGCACCAATTGGTGCTGGATCTTTTGAAGGAGGAGGAGGAGTTGACCTGGCCTCACCACCTTGAAACGGTTCGCCGGATTCGCCTGGCCGATGCCCTGGCTGGGTTGGGAGAGCGTGATCGTGCCTTGGCCGCCTACCGTGAATTGGCTGACGAGCCACCACTGTGTGAATTTTATTACGCTTCCTGTCAGGGTGCCGCCCATGCGGCATTCCAGGCCCGGGATTTTGCATTGTCCCACCGCCTCTATCAGCCCCTGGCATTGGCTTTCAGCAATGAACAAGGTGCGGATATGATCCATTTTGCCGCCGCCGCTGCCGCTTTTGAGACGGGTAACCCGGACTGGGGCTGGATCGGGTTGGAGCGTACAACTCAGGATTACCCACGAAGCGAAGGGGGAGATCGCGCCGCTATACGTCTGCTTGATATCCGGGTGATGAATGGCGAAGTGGCAACTATTGCCGCCCTGGCCAATGAATATGAAGTTATCGGTCAACGCTCGCAGGTGCGCAACCTGCGCGAAGAAGCATTTTTCAAGGAGGCGCTGGTGTTGTTTCTGGCTGCGGAACATCAAACCAGTGTTAACCGCCTGATGTCTTTTCGCCGCGATTTTGCGACCTCACCGTTGCGGCGCGAAGCCAGTATTCTACTGAGTCAGCAACTGCCGATGGTGGTCGAACAGCTGCTTGATCAGGGGAACGATCTGCAGGCGGTGGTGCTGGTGGAACAGAACCGCGAATTGTTGCTGGCCAGCCGCTATGAGCGGACTTTTCTCGATAATCTGGTGCGAGCATTTGATCGTCTTGGTCTTTATGAGCGTTCATCGCGGGTACTGCTCTACCTGTTTGATCAACGTGCCGGTAGTCCCGTTCAGAAAGACGTTTTTTTGCCGTTGGCACAAAGTTTCATGCAGCGTGATCAGTATCTGGCAGCTGGTGACTATGCTCGCCGGTATCTAAGTCAATACCCTGACGGAGATGATGCCGGCGCAGTATTTGTGCTGTTGATCGACAGCCTTGAACGTCAGGGTCTGGACGCTGAGATTCATGACTGGATTTTGCGCCGTGACCGCCCCGACACCCCTGAGGCCAATCTGCGTGCCGCCGCAATTCACTGGCAACAGGACGACTTTGCCGCAGTCGTCACTAACCTCGAACGCGTCGCCGCCGCACAGCCACTATTGCCGCGCGAACAAACCCGACTGGCCGAATCCTATTATCAGCTTGCTGACCTGACGTCATCATTGCGCCTCTATGAAGGTCTGGTTGATGATGTTGATTTTTCATCTCAGGCGCGGTACCGCAGCGCCCAGATGCTGTTTCAGCAACGCCGCCGGCCGGCAGCATTAGAGCAGTTGCAGGCCTTGATTCGTGACGATGCCAACAGTGCCTGGGGAAAGTTGGCGCGGGATTTGCTGATACAGGTGGAACGCTGAAACTTTTGTGCAAGTGTCAAAAAACAGTCAGGAGTGACCCATGAAAATAACTGATCGTACCCTTGCGGTCCTTGAAAAGAGTCTCGATATGCGTGCCCGCAACCAGCAGGTGATTGCGGGCAACATGGCCAACGCCGATACTCCCGGGTACAGTGCCCGCAAGTTGAGTTTTGAGGACGATCTGCAACAGGCCATCAAGCGCCCTGAAATGAACACCAAACCGGCTCACGCCCGCCATCTCCCGGTCAATGGCGCCAGTCTTAACCAGATTCAGGGGCGTATCCAGCGTGATGTTGATACCAGCGGCATTGGTGATGGCAACACCGTCTCCCTTGATGAAGAGATGTTCTCTCTGGCGGAAAACCAGCTGCTCTATGAGGCTGGAACACAAATTTTAAAGAAGAAATTGACAATGCTCAAGTACGCCGTATCGGATGGTCGATAAGGCGCTAAGGAGGTTTTATGGATCTGTTCAGCAGTATGAAGATCAGCTCGTCGGCACTGAAAGCACAACGCACCCGGCTCAACGCGATCAGTTCCAATTTAGCCAATATTGAAACCACACGTACCCCGGATGGTGGCCCTTATCGCAAACGCGAAGTGGTGTTTCAGAGTACCCAGCAGGATTTTGCCGCTACCCTTGATGGACGGATGCGCGATGCTGCCCACGCGGTGCGTGTTTCCCATGTCCAGGCCAGTGATCGCCCCCCCCGGATGGTGTATGACCCGTCTCACCCGGATGCAGACGAAAACGGCACAGTGGCCATGCCCGATATCAGTCTGGTTGAGGAAACGGCCGACATGATGTCGGCATCGCGGGCCTACGAAGCTAATGTAACCGTGGTAAAAGCTGCAAAAAGAATGGCTCTTAAAGCCCTGGAAATCGGACGTTGAGGTGAATGATGAAAAATATTACGGATGTCACACTAGCAACCCAGCTAAAAAGCCTGGCGCAACCACGGACCGCACCGGCCCAACAGATTGGTGACAAGTTTGCCGAGGCGTTGAAAAGTTCCATTGCCGGGGTCAATCAGGCCCAGATAACGGCCGACCGCGCGGCTGAAAATATAGTCGCCGGGGATACCAAAAACCTTCATGAAGCGATGATCCGTCTGGAAGAGGCTGATATTTCGTTGCGCATGATGGTTCAGGTGCGCAATAAGGCGGTTGAGGCCTATCAGGAAGTGATGCGCATGCAGGTTTGATGGCGTCCCAAAAAGTCCGCCCTCCGGCGTTTTATCAGGACCTTGACATACTGTATGTATGCCTGCGCCCCTGAAAAACCACCAGGCCTTGTAGGACGAAATTTTTGCTTAGCCATCCTTTGGTTTTTTGCGATGGCATGAGGTTTAGGCTGAATAAATTCGGGTAGTGGTAGGGAGCAGCGAGCTCATTGTTTGGTCAAGAACCAGTGAAAAAGGAGCGAATCGATGGCTGAGGACAAACCGGTTTTGATCGGTACCAGTGATACCGGCGCCACCAGCAGCAACAAAAAACAAACCTTCATCGATGTGATTGCCGCCTGGTCGATGGCGCGCAAGCTCAGTCTGGTCGGGGTTGCGGTGGTCAGTATGTTGCTGTTCAGTCTGATTATCATGCAGGCGCGGGTCGCTGATTACAGTCTGCTGTTTGCCAATCTTCCCAGTCGGGATGCGGCCGAGGTGGTGCAGTGGCTGAAAGATCGCAAGATCCCCTATCGTCTTGAAGGCAACGGAACCATGATCATGATCCCCGCTGATCAGGTTTATGAGGCGCGTCTCGAATTGGCCGGGTCCGGCCTGGCGGATGGCGGCGTCGGTTTTGAAATCTTTGACAAACAGAGCTTCGGCATGACCGACTTCACCCAGAAGGTCAATTACCGGCGGGCCCTGCAGGGGGAATTGACCCGCACTATCACCTCCCTGGCGCCGGTGGAAGCGGCGCGGATCCATCTTGCCCTGCCGGAAAAGCGCCTGTTCCGTGAGCAGCAGCAACCGGCGACCGCCTCGGTTATTGTCAAGTTGGTAGCCGGCCGCACCTTGCGCGACACCCAGGTGCAGGGCATCGTTCACCTGGTGTCCGGTAGTGTCGAAGGTCTTGACCCGGAATATGTCACCGTCGTCGATTCCAATGGCCGCACCCTGTCCAATAATCGTAGCGATGAAATGCCCGGGCCCATGACGCCGGGGATGTTGAGCTATCAGCAAACCATGGAAAGTCGCCTGGAACATCGCGCTCAGACATTGCTGGAACGCGCTCTCGGGGTGGGCAATGCCCTGGTGAAGGTGAATGCCAGCATCGATTTCGACCAGCGTGAACGGGTTGAGGAAGCCTATGATCCGCGGGGCACGGTGGTGGTAAGTGAACAGACCATGAACGAAGAAGGCGGCCAGCAGATTACCGGTGGCGTGCCCGGGGTTGTGGCCAATCTGGAAGAAGGTGGCGCCGGGGCAACGACCAGTATTCCTTCAAGCCGCACGGAAGAGACCGTCAACTATGAATTGAGCAAGGTGGTCAGCAAGACCGTTCAATCCGTAGGAGCGTTGCAGAGTTTATCGGTTTCGGTGCTGGTGGCCGACCGGGTGACCCCTGGTGCTGATGGTGAACCGCCGGTGACAACCCCGCGCAGCACGACAGAAATTCAGGAGATCGAACAGATGGTACGCAGCGCCTTAGGTATTAATGATGGCCGCGGTGATCTGATCTCGGTTGTTTCCATGCCCTTTGAAAGTACCTTTGGTGACATGACCCTGCCTCAGCCCTCGATGGTGGATCGGGTCTATCCGTTGTTGCCGTTGATTCGTTATGGCCTGTTAGCGGTCGCTGCGATCATGGTTTATCTGATCTTCCTGCGTCCACTGCTACGTACTCTGCGTGGCGCCGGTGAACAGACAGAACCGATGAAAACCGTTGAAGAACTTGAAAATGAATTGCGCGGCCAGAACTCGACTCCGTTGTTGGGTGGCCCTGGCGATCCGTTGGCACAAATTCGCCAGGAGGTATTGGGCGGTGATATGTTCCCGGTCCAGGTCGTCAAAAACTGGTTGCGGCATGAGCCCGCTGAGTCCTGACAGATATCGTATTGCGCTGACCCCAAGGAGATCCCGCAGTGAAAAAAACCAAACATCTGTCAGGTGCCAAAAAAGCCGCTCTGCTCCTGTTGTGTCTGGGTGAGGAAGCGACAGCACGAATTTTCGAAGCCCTCGATGATGCCGAGGTGCGCGAAATCAGCCGCTGTATGATGGAAATTGAGCACGTTGAACCCTCACTGGCACGTGAAATTCTCGAAGAATACAAGAGTGCCCGCAATAATGATATCGGGGTGTATATCCGTGGCGAAGAATTTGCCAAGCATGCGATTTTAGGCGGTGCTGACAGTAACCGTGCCCAGCAACTGCTTGATCAGGTCTCTGCCGGGATCGAAGGACGACCGCTGGAAACCATCTCAAAGATGCACCCACGTATGGTCGCCGGTTTGCTCGAGAATGAACATCCCCAGACCATTGCCCTGATTCTGTCAACCCAGCGTGATGACCACGCCAGCCGGATTCTGGCGGAACTGTCGGAGGATATGCGCGGTGAGGTAGTTTATCGGATCGGCAAGATCGATAATGTCTCACCGGAAGTGATCAATCAGATCGAGGCGGCTCTGCAGCGCGAGGTTGGCGTCATCGTCGGTCACGATCACAAGCAGGTTGGAGGGATTGAGAAGGTTGTTGAGATTCTCGGCAAAATGGAAAAGGGGGCCGACCAGTATATTCTCACCAGTATTGAAGCGACCGATCCTGAAATGGCCGAAGAGATCCGTCGGCGGATGTTCACCTTTGAGGATCTGATTGCCATTGATAGCCGCGGGATGCAGGCGATACTGCGTGAGGTCAGCACCGACATGTTGACCCTGGCGCTGAAGACCGCCAGCGATGCGGTTAAAAACAAGATTTTCTCCAATATTTCCCAGCGTGCTGCTGACATGATCATGGAAGATCTTGAGGCCATGGGTCCGCGCAAGCTGTCCGAGGTTGAAGCAATGCAGATGGAAGTAGTAAAGGTGGCCCTGAAACTTGAAGAAGAGGGCACGGTTGTGATCCCGGGCCGAGGGGGTGGTGGCGATGAACTTGTCTAAAATCTATCGTGGAACCGAAATCGCTGAAGTCAGAGAATTTCACTTCAGCTCTTTTGGTGAGGGCGGCAAGGTCACTGGGGCGGCTCACGCCTTTGTCGTTGATTCACCGGCAAAAGCCAAAGTCCCCGCCGGCAGTTCGGTTCCGTCACCGGCAGCGGTGACGAAAAAAGATATTGATGAGGCCTACGCCCGCGGCCAGCATGATGCCATGAATGCAACCGCAGCCAGGCTGGAATCATCAGCCCAGGCGCTGGCAGCGGCACTGAAGCAAGTTGACCAGTTGCGCAGCCAAATGGCCCGGAACAGCCGCGATGACATGTTACGCCTGGTGATGGCGATCGCTGAGCAGATTATCCACCGTGAGGTCAGCATTCACGCCGATATTATCAATCAGGTGATTGCTGAAGCCCTCAAAGCCTCGGTGCGCGCCGATCATTACCGCATCAAGGTCAATCCGGTCGATCTGGCTGCCGTCAACGAACACAAGCCCTTGTTTCTGGCAAGTATCAGCAGCTTGAAGAACCTGATAGTTGAAACCGATCCTGCGGTCACTGCGGGTGGTTGTAAGATTGAGTCGGATCTCGGCGAAGTGGATGCCACCCTGGAAACCCAGCTTGTCGCTATTCGTCAAGTCCTCCAGGAAGCGATGACAGGAACATCATGATCGATCTGGTGCAGCGGATCAAAGCCGTCAACCCTTACAAGGTCAGTGGCAAGATCATTCAGATCGTCGGTCTGGTGGTCGAGGGCTATTGTCCAACCGCGACTGTCGGCACTCTGTGTGAACTACTGCCCCGCGACGGTGGGCCGGCGGTTCCGGCCGAGGTGGTCGGCTTTCGTGATTCCCGTGCATTGCTGATGCCCCTGGGGGAATTACGTGGCTTGGGCCCCGGCTCTCTGATACAGGTGGTGCGCAGCAGCGCGACGCTGGCGGTTGGGGAACAATTGCTCGGGCGGGTGTTGGATGCCCTCGGACAGCCATTGGATGAGATGCCGCTGGAACCCTGCCATCATGAATGCCCTCTTTACGCTCTACCCGCCAGTCCTATGGCCCGCAAACCGATCATCGCTCCCCTCGATCTGGGGGTGCGGACGATCAATTCCCTGTTGACCTGCGGAACCGGCCAGCGCATGGGGATTATGGCCGGTTCCGGTGTGGGCAAGAGCGTGCTGTTAGGCATGCTCGCAAAACATACCAAAGCCGACGTCAATGTGATTGCTCTGATTGGCGAGCGTGGTCGTGAGGTGCGGGAATTTATCGAACGTGATCTGGGCCCGGAGGGGTTGGCGCGTTCGGTGGTGATAACCGCTACCTCCGATCAGTCACCGCTGCTGCGTATGCGCGGTGCCTTTGTCGCAACCACCATCGCTGAATATTTCTGCGCCCAGGGCAAAGATGTGCTGTTGCTGATGGATTCGGTGACCCGTTTTGCCATGGCCATGCGTGAAGTGGGTCTGGCTATCGGCGAGCCGCCAACGACCAAAGGCTACACCCCGTCGGTGTTTGCCACCCTGCCGAAATTACTGGAACGCGCCGGCAATTTCAAGAATAAGGGGAGTATCACCGGACTTTACACCGTGCTGGTGGAAGGGGATGACATGAACGAGCCGGTAGCCGATGCGGTGCGTTCGATCCTCGATGGTCATATTGTTCTATCGCGCGACCTGGCGGCGCGTAACCATTATCCGGCCATCGATGTACTAACCTCGTCGAGTCGGGTGATGCGCGATATCGTCAGCAAGGAGCATCTGCAGCTGGCCGGTAATGTCCGCGAAATTATGGCCGTTCACAAAGAGGCGGAAGACCTGATTAATATTGGTGCCTATGCTGAAGGGAGCAATAAAAAAATTGATTACGCCATCGGCCGCATTGAGGCGGTGAATGATTTCTTGCGTCAGGAAATGGATGAATCCTTTGATCTGGAAACGACCAGAGAGCAGATGAACGCACTGGTGCTTGATCGTCGCAAAACGCCGCGGGAAGGCTAAATGATGGCGGAAAAGTTCAAACTGCAGTCAGTTCTCAATTATCGCACGACCCTCGAGGAACAGGCTCAGCAGGCCCTGGCTTTAAGTCAGCAGCAGCAGCGGGAGTTGATCGCGGCCATTGCCACCCAGCAGCAGGAATTAAATGATCAGGATCACACGCTCAAACAGCGGCAGGAAGAAGGGCTGACTATCGCCGAGATCGATATTTACGAAAGCCGCATCAATTATTGTCGACGGCGCAGCGCCCAGTTGAAGGAACAGCTTGCAGGGCTTGAAAAAAGAATCATCAAGCAGCGCGCGGTGTTGCTCGATGCCGCCCGTGACCGGCAGGTGATGGACAAACTCAAAGAACGTCAGGAAGCTGAATTTCGGCGCGAACAGGAACGCAAAGAGCGCATCCAACTCGATGAAATCAGCCTGCGCAATAAGGGGCCTACGCCATGAAAAAACGGTTCTGGATTATCGTCACTCTCTCTCTTGGCAGTATCCTTGTCATGCATACCCCGCTGTTTTCCCTCGCCGCTGAGGAGCAGTTTTCCTCGGTTGAGGAGCGCCGGATTCTCACTGCTATCAAGGAGCGTGCCGAACGCCTGAGCGCGCGGGAAGAACAGTTAAAAGGGCGTGAATTGGAGCTAAAGACCCTGGAAGCAGAGGTCGATAAGAAAATCGCCGCGATGCAGCGTTTGCGTACCGAGTTGAATGACCTCCTCGATCAGCGCGACGAAAAAGAGAACGCCAGGATCGAAGAATTGAGCCTGATTTACGAGCGCATGAATCCTCAACAGGCGGCTGTTCTGATCAGTGAACTGGAAACCGGGATGGCGGTCAATCTGCTGCTTGGAATCAAGAAAAAAACCGCTGGTCAAATTATGGAACGACTTAACGCCGAAACGGCGATCAAGCTGAGCAAGGCATTTACCGACTTGTCGGTAGACGAAACGCTGGGAAATTAATCCCATGGCAAATTCTACAAGGAAAGGAGGTGAAACAGCGATGATGAATGCAGCGATGATGATTGCGCCAGTCCCCCAAACGGGCAATATCAAGGCTGGTGGAAAAGCGGCAGCAGGACAAGCGCAGCTTTTTGGTCAGGCCATGGCGCAACAGGAACAGCAGGTGGTCTTTCAGACCGCGGAGCAGGAGCAAGCCGGCCTGGTCGGACTTCCGGGAAAGGGCGTGTTACTGAGCAGTTATGCGGCGTTGTTAGGTGAGGATGCTGACCAACTGTTGGGTCTGCAACCGCAACAGCAGGATCTGCTGGAGCAGATTGAGCAGATGGATGGGGAAATGCTGGAGGTTTTGGCGCTGTTGTTTGAACAAGGAACGGTTCCGGATTCAATGGATGATGCTCAACTGCAGCAACTGGTCGATCTGGTTGAAGAGGTTCTGCCAGAATGGCAGCTTCACAATCAGGTAGTCGCAGCTCAGGTGGGCGAGCAAGTTCTGCCTGCACAGATTCCGGAGACGGAGGAGAATGAAGTCCCCCTTGATCAGAAGGTGGAAGAGCTGATTGCCTGGTTCAGTCAATATCAAGCTCAGCCTCAGCAGCAGACCCGAAATCCTTCCGGTAAGGAGATCAGTGGTGAATTGCCACCCGGACAACTGGTGGCCGCTCAACAGCTCGAGCAGGTTCGTGAGCGTCTGACGCAACTGCGTACCACCCCGGCACAAGCCGACACCGACGTTGTTCCAGTCAAAGCAGACGGTGAAGCCAAGGGTACCCAGATGGCCACGACTGCAGTTCGTGGTACTGATCTGCCGGAACGCCTGGAACCTTCCGCCTCGTCTCTTGAAGCCCGCTTCAGCGAGTTGCTCAAGCCGCGGCATGCACAAGCCGGTCAGGTAGCTGAGGGTGGCCGACAGGCACAATCACTACAGCAAGGTCAGCAGGCATCCGTCAATCCAGCACCAGTGGATGACGTCGGCGGTTTTTTTGCCAACGTTCTGGACAAGTCTGCACCTCAGGTTGCTTTGACACAGAATGGCTTGAACGCCAGGCAGGTAATTGACGGGTTGCATCCACAGCACACCCATCTGCACGGTCAACCGGCAGCGGTTCCCGTTGCAACTCAAGGTATTACTGCACCAGTTGCGGCAGCAGCACCTTTTGCCGCCAGTCAACAGATCGCCGACAGTCAGATTTTTGACCAGGTGGTGACCCATCTGTCCGGCAGTGATAAAGGTGATATGGGGCGTATGGTACTGCGATTACATCCGGCTGAGCTCGGTTCCCTGCGGATCGAGTTGATGGTCGAAGGAGATCGTGTCCGCGCCAACCTGCATGCCCAGACCCAGCAGGTTCAGGAAGTGCTCGAGCGTAATCTTGGGCAGTTGCGTAACTCCCTGGCTGAACAGGGGCTGAAGATCGATCATTTTCAGGTCAGCAGTGATGCCCGTCAGAATCAGCAGCAAGGGCAGGCTGACAATCTGGCTCACCAGCGCCACGGAGCAGAACAGTCAGAACAGCACCGGCGCTCTAATAAAGAGGAGCCGTTACGGGAAGATCAGGCCATCCCCCTGGCTCATCTGACCCAGAATGGTGGTAGAGGAATCAGCCTTCATGTTTAATCCGCTGGTAAACCCTGAATTCGGGAGATCGTAAGATTATGACAACAATCAACCCAGCCATTGCGTCGCAGACCCCGGCCTTGACCAATATGGGGGGCAAGGATGTCTCCATGGGCAAGGAGGATTTTCTCAAGCTTCTGGTTGCCCAGTTGCAGCATCAGGATCCGTTAAACCCGGCCGACCCGACTGAATTTACCGCCCAACTGGCCCAGTTCGGTCAGCTCGAACAGCTGACCAATGCCAACGAAAATCTCGAGCAACTCGGGAGGATGAGCGGCGAGATGGAGAAAATGTCAGCTTTAAGCCTGATCGGTCAGGACGTGGTCGCGGAGGGATCGGCATTCCACTTTAATGGGGAAGCGATGCAGCTTGGTTATCGGCTGGATACGCCGGCAGATAAGGTTACCCTTTATGTACAGAACCAAAGTGGTAGCACCCTGACCACCATTACCGCCCGTGAAACCAGCTCTGGTCAGTATTTTGTTGACTGGGATGGCTACACCGATTCCGGCATGCCGCTGGTTCCCGGTGATTATTCCCTAATCGTTCACGCCATTGATGCCGATGAGAAGACCATCGACAGCAAGAGCCTGATCAAAGGGCGGGTGGAGGCGGTCGATTTGGGCGGTACCGGGGTTCAACTTGATACCAGTAGCGGTACTTTTGCCCTGGGACGGATTACCAAGGCTGGAGGCAGCTGATGACCGATGCCATCAACATCTTTCCGCAACCGGTATTTCCGGGTGGCCAGCCGACGGCTAAACGACCGGATCGTGTACCGGCGACCGGAACCAGTTTCGATGCGTTGCTGCGTAACCAGCTGGAGCCGGCAACCATCAGGTTCTCGCGCCATGCCAGCGAGCGCATGCATAGCCGGGGCATTGCTTTTAACCCTCAGCAATTGCAACGACTGGAATCAGCCATCGAGCAGATCAACCTCAAGGGGGGACGCGAGTCCCTGGTGATGCTTGACGATACCGCCCTGGTGGTCAGTGTGAAAAATGACACCGTGGTAACGGTTGTGGGCAGGGATCAATTGAAAAATAACGTATTTACCAACATCGACAGCGCAGTTATTGCTTAAAACCCGCCGAACCGGTCCTCATATGAGGAGGTTCGCAAGCCGCCGACCGACGGACGCGGCTTTCGACACAAAGGAGTAAGACCATGGGAGTATCGAGTTCTCTTTATAGTGGTGTCAGTGGACTCAACGCCAATGCCAATGCCATGAGCGTTATTGGTAACAACATCGCCAACGCCAATACCGTTGGTTTCAAATCGAGCCGCGCCATCTTTGGTGACCTGCTCTCCAGCCAGATCTCCGGTTCCGGCGGCGCCTCCCAGGTTGGCCGTGGGGTCGGACTGTCCATCGTTGACAATATCTTCAGCCAGGGCACTTTTGAAAACACCGAAACCAATACCGATCTGGCTATCGAAGGTTCCGGTTTCTTTATCGTCAGTGATCCAACGTCCGGTGCCGCCGGTAACTTCTATACCCGTGCCGGAGCCTTCCGCTTCGATGCTGAGGGCTTTCTGGTGAACCCGGAGGGCTTCAACGTGATGGGTTACGACCTTGATGCCGGAGGCAATACGGTCGGTGATTTACAACCGATCTGGGTTAATACCAATTCCTTCACCCAGTCCGGTCCAACCGCGAATGTCAATCTCAATACCAACCTGAACTCTGATGCGCAGACGATTGCTCCCCCGGCTGTCGATTCCAGTGCTACCGCTCTTGATGCTGTCATTGTCACTGCTGGTGGAGCTACAAACGCTGCATATACTGACTTTGCAGCGAATCCTGCAGATCCCGCATTACAGGCCGCCGCGCTTACGGCAGCGGCAGCAGATGAAATAACCTATGCAGCCGATCCTGATGTATTAGCAGCAATAGCAAGCTTGCGTAATGGAATCAATGGTGTTTCTTTTGATTCACTAAACCCGGCCGGCACATCGAATTACGCAACCTCTATTCAGGTGTTTGACAGTCTCGGCAGTACTCATCTGATGACGACTTATTTTACCAAAACATCTGATCAGAACTGGCAGTGGAATGCGGTTGTCGATGGTGGGGAGCTGACCGGCGGAACCTCCGGTGAATTGGCTGTTGTCGGCAGTGGTACCCTCGAGTTTGATGCGAGCGGTAACCTTATTCGCATAGATGGAGCTGATCTCTATGATCCCCCGGGCGATACAAGCGGTGAGCCGGTGTTCCCTCAGCCGACAGCAACAATCCCCGCCGGTAACCTGCCCTGGTTAAATGGCGCGGTTCAAACCCAACAAGTCGCTATCGATATGCAAACGACCCAGTATGCCAGCCCTTCAGTGGTCGTGTCCCAGGAGCAGGATGGGTTCGGCACCGGGACCCTGGTGAAATTGAACATCGATTCTGAAGGATACGTGATCGGTAACTTCTCCAATGGCGCACCGCGGAAACTGATGCAGATGGCCCTGGCGAAATTCACCAACCCCAATGCGCTGGATAAAATCGGCAACAACATGTACTCTCAGAGCACTTCATCCGGGGTGCCGGTTATCGGTACCGTCGGCTCCGGGGTGGGTAATATTTTTACCAACGCGCTGGAACTGTCCAACGTTGATCTGGCGGGTGAGTTTGTCAAGATGATTACCACCCAGCGGGGGTTCTCGGCGAACTCGAAAACGATTACTACGACAGACGAAATGCTGGCAGAAGTTATCAACCTCAAGCGTTAATTACTATGGTCAAAATTCTGACTTAGGCAAAAGGTGCCGCCGGAATCTGTCCTGGCGGCACCTTTTTATTTTTTAAAGGGGTTTGTTGTTTCTTCGTAACTTGCTGAAATTGATCAAAAAAAAACCATTTATGTATTTTTTCTGATAATGGCATGATACCTGCTTTAGTCAACGATTAGCCGCTGCTATTTAGTCGAAACTGATAGATCGTTCGGCGTTTAATTGACCTCGTCAATCTTTTTGACTACGCCACTTCGAGGACACACTATGGATCTGGCAACAATTGTTGGCCTGATTGCCGCCTTCGGCCTCATGGTCTCCGCTATCATGCAGGGTAGCTCCCTGCTGATTTTTATCGACATTGCCGCCCTGACCATCGTTGTCGGCGGAACTTTAGGTACCGTCCTGGTTCACTTCCCCTTTGGCGATATCCTGGGTGCGATCAAGGTGGCCAGTAAAGCCTTTATGCACAAATCACATTCGCCAACCGATACCATTTCGCGGCTGATTACGTATGCCGGCAAGGCCCGTAAAGAAGGGATTTTGTCACTCCAGTCGGTAATGAATGATATTGACGATGAGTTTTTTCTTAAGGGTTTGCAGATGGCGGTCGATGGCCAGGAGCCGGAAGCCCTGAAGGAGATGCTCGAGCGCGAAATAGAATATGTCATGGAACGCCACGATAAGGGAGCGGAGATATTTTCCACTTTTGGCGCCTATTCACCGGCCATGGGGATGATCGGAACCCTTATTGGCCTGGTGCAGATGTTGCAAACCATGGATGACCCATCGACCATTGGCCCCGCCATGGCGGTTGCGTTGCTTACAACTTTTTATGGCGCGATTATCGCCAACGTGATAGCGATTCCTATCTCCGGCAAACTCAAACTCAGGTCGGCCAGCGAAGTCCTCAACAAGACCCTGGTCACCGAGGGGATGAAAGCGATTCTTGAGGGAGAAAACCCACGTTTGATGGAACAACGTCTCCATGCCTTTGTTTCTCCCAAGGAGCGCCAGAGCAACTTTGGCTAAGTGAGTTAACCGATGGAAAAAAAACCAAAAAAGCCGATGGCAGGTGCGCCCCTGTGGATGGTCACATTCAGCGATATGATGACCCTGCTGTTGACATTTTTTGTGCTGCTGCTGTCGATGGCGACCCTTGATCAGGTGCGTTTTCAGCAGGCGGCTGAATCCTTGTCGGGGGCATTCGGCGTCGGGGTGCTGGAAAGCAGTACCCGTACGGAAGTTGCACCACCACAAGTTATGTCTCGTGTCCCTATCGACGACGATTTTAACGCGCGGGTTTACCAGCGTTTGCGTACCCAGCTGCGTGAACTGAAACTCGATCGACAGATCGAACTGGTCAAGGATCGTGGTGCCGTGGTCCTGCGTGTCGATGAAGCCATCCTTTTTGGCATCGGTCAGTCGACCCTCAATCCTGAGGCCCATCCGGTCCTGCGCAAGGTGGCCGGGTTGGTACGTCCGTTACCCCTTAATGTAAAGATCGAGGGGCATACTGATGATATTGGTGATGACATGCAGAACTGGGAATTGTCTGTTGCCCGTGCGGTGTCGGTGCTGCGCTTTATGGTCAGCGATCGATTGCTGCCGTTGACGCGTATCTCGGCTACCGGTTACGGGTCCCACCGACCCCTGTTTCCCAATCTCAGTGAGCGTGAGCGTGCCTTGAACCGGCGTGTTGAATTTGTCCTCGAAAGTCAGGGGGATCCTCAGCAGGAGTTGCCGTATCTGATTGATGCGCGGGATCAGGCCCCTTTTTAAAGAAGCAGAAAGCGAAGGGTATTTCAGTCCATCAAGATTTGACCAGGGAAGGATAAACCGATGGCAAAAGAACCGGAAAAAAAACCTGAGGCGGACGGCGGCTCAAAAAAGAAACTGATCATTATTATTGCTGCCGTTGTACTCCTGTTAATTGGTGTGGGGGTCGGAGCCTTTTTTTTCTTGAGCAGCAGTGATGAGAAGTCATTGACGCCGGAGCAGGAACAGGCTTTGTTGGAGCGTCAGGCTAAAGAGATCGGGCCGATGGTTGATCTTGAGAGTTTTATCGTCAATATTCTCGACCAGGGGGAGGTGCGCTACCTCAAAGCGGCTATTACCCTCGAAGCGGATACGCCGGAAGCTGCCGCCGAAATCAATCAGCGCATACCGCAGATCAAGGATGCCATTCTTCTCTTGATCGGCAATAAAACCTTTGCCGAGCTCAGTGACCTGCAGGGTCGCCTGCAATTGCGTGCGGAACTGCTCAATCGGGTCAACAGCCTGTTGCTGGTCGGCAAGGTTAAGCGTATCTATTTTACTGACTTTGTTGTTCAATAAAGGGCAACCTCGTGGAAAAGATCCTCAGTAAAGAAGAAATTGCCGACCTGCTCTCCGCGGTTCGCCAGGGTCAGGTTGACGTTGAAACCGTCGCTGAAGATGCCCCTCAGCCTGCCGCAGCGAAATCGGTAAAGAACTGTAACCTGTTCCGTGGCACCGGCACCGAAGGGTGGCGGCTGCGCAATTTTGATCTGATCCTTGACAGCTTCGCGCGTAATTACGCCATGTCCCTATCAACCCGCTTCCAGCGTGCCGCCCATATCAAGCTTGAAGCGCTGGAATCCATGTCCTTTGAGACGCTGCTGCAACGGCTGTCCGGTCGTGGCGCTATCGGGGTCTTGCAGCTTGAGCCGTTAACCGGTGGTGGGCTGCTGATTTTTGATGAGCAGCTGGCCTTCTCGCTGATGGAGATGGTTCTCGGCGGAAATTCCCAGGGACAGGCGCTGATTCCTGAACGTGCGTTAAGTGCTATCGAATTGAATGTGCTGCGCGATGTGATTGTTTCCGCCTGCCCGGAATTGAATAAAGGATTTCTTCAGCTTGAGGCGATCAAGGCAGAGCTGGTCGAGGTGGTCAGTAACCTGCGGCTGTTAAATTTTGTCGATCCCGAAGTCGGGGTGTCGGTCTCCCAGTTCAAGGTAGCTATCGAAAACCTCGAGGGGCATATTACCCTGGTCATTCCCCATCTGACCCTGGAGCCGCTACAGAAAAAACAGAAATTAAAAGCCGTTCCTGCCAGTTCGTTGCAAAGTACCCGCTGGCAGCAGCTGGTTTGTGAAGAGCTCAATAACATGGAAGTCGAAGTAGAAGTCAGATTGGCATCCTTGTCTCTGCGGGTGCGGGATATCCTCAATTTTCAGGTGGGGGATGTGATCGACCTGGGAATGAAACCGGAAACCCCGGTCAAAGTGTCAATCGAAGAACGCTCCAAGTTCTTAGGGATGGTGGGCGTTCAGGGGAACAAGAAAGCGGTACGTATTTCGGGACGTATTCCCGGTGGAGGAGAACAATGAGTACTGATAGTCAGCAAACACAAAAAGCACCAGCACCCAACTCGATGAAAGACCGGGGAATTGATCTGCTCCTTGATATTCCCCTCGAAGTTGCCGTTGAGGTTGGCCGCTCACGTATCCTGGTTCGTGATCTGCTGCAATTGCAGGAAGGTTCCATGATCGAACTGGACAAACTGGCCGGGGAGCCGCTGGATCTGTATGTCAATTCGCGGCTGATCGCGCGCGGCGAGGCGGTGGTGGTCAATGAGAAGTTCGGCTTGCGTCTGACCGATGTTGTCAGTCCGTCCGAGCGTATTGAGAACCTGGGGTAAGCTGATGCCTGCAGCGATTGTGCTGATGATTCTGCTCACTCCTGTTACGGTGTTAGGCGAAACCGTCGCAAAAGAACCGAGCCTGTTTACGGCCAGTCTGAAAATGCTGGCAGCGCTGGGGGTTGTGATTGGTCTGTTGCTGCTGTTCTATGCCGCCAGCCGTCGTGGCTTTGGTTTTTTGCCGCAGAATAAAAGCGAAATTATTCAGATTATCGAGACGCGCCCACTCGGAGGCAGAAAATTTTTGTGCGTAGTCAAGATCCGCGACGAGGAACTTCTTCTGGGGATGACCCCCGATCGCATCGAAAATCTCGGACGCCTGGCGCCGGCAAAAAAAGGGTTCAGTGACAGCCTGCAAACAGCGCAGGAGAAACAGTCATGAAATGGCGCGTAACGCTCATGCTGCTGTCCCTGTTGTTGCCGGTGATGGCCCAGGCCCAGGGGTTGCCAACCATTACCCTGGGGATCGGTGAAGCCACCGAGCCGGCACAGGTATCGACGGCTCTGCAGATTCTGATCCTGTTGACGATCCTGTCGGTGGCACCATCGATTCTGCTGATGACCACCGCTTTTACCCGCATTGTCATTGTATTGTCCTTTGTCCGCCAGGCCATGGGTACCCAGCAGGCACCGTCCAACCAGATTGTCGTAGGTCTGGCCCTGTTTTTGACTTTTTTTATCATGGCGCCGGTGTTTATCCAGATTAATGACGAGGCTCTGCAGCCTTATCTCAACGCAGAGATCAGTCAGAATGAGGCGATTCCCTTGGCTCTGGAACCGATGCGGCGCTTTATGTTCTCCCAGGTCGGGGAAAAGGATCTTCAATTGCTGGTTGATATTTCCGCGGCGGAGCAGCCTGAAACCATGGAAGATATCGGCATGCTGACATTGATCCCGGCGTTTATGCTGTCGGAGCTCAAGCGTGCCTTTCAGATGGGTTTTTTGCTGTTTGTCCCTTTTTTGATGATCGATATGATTGTCGCCTCCATCCTGATGGCGATGGGGATGATGATGCTGCCGCCGATCATTGTGTCATTACCATTCAAGATCCTGCTGTTTGTGCTGGTTGATGGATGGTCGCTGGTGATAGGTTCGCTGGTCCAGAGTTTCGCGTAATTTCCGTTGGGAAACAGCATCGCCTTATTCGATAGAAGGATCAAATATGACACCGGAATTTGTGGTTAATATCGGTCGCCAGGCCATTGAAACGACGCTCATGTGTGCGGCGCCGATGTTGATTGCGGCGTTGTCTATCGGCCTGGTTATCAGTATTTTTCAGGCGGCGACCCAGATCAATGAGCAGACCATGACATTTATTCCCAAGATCGTCGGTGTTTTCGTCACCCTGTTGCTGTTTGCTCCCTGGATTCTGCAGAAAGCCTCAGCGTTTTTGATTTCTATCTTTAATCACCTTCCCAATATCACCCCCTGATACGGGCAACCGATGGAGTTGCCGATTTTTACCACGACCCTGGTTCAGGGGTTTCTCATCTGCCTGGCCCGCGTTGCTGCGGTTTTCGCGGTCATTCCCGTGTTCAGTGGCGGTCAGATTCCGCCACAGATGCGGATCGGGGTGTCAGTGATGTTTGCTTTGTTGACCTATCCTGTCGTGCAGCATGTTCTGCCTGTTACATCCTTGAACATCACTGATATGGCAATCATCATCGCCGCCGAGGTTATTTTCGGTCTATTGGTCGGCTTTATTGCTCAGCTGATCTTCATGGCAGCGGAATTTGCCGGTTCAATTATCGGTTACCAAATGGGCTTTGCCGCCGCCAATATCTTTGACCCGAGCACTCAGCAGCAGGTGGCGTTGATTTCCCAGTTTCAGGGAATTTTTGCTATTCTGTTGTTCCTGTCGCTAAATGCCCATCATCTTTTTCTTGACGCTATTGTCGCCTCATTCAGCATGTTGCCCCCCGGTGGGCTCAATCTCTCCGGTGGTGCTATTCCTATGATGATTGAACTCTCAAACCACGCTCTGATCCTGAGCGTTCGGCTGGTGGCGCCGATCATGGCAATTCTTATTCTGGTGACCCTGACCCTGGGTTTTATGACTCGGATTTTTCCTCAGCTCAATGTCTTTATGCTTTCCTTCCCGCTGAATATCGGTTTGTCGTTTATCATCATGGGGCTGACCTTCGGAATCTTTGTTACGATTCTTCAAGGAGAGTTTGCCGCACTTTCGGAACGATTCTTGCGACTGTTCAGCCTGCTGTAGCTTCCTTGCGTGATCGTGCCAAAAAACCGGCACAGCTGAGACTGCCAGGAGAGGGCTGCACAGGTGACAACCGTGATTGATTCCGGGAGAGCAGCATGGCAGAAGACTCAGGGCAGGAAAGGACAGAAACAGCGACAGCTAAGCGTCGCAACGATTTTCGTGAAAAAGGGCAAGTGGCCCAGAGCAAGGAGGTTACCACCGCCGGTCTGTTCACTTTGTCGCTGCTGTTGTGGTTCTTTTACGCCCACCCGTTCTGGAACAACCTTGAAAATCTTTATGTGGTTTCGCTCCTCAGACTCCGTGATTACACGGTAACCCCTCCTGATGTTGTGGCGTTGGCCTGGGGGCTGGGCAGCGTTCTCGGCAAATTGCTCTGGCCTATTTTCTTCGTTTCTCTCATCGTTGGTTTTCTTTCTTCTTTTGCGCAGGTTGGCCCCCTTCTTTCAACCAAAGTCTTCAAACCGGATATCAGCAAGTTTGACCCGATTAAAGGGATGGCAAAATTTGTATCCAAACGGTCGGCGGTCGAATTAATCAAATCACTGGCCAAGGTGTCACTGATTGCCTATGTCGCTTATCTGACCGTAGCCAATGAATTTGATGCGGCTCTTTCTCTTGCGTTATTGGAACTGAATCAGACGCTGGTGTTTCTTGCCAGGGTCGCCTTTCTGGTGATGGCAAAAACCTGCGCCATCATGATTGTGCTGGGGATTATCGATTTTTCTTTTTCCCGATACGAGATGGAACAGAAGATGAAGATGACCAAGCAGGAGGTCAAGGAAGAACATAAAGAAACAGAAGGGGATCCGCTGCTCAAATCGCGTATCCGCTCGATGCAGATGCAGCAGGCACGGCGCCGGATGATGTCTGAAGTCCCCAAGGCCGATGTGGTTATCACCAACCCGACGCACCTTTCGATTGCTATCAGTTATGAGCGCGAAACCATGGATGCGCCGCAGATCATTGCCAAGGGCGCCGACCATGTCGCGTTTAAAATTCGTGAAATTGCCCGTGAACACAAAATTCCTGTCATCGAAAACAAGCCGCTGGCACGGGCTTTGTACAAGCAGGAGATAGGCGAGCAGGTTCCGGAAGAATTGTTCACTGCCGTTGCCGAAATCCTTGCTTATGTGTATCGCCTCAAAAACAAAAAGTAGCTGAAAAATAAAAGAAAAATTAACAATATTCGCGATTGGATGGCCGTGCCGATAAATTGACACGTCCCCGTGTCAATAATCAGGTTTCAAGGAGCAGACAACAATGTCAACACTCACAGCAATGGACGACTGGCGCAGGCTGATTATTCGCACCGACGTATTAATAGCGTTCGGACTGGTGCTGATCCTGATGCTGATGATTCTGCCGGTCCCGCCGATATTACTGGACGTGTTTTTATCGTTGAACATCACCATTGCCCTGCTGATTCTAATCACTGCACTTTATACCTCCCGTGCTTTGGACTTCGCTATCTTCCCCAGCGTGCTGCTGGTCACTACCCTGTTCCGCCTTTCCCTCAACGTGGCTTCCACCCGCTTGATTCTGCTGCGCGGGGATGAAGGTCCGGGCGCGGCCGGCAGCGTCATCCAATCCTTCGGCCAGTTTGTTGTGGGTGGCAATTACGTCGTCGGTATCGTGATCTTTGCCATCCTCGTTATTATCAATTTTATGGTTATTACCAAGGGCGCCGGCCGTGTGGCTGAGGTCGCGGCGCGTTTTACCCTCGATGCCATGCCCGGCAAGCAGATGGCGATTGATGCCGATTTGAACGCCGGCCTGATTAACGATGACGAGGCCCGCGCGCGCCGCAAGGAGATCGCCTCAGAGTCTGATTTTTACGGCGCGATGGACGGTGCCAGCAAGTTCGTTAAAGGTGATGCCATTGCCGGCATCATTATCACCCTGATCAATATCGGCGCCGGTATTGTTATTGGTGTCATGCAAAAAGGAATGCCGGTTGCCGAAGCGGCTGCCAACTATACCATCCTTACCGTCGGTGACGGTCTGGTCGGGCAGATTCCGGCTCTGATCATTGCCACCGGCGCCGGTATCATGGTAACGCGAACCGCCGGTGATGAAGATTTCGGGACCGAGATGAAGCGCCAGTTCAGCGTTCATCCCCGTTCCCTGTGGGTGGTGTCAGCTATTCTGATGATTTTTGCCATGATTCCAGGTCTGCCGAAGATCCCCTTCTTTTTACTCTCAATCCTGACCGGCCTGGTGGCCTGGAAGGTGTCAAAAACCCATACAGAAAGACTCCAGCAACAGGAACTTGACGATGTGCCGCCGCCAAAACAGATCGAAGAAGAGAATTACGAGCAGATGCTTTCCGTCGACCTGCTGGAGATGGAGGTTGGCTACGGCTTAATCCCTCTGGTCGATACCGCTCAGAATGGCGAGCTGCTGCCACGGATCAAGTCGATTCGTCGGCAGTTTACCCTCGACATGGGTTTTATTGTGCCGCCGGTGCATATCAAGGACAACCTGCAGCTCAAACCCAACGAATACGCAATCATTCTAAAAGGGGTGAAAATCGGTGGTGGTGAACTGCTTCCCGGGCATTATCTGGCCATGAACCCCGGCACCGCTACCGAGGTGATCAAGGGGATTGAAACCATCGAACCGGCGTTTAAGTTGCCGGCCATCTGGGTTTCGGAAGATAAAAAAGAGCGGGCACAGATCTCCGGTTATACCGTAGTGGACACCACAACAGTTGTCGCCACCCATTTAAGTGAGTTGATCAAAACCCACAGTCATGAGTTGCTTGGTCGCCAGGAGACCCAGAATCTTCTGGATAACCTTGCTCAGCAGTATCCCAAGCTGGTGGAAGAACTGGTGCCGGGACTGCTCAGCCTCGGAGTGATCATGCGCGTACTGCAGAATTTGCTGCGCGAAGGGGTCTCGGTCCGCGATTTGCGAACTATTTTGGAAACTTTGGCAGATTGGGCACCAGTTGTGCAAGATCCAGATCAACTGACTGAACATGTTCGCGCCATGATGGCCCGATCCATCAGCAGCAGTTACAGCCAAAATGGTGAGGTGCTGGAAGTGATGACCTTTGATCGCAACGTTGAAACCCGTATACAGGACGCCTTGCACAGCACGGAACAGGGCTCCTATCTGGCTTTGGAGCCAGGGTTCGCACAGGCCCTGATCAACAGTCTGAGCCAGGCCCTGCAAAATGTTGCCGGCGGCAATCCGGTGCTTTTGTGTACGCCAACAATTCGACTCCATGTCAAAAGGTTGACTGAGCGTTATCTGCCCGGTCTGGCTATTATCTCTCACAATGAGATCGCGCCCCATCTCAAGGTGCGGTCGGTAGGAACGGTGACCGTCAATGCTGGTTAAAAAATTCGAAGCAGAAACAATGGCCGCAGCCCTTAAGCAGGTAAAAGACACTCTTGGCCCTGAGGCGCTGATCCTGTCAACCCGCACGCTCAGGAAAAAGGGGCTCGGGGTTCTCGGTCGCCAGACCATCGAGGTGACCGCTGCGGTCGAGTCCCCCTCAATGCGGCGTCCGTCAGCGCCGGCACGCAGTGCTTATGGTGGCCAGCGTACCGCGACTGTCTCACAATCGGTTACACCTGCGAACCGGGTCGAAACCCTGGAGGACGAGATTGTCAGTCTTTCCAACCGTCATTCCCAACCGGCAGAACCCCTGACCAGGACAGAGTCGGCTGTTGATCCGCGCCTTGATGAGGAGCTGAAGCAGTTGCGCGCCCAGGTTGAGTCCCAGAGTATCAGTCAGCTCAAGGCCGAAATAGAACAACTCAAGGAATTAATGACGCAGTTAAGTCAGGCGCAAGCCCAGGCTCAGGCACAACCGGCACCTTCCGTGGTGGAACCCTCGGCCTCGGCTCCTGAGGTTCGCAAGGCAGCGCTGCGTCCGGCGTTGACATCCCTCAGGACGGTCGCACCGGTAAAGAATTGCGATCCCCTGGTAGCGCTGTTGCAAGAGCGTGGTATCGATGCTGAATCGGCAACGACCATTGCCGCCTACGCAGCAGCCCGGATGACGGCCCAGCAGCGTCTGGATCCCCAGCAGCAGCGCGACTTTTTATGCACCACCCTTGCTGGTCTGGTTCAGTCCAAAGCTGCCCTGTGGCAACCCGGTCAACCACAAAAAAAGATTTCTCTTATTGGTGCTACCGGTGTTGGCAAGACCACCACGATCGCCAAGCTTGCAGCCCGGGCCATCACCGAAAGTGGCGCTCGCGTTGCCCTGGTGACCATTGATACCTATCGGATTGCTGCTGTTGAACAGCTCAAGGTGTACGGCGAGATTATGGGCATTCCGGTCGATGTGGTGTTTTCTCCCGAGCAACTCCAGGAAACTTTCCGTCGCCACCGCGACAAGGATCTGATTCTGATCGATACCGCCGGGCGTAGCCCCAGGGATGAAGCACGTATCGATGAACTGAACAATTTTCTTGGTGCCCACAGTGGCGTCGAAAACTGCCTGGTGCTCGCTGCTCCGACAGCCGCCGGCCTGCAGCACAAGAGTTTTGAGGCCTTCAGCAAGTTACCGATCAGCCGTCTGATTTTTACCAAGCTGGACGAAGCTGATCAGTGTGGCAGCCTGATCAATCTTCCCCTGAAGACTAATCTGCCGATCAGTTGCCTGACCAATGGTCAGAAAGTGCCGGAAGATCTGTTGCCTGCCGATCCGCAGCTGGTAGCCGAACTGGTGATGGGTTCTTTTGATGATGCCCGGAGGATAGCCGTATGATGAGCAGTACCCCCGATCAGGCCGGAACCCTGCGGCAGATGAGCAGTCAGCAGAACCAGGCGGCCGGTGAATTGCAGATGTCTGCGACCCGTGTCATTTCCATTACCAGCGGTAAGGGTGGGGTTGGCAAGACCGCGGTTGTTTCCAATGTGGCAGTGACCCTGGCGCGCCTGGGAAAAAAAGTTCTGATCATTGATGCCGACCTGGGGTTGGCCAATGTCGATGTGGTTCTGGGGATATCGCCGCCCTATAACCTCAACCATTTTTTCAGTGGCGAGCGGAGTCTCCCTGACATCATGGTTGAAGGCCCTCACGGCCTGAAAATCCTGCCTGCCGGTTCCGGCGTGCAACAGTTTACCCGGCTTGACGGCCAACTGAAAATGCAGCTGATCGACGCCCTGGATGCTCTTGACGAGCACTTTGATGTGGTGCTGATCGATACCGAGGCCGGGATCTCTGACAACGTCACCTATTTCAATGTTGCTGCGCAGGATATCCTGGTCGTTACTACCCCTGAGCCGACTGCTATTACCGATGCCTACGCCCTGATGAAGCTGCTGTCAACCCAGTATCACCAGAAGCGTTTTTTGCTCGCGGTCAATTCGGTACGTAGCGCCGATGAGGGGCTCGATGTCTTTGAAAAACTGACCATGGTGTCGGGGCGCTATCTTGATATTTTTATCGACTATTTAGGCGCCATTCCCTTTGACCGTAAAATGCATGATTCGGTTCGCCGGCAACAGGTGATGATTGAGTTGTACCCTGACAGCAAGGTCGCTAAATCTTTTGTGGAGCTGGCGGACACCCTGATGGAAATACCACAGAACAGTCAGGCCCAGGGAACCCTGCAGTTCTTCTGGAAGCAGTTTCTTGGTGTTGGTGCGGAGGCAAGCTGATGATCTACAGTCAAAGCGGATACGGTCCACCGGGACCGGCAGAACGCGAAAAAATGATCGAGGCCCATCTTGCCCTCGTCGATTTTCTCGTCGATCGGATGATGACCCAGGTTCCTTCCTTCGTTAACCGTGACGATATCCGTAGCGCCGCACTGATGGGCCTGATGGATGCGGCTAACCGTTTTGACCCGCGCCGTGGGGTACTATTCAAGACCTTTGCCGAGCGCCGCATTCGTGGCGCCGTGTTTGACGAAGTTCGCCGTATGGACTGGTTTTCGCGTACCCTGCGGGAAAAACAGTCACGTTTGAATCGTGCCACCGAAACATTGGGACAGCGGCTTGGCCGCCTTCCTCAGGATGAAGAAGTTGCTGTTGCCATGGAGATGTCGCTGGACGATTTTCGCGAACTGCAGTTCCAGGTCAGTCAATTGGGCTATGTGAGTCTTGATGAACAGATCGATCAGGATGAGAGTAACGGGAAATCCTTTATCGAGAATCTTGAAGACACCTTTCAGGTCAATGTGCAGGAGCGGATGGAGGCCGACGAGTTGACCCGCGAACTGGCAGGTTATCTGGAGGAACTCTCAGAGAAAGAGCGGTTGGTGATTGCCCTGCTCTATTATGAAGAGCTTTCGCAGAAAGAGATCGCTGATGTGCTGGAGCTGACGGAGGGGCGTATTTCCCAGTTGCACAGCCAGGGGCTGGCAAAACTAAAAGTCAAGATGAAGCGCAGTATCAATGCCCTGGGAACAGGTCGATAGGATGACAGCGGTAGCAATGATAAGCGTAGCGGCACTGGCTGGTGTAGGGATTATGTTGCTGGTGACGCTGCTGCAACGCCGGACCTTGAGTGCCCTGCAACAACAGCTGACGGCCCTGGAAACAAGGTTACTGCAAATAGCTGAATCGCAACCAGATCGGCCGTTAGCGCCGGTATCCAGCGGGTTTTCAGCCCATCTGAACGAAGCAGAAAAAACTCAGCACCAAAACCATCAAGAGCTAACGGAAAAGCTTAAGGAAAATAAAACAGTTAAACCACCGGGGCAGACCGATAAGTACCGTTACGCGGTGGCTCTGGCCGCCCAGGGTCAAAGCGTTGACAGTATCGCCGAGGCGCTGAACATGGCTCCGGCAGAGGTGGAACAGGTGATGCTCCTGGCGCGGGTAAAGCGCCCGACCTGACCAGCGGCCCGGTAGGTTCTACAAATAGACAAAGATAAAGTTTCGACCCTTAACGGTCGACAAGGTTCATGTCCAACAAAAGATGGAGAAGTATTATGGCAGACGGAAAATATGCAGCAATATCGGGAGCCGTCGCACGGATGCACAAGCTCGACAACATCAGTGAGCATCTGGCCTCCGCCCGCACCCCCGGTTATAAAAAAGGCACCGTCACCTTTGCGGCCCGGCTGGGAGAGGCGACCTCCGGAATGGCCAGTAATGCCACCAATTTTACCGGGTTGACCGGTCACCAGATTGATTTTTCACCCGGTCACCTTGAGCACAGCGGTAAGCCCCTTGATGTCGCCATCAACGGGGAGGGTTTTTTTCAGATACAACGCCCGGATGGTCAATTTGCTTATACCCGTAAGGGAAGTTTTCAACTCAATGGTGAGGGGTTGCTCATCGACAGCAACGGGTATGCAGTGACCGGCCCTAATGGTGAAGAAATTATCCTTGAGCGCCCGGATATCGATATCCTTGGTGACGGTTCGATCTGGATCGAAGATCAGCAGGTTGCCCGGATCGGCCTGTTTCTGTTTGACGACACCGGGCGGTTGCAGCGTGCCGGTCAGGATCTGTTTATTCCTGTGGAGGATGCTGCTCCTGAGATCCATCCACAACCACAAATGGTGCAGAACAGTCTCGAAGGCTCGAATGTCAACCTGATGGAAGAAATGGCTCTCATGACTGCGAACCTGCGTGCCTTTGAAGCCACCCAGAAGGCACTTAAAACCTATAGTGACATGAATGCCAAAGCGACGGAGCTGGGGCTGTTGCAGTAATAATACAAAGAGGCGCCGACACGGCGCGTGAAGTAAAGGAGTACAACCATGATCAGAGCACTTTGGACCGCCGCTACCGGCATGCAGTCACAGCAGACCAACATGGATGTCATCGCCAACAACCTGGCCAACGTCAACAGTTCCGGTTTTAAAAAGAGCCGGGCTGACTTTCAGGATATCCTTTATCAGACGACCCGCGCCGCCGGTGCCGGTATCGATGGGGGTGAAGTGCCCACCGGCATTCAGATTGGCCTGGGCTCACGGGTTGCCGCAGTGCAGAAAGTCTTTACCTCCGGCGACTTTGTCCAGACCGAAAGTGAACTTGATGTGGCGATTGAGGGACCGGGATTTTTTCAGGTGACCCTTCCCGATGGAACCGATGCTTACACCCGTTCCGGGGCGTTGAAAAAGGACAGTACCGGCCGACTGGTAACTTCTGACGGTTTTCCACTGATTCCTGAAATTGTCATCCCCGAAGGATCGACCAGCATTGCCATCGGCAGTGGCGGTACGGTTGACGTCCTGCTTGATGGTGAAAGTACTCCCACCGAGGTCGGAGTTATTGAACTGATCCGCTTCGGCAACCCTTCAGGGCTGAAAAGTCTGGGCCGCAACCTCTATTCAGAAACCCCGACGACCGGAACCCCGATTGCCGGAACCCCCGGGGAGGCTGGTTTTGGCAGCTTGTCACAGGGGTTTCTCGAAGGCTCTAACGTTAACATCATGGAAGAGATGGTCAATATGATCGCCGGCCAGCGGGCCTACGAAGTCAATTCCAAAACCATCAAAACCGCTGACGAGATGCTGTCGATTACCAGCCAGCTGGTTCGCTGATAAGGATGTAACATGAGACATCAAATGCTTACCCTGCTGATGACGATCCTGCTGCTGCTCGGGACGAATCCTGTCAGTGCCGGCGAGACCACCCCTGTGGTCATCGATCACCGGGAAATGCAACAGATTCTCGATGATTTTCTTGCCGAGCAGTCCGCTCTGTTGCCCCAGGTTGAATTGCGGCTTACCGAAGTTAAGTTTCCCGCGCCCTACACGGTGCCGACGGGGCGGATCGAGCATCAGCTGATTCCGTCGCGTCCCGGGGTTCTTGGCAGTCGCCGGATCTCCATCATGACCCGGGTTGATGACCAGATTGTCAGCAACCAGTCGATTCGTATCGAGATCGAAGCCATGGCCGAGATTGCTGTCGCTAAAGAAGGGCTGCGACGCGGCACTCTGTTAACCGAAAACCAGATCGAGATGCGCTATCAGGATATTTCGCGGTTGTCGGAACCGATTTTCAATAGCGCCGACGCCGTTGGTAAAATCGTCAAGCGCACCGTGCGTCTGGGTGAGCCATTGCAGGGACAGCAGGTGGAGTATCCGCCGCTGGTCAAGCGTGGTGAACGGGTAGTTATCGAAGTTCAACATGCAGGAATGACGTTATCGGCGGTCGGTGAAGCGCGCCAGGACGGGCGTGAAGGTGAATCGATCAAGGTGGTCAATATCGGTTCTTCCCGCGAAGTGATCAGTCAGGTCGTTGCCCCCGGGCTGGTCAGAGTGGAGCTATAGCCATGTTAAAAAAACTACTGTTGTTGCCGCTGCTTGTTGTTGTCACCGCCTGTGCTGTGCCAAACAGATCAGTCGATCTGGCCGAGGTTGAACCGATTGCCCCGGTGATTTCTGAACCGGCGCCGCCGCAGACCGCAGGCTCACTGTGGACAACCAGCCGTGGCGGGATTTTTGCCGACATGAAAGGTACCACCGTTGGTGACATCATTACCGTGGTGATTTCCGAAAATGCCAGTGCCAGCAAGGAAGCCAAAACCCAGACCGGGCGCAGCAGCACCATGTCGGCCGGCATTACCAACCTCTTTGGCCTGGAAACGGATATTGGAGATTTTATCGGTGGCAACCCATCTTCTATTATCAATGCCAGCGCCGGCAACGAGTTTGACGGCAGTGGCAAAACCGAGCGTAAAGAAGCCCTCACCGCCACCTTGACAACCCAGGTGGTGGAGATTCTGCCCAACGGCAACCTGCGGATCGAAGGGAATAAAACCGTTACCGTCAATCGCGAGATGCAGATTGTGGAGTTAACCGGGATTGTCAGGCCGTCCGATGTGTCAGCAAGTAATCTGGTTGATTCACAGAATGTTCTCAATGCCCGAATTTCCTATGTCGGAAAAGGGGTTATCAGTGACAAGCAGCAGCAGGGCTGGCTGGTTCAGGTTCTTGATCAGGTCTGGCCCTTTTAACGACACACCGGTAGACAGGAGTATCACCATGACAAATGTTACTGCCAAATTACTCATCGCGCTGGTGCTGGTGTCGGGCATGTTGCTGTCGGTGAATGCTGAAGCCTCGCGCATCAAGGAATTGGCTCAACTTGAAGGAGTACGGGCCAATCAGCTGGTGGGCTACGGTCTGGTCGTCGGCCTTGACGGTACCGGCGATAGTGCCAGCACCCGCTTTACCGTGCAGTCACTGGTTAACATGATGGAGCGCCTGGGAGTAGCGGTTAATCCTGCACTGGTGAAGGTGGATAATGTCGCCGCCGTCATCGTTACTGCTGAACTGCCGCCCTTTGCCCGCGCGGGCAGCACCATCGACGTCAGTGTTTCGTCCATTGGTGATGCTGATAACCTGGCCGGGGGAACCCTGCTGATGACGCCGTTAAATGCCGCTGATGGAAATGTCTATGCCGTGGCTCAAGGGCCATTGGTGGTGGGGTCGCTGGCCTTTGGCGGCAAGGCGGCAACGGTTCAGAAAAACCATCCCACCTCGGGACGAATTCCCGGTGGTGCCTTTGTTGAGCGCGAAGTACCATACGTTTTTGCTGAAACCGACAATCTCAACTACCGCTTGAAAAACTCCGATTTCACGACTGTTTCACGCATGCGTGAGGCGGTGAATCAGCATTTTGGAGGTTCATTGGCGCGCTCACTCGACGCCGGACAGTTGGAGATTCAGGTTCCCCCACAATTTCGCGACAATATAGTCGAGTTTGTCGCCGAGGTTGAGCAATTGCGGATTACTCCCGATACCATCGCGCGGATTGTTGTCAACGAGCGTACCGGTACCATCGTCATGGGAGAAGGTGTCAGGATTTCGACAGTAGCCGTTTCCCACGGCAATCTCAGTCTGGTCATCAGCGAATCGGCCAGGGTTTCCCAGCCTCTCCCGTTTTCTGAAGGGCAGACGGTGGTCATCCCGGAAACCGAGATCGAAGTGATCGAAGAGATTGGTAACCTGGTGGTCATGGAGCAGGGGGTGAGTATTGGGGATGTTGCCTCGGCTCTCAACGCCATCGGTGCAACTCCACGCGATCTGATCGCCATCTTTCAGGCGATTAAGGCGTCGGGAGCCTTGTACGCGGACCTGGTGGTGCTTTAATCGGTAAACAGTGAGCAGTAAACAGTGAGCAGTAAACAGTAAACAGTAAACAGTAAACAGTAAACAGTAAACAGTCAGCGGTGAGCCGTAAGCCGTAAGCCCGTAAGTTTTTAACTGTTCGCCGCTTACTCATTTATTTATTATCCGCCGCAAAGCGGCAGGCAATGGATGGTTTTATGGACATTAATCATGGCTTTGATGCGTCCCAGATGCTGCGTCAGGCAACCAGTGCGCCGAATCCGATCAAGTCGGCTGGACAACAGGACCCGGCACGCCTGAAGGAATTGACCCAGGAGTTTGAGGCGATCTTCATTCAGCAGATGTACAAGGAAATGCGTAGTACCATCCCCGATGATGGATTGATGCCGCGCACCAATGCGGAAGATACCTTTCTTCAGATGCAGGATCTGGAAGTTGCCAAAGCCACCGCCCGCCAGGGCGGCATAGGTTTAGCTGAAATGATGATGCAGCAATTGCAGCAGGTTGACTGATTGACGACAGCAAATCACCCTTGCATTTGACCGACAGCGGTGCTAAATATGACCGCCGTAGCAAGTGTCGGGGCGTAGCGCAGTCTGGTAGCGCACCTCGTTCGGGACGAGGGGGTCGGAGGTTCAAATCCTCTCGCCCCGACCATTTAAAAATCAAAAGGCACCTTCACTCAGAGGGTGCTTTTTTCATTGCAAGGTGCGAAGGATTTGAAGCGGAGTGAACGCTGACTTGATGTCAGAAGAGCGGCCATGGACGGTCGCGCCAGTGAGCGCAGGGGAGCCGACGCAGGAACTGCCGTGATGGCGGTGATGGAGTGGGCAAATCCTCTCGGCATTGAGATTTGCTACCGACCAATAAAATCTATGGGTCATGGCTATTCATCCCATCGGATGAGGATAGCAATACTCAATTTAGGTCCTGGCTCGTACGCTTCCTGGTGACAAGCCGAATTCCCTTTTGAAGGCTCTGCTGAATGCCGCCTCGGATTGATAACCGAAACGATCGGCCAGCACCGCGAGGGGGGCAGAAGTCTCTTGCAGTTGCGCATGCGCAAGTTGCAGGCGCCAGCGAGTGAGGTAACGCATAGCGGTTTCACCAACCATGTTGGTAAACCTTGCCGAGAACCCCGAGCGCGACATGCCGGCCTCCTTTGCCAACGACTCCACGGTCCAGTCGTTTCCGGGCTCGCGGTGGATTGACAAAAGGGCACGGCCGAGTTGGCGATCACGCAGGGCCGCCAGCCAGCCCTGCTTCGCTTCGGGCACCGAGTCGATCCAGGAACGGATGGCCTGAATAATAAGGATATCCGCCAACCGGGTGATGACGGTCTCTCCCCCCGGTCGCAACGACCTGGCTTCGTGGGAAATGAAGCGTAGCGTACTCTGCAGCCAGCTTTTCTCTGCCTCGGCCCAGCTGTCAATCTCCAGCACCACGGGTAGCAAAGCGACAAGCTGTCGTCCGGCGACATGGTCGAAACGCACCACCCCACAAGTCATCTGAGTTAGCTCCCCACCACCACCAAAGCGCATGATCTCATATTGGTCACTGATTTTTTCAACCGGGATATCGAATAGCGGCACCACCTGTTCATTCGGTCCACTGCGGATCACATGTCCATTCCCGTGTGGGACCAGAGCCAGGCTTCCCTGACGAAGCAGACGCGGTTCTTCCCCTTCCACCTCAAGCCAGCAGTTTCCGGCGGTCACGATATGAAACATCATACAGTCTTCGAAGGCGGGCATAGCTGCACCCCATGGCGCAGTCAGCTCAGCTCGACTGTAAAGGATGCCGGTCAACTTAAGTAAGTGCAGGGTTTCGCCCAGAGGGTCACTGAGTTCGGGGATATGGGTGGTGGTGCGCGGTGTGGGATTCATATTTCAACTATTGCACAACCGCTGACCCATGGTCCAGACAGTTTGGACGCAAAGTCAAGAAAGGTCGACGTCCGGCAATTGTTTGTCCAATCTAGGGCTGGTTATACTTTAACCACATGACGAACTTAAGCGTTCGTTCAATACCAATCTCAACACAGGAGACCAATATCATGAAAAACTCACCTATCCTCATCATCGGAAAAAATGGAAAAACAGGCGCCCGCGTTAATCAACGCTTACAGTCTCTTGGCTATTTGACCCGTGCTGTATCACGATCAACAAAGCCGGCCTTCGATTGGGAAAACCCTGCAACCTGGCAGACTGTCATGCAGGGCGTCCGTAGTGCCTACGTCACCTATCAACCGGACCTTGCTGTCCCCCAGGCTGAAGCTGCTATCAGGGAGTTTATGAAAATAGCCCACAAATGTGGCCTGAAGCACATCGTCCTGCTTTCGGGGCGAGGAGAACCGGGGGCGCAACGGGCCGAGCAAGTTCTGATTCAGAGCGGGATCAACTGGAACGTGGTCAGGTGCAGCTGGTTCAATCAGAATTTCAGCGAGAATTTTATGGTTGAGGGGATCTTGGCGGGAGAGCTTGTCCTGCCAGCCACCAACGCTTCTGAGCCTTTTGTCGACGTCGATGACATTGCCGAGGTGGTAGTCGCCGCGCTTACCGGGGCGGCCCAACACAACAAGCTCTATGAACTCACCGGTCCGCAGGCTCTGACCTTTGAGCGGTGCATGGAGGAGATATCTGAAGCCCTGGGACGACAAGTGAATTATGTTCCCGTCCCCATTGATGACTATATCAGCGAACTGCGTGATCTGGGTTACCCTGAAGATATGCAATGGCTCATCCGTGAGCTGTTTACCGTGGTCTTTGATGGTCGCAACAGCCAGGTGATGCATGGCGTTGAGGAAGCACTGGGACGACCAGCGACCGATTTTCGGACTTATGTGCGAAAATCCATTGCTTCTGGAGTCTGGGATCTAGCGACTAAGAAGGAGGTGGCGCGATGATCTCACTGATCGTCACGATACTGTTGTGGGTTACGGCCCTCAGCAGTGGCGTTATGGCCGGGGTCTATTTTGCGTTTTCAGCTTTTGTCATGCGCGCATTCGGCACTCTGGAACCTGCACAGGCGGTGACCGCAATGAATGCCATCAACATCACGATTCTGCGTTCGCTGTTCATGCCCCTGTTCTTCGGCTCATCAATTATTTCGGTACTCCTCGTGGTTTTCGGAGTGATGAGTTGGGGTGAGGCCGGAGCCGGGATATCTCTACTGGCTGGGGCAATCTATTTTTTCGGCATGTTTGCGTGCACCGTACTTTTTAACGTCCCCCTCAACAATGCTCTTGGGGCCTTGACTCAGAACAGCACTGATGACTTCCAGCTCTGGACCCATTATCTGAAAACCTGGACCAACTGGAATCATCTGAGAACGATAAGCTCATTTCTAACTTGCAGCCTTTGTATTTGGCTATTATCAAGCCATTAACATCTTTAAGTCGAAAGTAATGTTATGGATCGCTATGAACTGGAAGGGGATTCAAACCGTGCTCAGCCAATCGTTCGGGTGGGCTCTGTCTTATGTTGCAAAGCAAAAACTTACCGAAGGAGCGAAAGATGCAAAATGAAGATTTAATTCGAACCTTCATCAATGAGGCATTCAATAAGGGGAATTTCTCAATACTCGAAGTGGTTATTAACCCTGAATACCAATATTGGAGTTACGACAGTCAATTAAAGGGTATCAGTCAGTTAAGAGCGTTTATTCAGGCGTTCCGTTATTCATTCCCTGATTTAAACCTGCAAATTGATGATTTCTTCAGTTCCAACGACCGAACCTGTACTGCATTTACCCTCAAGGGCACCCATGAGCAAGATTTTATGGGCATTCCGGCTACTAAAAAGGCTGTAGAAGTTCAAGGAATGGTTATTAGTCGAATTAAGGACAATAAAATCTTGGAAGACAGAGAAATTCTCGATAATTTGACCTTCTTCCAACAGCTTGGTGTCATCCCTGAAATGTCGTAATCCGATCATTAATAAAAAAGACTGACACAACAGTCAGGTTAAGTGGGCTTTAGGAACTTTCCCAGGTACAAGTAGATATTTCAACAAAGTTATGGAGATTTCGGAAATCACGACCGATAGAACAATCTAACGAAGCATACCAGGAACGGATGGGGTCCTGACTGCAGAGTCACAGCCGGATAGTGTATTCTTAAGTTTTCCAGCTAAGATGTTTAATAAAATCATGAAAACAGCAGTGTGGAGTAAATTATGACGATACTTGTGGTTGGGGCCAGTGGCGCAACTGGTAGACTGCTTGTTGAACATCTGCTCAATCGCGGGCATAGCGTTAAAATCATTGTGCGGTCACCAGACAGTGTCCCCGCAAATGTTAAGAACCATGAAAACTTATCAATAACCCACCACAGTGTTCTGGAGCTTAGCGATGCCGAGTTAACCCAACAGGTCAACGGCTGCGATGCGGTTACTTCCTGCCTGGGGCATCATCTAAGCTTGAAGGGGATTTATGGCCAACCGCGCAGGCTTGTTACTGAGGCCACCCACCGATTATGCAGTGCCATCAAAAAAAACAAACCAACAAAGCCTGTTAGATTTGTCCTCATGAACACTGCGGGGAATAGTAACCGTGATCTTCTTGAACCGATCTCATTTGCTCAGAAGTGCGTCATCGGTCTACTTCGACTCCTCTTGCCGCCACATGTGGACAACGAACAAGCTGCGGATTATCTGCGGACCCAGGTTATCAAAAAAGATGGCGTGATCGAATGGGTAGCAGTTCGTCCTGACGGTTTGATCAATGAGGACCAGGTCACCGATTACGAGGTGCATCCTTCACCGACGAGAAGTGCAATATTTGACGCCGGCAAGGTCAGCCGTATCAACGTAGCTCATTTCATGGCGGACTTGATCACCGAACCTGAAACCTGGGACATGTGGAAGGGTCAGATGCCTGTGATCTACAACAGGGAAAAGTCATAATAAAGAAAGGTGACGAAATCTCGGGATCAGTTATAGCCTGACGCTTCACGATAAAAACAGCAGGCGGGTTATCGGTTTCGACAACGCTCACGCAGTCAAGCCGAAACGGAAAAAATATGGTGCTCGAAAGATGACCTGGGACCATAAGCATCAGCAGGAGAAAGTTTTTTCTTACGAATTTGAATCAGCCGGACAACTTCTCGTGGATTTATGGGAAGCTGTCGAAGCGTATCTGGGAGAAGGTCATACCTGAAAATATGTTTAAAATCGGTATCATGACGAGAGAGGATTACAAGCAGAGAAGTATTGCCATTGCCAAAGGCGAATATATTCCCCAAAGCAATGAGCCGAAAATCTGGTTTGAATCACTCCAATCCATGGCCCAAGTGCTGAACAGTGAAAACCAGCGATTATTGCAGCTGATTATAGACAAGCATCCCCAATCGTTGAGGGAACTTGAAGAGCTGTCGGGGAGATCCACCAGCAATCTCTCCTGGACGCTGAAGACCATGGCGAACTATGGGATCATCGAGCTTGAAAAGAATAAGCGGCAAGTTGTTCCAAGAGTCCCAACCGCGCTTTCCCTCCTAGAACCTGTAAAGTCTATCATTGCGCACCAAAAATCGATTATTAATAGTGAACCATATTGGGTTGCCAGCTAGGGGAGTTCCTGCTGGCAACCCACTTTGGACATGCAAATGCAAGTGTGGTTCCGAGCTATTTCCTGTGTTACCCATCTGTGCCACTAAATCACCAATTATCACTTTGTCTCCGGTTTCTACAGAGATACTTCCCTGACGTAGATGCGCCAGGATCACGAAGAAATCTCCGCATTCGATAGCGATATAATTGCCAGCCATGTGGTTGCGGTCCATTTCGGGAACAGGCATATCTTCGAGCCCATTAAACACCAAGGCCACTTCACCAGAGCATGGTGCGACAACCGGGACGCCAAAAGTTGTGTATCTGGCAGGATCTGATGGCTGCCACCCTTTCTTGTGAAACCCAAAAGGCGTAATGCGAAATATATCCAGAGCCTTGCTCTGACCGCGCCATGGGTGCAAATGTTCAATTGTTTGATCCAGGGTTTTAAGGTGCGCATTGACCATGGATGTACTTCCTCCATGGGCGATAAGGTAGTGGTCTGAAAGAAAAGGAGGGGCGATATCCACAACCGTTTCCTCGGGCAGTACCCGTCCCTTCAGTGCCTGCCAGGACAGGTAAGCCCCAAAACAGCCCAGCGCTGCCACCATCACGATGATTACAGAACTCGCTGCTGAGGCTCGCCAAATCCCCGGGCCGGGGATAGTCTTTCTGACCAGATGGGTGAGCGTAATAATGAAAAGTAACAGGCCGTAGGCATAGGGCACCCAGAAGGGTGGCATAACCCAGAGAGCGGCAAGTCCAATACCCAGAAGAACCGCCGTTACCGACATTAACTGAACCCCCCACGCAAGCCAGCCCGCTGCCGGATAAAATAACATCCAGCCTAATAGCGACAGTGGCAGAAGAACTTGCGAGAACATTAGCATCCAAGACATCGGTCAAACCTTCAAACAGAGAACCACGATGACAACAGGCCAGATCATGGATGGTTAGCAGAGAAGTGGTTCAGAAAAAAACCAACCAAAATACAAAAAGTCAGACCCGCCGCGAGCAGAAAAGAATCCATTACCGCACGCTGAAAGACCGGTTGTCAGGTTCACTCATGATGGAGATACTCAACATCCATCACATCCGCCACGAAAAATGGAAAGTACTCATCAGTGCCGAAATGGTTGCCGGCTTCCACATGGGTGGGCAAACGGTAGCCAGCGAATTCTCGAAAGGCTGAAAGATACCCCCCGAACGGCTGCAACCGGTGGATCTTCTGTGGATTGGCATTACTCCATCGTTCAAAGCTGACCTGGATCGGCTGACCATCCGGCGTAACCGTCACCTCGACGGATTGCGTGAGTCCCTGATAGCAAACCGTAACGCGGGTGCAGTTCATATCGAGCAACTCCCAGCGAACAGCCGGGCCGGGCAGCAACGCTGCAGGTGTCCAGAACACGGCTTCAGCCACATAGCGCCCAAACGCAGAACGAGTATGATCCAGGTTACCACCCAGACGGGCAATGGGTATGAAACCGGCCAGCCAAAAACGTGTCCACCGCTGGCAGTCAGAACCGGATAATCTCATCAAACCACGCATTGCACGCATTTTCCAGACGAACCCGGCTGGCATGGCCAGGACCTGTGTAGCCGAAAAATCGAGATAGTTGGGATTATCCTTATCCCCTAAACCAAAACGGCCACGCATGGTGATTTTGGCCACAGGGGACAGAGGGGTGCCCGGTTCAATGGTATACAGAAAATAGCGACGTGCCGGTTCCGGCAGATCTGCAACCATCGTAGCGGTGAAGGTTGGAAGGTGCGATGGTTGCCTGAGCACAAGGTCGTGCATCAACTTACGGTCAGCCCGGTGATCCAGGTGCCTCAATATCAGTAGTGCGACAAGAGCCAGCACAAGTGCTGTCGATAACACAGACACGAACATCATAAACCCTTCTCCATACGGGATATGACAGTTTCAGCCAGCTTTTTTTCCATTTTACTGATCACCGCAGTACTGTCATCCACGATACCGATGTCTGTATTGATTTGAAACGCAATGGTCACTCCTTGGTCCGGATAGTGCCGTAAACTGGAGGTGTAGCCGGGGATCCAGCCGCCATGTCCATAGACCGGGCCAAAAGGGCCTGATCGATAAATACCAACCCCGGCTCCATAGTAAATGTCGGACTCATCTGGACTGACTGGTACCCCTTTTAGCAGCTCCGTCAGATAATCTCCCGTCATGGCATGTCCCTCGAACAATAAGGACCCCCAGCGTGCCAGATCGCCTGCATTACTTACCAGTCCACCACCTGTCCACTCGAGACCAGGGTGCCAAACCATCCTTCCATCCGCTTGAAGTGTTTTTTGAGGGAACCCGAAAGCATTCTCTGTCTCCATATAGCCTGCAGCAAGTCCGGACAACAACAGCTGGTCAGACGGGGTCGTCAATCGCAGATCAAAGGGCGTTAAAAAGCGCTCCCTGATCTCTTCGTAATAGCTTCTGCCGGCAACCTCTTCTATGACAAGACCGAGCAGAATATACCCGGTATCCGAGTAAGCCCAGGAGGTACCAGCCTCAAAAAGTGCAGGTCTTTCAAAAACATATTCTATCAAATCTTCAGGTGAAAAAAGATGCTGTGTCTCGCGACATTGATGAGCGACTGAATTTGCAAAGCTTTCCAGGTGCCCCTGGCCAGACAATCCAGGACCGTGATTAAAAAGGGAACGTAACGTCCTCTCATCATTCTGTCTTTCTCGCCATTTGCGATTGACGGCGGATTCAAAGCTCTCTAGATGAACATGGTCGGGCAACCCTGAACTGTGGTTGAGAAGCTGGCGCAACGTGATCACGTCGTGATTGGGCAAACGATCAAACCATTGCCGGTCACCAAGCCAGCGCGCTACCGGAACATCAAGCTCTAACAACCCCTCGCAGGCAAGTGCCACAACAGTTGCGCCAACAAAGGTCTTGCCAATACTGCCTGCAAGCATGCGTGACTGAACCGTCATTGGCGTCCCGTTTTCAACATCAGCGAGTCCGGTTGCAGCTACAGCGCTTGTGCCATCCCGGAGTACATAAGCTGCTGTAGCTCCCGGGAATCCGTACTCCTGCTGAAAGGCATCAAGTGACGCTTGAAAATCTTCCGGTAGATCAGATGTCGCTGCGATGGACGAATAGAGACCACCTGTTATCAGCAGTAGCACAAATATGGCCGACATGATGATACGGATTCGAATCTCGGGAACATAAAACATCACACGGTCCTCAGTTGCGGAATAACCTCTGTGACCGCTCCTTTTTTTGTGAACATCTCCTGACGGTTCCTCCAAACGATCAACAATGCGGCAAAGACAAGTATGTATGTATCGTACGGCTGCGCATCTGGGAAAATCGGGTTCATGAGCGAAAAGTGAAAAAAAGCTGACAGCAGAATGCTGCCACGTGAATTGTTAAACAGTGCTGTTGCGATGATGCTTATAACAAGACATCCGATAAAGAACGCTGTAAACGACCACTGGCTTTGTTGGGTTCCCCTCAACAAAAATGCCGGCAGATGCCACAAGCCCCATATCACTCCAAGTATCAGCCCGGCCCAGAATGGAGCGCACTTTCTTTGCAACAGCGGAAGGGCAAGACCGCGCCAGCCAAACTCTTCAACCGGGCCCTTAATCGCAGCAAGAATCAATGCTCCGAGCAGAGCAGAAATGGATGCAAATGGAAATGGTTCGGTAAAAAGATTCCCTCTGAGCGCGGAGCCGCTGATAAAGATCAACGGAATACCGATGAGCAGAAAAGCATACCAGCCCGCGTGGCAACGCCAGAGCAATGCCCGCCCGAGGAAACGCCGCAGCCCGGCAATGCCGCCATGGTGGACAACGAGAATGAATGCTGCGATGGCAGGAGCATAAACGGCCAGAAAAAAGAGCGGATGGTTGCCGGTAAGTTGACCGAACATGGTACTCATGCGCTCCGGGAAAACGACGTACAACCCAAGAACGCTCCAGGCCAATCCAAATGTGATGATGAGAAAAGGGGTAAATGACCGGAACGGAACGCTGCATTTTCCCTGATTAAATAGTCGATCCATGATTTTATCTCCGTTGTAGATAGTGTACTCATGCTGAACCTGCGGGCACCGGAAAACTCTCAAAATCTGTACCCAATTCCTGCCCCTGAAAACAGCATGGAACTATCGAAGAAGTCGATATTGGCATTTGTCTCACCAATGGCGGCAACACCATAAACCGACCAGTTTTTATAACCGAAAGGCGCGGCAAAGATGATCGATTCCGAGAAGCTGTAAGCTGACTCTTTGCGCTTTTTATTGAATACCGGATGAATTCCGTCAAAATGCGTATTTTTCAGTTCAAAATGAGTCGAAAATGTCAGTCGACCGACGCCCAGCTCATGATTTACTTCAACAAGATAAGCATAACCTCTGTTTGCGGCGCCGTCCCGGTTGAGCCTGATATGGCTGAGATCAGTACTCACAACTCCACCTGCAGCCAGATCCCAGACATAACCAATCCCCAGGGTGGTATCAGTACCATCACGCCGTAATCCTGGTTCCGTCTGCCCAATCAGATCATCCGCGACATCAATCTTCTGATGTTTCAGCGCCAGCCGCGCCCCGGTGCCCAGAATTCTCTCCCAGACCACCGCTCCACCAAATGATTCGGCATCGGTGCGACTACGATTCGTCCCGACCAGATAGGGATTTTTCCAGGCCTCTTTTTTTTCGTAGAGGGCGCTGAAGGTCATTTCACCTACTCCTACGATCTCATGACGCAGGGCCAGGGAGAAGGGGCCTTCGGTATTGATAGCAGTCAAGAGCGTTGTCCCACTCTCTGTAAAGGTGTAGCCAACATCCGCACTGAGCAGCATCAGACCTTGCGATTGACTCTTGCCTCTTCCTCCCCAATTATCGCGTTTTTCATTGTTGTCCATAACCTCCAGACCGGAAGGGCGGGTGTTAACGACCCCACCGCCCAACCTGATGGTTCCAAACAGACCACTTTGGTTTGCACCACCATCAGAGGCAATCACCGGGGTTGAAAAGGTCATCAGGGTTATAAACAAACCGCAGAGTCCAACGCTACCTGGTCGTTTCATGGCAATTCTCCTTTGCGCTGTTGAAGTTAGCCATACGCTACCCGAAAAAAACTCTATCCGTCTGTTGTGAAACTGTTTGGATTTTGTCTCAAAATGTTGCAGAAATGGTTATATCCGGCTGATGGCAACAATTCGTTACAAATTGATGCAAAAACCCAACAGATTATCCTGCTACCGACCGTTAAACTGGTATTGTGTTAAAAGTTGGCCGCATCGCTGATCATAGACAAAGAAGGAACGATGGATAAAAAACAACGGATACTCCTGGTTGAAGATGATCAACGACTGTCCGAACTGATTCGGGACTATCTTCAGCAACAGGGTTTTGAGGTATTGATTGAAGGGCGGGGAGACACAGCTCCAGGGCGCATCCTGAAGGAGAATCCGGATCTGCTCATCCTTGACCTCATGCTACCCGGCAGGGACGGCCTCTCGGTCTGCCAGCAGGTACGCTCCTCCTACTTGGGGCCCATTCTGATTCTGACCGCCAGAGAGGACGATATGGATCAGGTTGCGGGACTCGAACTGGGGGCTGATGATTATGTCAAAAAACCGATTGAGCCAAGGGTGTTGCTTGCACGTATTCGGGCCTTATTTCGCCGCATGGAGAAGAGTGGCGATCAGCAAGACCCCTTCTCGTCCACCCAGGTGCCAAAGGATATTCACGTAGGTGGCCTGAAAATCTGTTTTTCCTCACGGCAGGTCTCTTTGGATGGTGAGGTGGTGGACTTGACAACGACGGAGTTTGATCTGCTCGCCTTGTTGGCCAACCACGCCGGAACGATTCTTGATCGGGAACGGATTTATTCCGAAATGCGAGGGATTGACTACGACGGATTGGATCGATCCATTGATATCGCTATCTCACGTTTACGTAAAAAATTAGAAGTCGACCCCGCGCAGCCCCATCGGATCAAAACGATCTGGCGCCAGGGATATCTTTTTGTCCTGGACGCCTGGTGAACCCATGAAACGAATCTTCCTGAGTTTCTACCTGTTTATTGTCATCGTTTTGTTGCTGGCACTCTTCGTCGTCGTCCCCACGGTTGAGCACTTTGCCGGGGCACCTTTCAGGGAAGAATTTAACCAGTATTACCGCGAGTTGGTAAAAGGCCCTCTGTTTCTCATCCAGCAGGATCTGACCAACTCCCCAAAGGCAAAATGGTCAAACCGTCTAAAACAGTTACAGCCTGAATTTGGCTATCCCCTGGCGTTGGTTACAATAGATCAGGAAAACTTTTCCGCGGCTGAGATTGCCCTGTTACAAGAGGGCGACATTCTGGTTTCCACCGACTATCATCGATTCTGGCAGGAGATTGACCAAAGTGGTTACGCCCTCGCCATTGGACCATTTCCTTCACCTGGGGTCAGCAGCTTGCTTGATATCTGGACCTGGGGACTTTTTCTACTGCTACTCGGAGTAGCAGCATTGCTCTGGGCGCTGCCATTCTGGCGTCACTTGAGCAAAATCAGCAGGACGGCCTCAGCTTTGGGAGAGGGACACCTTGACGCCAGGGCGAAACTCCCCGCAAATTCAGCGCTACTGCCGCTGGCCAACACCTTTAACCAGATGGCCGAACGTATACAGCAATTGATCACCGCACAAAAAGAGCTTACCAACGCCGTCTCTCACGAGCTGCGGACACCGATCGCCCGCTTGCGCTTTGGTATGGAGATGCTGGTAACCTCGCCTGAGCCAGGAGAAAAGAATCATTATATTAATGGGATTCATCAGGATCTGGATGAACTTGATGGACTGATCAGCGAATTATTGACCTATGCGCGCTACGACTGGAAAGACGCCGAGTTGATATTGCAGAAGCAGGTCATCGTGCCGTGGCTTGAAGAGGTTCTGGAAGAGCAGAGAAGGAAGATATCAGCACACCTCCAACATGAAAATCTGGTCGATCCCCATCTTGTCGCGAGCTTCGAGCCCAGCCAACTGGGACGGGCGATCAGCAACCTGATACAAAATGCCTCCCGCTATGGAAACGGTCTTGTCAAGGTGACCCTTGAGCAAGGGGATGAAGAACTACTGATTCATGTGGATGATGATGGCTTGGGGATTCCTACCGCAGACAGGGAAAGAATTTTTGAACCTTTTGCACGCTTGGATTCCAGCCGAAGTCGTGAATCGGGAGGATACGGATTGGGGTTGGCAATTGTCAAAAAAGTAATGGATTCACATCGGGGAAGCGTCACCATCTCAACATCACCTTTGGGCGGCAGTCGTTTTACGATAAGCTGGCCCGATAGACAAATAGAATAGCGGCCGGATGTCACAACTAACCTTATCATTGGCAGTAGTCCGTCAAAATTCTCTATTTTCGGATTCATTGATCCGAAGGGGGTTTCTATGTCTGAGCCTTCAATTTCCCTGCCCGGACTGGGCTGGAGGCATTTTTTTAACAACAACTGAGTTTTTAAAGGGCAAAAACCCACATAAATGAAGGAATTTTTTATGACCGATGAAAGCAAATCAATCCATGAATTTGATTTCAAATTAATCTGCGAATATTTTTCAACCCTCGAACGACAGGGTCCAGGTAGTCCTGAAGTAACGGTTAAAGCGCTGAGTTTTATCGATAATCTTAACGAAAAATCAAGTATTGTTGACATTGGTTGCGGGTCAGGTGGTCAGACAATGGTTTTAGCACAGCACGCACCGGGCAATATTACAGGAGTCGACCTTTTTCCTGTCTTCATTGATCTGTTTAACAAAAACAGCGTGAAGCTGAATCTTCAGAACAGAGCAAAGGGTATTGTTGGCTCGATGGAAAACCTTCCCTTTGGAGATGAAGAACTGGATCTATTGTGGTCAGAAGGAGCAATTTACAATATAGGCTTTGAGCGGGGGCTAAATGAATGGCGAAGACACCTAAAAGCCGGTGGCTATGTTGCTGTTTCGGAAGCATCGTGGTTCACAGAAAAGCGTCCTGTTGAGATCGAAGATTATTGGATGGATGCTTATCCAGAGATAGACACTATCCCCAACAAAATAGCGCAAATGCAAAAAGCCGGCTATATTCCGGTTGCTGCGTTTATTTTACCCGAAAACTGTTGGACAGAGCATTTCTATGTACCACAAGAGAATGCACAGAAAGTCTTTCTGGAAAATAATGCGGGCAATAAGTCAGCCATAGATTTTATTGCAAACCAACAGCATGAAATTCAGATGTATGATAAGTATAAAGAGTATTATGGTTATGTTTTCTATATAGGGAAAAAACACCAGTAGACCAGCAAGTTACGGCCATTGCCAGAAAACCTCGTTTGACGATTCAGGCTGGATTTTCCGGAAATGCAGGGTTTGCAGAAGGCTTAGATACACTTCGATCTATGGTTCGGAAAACAATGCAGTACAAAATCCAAGACGTTTTCCAGCGCTCTAAACTTACGACTTTAGAGAATGGAAAAAGTTTATCTACCCAGTTGCAATTCACATTTAAATTTAACGCCTGTTGACTTCCAGCGCCCAGCTTGTTAATTATTGCTAATATTTAGTCTTCATATTCATCCACATGGAGAAGGTATCTTTATGGTGTTTTTTGAGTGGAAAGAACAATATGAGTTGGGTATACCGCATATTGACCTGCAACACACGATGATCGTCAACATGATAAACGAACTCTACATGTCCCTCGAAACAAGGGAGGAGGAAGACACAACCTCAAAAATTCTTGAGAAACTGCTTTGCTATGTAGAAGACCATTTTGCCGCCGAGGAAGCAGCAATGCGGGAGAATAATTATCCACATCAGGATGCGCACCTCGCAGCACATGACGCCTTCAGGGTAAAGGTTACTCGACTGCACCATACACATCGGACTGGGGAAAGAATTGCAGGTTATGATTTAAGTGAGTTTTTAAAAGACTGGTTGCTGGAACATATTGCCCAGGTTGATAAAGCCTTTGGAGTCTTCGTATCTCAACTCAGCGAGAAAGCCAAAGAGTCATTTTTCAGACAAAATCCAGACCATCCTCTATCGAAGAATACTGAATCGCTCCTTGTTTTCTAGACACTTTGGAAATGTTTCCTGATTTACGACAATTAGAACAGCAAATCCCCGCTCGGCGACCCAAGCGGGGATTTCTGGTAATGCAGGGCCTGCAAGAATTTGATATTAGCTTCTCTGTGAAGCAGTCAAAATTGGGTGGAGCAACTTCCGAGACGTGTTTTCATGGCAAAAAAGCACTGACCTGAAATCGTCAGTTCAGTGTCGTGGATATCGCGATATGTAAGACGTGCTCGGTCTGCCCGACTTTCTGACCGCCAAAACAATGCAGTGCAACTTGCGGGACACTTTCGGCGAGGCAAGGATTCCTGACAGAAAGCGGGGCCCCTGTGCCTGACAAGTCGACACCTGTAGGGAACAGGGCTCTTATGACCGTTACGTCCTTTTTTAAATGCGTGCTACCAGGCAAATATCTGCAGCACCTTTTCCTTGGTTACCGGATGAGTGGCAATGGCCTGTTCAACCTGCTGTAAAAACAGCTCCTGGACATCCGGCAATCTGCCCCGCATCGGCACGATATTGTTACCGTGATCACCCCAGTACATCGTTGGAAAATTGAGACTCTCCAGCAGGTACTTTTCCTCTTCTAGAATCTGCAACGGGGTCGGCAAGACAAATTCTCCCTTCCCAACTTCTCGCTCTAACTCGGTCCCCGGCTGGATGGTCAGCGCCATGGGTGCGATCTCTTCTGGTTGCATAATGTTGAGCAGGCGAACGGTTTCAACAATATGCTCGCGAGAACGTTCTTTGCCACCGAGCCCGAGAATGAAGGAGAGTAGCATTTCGATCCCAGCAGCTTTCGCTTTTTCCAATCCTGCCAGCGCTTGGTCAACCGTCATTCCTTTTCTGATCCGCTCCAGCACCACCGGATCACCCGACTCCAGGCCAGAGTAGGCAATGGTCAGTCCGGCTTGCCTTAACTGTTTGAGCTCTGCAACCGATTTGCGCTCGAAATCGTTCAGCCCACCGTAGAGTGCAATCCTCTTGTTTTCTGGAAAGGTCGACTTGATCTTGTTCAGAACCTGCAGCAGGAGGTCAGTCTTTAGCACCAACACGTTGCCATCAATCAGGAAGATCGACTCTACGTGCGAGTATGTCCTCCGCGCTTCCTCGATATCCTGGAAAGCATCCTCAAGTGCCCGGATACCGAAATTTTTCTCCCGGAACATATCGCAGAAGGTGCACTTGTTGTTGGTGCAGCCGATGGTCGTCTGGATGAGCAGACTGTTGGCTTCTGGCCAGGGTCGGTAAATTTTTCCTTCGTAATACATAGCTCTTTCCTAGTTTGTTATTTCTGCCAGAACACTCTTGATAACACGCACAACGTCTGTATTTTTCTGCGGATTGAGAGCATCTGCATGGGGTGGGGAGAAGTTTCCCGCATCGTTGTCGAAATACTGGCCAGAGGCCTTGGAAAATTCATCTGATAAGGCAGCGCGGCAAAGGATATCGGCACCGATGCGGAGATCACTACCTGCGACACCAAACCCCTCTTTCACCATCTTGCTGGCAAGCAGTGAACCGGGGTTGACCGCAATGATCGCCGGTCCGTTTTCACCCAGCAATTGCGCCATGGTCCGCGACCAGATGGTGATAGCCCGCTTGCTTTGCGCGTAGGCCGGCATGTCATCCAATTTCTCCCGGCCGGCGAGTGCCTCTAAATTCACCGGAGCTTGGGCGGCAGATGACAAGTTCACTACACGGCCGGTTTTGCCCAGCAACGGCAGCAGTTTCTGGGTCAGCAGGTAGGGGGCCAGTGTGTTGACAACGAAGCGGACATCGAGCCCGTCTGGGGTGATCGGGTCAGCAACTTTGAAGATGCCGGCATTGTTGATCAGCACATCGAGTTGACTATGCTTTTCAGCTACCGCCTTTGCGAAGGCTTCTACTTCTGCCATGTTTGACAGATCCGCGACATAGCTTTCAACCTGCCCTGCACCTGCAAGCTCAGAGAGTTCATTTTCCACTGCGGACAGTTTTTCCGGATTACGCCCATGCAATAAGACCTGATGTCCCTGCGAAACCAGCATGCGGGCTGTTTCCAGCCCGATGCCGTCAGTCGCTCCGGTTATAAGAATCGTTTTACTCATGATGAAAACCCTTCCAGAACAATCTTGCCGATCGATTGGCCTGATTCCAGTTCGGCATGTGCTGTTTTCAGGTTGGTAGCGTTGATGGTTCCGAGATTTTTACCAACAGTGGTCTGGATGAAGCCCTGGTCAATCAAATCCGCAACGCGGGTCAGCAGGCGGCTCTGTTCATCCATGTCAGCCGCGTTGAACATGGAGCGGGCATACATAAACTCGATGTGCAGTGACAGACTCTTAAACTTCATCTTCATCACATCCAACGGCTCTGCAGGGTCATCGATCATGGCGATTCTGCCGAACGGCACCAGTTGTTCGATGTAGGTATCGAAGTAGGAGTCGGTATTGGTCAGGCTGGCAACGTGCGTCAGCTTCCCGATCCCCAGAGCCTCGATCTGTGGCTGGAGCGGCTGGCTGTGGTCGACAACGTAATCGGCGCCCAACTTTTTCACCCAGGCCTGTGAGCTTTCCCGCGAGGCGGTGGCGATAATGGTGGCACCGGTGATGGTTTTGGCGAGTTGCAGCAAGATAGAACCGACCCCGCCTGCGGCGCCGACCACCAAAATCACTTCGTCAGACTTTTTCTTGGAATCTGGAGATTGCTGCTTGATCTCCAGATGCTCAAAGAGCATCTCCCAGGCGGTGATGGTGGTCAGCGGCAGTGCGGCTGCTTCGGCGTCAGACAGGCTTTTCGGTTTGCGGCCGACCAGACGCTCGTCAACCAACTGATATTCTGCATTGCAGCCCTGGCGCATGAGAGCACCGGCATAATAGACTTCGTCTCCTGGCTTGAACTGAGTCGCGCCTTCTCCGATTGCGACCACCTCACCAACGGCATCCCAGCCGATCACTTTGTACTCTCCTTCTTCAGGGGCCATTCCCTGGCGGACCTTGAAGTCGACCGGGTTCACCGCGATCGCTCTGATCTTGACCAGCAGGTCGCGGCCAGTGGCGATCGGCTGGGGAAGTTCGATGTCGATCAAGGATTCAGGATCATTGATGGGGAGTGATTTGGTGTAGCCAACAGCTTTCATAGTGGTTCTCCATTGAGTTAGTGACTTAAATTTTCTGCAAGTTTGTTATTTAAAGTCATCATAGCTCTTGACTGTCTTGTTGTGAACAGTGTAGTGATTGAAACATTATCAAGGGAAATTTGACAATATGCAGATCGAAGACCTCAAAGTTGTTCTCAAGGTAGCTGAATGCCGCAGCATTACCGCTGCGGCAACCCGACTGGATATGCTGACGGCAACGGCCAGTGCTGCCGTCAAGCGGGTGGAAAACGGGCTGGGCATGGAGCTGTTTATTCGCACCACGCGTCAGTTGCGGCTCTCCAATGCTGGGGAGCGATACATCCCCCAGGTTGAAAAGGCCCTGCTCATGCTCGATCAGGCCAAACTGCAGATACGGGATGATCAGGACATTGTTGACGGTGAACTGCGCATTGCCGTCTCATCGGACCTGGGGCGGAATCTGGTGACCCCCTGGCTTGACGAATTTATCGAAACCTACCCGAAGGTCAGTTTGAAGTTGAATGTCAGTGATAGCGCTATCGATTTTTATCGCGATTCGGTGGATATCGCATTGCGCTACGGCTCGCCCAACGAAGCGCATCTCTATGGGTTTAAAATCTGCAACGTCCCGGGGCTCCTTTGTGCAACCAAGGGGTATCTCGATCAAAACGGCACACCCAAACATCCGCACGACCTCCCGACCCATAACGGGCTGTTTTACCAGCTTAACGACGTGGTTCACGATACCTGGACGTTTTCTCAGGGTGAGGCTGAATACAAAATCAAGATGAGCGGCAACCGCGCCTCAAATGATGGTGATCTGGTCAGACGCTGGTGTGTCGCAGGGAAAGGTTTAGCGGTTAAGTCCTGCCTCGACATGTCTGCAGATTTACTCTCCGGAAATGTTTTAAGCGTCATGCCCGAATTCATGCCCAGGTCTACAGAACTATGGCTTATTTGCCCGAGCAGACAATTGATTACACCAGCTGCTCGACTGCTCAGAGATACTCTAAAAATGAAGAGTAAAAATATTTTGCATCAGTTGGTTGAAAAAGGTTTTTTAGACGACGGTGTTCTTGCTTGGGGCAGGTAGAGCGAATACATAAAGTCACCCCGATAAGACACGAAAGCCGCACGGATACCAGATCGTGCGGCTTTCGTGATTTGCGACATTTATCAGACATGGATTTTCCGGAAGTGGCCACTCCCAGTAAAAATTGTCTGCCCTACCTCGAAGCCTTTTAAGGCGTTTCTCTCTCTGGAATTTTCAAAAAAAGAGGGTGGTACCGCTGGGTTTTTGCTTTAGATCTGTGAGTTCCATTTTTCCTGCTTGAATTTATCAACAAGGTAATCGACTAGAGCTCGAACCTTTCCGGAGAGATGCTGGCGGGTTGGATAGACTGCATAAATACCGCGTTCTTCGGTGTGCCATTCAGGGAGTATTTCTATTAGGCGACCTGCAGCCAGATCATCGCTGATGATAAAGTTTGGTTGAACGATAATTCCCAGGCCTTGCATCGCCACTGAGCGGCAGGTGTCGCCATTGTTGACCCGCAGGCGCGGGCTAACCTTCAAACCTTCTGTTGCCCCGCCCGATTTGAATTTCCAGACATCTCCGGTTGGAATATAGCTGTAGCCAATAAATTCATGTCTTGATATCTCGTCCAGCGTTTGCGGTGTACCATGCTTTTCCAAGTACTGTGGAGCGGCGCACATCACCATTCGCGAACTCGCCAGTTTTCGGGCGACCAGAGATGAATCTTCCTGTTGTGGTGCAATCCGAATAGCCAGGTCGTATCCTTCGCCAATCAGATCGACCCGTCTGTCTATCAGCGTGAGATCGAGTTCGACCAGTGGATGCCGTTTAAGAAACTCGCCCCAGTGCTGAGCCAAATGCATGGTTCCGAAGGTGAGAGGAGCGCTGACCTTTAAGATGCCGATGACCGCCTCACGATCTTTACCGACCGCACCTTCAGCCACTTCCAATTCTTCAAGAATATGTTTGCAGCGCTGATAATAGGCTTGGCCGATATCGGTTAGCGATAGTTTGCGGGTTGTTCGGTGCAACAAACGCCCCCCTAAACGAACTTCCAAATCCTGGATAACTCTTGATGCCACTGATTTAGAAATACGCAGTTTTTCTGCTGCGGCGACAAAACTTCCAGCGTCAACAACCGCCATGAAAGTTTCCATTTCTCTGAAACGATCCATCATTATTCCTATTTTCAGGATAGTTAATTCTACAAAAGTGAGTTTATCTTTGTTTTACACAACAGTAAAGTCATTACAAACAGGATTTGGACACTTCATAGCGTTGCCGAATCGAAACCGAACTGATAAAGAAAGGAAAAGAACATGAAAATATTTGCCCTCCCGATTATCGCAACTTTGCTGTTCACCTCATCAAGCTTTGCCGCTACGACCAACTGGAGCATTGACCCTGCCCACTCATCTGTGAGTTTTAAGGTCAAACATATGATGATTTCCGATGTGCGTGGCAGTTTCCGTGATCTGCAGGGGACAGTAACAATCGACGAAAGCAATTTGGCACAATCAAAAGTTGATGTAACCATCGTTGCGACCAGCATCGATACCGGCATTCAGAAGAGAGATGACCACCTGCGCAGTGCCGACTTCCTCGACGTTGCCAAATATCCAAACCTGACATTCTCTTCAAAAGAGGTAAGAAATGTCAGCGACGACCGATTTGAGCTGGTCGGCGACCTGACTCTTCATGGCGTTACCAAAGAGGTGGTTTTAAACGTCAGTGGCCCGACCGCCGAGGCGAAAGATCCTTGGGGAAATCTACGCAGAGCAACCCAGGCTACGACAAAAATCAATCGCAAAGACTTTGGTTTGACCTGGAATTCAGCTCTTGAAACCGGTGGCGTGCTGGTTGGGGAAGAGATCAGAATCGAACTGGATGTCCAGTTTATCAAGCAGGCAAGCTAAGTCGTTTTTAGAAATACAGCTCACAGGAGCGATTATGAACAACTCCAACAACTCAACAATGCCGGCACTGTTTATCGGCCATGGCAGCCCGATGTTGACCCTGAGCGACAACCGCTACACCCGCAGCTGGACAGAGATCGGTCAACAGTTGCCACAACCGAAAGCGATCCTGGTGATTTCTGCTCACTGGTACATTCCAGAGTTGCGGGTGACAGCGATGTCGACGCCAAGGACGATCCATGATTTCTACGGATTCCCGGAGGAGTTGTTCCAGATAGAATATCCGGCCCCCGGCAGTCCCGAACTGGCAGAAAAGGTTGCTGATCTGTTGCTGCCAGACAAGCTTGATTATGATTATCAGTGGGGGCTGGACCACGGAACCTGGGCGGTACTTCGGCACCTGTACCCAAAAGCCCGAGTCCCGGTTGTTCAGTTAGGCCTGGATATGCGTAAAACCCCTGAGGAGCATTATCGGTTGGGACAGAAATTGACAGCCTTGCGCAACGAAGGGGTCCTCATTGTCGGCAGCGGCAACATTGTTCACAACCTTCCCGGTTTCGACTGGCACAATTCGCAAAAAGAACCTCCCGGCTGGGCGGTTGAATTTGAAGCCTGGAACAGGAATAAATTATTAAACGGAAAAGCGGATGAGTTGGTCGACTACCTCGGTCAGGGGGAGGCTGCACAATTAGCAGCCCCCGGACCGGACCATTATCTGCCGTTGCTTTATCTGGCTGCATTGAAAAAAACTGGGGATAAAGTGAACTTCCCGGTCGAAGGTTTCGATGGTGGAACCATGTCGATGCTCTCCGTATTGCTGGCATAAGCGTGAAATCAAGTCCTCGGTTGGTGCCGAGATCTTGATTTTAAGTGTAAGTAAAGCGTATCGGACCGACTAGACTGCGTCTCATAAGTCACGACTATAAGCACACGAAAATCCCGCCTGGCGATCTGAACGGGTTTTTCTGATAACCCAGGAGTTCCAGGAATTACCCATTCGGACTAACTTCCCCGCTAAATTAACTACAAGATGAATTATGAGACGCAAGAACAAAATCTAAACGCCCGCCGTTGATTGATCCCCCTATCAGCTTAGGTTGATTAAGGTGGCAAGATAGTAGTAGACATCCCAAGGCCTCTATACACTTCTTAAGGAATCTGGTGGTGACCTTACGGAGAAAACCTTCATTTGTTCCTTTGCGGAATCATGAATGATCTAAGGCGGTTACAGAGGAATCCTCCGGTAACCCTCCGAATTTATTTTGAAAGTAGGCATTGTTTACTTTCTTGATTCCTGAAGCAAAAGAACACACATTAATTTTCTCACTATCGCACATCACAACGTAAAACGTTTTTTTACTTGACAGTAACGAGATCAATATATAGCTTATGTATATAAGCTATATGATTGCTGGTAGGAGACCTACTGTTTTGGCTGAAATAGTGCTTAACTGCCAAAGCGTTATATTAACCATAACTAAAGGAGGTACGTGCATGAAAAGACTTATTATTGCTTTACTGTCAGGCACCATACTACTGGTTTCGGGAACATTGATGGCCGCTGATTTTCCAACAAGACCAATCACGCATATTGTTCCAGCGAGGGCCGGGGGTGGATACGATCTATCATCACGAGCACTGGCTGCTGGCTGGGAGGATATTCTTGGTCAACCAATCAAGTTCGATTATTCGCCAGGCGCATCTGGCGCAATAGGGTTCGGCAAGCTTGCCAATCTGCCATCTGATGGCTATACGACCATCATGACTACCATTTCCATGCATGCCATCAATGTGAATATTGGTACGTTAGAACAGGGTTGGGATGAGATTGGGTTTGTCGGCAATCTGATTACTGACCCTAATGTACTGCTCGTCCACAAGGACTCCCCTTACAAAACCATCCAAGAGTTTATTGAGGCCGGGAAAAAAGCCAAAAAGCCCCTGACTATTGCAACGTCCCACCCTAAAGCAGTTTCTTCTTTGGCTGCTAAGATTCTTATCGAGATGACTGGCATTAACGCCAAAGTTGTAGCTTTTGATGGTGGTTCTAAAGCGCGTGATGCTTTGGCTGGCAAACAGGTAGACGCTTGTATCGGTCCCTATTTTTCTTCATCCAGCAAAAAAGATTTCATCACCGCCTTGGCCTCTTTCACTAACAAGAAGGTCTATTCTGGGGTATGGGATGTCCCAACAATGTCTGATGCGATAGGTCAAGAGGTCCCAGCAATGGTGGAACCGTTTGCTTTTTTGATAAAACGAGATACCGCTACCGTATCACCTGAAAACTACAAAGTCTTAGTTGATACATTCAAACAAGCCATCTCCTCACCCAAAACTCTTGAAATGGCAGAAAGACAGGGAATGACTCCCTTTATCGATTATTGGTCCCCAGAGGAGTGTGATGCTTTTGTTGAGGAGTTTCAGAAGGTCTGGGAAAAATATAAACATCTGTTGGATTGACCTTTCTTTGGAATCTTATTTCCGCGGCAGTTAATGCTGCCGCGGCGTGGAGATACATGTGACCAAACCAAAGCGTCGATTAGCTTTAGAGGAAGCCATAATTCCCGGACTATCTCTGCTTTTTGTCTTGAGTTATTTCTGGCAAACCAGACAAGCAAACCTGACAGTATTGCTCTGGCCTCTCGGAATCCTTGCGATACTTGGAACTCTGTGGGTATTGGTGTTGATTTTTAATTTAGTACGCAAGGATCGTTCTACTTCATCAACGTCAAAAACTTATACAAAACCCATCCTTATTTTGATCATATCAGTACTCTATCTTGTTCTTTTACCATCTCTCGGATTTGTATTTAGCACTTTCTTGTTTCTGAATGTGTTGTTTCTTTGCCTCGGAAGTAAATCTTATTTCATAAATGTATTTATTGCTTCAGCAATAACCATCATCTTGTTTTTTGGTATGGTGGTTGGTATGGACATGTCTCTGCCTCGGCTTGATCTCGGCATTATTCTTCTCTAGAGCCAGGATAAAATAATGGAAATAGCCAGTTTAAGCATAATAGGTGATGGATTTGCTACCGCATTGCAATTCAACCACCTAAGCTGGATTCTTATTGGCATGCTTGCGGGATTAATCATTGGTGCGATCCCAGGCTTTAACGATACCAACTTTCTAGCCATGATGTTGCCATTAACGGTTTATCTTGGGCCACTCGATTCAGTGATTTTCATGATGTCCTGTTTTTGTGCCGCACAAGCCGCAGGATCGATACCTGCAATTCTACTGAATATCCCCGGAACACCATCTAACGCCACAACCTGTTTAGAAGGGTTTAAAATGACTCGTCGTGGCGAAGCGGGCCACGCTCTGGGTCTATCAGTTGCAGCCTCGACTGTGGGCGGTGTTATCTCGGCCCTCATTGCTTTGGTCCTAGCGCCGGTAGTGGGCGTCTACGCACTTAATTTTGGACCGGCAGAATTGTTCATGATGGCTCTTTTCGGAATGACGGCCGTCGGATCGTTAACTGGAAAGTCATTAACAAAAGGTCTTTTCTCATCAGCTTTAGGGCTCTTTCTGGCTTGTGTTGGAACAGAATTTAATGAAGGATACACCCGTGCAAGCTTTGGGTTCTTTGAACTTTATGAGGGATTTCCACTTATTCCGGTGCTTCTTGGAGTTTTTGGCTTCAGTGAGATATTTATTTTGGTCAACGAAAAAAATCTATTCACCGGAGATGAAAAGCCAGTTACAAATTTTGCTTCTATTTTAGGCGGTGTTAAGGCCTCTATGCAGCATAAGTTTAATATGTTGCGGTCGGCGTTGATCGGCGTATTGGTGGGCATCATTCCCGGCACCGGGGCAGCAATAGCTACTTGGGTCAGCTACGGACAAGCTCGTCAATGGAGTAAACACCCAGAAAAATTTGGCACCGGTTGTGACGAGGGGCTCGTTGCTGCGGATGCATGTAATAACGGTGTCCCCGGCGGGGCATTGATTCCGACTGTTACCCTAGGAATTCCCGGTTCAGGTACAACGCTGGTTGTCATGGCCGCCCTGATGATAAACGGGATTACCCCTGGACCAAGTTTTTTCAGCGATTATGCTGTAGAGGCCTACGCGATACTTTTTGCGTTGCTTTTCGCCAATCTAATGCTGCTGCCAATCGGAATTCTAATCGTGCGGGTTACAAGCAACGTGACAGCAATCCCGAACAAATACCTGGTACCAATTATTGCCCTGTTTTGCTTAATAGGCGGTTTTGCCTGGCGACAGATGGTATTCGATATGTACCTTGTTATCCTGTTCGGCGTACTGGGAGCGTTGCTAAACCGATATGGATATTCTGTTCCAGCGTTTCTGCTGGCTCTGTTGCTGGGACCTTTGGCTGAGCAAAACCTGTATTGGGCCCTCGCTATTGGTGGCATTGAAAGTTTCCAACGGCCTATTGCATTAGTTATTCTTATAGCCACCATCGCTGTCTTGTTAATGCCGAGCCTGTTGAACAAAATGGTCCGGCGAGGAAAGATCTCAGTACCTTAATTCTGTTAGCTATCACTTTTCAATATAAACACCTTTGGATAAAGAAACGATGATCGATTTAGCGGACCAAAGACCACTCTATATTCAGCTTACTGAAGCTATCAAGAAAAAGATTACACGTAATCAGTGGACTCTTGGCATGATGACACCCTCAGAAAATGAGCTTGCAGCGGAGTTTCAAGTCTCTGTTGGTACGGTAAAAAAAGCTCTTGGTGTATTGGTTCAAGAGGGAATTTTGTTTCGCCGTCAGGGGCGTGGAACATTTGTTGCCAGTCCTGATTTCTCTAAAAGTTTTATTCGCTTTTTCCGTTACGGTCTGCCTGAACGCGATGACTCTGACGTTCCCGGAAGCCATATTCTTTCAATGACAATACAAGAGGCCAATTCCAAAGTGTGTGGACGACTACACCTGCAGCCTGATGCAGCAGTTGTACAAATCAAGAGGGTCCGAACCCTAAGAGAAATTCCCTTTTCTTTTGAAGAAATTTTCCTACCTCACAAGCGCTTTAAGGGGATTGAACAGATAAATTTGGAAAACAAGTTGCTCTATCCTATATACAACAAAAAATTTGTGACCCCAATTTTCTGGGCTGATGAATATTTACAACCCGATGTAGCTGATGACGAAGTTGTCGAACACCTAGGCGTAGCTAAAGGATCGCCGGTGATGTGTGTGGAACGAATTGCTTACACTTATGAAGATATCCCGGTTGAGTGGAGACGTAGTATTGGTCGTGGCGACAGCTTCCGTTACCACATCGTCATTCGATGACTCATTGTGAGGAATGAATGTTGCGGGAAATTGCTAAACATAAATTGTTTGACTGTCATTTTCATATTATTGACCCTCAGTTCCCCTTGGTTGAGAATCAGGGGTTTATTCCCGACTATTTTACCTGTGACAATTACCGCCAACGGTTGTCACACTACCGACTTGCGGGTGGCGTCGTAGTATCCGGTTCTTTTCAAGGATTTGATCAGAAATATTTATTGGCCGCTTTGAAAAATCTTGGGCCTAACTATGTTGGAGTCACCCAACTATCTGTCGACGCAAGCGATGAGGAAATTCACGCCCTCAATCAGCACGGGGTACGTGGCGCCCGTTTCAATCTGAAACGGGCAGTCATTGATGACCTTGAACGCATGGATGAGTTCGCTCAACGAATTTTTGCGTTGGTTGGTTGGCATGTCGAATTATATGTCGATTCTAGCGAGCTTATCTCACTGACCCCAACTTTATTGCGGTTACCACGTGTTTCCATAGCTCATCTAGGCCTTTCCAAGGCGGGTTTTCCGTACCTGCTGAACCTCGCTGAGCATGGAGTTCACGTTAAAGCTACCGGATTTGGAAGAGTTGACTTTCCTGTGGAACCGGCACTAAAAGAACTTTATCAAGTTCATCCGAATGGGCTGATGTTCGGTACTGATCTTCCCTGTACTCGGACTTCTACTCCTTATACTGATGCTGATTTTATGCTAGTACTCAACAGTTTAGGTGAAAGTGCCGCGCATCAGGTCTTTTATGAAAATGCTCGCAATTTTTACAATCCAGTTGGATTGTAAATAATAAAATCATCGCATGATAATCAGTATGGTACTGTTGATGTGAACAAATATTCCAACATTGATTCGCTTTAAAATTTGGCCTCGACACAATGGCGCTCAATAATAGTTAGTACACCTCACTGCATTTAGGCACTATTTCTCAGAAAGTGGGGATGGCACGTAAAATAAAAGTTGTTGCCAAGCCCCATCAACGCGTCTAGCGGTCAAGCATAAAGTATGCTCAATGCACATTTCATGAAAATTTAATGCGAAACTAAATCTTCGATCGAACAACGACACTCAAGTCCCATAACTCACGAATTATAAAACACGAAAACCCTCAATCTCCGGATCGGGGGTTTTTCTTACATTGCAGGGATTCTGGCACACAGGTAAACTTAGGCGTTTAAAAACCCTCAAATTCAGTGACATAACATTTGAGACCGTCAGACTTTGCCCTCCAACCTCAATTGCTCTAGGTTGGTAGAAATCTAGCTTTATACGAGTTCCAGATGATCAAGGAGGTGCTTTTGAAGGTTTTATCTATTAATGGCAGCAGAAGAAAAAATGGGAATACGGAATGTCTCATTCAATCAATACTTGCGCCTTCTGAAAAGGCTGGAGCGCAAATAGAATCGATTTCGCTTGGTGGCTACGATATTGGTGCGTGTACCGGATGTGAAGGGTGTCGCAACTCCTGGGAATGTATAATCAAGGATGATTTTGCCCAGGTTGTCGAGAAGATAGATGTTGCAGATGGGATAATCCTCGCTTCACCAACCTACTGGTATTCAGTCACCTCTGACATGAAACGCTTTATTGACCGTTGTTACAGTCTCATCCAGTTTCCCGTCAACCGCAAGGAATGGATCGGAAAATATCAGGGTACAGGAAAAGTCTGTGTTACTGCGGCTATTTGTGAGCAATCTGAAGAATCAGCGATGGGCAACACCCTGTCGCTATTGACTGATTTTTCTAAGGACATTGGAATGGATGTTACCGATTCGGTAAAAGCCTTGGGATTCTTTGAGGCCGGTAGCATTAGAGTGGACCATAAACTCTTGCAAAAAGCAGAGACGGTCGGACAGTCTTTATTTGATCGTCTGAAACGCTAATCCTCTATTTTTCAACGTCCGTAAAATCACGATCCCAGATATTCAACATCCCATCCTGATATCTCACCGTTGGAGTGTCTTGCATTTCATTCTGCAATAGGGGCTTACATTGCCTGGAGCTTATCATTCAACATCGCGGACCTTGGAAGGGTCGGGAGGCAGTTGAATATGCGACATTGGAATGGGTGGACTGGTTTAACAATCGCCGATTGCTGAAGACAATAAAAAATATTTCACCAATGGAAAAAGCAATGGAATATTAACGGCTAGAGGAGTCAGCCAAAGCGGCCTGACTCAAACAAAAACTGTCGCCGGAAAAACCGGGGAAGTTCAGTAAAGAGATTCCCGCAAATCCAGCTCCCAGTAAAGAGCTCCCGGCAGGGGATTGTCATAGTACGGCGGAACTTGACGAAAGCCGAGCTGTTGATACAGGTTGACTGCCTCGGTCAGGGTATCCAGAGTATCCAGACGCATGATCACATAACCGCGTTGCCGGGCAATGGCGATGATTTTTTCGGCGAGCTTTTTTCCCAGTCCTTTACCGCGACCCTCCGGTTTGACGTAGAGGCGTTTCATCTCACAGATGCCTTCTTCGAGTTTGCGTAACGCAACGCAGCCGAAGGGCTGCTCGTTGCTCAGCGCCAACAGCAGTGCGCCGTCCGGTGGAGCGTATTTTCCCGGCAGATTGGCAAGTTCCTGTTCAAAATCTTGAAAACACAAATCCACCTGGAGGAACTGTTCGTATTCGCGAAAAAGATCGCGCATCATGTCGAGTTCCGTGGTTGATGTTACTTCTTGAATGATCATGCCAGCTCGCTTAAAAGAGGTAAAAAGTCAGGCTACCTGCCACACTTTTCTGGTCAAGACATCACAGGCCGTCAGGGTTCTGCCGTAAACCGCACCGGTATCAAGATTGTAGCGCCCCGGCTCAAAGTAGGGCTTTCCATCAGTGGTCGGATGATGACCGACGACATGAATTTCACCATCCTGCCCTGGTGGCGACATTCGTTCCCACATCAATGTGAAAGGATCTTGCAATTCAAGCGGAAGGCCCTGTTCAATCCCGGCGTGGACAAAGACAAAATGTTCGAATCGCCACCACAGACGAGTCGATTGCAAAAAGGCGATATGCTCGTTGGGAAAGTCAGTAAGGTGGGTGATTCGATAGCTGCGCAGGGTTTGTTTGCCACCGTTGAACAGAAAAATATCGATGTCGGATTCCGAGGCGCGGGCTCGATAGGCACGCGACTGGTCGCGTAAGCGGTGGCCGGTGATAACGCCATTCTCGATGAGCGCATCAAGGACCATCTGATCGTGATTGCCCCGAATAAAAACGGAGTCCGGGAATGCCTCACGAAAGCGGATCAGATGCTCAACAACGCCTTTGCTGTTCTTGCCCCGGTCAATGTAATCACCAAGAAAGACGAAGCGATCATGATCCGTGGGCGCAAGGGTATTCAACAACCGATTGAGTTGCCCCAGTTCGCCGTGTATATCGCCGATGGCGATTAATCTATCAGGCTTGGTCATCTTGTAAGTATTATATCCACCATGATTAAGCCGATGACAAAAATGTTGGCAAACCAGTAAACATAGCGAATCTTTTTGTGCAGGTATGACCTTGATAACACCCAAACCAATAGCCAGTGAACTATATTGACGGCAATAAATGCAGGAACAGATATAATCAGAAAAACCAAGTATTCACCGCCACCCGCACTGACGCTTTGCAGACCTGAAGCGGTTTTCCAAGCCTCAATACCAAAGGCTATAATCGTTAGTGAAAGCCCTAAAACAGCAGCGTTACCACTATGAGAGGCATAAATCTTTAACTTTTCTTTATTCATAAAATAACCATTCTGTCAGGACAAATCTGGCGCCATTGCTAAACTTTCCGCTTGAATGAAACGGATCTGAAAATAAAAAACCCTTCGTGCGGAGGGGGGGTGCACGAAGGGTTTTTGGGAAGCTATGTAGCCCCCTTGCTCTGAAGATTACTCTAACTCAGCATCTGGGGGCAAGCTTAAATCGACAGAAAAGATTAGCCCCACCTGCCGCATGGGAGTGACGTATTGTGTCACCTCGGGATGTTATGCCATGTGCTATAGTGCCGTCAGGAGATCAATATGAAAGCCATTCTACTCGGTCGGGCCGATCAGGTTCCGCCGGAAAATCTTAATATCCCCCTGTTCCTTGACCGGGTACCTGCCGGATTTCCCTCGCCGGCGTCCGACTATTGCGAGCGCAGTCTGGATCTGAACGAGTTGTGTATCACCAAACCCGCTGCCACCTACTTTGTCCGTGCGTCGGGCGATTCCATGCTCGACGCCGGGATCTTTCCCGGTGACGTGCTGGTGGTGGATCGCTCCCTGGAGGCACGTCATGGTGATGTGGTGATAGCCGAGTATGGTGGCGAGTTAACAGTCAAAAGGCTGGAGCTTAAACCAATGGTGCGGCTGATGCCGATGAACAAGAATTATCTGCCGCTGGTGATCCCGGAAGGGGAGGAGCTGCAGGTGTTCGGTGTTGTTACCACTGTCATCCATTCCCTGCGCAAACCATGACCGATAACGTCTTCGCCCTGGTCGACTGCAACAACTTCTACGTCAGTTGTGAGCGGGTGTTCCGTCCTGATCTGAAAAAGGTTCCGGTGGCGGTGCTCTCCAACAATGATGGCTGCATCATTGCCCGCAGTCAGGAGGTCAAGGACCTGGGGGTCAAGATGGGCACCCCGGTGTTCAAGGTCAGGGATCTGATCAAAGCGCACAACATCCGCATCTTCTCCAGTAACTACAGTCTCTATGACAATATCTCCACCCGGGTGATGCAGACTCTGGAAACCTTCGCTCCGCGGGTGGAGATCTATTCCATCGATGAAGCTTTTCTGGATGTAAGCGGTATCTCCCCTCTTGAAACCTATGGCTACCGGATCAGACAGACGGTTATCAGGGATGTTGGTGTTCCCGTCTGTGTCGGTATTGCCCCCACCAAGACCCTGGCCAAGCTGGCCAACTATGCCGCCAAGAAATTCAAACAGACCGGCGGCGTGGTGGATTTATCCGATCCGCAACGCCGGCAGCGTTTGCTCGATATCACCCCGGTATCTGAAGTCTGGGGGATCGGGCGACGGCATACGGAAAGTCTCGCCCGCATCGGTATTACCACCGCCGGACAGTTGGCGCGGATGGATACCCGTTTTATCCGGGGAAAATACTCTGTGGTCATGGCGCGTACCGTCAAGGAACTGAACGGCGAATCCTGTATCAACCTGGAAGAGATTAGCCCACCCAAAAAACAGATTGTCTGCTCGCGCTCCTTCGGCGAAAAGATCACCGACAAAATCCAGGTTCGCCAGTCCCTTTGCGAGTTTACCGCCCGTGCCGGCGAAAAGCTCAGGAAAGAAAAACAACGGGCAGCCATCCTCACCGTTTTTATCCGCACCAGTCCGTTTGATAAAAACCAACCCTACTACGCCAATGCCGCGACCGGCGGTTTTTTTCAAGCCACCTCCGACACCCGACAATTGACCGTCATGGCCACCACCCTGTTTGAACAGATCTGGAAAAAGGGGCGCCGTTACGCCAAGGCCGGTATCATGCTGAGTGACTTTACTCCCGCACAGCAGATCCAATATCCCCTGTTCGGCCAAGCCGACGATACCGACACCTCAGACCGCCTGATGCTGACCATCGACAGCATCAATAACAGGGGACTCGGCAAGATCTGGTTTGGTGGGCAGCGCCCGAAAAAAGACTGGTTCATGAAGCAGGAACTTAAATCACCGGCCTATACGACAAGCTGGGATTGTTTGCCGATGGTAAGGGCGTGAAATCGCGCTGGAGGAGAAAATCGGCCTCCAGAGTACAAAGAAGTTTGTCCCCTTGAAGCTTAACGGGCAGGTGTATATCGCTGATCCCGGCTGAGGTCACCCCGAAGCAGGCCGCTATCACCCACGCAAACGCAGCCGATCTTCTCAATGTTGCCCTCTGCGACCTGACTGCTCGAGAATGGCGCGACGCCAACCATGACAAGGACAGGTTTTGCGGCTATTTAACTTGCCTTTGCCCCATCGGCTGTTAGCCTTCAATCAAATAGAATCGGTTTTGCCTCAACCGAACGGAGTATGGACATGATTGAAAGCGACCGCAATATCTTGACACTCAAAGAAGCGTTGCAGCAGCCTTGCAAATACCGGGATCTAGAACTTGCTCTGCAACCGATGGACAATCACAGTAAGACCCCCGGTGGGCCGAATCAAACCCCTCTGGCCTTTTGGGCCGCCTGGGACTTGAAGGATCGTCCCCGCAGAATCGCTTTGTTGCTGGATGACTGCCAGGAGGAGTATCGGCCCTATGCCGGCGGCATCCTTCCGAACATGACAAAAATAATGAAAACCTTCCGACAGGCCGGAACGTCCAGCGACGGCGTGTGTATCGCCTGGAGTTCGTGGACCCGCAGATACGATGATGGCATTTCAAATGCAATGGATCGCTGGTATGGTCCCAGGGGCTTGCGGCCGGAAGACCCGGAAAATGCTGTTTATGTTTTTAACGGTGCTCCTGGGTTGAAGCCATTGGCTGAAATCGCGCCGACAGCGCAGGAGATCGCGGACGGATGGTATTATCACGGCAAGCATCTGGATATGTTCTGGACCTTCAATGAGCAAGGCAAGTCATATCTCGACGAAAAGCTCAAAGAACTAGCTATTGACACGATTGTCATCGTCGGATTGTGGACTGATGAATGTGTTCTCAGCACCGCGTATGCGGGTAATTCTCGGGGATATGATGTCATCGTCATAGGCGATGCTGTCGCAACCGCCACAGCGAACCAGAAAAATGCTTTGACTATTGCCAATAGTACTTGTGCCAAGGTACTGACAACCGACGATTTAATCCATTATATGGAAAAAGATTTTAAGACGGGACAGCCCGGAGCTGTGAAAGGCACAGGTTACCCCGATGGCAGAAAAGAGGGGTGATCTAGCCTAAAGGTTTTAACCATCATTCTTCAGCGCGCTTCGCAGAGACCAGCAGTGGCCGATCAAAGGCCTGCTCGAACAGGTCAGATTTGCTGCGGGCGCCGTAGAGTTCCACTGACATTTCCCGCGGGCTTTTGAGAGTCATTTCAAGGTTTTTATCGGTCAGTCGGCACTCTAGCTGTTTCACCTGGAGATTACGCCGGCGGTCAAGGCCGTCCGCCAGCCGCACAATGCCTCCGAGGCGCCGCACCAGTTGTTGATCCTCCGGACTTAAGACGGCAAAACTTTCATGGCTGCTTTTTGGTTTGGCCTTGCGGTGATAGCGGGCAATATTGGCGATCAGTTCGCGTTCGCGCGGGGAAAAGCCGAACAGGTCGGCATGGCGGATCAAGTGGTAGGTATGGCGATGGTGGCGATCATAACTGATGAAGTAGCCGATATCATGAAGCAGGCTGGCGGCAATGAGCAGGTCGCGCTGGCGCTCATTCAGTTCATAACTGGCTGCAACGGCGTCAAAGATAGTTTCTGCCATGCGGCAAACCTGTTTGGCGTGCTGTTCGTCAAAGCGACAGGATCGACCGAACTCCAGAATGGCGTCACGCCAGTGCCGTGACGCGGCGCGCTGGGGCAGCAGTTGACGTTGCTGAAGGCTGTGGAGGATGAGCCCCTCGCGGATACCCTGACCGTTGATGCGCAGCAGGTTGGTGCGCAGGCGCCGCATCAGTTCATCGACCACAACCATGCCGGCGAGAATAATGTCGGCCCGCTCCGGATTAAGTCCGGGGACCACCAGGCGCTCTTTCTGGGTTTTGCGGGCGATCATCGCCAGCATATGGACGACTTCGGAGTGAAGCACCTCGTAGCGATGCACTGATTCATATTGTTCGCCGCGCATCGCCATGATCATGCCGGCGATGTTGGTCATGGTGCCCCCGGATCCGATCAGACAGGAGACGGCCAGCCCTTTGCCGATGCCATGGGCTTTGAGCTCCTTCCGTACCAGCTTGCGTACCTTTTCGAGCTCGCTACTGGTGACCGGGTCGTGGGTAAAATATGTTTCAGTCAGAAAGACGGCCCCCAGATCCAGCGAGATGAGGTTCTCGGTATGATCACCCACCGCGACGACAATTTCCACACTGCCACCACCGATATCGCCCATGGCAAAGCGTTGTTGATCCATGGCAAAATTATGGTGAACACTTAGTGCGGCGAGTTCCGCCTCCTGCTCGCCGCTGATCACATCGATGGTCAGACCGGTCGCCGCTTTGACCTGAGTGAGAAACCTCGATTGATTATGTGCCTTGCGCACCGCGCTGGTCGCAACCACCGCGTCAATCTCGGCACCAAGCCCGGCGCAGATGCGCTTCATTCGTGTCAGCGCGTCGATAGCGCGCTGGATGGCGGCATCGCAGATGATCCCGGTTTGGCTCAAACCTTCGCCCAGGCGGGCCTGGGCTTTTTCATCATCGAGGACACGAAAATTGCCTTGGGCATCAGCTTCTACGACAATGCAGCGAATCGAGTTGGTGCCGATATCGATGGCAGCCAGGCGCGTGGTTGCCGGCAGGGCGTTGTGACTATCGGTCATGGTATTTTCCTCATGGAACCGGGTGCAAATCGTTGTAGAATGTTTACAACATTTATCAATATGGCAGATATTTGTTTATCATCATAACCTATCAGTCTGATGCATTGCCATGGTCCGGGTCGAAAGTTGTGGCAAAAACGGCATTCTCACACAATTCTCACATAGACAGGCTATGGTGGCGCGGATTTTTTACCATATTCTAAGGAGAGTTTAGATGCCGCCTTCACCTGTGCCGCTAACGCCCGATTCCATGCCATTATCTCCGCAGGAGGTGTCGGTGACAGCAGAAAAAAAAGAGTTTGATTTAAATGATCCCGCCCTCTATATCAACCGTGAACTGAGCTGGATGGAGTTTAACGACCGGGTGATGAGCCAGGCTGCGGATCAGCGCCTGCCACTGCTTGAACGAGTAAAGTTTCTGGCGATCTACGGTTCGAATATGGATGAGTTCTTTATGAAGCGCATCGGTGGCCTCAAGCAGCAGGTTGCTGCCGGAATCCAGGATGTCACTGTCGATGGACGCACTCCCCGGCAACAGATAGAAGCCTGTTTCCAGGTGATGATCGACCAGAGCGCCCGCCGTGAACAGACCCTGAAAGAGCTGCTCAGGGCCTTGGCAAAGGTCGGTATTGAGGTTGTTGCTTACTCTAAGCTCGGACGCAGTGAACAGGAAGCGCAACGCAGTTATTTCTACGATAATCTGTTCCCGCTGATTACTCCGCAATCAGTTGATCCGGCTCATCCTTTCCCCTTTATTTCCAACCTGTCCCTCAACCTGTTTGTCAAGCTGCGCTATCCCGGCGACAAGGAGGTTTCGTTGGCACGGGTTAAAGTGCCGGTGGGTGCCGGCGCCAGCCGTTTTCAACGGATCGGACATCAAGGGCATCGCTATGTTCTGCTTGAAGAGGTGGTGGAACAGAACCTTGACCTGCTGTTTCCCGGCATGGAAATCATCGGTTGCGAACTCTTTCGGGTGACCCGCAATGCCAATACCAGCAAGGATGAGGAACACGCCGATGATCTGCTCGAGCTGATTGAAACCACCCTGCAGCATCGTCGTGTTGCCCCTATCGTCCGTTTGCAGGTGACTCCCGATGTGTCCCTCGAAAACCGCGGCCGTTTAGCGGCTGAGTTGGGCCTTAATGAAGAACGTGATGTTTTTGTTTCCGAAGGGATGCTCGGACTGCGCGATCTTTGGGAGTTATACCGTCTCGAATTTCCTGCCCTGAAGGATCTGCCACATCACCCTGTCGATCATCCGCTGCTGACTAAAGAACGCAGTATCTTCCACTCTATTCGGGACCAACGAGAGATTCTGCTGCAGCATCCCTATGAGTCTTTCTCTTCATCGGTCGAGCGATTTCTACACGAGGCTGCCAGTGACCCCAAGGTGCGCTGCATCAAAATGACCTTGTACCGTACCGACCCCAACAGCGGGATCATCAACTATCTGATCCGTGCCGCACGCAACGGCAAGCAGGTAGCCGTGGTGGTAGAGCTCAAAGCCAGCTTTGATGAGCAGGCTAACGTCAAGCTGGCAACGCGCATGGAGGAGGCGGGCATTCACGTGACTTACGGTGTCGTCGGGTTGAAAACCCATGCCAAGATGATTCTGGTCATTCGCGAAGACTACAAGGGGTTGCGCCGCTATGTGCATATCGGTACCGGCAACTACCACCCGGTCACCGCGCGCCTGTATTGTGATCTGGGACTGTTGATCTATGACAAAGAGGTCGGTCGTGATGCTACTGAATTGTTCAATTATCTGACGACCGGCTTTACCCCAAAGCGTAATTACACATGCCTGTTGCCGGCGCCGAAAATCCTGAAAAAAGCCCTGCTGGATAAAATTGACCGGGAAATCGCCTGCCGGGCCGGCAGCAAACCAGCGCGAATAATCTTCAAAATGAATGCCCTTGAGGATGTACAGATTGTCCAGGCGCTTTACCGTGCCTCCCAGGCCGGGGTCAAGGTCGATCTGCTGATCCGCGACAGTTGTCGCATCCGTCCGGGGATTGTCGGATTATCGGAAAATATCCGCGTGGTGTCGATTGTCGGACGCTTTCTCGAACATGCCCGGGTCTACTATTTCTGCAATGGCGGCGAGGATGAATTGTTGATCGGTTCAGCTGATGCCATGAAGCGCAACCTCGAATTCCGGGTGGAGGCCCTGATCCCGGTGAGCTCCCTCCACCTGCGCCAACAGTTGCTGGAGATGCTGGAAGTGCAGTTGAAAGACCGCGTCAACGGCTGGCAGATGCAGGCCGACGGCAGGTATCAGCTGCACCAACCGCGTTCGCGTAAAGGCATGTCCGGAAGTCAGGAACAGCAGATCAAGCTGGCAGAAAAGCGCGTTCATGAGGTGCAGCGCTTGCGCAAGCGAAAGGCGCGACCGGCATAAGACCCTAGTTCCCTGTAACTCATAGAACGTCGCAACGATTGCGCAGGATTTTGGCGCGTCAAAGGACAAGCAAGATGCGATAGATTATGGGTTACAGGGTGCTAGTTCCCAAGGCATTGGCGGATGGCCTGGCTGAAGGACTGTACCGTGAAGGGTTTGGTCAGAACCGGCAATTCTCCTGTCTGCGGGCAACTGCTCAACCCCAGGGAAAGATCATGGGCGGTGGAAAGTAATATCTTCGTGGCTGGCTGGAGGCGCCTGGTGTCGGGGAGAGCTTTTTCCGCTTCAGCCACCTGATGATCTATCTCGACGTCGAAAACAATCATCTCTATCTTCTCTGTGCGGCATAATTCGAGAATATCGGCAGCGTTGTTGGCGGTCAGGGCCCGGTATCCGAGGATTTCAAGTAGTGACTTCCCCAGTTTGAGCAGGGTTGCATCTTTTTCTGCCAGCAGAACGGTCTCTCCCTCTCCGTAAGCGATGGATGTCTGTGGGGAGAAGGCGCAATGGGCCCAACCCTGCACCCAGTGCTGTGGGAGTTGACGGTTGTTCTGATCGGTCATGGGGGTGGTATATCCTGTTGTCATCAGAAGGTTCAGTGCTGATTGTTTGTGACATATCATTTGTAATAATTAATCAGAGTAATGTCAACACCTATTGTTCCGATTAGGCGCTGCGCTGATCTAAAAAAAGGCCGTAGCATTGCAAATAAAAAACTAAAGAAGCTCTTCTCCATGGTCGATAACAGTCTCATAGAAAAAGACTTGCACATGGACAACAGGGAGGTTAGCCATGGTACAGCAGATCAACCCGACAGGTGGCGCAAAGCCGGTAAACACCCCTTTGCAGGAAGAAAAATCCCAGCGAAATCATGCGCAGCACAAGACGGCAGGCGACGCTGATCGAGTCTCTCTGGGGAGTAAAAAGGCAGAAGCAACCTACGGGCCGGGTCTGAAAGTGGCGGAACCTTACGAATTATTACGGCAACTGGTGGTAAAAACCCTGCTCGATCAGGGTGCGACCAGTAAAGTTGATACCGGCAGCGGGATCATCGATCTGGCGACCTTGACCCCGGAAGAAGCACAGGCACTGGTGGCTGAGGACGGTTACTTTGGCATTGAGCAGACCTCGGAGCGCATTGTTGGATTTGCTATCAATGCTTTTAGTAATGACCCTGGAAAGTTACAACAGATGAAAGACGCTATCGACAAAGGCTTTAGCGAAGCACAACAGGCCTTTGGTGGGGCGCTACCGGAGATATCACAAAAAACTTACGAAGCCATTATGGAAAAGCTGGACACCTTTGCAGCCAGTTTTGACCAGGAGCAATAGGAGTTGGTTATGGTCGATCGAATCGTTGGAAATAGAGGTTACGGACCTGTCGGACAGATGGGGAGAACTGACAAGGCGGCCAACGTCAAAAAAAATGACGGCGGCAAACAAACTGATCGGGTGGATTTTTCCAGTGCCCTCAAAGAAGCTGAGAAGGTCGGAGCCGCTACATCCGCTCAGGAGGCTGCACGTATGGACAAGATCGCAGCACTTAAAAGTCAGATTCAGGAAGGAACCTACAAGCCTGACCTGAACAAGGTCGCTGCCAGCCTGCTCCCCTTCCTGATGCGGGAGAGCTGATCATGGCGGATCCCCATGTCAGACAAGCTCTCGAGCGACTGCTTGAACTTCTGGGCCAGGAACGCGAAGCGGCTCAGCGCCTCGACATGGAAGGGCTGCAGACGATCGTTGCCGACAAGGAAGAATTGCTCAAAGGGCTGGTTATTGCTCCCGAGCAGGTGGAAGGGCTACAGGGTCTGCTCAAGCAGATCGACCACGAAAACCGCCGCAACGCTTTTTTGCTGTGGACCGGGCTGAACTGGGTGCGTGACCTGATGGGGTTTTTCGGTAAAGCTGCCATGCCTCAGGTGTACGGTGGCTCGGGTCAGTCCCGGACCCTGCATCAGGGTGGGCGACTGCTGTCAGGAAAGGTGTAGATCATGGGTGGACTCAACGCCGCGCTGAACTCCGGCCGCACCTCATTACAGACCAATCAAAAAGCCATCGAGATTACCGGCCTGAATGTTGCCAATGTCAACACCGAAGGCTATTCACGCCAGACCCCCAACCTCTCGCCCTATCCCGCCCTGGCCTTTGGTGATTATTTTATCGGTACCGGCGTCACCGTCGGCTCGATCCAGCGCTCTCATGATGTTTTTCTTGCCGGTCAGATTAAAGAAAAATCGATGGAAGCCGGCCTGGAAAACAGCATGCTTAATCCCCTTGCTGAACTGGAGCGAGTGATCGGTATCGGCGAAGGCAGCCTGTCGGATGAGTTTGACCAGTTTTTTGATGCCTGGCGTCAGCTCTCTACCAACCCCGGTGGTGAAGTTGAGCGGCAGGCGGTGTTGCAACGTGGTGAGCTGCTCGGCCGCGCCTTCTCCAATATCTATCGCGAAACCCAGCAGTCGGTAAAAAATATCAACAGCACCATCACTTCCAAAATCGATGGTGTCAATCTGGCCCTTGAGGAAGTAGCCCAGCTCAATACGCGGATTTCGGCTCTTGAGATGTCCGGCCAGGATGCCAACTCCGATCGTGATCGTCGTGATGTGTTGCTCAAGAGCCTGGCTACCAGTATCGGCGCCACCACTTTTGAAACCTCCACCGGGGCCGCTTCGGTGCAGTTGCCCAATGGCATGCCCCTGGTGGAAATGGGTAAGGCCAATCAGATCAACGGCGTATTTTCCGGAACCGATGTCAATCTCGAATTGAGCTTCGGAGCCTCCACCCTGCCTCTTGACCGAAACGCTTTAGGCGGTGAATTCCGCGGTCTCTACGAAGTCCGTGACATCATGATTCCCGATGTGGTGAATCGGCTTGATCAGCTGGCTTATACTTTTGCTTCCGAAGTCAATACGGCGCATCAGGCCGGCACAGGATTGGATGGCAGCACCGGATTAGATTTCTTTGTCCAACCTCTTGGTGTCGATGATGCTTCTTCTAATCTGCAGATGAATATTAATTTGACCAGCCAGATTGCCGCGGGTCAGACCATTGCCCCCGGAGATAACACCAACGCCCTGTCAATTCTATTGCTGGAGCAGGAACAATTGCTCGGCAACGATACCTTTGTCTCGTTTTACGGCAAGATCGCTTCCACTGTCGGTGTTGAGACTGCCCGTAACCGCCAGGCCGCCCAGGGCTACAAGGACAGCCTGGTGCAGCTGGAAAACATGCGTGACGGTGTTGACGGCGTCTCGTTGGAAGAAGAAATGATCAACCTGCTCAAGTATCAGCGCGGTTTCGAAGCCTCGGCGCGCTTCCTGTCGACGGTTGATGAGATGATGGCCACGTTGATGACCCTGAAACGCTAGGTGGTGCCATGAAAGCAACACAAGTAACAACCTATCGCAGTTTGCAGAATTTTCTCGATCGCACCAGTGACCGGCTGTCAACTTTGCAGTTGCAGGCCGCGACCGGTAAAAAACTCAATCGGCCGTCAGATGACCCGACAGCGATCAGCCCGGTGCTAAGTGCCCGCACCCAGATTCAGGCATCGGATCGTTACATTGAAACCATCGCCACCGGTCTTGACCGTATCAACAATATGGATGGCTATCTTGACGGTATCCAAAATACCATGATCCGTTTAAAAGAGATTGCCATCGCTGGAGTTAACGGCGCCATGAGCCCGGAAGATATGCGTACCTACGCTGAAGAAATCAGGCAGTTGCGTGATAGTCTGCTCGCAGATGCCAATGCGCAGGTTGATGGAAAATATCTTTTTGCCGGATTCAGTGAAAAGACCCGTCCCTTTTCTGCGAATGAATCTTATATTGCAGATCCGTTCGATCCCGCTGATCCTGCGAGCTGGCCGGCTGACTTTGATCCCACCGATCCTGCTTATGATCCGGCTGACCCAACGACCTGGCCACCCTCTTATGATCCGGCTGAGCCGACGACCTGGCCGGTTATTTATGAAGGGGATACGGGTCTCGTTGAATTTGAAATTGCCCCCAATGAGCTGATTGGGGTCAATATTACCGGCGACAAGTTGATGCAGGATCCGATAGACGTCTTCGGGCTGGTAACTCAGCTGGAGGCTGCCTTTCGTGCCAATGATTCGGGGGCTGTGGCCGCTTTGATCGATCCGCTGGAAAGTGCAGCCAACCAGATCCGTGGCGAACGCAGTTTGAAAGGGAATATCGGCAAACGTCTTGAAGTAGCCGGTTCACAGATGGAAAAAATCAAGATCGACATGGAAGCCTTTCGCTCCCGTTTTGAAGATGCTGACATTCTGGAAACGATCACGCAGCTGCAACAGCAGCAGCAGAGCTTCGAAGCGGCGTTGAATGTCACCGGTAAGGTTTCGGCATTGTCGATACTGGATTATATTTAAGGGGCAGCATTCATAATATAGAAAACAGAATTTAGCATGAATCTCAAAACGTACTGCGGAGGCGGTACGGATAACAGCCAGGAGGCACATCATGTTGGTACTCACACGCAAGGCCGGAGAAGGCATCATCATCGGTGATGATGTCAAGATCACGATTATCGAAGTAAAGGGTGGTGGCATCCGCATCGGGATTGATGCTCCCCGCGACATGAAGGTTCATCGTCAGGAAGTCTACGACAAAATCAAAGAGGAAAACCAGGAGGCAACACAATGGCACATCGCGGATCTGGACGAGCTGAGCAATATGCTGAAGTCCGGGAGGAAACAACCATGAAAAAAATTCAATCCCGTTTTGGTGAAATTGAGTATGATCCGGCAAACACTCTTCACTTTCCTGAAGGGCTCATCGGTTTTGAAGATCTGCGCGACTTCGTCGTGATGCCTAATGAAAAAGAGGGGCCCCTTTTCTGGATCCAGAGTGTGGAAGATCCCCAGGCGGCTTTTATCCTCACCAATCCATCCGATTTCTTTTATGACTATAAGGTGATTCCCGATAACCGTGAGCGGCAGAAGCTGGGTATCGCCGACGGCGAACTTTGCCTGGTCTGCAGCATAGTCTCGGTGTCGCCCGAGCGCAGGATCACCCTTAATCTGGCTGCGCCGGTGCTCTTTGCTCCCGCAACAAACAAGGCCCTGCAGGTGATTCTGGAAGGGACGCAATTCAGTTCGAGAACACCCTTGCCTGAGGTTGCACCGCTAAAGGAATAGTTGGTACCCTGTTGTCAAAACAACGGGTCGCTGTAATGATGGGTTGCAGCGGCCCTTTTTTGTTGGAAGTTTTTTAAAAAAATGGTTTGTTTTTATAGTATTGTAACGCATCCACGGTGCGCGGTTTTATAATGACCTCAAGATTGAAATAGTAACCTCCTTCTGTTGTGTCGCCTTTTGATGTGTTGACGCTTTCTCCAACGCGGAGGCTTTTGTGAAGTCTGTTCTGGTAACAGGTGGTTGTGGTTTTATCGGCAGCAATTTTGTGCGGCTGTTGCTGCAATCGGTGCCGCAGATTCGGGTCGTCAACCTTGACAAACTGACATACGCCGGTAATCAGGAAAACCTGCGTGATGTCGAAACCGATGATCGTTACCGGTTTGTGCAGGGGGATATTTGTGACGCAGCGCTGGTGGAACATCTGTTTCTGGACGAGGGGGTCGACGCTGTCGTTCACTTTGCCGCTGAATCCCACGTCGATCGCAGTATCAGCGGCCCGGCGGAATTTATCCAGACCAATATCATCGGCACCTTTACCTTGCTTGAGGCCGCCAGAAAAACCTGGCAACCAGCCGTCGCAGAAAGATCATCCCGGCGCTTTCTCCATGTATCAACCGATGAAGTGTATGGTTCTTTAGGAGCGCAGGGGTTGTTTACCGAGACCACCCCCTATGATCCCCGTTCCCCCTACTCTGCGAGTAAAGCAGCATCGGATCACCTGGTCAGCTCCTATTTTCATACCTTCCAGCTGCCGACTGTCATTACTAACTGTTCCAACAATTATGGCCCTTACCAGTTTCCGGAAAAACTGATTCCTCTGGTGATCAATAACGCCCTGCAGGGGAAAGAACTGCCGGTTTACGGTGACGGCAAGAACATTCGCGACTGGCTCCATGTCACCGATCATTGTCGGGCAATTTTGCAGGTGCTGCAACAGGGGCGCCTCGGTGAAACCTACAATATCGGCGGCAACAACGAAATGCAGAATATTGATGTGGTTCACACCATCTGCGATGTTCTCGATGAAAAGGTCGGGCTGTTGCCGGACAACCAGGCACGTCGTTCCCTGATCAGGTTTGTCAAGGATCGTGCCGGGCATGACCGCCGCTATGCTATCGACTCAGCTAAAATCAAGAATGAGCTGGGTTGGGAACCGTCTCTGGGATTTGCCGAGGGAATCCGCCTAACCATCGACTGGTATCTTGCACACCGTGATTGGTGCGATCATATCCTCAGTGGGTCATACCGACAATTTTATGCCCGGCAATATGGGGAGTAGATCGATGACGCTGGCTCAGCCGCAAAAGATAAGGATTGCCCTGGTTGGGGCCAAGGGAATGCTGGCCAGTGCCGTGCAAGCGGCAGCACCCGACCCGGTCATCATCATCGGTCTTGACCTGCCGGAATTTGACCTCACACAAACGGAAACGGCTACCCGGCGGTTGCTGGAATTGCGTCCTGATATCATCGTCAACTGTGCCGCCTGTACCGCGGTGGACCGCTGTGAAGCTGAGGAAGAAACAGCCATGCTCGTCAATGGCACAGCGGTAGGAATGCTGGCGACAACAGCAAGGCAACTGGATGCAACCCTGGTGCATATTTCGACCGATTATGTCTTTGATGGCCGTGCCCGGCAACCCTATGTCGAGACCGACCCTCCCAATCCTTTATCTGCCTACGGGCGCAGCAAATTGGCTGGGGAGATGGCATTGGTCGGCAGCGGCCTGAAACGTTATTTTTTGATCCGCACCAGCTGGTTGTACGGTCTGAACGGTCCGAACTTTGTTGAAACCATCCTTCGCCTGGCCCGGCAGCGCCGGGAACTGTGCATTGTGAACGATCAGATCGGCTCACCGACACTGACCTGTGACCTGGCTGCCGCTATCTTCAGACTGTTGGCGATTGTGCCTCACCCTTCCTACCCGCAGCCGGAACATGGTCTGTATCATTTTTCCGGGAGCGGGTATTGCAGCTGGTACGATTTTGCCTGCGAGATTGTTCGACTGGCACAGCAGCAGGGGATGTCTCTAAAGATTGAAAAAATACTGCCGATAAACACAGCTGATTATCCCTTGCCCGCTGTGCGTCCTCCCTGGTCAGTTTTGTCGAAAGATAAATACCAGACAGCGACGAAAGAGATGATACCGCCATGGCAGGAGAGTCTGGCCAGATATTTTTCGATGAGAGACACTGATTGAAATACGATTCTGAAACCGAAAGGGTGCACCATGGCAGGTATTGAAAAGGGCATCATTTTAGCCGGCGGTGCCGGGAGCCGTCTCTATCCGCTGACGCTGGTTGCCAGCAAACAGCTGCAGCCGGTATATGACAAGCCAATGATCTACTACCCCCTGGCAACGCTGATGATGGCAGGGATTCGCGATATTCTGATTATTTCCACGCCGGATGACACCCCGCGTTTCAAAGCGCTGCTGGGGGATGGTTCACGCTGGGGGATCTCCATCTGTTATCAGGTGCAGCAGCAACCCGGCGGGATCGCCCAGGCTTTTCTGGTTGGGGAGGATTTTATCGACAATCGTCCCGTTGCGCTGATTCTGGGGGACAATATCTTTTACGGCAAGATGGGGCTCGATCGTATTGTCCGTTCTTTCCATGCTGGCGCCAGGGTGTTTGGCTATCCCGTGGCCGATCCACAACGTTATGGCGTAGTGGAATTCGACAAGCAGGGCAAGGTCCTCAGTATCGAAGAAAAACCCCTTCAGCCGAAATCCCACTACGCTGTTCCCGGGCTGTACCTTTACGATGACCAGGTCGTCGAAATCACCAAATCGATGCGTCCCTCAGCCCGCGGCGAGCTTGAAATTACCGATGTCAATCGCATCTACCTTGAACGTGGCACGCTGGAGGTGGAAAAACTTGGACGCGGCATTGCGTGGCTCGACACCGGCACCCACATCAGCCTGCTTGAGGCCAGCCACTTTATCGGAACCCTGGAAGCGCGCCAAGGGTTGAAAATCGCCTGTTTGGAAGAGATCGCGTACCGCACCGGTTTTATTGATGCGGATCAGCTGCAGCAGATCATCTCAGCGACCCCGGCATCCAGTTACCGGGATTATCTGCAGATGGTCGCACGGGATGAATTCTGATGCAGGTTACAGCGACGGAAATTCCAGAAGTTCTGATGCTTGAACCCAGGGTCTTCGGGGACGAGCGCGGATTTTTCTTTGAGAGCTACAATCACCGAACCTTTTCGCAGGCAACCGGTTTTTCCCCGGAATTTGTACAGGACAATCACTCAAAGTCCGCCGGAGGGGTTTTGCGCGGTCTACACTATCAGATCAAACAACCGCAGGCAAAACTGGTCAGGGTGATTGCCGGCGAGGTGTTTGATGTGGCTGTTGACCTGCGTCGTTCGTCACCAACCTTCGGGCGATGGGTGGGGAAGCTCTTGTCGGGAGAAAATAAACGTCAATTGTGGATTCCCGAAGGTTTTGCCCATGGTTTTCTGGTGTTAAGTGAATCCGCCGAGTTCCTCTATAAAACCACCGAATATTATGCCCCCGAATATGAGCGCTGCATTATCTGGAATGACCCGCAACTGAATATTGTCTGGCCGTCGGATGTGGAAATTATGCTGTCGGCAAAAGATCAGGCGGGAGAGGCTTTTCACGTCGCGGATGTTTTCGAGTGAGGTGATAGTACTGTAAGGAGCTGTTTTTCTTCAGCCGCAGGTCGCGGGACAAAATCTTGACACCTTTACGCCCACCTGATGACAAGCAAGCAATCTGTTCAGTCCGTTGGTTGCAGGTGCTGTGTTTCAGAAAAATAAGTCTCGGCGAAAATTTTTTCTTCTTTCCGCTTCGAAGCCTGTTTGGCGGTAGTTTGAGATCAAATAAGTTGGTTCCTCTTGCTTGATTCCCCCCCCATTATTCAATAAGACCAACAATTGAGCACAGTTTTTGCAAACACTAATATTTTGTACGTGAAATTTTCCGATTTAAAGCGGAATGAACATTTACATGACAGATCATGTAGAGCGTTGCTATTCGCTTTAATGTTAAAGGAACCGGATTTTTAGGTTATTTCGGCGCACCAATTCTTATCAAAGGACCTGGCTTATGTTGACATCTTCAGAATCCAAACACCCCGCAAGCGCAACGGTTGAACAAGAACTCCAGCAGACGGTAGCAAAGGTGATGCAGCAAGCAGTAGCTCACCATAAGTCGGGAGAAATCCAGGCGGCTGAAGAGCTCTACCGCGGGGTTATTGACGTACAGCCTGACCACCCGGACGCAAATCACAATCTCGGGGTTCTGGTGGTCCAGACCAGAGAGCCGCAAGCGGGCCTCCCTTTTTTGCAGACTGCCCTGGAAGCGCAGCCCGAGAATGAGCAGTACTGGATGAGTTATATTGAGGCGTTGATTCAGGATAAGCAGCTCACTGTCGCGGCAGAGACCCTTGTCCTCGGACGCAAGCACGGGTTGCAGGGCGACAAGGTAGACCAGCTCGCAGCGCAACTGCAAATCGATCATCAGCAGTTGCCGGCACCGTCTGAAGATCCCCCGCCCGGACCTTCTCGGCAGGACATCAAGAAATTAAACAGTTTGCAGCGTAGAGGAAGACTTTCAGCGATTGAGGCTTTTGCCCGGGATCTGACTGTACGCTTTCCCGAACATAGTCTGGGTTGGAAGGTTCTGGGGGTGGTTTTAATTCAGCAAGATGCAGGCGATGAGGCATTGCAGGCGTTGCAGCAAGCTTCGACGCTGCTGCCGGAAGATCCGGAAGTTTTGAGCAGTTATGCCGAACTGTTGAGAACCAGGGGACGGCTGGCCGAAGCAGAAGAAAATTTCAAAAAAGCCCTGAAGCTGGCCCCGGAACTGTGCATAACCCTGAACAACTATGGAAACCTGTTGCGGCAACAAGGTCGTTATGCCGAAGCAGAAGAGTGCTTTCGCAAGGCATTGCAGCAAAAGGAAGATGCGGCAATTCATAATAATATGGGAGCAGCGTTGTTGGATGATGGTCGCATCGTCGAGTCCGAAGCCTGCTTTCGGCGCGCACTGAAAATATCTCCCGGGTATGCGACGGCCCGGCTTAATTTAGGCGTCAGTCTGCGCAAGCAAGGCCGCCTGGTCGAAGCGGTAAAAGAGCAGCGGCGAGCAGTTAAGCTTGAGCCCCAAAACACGGAACATTTTAGTAATTTGTTGTTTACCTTGAATTATTCAAGCAATACGGCCGACTATTTTCTTGAAGAAGCCCGGCAGTTTGGTCAGGTTGTGGCAAAAAAAGTGAAGGCGCCGTTTTCTTCCTGGCAGTGTGAAGCGCAGGCCGAGAGGTTGCGGGTCGGTTTTGTGTCTGGCGATCTTTACAACCACCCGGTCGGCTTTTTTCTGGAAAGCCTTCTCGGGCACTTTGATTCGGCGCGTATTGAGTTGATTGCCTATCCGACAAACCCCAAAGAAGATGATCTGACCTCGCGCATCAAACCCCTGTTTGCCGCATGGCGACCGCTGTTCGGATTGAGTGATGAAGCCGCCGCTAAAAAGATCCGCGACGAAGGAGTGCATGTTCTGTTCGATCTGGCCGGACACACCAGCCACAATCGCCTGGCGATGATGGTTTGGAAGCCGGCGCCTATTCAGGCCAGCTGGCTGGGCTATTTTGCCACGACCGGAGTCGAGGCGATCGATTATTTTATGGCCGATGAGGTCGGGGTGCCGGAACTTCACCAGAAGAATTTTTCCGAATCCATCTGGTATCTCCCTGAGACCCGGCTCTGCTTCAGCGCACCACACCAGAAGGTTTCCGTGTCACCATTGCCGGCGTTGAAAAACGGCTATGTGACCTTTGGCTGTTTTCAGCAATACACCAAGGTCGGGGATGACGTACTGACTCTTTGGAGCGCCATTCTCGCGGAGCTTCCAGAGTCGCGTTTGCGCTGGCAATGTAAACAGCTGGGGGATCCGCAGGTTGTTGAACAGCTGCATGCACGTTTGAAAAAGCTGGGCATCAATCCCTCACGGGTCGAGACGGTTGGGCAAGTGCCTCGCGAAGGCTATCTTGCAGCACATGGCAAGGTTGACCTGGTGCTCGACAGTTTTCCGTATCCGGGCGGCACAACGACCTGTGAAGCCTTGTGGATGGGCGTGCCGACGGTCACCCTGGCCGGAGAATCGCTTTTGTCCCGGCAGGGCGCCAGCCTGCTTACAGCTGCCGGACTGCCGGACTGGATCACAGCGAGCCCGGAAGAATATGTAGTGAAAGCCGTTGCCATGGCCGGCGACCTGGAGAGCTTAGCGGAGCTGCGAGCCAGGTTGCGCGAGCAGGTCCTTGCCTCGCCGCTGTTTAACGCAAAGCGCTTTGCCCGGAACTTTGAGGACGCAATCCGGGGCATGTGGGAGCAAAAACGCCCCGGGAAAGACTGTCTGGCGCAGCGGGACTTTGATGAAGAAACCGCGAGTCCGGCTCAAGACGATAAGCCGATCATGAATTTTTTTAATCCGGTCCACTGGGGGACTAAGGATCCGGCGCTGTTCAATGACCTGATGCGCAAAGCGTCAGAGCAGACCACCGCCTTTCACTATGGCGACAACATGTTTGTTTTTCAGCGCAACAACTCCATGCTGAATGATCAACCCTTTATGCAGTCCTGGAAGGAAAATGCCATTACCCCCCCGGACCAGACGATCATCTGGCGGCGCTATATCCTGTCGATGGCAGCTTTTCACTGTCAGCATCTTGATGGTGATTTTGTCGAATGCGGTGCCTATCAGGGTGTTGGGGCTAAGACCGTCATTGATTACCTTGGCGGTAGAGATTTTCCTAAAACATTCTGGCTTTATGATGTCTTCGAGCATAATGAAAAGATGGTAAATCATTCCATGCAGGCCCACGGACCACAACTCTATCGGCAGGTTGTAAAACGCTTTAAGGACTATCCGAATGTTAAGATATTAAAAGGGTTTTTGCCGGATGTTCTGGCAGAAGGTGCGCCGGAAAAGATCGCTTATCTGCATCTTGACCTGAACCAGGCGCCGGCGGAGATCGCTACCCTGGACGCCCTGTTCGAGCGGGTGGTGCCGGGCGGGATGATCATCCTCGATGATTACGAAATGGTTTTTTACCGGGCGCAGAAACTGGCGGAGGACGAATGGTTCGGCAAACGCGGTTACAAGGTATTTCCGCTACCAACCTCCCAGGGGTTTGTGATTAAAAGGTAAGGGTGGATGGTCTTCACAGGGGCGTGCTGCCGCACGCCCCTGATTTATTTCATCGGGCAGCGTTATTTCCTCTTCGGTCACCGTCCGGGCAATCACAGCGCTCTGTTCCTGCAGCAGATAATGCAAAATTATTTCTCTTTTCCCCTAAAGTTTTTCTAAGAGCCGGTCGAAAAGCCCACCAACGGGAAATCCAATCCGGGAAAAGGAGGTGATGGAACAGGACAGGAGCGGATACCATCCTAGGTTAACCAGCAGCAAAACCCCACAGGCAAAGCAATCATCTTTTGCAATGCCAACAACTTTTGGGCACGGATGCCCAACAAACAACTTCATGGAGGAACATCATGGCTTTAACAATCAACACTAACGTCGCTTCCCTTAACGCTCAACGTAATCTGGGTCAATCACAGGGTGCTCTGTCGAAATCGATGCAGCGCCTCTCTTCCGGTCTGCGTATCAACTCCGCCAAGGATGATGCTGCCGGTCTGGCTATTTCCGACCGCATGACCGCGCAAATCCGTGGCCTGAATCAGGCTGCCCGTAACGCCAACGACGGTATCTCCCTGGCGCAGACCGCTGAAGGTGCCCTGCAGGAAAGCACCAATCTTCTCCAGCGCATGCGTGAACTGGCCGTGCAGTCGGCAAACGATACCAACAGCCAGTCCGACCGCGACTCCCTGAATGCCGAGGTAACTCAGCTCAAGGCCGAACTCAATCGTATCGCTGATACCACCGAGTTCAACGGTCGCAAGATTCTCGACGGTACTTTTGTCGGCGCAACCTTCCAGGTGGGTGCCAATGCCGGTACGAACCAGACCATCAGTTTTGATATCGCTGGTGCCTCCGGTGCTAATCTGAGTGCTGTGGATGCCGGAACCGTTACCGGTACAGCAGCAAGCTCTGATTATGTTCCAGCAAGCTCCGATTATGTTGCTGAAAGCTCCGATTACCAGGCTGCTGCCGCTGCAACAGGTGCTGGTGCTACCAACACCACACTCTCCTTTACTGCTGATACAGATGGAACCGACGGCAATGCGATCACTATAGCTCTGGTAACCGGTGCTGCCGCTTCTGATGCAGGTGTTTCGGTGAGTGGTAGTACTATCACTTATTCTGCGGTAGACATCACTGCAGTATCCACAGCTGACATTGCATCTGCGATTAATAGTGACGGAACCGCTGGTGCTTTGGTGGATGCAGTCGGTACAACTGATGCTGCAGCAGCAGAAGCATCAATCTCCTTGTCCGGTGGTCTCGAACTGATCGGTACTCCTGAAGTCGGTACTGCGCAGGTGGGTACTGCTGCCAGCACTGACTATGCGGTGTCCGGGGCAACGGTACTGATCAATGATCTCACCATTGCATCAGCCAGTGACTCCTGGGTCGCTATTGACAGCGTCGACCTGGCCCTGTCGCAGATCAGCACCATCCGTGGTGATCTGGGTGCGGTCCAGAATCGTTTTGAATCAACGATTGCCAACCTGCAGAATGTTTCCGAGAATCTCTCCGCTGCCCGCAGCCGGATTCTGGATGCGGATATCGCTCAGGAAACCTCAGCGATGACCAAGAACAACATCCTCCAGCAGGCTGGTGTTTCCATTCTGGCGCAAGCCAATCAGATGCCGCAACTGGCTCTGAGCCTGCTCGGGTAATTATTAACCCGTAACCGGTGAGGGGTACGCCGTACCCCTCACTATCTAGGTAGAACAAAACCGGGAATCGGACGTTAATTCCGGTTCCCGGCTTTTCCTGTTGATTGGGAGTGTCACGAGGAGACGCTTATGAATGTCGAGAGTTTAGTCAATGTCAGCACCCAGAGTACCGGTCAATCATCCTTCAGTAAGGGCGCCGACCTGGTCAATGAGGCCCGCAAGCAGAAGCAGGAAGTCGCCCGCGACAGTGGCAACAAGCAGCAGAAAGTTCAGCCGGAAGAGCTGCTGCAGCAGATCAATGCCCTGACCGAGGAAGGCCTTTACAGTGTCCGTTTTGAGAATGATCGAAGCGGCGGGGGCATGGTGGTGAAAGTCGTGGATCGGGAGACCAACGAGGTGATTCGGCAGATTCCGCCGGAGGAGCTTATGGATCTGACCAAGCGGTTGAATGATTTGCGCGGCAATGTTGTCAACACCGAAGGGTAGAGAAGTTTACTAGTGCTGGATGACGTGTAAGGATCTCGGGAGATTTAGTTATGGCAATCACATTTGGCGGACTCGCGACCGGGTTGGACACCAACAATATCGTCCAAGAATTGATGGCGCTGGAGCGCCGGCCAATTACCCGTCTGGAAACGGACAAGTCCTGGTACAACTCGCGGCAGCAGGCCTATTCAGCCTTTGATGCGAGGCTGAAGAGCCTCCTGGCAGCAGCCGAAAACCTCGAATCTTCCGAAAATCTGCTAAAGAATACAGTGACATCGTCCAGTAAGGATTTTTTCTCTGTGAGCGCCGGGGCTGAGGCTCTGCCGGGCGCCAGTTATCAGGTGGAAGTGGTTTCTCTGGCGCAGGTGCAGAAGAGTGTCAGCCAGGGCTATGTTGATCGAGCCGCTGCTGTTTTTGCGTCGGGGGAACTGACCCTGACGGTCGGCGATGCCGAACCATTGACCATTGCTGTTGATGAAAGCAACAATTCCCTGTCCGGGATCATGCAGGCGATCAATGCGGCTGATGCCGGGGTCAGTGCGGCGATTATCAATGATGGCACGGACAGCCCCTATCGTCTGGTGCTGACGGGGCAGGACCCCGCGACGAGTTTTTCGCTGGTGTCCGGTGTGGCCGGCATCAGTGGTGATATCAGCGCGCAATTGCAAAGTGGTGGTTTTGCCAGTGCCGACAAGGCCTATTTCGGTAGCGGCACCCTCGATTTGTCAACGGGGCATCAGATCACCCTTGCCGGCGAAGCTAACTCCCTGACCGACGTGATGGACGCAATCAACGCGGAAACGGCAACAACCGGAGTCACAGCCGAGATAGTCGCCGATGGCGATAATGTCGTTCTCTCCCTGAGCGCCGGTGCGAGCATCACGACAACAGCGTTGAGCAGTACCTTCGGCCCATTGACCATGGCTGAAACGCAGGCCGCAACACGGGCGCATATTCGGGTTGATAATGTTGATATCTATGCCGACGGGAATTCTCTGGATGAAGCGATTCCAGGGCTCTCTCTTAACCTGAGTAAGGCCGAAGAGGGGACAAAGACGACGGTTTCCGTGGCCCTTGATGAAGCGGCGATCAAGTCACAGATCCAGGGATTTGTGAAGGGCTACAATGATGTCATGTCGTTTATCCGTGATCAGTCCGTGAAAGCGGGATCCTCCGGCGGGATCCTCAGCGGCGATTCCGGCATGTACAATATCAAGATGCGTCTCCAGAGTTTGTTGACGATCGGGGTCAGCACGTCCGGCAGTTTGAGGGCCCTGTCACAGCTGGGTTTGGAGACCCAGAAGGATGGCACCGTCAAACTAAATGACGAAACCCTGACCGACGCAATCAGGGAAAATCTCCCCAGTGTTGAGAAATTACTGGTCGGTGAGGGAGAGACAAGCGGGGTTGCCGTTAATTTTCAGGACTATCTCAAAACGATGACGGATTCTGTCGATGGGTTGCTGTCGGCAAACAAAAAGAGTACCGAGGCCAACGTCAGACGTATTGATAGCCGGATTGAACAGATCGAGATGCGGCTGGAAAAAAAGGAAGAAACCCTTCGTAACAGGTTCAACGCCCTTGAACAGCTGGTCAGCGGGATGAATACCCAGAGCACTTTTCTGACCCAGCAGTTTGATCTGCTTAACAACATGATGACGAGGAAGTAATAATATGAATGCCTATGCCAATCAATATCAGAATAATCAGATATTAAATGCGTCACCGGAGCAGATTCTGATCATGCTTTATGATGGGGCGATCCGCTTTACCCGCCAGGCGATCCTCGGCATCGAAGAAAATCGGCCATCCATGAAGCTGGAGGGCATCAGTCGGGCGCTGGCAATTATTGCTGAATTTTCCAACACCCTGGATCGCGACATAGGTGGTGAGATCGCCGAGAATCTTGATGGACTTTATCATTTCATGATGCGTGAACTGATTGGTGCGCGTAGCGAAAACAGCATTGCCAAGTTGCAGGTAGTGGAGGAATTGCTCCTTGATCTGCGGACAACCTGGTCTGAAGCGATCGAGATCAATCGTCAGACTGCTATGGCTGCTCGAGGCCCGCAGATGGCAGGCAGTTCATCTGTTGATGGGCACCGGCGCCTGACCGTATCCATGTGAGTTTCTAGATCATGGTAGCGCAGTATCAAAAGGAGCCTTGTTGATGGAACAGTGCCTGAACACATCAATTGAACAGTATCGAGATATTATTGCCCACGCGCGGCATCTTGAAGCTTTACTGACGGATGCAGATCCGGTGGCGTTACAGTTTTATACAGAGCGCCTGCAGCAGTTGCAGGACGATGCCGGTGTTAACGATGAGCGCCTGTTTGAGTTGTATGCTGCCGACAGCGAATACTGGAAAGAACATCCCCTGTTTATTGAGCGCAATGAATTACTCGAGCAGATTGTAGAGTTGAACCATTTGCTATTGCCAAGAATTCGTGGCATCATGGCCGTCATTGCCAGTGAATTGTCGCAAATCAAGAGTGGTCGTACCGCCGTTGCCGGTTATCATCGCCCGGTCTCCAGTCTCCCTGCCGCCGCACGTGGGGTGGGGTAATGTAAGCGCGAGCGACCTTTCTATTGACGCAGGAATATCGAAAATCCAGTAGGCACACTTCATTAGAAGCAATTCCCACTGGATTTTTTGTTGGCCCCTGACCCCTGTATTCTGTATTCTGTATTCCTGAACTCAAAATTCTGCTTTCTCAATGTCAACGCCCCGCTGCTTGTTGCGGGGGAACTTACTTGAAAAGTGACAAGCCATGTCCGTACTCGATCATCTTAAGGACTACCGTGTTGTCAAGGTGACTCTTCCCCTTGAAGGGGGTAAACATGTCCATCTGGATGGGGTCGCCAGACTCACCTCAGGGCTGCAATTTGAGATCACATTTCTGCCGGATCAGCTCGAAAAACTCTCCCTCGATAAAGAAACCACCTGTCGGGTCATGCTTGATATCGCCGGCGAGCACAAGTCAATCACGGCGCGGATTGTTGACCAACCGACCGCCGAGCGCTTGTTGTTGGAGCAGGTTGAAAGTTTTGTTCATAAGCAGAAGCGTGAATATTTCCGGATAGATGCCGATCTCTCGGTGAGTTATTGGGTGATCGACGCGGAAAACCCGGTGGCCAGTTCAGTTGCCAGCTCGGTTAATATCAGCGGCGGCGGGATTCGCCTGCCGGTGACCCGGCAACTGCCTGCCGGATCGCGAGTTGGATTTGAAATCGTGATTGATGATCCGGCGGCGGTGATTGAGTGTGTCGGTGAAGTGGTGGCTTATTACGATAATGGTGATGGACCGACGGCGGCATTTAAATTTATCGGGTTGGAAGAAGAGGATCAGGATGCTATTGTCTCCTTCTGCCTGGCTGAACAGCGCAAACAACTGCGCCTCAAGGTGAAGGTGATTGGCCCCCCTGCACAGGAATAGTACGCTCGCATGTCGATTCTTGATCATCTTGACGATTACCGCGTTGTAAAAATCACCCTGCCGGTTGAGGGGGGTGCTGTCGCTCAACTAGATGCCGTGGCGCGGGTAACCAAGGCACCACAATTTGAAGTGATCTTCTTAAAGGGCCAGCTCAAGGAGCACGCCCTTGATCCCACCGTGTTATGTCGTATTGCCTTTGACGTTGCCGGCGCTGTTAAATCGATCCAGGCCCGCATAGATCATCAGCCGGCTGCTGACAAGCTGGTGCTGGAGCTGGTAGAGTCTTTTTCCTATCTACAGAAGCGCGAGTATTTCCGGGTTGATGCCGAGCTGGTGATCAGCTGGTGGCAACTCGAGGATGAGGATGAGGAAGCTGCCGTGAACACGGTGCAGGGCATTGCCAATATCAGTGGCGGCGGGGTACGTTTTCCGGTTGCTGAAAAAGTCGAGCGCGGGGTGCGGACCGGAATGAAAATCCTGCTCAATGTGGATACGCCGATGATTGAGTGCGTTGGTGAGGTAGTGGGAAGTTACCTGCTTGGCCGTGACCATTCCCTGGCGCTGAAATTTGTTGCCATTGAAAATGATGACCGTGACGAGATTGTAGCCTTCTGCCTGGCCGAGCAGCGCCGACAGTTGCGGCTTAAGGTTCAGGTGTTGGACAGTCTTTAACTTCCAGAATACAGAATACAGCGTTAAACTAAACCCGCCCTGCCAGTGCCAGGTTGCCAGTCAGGTTTCCCACCATATTGTCGGCGTTAAACAGCGGGCAAAAATCCCCAGATACATCAGCATTCAGTAATTCATTACAATGCCAGATTTCGGTACGATTACGGCCATTACGCTTGGCGTGGTAGAGGGCCTGGTCGGCCTGCTCAATCATCAGATCAACCTCGCCGCGATTCATGTCGGAGGAACTGCCGATGCCGATACTGACAGTCACTGGCTGATGGTCCAGGGGGAGCTTGCGTGAGGCCACAGCGATATTTCGATGGATGCGCCGGGCGAGGATGTCTGCATCGCAAGCGGCGGTATCAGGAAGAATCACGGCAAACTCTTCACCGCCGTAGCGGCAGCAGATATCGGTGTCACGAGATGATTTTTTAATCGCCGCGGCGACTTGTTGAAGGATGTGATCGCCGGCCTGGTGGCCGTGGATATCATTAACCTGTTTAAAATGATCAAGGTCGATCAACAGCAATGAATAAGGGCTTTGCGTGCGCCGGCTTCGGGCCATGGCCTGGGTCATGCTCAGGTCAAAGGTGGCACGATTGCCGATGCGGGTTAAGGGGTCAGTCAGGGCCATGCGCTGCAGCTCTTCCTGGGCATCGCGCAACTCACGCAGGCGCTCCCAGCGCTGCAGGTGGCGCTTGATGCGGGCACTGAGTTCCTGTTGATCAATCTGCAGTTGCAGGGCATCGCTGGCACCGAGTTCAAAACCTGCAAGAACGTTCTGCTGGTTGTCGGCGAAGGCAATAAGGGGCAGATCATGCCACTTTTTTTGTGCCTGCAGACGATGTATCCAATTATTTTCCGGGTGCAACCGATTAACCGTCCAGCAGATCATGTCGGCCGGCGCACTTTTCAAGCGCCGGAACAGATCGGCAATGGTGGCAATGGGAGTAACCCTGCTAAACAGGCCGGTTGCTGTCAACTGCTTGACGATTTGCTTTTGCTGGCTATTGTCGCTAGCCATGACCAGAGCGGTAGCGTTCATCATAGGGTGGCCTTTACTCAATTCATTTATTGCACTATCAGGATGTAACAGGCTTTTCGGGTGCTGACAGAAAAGTCTTTAGTTTTTTTGATGTTAATGCGAACGCCATGCCAGTTTTTATTGTGTTGGAATTTCAAGGTGTTCGGTGGCAGCCAAGGTCCTGTTGACGATCTGTTGACGCAGTTGAGCCGTGACAGGACCGATGTCACTGATTTGACAGACCGATTTAGGTCTTTTTTCAACCTTCTGCAACCAGGCACCAAGTCCGCCAAGAAAAACAATAATAATTCACCTCAGGCTTTCTTCTCCTGGTGTTCTGGGAGCCCTGGTGGCTGACAGGGCGTTTTTCCTTTGCTACTGAGGGTAAAAGTTCGATAATAGTCAGATGGACATAGCTTCTATCCCTTCTCCACCTAATCTGTTTCTGCTCCCTTCGTTGCCAACCGTCAGTTCGGCCTCTGGTGTTGTCGCCGGCTTGCGCCCGGAACAACTGGTGCGTGCTCTGGTGGTGGCTACCGGGGCGCGGGAGGAGGTACTGCTTGAAATTGGCAATGAGCTCTTCCGGCCAGTTGGGACTCGCCCGTTGCCGCCCGGTCAGATCCTTGATTTACGCATTATCCAGACCACGCCACGACTGGAAGCGCTGGTCCTGAATAATCGTCTGCAACAGCAGCTGGCGGTGCGCCTGCCGGCCTTGTCGCAGCCTTTTGACTGGTCAGGACTGCTGGAACGCTTGCAGCGTCCGGAATTGACCCGGCACCTAGGTTCGTCAGAACAAACCCTGGTGGTTCAGCTGCGCCAGCTGCTCGGCCCCGGGTCGGATCATTTTGCCCGGTTGCGGGAGCGGGTTGATCAGCTGGTCGTGCAACTGCGAGGGTTGCGGCATGGGGGCGAAATTTTTGCTCGTCCCACAACCTCACAATTTGCCGCTGTGCCACCCGCTGTGCCGCTTGCTGCTGCTCCTGCGCCTGTTGCCCTGTCGACCACAAATTCTCCCGCGCTGGTGGGATCCACAGAGCAATCGCGACTAGTGGTGCAGTTGTTGGGGCGCTTGCAGGTGCAATTACTGCCGTTGATCGAGCTGGGTGGCGAGAACATGTCAAAAGATTGGCAGAGGGCCACCGCTGAAATTTTTTCCCAGTTGCGTCAACATGCTGACATTCGTTCCCTGCCGGCTTTGCGGACACCGGAATGGACGCAAGCACTCCAATTGCTCCGCCATCATCCGGGGGTTACCAAACAGATCGCCGGGCAGGCGACAAGGCTGCTGGCGCAGTTCGAACAGCTAGCCGGTGCAGCGCAGGCGGAGCCGGTGGTGGTGCAGCCTGATTCCCGGGCCGCCGGGGGAGTCCCTGGACAACTTGCTGCGTCCCCCTCTTCAGTGACCCTGTCGCTTCCGCCGCCACAACAGGATGTGTATAAGGCGCTGCAACCCGTATTACAGGAACTCAAAACACTGCTGGGGGTCGGCAGTGTTGTGCCCCGCGTCGCTCCGGCGCTGAATCCGCCGCTGACGCCTGATCTGCTGGGGAAAATTGACGGCCTGACGGCGCAAATCCATCAATTGTTAACCCGCGAAGGGGTTGCGCCTTTGTTGCAACAGGGTCTGCAACTGGTGGCGGTTCAGTTGCAGCAATTGACGGCAGTTCCTTCGGTTCCGGCGCAGGGCGAGGCGTTAGGGCTCTTGTCCCAATTTTTTGGTCTGCACCTTGAGCGCGAGCTGCTGCTGGGCAAGCAGAAGCTCGCGCTGGCTAATCTCAAACAGACCCTGCTGACCTTGCAGCAGAAAAGTGGTGAGGATTTACGTGAACCGCTAAATCGTATTGAGTTGTTTCAGCTGTGTAAAGCACGCTTTAGTGAGACGCAGTTGCAATTTCTACCTTTGCCTCTGGTAGGTCTGAGTGACGGTTACCTGGTTGCCGGCCGCCAGGAGACCGCAGAGCATGAGAAATCTGCGCAAAATCAAAAAGAGGAAGTAAGGATTTCCCTGTCGTTGCGTCTCTTAAATCTCGGAAGTATGCGCGTCGACCTCAATCTGTTGCCCGATCAGGGGTTGGTGGTGCGCCTGGCCTGCGAGGATCGCCGCAAGATGGAATACCTCAAGGGATGTGAAAATGAACTTGCCGCCGTCTTGTCGCAGTTGAAACTGCGTCAGGTTCACTATAGCGCTGATGCCCAGCATCCTTTAAAGCAGCTGCAGCAATCGCTGTTGCCACACCAGCACACCCTGCTTGACACGAGGGCCTGATGAACAGAAATACTCAACCATTACGCGCTGTCGCCCTGCATTACGACCAGAAGGCATTGACCGGTCCCAAGGTGGTGGCGGCCGGGCAGGGGGATTTCGCCCAGCGCATTATCGCGGCTGCCAAAGTGGCCGGCGTCGATATTGTTGAAGATCCCGATCTGCTCGAAGTGCTGGGGCGGGTGCCGGTGGGGGAGGATATCCCGCCCGAGCTGTTTCAGGCGGTGGCCGAGATTCTCGCGTTTTTGTACCGGGTTAACGGACGCTTCGGAGTTGAGGAAGGTGAGGTCTGAATATCGCTGCATGGCCCTGCAACTCCCAATCCAGAAGACACGATTGTCCCCCCCAGGGCTATCCGTGGCCGTTTGACTGTCGCCGTCCATGGCGACAGACACCCTTGCCATGGGAGCCACAAGTTCATGCGGAGTCCTTACGTCGATTGAGAAATAACTTTACAGCCTCATTTTGGTTGGTGTATCTTCCCGGTTTCGCGGAGAGGTGACCGAGAGGCCGATGGTGCTCGCCTGGAAAGCGGGTGTAGTGAAAGCTACCGGGGGTTCGAATCCCCCCCTCTCCGCCAGTTATTTAGCACAAATGCTTCGGGGATTCGAAGCGAAGCGAACGCTGACTTAATGTCAGAAGAGCGGCCATGGATGGCCGCGGCAGTGAGCGTAGGGGAGCCGACGCAGGAGCCGCCGTGATGGCGGTGACGTAGTGGGCGAATCCCCCCCTCTCCGCCAGATTTCAAACGGCTGAAAAATCTCCCCCAGCTGCGTTTCTCTCACCCCCGCTGCAACGACGTATGAGTCAATACGTCTTATGCCGCGTGAATTCGAGGGCCTTGCTGGTGAAGTTTTTGAGCCGTTTGGTGAACGTTTGGTGGTATGTAAAGGCGCCTTGCAGAAGGTTCTCGATATAGACTACATAGGTTGAAAGTGTTGCCGGTAGAAGTGACAGCCGGGTCCTGCGCAACAGGCGGCCGTAAACCCCGTCAGGCCCGGAAGGGAGCAGCGGTAGCGGTTTGAATGTGTGCCGCGGGGGTACCCGGCTGTCTCTTGTATCGGCAATTTTTTTCCTGCTAACAGATGGAGCTCTTCATGTCGTATCTGGTTCTGGCGCGCAAGTGGCGTCCACAGCTGTTCGACGATCTGGTCGGCCAGGAGCACGTCAGCCAAACCCTGAAAAATGCCATCACCACTGATCGGGTGCATCACGCCTTCCTCTTCACCGGTGCGCGCGGGGTTGGTAAGACCTCGGCGGCGCGGATCTTCGCCAAGGCTCTGAATTGTGAACAGGGAATCACCACCACCCCGTGTGGTACCTGTTCCTCCTGTGTTGAAATCACCTCCGGTCAGGGGATGGATGTCCTCGAAATCGATGGTGCCTCCCACAATGGCGTCGATGATATCCGCGAGCTACGTGATGCGGTGCGTTATCTGCCGTCCCGGGGGCGCTATAAGATTGTTATTATCGACGAAGTGCATATGCTCTCCAGCAGCGCTTTTAATGCGTTGCTGAAGACCCTCGAAGAACCACCTGCCCACGTTAAATTTATTTTTGCCACCACCGAACCCCATAAGATTCCGGTCACCATTCTGTCACGCTGTCAGCGCTTTGATTTCAAAAAAATCAGCATCACGGCGGTACAGGCACGCTTACAGTACATCGCCGGCGAAGAGGGAATCACCATTAGTGATGTCGGCCTTGCCGCTATTGCCCGTCACGGTGGCGGCAGTATGCGCGATGCCCTGTCGGCTTTTGATCAGGTGATTGCCTGCTGCGGTAATGAGGTGGCGGATGAGACGGTGCAGCAGATTCTCGGTCAGGTCAGCAGTAAGCTGCTGCTGGATACCCTGACCGCCATTGTTGAACGCAATCCACAACAACTTCTGACGCTGGTGGCGCAGGTTGATGACCTGGGACATTCCTTTCGCCAGTTCTGTCAGCAGCTGGTGGCGCTGGTGCGCGGCCTGGTGATTCTCAAGGTGATTGCTGAGCCGGGAGAACTGCTCGACTTCAGTGAAGGTGAATTGACCGAATTGCGTCGTCTGTCCACGCCCCGCCCACTCGATGAATTCCAGCGGATTCTGGCATTTTTGCTGCGGACTGAAGCCGAGTTGGCGACGTCCTCTTTTTCACGTCTGACCATGGAAATTGCATTGGTCAAGCTGGCGACGTTGCCCACCGGGATTGATGTTGCGACCCTTATCCAGCGGTTGGAGGGTCTGGAGGAGAAATTGCTGGCGCGGGTTGAATGTTCTGCTCCCACGCCTGTTGCAACCCCGGCTGTCGGCGAGAGCCATGTCGCCGCATCTGCTTCAGTGGGGGCGAGCCACGGGTCCGACCTCCCCCCCGAGTTGCCGCCGCTACCGGAGGAGCCTGAGGAAAAAAAGCCTGAAGCTCAGCCGGCTGAGGAACAATCAACAGGCAGCTGGGCAGGATTGGTTGAATTTGTCAAAAGTCGGCGGCGTCCACGCATTTCATCATTGCTTGAACAGGCCAGCCTGTTGACGCTGGAGTTGCCACTGCTGCGGATCGCCATGCCGGCCAAGTTTTTTGGTCTGGCTGATAGTGAGATGCAGCAGAATCTGCAGGGGCTGGCTGCGGAATATTTTTCTGTACCTGTAAAAATCGAGATTATCAAAGGTGCCAATGGCGAACCCCAGCCCCCATCACTGCATGAGGAGCGTAAGCGTCAGGAGAGCGACCGCCAGCGCAAGCTGCGCGAGAATGCTCTTGAGCATCCGCTGGTAAAATCGGCTCTGGAGATTTTTGGTGGTCAAGTGGAAAAGGTAACCCCCATCGACAAGGGTTTTGTATAGTAATCTGTATCTGTTCAGTGCCGGGTCAGGGATCCTGAGCAAAGGACAGGGCTGAATAGTGAAGATTACAATGGTTTCTACTCATTTAAAAGGAGAACGTCATGGCAAAAGGACTGGGCAACATTATGAAGCAGGCTCAGCAGATGCAGGCAAAAATGGCCCGGATGCAGGAAGAGCTGGCCACCAGAGAAGTTGAAGCGACCGCCGGCGGCGGCATGGTGACCGCGCGGGTTAATGGCAAGCAGCAACTGCTCGAGCTGAAAATTGAAAAAGCGGTGGTTGATCCCGAGGATGTCGAAATGCTCGAGGATCTGGTCATTGCCGCAGTCAATGAGGGCATGAAGAAGAGTCAGGAGATGGTACAGGAGGAGATGAGTAAGATTACCGGAGGCATGAATATCCCGGGGATGTTTTGATGGTGTCGCAAAAACTCACCATCAGCGGCGTTGCTGCGAATGTTTCACCGCTTCGACGTACGTAAGTACGCCTCATTGTTCAACAATGGCGCTTTTCATTTGGCGTTTTTTGCCCAGCCATCCAAGTAAGATGCTTTTTGCGAAAGCATTAGCTTTTAACGCCGATAAAAAAAGATTGAGTCAACCCCTTTCTGCGTGGTAGTGTTGTCTTTGGTCAGACCAATGCACCATCATTCTTTTTGGTCTCATTGTAGTTTTTTAGCTTCCCTGAAAACAATGTTATAAAAGCATAAACCATTAGATTTTGGAGATAAAATTGTGCTAGGCTCCCTCCCGTCCTTCGCTCGTTTAGAAGCTGAACTGGGGAAGTTGCCGGGGATCGGTGGCAAGACGGCGGCGCGTTTGGCTTTTCATCTGTTGCGCACATCGGATTCTGAGGTTGCTGCGCTGGCTGATGCTCTGCTGGAGATGAAACGCAACGTCCGCTTGTGCGAGAAGTGCTTTCATGTTGCTGAAGAACAACTCTGTGGCATCTGTGCAGCTGAACAACGTGACCAGCGCCTGCTTTGCGTGGTTGAACAACCTCAGGATCTGCTGGCGATTGAGCGCAGCCATTCGTATCGCGGTCTGTATCATGTACTGCACGGGGTGTTGTCGCCCCTGGATGGGATTGACCCGGAGGATTTGAAGATTCCACAGCTTGAGCAACGCCTGGTCACCGAGCCTTTCGATGAGGTGATTATCGCCACCAACTTCAGCGTCGAAGGGGAGGCAACGGCCCTGTACCTGGCGCGCCTCTGTCAGCAACGTGGGATATCGGCCAGTCGTTTGGCCCACGGCATCCCTTCGGGCAGTGGTTTGGAATATATCGATGCCGGTACCGTGCAACATGCGGTCTCCGGTCGCCGCACATTATGAACCAGCTTGATTTGTATCATGAGTGAAGTTCCTTTGTTCTTTTAATTGAAAAGAACACCATTTACCTAACTTACACAGGAGGTATGCATGTCTCGGAAAATGGTCAATATCGACGGTAATGCCGCAGCGGCGCATGTTGCTCATGCGACCAATGAGGTGATTGCCATCTACCCCATTACCCCGTCATCGGTCATGGGTGAGATCTCCGACGCCAAAAGTGCGGTCGGTGAGAAGAACATCTGGGGCACCGTTCCCAAGGTGGTTGAATTGCAGTCAGAAGGGGGCGCCGCTGGTGCCGTCCATGGTGCGCTGCAGGCCGGTGCCATGACCACAACCTTTACTGCATCCCAGGGACTGCTGTTAATGATCCCCAACATGTTCAAGATTGCCGGTGAATTGACCCCGACCGTCTTCCATGTGTCGGCCCGTGCCATTGCTGCTCAGGCGCTGTCGATTTTTGGTGATCACTCCGATGTTATGGCCTGCCGCTCGACTGGCTGGGCCATGTTCTGCTCCAATAATCCGCAGGAAGTCATGGACTTTGCTCTGATTTCCCAGGCAGCAACTCTTGAATCCCGGGTGCCTTTCCTGCATTTCTTTGATGGTTTCCGTACCTCCCATGAGGTTCAGAAAATTGAGGAATTGTCACGTGACGACATGCGTCACATGATCGACGATGATCTGGTGACGGCCCACCGCGAACGTGCCATGTCACCGGAACGTCCAAAACTTCGTGGTACCGCCCAGAATCCCGATGTGTATTTCCAGGGGCGTGAAACGGTTAACCCCTACTACGAAAAAGTGCCGGGTATTTTGAAGGCACAAATGGACAAATTTGCCGCCCGTACCGGTCGCCGCTACAACCTGGTTGATTATGTCGGTGCTCCTGATGCCGAGCGCGTTGTGGTGATGATGGGTTCCGGCGCTGAGGCGATGGAAGAAACCATCAACTATATGGTTGCCCAGGGCGAGAAAGTAGGGATGATCAAAATCCGCCTGTTCCTGCCGTTCCCGATTGAGGAGTTCTGTAAAGCTATCCCTGCAAGCACCAAAAAAATTGCCGTGCTGGATCGCACCAAGGAACCTGGTTCTATCGGTGAGCCGCTTTATCAGTCGGTGCGTACTGCGATCGGTGAAGGCATGGTTGAGAATCTGACCAGCTTCTCAGGCTACCCGTCTATCGTCGGTGGTCGCTACGGTCTGGGCTCCTTCGAGTTTAACCCGGGCATGTGCAAGGCGGTTCTTGACAACCTGCTCAAGGACAAGCCGAAGAATCATTTTATCGTTGGCTTCAAGGACGACGTGCTTGGCAATAGCCTCGACTTTGACGCGAATTTCCGGGTCCCCTTTGACGGTTATGCCGCCATGTTCTTCGGTCTGGGTTCTGATGGTACCGTTGGCGCCAACAAAAACTCGATCAAGATTATTGGTGAATGTACCGACAACAAGGTCCAGGCTTATTTCGTTTATGATTCGAAGAAAGCCGGTACCATGACCACCTCTCACTTGCGTTTCGGCAAGAACGAGATCAAGAGTATTTATCTGATCACTCAGGCCGACTTTATTGCCTGCCATAATTTCTCTTTCCTTGAGAAATACGACATGCTCAAGAACGCCAAAGAAGGTGCGACCTTCCTGCTGAACGCGCCTTATGACAAGGACGAAGTCTGGGGCAAGCTGCCGAAAGCGGTGCAGCAGCGCATCATCGACAAAAAGCTCAAGTTCTTTGTTATTGACGGTATTCATCTCGGCGAGAAGATTGGCCTTGGTGCACGGATCAACGTCATCATGCAGACCGCCTTCTTCAAGATCTCCGGCATCATTCCGGAAAGTCAGGCGATTGCGCAGATCAAGGACGCCATCGACAAGACCTACGGTAAGGCCGGCGAGAAGGTTCTGGCAATGAACAAGCAGGGCGTTGATGCCGCTCTCGAAAATATCTTTGAGGTCAAGGTACCGACCGTCGCTGACAGCAGTATCGACATGCAGACCGGCAAATGGGGCGCCTACCCGGGCCTGGTTTCTTCAACCCTTGGGCCGATCATTGATGGTGTCGGTCACGAACTGCCCATGTCGGCCATGCCGACCGACGGCACCTTCCCGACCGGAACCGCTAAAATCGAGAAGCGCAATATTGCTGTCAATATACCGGTATGGGATGAAGATCTCTGTATTCAGTGCGGGATCTGTTCCTTCATCTGTCCGCATGCGGCGATCCGCATGAAGATTTATGACGAGAGCGCCCTTGCCGGTGCCCCGGCCACCTTTAAGGCGGTTGCTCCTAAAGGTAAGGATATGGACGGCAAACGTTACACCCTGCAGGTCGCCCCTGAGGATTGTACCGGTTGTGGTGCCTGTGTTTACAATTGTCCGGCCAAGAGCAAGGAAAACGAAAAACACAAGGCTATCAACATGACCTTCCAGGCTCCATTGCGCGCCAGCGAAGCAGCCAACTTTGAGTTTTTCCTGAATCTGCCTGATACCGATCCGGTATTGGTCAATCGCAACACCCTTAAGGGAACTCAGCTGTTACCGCCGTTGTTTGAGTTCTCCGGGGCCTGTGCCGGTTGTGGCGAAACGCCTTTCGTCAAGCTTTGTTCCCAGTTGTTCGGTGATCGTATGCTGGTCGCCAACGCGACCGGTTGTTCCTCTATTTATGGTGGTAACCTGCCGACAACCCCCTGGACCACGCGCAAGGACGGCCTTGGGCCATCCTGGAGTAACTCCTTGTTTGAAGATAACGCCGAGTTCGGCTACGGCATGCGTCTGGCCATCGACAAGAGCACGGAATATGCCCGTGAGTTGCTGACCAGCAACATCTCCTGTGGCTGTGCCGCCTGTCAGGGCACCGCTGATCTCAAGCGGGCTATCCTCGACAGCACCCAGGAGACCCAGGAGGAGATCGAACTGCAGCGTGGCCGGGTTGCCAAACTGCGGTCAATCCTCGAAAAATGCACCCACGAAACCGCCAAGCCGCTGCTGGTGAATATCGACTTCCTGGTTGTCAAGTCGGTGTGGATTCATGGTGGCGATGGCTGGGCCTACGATATCGGTTACGGCGGCCTTGACCATGTTCTGGCTTCCGGCGAGAACGTCAATGTCCTGGTCATGGATACGGAAGTGTATTCCAACACCGGTGGTCAGGCTTCCAAGTCGACACCTCTGGGTGCAGTTGCCCAGTTCGCTGCCGGCGGCAAGCGTCAGCCCAAGAAGGATCTCGGGATGATGGCCATGTCCTATGGCAACATTTATATCGCGCAGGTCGCTCTTTCCAACCCGGCTCAGGTGGTCAAGGCGTTCCTTGAGGCCGATTCTTTTGACGGCCCTTCACTGATCATTGCCTACAGTCACTGTATCGCCCATGGTATTGCCATGGACAGCGCGATCGAAGGCTGTAAGGAAGCGGTAGCATCCGGTCACTGGCCGCTCTACCGTTTCGATCCGCGTCTTGCGGATCAGGGCAAGAACCCGCTCCAGTTGGACAGCAAGGAGCCGACCATCTCTTTCGAGAATTATGCTCTCAAGCAGAACCGCTATCGGGTTCTCAAAAAGGTTGCTCCGGAAGCTGCTCAAAGCCTGATGGACGATGCCAACAAGATCACTTCCAATCGCTATCGCCTTTACAAGCAGATGGCGGAAATGAGCTACGGCGGCGATGAGGGGAAATAGTCCCGTCCTGCACTAGATCATGAACCAACAGGCCCCTGGTAAGATTTCCAGGGGCCTGTCTTTTTCTCATGCTGGTCAGCAAGGTTTGCTGCCGGCAGAAACATTTCTTGACTTTGTTATAGCGCTGTGATAATCAGGCTCCAACTTTTTAACGAAGGAAGCAGCATGAACCATCTATCTGCAGCGGCGACCCGAGCGATGACGGCGGCAATAATCCGTCGGAAGTCTGTCCATCACCCTTAAGCGGGTGACGCCGCGCAGGTATGACTAGCATCAACCCGAGGCCATGGACAGATCGTCCGTGGCTTTTTTTCGTTTTAGCTTCAGGGAGAAAATACAGATGCGTAACAATATTGTGCATATCGGAGCCGGCGAGCTGACCTACGAAATTCGCGCCATTGTCACCATAGCCGAAAAAATGCAGAAGCTCGGTCTCAAAACCAATATGGAAAATATCGGAGACCCTATTGCTAAGGGAGAGAAAATTCCGCTGTGGATGAAGGAGATTGTTGCGGATCTGGTCATGCAGGACTGTTCCTATGGTTATTGCGCAACCAAGGGGTTGTTTGAAACCCGTCAGTTCCTTGCCGATATGACCAACAAGCGCGGCCATGCCCAGATCTGTGTTGAGGATATCATCTTTTTCAACGGCCTCGGTGATGCAATTCAGAAGGTTTACGGCCTCCTGAAGCGTGAAGCGCGGGTGATCGGGCCGTCACCAACTTACTCGACCCACTCCTCGGCAGAAGGCGCCCATGCCGGGCTCAAGCCGGTGACCTATCGTCTGGATCCCGATAATCACTGGTACCCCAACATGGATGATCTGCGTCAATCGATCAAATACAATCAAGCAGTTTCCGGGGTGCTGATTATTAATCCTGACAATCCCACCGGTGCAGTGTATCCTGAGCGGATTCTCAAGGAGATTATCGCCCTGTGCAAAGAGTACGATCTGTTTTTAATCTGTGATGAGATTTACCATAACCTCTGTTACAACGGCATGAACACCCTACCGATTTCCGATTTGATCGGCGATCTGCCGGCCATCGCCATGAAAGGGATCAGCAAGGAATTGCCCTGGCCGGGTTCGCGCTGTGGCTGGATAGAGGTGTATAACGCTGACAAGGATGAAACCTTCAAGCGTTACGTCGACAGTATCATCAATTCTAAAATGGTCGAAGTCTGTTCCACCACCCTGCCACAGAAGGCCATTCCGCGCATTTTGAGTCATCCCGAATATCCGGGGTATCTGGCCGAGCGGCGTGATCGCTATGAGCATTATTCCAACATCGCCTATGATATGCTGAAGCTGATCCCCGGCCTGAAAGTCAACCGCACCAATGGCGCTTTCTATATGAGTGTGGTGTTTGAGAGTAATCGATTGACAGGCACCCAGAGCCTGCCGATCAAGAGTCCGGAGGTCAAAACACTGGTCGAACAGCTGGTCACGGCACCGGGAACCCAGACCGACAAGCGCTTTGTCTACTATCTGCTCGGAGCCACCGGCATCTGTGTGGTGCCGATATCTTCTTTCTGCACTGACGAACGGGGTTTCCGGGTGACCCTGCTGGAGCGCGATGAAAAGGAATTTACCCAGATATTCACGACCCTTGCTGAAGCGATCAATACCTATCTTGAATCTTGATGGCGTGCTTTTGAAAGGCCAGGCAGAATGAGTCAACAGAAGGATCAGGCAGCGTTTAGCCCCAGCGATTATATCGAGCGTCCGGCACAGTTGGTCGATTTTATTCTGCGGGGAGCGCGTCCGCGCGATGAGTGGGGGATCGGGCTGGAAACCGAAAAGCTGGTGGTTGATCGGGCTACCGGTGAAGCGGTTGCTTATGAGCGCATCCGTGAGCTGCTGGCGCGTCTTGATGGAATTGGCGGCTGGCAGGGGGTTAATGAGGGGGCTAATCTTATTGGCTTGCAGGGGAAACGCTCGTCAGTGACCCTTGAGCCCGGCGGGCAGCTCGAGCTTTCCGGAAAATTCTGCTGTGATATCCACTGCAGCTGGCGTGATCTGAATCGTTATCGCCAACATATTGTTGCAGTAGGCGAGGAACTGGGACTGCTGTTTCTTGGCCTCGGAACGCACCCCTTTACTCGTCTTGATGAGATTTCCTGGCTGCCGAAGGGGCGCTACCGGATCATGTCGCAGTACATGCTCAAGACCGGTGATATGGGACAGCGGATGATGAAACAGACGGCCGGCACACAGGTCAATCTGGATTTCTCCGATGCTGCCGATTGCGCCCGTAAGCTGCGCCTGTCCCAACGCTTAAGTGCGGTCGCCTACGCGCTGTTTGCCAACTCACCATTGCTCGATGGAAAACCGAGCGGATTTTTATCCACCCGTGGTGAGATCTGGTCGCGCACCGATAATGATCGCTGTGGATTGATCGAGAAACTGTTGAATCCCACTTCCGGGGTGGATGATTTTGTCGCCTATGCCCTAGATGTCCCCCTCTATTTTATCGAGCGTAATCAGCAGTATATTGATATGACCGCCAGCCGTTTTACCTTTCGCCAGTTTCTTGACAGTGGTTGGAATAGCGAGCGTGCTACCTTCAGGGACTGGAATCTGCATCTGTCAACCCTCTTCCCCGAAGTGCGTCTGCGTCCGCAGATCGAGGTGCGTAGTGCTGACAGTCTGCCACCACGTTTTACTCCTGCCGTAGCGGCCATTTACAAGGGTTTGCTTTATAGCGAAGAGGCCTTGCTGGGGGCTGAAGCTCTGCTGATGTCACTGCCACGCGAGGAATTTGTCAGTCTCTACCAGCGCTCCTGGCGTGACGGTTTCGCTACCCGCTATTCAGGAGGCACCCTTGGCGAAATCATCGCTGAATTGCTGAAGCTGGCCCGAACCAGCCTGCAGCAGCAGTTTGCCGCAGCCTACAGCGGAGCGGATGAGAGTCATTTTCTTGATCCCTTGCAGGAACTGGTCAAAGATCAGGAGACCCTGGCGGAGCGGCTGCTTAAGCGTTGGCCGGCAACCAGGGCAGACCAGTTAAAGCTGCTGATCGAACATTGTGGCTACCGGGCAAAATAATAAATCGACTCAGTACCCAGACTGTGCATTCCCACAGTCGCTGTCCGCCTATTCTGGATCGTCAAAATACGAAAAGGCACGTGGTTTTGCGCTACGTCGTTGATTAACATGGGAACCATCAGCAGCGTGGTGTGGCAGTCATTCTGTTGATGGAGAACGCAACATACCTCCTTTTCAGTACCGGGCCAGTGTCGGACCACCTCCTCCGACATTGGCCCATTTTTTTTGATCTTTCTTCCTGATCTCGCTGTGCTCCGTTAAATCTCTCTTTTTTTAAGACTTTTGCTTGATTTGTCAGGGCTAAAACTGGTTGAATACGGGCCTTAAAAAACCGCCAAAGGAGCCGCGCATGTCCCATGTTCAATTGAATGACCCTATCGTCCGTCAATCCATCGATACCATCCGTCTGCTGGCTGCAGATGCCGTTGAAAAAGCCCAGTCCGGCCACCCGGGAACGCCTATGGAGGCTGCCCCTATTGCCTATCTGCTGTACATGAAGTATCTGCGTCATAACCCCGGCAATCCTGACTGGGCCGGACGCGATCGCTTCATTCTTTCCTGTGGCCACGCTTCAGCCCTGATCTACAGTATGCTGCATTTGACAGGTTATGATCTGTCGCTGGACGAGATTAAAGCTTTCCGCCAGTTTGGCAGCCGGACCGCCGGTCATCCGGAGTTTGCCCATACGCCGGGGGTTGAAACCACCACCGGGCCGCTGGGGCAGGGGGTGTCGGTCGCTGTTGGTATGGCCATGGGCGGGCAGTTTCTTGGTGAGCAGGTCGATGCTGAGCTTTTCGATTATCGTACCTGGGTCATCTGTTCCGATGGTGATCTGATGGAAGGGATTTCCGCCGAGGCCGCTTCATTAGCCGGTCACTTGAAGCTGGGACAGCTCAATTATATCTATCTGGATAACAAGATTACCATTGAAGGGGCTACCGATCTTGCCTTCAGTGAAGATGTTGGTGCCCGTTATCTCGCATATGGCTGGCATGTTGAACGGGTTGATGGCGAAAATCTTGCTGAAATCGATGCCGCTATGGCCCGCGCTCAACAGGACAAACGCCCATCATTGATTGTCGCCCGTACCCACATCGGCATAGGTGCCCCCAACAAGCAGGATACGGCCGATGCCCATGGCGCGCCCCTGGGTGCTCAGGAACTGGCGTTGACCAAGCAGGTCTACGGGCGTGATCCGCAAGCCACCTTTGTGGTGCCGCCGGCGGTAGCTCAGCATATGGGCTCCTGCCGTGAGCGCGGAGCTGCCCTTGAGCAGCAGTGGCAGCGCCTGTTCGACAGCAAAAAAGGTCAGCCGGTGGTCAGTGCCTGGCAGCAGGCAGTGCAGGGTAAACTGCCCCAGGGGTGGGATGCCGAGCTGCCGAGCTTTGCCGCCGGCGATGGTGCCAAAGCAACCCGCCAGGCCAGTGGTGCAGTGATCAATGCTCTGGCTGCGAAACTGCCGTTTCTGATCGGTGGTTCAGCGGATCTGGCACCGTCCAACAACACTGAAATCAAGCTGGCCGGTTCATGGGTTCCCGGCCACAGTGATCGTAATATCCACTATGGTATCCGTGAACACGTGATGGGTGCCATTCTCAATGGCTTGTGCCATACTCCCGGCCTGCGTCCCTTTGCGGGCACCTTTTTTGTTTTTGCCGACTACATGCGCCCGGCAATCCGTCTGGCGGCTCTGATGGAACTCGATCCCATCTATGTCATGACCCATGACTCTATTGGTCTGGGTGAGGATGGTCCGACCCACCAGCCGGTAGAGCATCTCGCGTCGCTTCGGGCCATGCCCAATCTGACCCTGATCCGTCCGGCTGACGCCAACGAAACCGTCGAAGCCTGGAAGGCGGCTATAACCAATCGCCGTGGTCCGACCATGCTGGTGCTTTCGCGCCAGGGATTGCCGACTCTTGATCGCAGCCGCTATGGTGCGGCAGCAGGATTGCTGCGCGGTGGCTATGTGCTGGCGCCGGAAGCAGCAGAACTGCAGTTGATTCTGATCGCCAGTGGTTCCGAGGTTCAACACGCCCTGGCAGCGCAGGAGATTCTTCAGGCTGAAGGGGTCGGTACGCGGGTTGTCTCTCTGCCGAGCTTTGAACTGTTCGATGCTCAGGACGCAGCATACCGCGAGCAAGTGTTGCCGGCAAAATGCGTTGCACGGGTAGCGATGGAAGCCGGCAGCAGTTTCGGTTGGGAGCGGTACGTCGGGATGCAGGGGCGGGTTATCGGGATGACCGGCTTCGGGGCCAGTGCCCCGGCCGGGGTCCTGATGAAGCATTTTGGCTTCACCGCTGAGAACTTTGTTGCGGTGGCCAAAGAGGTGCTTGGCTAAGGCAGCAACCTCTTCGGTTTAAAACATCATGGAAACAACAACGGGCGACCCAAAAGAGGTCGCCCGTTGTTGTTTCCATTACCGAAGCTAATGGGTGGGAGCGAATATCTTGCCGGAGAGCACCCCTTTGATGGTTTGCACCATAACCAGTCCCCAGACCAGCAGTAAAAAGATAACGGAATAATAGTAAAAGAATTCCATGATGGCGAAGCCACTGACCTTCCAGGCGATGCCCGATGCTACCGCCAGTGCCCCGGAAGGGAAGGTGAAGGCCCACCACGACAGGGCGTAAGGTAGTTCAATCCGGGTAAGGTAGTAGAACGTAACGATGACCGCCATAATATGCCACCAGGCGGCAAATCCCCAGGTCATCATGATGCCGAAGTTACACAGGGTTACGATCACTGTCGGATCGAGGTTCATATAGGAGTGATCAGAGAAAAGATGAATGATTTTGAACAGGATGACGGCGATAATCGCCGGGGGAGCGATACCGATAAAGAAGGTTGCAGCAAACCTGCTCATGGGAAGTTCATGATAAATATAGCGGTGATAGACAGCGGCGCCGACGAAAATAAACAGAAAAAGCCCGATCCCGAAACTGGCGGTGGAGACGGCAATCATGAACTCTGCCCGGTCTGGAAAATGGGCGGCAAGTTCATAGCCGGAAACCGGTATTAACAATTTTGAAACCGGCGGGATGTACCAACCAAAATTGGCGTGTTGCAGCTTGATTTCCTGATGTCGGAAAATGTGGATCAGGATAATAAAACCCATGATATAAATGCCGGCGGTACCAACCAGCCAGAGGTAATAGCCCAGCTGCAAAGCTGTCTCCTGGCTGAAGAACAGGGTCGGATATTTTTTCAGGTTCAGGGCAAACAGGATCAAGGTAATCGGCATGGTTGGAAAAAAATTTGCTGCAACGGGATGATTCAGATCCTTTTTGATATTGGCCGGATAGGCAAAAAATTTGATGGTCCAGGGAATCATAAAAAGAATAAAAAGGCATGCCGACAACAGGATAAAGACAGCAGCCAGCGGCACGACCCAGGGCGCATTAATAAATGAAATGGCCAGAGGGATAACCGCTGTTCCCATGATAGCGGCAAACCAGGCCGGGCTGAAATGTTCAGTAATGGTTGACGGGGTGGCTTTAAACGCTTCGGACATGAATTTCCTCCGATACCTTTGTGGTTGAAATATCATCTTACATATAGAAAAATATATATATGGTTATATGGGTTTAGTCAATCCATTTATTCCATCGATAAAAGCTGAAAGCTCACTTTTCTGCCGGCCCGATTATAATAATAAAGAGGGCTTAAGCCGGTCGGTGAAAGGTTAGCAGTATAGAGTGTTTTAGCAAGGAGGGTGGTAGCGGTAGTTTCAGACCGTACCCAGACGCGTTTTTCGTGCTCGGAGGCATATCATGGGAGATCTTTTTATCACGACAGATATCAGTATTCCTGAACAGGAAATTGATCTGATCGCGGTGCGCTCACAGGGTGCCGGTGGACAGAATGTCAACAAGGTCGCCACTGCAATCCATCTGCGCTTTGATATCCATAAATCCTCTCTGCCGGCAGAGGTGAAGCAGAAACTTCTGAGCCGAGCTGACCAGCGCATCAGCAATGATGGCCTGGTAGTGATCAAAGCACAGCAGTCGCGCAGCCAACTGCAAAATCGCCAGGAGGCGATGTTACTCCTGCAGCAACTCATTCAGTCGCTACTTGTCAAGCGCCGGCCCCGGAAAAAAAGCCGACCCGGAGCCGCAGCTGTCGCCAAGCGGATCAATCGCAAAAAATTGCGTGGTCAGGTCAAAGCCCTGCGCCAGAAGGTGGAACACTAAAAAAAGGGCTACACCCTTAAGTGTAACCCTCTGATTTTACTGGTGCCCAGAGACAGAATCGAACTGCCGACACGAGGATTTTCAGTACTTTTATCCTTGCACTATCTAGTTTCTTGTAGTCTCTACATGCCTGAAATAGCTAGAATTAATCTGCTTATACCACTGTCTAGTATTGACAAGTTTCGTTTATCTTGTTACCTATTTGTTACCTACTTTTATGGGGGTACGAAATGACGAAGCAATATACAAAATTTAAGCTCACAAAGTCCAAGGTCGACTCCCTTCCTTTTGTTGCCCCGAATACATTGAATAACAGGGGCAAGCCGATTAAGCAGGTTGATTATTTTGATGCGGCTTTGCCCGGTTTCGGGGTTCGTGTCAGCGCCAAAACTAAAACCTATTTTGTCATGGGGCGAATCAATGGCAAATTGTCTCGTGTCAAGCTAGGTACTCATGGAACCATGACCGCTGATGAGGCGAGAAGTGAAGCAAAGGATAAATTGAACGCCCTGAGAAAGGGGCAGGATGTAAATAAGCTCAAAGCTCGTGAGAGGGCAGCTAAGATTACTCTGGAAGAAGTGCTGAATAAATACGTTGAGGATAAGGCCCTTCGCCCTAATACGGTTTTGGATTATCGAAAAGTTCTCAGACTTTATGTGTCCGATTGGCTAAAAAAGCCAATGATCGATATTACTTCGGCAATGATCGAAGCTCGACACAAGAAAATTAAAAACAGAATCGGACCTATACCAGCCAATAAATTAGCCCGTTATCTGAGGTTGTTATTCAATTTCGCCATTAAGACCCCTTCCATTGACCTGGACATGGTAAAGCATCCTGTTGTTGTCGAATGGGGGCAAGAGCGGCGCAGAAAGACCTACCTGAATGCTTCTCAACTTGCGGTATGGGTTCAGGCTGTCAAGACACTTCAATCTCCTATGATGCAGGATTTTTTCATGCTGCTGCTCTATACAGGGTTGAGGAAAAACGAAGCTCTGTCGATGAAATGGGCTGATGTGCATATCGATGAAGGTTACTTTACCATTCCTGGCGAAGTAGCGAAGAACAGAGATGATCTCGTATTGCCGATCACGAGACAACTTGCGGAAATATTCAAACGCAGAGAAATAGAAAGGGAGAATGGATTTGTTTTTCCTGGCACTGGGGCAAAAGGGCACCTTGTAGAGCCTCATAAGCAGGCCCTCCGGATTCAGGAAGCATCCAAGATGATTCTAAACGGGGTGGGGACTGAGAAAGAATGGAAAGAGTATCTGGAGGAAACACCAGAACATAAAATCAAGCCTGGTCTTAATTTCTGTAACCACGATCTAAGAAGGACCTTTTCAAGTGTTGCCGAGGCATTAGCGAGTTACAGCCAAATGAAAAAGCTGTTGAATCATTCGACTAAAGCAGATGTCACAGCAGGATATATAATTCTCGATGTAGAGAAGTTGAGAGGGCCAGCTCAAGCTATTTCTGATGAAATTGATGCTCTGAGCATGAGGCGGGATGGGAAAATTATTCCGTTCAAAAGAACTGCAAATTAACCGGCAAGGCAAGATGTATAGAGCACCAAGCCGGGCTGTCTCGCGTCAACTATCTTGTCCGGGACCGGCCATTATAATAGTTGCAGAACACCGGGCCTAAGAACAACTGCCAAACAAGAAGGCAAATTATAGCTGCAACAAACGTAACGCTCCCGGCCGCAGAAAGCAATGTGATTTAGCTAGCCATAAAACACTGCCGCAAAAGGGAGCGTGCAAACATAGTACAGAATATTGAGCGTGCGGAGAATCTGTTAAAAATGTTACGACTTTGATGTGCACTATCATGAAGTTAATTCTCTTGACGCTCGAAATTCACGGCAGCGAACAATAAAGCAGGCCTGTTAAATAGCTTAGATTGTTGCCGGTATGCGTTTGAATGGTTAAGCGCCTAGGGACGCTCCCCAAAAGCTGGTTGCCTCAACAGCCTGGAGCGTTTTTCAACTTGAGGGCTCGGTGGTGGTATGAGTTACACGTATAGAGATTTTTTAAACGATTTCCCAGAGATTAGGAAGGACGATTTTTTTGAGCTTAGGAGGGACGGTTTGTATCTTGCCGAAAGCCCAATTGAAAAGCTACCCAAGCACCTCCAAACATCAATAGCTGAAAGAGAAAAGAATGTTTTTGAGGATCATCCAGATGGCATGCCCGGAAATCCTATTCTCAAATTCGGGGAGGAGTGCACAAGGGAGAATGTAATTAGGCGCTTTATCTGTTATTACGGAGTGTATGATTTTTGCTGTAATGAAATCCTTTTAAATGAAGCAATGGCAAAGATTGATGGTGCTGATCAGGAAGAAGTTGATGCCTCTATGGACGGTGGGCCAATTGCTGAGAGCCCAAAAGCGGGAGTGGCTATAGCTCCAACGGTTGTTTGGGAAACTTTAAAGGCTCGGGCTGGCAAAGAGAACCCGGTACTAAAAGATTATGATGGTGAAACGATTGGTTTTTTTGAAAATTCGCAACAGATGAAAAGACTGACAATGCCGGCACTAAAAGCGAGGATGAGGAGACGCAAAACAAATAAACAGCAAAGGTATGGAGCTCTGGCGTTGGAAATTGAAAAGGTCATTGCTGAACTAGAAGGGCATTAATAGTTAATAGCAAAGCACATGACTTTGCGGTTTTTTGACAAATTTTTTTTTAAATTTATTCAATAAAGAGCAGTGTGCGATAAGTGGACTGCTACACGTTAAGGGGGTACGTTAAGGATAAAAAATACGTTAAGGATACGATAACTAACTTATTTTACAGACAAAGTTCCCTGTGCTAAATCCTGTTATGCGAAAGTAAACACGACAGGAGGATAGCCAAATGGAAGAAACCGAAACTACATATCATAGTAACCCGCTCAACGATGGGCGTCTCCTCTATACATCTGAAGACATTCAGAAAATCTATGACATAAGTAAAACGACCGTTGAGCAGTGGCGTCTCCGTGGCGTCGGTCCTCGTTTTATACGTCTTGATGGATCCCGGCTTATCCGCTACCGCCGAATGGAAATTCTGGAGCACATAAACAGCCAGAAATCTGTTCAGAGCACAACCGAAGCCGATCTGGTGACGCAATGAACAATAAAGCCAACCCTTCAAGGTCAGCCATTCTGTTTTTTAGGAATGTACAAGCGATTCTCACCCATGAAGACTTGTGCGCGGAAAATCAAAAACTATCAAATGCGCTGGCCGATGTTAACCAGAAATGGCGCTACGAACGTGATAGAGCGCAGGCTCTTGAGCAGGAAATCACATCACCCTTAGCGTTGACAAAACGACTCCTGATCGCCGTAATACATCGCCTTCCGTGGCGTTTACAGCCCTTGGCTGGAAGAATTGTGCGGACAGTGTGGCCTGGGTTCGCGAGGGCGTGAGATATGCCAACAGGCTGGATTAAGTTGCATCGACAGTTCACACAATGGGAATGGTACGACGACTCTCAGATGTTTCATTTGTTTGTCCACTTGGTTCTTTCTGCTAACCACGAAGACAAAGTATGGAGAGGTGTGATGGTCAAAAGAGGACAATTAATAACCGGCCTCCACTCACTAAATGAAGCCACAGGTATCTCAATTCGGAGCATCAGAACCTGTTTGGCAAGGCTCGTAGAAACTGGTGAAATCGACAAGCAAAGTGACAACCGATATACCGTCATAACTATCAGAAAATATGAGGAATATCAGGAGCAGCCGAGCCAGAGCGACAAACAAAACGACAAGCCAGCGGCAAGCGATCGACAAGCAAACGACAACAAACAAGAATTAAAGAATAAAACCTCTTGTCCGAAAACAAAGTTTTCTGACGCTGATATGGTCTTTGCACTTCACATGAAGGAAGCAGTTCAACGTGTGGGATACAACGTCAAAGATGGCACTGATAAAAAGTGGGCAAACACCATCCGTCTTATGAGGGAAATTGACAAGGTTGATCACCGGACAATGAAAGAAGTTTTCGATTGGGCTAATCACGATGATTTCTGGTCAATGAATATCCGTAGCGCCGATACGTTCAGAAAACAGTTTCAACACTTGAAAGTTAGACAGCAGAGAAAGCCCAGCAACCAAAGGAAAAAAACCCACGAAGAATTGGTGAGGGAGTTTGGCGTAGCATGAAATTTGACCTGAACATATCCACATTCAACGAAATTAGCAATAAGCGCCCGCGCGTTTACTGCAAGGACTTCATCCCCCTGCAAGAGGGCGCACCAGCAATGCTCTTTGCTGGAGGTGGCATGGGCAAAAGCTACGCATCCATCCGAATAGCGATAGAATTTTCGCTTGAAACCGGCAAGAAGTCTGCGTTGTGGCTTACCGAAGACACTCCCGGCGAAAACAGGTTCCGGTTTGACTCAATTTGTGGGCATTTCTACCCGAATCAGCGCGAACAGATTTCAGGGCTGGTGAAGTGCATCAACTCTGAACCTGCCCGTTTTACGAAGCTGGAAGGCGACAACGCGGTACTGACTGATGCGTTCTGGTACACACGGCTTCACCTTAACGAGTATGGCCTTGTTGTGATTGACCCGTTGATTCAGTTTAACGGCGGTAATGAAAACTCAAACACCCACGCAGGGATCATAATGGGGGCGATCAAAACATGGGCCCACGAGGAAAACAAGTGCATCGTCTTGATACATCACGTCACGATCCACGACGGGAAAGTAAAGGCTAGAGGCGCAGGAGAATGGAGCAATGCTTGTCGGGCTGTTTACCTTGTCAGCAAGCCGGAAGGCATGCCTGAAAGTCACCTGAAGTTCACACTGACGAAGAACAACGGCATTGCCTGGTGCTTTAAAAATCAGGTTGGCGAATTGTCTCGGGAAATAGAAATATTTCCTCCATGGGACAACTTAAAGGAGCAACGAGAAATTAACCTTTCGTTTATTTCTGTGGCCAATCACAACAAGGCCCAGGAGCCAAAAGGTTTCGAAAAAACAAACGTTTATTTCCGCGACCTTCATAATTACGTCATTGGTGATTGCGCGTATTCTCCATTCGCGTTTCGTAATAGCTACCGGAAAGGTGAAAACAACGAAGGTGGTGCTACCATCATCTGTCTGGATTTTGATAGCGGCATGACCATTGAAGAAGCAAGAAAGATGTTCTTCAGATATGACGCCCTTATCGTGACAACCCGCAGTCACCAGAAAGAAAAAGGAAGCGAGGCGGCATGTGATAGATACCGCGTCTTTCTGAATCTTCGTACTCCGCTAGATATACCAACCAGCGAATATGGGGAGTTTTTTAATCAGCTTTACGGGATTTTCAAGCACGTTGATCCGTCAACAAAGGACATAGCCCGGTTCTATTTTGCGTCACCTTTAGAAGCTCAATACTGGTACTCCGAGTCATCAACGCGGTTTGACTGGGAGCCTGTTTATGAAGCGATGAAGCGGCAGGCTGCCCTTGGAAACGTGCGGAAGCGGATCGCACACAACAACATCGAAACCCCTATACGAAAAAGATACGGGTCAGAACCAAGCAACACACTACCAGAGGACACCATCTTTTCTACTAAGAACGGTAGCGTTGCCTTTGCGACATTGCGTAATGAGCTCAGCATTGGACAAAAGATTACGTGCCGCTGCAGGGAGGACATTGACCACGGCGGCCTAGGTCATAATCATCATTCCGCATTCATTCAGAAAGCCGACAATGGAAATGTTTTTTACTCATGTAGCGGTGGTCGTTGCGCAAGTGTTGGCACCCTTTGGTGTGCAGAATGGAATGGTGGGTAAATATGGGCTGCCGACTGCCGAGGCCTGAAAACTTGTAGGTAGCCCGGTATCTAAAATGAACAAGGATCTATTCAATAGGCAATAAGAAAACGAAAATGACACAAAAAAATTCCGAAAAAGTTAATAAAAACAGAAAGAAAGCCCGAAGTCCCGTTAGGTCTTCACTAACTAGGCTGGAGCATGTGCGAGAAGAAATGGCATCAGTCTATCGGGAAGCCAGGCGCGGTGTTCTGGACGTTCAGGACGCTGGAAAGTTGTGCTACATCCTTCAAAATTTAGGAAGAATTATCGAGACCAGTGATCTTGAACAGCGGATTAAGGCACTGGAAGAAGCCAAGGCGCTCGAATGATGGCAAAGAACAACTTAGCCAAAAGAATTGAACGTCTTGAGCAGACTTCTTTGGTAACGGCAGAGATTCATTATCCGCAGTCGGCAGAAGAGGTGCTGGCCCTGCTTAAAACCAAGGGTGAATCTGTCTTTTTCATAGACGGGCAGAGATATACGCCATCGTTGTACATCGCCAAGATACAGCGTACACGGAAGCCCCTGGTGGCTGAGCGTGCATACGGAGGTGAACGGTGAAGGATTAGAGAGGAGTGCTGAACGTCCAATCGTCCAGGTTTCGTTTCGTACATTATTTTCGTGCTGAACGCACAATGGGCATAACCCAGTCAAAAGGAGAAACATCATGAGTCAGATTACCAAACTGCAATCGATCATAAAACAAAAGCAGCATCTCAATAAGGCTTTAGATGATGCAGGCCTGCCAGCCACTTTGCGGGGAGGGTTAGAGCAAGCCCTCATAGCAGGCACCGTTATGGAAATAATATGCGAGGCCGCAGTCATAGCAGACTCCGACCCACTAACGGCGATTGAATACCTCAACATTTGTGAACGTTGCTTTTTACACTTAATAGACAACCAGCGCGGCGCTCGAATGCTAACGACCAAGCTTCATATAGACGCACAAGGTCATTGGCTGCGCCTCATGGATAGTAAAAACCCGGTTATTATACAAATAGAAGAAAAGGAAATATTTAGAAACATTCAGGTTCAAAAACTGCGCGTCGTTAAGAAGGTAGGAGGCAAATCCAAAAGTTCTTGCCATAAACCAAGACGACACAGTGACTTTTGACCGGCGTTCCCTGCGGAACATATGTAAACCGTTTGAAAAGATCGCATCGGCAACCCTCAAGACCAGTGCTATCTTGCAGGACCTGGAAAGTTTGCCTTGCGGAATTACTGCGAAAGGAATTTTACGATGAAGATTAAACCGACAACAACAGCAGAAAACCAGGACATGATCCAACATACAATTCATCAGGCACTGCATGGGGCATCTTGAAATCAAGCAGGACTGGCACTCTTTGCAATGCCTAAGCTCGCCGCACTAATTAACACCGAAACCACAGAAGGAGAACAACAATGAATACCGAGGCCAATAATGTTTTTGAAGCCCAGGGGAAATTTCTTGACGCGATCCAGCAAATGATTGACGACGAAGAAGTAACCCTCGACGGTGACGACCTCATAGGGTACGAGTCTCTTGTGGAACAGTACAATATTATGAGTGGCACCATTGGCCCGGAACATACTATCAGTGACTGGTAAACCTTGAAGGAGGCTCTATGAGCGCAGCAACCGTTTTATCGTTCCATACAAACGCCAACCGCCAGCTTGGATCCCAACTGGACAAGATCAGTACGGCGGCGGCAACCATAACCAAAACTTGCAAGGTGCTTCAAAACCTACATGTCGTATCCGGTGACCCGCACTTCGACGGCACCGGCGTTAACAACAACACTCTGAGCGGCCTGCTTGATGCGATCGCATTGATGGCGGTACAGATCGAAGATGTAGCAGAGAATATCCTGATGCAGTCTGATGTGTAGTAGTCGCGACTTGATCTGACATTTGCCAGGTTACTAAGGCATCTGAAACGATATTCTTGCGGGTGTGGAGTCAGTCAACCGGTTTTGATGCGGAGCAGAACTTCACGTTGATCATTCGGATCGTGGATATGGTGTTATTCTTGACCTGTACTGCTGTTGGCTTCTGGTTTGGTAGCCGGGGCCTCTCCCGGAAGAAATAGAAACTGCGGTGAATCAAACTGTTTTGGTTTCCGTTTCTTCTTACAGCTGTCGGTCATACCCTTGGTAGTTTTCCATGCCCAATAGATGAAGGTGAAGATGATTGCTCCACGCATAATCGATAACCATCAATTATACCCTCCTGCCGTCTCTAGTTCTATCTGCTTCCATATTCCGTAGAACAAAGCCGCCAAAAGCAAGCAAAAGGTGAAGATCGTCCAGCGCAGAACATGCTTCAGTGTAGATTTCATAATCCCTCCCTCGTTATTTGTTTAGACAGGCTAACCGACACCATGACCAGCCGGGAAGCATCAGAACTTGCCGTTAAGCAGTACAAAGATGTTGTGCGCGACATGCTAATCTATGTGGATGGAGCACTGAGTCCAATTTTGGACTGAGTGAATATGCCAAGGCCCCCCCCGATATGCAGGAAAACAAAGAAATCAATGTCTTACGCGTATCCTATGCGAAGCAGTGAAACGAAGCTATGGGTTGCATCCAGTGCGTTTATTTGGTCAGATATTTCCTATTTGTGATGCTAGCTCAATTGCCAGCTTTATTTGCTCGGAGGACATTTCTTTTTTAATCGATTCAAGAGCAATTATTGCCTGAGTGTCGCCCTTTGAAGCGGCAAGATACATCCATTTGTAGGCCTCTATTATATTTCTATTTACTATTTCACCCTGGTAATAGTGAATGCCCAAATTGTATTGTGCATCCAGTAGTCCAGCCCCTGCGGCGGATTTAAACCAGTAGATAGCTTTTTTAAAATCTTTTTCCTCACCTATGCCTTCAATTAACATGTGAGCCAAATTATATTGAGCCATTACATTTCCGTGTTCCGCTGCACTTGCTAGCCATTTTTTTGCTTCAGGATAATTGCTGCTGCCAAGTGCTCCGGTCACGTATAAAGTCCCAAGGTTAAATTCTGCTTCTGGCAAGCCTTGCTCGGCGGCCTTTCTGTACCAATAAAGAGCCTTTTCAAGATTCCTTGCCACCCCTTTGCCCTTTTGATAAAAAGATCCAAGATTGTTTTGGGCAAGAGCTAAACCGCTTTTGGCAGCCCTCATATAATAATCGAATGCAGTCTTATCGCTTTGCGACACTCCAATCCCTAATGAATACATCTGACCTAAATTGTAGATAGCCTCTAAGTGGTTTCCTTCGCTTGCTTTTTTGTAATACTCTAAACCTAGTTTGTAATTTGTTTCTCCAGATAGCCCATTGGTATATATATATCCAAGTGCAAAAGAAGACTCGACATCGCCGTTTCTACTTTTGGATATTAGCTTTGTAACTTCATAAGCTGGAATGGTTTGGCAATACAAGAATGTTGTTGTAGTTATTGAAAAGAAGAACACTAAAAAAGAATATTTAATAAATAATATTATATTTTTCATAATATAAATCCTTAATAGGAGCGCGCGCCGATAGAGTAACTTTTTTAAGTTACTCAGAATAGAACTATGCGAACCGGCAGAAATGCCGCAGTGATTTGTCAAAGAACTGAACAGTTAAGTTTATTCAAGTTCGAGCTCATAATATTGTGCCCTATTTCACATAACCGAATGCTTCTTCTATGACCCACGTGTCATCAAGCTGCCCTTTCCACATTGTGTTTATTGAAAATCGCCTGCTAGAATATGGCTGGACACTTGTTTTTATGGTGAATCTTCTTTGGCCTTCCGCTTCGGCCTCAGCAAGATACTTATCGACAATCGACACAGACCCGCCCCTTGTTATACCGGTTGATTGCCCAGTCGATAAATAGCTACGCCTAAGCCTGACAACGACCGACGTGACAACCCACGCATCAGTTCCGTTGTAGATGTCACCCTGAAGCGTGCCGTTTCCAATAGTCGCCCTGCCAGTGATTTTTTCAAGCTGACTCTGTGGGAGCTGTCTTTGATTTTGTGGCGATGCCGGGAACTTGTTTCTGCATGCTCGCTCTATGAGGACAGCAGCAGAATTGCTCGTGACGCCTTTCATTGAATCGATAATACATTCATCGTAGGTTTTTGGTCCAAACCAGGCGTGAGAATTTCCGCAAAATAAAAAAACAAAAAGAAATGCTGATGCTGAATAGAAACCGTTTTTTTTCACAAGGTGTTTTCTCCAGTTTTTCTAGTAGTCTGCATGCCCAAACCGCTCTGGCGAAAGTTCTTAGCCTCCACAATGAGCTGAACACGATTGAGCATGAGTTAAGGAATTTATTATTTTTACGTTTCAGGGAACTTAATGACGTTTACTGGCCTGGTTAGTTGTATATGGACAAGGCATCTCACCCGACACTAGCGACTTTGGCTTCGTCTTTCCTCCACCAATGCTTTCATGTGTTCTTTCAGATCAGTATTCTGATAAATAAAGCTCCACATTCATTCTTGAGGAGGCTACTACCTGATCTTGGAGACTAAATATTGATGGTAGTTGACAATATCAACGAAGGCGCTTCACGCCGATCACCGTTGAGCCAGAGACGGTAAATACTACGTCCTTTCCGTATGCAAGCGACCTGTAATACCACTCTTCTGTGATCGTTGTGGTTTCACGGCTTCCAGCAGCTTCCCGCAAAACTTCTTCACCTATAGTGGTGATGCTTGCAGGCGATCCACAGTTCCGCTCAAGTTCAAATTTGGTAGAACCCGAAGCGATTACTTTGCCGGAACAGCGAATCCTGTCTTCTGCGAGGGCAGACGTGGAGAAGAAAAGGATAAACAGAATCAGGGTGATAGCTTGTTTCATTGTTCTCTCCCGTTAGTAGTTTTGCTGCTGTTTCTGCTAGATGAGCCATAGCTCTTCCCGCGATATATTCCGGCTTTAGTGCAAATGTTCCTGAGATCTTTCAAACAGAAGTCCTTGTGCAGGCGTGGTTTTTTCCGGTTTTTTCCGAGGCTCTTTTTTGACCTTGTTCAGCGTCAACAGTTCTTCAACTTGCCCTGCTGCTCGCATGACTTGGTACAGGTCAATATTTTTAACTGTCATTTGTTTTTCAACGAACTGTGATAGGTAGGTTTGAGATCTTGGCGCAATACCGTTACGGTGGCATACAAGGTAGGCGACAGATTCAGCTTCTATTTCTATGGCTTCGTGGGACATCAGTCTTCGATCTTTGATTTTGAGCCTGTTATCGCAACCTAGGTGGCCCAGATAAAGATGGGCAAGCTCGTGCGCCAAAGTGTTGTACTGGACGGGATATGGATGATTTTGATTTAAGACGATTCGATACTGGTTTTTTTCCTTTTCACTCTTTGCTTTTCTTAAAACTTCTATTGAGCCTGCACTTTGATCACCTTGATCAGCCCACTGACATGTAATATTTTTTCGCAATAGCAATCGCGCAAAGGTAACCATATTTGTGGGATGGATGGTGCCGGTAGCAGTAAACAAAAAAGCATCTACAGGTAGATCTTTTCCTTCTGTATCCTGCACATCATAGACTAGAGAAACCGGGCCGAAAGGCCAGAGGATGAGCAGGGGCCGTGCACCGTGAACAGGAAATCGGCCAAAGCGTTGTTTCCAATCATGAGCAGATGCGGCATGACTAAGACCAGGCTTCTGGATCTGCAGCAACATGGCGTTGAATGGTGCAAAATCCCGCAGGCGCGTTACAAAATCCAGGAGATTCATGTAGTCAGCGCTATTCTTGTAAAGTCGTGAGTCTTCAAGCAGCTGGTCGAGAAGGGATCTTTCGTCGATATTTTCAGATGGGTCGGCTTTTCTTTTGCTCGTCATATCCCCCCCCCTAGATGGTTGATTTGTTTTGAAATTGATTATGTCAAATGGCACCAATAGGTTTTATATATTAGCTTTTTAACATCTATGAAGTGTTTTTGGCTAGTCAAAAAGCACATATTATTCCCATATGTGCCCTCAAACATTACATACAGATATTAAGAAGCTGATTGGCAAAAGAATCAGAAGCCTTCGGAAAAACAAAGGCTGGAGTCAGGAGTATCTGGGTGAACACTCAGCTCTAAGCTACAAGTTTATCGGCGAGATTGAGCGTGGAGTAGTGAATCCAAGCCTGGAAACCTTGGTGAGCATTGCCGGTGGTCTTGGTGTTGAAGTTGCTGAATTGTTCTCTGCTGGGCCACATTTAGTCATCTCTGAGAAGGAACAGAAAAAAGCAAGGGCTGCTTTGATAGAGCTAGAGAAGATCCTGCGCCCCGGTAACTGATTATCTCAGCACCGGATTATTTTCCTTGATTTTGCTCACGACTGATATGCCGCAATGGACATAGCTCGCATCTTCTGTTGTGCAGAAAGGGAGTGATCGAGCCTAAAATCTCTACTCCACCTGCCAAACCTGCTTGGTCAGCACATCACACGCGGTCAATGTTTTGCCGTAAACAGCGCCGGTATCCAGATTGTAGCGCCCTGGCTCAAAGTAAGGTTCACCATCAGTGGTTGGATGATGGCCGACCACATGAATGTCACCGTCCTGTCCTGGTGGTGACAGCCGTTCCCACATCAGCACGAATGGGTCTTGCATCTCCAGGGGAAGGCCCTGCTCGATCCCTGCATGCACAAAGACAAATGGCTCGTACCGCCACCACAACCGGGTCGATTGTAGAAAGGCGATATGCTCTTTGGGAAAATCGGTAAGTCGGGCGATTCGATAGCTTCGCAGGGTTTCCTTGCCGCCGTTGAACAGGAAAATCTCGATGTCTGACTCCGAGGCGTTGGCTCGATAGGCACTCGACTGCTCGCGCAATTGGTGTCCGGTGATAACTCCATCCTCGATGAGTGCATCTAGCAACATCTGATCATGATTGCCCCGAATAAAGATGGTTTCCGGAAACTCTTCATGGAAACTGATCAGGCGGTCAACCACCCCTTTGCTGTTCTTGCCCCGGTCAATGTAGTCACCAAGAAAGACGAAGCGATCGTTATACGTTGGCGCAACGGAATTGAGCAATCGGTTGAGTTTATCGAGTTCACCGTGAATATCGCCGATGGCGATTAGTCTGGCGGCACAGTCTTGAGCCATTCTTATATCCTCTTTCTGTCTGGAGAGGGGCTTTGTTGCCGAATCTGCTCAACCAATGCCTCTCGAAAGCGTTCAAAGATTTGATTCGCTTGCGTCGTTGTTAGTTGTCGAGCCTCTACCTTGACGCACAATCCGATCCATAGCGCATGGATGGCAGCGAGGGGTTCGGAGTCAGGTTCGTTAGTCAGCATCTGCTCCCACTTCTGCAGTTCGACGGTATCATGGCAGTAATCGGTATTATATTCGCTGGAAAGAGTGCTGGATACCGAGAAGAAAATTAACAGTAAAGCAGTAATAGTTGTTTTCATCAGAATACCGATCGCATATTGATTAGTCGGTTGTGGTGACAGGCATAAAATTAAAAACCCCCTCGTGCCGAGGGGGGTCGGGCACGAAGGGGTTTAGAGGTGCGTATAGCCCCCCTTTATTGAAAGAGTAGCCAATCATTGCAAACGATACAAGAAAAATTGCCGCCAGCCCATGTCCTTTTACCTTTTTGCCACCGACCAAAAGTGCTAATCTTCTAATTCTGCCGATTTTGGCAATCAAACCATTCAATCTTTCGATTCAATCCACTACCGGGGGGGCACCTACCTTTGTTCGAGCAGACCTTTAAAAATATCGATGATGTCCTCTGGAAAGATGCTGGTTGTACCAGTGAGCTGGATTACACCGAGCAGAGTTCCTGGATACTATTTCTGAAATATCTCGATGCTCTGGAGCGGGACAAAGCGACCGAGGCGCTGCTGGAAGGGCGTGAGTACAGCTACATTCTCGAAGAACCCTACCGCTGGGAACGCTGGGCGGCTCCTAAAACCGCCAACGGGCAGCTCGATCATCACCGCGCCATGACCGGGGATGATCTGCGCGATTTCGTCAATCAGCAACTCTTTCCTTACCTCCACGGCTTCAAGCTCAAGGCAACTGGTGCCAACACCGTCGAATACAAGATCGGTGAGATTTTCGGCGAGATAAAGAACCGGATTCAGAGCGGTTACAACCTGCGTGAGATCATCGATCATATCGATCAACTGCGCTTCGGCTCTCAGGCTGAGAAGCATGAGCTGTCGCACCTGTACGAAGCCAAGATCAAGAACATGGGCAACGCCGGACGCAACGGCGGTGAATATTACACCCCTCGTCCGCTGATCCGCGCCATCATCAAGGTGGTGCAGCCACGCATTGGTGAACGGATATATGACGGAGCCTGCGGGTCGGCAGGCTTTTTGTGTGAAGCCTTCGAGTACCTTAAACAGAAACCGCAACTGACCACCGCCGACGTCAAGATCCTGCAGGAGCAGACCTTCTTCGGCAAAGAGAAGAAGTCCCTCGCCTATGTCATCGCCATCATGAACATGATCCTGCATGGCATCGAAGCACCCAACATCGTCCACACCAACACCTTGGCCGAGAATATCAGCGACATTCAGAACAAGGATCGCTTCGACGTGATTCTGGCCAATCCCCCCTTTGGCGGCAAGGAGCGCAAAGAGGTTCAGCAGAACTTCCCCATCCGCACCGGGGAGACGGCCTTTCTGTTTTTGCAGCACTTCATCAAAAGCCTCAAAGCCGGGGGCCGCGCCGGGGTCGTCATCAAGAACACCTTTTTGTCCAATACCGACAACGCCTCGGTGGGTCTGCGCAAACTCCTGCTGGAAGAATGCAACCTGCATACGATACTCGATTGCCCTGGCGGCACCTTCCTGGGTGCAGGCGTCAAGACGGTGGTGCTGTTCTTTGAAAAAGGCGCACCGACCCGCAAGGTTTGGTACTACCAGCTTGTACCTGGTCGCAATCTGGGCAAGACCAACCCGCTGAATGATGCCGACCTGACCGAGTTCGTTACCCTGCAACAGAGCTTTGCTGATTCCGCCAAAAGCTGGAGTACTGATGTTGCCGACATTGATCAAAAGACCTTTGATCTGTCTGTGAAAAATCCCGATGGTGGCGAAGAAATCATCCACCGCACCCCGCAAGACATCATGGACGAGATTGCCAAACTGGATACTGAAAGCGCTGAGGTGTTGGCGAAGATTCGGGAACTTCTATGAAGGCGGGGTGGCTTGAGATGCCATTAGGGGAAGTTCTTCGTCTTGAATATGGAAAGCCCCTAGAACGCTCTGAAAGAAAGTCTGATGGAAAGTATCCGGTTTATGGAGCTAACGGAGAAAAAGATCGCTCGGACAAATTTTACCACGACAAGCCAAGCATAATTGTTGGCCGCAAAGGATCGGCTGGCGAAATCAATTTAACTGAACAAAATTTCTGGCCTCTCGATGTAACGTATTTCGTGACATTTGATGAGCAAAAAAACAATCTCCGGTTTCTTTATTTTCTGCTTAATACTCTGGATTTGCCCAGCTTGGCAAAAGGCGTAAAACCGGGGATAAATCGTAATGAAGTTTACTCAAAATGGGTTAGAATCCCCCCTCTCCCCGAACAACAGCGCATCGTCACCATTCTCGACCAAGCCTTTGACGGCATTGCCACCGCCAAAGCCAACGCCGAAAAGAACCTGAAAAATGCCCGTGAGATTTTTGAAAGCCATCTAAATGCGGTGTTCACCCAGCCGGGTGAAGGGTGGGTGGATAGACACAAACCACTTTCAGAACTATGTGTCCTCATCGTCGATTGCGAACACAAGACGGCACCGACGCAAGATGAAGGCATTCCCTCAATTCGCACTCCGAACATTGGAAAAGGGAGCTTGCTTCTGGATGGTGTGAACCGAGTTTCAGAAGAAACGTACAAGGCATGGACAAGGCGAGCAGAACCGATTGCTGGCGATTTGATACTAGCCCGTGAAGCGCCCGCAGGTAATGTTGCTGTGATCCCTGAGAACACGCGGGTCTGTCTGGGTCAACGAACGGTATTGATCCGTCCGAAAGCCAGCATTTTCGATCCGTCATTTCTCGCATTCCTCCTATTGGAGCCGGGGACTCAGGCAAAACTTCTGGCGCACTCGCGAGGAGCAACCGTGCAACATGTGAATATGAAGGATATTCGTGCACTTAATGTTGGAGCGATACCACCACTTGAAGTGCAGCAATCTATTGTGTCCACACTCTGGGATTTAGACTCCGAAACCCAACGCCTAGCCGTCCTCTACACGCAGAAGATGGCCGCGCTGGCGACTTTGAAAAAGTCGCTGCTGCACCAAGCATTTGATGGAGGACTATAACTCAATGAACCCAACACAGAAGAACCCGAATGCGTTTCACGCACCTCTCCAACCGAAAGACACACCCGAACAGACTGTTGGTTGTCGGCACACGCAGCCCAATATCTGTGGCAAGAACGGATTGCCAAAGATCTGTGCATTTGCTCGGGCGGATAAAATGTGTCTGGCACCGCCTGCATCTTGGAAGAAGCAGTTTCTCAAATTGAAGACAAGCACGGCAATGAAGTCATGAACGAAGCCGCAACCCGACTTGATTATATCGATCCGGCCCTGAAAGCCGCTGGTTGGGGCGTGGTAGCCGGGAGCCGGATTCGCCCGGAATATCCCATCACCTTAGGGCGCATCGAAGGTAGCGGCAGACGCGGCAAGGCACTGACTGCTGATTATGTGCTGGAATATCGCAATACCAAGCTGGCGGTAGTCGAAGCTAAAGCCTGGGATAAGGCCGTAACCGAAGGGGTCGGTCAAGCCAAGGAGTACGCTGCCAAGCTCAGCATCCGTTATGCCTTTGCTACCAACGGTCAAGGCATCTACGCTATTGATATGAAAACTGGCAAGGAGCAGGATATTGACGCCTTTCCTTCGCCGGATGATCTGTGGAACCGTACCTTTGCTATCCGTATCCTCTGGCGTGAACGCTTTGCCGCCATCCCTTTTGAAGATAAAGGCGGTTACTTTCAGGGGCGTTACTATCAGGATATTGCTATCGAGCGCGTATTGCAGGCCATTGCCGAAGGGGCAGACCGCCTCCTGCTGACTCTGGCGACCGGCACCGGCAAAACCTTCATCGCCTTTCAAATTGCCTGGAAGCTGTTTCATAGCCGCTGGAATCTCACCGACTGGAAGCACGAGGAGGAACCGACCCGCCGTCCGCGTATTCTCTTTCTGGCAGATCGTAACAATCTGGCCGATCAGGCCTACAATGCTTTTTCCGCCTTCCCTGATGATGCACTGGTTCGCATTGAACCTGATGCTATCCGCAAGAAGGGGCGCGTCCCCACCAACGGCAGCATCTTCTTCACCATCTTCCAGACCTTCATGAGCGGCACCGATGAGAGCGGTGAACCTTCCCCCTATTTCGGGGACTACCCTGCTGACTTCTTTGATTTCATCGTCATCGACGAATGCCACCGGGGCGGCGCCAATGATGAGAGCAACTGGCGCAAGATCATGGAGTATTTTTCTTCAGCCGTGCAATTGGGTCTGACCGCCACCCCCAAGCGTCTGGAGAATGCTGATACCTACGCCTATTTTGGCGAGCCGGTCTTTACCTACTCCCTTAAGGACGGCATCAACGACGGCTTTCTCACCCCCTTTCGGGTCAGGCAGATTGCCACCACCCTGGATGATTACATCTACACCACCGATGACACCATCGTCGAAGGAGAGATTGAGGCCGGACGTCGCTACGAGGAAACCGACTTTAACCGGATCATCGAGATCAAGGAGCGCGAGCAACATCGGGTCAAACTCTTCATGGGGATGATTGACCAGAAGGAGAAGACCCTGGTCTTTTGCGCCACCCAAGATCATGCGCTGGCCGTACGGGATCTGATCAATCAGGTCAAGACCAGCAGCGACCCCAACTACTGCGTTCGCGTCACGGCCAATGACGGCGCTCTAGGCGACAACAACCTGCGCACCTTCCAGGACAATGAAAAGACCATCCCCACCATCCTGACCACCTCGCAGAAGCTCTCCACCGGCGTTGATGCCCGCAATGTCCGCAATATCGTGCTGATGCGCCCGGTCAACTCAATGATCGAGTTCAAGCAGATTATCGGACGCGGCACCCGTCTGTATGAGGGGAAGGATTATTTCACCATCTACGATTTCGTTAAAGCCTACCATCATTTCAGTGACCCCGAATGGGACGGCGAACCCCAAGAGCCGGAAGCCTGCCCACGCTGCAACTATCAGCCCTGCCAGTGTGTGAAGGAGCCACCTCACCCCTGCAAGGTCTGCGGTGAGCGGCCCTGTGTCTGCATTAGGGAAAAAGAACCCTGCAACAAGTGTGGTGAGACTCCCTGTATCTGCAAGAAGAAGGCAAAAGCTAGGGTCAAGCTGGCCGACGGCAAGGAGCGCACCATCCAGCACATGATCGCCACCAGCTTCTGGCATACGGACGGCACCCCTATGTCGGCAGCACAGTTCATGGAAGAACTGTTCGGTAAACTGCCCGACTTTTTCAAGGATGAAGATGAGCTACGCAAGCTCTGGAGCCTGCCGGATACACGCAAGAAACTACTCGAAGGATTGGCGGAAAAAGGCTTCGGGCGGGATCAACTCAGCGAAATGCGCAAAATCATCGATGCCGAAAGGAGCGACATCTTCGATGTGCTGGTGCATGTGGCCTTCGCCCTGCCACCTCTAAGCCGCGAAGAACGCGCCGCCCGTGCCCAGCTTAGCTTTGACAGACACTTCAACGACAAGCAACGCAGCTTCCTGGATTTTGTGCTGGCGCAATACGTCAAGGTCGGGGTCGATGAACTGGCATTAGAAAAGCTCTCCCCCCTGCTCAAGCTCAAGTACCACAATTCCATCCCCGATGCCGTCGCAGATTTAGGTGTGCCCCAAGAGATCAGCCGCATCTTTGTCGATTTCCAGCAATATCTGTATCAGCAGGCGGTGGCGTGAGCGGGGAGGTCACTCATCCCCAGGAAGTTGTTCTATTTTTTCGATGGAGGCGATAGCTTCTTCTCTGGAAAGATGAATGACCCAAGACGGAAAGGTCACCTACACTCCTTTTTCCGTATTTTTTATGGCGCATCCTTTTTTTATTGGAATCAAGTTTTGGCGTAATATTCCAACATGGTAAGTCATTTATTTTTTGTTTAGCGTACAACTGGGTTCAGAGGGCTGAAACCGCAAGGTGAAAACTAGGATAAAGCAAAGCGTATTCCCATCAGTCTGCTGCAACGAAGGGCTATTCTTCACATTTTAATAGACTTAACAAGGCGTCTACAGAATCTATCAATTCTAAACCAAAGTCCTCTTTTATTAGATCCCGGCAGCGCTTAAAATCTGAGTCGAATGAAGCAAAGTATTCGCATCCGAAATGGTGTGCCGCTGTAATATGAAGTAAATCAGCAAGGCCTATTTGATGGTATGCTAGCATGAAAAGCCTACTTCCCAGATATTCAGCATCAATAGTTAAATTTTTAATATCTACTTGTAAAATCCCACTAAGGCCATGAGAGTCCATGAAAGAAGTATTAAGGATGCAATCTCTCATTAGCGCAACTTTGGGGGCTTTATTAACGTTAAAACTATCTTCTACTTCTTCTTTTTGCTTTTCGCCCTGTAGGTAAACTTTGCTTAGATAGTCCCCCACCTGCTTTCGGGAAAGCCTGTCTACACAAATATATCCAGCTGATTCGGATGCAATTTGTTTAAATGCGGCATGAGCATGCCATTCGACAAGCTCAAGAATTGCTAGGGGGCTAGTTATCGGAACCAAAGAGCCATTCCCGAAGACAACTAATTCTCTTACATCTGCCATCTTATCCAATCGATTTGAGTATTTGAATAATTCACGCACATTGTTTTCATATTCATGCCCAATTGAGGGTGTTCTTTCTGATTTAGATAGTCTTGAGGATTCAATCCCTTCGGCTGACCAATAATCAACTAGGACAGAACTGTCGAGGTACACGGATGGTTTTAGGGCATTTTGAAGTTTCCCATTTTCAGTAAGAGGCTCTTTCATCTATTACCTTCTTTTTTCATTTTTGATGAATATGCTGTAGACCCTGAATAAACTAGCGCCGTGCTTGCTTTGGCTAATGTGCATGGTTTGAGCTCAGGCTTAATCTGACGCCGATCTTGAAAGAAGGTTGCCAGCTTGCATGTGTGCTTATTCTTCCACAAAATAGTCTGAGTCAACTCTCTTCAGCTCGTAGGTTGCGGTAGTGGTAACTCCCAGACCGTAGTCAATCATCAACTCAGCCAGTTCGGCCCCGTCGATCAACACGACCTTGGGGTCAATGTGAGAGACGTAATCACGGGCTTCGACGGAGTAGTTGCTGGTGGTGATGAATACCCCTTTACGGGCGCGTTTGCCGTGCAGGGCGCCGACAAACTTCTGGATCTCCGGTCTGCCGACAGTGCCTTCCCATCGCTTGGCCTGGAGATAGATGGTGTCGAGGCCGAGGCGGTCTTCGTTGATGATGCCGTCAATCCCTTCGTCGCCGCTCTTGCCGAGGGCTTTGCCGGCTTCTTTACGAGAGCCTCCGTAACCCATCTTGACCAGCAGTTCTACCACCAGACGCTCGAAAAATGATGGCGGTGACGATTTGATCCTTCTGAGTAAATCAGTTGCCAGATCGTCACGGATCTGTTGATGAGCCGTCTCCAGCATCTCTTCGGGTGTGGCGGTAGCGCATTCCTGGGCAGATGCCGTTGTGTCTGTTTTGTTGTTTTTTCCAGCAGAACGAAACTCGACGAACTCGGGGAATTGATCAAGGAATCTGGTGTCGATGGTTGTGGGGTTGTCATCAAGGACATGGCGTCCTCGATCGGTTACCTGAAAGTGTGCCCGGCGTGGAGAGTGAAGCAGCCCGGCTTGTTGAAGGTAGGTTTTAGCCCAGGCGACGCGGTTGTCGAATACCGGCTGCCTCCCGCTGGGTAGTAGCTCACTGCGCTCAGCATCGGTCAAACACAACTCAGCAGCAAGGCGCTCTCGTGCATCACGAATGGAGTGTTCGCTTCCATCAGCTGCCAGCGTCAGCAGTGGTAACATCAATGATTGGTAATCGGGAATAGACATGATTCCCCCTCATGCTGTCGATCGTTTGGTTGGAACGGCTAATAGTTACCATTCATTGAGAAAATTGTCACGACTGAATGTTTTCCCCTCAATAAGTGAAGGCCCGGCAACCACCACAAGGCACGATCAGTCCGCCGCCCGACCCTTACCCTGGGCGAGTAAGTATCAAGAATGGGACTTGTTCTGATAGTTAACGCCTAAAAGCTGGAATTAGTGGGCAGGATGCTCTAAGGTTTGATGAGTAATATTGGGTGATAGTGCTGATTTCTATGGAGGATGGATTCTATATGCGATTATTGTCTTTATTTTTTGTATTATTGGTTTTTTCTTCTGGGTGTTCGCAAAAAAACTGGAATTTTACTGAAGTTCAAAAAATAAAACACAATACTTTCAAGGTTAATGGTCAGCCTGAAGTTAAAATAAAGTTTCCATACGATGTTTATTTCGCACAGACTAATGAAATTATCGAACATGGAAAAAAAACAACAGAAAGTTTACTTTTCAATCACGACCCTTTTAGGAGTAAACATTCTATTGAGATGCTAGAGATTGTGTCACAGAAGAAATATCACGAAATATATAATTTGTATGATGTTTTGATAAGAAGAATTTATTATGAAAATTCGAGAAATTTCGTTCCTGAGCCACCCGGAGACAGGGGTTCTATAGTATATAACGGTAAGAATAATCACGGTGGTGTTTTCGTTTATATAAAATCAAATAACAAAAATGAAATATTTATCATAGGTCATATAGACGATCATTCTGATGAATTTTATTCTATAGAGATAGTAGTTGGTCAATTTATGGGAAAGGGTATTTCAGAAAATTCTTGGTTGTCTAATAATTCTAACAAAATAAAAGATTTTGTTGATGAGCTATATTCTATTTCAATAAAAATTTCTGAATAAGAATTAATAAAAATCAAGCTAAATAGAAGCTTGTCAAAAAACGATTAGTAGAATGGACTGAAAAATATCAGCAGTGAGGAACGTCCCTCATCTATAAATCATCAGGAAATGCGTCTTGATACAATCTGGTCGCATTTTTTTTATTGAATGCAGTTGGTATCTCAGACACCAGCGAAGCAACAAAGCCCTGTATCTCTTATCTTCACGCGCGTACTGTAATTTTAAAGGACAACACCTTTGAAGAATAGGAGCAAGCGTGATGATTAGAAATAAAACTGACTGGGAAGCCATCTCAAGACACTACCGAGCAGGGATCCGATCTCTCAGGGACATAGGCGCGGAGTACGGCATTAGCGAGGCCGCAATCCGGAAGAGAGCAAAGAAAGAAGGCTGGCCCCGCGACTTGTCTGAGCAGATCAAAGCTAAAGCAGCTGAAAAGGTTCGCATTGAAGCGGTGCGCAACGGTACGCAAGGCGCTTCCGAGCGTACCATTATCGAGGCCGAATCAGACATCCAAAGCCGGGTAGCTCTATCTCACCGCAAAGACATTCCGCAAAAGCGTGAGCTGGTTGCGAAGCTATTTGCCGAGATCGAAGCTATGACCGACGGCAAAGAGTTGTTCGAGACGCTGCAGGAAGCCTTGACGAATGACGATGCTAAAGCGCTGGCACAAGCAGTCAAAAAGGTTGTATCGCTTCCACAGCGCATCAAGGGAACCACTGACTTGGTCAGTGCCTACAAGACATTGATCATGCTGGAACGTGAAGCCTTCGGGATTAACGACGACGCTGGATCCTCCGAAGACGCCCTGGCCGATCTCATCAAGAAGGTGCAGGCCCGGCGAGTGGATCTCGTGCAGGTAGCAAGGGGTAGCTGCTAAGGTCTTGACTAAACCTGACGATCATTCTAGCGTCCCTTGACCTGAAGCTGAGGTGTATTGTCGAAAATTACTCTTCTCCTGGTCCGTCCAAGGTGCACGGATCAGATTTATCATCTCGTCGCTGGGCTTGCTTTGTCTCTGTGCATCCAACCAAATCATCCCGACTAAATAGTCGTGCCATGGTCAGAAGGTCCTGGGCCACATCTCTGTTGTATTTGCCTGCCTGAGTTTTTTATTTCGTGTTGTTGTTTGATGGAGGTCTCATTTTTCAAGATGGGCACTGGCGTGATCATTTTTAGCTGATGGTGTTACCTATATGTTACCTACACCAAAAAGGGTTACAGCTATAAAGCCGTAACCCTTTGATTTTGCTGGTGCCCAGAGACAGAATCGAACTGCCGACACGAGGATTTTCAGTCCTCTGCTCTACCGACTGAGCTATCTGGGCGAAATGAAGCCCGTTTATAACCAAAGGGCGCGGGACTGTCAAGAGAAAATGCGGGTTTTTGCGCTGCCGCAGTCAGCGATTTTTCACTTGCTTTGTGGGGGCGGGCTTGTGTAGTCTACGCCAGATCACGTGAGAGGATGGTTATGACAACCTTCGGTCTTTATCGCAGCTTTTTCTTTTTCTGGTTTTTCGGCTTTTTCAGGCCGTCTGCCGTGGAAGGGTGCGAGTAAAGCTCACCAGATACACCAACCCATGGCAGAATGGCTCACAGCGATTCTCCCACGGGTTTTTTACTTTGTAGATGTAAGGGCCGCCGGGAGATCTGGTGGCCTTTTTGCCTTCAAACGTCGCTGGCGACAAAAGGAGCGCAACAATGATTATCGTTATGAAAAAAGGTGCAGATAAACAGCAGCTGGCTGCGGTGGAAGCCAAAATTACTGAGATGGGATATCAGCCTCATGTGATTTACGGCGAGACGCGCAATGTGATTGGTGCTGTCGGCGAGGAGCGTGGCAAAGAGAAATTGCAGATTCTACAGTCCATGGCTGGGGTGGAAAATGTCGTTCCCATCCTTAAGCCCTACAAGCTGGCGAGCCTTGAAGTTCAGCCGGAGCCGAGCACGATTGAGATCGTCCCCGGTCTGGCTGTTGGTGGCAAGGAGTTTATTGTCGGTGCCGGTCCCTGTGCAGTGGAGACCCGTGAACAGATCTGTGAAACCGCCGTTGCTGTCAAAGCGGCGGGTGCGCGGATGCTGCGTGGCGGAGCTTTCAAGCCACGCACCAGCCCCTATTCATTCCAGGGGATGGAAGAAGAGGGGCTGAAGTTGCTGGCCGAAGCGCGCGAATTGACCGGCTTGCCGATTGTCACCGAGGTGGTGAATCCGCGTGATGTTGAACTGGTCGCCCGCTATGCTGATGTCATGCAGGTCGGTGCCCGTAATACCCAGAATTTTGCCCTGTTGAAGATGCTCGGCCAACTCGATAAGCCGATTCTGCTGAAGCGAGGGATGGCGACCACCATTCAGGAGTTTCTGATGAGTGCCGAGTATATTCTGTCCGAAGGGAATCGCCGGGTGATTCTGTGTGAGCGCGGGATTCGCACCTTTGAAACGGCTACCCGCAACACCCTCGATCTGTCGGCTATCCCGGTACTCAAGCAGCAGACCCATCTCCCCGTTGTTATTGACCCCTCCCATGGTACCGGGCACTCGGCACTGGTGCCGGCCATGTGTTATGCGGCGGCGGCGGCTGGTGCCGATGGACTGCTGGTCGAGGTGCATCCCTGTCCCGAAAATGCTACCAGTGACGGGCCACAATCCTTGCGTCCGGATGATTTTGCCGCGATGATGAAAAAACTTCGTAGGTTTGTTGATGTCTGCGAACGCACCATAGCCGGTTAAGAAAAGAGGAAAAGTATGTATCTGGTCCCCCTGTCCCAACTTGAAAGTGTTGAACTGCTGATCCATTGCCTTAAAGCGGCCGGCGGTCAAGCAGATTGTACCATGTGCCCGGCCTATCGGGTGTGTATGAAGCAATGCCTGGCGGTTGCCGGTTCAGTAGAGCAGATGCTGCATCAGGGTACCTTGCCGACGCTGGGGGGAGAATCAGCTGTATCTGAGCCGGAGACCCCGGAAGATGACCCGGATCCGCCGGGATCTGCAGGTAAAGGTGGCTTGCGGGTGGTCAAGTGAGATAATTAGTATTTGTTCGGCGTCGGATCGGGGAACCTGCGGCAAGGACGCAGTTGAATGATTGCAGTTATTTTTTGGACGGTGATCTATGAAAGACAGAGTTTACAATTTCGGTGCCGGACCGGCGATGCTGCCCGAACCGGTGATGCGCAAGATTCAGGAAGAATGGCTCGATTATCGAGGCATGGGGGTATCGATCATCGAAATCAGTCATCGTGCTGATGAATTTATCGAGGTACTTGAAGAGGCCAAGGCCCTATTTCGTGAATTGACCGATCTGCCGGATAACTTCCGGATTCTGTTTATGCATGGTGGGGCGCGAATGGTCTTTTCGGCGCTCCCGCTGAATCTCGCCGGGCGTTCTGCTGAACGCAAATGCCTGTATGCCGAAACCGGCAACTTTGCCAAGGTGGCAGCCCGGGAAGCGCAGAAATTCTGCCAGGTAAAAACCGTCAGCAGCAGTGCTGCCAGCGGTTATGATCACATTCCGGAGTTACCCCTGGAGTTGATCGATCAGGATGCCGCCTACCTTCATGTTACCGGTAACAATACCATCTTCGGTACCCGCTGGAATCAGTTCCCTGATTGCGGGCGGGTACCGCTGATCGCTGATATGACGTCTGAGCTGCTGTCACGCCGCATCGACTACAGGCGTTTTGGAGTTGTCTATGCCGGCCTGCAAAAGAACCTTGGCCCCTCGGGTATGGCCATGGTGATTATTCGTGATGACCTGCTTGGCTATGCTGATGCCGCGACTCCGACCCTGCTTGACTTTACCCAGGCCGACAAGGATAACTCCCTGACCAACACCACCAATACCTTTGCCGTTTATGTCATCAAGCTGGTGCTTGAATGGCTTAAGGAGCAGGGAGGTGTGGATGCGCTGGAACGGATCAATGAAGCCAAGGCGTCACGTCTCTACCGGGTGATTGATGCCGGCGATTTTTATCGTGGAATCGCCAGGAAAGAGCATCGTTCGATCATGAACGTCTCCTTCCTGCTCAATGGCGATGGACTTACTGCTAAATTCCTGCAGCAGGCCGAAGAGCGCGGTCTTTATGCCCTCAAGGGCTATCGCAGTGTCGGTGGTATCCGTGCTTCCATCTATAACCCGATGCCGATGGCCGGGGTGGAAAAGCTGGCGAGCTTTATGGAGGAGTTTGCCGCCCGGCACAGTTGAAAAATGAATGTCGAAATAGTTTACACAAACGGGCCGGTCGGCGTTGCTGATCGGCCTTTTTATGTAAAAAAAACCGACAACCTGTTTTTTGCGGTGATGACCTCCTTATTTAAAAGACTGAATAGACTAATCTGGTCATGATAACCAGCTGAAACTGCGTGGGTAAGCTATTGGGTTAGAGAGTAAATTCATGATGTTAAAGAGATACCAGCGGACTGGCCTGATTCTTGCTATAAATGACTATAAAGTAAATAATGAATAAATTTTTGGAGGTTGTTATGAAAAATATAGTGAAGATGATGATGGTTCTGGCAGCGCTGCTGGTGCTGGGTGTTAGTCAGGTTTTTGCGTTTCCGATTGATGATGGCGCAACCGTTTCGTTGAAAACCTCAATTAATGGGGTTAACGGGGCATTTGCGGTTTATGATCAGGATGGAGACCAGATATCATACCCCAATGGAGATATGTTCCTCACTTTTTGTGTTGAGAAAAATGTCACGTTTGTTCCCGGTGCTAAATATACAGCGACCATCGATGATGGCATCAAGACGCAAAAAGCTGGAGCAGTCACTGAATTACTTCATGGAGGAACAAAATATCTTTACTGGAATTTTGTTCAAGGGTCTTTTGCATTCAATAAAAATAATGTAATTGCTCTTCAGAATGCCATCTGGATGTTGCAAGGCGATTTAAGTGTCAACCTCGGTAATACTTTTTATGCGGCAGCTATTCTGGCTGAAAATGTAGCAGCCGGTAACGGTTACGATGTCAAAGTCATGAATCTTTGGGATGGTAACATAGCAAAACAATCCCAATTGATCGCTCAGGTTCCTGAGCCGGGTACCCTGTTGCTGCTGGGTTCAGGTCTGGTCGGTCTGGCTCTGTGTCGTCGCCGGGCAAAAAACTAGTAAATCTGGTGCCACGAAAAGTGGAATTTCTGTTGAACCAAAAAGCCCGTCCTAATGGACGGGCTTTTTGGTTTGTTTCTGTTCAGTAGCCGGTGATTATTGTCAATGCGATGTCGCTTGTTGCTTTGCTGCGACAGGTAAGGGCGCTTCGGTATAAAAACGGATAAATGTTTGTAATTTCTTCAACTGTTCATCTGACAGGGGGGCAAAGTGGACACTGGCGCGCCTGACGGGAACGAGATTGTCGCGCAAGCGATAATCCGACACGGATTTGACCGGCAGGTTGTCGACAATCAGCTCGTGGTTGTGATAAAGGCTGAGTTCCCTGATGTCTGAACGTTTGAGTTTCTGCCCCAGATAACGAAATGAGAGCCCCCCTTCGCTGACATCCATGATGTGGTAAGGCAGAGACTCAGGGCCACGATCAATCAGGACCAGAGCCCGGCTCACGGCCTGAAAGCGCTGGTTCTCTCTGACGGGACTGTACTGGTAGCGACTTTCCATTGTCCTCTCTTCTTGGCAATATGCCATGGAAAGGGGTTAGTGCGGTAAGGGGTTTTTGCCTTCTGGGCTGCATTCTCTCATTTTTTGTTCTTGGTTGCAATGAGTGCGAAAATAACCATAAGTGTTAAATTCTTGATGCAATAATTATTCCCCCGGTAGCTTTCGTGATTCTGCTGTTAATGAATCAAAAAGACCTTTTCACACATGATATCGCCCTCTATGAAGATCCGTTTGTTATAATAATCGCTGATTATTCCTGGATCAGACATTGCCTGGATGGTAAACATTGTCTCATCCCGATAGCTTTGTCGAATTTCTTTACAGGCGTCCTCTATGTTTGGCTTAAACCGCCTCCAGACTTTTTTACTCCTGCCGCCGGCGTTGATCTGTGCGGGGCTGCTGTTTGTCGGCGGACCCGGACCTGATTCGATACGCTCTGTTCGCCAGGCCTGGGTCAGCGGGCATCTGCTGTGCTTTTTCCTGTGGGGGTACCTGTATCTGAGCTGGAGGGGTGACCTGCCGCTACGGAGGTTGCTGATTGAGGTTGTCCTGCTGAGTGCTCTGGTAGGTGGTATGACTGAAATTCTCCAGTCTCTGGTCGGTCGTGAGCCGAGTTGGCGGGATGTTTTTAACGATGTGCTGGGGGGGCTGCTGGCCATCCTCTTTTTTGCGCCCGGGCGGGGGCAACTTGGGGCTCCGGCACGTCATGCAACACAATTATTATTGCTACTGGTCGTGGCCTGGAGCTTGGTTCCCTTTTCCCGGGCGCTGGTAGATGACATTGTCAGTCGTCATCAGTTCCCTCTGTTGTCAGGTTTTGAGACTCCCTTTGAGCGGAACCGCTGGGGTGGAAAATCACGTCGTTACCTTGATGAGGAGATTGTCTATCGGGGCCGGAAAGCGCTGCGGGTTGAGCTGGTCAGCGGCTGGTATCCGGGGGTTTTTCTCAATTTTTTCCCGGCCGACTGGCGTGGCTACGCAGCATTGCAGATGCACATTCATCATTCTTTACCGGAGCCGCTGGAATTACATCTGCGGATTCATGATCAGCACCATCGCGCTGCTGATAATCTGCATAGCGACCGATTCAACTCTACGGTTGTTTTGAATCAGGGCTGGAATCGTATCCGGGTACCCCTGGCCGAGGTCGCTAGCGGCCCGCGGGAACGCGAGCTCGATTTGCGCCGCGTCGCCGGCGTCGGGCTCTTTGCGGTTTCTCTCGAAGATCCCCAGATCATCACTATTGATGAGGTCAGATTGCTCAGTCACGAAGCACTGCTTGAGGATGATTGACAAGAGCCGACGAGGCACATAAAATCCTCGCTCTCCCACAGTCAGGAAAAAGGCTTGCTTTCCAGCGTATAAATAAAAGAGGTAGATCTATGAAGGTTCTGATTACTGATGAGATTTCCGACAGCGGCCTGCAACCGTTGACCAATGACCCGCGCATTACCGTCGATAAAAAAATTGGTCTGGAGATCGACGAACTGCACCGTTGTGTCGGTGACTATGATGCAATTATTACCCGCAGCGGCACCTTGGTTGATGAGGTTTTATTGAGTCATGCCAAGCGTTTAAAGATCGTTGCCCGGGCCGGGGTCGGGATTGATAACGTTGATGTCGATGCGGCCAGTCGCCGCGGCATTATTGTCGTCAACGCTCCGTACGGCAATGTCAATTCGGCCGCCGAACATACGCTGGCAATTCTACTGGCGAAATGCCGCAATGTCGGGATCGCCAACATCAGTCTGAAAAACGGAGAGTGGAAGCGCGCACCTTTCACCGGGCATGAACTCAAAGGCAAGACCGTTGGTATTATCGGCCTGGGCAAGGTTGGTGGCCGGGTCGCCCTGCGCTGCCGCGCTTTTGAAGCTGATGTGCTGACTTACGACCCCTATATTTCTGAAAAGCGCGCCGAAGATTTTGGTGTCAAGTTGACCTCGTTGGAGGATGTGATTCGCTTTTCCGATATTATTAGCGTGCACACCCCTCTCAATAACGAGACCCGTGACATGATCAATGCGGAGCACTTTGCCGGTATGCAGGATGGCGTCTTGATCGTCAATTGTGCGCGTGGCGGGATCATCAATGAGGCGGCGATGCTATCAGCTTTGGAGTCGGGCAAATGTGGAGGTGCGGCCTTCGATGTGTTCAGTGAAGAACCACCACGCAGTGAGGTGCTGAAGCGATTGATCGATCATCCCAATATGCTGGTAACGCCGCACCTGGGAGCCAATACCTTTGAGGCACAAAAAAATGTTGCCATCGACGTCAGCAAGGAAATTGTCAACTACATCGACGGCCGTCCGTTAAGCAACGCGGTCAATATCCCCCGCTTTGATCCGGATCTGATGGATCACATGAAACCCTTTATGGAGTTGGTAACGATTCTGGGTGAATTTATGTCTCAGCTGGCACCCGCCAACCCAAGCAAGATTTCCTTTACCTATAACGGCAAGATTGCCCGCTATGACTGCGAGCCCCTGACCATTTGCGGCCTCGCAGCAATGCTCAATTTCAGTACCGAGCAGGACGTCAATATGGTAAACGCCAGTCTGGTTGCCAAAATCCATGGTATAGCAGTCGAGTCAATCCGCTCAACGGAAACTGATTCCTTTTCCAGTCTCATTACGATTGATCTGGAAAGTCCGGAAGGCAGGCGACGTATTGCCGGAACCCTGTTTGAAGGCACACCAAAAATTGTCAAGCTGCGCAACTTCCCCATCGATTTTCGCCCTGAAGAACATATGCTGGTTATCAATTATCAGGACCGCCCGGGGTTGATCGGGAAGATCGGCACGATTTTGGGCGAACATCAGGTCAATATCGGCAATATGAGTCTTGGCCGTCTGGAAAAAGCCGGAGAAGCGATGGTAGTTTTCTCTGTCGACTCGCCGGTTGAACCGGAAACCCTGGCCAAGGTGGGTGCGGCGGTTGAGGCGCGGTTTATCAAGGCGGTGCGTCTCGGAGTAAGATAATAACTGACTATTCAGCTATGCCCTTGCGCCGGGTCGGTGATCCGGTGCTGAACAGTTACGATAACAAGGTATCAGATTGTCAGTGGCAGGTCGGTTTTAGCAATAATGCCGACCTGTTCCGCTTTTTCCAGGAGACAGCTAACAGCTGCCAGCCCGTCTTCACCTAAATCGATTGAGTAATCATTAACATACAGGCCGATATGCTGATTTATGACGCTATCGTCAAGTTCCTGGGCATGTTGACGGATATAACCGGTTGCCTGATGCGGGTGATTGCGGGCGTATTCGATGCTGCGTCGCAAGGCCTGATCCACCAGCCTGATCCGCACTTCACCCAGGCTTCTTTTCGCCAGAATTCCCCCGAGGGGGATCGGGTACCCGGTTTCCTCCTCCCACCATTGCCCCAGATCAAGTAGCTGCTCCAGCCCGTACTGCTGATAGGTAAAACGTGATTCGTGGATAATCACCCCGGCTACAGCGCGTCCCTGACGCACGGCAGGAATAATCTGATCAAAGGGGAGAACCAGCAGTTTACCGGCTCCGCCAAAATAGAGTTGCAGCAACAGATTGGCGGTGGTCAGCCGTCCCGGGACGGCAATGGTTTTATCCCTTAATTGTTCAAGGGGGGTTGCGCTGTTGGCAACAATCAGAGGTCCACAGCCGCGCCCCAGGGCGGCACCGCTGCGCAGCAGGACGTAGCGATCACGCAGGTGGCCAAAGGCATGAAAGGAAATCTTGGTCAGATCAAGAATCCCCTCCAGTGCCAACTGGTTGAGGGTTTCGACATCTTCGAGACGTTCTGCAAAGGTCAGGTTATCACAGGGAATTAAGCCATGAACCAGGGCGTGAAAGATGTAGGTATCATTGGGACAGGGAGAATAGCCAAGGCTTAAGGTTGTCATGATAACGATCCTTCAAGGATTCAGCAGGCCGCGCTGCAGCAGGGTCAGAACCGCCTCTTGTGCCACTCTCATGCCCAGGGGGATATCCCACAGTACATCGGCGCGGGTCCCGGTCGGGTTGGAAATGCCGCGTACTTCTACAAGCGGGCAGGAGAATTCAGCGCATACCTGCGCCGCTGCTGCTCCTTCCATGTTTTCGCAGATCCCTGCGGTCTGTTGCTGCAGCTGGCGGCTTATCTCCGGGGTGCCGGAGCAGTTGTTGACGGTCACAAAGGGGCCGCAGTGCGCCTGCGGAAGCAACTCGGCCGTTCGCTTGTGCAGGGGCGTGTCAAACTTGTAAGACTGTTGAAAGAGAGGAGCAAAGCGGGTTTGTTGCGGAATGTTCAGCTGTTCCAGCGGGACAAAACCAGTGCCTGCGGTTACTCCGCAGTCGCCATAGGTCTCGCTACTGGCCAGAGCCAGATCACCGATGCCGAGGCCGCTGTCGGGATAACTGCCACCACAGCCACAGAGGATTACCGCCTCGGGTCGTAATTCAGCTAACATACGGGTTAGTTGCATCGCCATCAGCATAGCACCGATGCCGGCGTGGCCGACCACTACCGGGGCCCCACCCAGATTGCCGTGTAATACTTCCCTGCCGCCGCATTGTGAGCTTGTTTTGGAGCTCAACTGCTGACGCAGCAGAGCTGTTTCAGCTGGAGTTGCAGCGAGAACCAGCACCATGATTACGGCCTTTTAAACCAGCCGTGGCGGATCAGATCGCGACGCAGTTCGCTTCCCTGATTGCGCACTACCCCCTGGTACCAGAAGCACTCCTGGCTGATTAACGGGTTGCCCGGAGTATCGAGACGCTTTGAACCGTCGACCAGATTCTTGCGAAAGGTCGCATCGGGTTCGCTGACGATGGCCCTGATTTTTTCCGCCAGGGGCTCATCAAGCAGTTCAATTACCGTTGCGATCAGATCGCGGATTTTCAACCCCTGGCGATATTCCCACAAATCACCGTCAAAAACGTATTCGCACTCGGTGACAAAATCACTCCAGTCCAATAACAGGGATCCGAATTCGACATCGGCAAACTCATGCTGTATCAGTTTGCTGTTAATCAGATCAGCAATTTGTTCCTGCTCTTTGCGGGTGAGGAAGAACGAAAGGCCTTCTTCGACCTCGTACATGTCGAGCAGTTCAGTGATTTCATCACAGTAGAGGGACGCATCAAGCTCTGCGGTCCCAAGCTTTTTAAGCTCCGGGGGAAGCAGGTCGCGTGGCAGGCCAAGTAGCGAGAGGTGCTGATGGTCGTAATCAGTGGGCAGAATCAGGTCCTCGCAATAGGGAAGCTGATGGCGTGCCAAAAAATTGCAAAGGCGCAGATGGTTATCGGTAAAAAAGCTCAAGACTTTTTCTTCGGAGCAGAAAAACTCCAGGCCTTTTCGGTTATTGGCGAGCCCAAAGCCAACAAAACCATCATGGATCAAGCGACTTAGGTAGGGTGCAATGGTTCGCAGGATCAGATTGGTCGGCAGGTAGGGGGAATAATAGACTGCCGGTTCCGGACGTGATTCCTCGGCGCTTGAGCGCCGGGTTGCTGCCTGTTCGGGATAGAATTCCAGAATGAAAAAGGACTCGTCTTTTAGAAAGCGGCTGAATTGCATAAAAATATCGGCAAGCCGGGGGGCTGAGACCAGGGCGGTAAAACGATAAGCATTGTCACAGTCGTCGAGCAATGAAAAATCGTATCCTTCGCGGATCGATGTGACTAGTCGGTGATTTTTAGCAGGTTGCAGACCGGCCGGGTGCTGGTAATTTGTTGTCAATGGGAATCCTGTTATTGTCGGGATTTTCTCAGGGTTCGGTTGGGTTCCTTGATGATATTTCTATATCATAACAGTCTCTCGTAGTGGTGGCTAATTTTCTTTCTAATGATTAGATCCTTGATATGAGACTTTTTAAATGATATATAAATGCCTTAATCAAAGATGAATTCTAGCCAAGGAGTACCACATGCTCAGCTCACAGTCATCTCTGGTCATGTACGATGAAGAATACCAGAAGATTATGGCACTGATTGAACGTCTATTGCGGGAATCTAATGCCAAGGTTATATTTCTTGTCGACAAGGATGGCCAGCTGATCGCAGCTACCGGCGAAACTGACAACCTTGACACCACCAGCTTGGCGTCTCTGACGGCGGGGAATATTGCGGCGACCGGTGGACTGGCCAAACTTATTGGCGAAAAGGAATTTTCGATCCTTTTTCATGAAGGTGAGAAGGATAATATCCACCTTTCCATCGTCGGCGGGCGGGTTATTCTGGTAGTCATCTTCGATCAGCGCAGTTCACTGGGGCTGGTGCGTTTACGGGTTAAAAAAGCCAGTAGCGAATTGGCAGTGATTCTCGAGGATCTAGTACGCAAAGCCCAGGATCAGCACTCAGAGTTTCAGGCGAGCCCGTTTGCTGAAATTACTGACGATGATATCGACAACCTTTTTAACTGATCGGAATTCGCCAGATGTCCTTCATCAACTACGCCTCACGAGAAATTAACTGCAAGATTGTCTATTACGGCCCGGGCCTGTGCGGTAAGACAACGAATTTGCAGTTCATTTATAATAAAACGGCTGAAGGTTCCAAAGGCAAGATGATTTCTCTGGCTACAGAGACTGAGCGCACCCTGTTTTTTGATTTCTTGCCACTGGCCTTGGGTGAAATTCGGGGATTCAAGACCCGTTTCCATCTTTATACCGTTCCAGGTCAGGTTTTTTACGACGCTTCACGCAAGTTGATTCTAAAAGGTGTTGATGGTGTCGTTTTTGTCGCCGATTCGCAGGAAGAGCGTTTTGACGCCAATATCGAGAGTCTCGAAAATCTGCGTGACAATCTTGAAGAGCAGGGATTTGATATCGAAAAAATCCCTTTCGTTATCCAGTACAACAAGCGCGACCTGCCCAATGCCAGTGACTTGGAAGAACTGAGTCGGGTGCTTAACCCCCGTAAGGTTCCCGAATATGAGGCCTGCGCGCCAACCGGAGAAGGGGTGTTTGAAACCCTCAAAGCGGTGGCCAAGCTGGTTCTGAACGACCTCAAAAAAGGGGGGTAGCCGGGCGCCAGAAAATGGCTTGACATGGGGGTTGGTATCCCCTATATTCCCATCCCGCACCAATTATTCCCTCTTAGCTCAGTTGGCAGAGCATCTGACTGTTAATCAGATTGTCGCTGGTTCGAGCCCAGCAGAGGGAGCCAGATATTATCAAAGGCAGGCACGCCGGACAGGCGTACCTGCCTTTGTTTTTTCAGGGCCTGTGCCAACCCGGTATAGCTTCTCTGGATATGGATGTTCTACAGGTGCCCCCCCCCCTTGTGCCAGCACTGTTGTTGCCTCTGACTGATGACTCCTGATCAGCGAACGGGGCAGTAAGCAAGAGCGTATATTCAAAAGCAGCTCAATCTGGCGCGACCTGAAGGCGTATCCGGTTGCCCCCTGCCGCTTTGGCCTCATACATGGCATCGTCGGCCCCCTTGATAATGCTGTCTTGTGCCTGATGATTGGTAAACAACGCAATGCCGATGCTCGATGTGCAGTGATGCTCGACAGTGACCGGCGCCCGCCCCTCAAGGGTGGTGGTCAGAGTATATGGTTCCGCGAGGGCGCCGCGGATTTTCTCTGCGATGAGGTTCGCCAGTGCGGCGGATTCTGCCCGGCCCACGCCCAAACCGTTAACCAGAACGACAAATTCATCGCCACCGAAGCGCGCCACGGTATCCATCCCGCGGACACAGCTTTTCAGGCGCGCCGCGGTTTCAATTAACAGCGAATCACCAATCTCATGCCCATGACCATCGTTCAGTTGCTTGAAATTGTCCAGGTCAAGGAAAATAAGAGCACTATAGCCGCCGGTGCGCTTATTGGCAGCCATGGCAAGGGCCAGGTGGTCTTTGAGCAGACGGCGGTTCGGCAGGTTTGTCAGGTGGTCATGGAACGCCAGTTGGCGCACCTGATCTTCCATCAATTTACGTGCAGTGATGTTCCTGCTGATACGGTAATACCCGGTGACCATGCCCTGCTTGTCACGTTCGGCTGTTGAGAGGATTTCAACCCATATCAGGCTGCCATCCTTACAGCGCTGCTGGACCTCGATGGTTGCGCAATCAAGTCCTCGGTTTGTTTCAGTGTCTCCGGGGAAACTTTTTGAAAAGGTGATGATGTCATCAGCCGTCATCAGTTCCGTCAACGGCAGACCAATAACGTCTTCGGGACTGTAGCCCGTGACCCGGGTGAAGGCAGGGTTAATCGAAACAATATTAGCGTCCAGATCGGTGATCAGAGTGGCTTCGGTGCTGGCATCAAAGACGGTGGCATTGATTTTTTGAAGACGTTCGTTTTCAGCCTGCTGCTCGGCAAGCTGGAACTGACGGCGGTAAAACAAAACAGCAAGCAGAATGATTGCCAGCAGGGTGGGAATAACTATTCCCAGGAGGGTTTTTGCCTCGGACTGCCAGTGCCTCAAGGCGTAGTCGCGCTTGATATGGGTGACAACAACGAAGGGGTAGAGGCGTGAGGCACGAAATGCGGTCAATACGTGCCGATCATCCCCCAGCTTTTGTTCAAATTCGCCGATCTCATCTTCTGCCAGGCGCATTTCGCGGGTAACATATTCACGCAAGGATCCCGGTTGTTCGTCCGGGTCGGTACTCATCAGCAACACCCCGTCGTAGCGCACGATTTCGACAGTTCCTCCCTCTTGGTTGATTTTCTGTGCCATGTGGTTAATGAAATAATCCGGGTTCAGGGTGGTGAGGAGGGTTGCTGTCCGGTCATTCTCTATCAGTGTGCGTACCATCGGGATGAACCTTGCTGTGTTGTCATCTCCAGCCCCAGGTTGGCCGTCAGCAAAATCACGCCCGGTCCAGGGGGTGCCTATGCGTAAAATTTCCAGCGCTTTTGGTGTGGGTGGCAAGTAATTATCCAGAACCACATCCACACCAAGATTGGCTAGATTGGAACTGGCAATGATCAAGCCACGGTCGTTAAGCAGCGACATGGAGCGCAGAAAGGGCACATGGCGCAACGTCCTGGTGAAGGTTTTTGCCGCCCCGTCAGGATCCGTCAGCTGATCCTCTTGCCCGCCGATATTGGCGCCAATAAGTTCAGTAACGTGCAGGCTTTGGGTTATGAAATCCTCGAAACTGCGTGAGTGCATCGATGCTATTTCGATGCCATTAAGGATGGCTTCAGCGCGCGATCGCCACAGCATGTAGGAGGTAAGGATCAGGGTTGCGCTGACAAAAAGCAGCAAGGCGACAAAGAAAAATTGTCGTAACTGTCTTGTGCGCTCGGTCATGGGGCAACGATGGGTTCCAGCTTGTGCCGTTTAGCTGCGGCCATCAGGCGGCCATCGTGCTTGATATCGCTCACAAATTGTTCCATGCGGGCATGCCAGATGTCATCGTCCAAGTTCATGGCATAGGCATAAGGAGTTATGTGATAGGCGCTCGGAGGCGATATCAGGCGTGCCCAGTCAGCGTTAGCCAGAAATCGTTGGCTATAGGGAAAGTCCGTCATGAAAACATCAGCGCGCCCCGACTGTACTTCCTGCTCGCGGGCAAAGGGTGTGTCAAGAACAAGCAATTGCGCGGCCTTGAGTTTTTCCCGCATGACGGGCTCATGAAGCGTGCCTTTGGCGACCGCCACCACCGAACCAGGGCTGTCAATGTCTTCCCACCGGCTGATCCGGCGGTTGGTCTTGGTGGTTATTGCATAAATGTCGCTGGCAAGATGACTGCGGGTAAAGCGCAGCTTTTCGGCACGCGAAGAGGTGATGCCGACGGCGAACATTGCCAGGTCACAGCGGTCGTTAGTTATATCATCGATGAGGGTGGCAAAAGAACTGTCGACAAACTCTACAGCAACGGCCAAATCCTTGCCGAGTTCCTTAGCCATGTCAATGTCGATTCCAGAGAGCTCCAGGGTTCTCGGATTCCGGTAGGTGATTCCGTAGTAGTCGGGCCAGATACAGATGCGTACGACGTTGGCGTTCTTAACACGCTCGAGGCGATTTTCGGGCGCACCTGCGGCTTGAGCTGGTGATGGGATGACAACCCAGATCGTCAACATCATGAGAAGCAGGCATTTGCGCATCGGAACCACCTTTAAAAAAATCAGTATACCTGAAGTCTGACCTGATTGTGGTTTAACCGGGGAAGCGTTCATCGGATCAGATATTTAGTGTATGGACTTCATGGCGTATCCAACGCGGTAAACTGGGATGCATGAGTCCGAATCATGGAACTTGTCAGTTCGGGAAAACGCAATTATACATGAATCTTCATTAGCTGCAAGAAGTTGTCGGCAAGGCTGCCGTTGAATGCTTTACCACTATATCTGCGCTATTATGTATAGTGGTAATTGTTCTAGGTTGAGTCGTGGCTTCTCTGCCGCGGTTTCTAACCAGTGTCTTCTTTTTGGAGTCCAATATTTATATGAAAACATTTCAATGTGATTGCAAAGATCAGTCGACGTTATTTTTTGAAAGTAACCTTTGTCTTGCTTGCAACAGAACGGTTGGGCTTGATGATGGTTTTAACCAGGTGGAGCCTTACGATCTGGATGAAGCCAGTGGTCAATTCTTCAAAGCAGCACAGCCGGAAATTCGTTATCAAAAATGTGATAACAATGCTCAATTCAACGCCTGTAATGGCATGGTGAATTTAAACACCTTCGTTCCTGTTGCCGGTAAAGATGAAGTCCTGTGTTTTGCTTGTCGTTTTAATGAAACCATTCCGGATTTAACGATTGTTGAGCACATTCCGTTGTGGAAGAAAATGGAAAAGGCCAAACGCCGGGCCTTGTATACCTTAAATGCATTACCCGTCCCGTTGCGTAATATTAGTCAGGATCCGGAAAATGGATTAAGCTTTGATTTTATTACTGATCGTAACGTAAATGATCACTTTGCCAGCAAATTAACACACCATGAAGCGGTGTTTACCGGCCATGATTTTGGTCACATAACCATTAACCTGGCCGAAGCCGACGATGTTGCCCGCTCCAGTACAAAAATGGCCATGGGCGAACGTTACCGTACATTGCTTGGGCATTTTCGTCATGAACTGGGCCACTATTATTTTGACCGATTAATTGCAAGCTCGCCGGAAAAGCACGCGTTATGCAAACAATATTTTGGTGACGATGAATTAGACTACCAAAAAGCGCTGGAACGGCATTACGAAAAAGGTGCCCCGGAAAACTGGCATGAAACCTTTATCAGTGCATATGCCACCATGCATCCCTATGAAGATTGGGCAGAAACCTGGGCGCACTACATGCACATTATCGATACTCTGGAGACGGCACAAAATTTTTCCATCACCGGTTCAACTACCGGCAGTGCCGCTGCTAATGGGGAAGTCGGCGAATTACAATTACCCCAGGATCAGTATTTTTTTTCAGTACAGACACCGATTGGCGCTATTTTAGATGCCTGGATGAGTTTTTCCGTGATCCTCAATTCATTGAATCGCAGCATGGGCTTGGATGATGCCTATCCGTTTGTGCTGACACAATCGGTACGGACAAAGTTGTCGTTCATTCACCATGCCATTCATAACAGGTTGAACCAGTTGCCGGTATTGGCGCCGGAAACAAAAAACAATAAAGTGGAACATGAAGCTGAGAAATCACGGCCAAAGGCTCTATGATCGCATTGCCGTTCTACAAGAACTGGATCACCAGGCCGGTGTTCTTGGTCTTTGGTTTATTGCCGGGAAAATCGGAAGTGCCGTCACCTTGCCGTTTTACGGTCTGGGGTGCGGCGTTCCATTTGCGGCTGGTGCTGGATTATTCTGACAGGAGGTCATCCTATGAGTGATGTATTTGAGACCGATAGCCCCGATCAGGACAGATCCGCTTCTGTTTGTGCGGCCATCCGCATGATCCTGCAACCAAAGGTCAAGGATCTTGGTGGTTTCAGTGTGCGGCGTTTATTGCCGGCCGACAGTCTCAAGTCGGTGGGACCGGTGATCTTTTTTGATCACTTTGGTCCGGCACAGTTCCCTCCTGGTGAAGGAATGGATGTGCGCCCCCATCCGCATATCGGGCTGGCGACCATCACTTATCTGTTTGACGGTGAAATTCTCCATCGTGACAGCTTAGGGAACGTTCAACCGATTCGTCCAGCCGAGATCAACTGGATGACCGCCGGTCGCGGTATCTCGCATTCGGAACGGACACCGCCGGCATTACGTGATGCCGGTCATTCATTGCACGGGCTGCAACTGTGGGTTGCGCTGCCGGAAGATTCAGAGCAGGGCGAGCCGGGCTTTGTCCACTATGCTGCCGAGCAGATTCCCAGCGTCCGGCACGAAGGCGTAAACCTGCGGCTGATTGTCGGTGAAGCCTGGGGCGTCACATCGCCGGTGAAAACAGCCTCGCCTACCCTCTATGCCGATGTCCGGATCAGCAAGGGTGCCCGATTGCAGTTGCCGGACGATGTCGAGGAGCGCGCCGTCTATGTGGTGGATGGTAATGTCCAGGTCCAGGGCGTACCCATTCCATCCCAAAGCCTGGTGGTGTTGAATGCCGCCACAGCGGTTGAGTTGACGGCCACAGCAGACAGCGGGCTGGTGGTTGTCGGCGGCAAGCCCTTGGGTAAACGCACCGTCTGGTGGAACCTGGTCTCAACCCGCAGGGAGTTGATTGAGCAGGCCAAGGACGATTGGCGCAGCGGCCGCTTCCCGCAGGTGCCGCACGAAACCGAAAAAATCCCCGTACCCGGGGGCGAATGAGCAACCGTCGGGTTGTTGTTGGGGACAGGTTCCTGTACTATCGGCCGCAGTGATAAATGCCGGTTTCGGCACGGTTGTGGATTGATAGATCAAGCCTGTTTCACCATCTGTTGTCAGTAGGGGAGAGGGTATGAATACCCGGGTCGCGCGTGGTCAGGAGCGAAAAAGCAGACGTCTCAAGGTCCGTTTCGGGGTCGATGACATCTCAAAAATAGCTTTTCTCGGCAATGCTTCCATCGCCGGGGCCTGGGTTATTACCGGTCAGCCGGAGCGGGTAGGAACCCTGCTGCGCTTGTGTATTTACCTGCCCGATGGTGAGGAAGTGCTGGTACGGGGCCGGGTACAGTGGGCCAAGAAAATTCCGCCGAACCTGATCCGCCTGAGTAAAAATGCCGGAATGGGCATCAAGTTCACCCGGTTTGAGTCCGGCCTGTCGATGTTTTCCGACTATCTGGCGACCTTGCGCTTCTAATGCCCGGCCAATTGTCATGATGAACGCAATCGATTACCTTCCCGTCATTACTCCGGACCTGGTTCTGCTCCTGCCCGCTCACGATGATTGGCAGGTCCATAAGGTTTCCGAACGGTTGTCGACCAGCCTTGGACGGGCTGCCGGCCAGCTGCGGGGGCGCCCGGTCGCAGTCGCTTTTCCTGATGCTGTGCCGTCCCTGGCGGATCTGGCGACGGAGGTGGTCGAACGGGGGCAGGATCTGTCCGCTATCAGAATACGACTGGTGCCCCAGCAGGCCGATGTGCTGGCTGATATTCAGTCTGCCGGGTTGAGCGAAGATTATCAGGGTCATCAGGTTCAGGTGATTCTCCGTCCCCTGGGAGATGTCCCGGAAGCGGAGGATTTTCATCGACTTGTTGGGGTCAGTGCCGTCATGCGGGAGGTGTTTCGCAAGGTTCGCCTCTATGCGGCTTCGGACGCAACGGTCATTATTACCGGTGAAACCGGTGCCGGCAAGGAACTGGTTGCTCATGCTCTGCACCTGGAAAGTCGGCGCCGTGACAAGCCCTTCGCGGCACTCAATTGTGCCGCCATCAGTGAACAGTTGCTCGAATCGGAACTTTTTGGCCACGAGCGCGGTGCTTTTACCGGGGCGGTGCGGGATCACCGTGGTTACTTTGAGCGTGCTCATGGCGGCAGCCTGTTCCTGGATGAGCTTGGTGATATGCCCCTTTCAACCCAGAGCAAACTCCTGCGGGTTCTTGAAGATGGCCAGGTTGTACGGGTTGGCAGCGAAGTGCCGCGCAACGTGGACGTCCGGGTTATCGGTGCGACCAATGTGGCGCTGGAGAAGGCTGTTGCCAACAAAGATTTTCGCGCTGATTTGTACCATCGTCTGGCGGTATTGCGGATTCATCTGCCGCCCTTGCGGGAGCGTGCCGAAGATATTCCGCTGCTGGCCGAGCGCTTTCTGGCGCAGTTCGGTCACCAATACAGCAAGCCGGCACGGCGCCTGACCCTCGAAGCGGTACGCCTGTTGCAGTCCTATCTGTGGCCGGGCAACGTTCGCGAGCTGCGTAATGTGATTGAACGGGTGGTGGTCGAATCCGAGACCGAAGCTATCGGCGCTCGTGCTTTTGCTGAATGGATCCGCGAGCGGCGCCAGTTTACTGCCGACCTGCCCGTCGCTCAGCCGGCACCTGCGCCCGCCTCTTTTTTACCGGTGGCCCTGCCCTGGTCAGGCGCTAACCAGAGCGCCTCGCGGAATGCTGCTGAACCGGGCCGCAAAGGGCACAAAATAGATTTAAGCGCAGAGCTGATCCGGTCTGCTTACGCCGCTGCTGACGGAAACCTTTCCGCTGCAGCGCGTCAGCTGGGCGTCCATCGTGCGACCCTTTATCGTCACCTGCAGCGTCTCGGTCTCGAGCGCGACCAGCTCAATAGCAACTGAAGCACATCCTTTCCTGATCTGAAGCTCTTTATTCTAAACCCAGCCGGCGGAATGGTTCTTTTTCTTCAAGGTGCGACGTCGCATCTGTCGCACGACAATGGCGCTGCGACAACTGGTGCGCCGTCGCATTTTTTATTTTCTCCCCGGCAGCCCTACAACATGCTGAAAATAATAGCTTTTTATTTTTATGAAAAGTTGGCATCCGATTTGTAATAGAGATATAGCAAAACAGGAATGGCCGCCTGGAAAAAAACGGCAGCGGCGTGATAACACACTTAAAGTAATAACCAAGACACCAAATAAGGAGGAAACCATGTTGAGATTTCATATGATGAACCCGTTTGAAGGTATGCAGCGCGAAGTAGAGCATTTGCTGCGTGGATTTGATCTGGATCCGGTCCTTCGGCGTGAACAGGAACGGGTTGATTTCATCATCCGTGAACAGGACGAGAAATACCTGGTCAAGGCGGCATTGCCCGGCGTTGATGGCGAGAAGCTGGACATTAATGTTGTTGACCGCCAGTTGGTGATCAAGGGTGAATTTGCTCCGGCTGATCTGCCGGAGAACGTTCGCGTTCATCGTCAGGAACGCAGGAGCGGCTCCTTTGAGCAGAGCCTGATGCTGACCGGCAAGCTCGATACTGATAATATCGCAGCCGAATATATAGACGGCATCCTGAGCATCAGTATTCCCAAGGCGAAAGAAGCTCTGCCCCGGCGGATCGAGATCAAAACCGGTTGATTGAGCAGTCAGGCCGGCTAGCTGATATAACCATAAAAACTTCAAGAATAACAGATGAGGTGTTGATATGAACGACAAGCAGATGGCAACCCAACAAGCCCAACAAGCAACCCCGGCTCACCCGGTTGAGCAGGCAGTACCAGTCTTCCGGGGTACGCCTGCAGTAGATATTTATGAGACCGATAATGAACTGATACTGCTGGCAGATATACCCGGGGTGAATGATCAGGGGCTGCAACTGGAAATTTCCCGTGGGGTGTTAACTCTCGAAGCCGAGCGCGAGGGACGTGAAAACGGCAACAAGCACGGCTACTACCGGCAATTCAAGCTCTCCGACCGGATTGATGCGGATGCCGGGCAGGCGCAAATTAAAAATGGAGTTCTCACCCTGCGGTTACCGAAAACCGAGACAATCAAGCCGAAGAAGATTGCGGTGAAAACCCTTCACTAACACGCCTGTTCAAGCCGGGACGGTGAAGAAACCTTTATTGCCGGGGCCGACAATGGCCCCGGTTTTTTTTACGCGAATTTACGGCAGGGTGGCAAGCCTGTTGGTATAATTTGACGAGGGCATGACCACTGGCTGATACAGGAGGAAGAGATGATTGATATGAATAAAACCACCCAGAAAGTTCAGGAGGCCCTGCAGGCTGCACAGGCTCTGGCATTGCGCTATGGCCATGCGGAAATAGATGCGGAACACCTGCTTCTTTCCCTGTGTGAACAGCAGGATGGCCTGGCGCCGCGACTACTGCAGAAAATGAACATCGCCATCGAGGATGTGGTGGGTGGTTTGCGCCAGGATGTTGAATCGCGCCCACGGGTCAGTGGTGCCGGCGTCGATAGTGGCAAGCTTTACGCCAGTCGGCGCTTAAGCCAGCTGCTCATGCAGGCCGAAACCGAAGCCAAGCAGCTCAAGGATGAGTATGTCAGCGTTGAGCATATTCTCCTGGCGGCCACTGGTGAAGGGGAGCGCACCGCCGCCGGGCGCCTGCTGAAAAAATTAAAAGTTGAGCGCAATGCGCTGCTCCAGGCATTGACCAGTATCCGTGGCAATCAGCGGGTCACCAGTCAGGATCCCGAAGCGACCTATGAGGCTCTGTCCAAGTTCGGCCGCGACCTGGTGGAAGAAGTCAAAAAGGGCAAGCTCGATCCAGTCATCGGCCGTGATGAGGAAATCCGTCGCGTCATCCGGGTATTGTCGCGCAAAACCAAAAACAATCCGGTTCTGATCGGTGAGCCGGGGGTCGGCAAGACGGCGATTGTCGAAGGTCTGGCGCATCGGATCGTGCGCGGTGACGTTCCTGAAGGCCTGAAAGATAAAACCGTCTACTCTCTTGATATGGGAGCGCTGGTTGCCGGCGCGAAATACCGGGGTGAATTCGAAGAGCGCCTGAAAGCGGTGCTTAAAGAGGTGCAGGAAAGTCAGGGGCGGATTCTGTTATTTATTGATGAACTCCACACCATCGTCGGTGCCGGTAAGAGCGAGGGAGCTATGGATGCCGGCAACATGCTCAAACCGCTGCTGGCGCGCGGAGAGCTTCACTGTATCGGCGCTACGACTCTGGACGAATATCGTCAGCATCTGGAAAAGGATCCAGCACTGGAACGCCGCTTTCAGCCGGTGATGGTTGACCAGCCCAATGTCGAGGCGACTATCAGTATCCTGCGTGGTCTCAAGGAACGTTACGAAGTCTACCATGGTGTCCGCATCCAGGATAATGCTCTGGTTGCGGCGGCGGAGCTCAGTCATCGCTACATTGCTGACCGTTTTTTGCCTGACAAGGCGATTGATCTTGTGGACGAGGCCTGTGCCACAATTCGTACCGAAATTGATTCGATGCCGGCAGAACTTGACGCCATCACCAGGCGGCTGATGCAGCTGGAAATTGAAGAAGCGGCATTGAAAAAAGAAAAGGATGCCGCCAGCCGAGAACGCCTGGGAGCTCTGCAAAAGGAGCTGGCTGAACTCAAAGAACAGGAAAAGGTCTTCTCTGCCCAGTGGCAGCTGGAAAAAGGGGGCATCAAGGGGATTCAGAACCTGCGGGAGGAAATTGAGCAGGTGCGTCTGGATATTGCTGCCGCCGAGCGGAACTATGACCTGAATCGGGCGGCTGAGCTCAAACACGGCAAGTTGCCGGAACTGGAAAAGCGCCTTGTGCAGGAGGAGGAAAAGCTGGCCGGGGGCGATCAGCAGGCCAAACTGCTGCGCGAAGAGGTCACAGAAGACGAGATAGCGGAAATTGTCGCACGTTGGACCGGTATTCCCGTCACGCGTCTGATCGAAAGCGAGCGCGATAAGTTGTTGCGTCTCGATGAGATCCTTCACGAGCGGGTCATTGGCCAGAACGAGGCGGTCGAACGGGTTGCTGATGCGGTAATCCGGGCCCGTTCCGGAGTCAAGGATCCGCGCCGCCCGATCGGTTCCTTTATCTTTCTCGGGCCCACCGGGGTCGGCAAAACGGAACTGGCCCGCACCCTGGCCGCCGCCTTGTTTGACAGTGAAGACAACATGGTACGCATTGACATGTCGGAGTACATGGAAAAGCATGCGGTCAGTCGCCTGCTTGGTGCCCCTCCCGGCTATATCGGCTATGAGGAAGGCGGCCAGCTGACCGAGGCGGTGCGGCGTAAACCCTACTCGGTGGTGCTGTTTGATGAAATTGAAAAGGCCCACCCTGACGTTTTTAATGTCTTGTTGCAGATTCTCGATGACGGGCGTGCCACCGATTCCAAGGGGCGCATGGTCAGCTTTAAAAATACCGTGATTATTATGACCTCTAATATCGCATCACATTTTCTGCTCGAGGGTATTAAAGACGGTGAAATTCCCCAGGTGGTTCAGGATCAGGTTGAGCAGGAATTGCGGCGGAGTTTCCGGCCGGAGTTTCTTAACCGGATTGACGATATCATCATCTTTAAGCCCTTGTCTCTTGATGAAATCAGACAGATTGTTTACCTGCTGGTGGAGGATTTGCGTAAGCGTCTGCAAGAACAGCGCCTGGAGTTGGAACTGACAGCACCAGCGGCCGATCATATTGCCACCAGCGGCTATGATCCGGTCTACGGCGCTCGCCCCCTGAAGCGTTATCTCCAGCACCAGCTTGAGACCCGCATCGGTCGTGCTTTGATCCGCGGTGACATGGCTGGGGGTGGCAAAGTGGTTGTTGATTTAAACGCCGGCGATCTTGAGGTCAGGGTTGAAGCAAAGGAATAAAAAAGCGCAGCAACTCATCGAAAAAACTTGCTAAACGTGGGATGTTGATTATAATAAAGACAAAACAAGTAATAATTGACCCGTAGACTCGTTAAGGAGGGCATCATGCGTATCGATATACTTTGTAGGCCGGACAAGCCGGAGAGCTGTCAGGGAACCGTGGACAATGTCCGTCAAGCCCTGGAGCAGCTCGGGGTTAAGGCTGAGGTCCACCAATATAGTGACTCGCGCAAAATGATTGACAATCGTATCTATGTCGTTCCGGCATTGATGATCGACGATCAGGTTCGCATTGCCGGGCGCGTGCCGAAGGTTGAAGAGATTGTCAATTTTATTGTCGAGCGGCCACGCTATCTGAAGGATACCGCTGAAGTCGCGTAGGTTAATATCATAAAAAACCATTATCAAGGCTCCTGCCGGTACACCTGCGGGAGCCTTTACTTTTTCAAGCGTTCGCGCTACCGTAACTCCTCATTATGAAGGAGTCATAATAATGCCGAAAGTGCTTCTGGTTGACGATGTTGATCTCTTCCTCGAACTTGAACGTTCGTACCTTGAGGGGTGCGGTTACGATTTATTGACGGCCTCGTCAGGGGAAGAAGCCCTTAGCCGCCTGGATAAAGTGGCTCCCGATATCCTGCTGCTTGATTTCTACATGCCGGGGATCAACGGTGACGATGTCTGTCGTACCATCCGTCGCAACCCCCGCTGGCACCGGTTGCCGGTACTCATGGTGACCGCTGCCGGCAAGGCTGAAGAGGTGCAGAAGTGTCTTGATGCCGGCTGTGATGATTATATCACCAAGCCGGTCAACAAACTGGAGCTGCGCGAAAAGGTTGCCCGTCTTTTAGGTGAAGTCAAACGCCGTACCGCCGAGCGGGTGGTGGTTGATATGCCGATTGAATTACAGGATGGAGTCAAGGTACATACGGCGCGGACTGAAGACCTGTCAGTAACCGGTGCGCGCATCTGTTCATCGGTGGCATTGGAAGAAAATTCCACCATCAAGCTGTCCTTTGCCCTGCCGGAAGGAGAAATCCTCTCCCTCTACGGTCGCGTCAAGCGTACGGCTGACAGCACCGTCGACAAAAAGGGGATTTACTTTCTTCATCCCGATCAGCACAGCAAGCAGAATCTTGATCGTCTGGTACGTTTTAAAAAGGTCGAGGCATTGCGCCAGGAGGGCGTCGATGCGAATCTGTGTCAACGCCTTGCGGCCCTTGAGGATGAGTGCTCACGTTTGCGGCGCGAGCAGAATGATGCCATGCAGCGTATCGGCGAACTGGAAGAGGAAAATCTCGATTTTGCCAATCAGCTGGTCAAGGTGGAGCAGGTCAACAATAACCTGACCAACCTCTATCTGGCCTCGTCCCGGCTGCATTCTACCCTCGACCGCGGTGAAACCCTCGATATTATTAAAGAGGTTGTGATTAATTTTGTCGGCGCGGAAAAATTCGCGGTATTGCTCTACAACCAGGGGAGCAAAGAGCTGGTTTTTGAAACAGGTGAAGGGTTTGAAGAGACGGGAAGCTTCCCGGTTATTGGTGCCACCGATGGAGTCTTCGGGGAGGTGGTTACCAGTGGAGAAAATTATTTCTGCAGTGGCTCGATGACCGCCGGATCGGATGATTTGTTAGCTCCAATCGTTGCTATTCCGCTGAAAACCCAGCAGCACTTGATCGGGGTGTTGGCCGTCTATCGTTTGTTCATCCAGAAGGAGCAACTTGAGTCCATTGACTACCAGCTTTTTTCCATGCTTGGCGAACATGCCGCGACGGCGCTATTCTCATCCTCTCTCTATGCCCGCTCGGAACGCAAACGCCAGACCTATGAAGGATTTGTTGATTTGCTGATCAAGTAATCGGTACCAGAATACCCTGTTCTACCGCTAAAATTGCTATGTTTTCACTTTCCCGAAGGTCAAGCTGGGCCAGCAGGGTTTTTCCGCTTTGTCCTGTGGTTGCCATCTGCAGCATCCGGGCCGCAGGACCATCCAGCGCTTCAATGATCATTTCCCCCTCCACTCTTAGCAGCAAGCGTTGCCCCGGGTCCGGTTGCAGCTGTTTAACTGTGTTTTTCAGTGATTTTCCTCCAAGGGTTTCCAGGTCAGCCGGATCATAATGAAAAAAATGCAGGAAGACAGCTGGATTGAGTTGCCAGTGGGCGGCAGCAAAGGTCGCCGGGTTGATCTGCTGCTCTGCGGGTTGGCAGTCGTCACCAAGCAGGATTTCAGCGCACAGGTAATGAAAGTGCAGCAGATCCTCGATGAAAGGGATCAGTTGGTCGTGGTTATGGTGTCGACATTGAGCGCGACAGAAGTTGCGTTGCAAGGGGAGGATTCGGTCCGGTGTCCAGGCTTCGACGTCAACAAGTTGGACTCTGGTGCAGATTTTTTCAGCCGTCAGCCAGTCAGCAAACTGCTGCAACAGGGCGGCAGGGGACACATGGAGCAGGTCGCACAGTGGCAGGAAGAATCCTACTGCCCGGCCGCGATTGTAAAAAATGTCGGTAGCGGCAGCAAGCAGCTGACTTTGTTCGATCTGATCGGGCGGGTAGCTGGTGACTGTTTCAACGAGGTACGGCGGCGCGTTCTGGGCACAAAGACCGAACTCGCTGCGGCGCTGATAAAGATCGGTTCCCGGCAATACAGCCAACGGAAAAATGTCGACCTGGTTTGGCTGCTGCTCAAGGGCGAAATCAAGACTACGGCAGAACCCCGGGTGGTTGTCGCCGGGCAGCCCGTAAATCAGGTCAAGCCCAAAAACGATACCGGCCAGGTTGAGCTGGTGAAGCACCTGGCGCATCTGGCGAGGATTGATATGCCGCTGCAAAGGTTTGAGGACTTCCGGATGTGCCGACTGCAGGCCAATCTGTACTGAACACGACAACTGTGCCAGTAAACCGATGGTCTGGTTATCGAGCAGATCAGCCTTGGCTTCAATGTGGTAATGAATCTGTGGAGCAACATCGAGAAGCAGCTGCAAAAGCTGATGACCGCGTTGAGCCGGGGCATTGAAGGTTGAATCGAGAATCCAGATCTGGCCGACCCCGGATTCGGCGAACAGTTTCAACTCCTGACGTAACCGTTTTAAAGGTAAAGGGCGGACGCCGTGGTGGCCTTTGGCATCGTAACAGAAAGAACAGTTGAAGTGGCAACCTCGGGCGACTTCCCACAAAACTCCGCAGTCGGACTCAAGCGGCAGAATGCCGGTCAACCAGGGTGAAGGCAGGTCGGCCAGGTCAGGGCAGGTGGCTGCCGGCGGGTCTGCTAAAGGGGTTGCGGCGCTGACAAAGCCATCAATTTTTCCGATTAAGTGCCCATGCTCCAGAGCCTCCACCAGCGCCGCAAAGGCCAGCTCTCCTTCACCGCGAATAGCGCCGTCAAGGCCGCCGGCGCAGATCAGCTGAGCGCAGTTGCCGGCGGTTTCCGGACCACCGCCAAGGAGAAAGAGCCGGGGTTGCAAGACCCGCAGACGGCGCGCCAGCGCCAGTAGCGAGGTGCGGCTCCACAAGGTCAGGGAAAAGGCGATAACGTCGGGCTGTTTGGCCAACAGTTGCTGACAAACCAGGTCGATGTCGAGGGGCGGATAGAGATTGATAATCTCTGTTTGTTGCTGCTGTTCGCTCGACAGGGCCGCGGCGATACAGCCGGCGGCCAGAGGAACGGCCTGGACCGACGCACGGACATGTTGGGTGACAATCAGGATGCGCATGAGCTGTGAGCCATCTCGCGGACAAGGTGATGAGAGGGGAGTTAATTTTTGAATCGGACTTTGATACGCGGTTTCCCATCCTGAACATCAACGCTGAATTCCACCGGCTTGTCCCCATAGCGGTTGCGAATCTGCTCGCGCTGGTTGTCGAGAAAAGAAGCAATCTTTTCCGGGGTTGGCCCGTCTCCGGCAAGGCCGCAATTTTTGCGCGCCTGAAGCATCTGCTGGTGCAATCGTTCGGCCTCACCCGGTGATACCGGTGCTTTGTCAGATTTCTGTACGCTGAGCGAGGGACGTGGCCTTTTGGCGAGGTGACGGTGGTACTTGCCTTCGTCCATCAGGCGCAGAATGCGATCCCAGTACTGGCAGTAAGACATGAAACGCGAAGCGAGACCATGATAGCGGAACTGCAGATCAGTCCAGACAATGTGGCGGTTGGTAAAGTGACGCACCTTGCGGGCCAGAACTTTGCGGTCGGCGACCGGCTCACGCCGCTCAATGCCGGCAAAATACTGCTCGTAACGGATTTCCAGTTCCTTCAGCAGGTGCTGCATCGCGTCGAGTTCATGAGCTATTGTGCGGCGATCATCCATGGTGTTTGCTCTCCATAGGGGGTGACTATACGTCAGCATCAAACAATTGTAAATAATGCCCGCATATTTCTGACGCAGCTAACCGGATGGTGCTTGACTTGTGGTAAACCCTTTCGAGATAATTCAATGTTTATAAAAAAGTATCTGTTCAGCACCGGGTCGTGGGGATCCTATGCCAAGAGACGCTTTTCGTCATCCATGGCGACAGAGCCCTTTATCACAGAGCCCTCGACCCTGCGCAATGACAGAGCTGAATAGTTACATAAAAATACCCGTCAGGGGGTTGAAATGAGTCGTTGTTCAGCTTCCTGCTATCCCAAAAAGGGGGTCTCTATGAGTAGTGGACTGGCAGCAGTGATCCTTGCCGCCGGCAAGGGCACGCGGATGCGTTCGGTAAAGCCGAAGGTGTTGCATCAGCTATGCGGGCGGCCAATGCTATATTATCCGCTGGAATCGGCGCGTCAAGCGGGCTTTGCTCAGCTCAAGGTCGTTGTCGGTCATGGCGCTGACCAGGTCAAAGAGGCATTTGCTGATCAACCGATCGACTGGGTCGAACAGACCAGTCAGCTCGGCACCGGTCACGCCCTGATGTGTGCCGTCGAGTCGCTGCGTGGTTATTCCGGACCCTTGTTGCTGTTATGTGGCGATGTCCCTTTGCTGAAGCCCGAAACGGTGCAGAGGCTCTATGAGTATCACCGTCACGAGGAGGCCGCAGTGACGATCCTCAGCGCCCGCATGGCCGACCCTTACGGCTACGGCAGGATCATTCGTGACGGCGAACAGATCCTGGGGATTGTTGAAGAAAGGGATGCCGATGAGGACCAGCGTCTGGTGACGGAAATCAACTCCGGCACCTATCTGTTTGATGCTGCCTTTGTTGTCTCTGCTTTGCAGGGGCTGACCAAAAATAACGCCCAGGGGGAATATTATCTGACCGACGTAGTCGCGGCCGCGACTGCCGCAGGCAAGACAGCCCGCGCCCTGTGTGTTGACGACGCTACCGAGGTGATGGGGATCAATGACCGCCGGCAACTGGCGGAGGCCGAGGTGCTGATGCGCTGGAAGATCAACGCGGATCTGTTGTATGCCGGGGTGACCATGATTGATCCGACCACGGTTTATATCGATGATGGCGTCGAACTCGGTCCTGATACCCTGATTCATCCCAACGTTCATCTTCACGGTAAGACCGCTATAGGTCGCAACTGTATTATCGAGACCGGCGTGGTTGTCACTGACTCAAACGTCGCCGCCGGCAGTCATCTTAAAGCCGGCTCGGTGATCGAAGGGTCGGACGTCGGTCCCGATTGTATCATCGGTCCCATGGCGCATTTGCGCCCCGGTACCCAGCTGGCCGGCCATAACAAGATCGGCAATTATGTCGAAACCAAAAAGGCGGTTTTCGGCGAAGGCTCTCAGGCCAGCCATCTGACCTATATTGGTGATGCTGAAGTCGGACGAAATGTTAATTTTGGCTGTGGCACCATCACCTGCAACTATGACGGTGTCAATAAACATAAAACCACGATCGAGGATGATGTCTTCGTCGGTAGTGATACCCAGTTTATTGCCCCGGTGCATATCGGTCGCAATAGTCTGATCGCAGCAGGTTCAACGATCACCAAAGATGTTCCGGCCGATGCTTTGGCTGTGTCACGCGTTGAGCAGAAGAATATTGATGGCTGGCGTCTGCGCAAGCAGAAAAAATCCTAAAAGGCGAGGGGAATAACCATGTGTGGAATTGTTGGATATATCGGTTCACGGCAGGCCTCACCGATTATTTTAGATGGATTGCGGCGACTCGAATATCGCGGTTATGATTCAGCCGGCATCTGTACCCTCGAAGGCGGCGTGGCCCAGATTCGCCGTGCCCAGGGCAAGCTCCTCAATCTGGAAAACCTGCTCCACGATAATCCTGCCCGCGGCGCCCGCGGCATCGGCCATACCCGCTGGGCCACCCACGGACGGCCTTCGGAGATCAACGCCCACCCCCACCGTGCCGGCAGTATCGTTCTGGTGCATAACGGCATCATCGAGAATTACATCAGTTTGAAAGGGCGCCTGCAGGAGCTTGGGCATCAGTTCAGCTCCGAGACCGATACGGAAATCATTGCCCATCTGATTGAGGCACATTATCGGGACAGTGGTGATTTTGAGCAGGCGGTACGTCAGGCTCTGGCTGAGGTCAAAGGCGCGTATGCGGTGGCCATCCTCTGCATTGACGAACCGGACAAGTTGATCGCCGCCAAGCTCGGCTCCCCGCTGGTGGTTGGCCAGGGGGAAGGGGAATATTTTGTCGCCTCCGATATTCCGGCGATGCTTTCCCATACCCGCGAGATGATCTTTCTTGAAGATGGCGAGATGGTTGTCTTTACCCCGCTGGCCATGGGTTTTACCGATCTCGCCGGCAATCCGCTGGCCAAACAGAGCAAAACCATCACCTGGAGCCCGACCATGGCGGAAAAAGGGGGCTACCGCCATTTCATGCTCAAGGAAATCTATGAGCAGCCACGAGCACTGGCCGATACCATTGCCGGTCGCGCCCTGGTCGAAGAAGGGGATGTTTACCTTGAGGATCTTGGCCTTGATGACGCTCAATTAGAAGGCCTGGACAAAATCTTCATCATTGCCTGCGGCACCTCCTGGCATGCCGGACTGGTAGGCAAATTTTATCTCGAAAAGGTCGCCCGGGTGCCGGTGGAGATCGATATCGCCAGTGAATTCCGCTACCGTGATCCGATCATCCCGGCCAACAGCCTGACGATTCTGATCAGCCAGAGCGGCGAAACCGCCGATACCCTGGCGGCACTGCGTGAGGCCCGTGGAAAAGGGGGTAAAACCCTGTGTATCTGCAATGTTGTCGATTCCTCCATCGCCCGTGAGAGCGACGGCATCATCTACACCCACGCCGGTCCTGAAATCGGCGTCGCCTCAACCAAGGCTTTTTCTACCCAGCTGGTGGCTTTGTATCTGTTAGCCTTAAAGCTTGGCAGGATCCGCCGCCGCTTAAGCGCCGCTGATTGTCAGGAGCGTCTGGCCGATCTGCTGGAACTGCCACGCAAGCTTGAAAAAACCCTCGAGCTCGATGCTCAGATCGAAGAACTGGCGCGTGAGTTTGTGAATGCACGTGACTTTCTTTATCTCGGGCGCGGCAATCTCTATCCCATCGCCCTGGAAGGAGCCCTCAAGCTTAAGGAGATCTCCTACATCCATGCCGAAGGTTACCCCGCCGGCGAGATGAAACACGGCCCGATCGCTCTGATTGATGAGGATCTGCCGGTCGTGGTACTGGTGCCGCGCAATTCCACCTACGACAAGGTGGTCTCCAATGTGGAGGAGGTCTGTGCGCGGGGTGGTCAGGTCATCGCTGTCGTCAGCGGTGATGACGAAGAGCTGCTCGACAAGGTCGCCGCCCTGATCTCGGTCCCTGTGGTCGATGAAGACTTGCTTCCCATCATCACCTCAGTCCCCATGCAGCTGCTCGCTTATTATATCGCCGTGCTCAAGGGCACCGACGTTGATCAACCCAGAAATCTGGCGAAATCCGTCACCGTCGAGTAGTTTCGCACGATTGGTTTTACATAAATGTAAATTGACAATAAGGTTGGTAAACGAAAGCCGCTGGGAATGACGCCTCTGTGGCTTTCGTTTTTATGCAGTGTAACAGCACTTGTCTGCGAAATAGCATCGGGTCGGGAACTTCTGAGGATTGATACAATCCACGTAGGCGACGACAAACCATCTTTTCGTGGGAGACGGTCAGTTCAGCTTCGCCTGACATGCTCATGCTCTTTTAATGGCGGCTGACTATGGCAATAAGAATTTATATCGGATGATATGATCACAAGCGACCGCTCACCGAAGAAACATCAGCCTAAAGGGCTGCCGATCCTGCACGAGGACAAGGATATCATTGTTGTGGTTAAACCCGTCGGGTTGCTGACCATTGGTACTGATCGGGAAAAGTCGAGAACGGCCCACTATCTGCTCAATGATTATGTTCGCAAGGGGAACCCAAAATCACGCAACCGGGTATATGTGGTTCATCGTCTTGATAAGGACACCTCCGGGGTCCTTATTTTTGCTAAAAGTGAGCAGGCTAAAAAATTTCTTCAGGAGGGTTGGGAGAAGTCGGAAAAGCACTATCTGGCCGTCATTCACGGCCGACTGACGGTAAAAGAGGGAACGATCTCATCCTATCTAGTCGAAAATATGGCTCAGAGGGTTTACTCTACCAATGATGCGACCAAGGGGAAGCTCTCCCATACAGCCTACAAGGTTGCGGAAGAGTCGCAGGGTTTGAGCCTGGTGGATATTCATCTGCTTACTGGTCGCAAGCACCAGATTCGCGTGCACTTTGCAGAAAAAGGACATCCCATCGTCGGGGACAGGAAATACGCGACAAAGGACATCTGTTCAAACCGACTCGCCCTCCATGCCCGTTCCATTTCCTTTACTCACCCCTTTACTCATAAGCGCATGACTTTTGACACCGGGGTCCCGGAGGACTTTATCCGACTGTTGCGCAAGCTGCAGATGGATAAATGAATTGATCTTTTATCGCTATATCTGCATCGATCTCGCCGGTCTAAAAAAGGGACAGGGACTGCTGGTGTTTATCCGGAGCCGACATGAATCGGGGTGAATTGGTTGTCCTGACGAGTCCTTGTGTAGATTGTATCAGTTGAGAAAATTGGTTTAATAAGAACGTCCCAGAAGAACACCTATTAGGAGCGTGAAAAAAAATGACAAGAAAAGAAAAGCATTTTCTTTGTTTTCTGTTGTTGAATCTGATCTTTTTTCTGCCGATTGCTGCTATCGTCGACCCCGCAGCTGCGGTTGAGTCTTTCGGTTTTGTTGATGTTGAAAATCAAGCCCGGCAGATGGCGCGTCACGCATATGTTTTACCGGAAAAACTGCCTGATATTCTGACCAAACTGACTTACGACGAGTGGCGTAGTATTCGTCTGAAACCCGATAAAATTTTATGGCTCGGGGACAAGAGCCCTTTCCAACTGCAATTTTTTCATCCCGGTCTTTTTTATGACCGGACGGTTGCGATCAATGTCGTAGAGGCAGGCAAGGTCGTCCCTATTGTCGGACGACGCGACTGGTTCGAGTACGGTGGACTGGAGCAAGCACCGCAACTTTCCGATAACATCGGCATCGCCGGATTTCGTGTTCATGCGCCTATCAAATCACCGAAGTATTTTGATGAATTCCTGGTTTTTCTGGGGGGGAGCTATTTGCGTGCGGTTGGAAAAGAGAACGCATATGGCCTTTCCGCACGTGGTCTGACTCTGGATACGGCCTTGCCGCAGGGTGAAGAATTCCCATGGTTCAGGGAGTTCTGGATCGTCCAGCCGCAGCCGAAAGACAACGCTTTAACGCTTTATGCGTTGCTCGACAGCCCACGCGTTACGGGGGCTTTTCAATACAAGGTCATTCCAGGAGAAGAGACGGTTCTTGACGTCACCAGCAAGCTGTTTTTTCGTGAGGCTATCGACAAGGTCGGCATTGCTCCTTTGACCAGTATGTATTTCTTCGGCGAGAATAATCGTGAGCCGGGAGTTCGTGATTTTCGTCCGGAGGTTCATGATTCCGATGGTTTGCAGATTCATTTTGGTTCCGGAGAATGGCATTGGCGGCCGTTGAACAACCCGAAGCTGTTACAGATCAACAGTTTCAAGGCACAAGGCATAAAAGGCTTCGGCCTGATACAGCGGGACCTCAAGTTTGACAATTATGAAGATCTGGAGGCAAATTATCATCAACGCCCCAGCTTGTGGATAGAGCCTCTGTCCGATTGGGGCGCAGGGCATGTCGAGCTTGTCCAAATTCCGACCAAAAGTGAAATTCACGATAACGTTGTTGCGTTCTGGGTTCCGCAGGAGCCGGCTCAGGCGGGTGACTCCTGGCAGTTTGACTACCGCATGAGATGGGGTGCGGGGACACGGGTGGTGCCTCCTGGAGCACAGGTTCTGGCGACCCGTATCGGAGATGTCGACGATAGTCAGATTCGTCGTTTTGTCATCGATTTTAACGGGGATAAGTTGCGCAGTCTGTCCGGCAATACCACCATCGACGCGGTGGTTACAGCCAGTGTCGGCGGACGCATTCAGAACGTCAATGTTCAGAAAAATCCGTTCAATCTGAGTTGGCGACTCTTTTTCGATGTCGTCCTCGAGCCGGTTACAACGATCGAGAAAATGCTCCCCGACAAGGGTCAGACAATTGAATTGCGGGCATTTCTGAAGCAGGATACTGATGTCCTGTCGGAAACCTGGAGCTACACCCTCAGCAGGAAAATTCGGTGAAAAAGGCAGATCAGGTTTCTATATCGACAGATCAGCATAAATATGACGCCCTGACACAGCGCTGCCTGACATTTTTGCGCTGCTGGCCGTTTGCCGAATTGCGCCGAATGGAGATTGTTGCAGCAACGGTCAGAAAAGTCGTAGAGCAATGTTCCGGCAACCTCGCTGCCTGCCAGGGAAAAGCCATCCGGGAGCTGCGACAACGGGTTAAGCACGAGATTGCTGATGATAACCTGCGACCGCAGCCACCGCTCAATAGAAGAAGTATGGCGGCAATTCATTTGCGCCGCCTGCCCTGGCAGTCATCCCGGGACAGGGCTAAGCGTGCTGGCCATTCGTCCAACCGGATCCAGGTCGATTCTCCGGACCCGGTGCTGAACCGCCCTTGGATGCGGACGGCTCTCTGGCGTCGGCTGATCCTTGCCTTTCTGGTTTTCGTGCCGGCATTGATGGCGGCATGGGGGATTTCAACTGTACTGCCGTACCATGGCTCGACCTGGATAGAAAAGCTCCTGATCGTCGTATCGGGGTTGCTTTTTGCGTGGGTTTCCGTTGGTTTTTGGGTCGCAACTTTCGGCGCTTTTCATCTGTTGCGGGGAAAAGAGCGGTATCTCCTCGGGAAAGATGCGCCCCCCCTGCCCGAACAGATTGCACCAGGTTGCCGCACTGCGATTCTCTTTCCCATCTGTGGTGAGGATATGAGTCGGGTCAGTGCCGGGGTTTTCTCGGTCTATAAATCGCTGCAAAAGACCGGCCAGATGGAGGCGTTCGATATCTATCTGCTGAGCGACTCATCGCACCCTGATGCTTGGGTCAACGAAGAGGTGAACTGGCGCCAGTTGAATCGTGACTTGGGAGATCCGGGCAATCTGTTTTATCGACGCAGGCGGCTCAACCTGAAACGGAAAAGTGGAAATGTGGCCGATTTCTGCCGGCGTTTTGGTGTTGCTTATCGCTACATGATCGTCTTTGATGCGGATAGTGTCATGTCCGGAACGACTCTGGTGAGGATGGTGCAATTAATGGAACACCATCCCCATGTCGGGATCCTTCAAACCCCCCCGGCCGTGGTCGGCCGCGAGACACTGCTGGCCCGCATGCAACAGTTTGCCGGTCGCGCCTATGGGCCGATCTATGCGGCGGGGCTGCATAGTATTCAACTCGGTGACGGCAGTTTCTGGGGGCACAACGCTATTTTGCGGATCGCGCCTTTCATGAAATACTGCAGTCTGCCGCGCCTGCCCGGCAGCGCCCCTTGGGGTGGCGATATCCTCAGCCACGATTTTGTCGAGTCGGCGCTGATGCGTCGGGCCGGATGGAGTATCTGGCTGGCCTATGATCTCGAAGGCTCTTATGAAGAGCCGCCGCCAACTCTGCTCGATGAACTCAAGCGTGATCGGCGTTGGTGCAGTGGCAACATGCAGCACTTGCGGCTGATGTTCACGGAGGGCTTGTCAACGGCTCATCGCTGGCTCTTTTTGAACGGTGTCATGAGTTATTTTTCCGCCGCACTGTGGATGCTGTTGTTACTGCTGTCGACGGCAGTCATTATCATTCATGCTTTCCATCCGCCGGATTATTTTCCTTCCGGGCGGTCCTTGTTTCCTCACTGGCCGGTTTGGGACCCGTTCGGCCCGGTGATCCTGCTGGTAATCACAGCAATCCTGCTATTCCTGCCCAAAATCCTGGCCCTGGTCGTGATTGGTCTGCAGAAGCGCTCTGCACAGTTCGGTGGTTGGGCCGGTTTGCTCGGCAGTTTGCTGACGGAGGTGATTCTGTCTGCCTGTCTGGCTCCGATCAGGATGTTGTTTCATACCCGTTTCATCCTCATGCTGCTGCTCAAACGCCAGTCCGGCTGGCATGCGCAGAACCGCGATGATAGCGGTACTCCCTGGCAGGATGCCTTGCGTTTTCATCTGTCCGGAAGCATTATTGCCGTGCTCTGGGGGGGGGTCGTGTGGCTGATTAATCCACTTTTTTTTGTCTGGCTGACCCCTATCCTGATTCCCTTGCTGCTGGCTGTGCCGATTTCGGTCTGGACCAGCCGTCTCAGTGTCGGGCGCTTTGTTCGCCGTTTGAAGATATTTTTGATTCCCGAAGAAGTTGATCCGCCAATCGAGCTGATTACTCTGGCCAACAAGCAACGCGAGCTTAGCGAGGCGGCGACCCCTTTGCGTCTGCATCCGAGCGATGGATTTGTGCGGGCCGTGTTGAACCCGCAGATCAACGCGTTGCACCGGAGTTTGAACGGGCGGATGACGCGGGTGAAAATTCCCGTAAAAAGACGTTTCATCCTGTTACATAAAGCATTGAATGCCGGCCCGGAAGGATTGAGCCTCGGGGAAAAGAAGCGGATTCTTCAGGATAGCCTGACTTTGTGGCTGCTGCACAAACGGCTCTGGGCACAGCCGGAAGGGGATATTTCACGGAAGTGGTTTGCCCGTTACGCACAACGTGCGGTCTGAATGCCGTCAGGACCTGCTTAGATCGGCATACGCCGGTGATCAAGAGGTCCGGCAGTTGTTTCAGGGCCGCTCAGCGCTCCCGGCGGTTGAACTGTGAGAATGTAGCAGTCACACGCTCCAGCAACACTGCGGGGACTTTAAACCGCACCGGGGCATCAAGATATTTCGGAAAGAACAGCTGTCAACTCAGCTCAGTTACACCCGGCACGCTGGAGCTGTCGGCGTGCTCTACAGCACATCACCGCTATTGTTAACGGTGCGCTCAAACCGGCAGCAGGAACCTCCGCCCAAAGAATGAATAACAGGCCGAAATGGCATTGTTTGATCGTTTGAAAAGGCGAAAAATGTTTTGATGGCAGGTAAAAAGATGAAAGGACTCTGTGGGTTGTGTCCTTGTGTTTTTTGCAAAAGCTTTTTGTGGATAGGGACAGGTTGTTGTGTTATGAATAAACATTTTGCAACGAAATTACGCAGTGTTGCCGATGTCTTTTCCAATCAGACGGGAAGTGCCGGGTCCCAGAAGTGAACAGAGTTTTGTTGAAATATTTTTCGTTGACAGTCCTCGCCCAACAGTTACGTGCCGTGATTCAGCTGCTGCTCGATCGACTCAAGATCAGTGACAACACCTTCCTGATTATTCTGGCAGTGATCATCGGCATGCTCGGTGGTCTGGGAAATTATGTTTTCCGCATGACCATCGAACTGGTGCACTGGCTGGTGGTGGAGCAGACCTTTGAGCTGTTCAATATTTCTACCACTGAGTGGTCACTGCAGCGGGTGCTGGTGATGTTCATGCCGGCCATCGGCGGGCTGCTGCTGATTCCCCTGTGGATCCTGTTCCCCAAGGATCTCAAAGGGGGGTTTTCCTCCTTTCTCGTCAAGGTCAACCTGCGTGGCGCCAAGCTTCCTTTTAGGCCGTTGTTTACCAAAGGGCTGGCATCGGCTATCACCTTAGGGACGGGAGGCAGTGCCGGACAGGAAGGCCCGATCGCGGTGATCGGTGGCACCATCGGCAGCCAGTTTGGTAAATCCTTTCGTATGAGCAATGACCGGATCAAGGTGCTGGTGGCCTGCGGGGCCGCGGCCGGGGTCGCGGCAACCTTCAATGCTCCGATTGCCGGGGTTTTCTTTGCCACGGAAATTGTCCTGTTGTCATCCTATGGTCTGTCCAGCTTTACCTCGATTGTTATCGCCAGCGGGATGGCGACGGTGGTTTCACGGGCGCTGCTGGGCGATATCTCCGAAATTGTCGCTCCCCCCTATGTCATGGGGAGCCTTTGGGAACTCGGCTTCTATGTGCTCCTGGGTATTCTGATCGGTGGTCTGGCGGCCGGTTTTATCGATCTGCACTATCGCATCAAGGATCACATCGAGGCCCTCAAGCTGCCCCGCTTAAGCAAGCCGTTTCTTGGTGGTCTGGCGGTCGGAGTCATCGGTATCGGAATGCCCCAGGTGTTCGGTAACGGCTACGAATTTATCAGCGAAGTTCTCGTTGGTCATCACAGCTGGTATCTGCTCGGCTTGCTGGTAGTTGCCAAGATGGTGGCTACCTCAATCACCCTGGGTTCAGGAATGCCCGGCGGTCTGTTTGCCCCCTGTCTGTTTTTAGGGGCGGTGTTTGGCGGCGCTTATGGACATCTGCTCGAGGTTCTCTTCCCCGGCAGCTACATGTCGCCCGGCGCCTACGCCCTGGTCGGCATGGGGGCTTTTCTGGCGGCGGCCACCCACGCACCGATGACGGCGATCTTCATGCTGTTCGAGATTACTGACAGCTATGAGGTTATCGTGCCGATTATGCTGACCTGTGTGATTGGCACCTCGATTGCCCGTCGTTTCCAAAAAGACAGCCTTGAAACCTTTGAGCTTACGCGTGCCGGCATCGACCTGGAGGCCGGTAAAGAGCGCAACATCATGAAAGCCATTGAGGTCAGCGAGGTGATGCGTTATCCGGTTGAAACAATTTCTGAACGGATGACTCTCGGGGATTTCGCCCACTTTGTCGAACAGACCTCCCACAGCAATTTTCCACTGGTGGATGAGGCCGGTGAGTTAGCCGGCATCATCTCGGTGCAGGACTTTATGGGAGTGGTTTTCGAGAAGGAACTGATGGATCTGGTCGTGGTCAAGGAACTGGCCACTACCGATGTCATTACCGTTCACGCCGATGAAAGTCTCGATGATGCCATGCGCAAGATCGGTTATCGCAATATTGAACAGTTGCCGGTGGTTGATCGTAAGACTCACCGCAAGATCTACGGTATTATTTCACGGCGTGACATGATTTCCGCCTACAACCGGGCGTTGATGAACAGCAGCCTCGGGGAAGAAAAAGCATGACCAGCGATTTACTGACCTCCCTCAACGAGCCGCAGCAGCAGGCGGTACTCTATGAGGGAACAGCATTATTGTTGCTTGCAGGAGCCGGCTCAGGTAAGACCCGCGCCCTGACCCATCGTGTTGCCCATCTGATCCAACAGCGCGGCGTGCCGCCGTGGCGGATCATGGCGGTGACCTTCACCAACAAGGCCGCGGCGGAGATGCGCGAGCGTCTTGAAGTGCTCCTCGGGCAGGATGCATTGCCCTGGGTGGCGACCTTTCACGCCAGCTGTGTCCGGATCCTGCGCCAGGAGATCGAACATTTAGGTTACACCCGGGATTTCACTATTTACGATGATCAGGATCAGCAACGCCTGCTGCGCGACCTGCTTAAAGAACGCAAGATAGCGGAGAAAGATCTTAAACCTCGCGCTCTGGCCGCTTTTATCGATAACGCGAAAAACCGTGGATTGACACCCCGGGACTGCGTCCGGCAGGGGGTTGATGATCCCGGTTTGATCGAACTTTATAGCCGTTACCAGCAGCGCTTGAAACAGGGCAACGCCCTCGACTTCGGTGATCTGCTGCTCGTGACGGTGCAGCTGTTTGAAGAGGTTGACGTTGTTCGCAACCGCTGGCAGGAACGCTTTACCCATCTGCTCATCGACGAATTTCAGGACACCAATCGGGTTCAGTACCGGTTGATGCAGCTGCTGTGCGGCGCGCAGACGCATCTGTGCGTGGTGGGTGATGACGATCAGTCGATCTATCGCTGGCGCGGCGCGGAAGTCTCCAACATTCTGGGTTTTGACCGGGATTACACCAGTACACGGATTATCCGCCTGGAACAGAATTATCGCTCAACCCGGACCATCCTTGATGCAGCTACTGCGGTGGTGGAGAAGAACAGCGATCGTCGCGCCAAGAAACTCTGGACCGACAATCCGCCTGGCGAGGTCATCCATCTGGAGACCTCTGCCGATGATCTGGACGAGGCCCGTTTTATCGCCACCGAGATCAGTCGCCTGCAGCGCCGGGGGGAGGCGTTACGCGATATCGCCGTATTTTACCGCACCAACGCTCAGTCGCGGGTTCTGGAAGAAGCCCTGCGCGGCCAGCGGATCCCGTACGCCATGTTTGGCGGGGTGAAGTTCTATGCCCGCCAGGAGATCAAGGATGCCCTGTGTTACTTGCGAACGCTGGTTAACCCGGCGGATGGCATGGCGGCGCGGCGCATCATCAACACTCCGGCGCGCGGGATTGGCGCGACCACGATTGAGCGGATTGCCCAGCTTGAAACCGAAGCTGGTGGGTTCATGGCGGCCTGTCGCCTGGTGCTGGAGCGCAAGCACCTCGGCGCAGCAGCGGCACAGCGGGTCAGGGGCTTTGTTGAATTGATGGAGGATTTTGGTCAGCGCCTGGTGCGGCTGCCTTTGCCGCAGCTGATGGCCGAAATTCTGGAGGCTAGCGGCTACACCCCCATCCTCCAGGAAGAGGCGCAGCAGGCCCTGACCACCGACGGCCGCCAGGAGGCCAAAGGGCGTCTCGACAACCTGGAACAGCTGCTGGCGGGGATGGAGGAGCACACTTCCAGTGGCGGCAGCCTGCAGGACTATCTTGAGCAGGTTGCCCTGATGACCGATCTTGACCAGCACGATCCAACCATTGAGCGGGTCACCCTGATGACCCTGCATTCCGCCAAAGGACTTGAATATCCTCTGGTCTTTATCACCGGGATGGAGGAGGGGCTGTTCCCCCATTCCCGTTCCGGTAGCGGCAGCGCTGACCTCGACGAGGAGCGGCGACTCTGTTACGTCGGCATGACCCGCGCGATGCGCAAGCTGTACCTGTCTCATGCCCGGCGCCGCCGCATTTACGGCACCTGGCAATTCAACCCGCCGAGTCGCTTTCTCGCCGATATTCCGGCGGCACTGCTTAGCGGTTACCGCGAGGCGTCAATAGCTTTATCAGCAACCACTGTGACGGCGCCGGCGCCACCGTCTGCGGTCCACAATCTGGCCGGTCTGGCCGATCTGGTTGCCGCCGAGGAGATGGATCAATCAGCTGAAGTCCACACTCCGCAGCCGCCGACACCAGCAGTTCCTTCAAGCGTAGCGGCAGGCCCTCCTGCTGATAGCGGAAGTTTGCGTCTGGGCGCGCGGGTACGCCATCTCAAATTCGGCCCCGGTGTTGTCCGCCGCCTCGAAGGCAGTGGCGATACGCAGAAAGTGACCGTTTATTTCAATTCGGTCGGCACCAAGAAGTTGTTGCTCAAATTTGCCGGTTTGATGCCGGGTTGAAAAAAAGAGGCTTGATGCTCGCAAGTCCTTCCCCCTATACCCTGCTGCTGGTCGATGATAACCCGGTCAATCTGCAGCTGATCACACAGATTATCGGTCTCGATCTGCCTGCCGTAAGGGTGCTGACCGCCGGCAATGCCGCCGCAGGACTGGCCCTGGCGGCAGAACATGCGGTTGACGGCGCCTTTATTGACGTGCAAATGCCGGGGATGGACGGCCTGGAGATGTGCCGGCAATTGCGACTGCATCCCCAGACCGCCCGCATTCCCCTGGTGTTGATGACCGCTCACATTGCTTCGCCGCAACTGCGCGCCGAAGGACTTGAGGTTGGTGCCCACGATTTCATTACCAAGCCAATCAGTAACGTCGAAATGCTGGCACGCATCAAGGTCATGTTGCGCCTGTGTGAGAAAGACCGCGCCCAGGCGCTCAGCACGTCCCAGCTGCAGCAGCAACTTGAGGGGAACTCGGCCCAGCTGCGCTGGCTTAGTGGCCTGTTGACCTCCGGTGATGGCTTGCTGACCCCTGACGATGAACAGTGGTTGCAGCAACTGACTGCCGACCAGCCCCGGATCGAGAGCAAGGATGATCGTCTTTTTTACGAAAAGTTATTTAATGATTTCCCCCTGCCCTGGCGCCGCACTTTGCTCAAACTGTCATTGTTGGAATGTATCTCCCTGGCACTGGCCAGAAGGTTGAGTGAAATAGCCGATATCGCCGCCGGTCTTGATTATCTCAAGCGCCATCAGTTGTCTCTGGTACAGATGAAAGGTGAGGAAGATTGTCTATTGTTCCATCCTCAGGTCAAAGATCTGCTCCGCAGCAAGGCCCGGCAGATGCTCAGCGAAGCAGAGCGCAGCGAGGTGTATCGTGTTGCTGCCGACTGGTACCGGGAACGTGAACAGATGCTGCCGTTGCTGGCCTGCCTGATCGGTGGTGGCCGCTATGCAGAGGTTTCGCAACTACTCAGTCAGCGTGGTATTGAGCTGTTGGATCTGGATAATGCCTGTATCTCTATCCAGGTGCTGGATCAGATTGCTGATGACAGGGTTGCAGAATGTGGTTGGCAGTCACTGGTGCGCGGCATCATGCGTCTGAACAATCTGGCTGACGATGCTCCAATCTGGCTGGAGCTGGCTTACCAGCTTTTTTCCAGCAACAATGACGCACGGGGGATGGTCCTGACCCGGTCCTGGCAGACGCTGCAAGCCATTTATGTGGATGGTCATTGGAACGATTGGCAAGCGCGATATGGCACTTTTGCACAACATGCCGGCCAGGTGATGCCGACACTGGTAGTTGACGAGAAGCTTGCAGTTGCTGTTGCCCTTGGCCTGAGCCGGATGTGTTTTGGTGGTGAGTTGCCCCCAACCCAGGATCTTCTCGATCATGCTCTTGCCCAGGCCCATCAATCCGGGTCAACGTCAGTTCTTGCCCGCCTGCAGTTGCTACGGGTTCGCCTGGCGCTGCATCAGGGCCGTGTCCTCGTCGCCCGTACCGTTCTCGAGCAAGCCTATGGCGCCCTGGAAGGGCGAGAGAGTTTTTTTGACCGGCTGATGATTCACCAGACCGCTTTTGATCTGCTCCTGGTCGATGGTACCTTGTCGGGATTGCAGCAGCAACAGGCAAGTTTGAGCCGTGATTGTCCGCTGCAATTGCGTAACCGTGTCCTGATCGATCCCCTCTGTGGGTATTACGCTGCCAGTCTGCTCATTGCCCGCGACCAACAGGAGCAGGCTGAACAGTTCATTGATTCGGCCCTGAACTCCCCGCGGGGCGGGGATAGCGACCATCTGCGTAGTCTGCTGCTGCAATTGCGCGGCTGGATCAAGGCACAGAATCACCACGCTGACGCGGCCGGTGCTGATCTGGAAAAGGGGCTGGAATTGCGAGAGCAAGCCGGTGGGCCACTCTGGCGACTGGAAAACCTGTTGTTGGCGGGCGCTACCTGCGTTGCCCTCGATCAATTGACCCGCGCTCATAACTTGCTCAGCACGGCATTGGCCGGGTCACAGCAACTTTTTGAGGAGTGCCTGCGTACCGGCCTTCATGCCTGGCTGGCGGTGGTGTGCCGACGCCTGGGGCAGCTCCCGGAGGCTGATCAGCATCTGCGTGCTTTTTATGATTTGCTGCGCCGCCAGCGAACCCTCTTTTTCCGGGGATTGTCGTCTGATCTGCTCCAGGACTTGCTGCTTTTCCCCACAACCGCGCAGGAGCGCGAGTTGTTGCTGCCGCTGCTGGAAAAGTATCTTCATCTCGATGTTGACAGTGACGGACAAGTACTGGAACAACTTAAAGTGAATACCCTGGGGGGCTTCACGGTGCAAAAAGGCCAGGAGCGCTTCGATTTATTCCAGGTTGGTCAGTCATCGCGCCTGATCGTGGCGCTGTTGTTGCTAGCTCCCCGAAGGACCTTGAGTATTGAGGTGCTGATGGGGCAGCTATGGCCGGACAGCTCGCCGGTCAAGGCACGCAATAGTTTTGATGCGGCACATTCGCGGTTGCGAAAGGCCCTAGAAGATGTTTTTGGCCGGGATGTTCGGCATCAATACCTGGTGTTGGAAAAAGGGATGCTGTCAATCCAGCATGCCACATTTGATGCCCAGATCTTTGAACAACAGATGGAAAAAGTTCGTTATCATCTGCAACGGGAGCAGTACTGGCAGGCTGAGCAACTGTTGTGGCGGATGGAACGGTTGTGGCAGGGTGAGTTTTTGAACGGCTATGATCTTGGCGATGAGCTGCCGCGTTTTCGCGATCAGTACAACCAGCTGCGCCTTGAGCAACTGCAGGCATTGGCCGGCCTGCTGGCGCGCCGCCATGAATATCAACAGGCCGCCGGGCTCCTGCGTGCCGGGCTGTTGTTCGAGCCGACCGCAGATGGATTGATTCGGCAGCTGCTTGCTATCTATCGTCGGCAGGCAGACACGCGGTCAGCAGAGCAGTTGCTCAAGGATTATTGCTCGGCACTGATCTACGAAGGATATGCAACAGAGGAAATCGACGAGCTGATTGAATCCTTTGGGGTTCATTGGCTCAGCAACAGCATAAATTACCAGAGGGAGAGTGGAAACAATGAGTAGCTGTGATAGTTGTCAGGACAGCAGTTGTTCGGTTAAACAGCCGGGCAACCCCCAGGATCAGCAACAACAAATGCAAAAAGCGCTGGCGTTGCGGATGTGTACGGTAAAACAAAAAATTGTCGTTATGTCGGGCAAGGGTGGAGTGGGAAAAAGCACCACCGCAGTGAATCTGGCACTGGCGCTGGCCAAGGCTGGGAAAAAAGTCGGACTGCTCGACATCGACCTGCACGGCCCCAGTTTGCCAACCATGTTCGGGGTGCGCGGCGAACGACCGGTCATGGATGAAGAGGGAATTCATCCCCTCGAGGTGCACGGAATCAAACTGATGTCGCTGGGGCTGTTGTTGCCCGCCGATGGCAGCGCCACGATCATGCGCGGGCCGATGAAGCATGGTGCCATTATGCAGTTGCTGGCCGATGTGGTATGGGGAGATCTGGACTTTCTGCTGCTTGACTGTCCGCCTGGAACCGGTGATGAGCCCTTAAGCGCGGTACAGCTGCTGGGCAGCAAGACCGCCGCCGTGGTGGTAACCACCCCCCAGGATGTCGCTCTGTCCGATGTGGAAAAATCCTTGAGTTTTTGTCGCGAGCTGAACCTGCCGGTGGTGGGCCTGGTAGAAAATATGAGTGGTTTTATCTGTCCCCACTGTGGCGAGGCGTCTCCCATCTTCAAACAGGGGGGAGGTGCCGGGCTGGCAGAAAAAACCGGCGTTGCCCTGCTCGCCCAGGTCCCCCTTGATCCGGAGGTGGTGGTCGCCGGTGATGCCGGTGAACCGCACATCATCAGCCACCCTGATGCGGCAGGGAGTAAAGCCCTGGACGCGGTGGCTGCCGCGGTCATTAAATTCACCGCGCAAGCGGCTTGATGTGATTGTGGCGAGAGTGCTATCTTGCCGGGTTTGCGAGGATGTTATTTGGCATGCCGGGGATTCTTATGATAAACCCGGCCAGGGAGGTGTTATGAAAATTACTGAAGAGGATGTCGCCTATGTCGCCGGACTGGCGCGACTGACCCTGAATCCGGAAGAATTGAAAGACTTGACCGGGAAGATGGATGCGATGCTGGGTTATGTCGACAAGCTCAATGAGCTGAATACTGACGATATTATCCCGACCGCCCACGCCGTGCCCATGGCCAATGCCTTTCGCAGCGACCAGGTGGTCGTTTCGCTCGGCGCTACGGCGGCTTTGGCAAATGCGCCGCAAGGGGTGGAAGATTGTTTCCAGGTTCCACGGGTGATTGAATAGGCGGTCAGGTTTCAAGGAGAACAGAAATTTATGTCAGTACCACAACTTACCATCAACGGCCTGGCTAAAGAGCTGCAGGAGCAAAAAAACACGGCAGTTGCCGTCACCCGGCAGTGTATCGAGCGTATCGACAGTACCGATGGGCAGCTCAACGCCTTTGTCACCCGGTGTGACGATGCCGCTTTAAAGGATGCCGCCGCGGCGGATGCGCGGCTTAAGGCAGGAAACGCCGGGCCCCTGACCGGAATCCCCGTGGGGTTGAAGGATATTTTCAGCACCAAAGGGGTGCGCACTACCTGTGGATCGAAGATTCTCGACAACTACGTACCGGTTTATGATGCCACCGTGGTGGAACGTTTGCGTGACCAGGGAGCGGTGCTGGTCGGCAAGCTCAACATGGATGAATTTGCCATGGGGAGCTCTAACGAGAACAGTTCCGCCGGTGTATGTCGTAACCCCTGGAACAAAAACTATGTGCCCGGTGGTTCCTCCGGGGGCAGCGCTGTCGCTGTCGCTGCCGGTCAGGTCGCTGCTGCTTTGGGAACCGATACCGGCGGTTCGATCCGCCAGCCGGCTGCCCATTGCGGCGTCGTTGGCCTGAAGCCGACTTACGGGCGGGTATCGCGTTACGGGGTGATTGCCTACGCTTCATCCCTCGACCAGGTCGGACCCATCACCCGCAATGTTGAAGATTCTGCCCTGCTGCTGGCAGCCATCGCCGGCTACGACCCCCGTGATTCCACCTCCGTCGATTGTCCGGTCCCCGACTATCAGGCGCACCTGCATGAGGGTGTTGCCGGCAAAAAAATCGGTCTGCCGCGTGAATATTTTATTGATGGGCTGGATCCTGAGGTGAAACGGGCAGTTGACACAGCAATTGAGGTCTACCGTGGACTGGGTGCCGAGCTGGTGCCGGTCAGTCTGCCCCATACCGACTATTCGGTGGCCTGTTACTATCTGATTGCCACAGCCGAGGCATCAAGCAATCTTGCCCGTTACGATGGCGTGCGTTTCGGGGTGCGTCACACCGGCGCTGGTGGTCTGATCGATATGTACCGGCAGACCCGCAGTGCCGGTTTTGGTGACGAGGTCAAACGTCGGATCATGCTTGGCACCTACGCTCTGTCCTCGGGCTATTACGATGCCTATTATCTCAAGGCCCAGAAAGTTCGCACCCTGGTCCGTCAGGATTTTACCAGGGTTTTCGACCAGGTTGATCTCCTGCTGACGCCGGTGGCGCCAACTGCTGCCTTTAAAATCGGCGAAAAAATTGACGATCCCCTGCAGATGTATCTGTGTGACCTGTTCACCATCCCTGTCAACCTTGCCGGCACCTGCGCCATGAGTATCCCCTGTGGTTTCGATGCCTCAGGACTTCCTATCGGTCTGCAACTTATAGGTAAACCTTTTGGTGAGGGGGAGATGCTGCAGGCAGCCCGGGCTTTTGAACAGGTCACCGACTGGCATACGCGCCAGCCGTCCCTTTAGTCTGCTGAATAGTTACTTTAATTGACCGTGAATGAACGAACAACCACAGGGGAACCTGATGAATACGCGCTACGAAACTGTTATCGGTCTGGAAGTTCATGTCCAGTTAACTACCGCCACCAAGATCTTCTGTGGCTGTTCCACTGCCTTTGGTCAGTCGCCCAACAGCCAGACTTGTCCGGTCTGCCTGGGATTACCGGGAGCACTGCCGGTGCTTAATCAGAAGGTGGTCAATGCCGCGATCAAGACCGGTCTGGCCACCAACTGCCGGATTGCGCCGTATTCTATCTTTGCCCGCAAAAATTACTTCTATCCCGACCTGCCCAAGGGGTATCAGATCTCCCAGTTCGAGCTGCCGATCTGCGAGCACGGCTGGCTGGATATCAGTGGCGAGGAGGTTGCCGCCAAGCGCGTCGGCATTACCCGTATTCACATGGAAGAGGACGCCGGCAAGCTGCTTCATGGCTTAAGCGCCGGTTCCCTGGTTGATCTCAACCGCGCCTGCACCCCCTTGCTCGAGGTGGTATCCGAGCCGGATATGCGCAGCGCCGCCGAGGCGATTGCCTACTTGAAGCAGCTCCATCAGATCGTCGTGTACCTGGGGGTGTGTGACGGTAACCTGGAAGAAGGGTCTTTCCGCTGTGACGCCAACGTTTCGGTGCGTCCGGTTGGTCAGGTCGAGCTCGGTACCCGCGCTGAATTGAAAAATCTCAACTCCTTCCGCTTTATCAAGCAGGCCATCGATTATGAGGTAGAGCGCCAGATCGAGCTGATCGAAGAGGGGGGTAAGGTGGTACAGGAGACCCGTCTGTTTGACCCTGATGCGGGGGTGACCCGCTCCATGCGCGGCAAGGAACAGGCCCACGATTATCGCTATTTTCCCGATCCCGATCTGCTCCCCCTGGAGGTTTCGCAGGACTGGATTGCCGAGGTGCGGGCCGCCCTGCCGGAACTGCCGGCGCAGAAACGCCAGCGCTACGAAGAGGAAATGGGGTTGCCTGCCTATGATGCCGACGTGCTCGCAGCCGAGCGTGCTGTCGCGGAGTATTTCGAGGCGCTGGTGGCGCACCACAACCATCCGAAGCTCTGCTCCAACTGGGTGATGGGGGAGGTGCTTGCTGCGGTGAAAGAATATGATGTCACGATTGCTGCCTGTCCGGTAACGCCGGCTTTACTGGCCGGTATCCTCAAGCGGATTGATGACAACACGATTTCCGGCAAGATTGCCAAAACCGTCTTCAGGGATATCTGGCAAAGCGGCAAAAGTGCCGATGCTGTGATCGCCGAAAAAGGGCTGAAGCAACTCAGCGATAGCGGCGCCCTTGATGCCATTATTGATGAGGTGATCGCTGCCAACCCGACGGAGGTGGCGGAATATCGTGGCGGTAAGGATAAGTTGATGGGCTTTTTTGTCGGTCAGGTGATGAAGGCAAGCAAGGGCAAGGCAAATCCGGGACTGGTCAATAAATTGTTGAAAGAACGCCTCTCGGCTTAATATTGTCCCGGTGTAAAAATGTCGGAATTCAGGGTTGCTGTAGGGGCGCCGTGTCCGCGCCCAGGGCGGGAAAACCCCGCCACTATAGTTCAATCGTTAATTGCAGCAGCAATAAAAAAGGAACCATCATGTCCAGTTGCCCGATCGACCCCAGTGTGATTCGTCCCATCCGTTTTGTTGCCGGCAAGTGCCAGATGCTTGATCAACGGCTGTTGCCGGAGCAGGAAGTGTGGCTTGACTACGACAGTTATCAGGACGTCGCCGAGGCGATCCGCAGCATGGTTGTGCGTGGCGCGCCGGCCATCGGGATTGCTGCCGCTATCGGCGCCTGGTTTGCCGCCCGCGACATCGACAGTGAGTCGAGCCGGGAGTTTTTTACTGAATTCCAGCAGCGCTGCGCTCACCTTGCCGCCAGTCGGCCAACGGCCGTGAACCTGTCGTGGGCACTGGAGCGGATGCAGCGCTTTGCTGAAGCTAACCTTGACCGCAGTGTTTTCGAGCTGAAGATCGGTCTTGAGTATGAAGCCCTCGCGATTACCCAGGAAGATGAGCAGATCAACCGCAAGATCGGCCGTTACGGTGCGCCGCTGATTCCCGATCAGGCGCGGATTCTGACCCACTGTAACGCCGGGGCGCTGGCGACCGGTGGCTACGGCACCGCCCTTGGAGTGATTCGTGCGGCCCTGGCGGCGGGCAACAAGATCTCGGTGATTGCCGATGAAACCCGCCCCTTTTTACAGGGTTCCCGGCTGACTGCCTGGGAACTGCAGCGTGACGGTATTCCTGTGACCCTGATCTGCGACAACATGGCCGGTTACCTGATGCAACAGGGCGACATCGACTGTGTGATCGTCGGCGCCGACCGGATTGCCGCCAATGGTGATGTTGCCAACAAGATCGGCACCTACACCGTGGCGATCCTGGCGCGCGAGCACAATATCCCATTTTACGTGGCGGCGCCACGCTCAACCATTGACCTGCGCCTGTCTGACGGCAGCCGGATCCCGATTGAAGAGCGCGCTGCCCGCGAGGTAACCCATATCGGCGATAAAGCCCTGGCTCCCGCAGGGGTTGCGGTGCGCAACCCGGCGTTCGACGTGACCCCGGCGCGACTGGTCACGGCCATCATCACCGAAAGCGGTGTCGTCAGTGGCGATTACGAAAGTGGCTTGCGACAACTGTTTTAATCCGTAGTAACTTCTGAGTAACTTAAAAAAAGTTATTCTATGACACGCACGCCGCTGCGTGCTGAGCAGATGCAATTTTATTAACTGCAGGAGCAGCAGGTATGAGTCCTCATCAGCACGACATCGTCGCCGGTCTGCAAAGCCTCGATCGCAGCCCGTCTGAGTTGATTGACTGGTGCGCGCGTCTGCCCCTCTGCGACGGCGAGCGTCTGGCCACCAACCTGCGTCTGCTCGATGAGCACCTGTCCGATCGTGACCTGTTGGCGGCCATCCTTGCCGATGCTATGGAGGTAGCCGATCCGGACGCTGCCCTGAATAATCTCGAACGCCTTTTCGATCTTCTCAAGTACCAGGCGCTGGGTAAAATCCTCACTGATTCGAACCGGCGGCGGCAGTTGCTGACTCTGCTTGGCGGCTCCCCGTTTCTTACCGGCATTCTGTGCCGGCATCACCAGTATATCGCCTACCTGTTTGACGACGGCGCCATCGATACCAGCCATGGTGAAGTCGATATGCTCGTGGATTTGCGCAAGTTGATCGGCGATGATGTCGATTTTCCTCAGCTCAAGGCGGGTTTGCGGCGCTATAAGGCCAGGCAGGTGCTGCGGATTGCCGCCCGCGACCTGTGCGGTCTGGCAACCCTCGAAGAGGTGATGGGCGAACTGTCTGATCTGGCATCGGCATCATTGCAGCGGGCCTATGATGTCTGCAGCCGGCAGCTGCAGGTCGAGTATGGAAAACCATGGCAACAAACCGATACCGGTAAAAGTACGGAAGCCGGCATGACCATTCTCGGAATGGGTAAGTTCGGCGGGCGTGAGCTGAATTTTTCCTCTGATATTGACCTGATCTACTGCTACTCATCGACCCGGGGTGAAACCGGTGGTGGTCGGCGCGGCGAGCAGATCAGCCTGCACCGTTACTTTGTCAAGCTGGCGGAGATGGTTACCCGGGCCCTGCATCAGGTGACCGAAGATGGTTTTGTGTTCCGGGTTGATACCCGTCTGCGCCCGGAAGGCAACAGTGGTGATCTCGCGGTCTCCCTCGACGGTGCCGAGATCTATTATGAGTCATGGGGGCAGAGCTGGGAGCGCGCGGCGATGCTCAAGGCGCGGCCGGTTGCCGGTTCCGTCGCTGTCGGCAATGAGTTGCTCAAACGCCTCAAACCCTTTATTTTCAGGCGTCATCTTGACTTCGGCATGATCGAGGACATCAAGGTGATGAAGCAGAAAATCAACACCAGCCTCGACCGCCGGCAGCACGAGCAACTTAATCTCAAGCTGGGGCAGGGGGGGATTCGAGAAATTGAATTCTTCATTCAGGCCCTGCAACTGGTCAATGCCGGTTCGCGCCCGCAGCTGCAGCAGCGCAATTCCCTGAAAACGATTCAGCTGCTGGCGCAGGAGGAGATGATCAGTACCGCAGAAGCGCAGAGCCTGGCTGATGCTTATCGGTTTTTGCGCACGGTTGAACACCGGATCCAGATGGTGCAGGAACAGCAGACCCATTCGTTGCCCGAGGATGAGCGTTCCATGACCATCCTGGCGCGGCGTTGTGGCTGCGCAGATGCCGTCGCTTTCAACGCCGAGCTTGACCGCCATCGCCAGGCGGTACACGGAATTTTTCGCGAGCTGTTTCATTCGGCTGATGCCGACATGGTTGAAATCCGTCCGGAGGTCGGACTGATTCTCGCTAACGATGCCGATCCTGATCTGGTCAAGGATCTGCTCGAGGAAAAAGGCTTTGCCAACCCCGATGCCGCTTATGAAACCTTGAACCTGCTGCGTGGTGACAGTCCCTCGCGGCGGATGACGCGGCGCTCGCGCCGTTGTCTGGAAAAGCTTGCGCCCCTGCTGCTGGGCGAGATTCTCGATTGTGCCAACCCCGATCAGGCCCTGAACAACCTTGACGCTTTTCTCGACAGTATTCGCGCGCGCAGCTATTTTTTCTCACTTCTGGTTGAAAACCCCCCGATTGCCAAGTTGCTGATCGCGCTGTTCGGATCCAGCCAGTTGTTGTCGCGGATTTTTATCCAGCGCCCAGAACTGCTTGATGCCCTGGTGCTCGATTCCTACGGCACACAGAGTAAGACCCGCGAGCAGATGGAAATAGAACTGGGCGAACAGTTGGCGCAGGAAGAAGATTTTGAATGGCGTCTCGATACCCTGCGGCGTTTTCGCAACGAAGAGTTTTTAAGGATTGCCCTCAATGATCTCCATGGTTTTATTGAACAGGAAGATATTGCCCGGCAGTTATCCCTTTTGGCTGAAGTATGTTTGGAACATGCCGTGGGTCTGGCGCGCCAGGAGCTGGTCGTCCGTTTTGGTGCACCGTTCAGTGGGGAGATAGCTGAGACCGGGCGGGAAACAGAGTTTGCCGTTATCGGGATGGGTAAGCTTGGTGGTTATGAGCTGAATTATCATTCTGATCTCGACATCATTTTTATCTACCAGGAAGAAGGGCAGACACAAGCGGTCAAACAAACCGACCCGGAGCGCTTTCGCTCCATCAGCAATCATCAATATTTTGCCAAACTGGCGCAGCGTATCATTACCATCCTCACCCTGGTAACGCGCGAGGGGTTTGTTTACAAGATCGACACGCGTTTGCGCCCCTCCGGTAATCAGGGGCCTCTGGTGACCAGCTTAAGTGCTTTTAAACGCTATCATCAGGAATCCGCTCAACCCTGGGAGCGGCAGGCCATGACCAAGGCCAGAGCCGTGACCGGCGCCCCTGATTTTATTCAATCGGTTCAGTCCACCATCAATGAACTGGCTTTTGAACGGCCACTCCCGGAAAACCTGCAGGCAGAGATCTACCGTTTACGGCGCCGCATGGAGCAGGAGATCGCCCGCGAAAGTGACGAGCTGCGCAATATTAAAACCGGTCGGGGCGGCATGGTCGACGTTGAATTTATTGCACAATTTCTTCAATTGCGGCATGCTGACAGGATTGTGGCATTAAGAACCCAGAATACCATCAGATTACTGGAAGTTCTTGGCGCTGAAGAGCTGCTGTCCCAGGTTGATGCGGACTGTCTGATTTCCGGTTACACCTTCTTGCGCCAACTGGAAAACAAATTACGTTTATTGTACGACCAGTCGATCAACGAACTGTCGGTGCGCGGCAAGGCCTTTCGCCAGGTGTCAAAGAGCCTTGGCTATGGGACTGCAGAAGTCAACCCGGAGCAGGCCTTCATGGATGATTACCGCCGGGTTACCGAAGCAATCCGGCAGCGGATGGAATTTTACCTTAACCCTCAGGGGGAGTCCTGAAAAAACGTAACTCTTCACCTGTCGTCCTCGCTGCAGGGTCGAAGGGCCTGTGACCAGGGGGGCTGTTGCCATGGACGACGAAAAGCGTCCCCTGGCGTAGGCCTCCCGGCCCGGTGCTGAACAGATACAAAAAACAAGGAAGCTGATTTATGGCTAAGAATATTCTGATTATCGACGATGACCGCGACCTCAGGGATTTTCTTCAACAGGCGCTGACGGCAGCGGGATTCCACGTCGAAACGGTTGATCGTGGTGCTCTGGGGTTGCGCAGACTGCTCAGCGAAGATATTGATCTGGCCCTGATCGATATCAATATGCCGGAGATTTCCGGCCCGAATATCTGTCAGGCGTTGCGCAAACACGAGAAAACCCGCGACCTGCCGGTGGTCATGATTACCACCACCTTCCACAGTCCGGAGCAGATCAAAGCAGCTAAAGAGGAATATGGCGCCGATGATTTTCTCTTCAAGCCTTTTACCGGTATCGATTTGCAGCGTCTGCTTGAGCGGGTATTCAAGCCAGGGAAAAAGGCCGCCGGCAGCCTCGAAAACAAAGTACTGCCATTATCTGAATTTACCATACCGACTCAGTTGCATCGCCTGTATGTCGACAAGGCGACGGGATTGTTGCACCTGCATCATGGTCAAGCCAAAAAGGTTATCTATATCAAGGATGGTTATCCGGTCTTTGCCCGTTCGAATGTTCTCGGCGAGTGCCTCGGGCGGATGCTGGTGCGGGAGGGCACAATCACCCAGGTCGATTGCGATCAGTCGGTAGAATTAAGTAAACAAAGTGGGCGCCTGCAGGGAACCGTGCTGATTCAGATGGGTCTGTTGACCCCGCAGGACCTCAAGGTGGTACTGGAACGACAGGTGACGGAAAAGCTGCTTTCGACCTTCGCCTGGCGCAGTGGCAGCCTGCATTTTGAGCCGGGGAAAGACTTCAAAAAGGGGGTCACCCAGATCCGCCTGTCCCCAGCCTCACTGATTCTGCAGGGGATCAACCGTTACTGGACGATCAAGCAGGTCGATGAATTCCTTTACCCTTTTGCCGCTGATTATCTCTGCCAGGCGACCAACCCCAAGTATCGTTTTCAGGATATCGATCTGGGCAAGCGCGGTCTGGCGGTGTTAAAAAGCTGTCAGGGGCAGAAGCGACTGCAGGACATCCTTGAACAGCATCCCCTGGCTCGCCGCGAAGTGCAAAAGCTCATTGCGGCCCTGCTGATTTCGGAGATGCTTGAACGCCACGCGACCCCGCAGCAAGGGGTGGTCGATGATCACGCTGATGCCGAGATTGGTCTGGTTGATGAAAAGCTGCGGCGAAAGATCCTTGGTGATTACCAGCGGATCATGGATGCCGACTATTTTGAGGCTCTGGGGATAGAACGCAAGAGCGATTCAGGCGCGATTCGCCGGGCCTACTACAAAATGGCCAAGGAGTATCACCCTGACCGCTACCTCGGCAGCAGCCTCTCGCGCGAGATGGGCGCCAAAGTCCGCGAGATGTTTCAATACATTACCCAGGCCTATACGGTACTCAGCGATCCGGCGACCCGTACGGACTATCTGGATGAACTGATCAACGGCCCCAAAAAGAAGATCGACATCAACCAGGTCATCGAAGCTGAAGCCGCATATCAGGAAGGGCTGGCGCTGCTCAAGGTGCGCCGCTTCGCCACGGCCGCCAAAGCGCTGAAAAAAGCCGTCGAGTTCAGCCCCGAAGAGCCGGAGTACATGACCAATTTTGCCTGGGCATTATTTAAATCTGCACCGGAAAAGACCGAAACCCGTAGCCAGGCCATGGAGATTCTGCTGACATCGCGCGAACTTAATCCCGGCTCTTATCAGACCCATCTGTATCTTGGCCATGTCTATCAGGCCCAGGGCAAGGAACGCCAGGCTGAGAAATCCTTTGAAGTTGCGGTGCAGGCCAACCCCGATTGTACCGAAGCGCTACGCGAATTGCGCCTGATCAATCTGCGGCGCGAGCAGACCGCCCAGCATAAGGGGGGGCTGTTCTCAGGCTTCGGCAAGAAGGACAAGTAGCCTAAAGCAGATGGCGGTGGTGAATATTTCCCATAGCGCTGAGCAGACTCTGGCGAATCTGTGGGATCTCGCTGCAGAGTTCGTTTATCAGGTGTTTCATCCGCTGCCGCTGCTGAAGCTGCTCCTGGGCTCCTGCCAGGGGGCAGGCACAGGAAACAATCGGAACATCACAGCGGGTACTGTAGTCACTGATCAGCGCTTCCTCGACGTACACCAGCGGCCGAATTACTGTCTGCTCACCATTGTCGGCCAGCATTTTCGGACTCATGGCCGCCAGCTTTCCGGCATAAAACTGATTGAGCAGCAGTGTCTCGATGAAATCATCGAGATGGTGGCCCAGTGCGATCTTATTGCAACCAAGACGCTGGGCAACGCTATAGAGGACGCCACGCCGCAGGCGCGAGCAGAAGGCGCAGTAGGATGACCCGGGGCGGAGTTTTTCCTCGATGACAGTAGCGCTTGCGGTTTTTTCCACATGCCAGGGGATGTTGTGGCGTTGCAGGTAGTCAGCAATAAGATCGCTGCGATATCCGGGAAAACCGGGATCGAAATTGACCGCAATCAGCTCGAAACTGACCGGTGCCCGCTGTCGCAGATCGTCGAGGATGTGCAGCAGGGCCCACGAATCCTTCCCGCCTGAAACCGCCACGGCAATCCGATCGCCATCCTCAATCAGGTTAAAATCACCAATCGCCTTACCGCAACTGCGCTTGATGCGGTTGTGGAGCTTCTCTTTGGTTTTGTTCATCTCTTGCATTCCCCAAGCAGTACATACAGATAATCATTAAAGCTACAAAGGGCTTTCTGGTCCACGGAAAACTCTAGAAAACACGGAATATAAACCCTCATCCTCACTCCAGTCTTCTCCCTCATGGAGAATGGATACAATTGTATCTTCGGAAGAATAGCTAAAAAAAGGAATAGGTGTGTCCTTTTCGATTTAGTCCGAGCTTTCCGTGTTTTCCGTGGACAAACAGGCTTTGCAGGTTAAATTTTGGTTCGGATTTTGCTTATTTTACTTATCTATGAGTTTAAGCATGTCGATGAGGCAGATACTTGACACCCGTTTGTATCGACCAGGAGGCCGCTGTGAGTATTGAATCCCTGAATTTCCCCACGTTGTCTGCTACTGTGGCATTGCCGGCTTCGGCGCCCGGCATGAATCATCATTCCCCAGGTAACGAATTCACGGCGTTGCTGGAACAGGCGACACAGCGCCAGGCCGGAGAACCTGCGACCGCCGAACAGGCGCTGATCCAGCTCAAGGTCACCCAATTACAGATGATGCAGGGCTTGTTTTCCGATAGCGACGATGATGAACAGGAACACCAACCCCTGTTCGATTTGACAGCAAATACCCCTTTTAGCCTGCTCGACAACCGCATGAGTCAATTTATTGACAAATATCGCCGGAACCTGGCGCCGTTGCAACAGCAACCGGCAGCTGTTAACCGTGACCAGATTGAAGGGATGATCGACCGCATCGCCCGGAAGGTTCAGGTAGCCCCGGAACTGATTCGTGCCGTTGTCGCGGTTGAAAGCTCCTACAATCCCACCGCGGTATCACCTGCCGGTGCGCAAGGGTTGATGCAGCTGATGCCGGCCACGGCCGCCGATCTCGGGGTGAAGGACAGTTTTGATCCGGTCGACAACATCGACGGCGGCAGTCGCTACTTAAGTCATCTGCTCGACAAATACGCCGGCGATCTGGACCGTACCCTGGCCGCTTACAACTGGGGACAGGGGAATGTCGATCGCCACGGTCTGGAAAAGATGCCGACCGAAACCCGCAATTATCTCGCCAAGGTCAAGCAGTTGCTGAACAACTCAAGCAGCGTCTGACCCCTGGCGTTGACGATAGGGGCGAAAATCCATCGGCCTGCCCTCGGCCAGGTTAAGCCACCCCTTGGCGACGCGATAGATCATCCAGAAATAGTTGGCAAACAGAATCACGTAGCCGATGAGCAGCAGGTAGGTGATAATCCCTATTCCCGTCCACAGCATGCCGTACCAGAAGGTACGGATCTGCCAGCGAAAGTGCGACTCCAGCCAGGTTCCCCGCACCTCGTCGCGCTTGATGTAATTGAAAATAATCGCCACAAACAAGGTCACCCCGACAAAAAAAGATCCAGCCTGCAGGGCGTAAATAACCGTGGTCATGGTTTTTAATGGTCGCAGCCGGTCCCTGCCGGAAGAACCGGGCTGCTCCGGTGAGATGATGATCGGTTCGGCCTGGGTCATGATCTGCCTTTATATTGTTTCATGCTGTTGTTGTTCTTGGTTTTGCCAGTGACCGCCGAGGGCACGGATGAGGCTGATACGGTGGCCGATCAACTGGCGCCGGTTACTCAGTTGCTGGCTGCGAACTTCAAGTTGGGCCATTTCGCTTCGCAGCAGCTCCAGGCTGTCAGTCAGGCCGAGAAGATAGTCCTCGGTCCTTATTTTTAATACTCTATTGTTCATTTCCTGCTGTTGTTCAAGTAACTGTTCGCGCCGGAAGCTTCCCTGCTCAGCCAGCAAGGCTGATTCAACCTCTTCAATCGCGGTCAGGATTGTCAGCTGACCGGCAAGTTGCTTTTCGTCGCGGATGGCTTGTTGCAGATCACTTGCGGCTTTAAGCCGGCCGCCGTCAAAAAGTGGTTGAGCCAGCCCCAGGGCCAGACTCCAGAAGGTGCCGGTGGCATCGCCCGTCGACAGGCGGCTGACAGAACGGCCGATATTGGCACTCAGGTCGAGGCGCGGCAAGCGATCCGCCAGGGCGGCGGCCAGATCCCGATCCGCTGCTTCCAGTTCGAGCAGGGCCGCGGAGACATCGGGGCGGCGGCGAAGCAGGGTAGCGGGCAAGCCGATATCAATAACACTGGTCAGCATCGGCAGCTGGTTGCGTTCAATCTGAATACTGCCGGGGGCCTGGCCAAGCAGTAAAGCCATCGCGTTACTGGTCTGGTTCAGGGTTGTTTCAAACAGCGGGATTTGCGCTTCCATCTGCGCCAGGTTCTGTTGCGCCTGATAGAGTTCATCGGCCGCCGCCAGACCCGACTGGTAGCGCTCATCAATAATCCGCACCAGCTCGCGATTGTGGTTGCGGCGGCGTTCGAGCAGGTCAAGCTGGGCGCGTTGTTCGACGCCGATAAAGTAAAGTTCAGTAAGGCGCGCGCTTAAACTCAACAGCAGGGTACGAACCTCCTCCTCGCCAACCAGCAAACGCAATTCTGCTGCCGCGGTGCGGTGGCGCAGGCGCTGCCACAGATCAATTTCATAAGCCGCTGCCAGGGTCAGGCGACCGGCGCTGGTCCGGTTTTCTCCGGTCTGGCTGAATGTCTGTTCGCGGCGAACATCGGCGTTAAGATTCAGACTCGGAAAGAGTCCGGCCTGGGCTGACCGTTGCCGCGCTTCAAGTTGATCCAGCCGCAGAAAAGCCTGGCGCAGATTGAGGTTGTCGGTAACCAGTCGCGCCTGCAGTTCCTGCAGCTGCGGGTCAGCAAAATCGAGCCACCAGCCCGCAGTGACTCTCTCGCCGTTAGCGCTCACGGGGATGGAATAGGTGTCGGGCAGCGCCAGCTCTGCCGCGGGGGGCGCGGTCAGTGGCGAACAGGCCATCAGCATTGAACCGACAAGGGTAACTATCACCAGTCTCATCAGATAACTCCTTGAAAAAGAGCAATATAGCATATTTAAAAAATCGGGTTATCCATTTTGCTCAAGCGGCGCCGTGCAGAGGCCCGACCCCCCTTCTTCAGGGACGCGATTGTTTCTTCTTGGGCCGTCCATGGCCGCTTAGCTGTCGCCCTCCATGGCGACAGACACCCTGAAGAAGTGAACCCGGACCTCTACTTCCGGTTTTACTGGAGTCAGTCAGATAGCCAGATTTAAAAGACTCACGTCCGGCAGAAAAAACGCCCGGGGTGAGAGGTCATCCGGGCGCTTAGGGTTTGACAGCAACAACTTTTTTAACGTATACAGGCGACTCTTTGGCTGCTCATGCCGGACAGCCGTAAGCTGGTTTTTATCTGAACATTCTTCTAATAGCGAGAGAGTGCGACCCATGATGAATCTTAATCCGGAAGTTGTTGCCCAGATAGAGCGTGTCTTAAGTTCTGTGGAAATGTTGTTGCCCAGGGCATCCAAGGCGGTTGACTGGAAAACCTGTTATGCCGCCAACTGGCGCCGCCACTCCTTTTCCGGCTATCTTGAGCCGGTCAAGGTGACCGACACCACCCGCCTTGAACAACTGTTGGGAGTCGACGAGCAGAAGACCATCATGGTCAATAACACCCGCCAGTTTATCAAAGGCTATCCCGCCAATAATGCCCTGCTCTGGGGTTCGCGCGGAACCGGCAAATCCTCGATTGTCAAAGCCCTGCTGAATGAGTTCGCCACCGAAGGGCTGCGGGTCATCCAGGTGGAAAAGGAAGACCTGATCTATATCGCCGAGATCTTTGCCGCTATTGAGGATCAGCCCTATCGCTACATCATGCTCTGTGACGACTTGACCTTTGAGACCGGTGAGCTCTCCTACAAGATGCTCAAGAGCGCCCTCGACGGCTCGGTCTATTCAGCACCGGAAAATGTGCTGATTTACGTCACCTCTAACCGCCGTTACCTGCTGCCTGAATACGATGGCGATCATCTGGGCGGGAAATATGTCAAGGGGGAGCTGCAGCAGAGTGAGATCCAGGAGGAGAAAAGTTCCCTGTCCGATCGTTTCGGCCTGTGGGTTGCGTTCCACGTTTTTTCCCAGGATCGCTACCTCGAAGCGGTACAACTCTGCTTCAAGCAATGGAGCGATAAGCTCGGCAAGCCGATCCCCTGGAGCGACGACGCCGAACGCGCCGCGATCAAATGGAGTCATGACAAAACCAAGCGCTGCGGCCGCACCGCCTTTCAGTTTTCCAAAAACTGGGTAGGAAAGTACCTGCTCAAGGGGTAGTGGCTGAGGGGCCTTGCCCTCACTCCATGCGCCCGGTTGATCGGCCTATTGCGGCAGTCGCGCAAAATCGCGAATCACTTCCCGGGGGTAGCTGCCGCGCTGTTGCATCTGCTCGATCAGCGAGCGGGGATACTCCCCGGTGGCGATCAGGCGTGATTCACGGAAATGATAAAACTGGTATTTGCCCTCACGCTGATAAACCGCAATCTGTTCTTTTCTGCCCGGAGTCAGGTTGTCGTCCGGTACACCGGCCTCCCTGATGACCTGCAGCAGGGTTTTTTGTTCCTGCGCTTTTTCCAGACGCTTTTCACTGATGCTATCGGAGGCGGGCGCGACCGGGCTAGAAATCGGGGTTGGAATCGGGGTTGGAATCGGAGCGGGCACAACCACAACCGGCGACGGATCGATTTCGGCGGGTGGCAGCTCAACCGCAGGCGCTGCCGGCTCGGTCTGGACCGAAGATGTCGGCGGGACCGGTGGCGCAGTTGCTATCTGGCTTGGAGCACAGGCACTGAACACCAGGGGCAAACTGAGTAGCAGGCAAAGAGCAAAAAATTTCATGGCAGTCCCTCTCTTGGTATCCGTAGCATTCACGTTGTCTTTATGATGTCGTAAGTCTTTTCCTTTCCAGCTTAGATGAGCCAGCGCCATTGTCAAAAAAAATCGCAACGATCAATCAGCTCAGGTCGTATTTTTTGGCCTGGTAGCGAAAAGCGTCGTAGGTAATATCGAGCAGTTTCGCCGCCTTGGTCATGTTGCTGCCGGTTCGTTCCAGCGCCTGGCGCAAGAGCTCACGCTCAACTTTTTCCAGGGAAATTCCTTCTTCCGGCAGCACAAGGTGAAAATTTTTGCGGCGTTCCATGGTTTTGTTGGCCTGGCCGCCGACGGTCAGGGGCAGATTATCCGTGCCCAGCTCATCGGCCTCCTCCATGACCACGCAACGCTCAATGATGTTGCGCAACTCGCGGATATTGCCCGGCCAATCATAGGCGGTGAGCAGGCTCTGCGCGTCGGGACTGATGCTCCTGATCGGTTGCTTGTTGTATTTGAGGGCAAAGCTCTCAAGAAAATGCTGGGTCAGCAGCAGGACATCGTTACCACGATCCTTTAACGGCGGCAGATCAATGGCAAAAGAATTGAGGCGGTAGAAGAGATCCTCACGAAAACTGCCTTCCTCCATCTGTTTTTTCAGGTCCCGATTGGTACAGGCAATCACGTTGACGTCGATGGGCAGATCGACCTTGCCGCCGACCCGACGCACCGTGCGCTCCTCCAGTACCCGCAGCAGTTTTCCCTGCAGATCCAGACGCATGTCCCCGATTTCATCCAGCAGCAGGGTGCCGCCGTCGGCCAGCTCGAAAACCCCCTTTTTATCAGAGATAGCATCGGTAAAGGCGCCCTTGACATGACCGAACAGTTCCCCCTCAATCAGGTTTTCCGGCAGGGCCGCGCAGTTGATGGCGATATAGGGAAAATTGTTGGTGTCGCCCCGTTCTTCAAAGCGCCAATGATGAATCCGCCGCGCCAGAACCTCCTTGCCGGTACCCGACTTGCCGGTAATCAATACCGAGGTCACCCCGGCGCGCGCGATTTTGCGGGCATCATTGACCATTTTCTGGATGATGGGAGAGTCGCCCACGAGCAACTTTTCCAACGATGTGGCCGAAGTTTTTTTGAGATAGTCGACCTCATCGCGCAGACGCGCATTGGCCAGGAGCTGGCCAATGACAATTTTGATTTCTTCGACGTTGAAGGGTTTGTTCTGGTAGTCGGATGCGCCGTAGCGCAGGGCCTTGATGGCCGATTCACTGGAATCGTCGCTGGTCAGCATGACGACAGGGAAGCGGGCATCCTCCTCCTGCAGCAGCCGCAGCAGATCAAGGCCGTTGAGCTCTTCGCGCAGATTGACATCCAGCAGCACCAGATCCGGCTGCCAGCTCATGATCTTTTCGACCGCACCCTTCGACGAGTGCAGAACCTGGGTAATGTAGCCGTCCTTATTGAGTGCGCGGGCGAGCATGGAAATGATCAGCTCATCATCATCCACCATCAGGATGCGCCCTTTTTTACTCATGTTGTTCTCCTTCTTGTTCCTGTTGCGGTTGTTGAATGATCGGCAAGGTGATGACAAACCGGGTGCCGTGCCCAGGTTCGCTGAAAACATGAATGGTTCCCTCGTGTTGTTCGATCAGCCGCTGGCAGATCGGCAGTCCCAGCCCGGTGCCCCGGTTTTTGGTGGTGAAGAAGGGGGTGAAGATGTTTTCAAGGACGCCGGCGGAAATTCCCGGACCATTATCTTCGATTTCAATCGTTACCTGCCCCTTTTCGCGGTCGACTCGGGTACGGGTGATGATTTCTCCATTCTGCTCAAATGCCTCGATGGCATTCAGGTAAAGATTCAGCAGCACCTGCTGGAGCTGGGACGAGTCGGCTTTCATCTGTACCGGTTGCGGGTCGAAATCGCGCCGCAGCACGATGTCAAGAGGAGATGACTTGACCCCGGTCACTTGCAGGTTTTTCAAGGTATAATCAAGCAGATGGTCCAGGCCAATCACTTCGAGTTGGGGTTGCGGGGGACGCGCGAACTTGAGCAGATTTCTGAGCAGCCGTTCCATCCGTTCGACTTCATCAACAATCCGCTCAAACAGCTCGCGATCTTCAGGTTCCAGATCAAGATCAGCGGACAAGACCTCTACCGTCGCCTTGATTCCGGCCAGGGGGTTTTTAATTTCATGGGCCAGCCCCACCGCCATTCTTCCGGCCACCGCCAACTGGTTGGCATGCAGGAGTTCTTTTTGGGCTTGTACCCGTTCGGTAATGTCGCGGGTGAAAAGTAGAATATAGGGATGGCCGTCAATCTCCATCGGTCCGGCGTTGATTTCCGCTGGAAAGGTGCTGCCATCCCTGCGTTTCCTGGTAATGGAAGCCAGCAGCCAGTTGCCTTTCTGCATACTTTCCAGCCGCTTACGGAAATCGGCTATCTCGCTCGCTGGTGAGAGGTCGAAACAGTACATGGTTTTCAGTTCTTCAAGACTGTAACCATACAGTTTGGCCGCCGCCGGGTTCACCGACAGGATTTTGCCGCGCTCTTCCGGGCTGGTCTCAATAATGCAGATCGCCTCCTGGGCGCTCTCAAACAGGGCTCGGTAGAGTTTCTGCACCGACTCGGTGTATTGCTTTTCCCGATACAGGGTTGTCGCCATCGCGTTGAAACTGTCCGCCAGTTGTCGAAACTCGTCCTTGAGCGGATCGGCGATACGGTAATTCAGGTTGCCGCGTTCCAGTTCATTGGCTCCCCTGGTCAGGGAGAGCAAGGCTCCCCTGAAACGCTGCATGAAAAACCCGGACAGCCCCAGTACCCCCAGAGGGCCGACAACCAGCAGCACGGCAATCACCTGTTTGGTGTGCTCGGCTGACTGGCGAACCAGTTGAGCGCGCGCGTCAGCATTCATGGAGGACATCTTGGTCAGTTCGACCGTCAGCTCAAGCAGCGCCTCTCCCTGGCGGTAGGTTTCAGTGCGGAGCTGACCCAGGCGCAGCGCATCGCCCCGCATGGTCAGGTTACGGCTGATGTTTTTCAGGTACAGCTGGGCCTGCCTGTCGATCTGCTCGAGATACCCGGTAACGACCTCATGATGGTGGCAGGCGCGACAGCCGCCGGCCGCCAGACTCAACTCCTCGGCATCGGCGATGAGTCGGTCGAAGGATCCCGACTGATGCAGGTCAGGCTGATTGAGGTCCAGCTGCAGCGTGCGGATACGGGCTTCCAGTTGTTCGCGCAGGGCCTCGACCTGATGAAATGTTGCCAGCTCGTCGAGCTGCGTTGTCAGCGCGGCTACCGACCGGTAAATATACAGACCACCGGCAAAAAAACAGCACAGCATTACCGTCAGGCCAATGAAAATCCGCACTTTCATCGGCATACCCCACTGCTGGTGAAAACGGGGAGGTTATTCATGTGCGTCAGGATCCTTCGTCAAATCACAACCAAGCTCCTTGGCGTAATTCTTTACCGGGATAAAATCCTCCCGGGTGGTTAACAGAAATCGTTGCACGCTGAGGTTTTCCAATACCTCGCGACCGGCCACATCCTCATGCATTGTCAACAGCTCCTGGCGCAAGCGAATGACAATGTCGACCGCCAGATCATTCGCGACCCCGAAGGTAATAGACGGAATATGGGGCGACGACGCAAGGATATCCAGTTGCTCAAGAACCTCCGGGTTGGCGCCGGAGATCCGGTAAAACATCGAACTTCTGGTGGCCCCGACATCGGCATGTCCCTTGATGACCTCGTAAATAGTATCTTCGTAGGTGCCGGCAAAATAGTACTGCGCGAACCAGGTCCGGTAATCATCAATCCCGATCTCTTTAAAATAACGCAGCGGTAGCAGATAGCCGGTGGCCGACGCCGGATCGACAAACACCAGGCGTTTGTTGCGCATGTCCTGCGCCGAACGGATGCCGCTGTTGCGGCGAACAAAAACAATGGCGTAATCGCTCGCCAGCCCTTCCATATAGTGAGGCCGTACCAGTGGCCGCATGCCCGTCGTTTCAATCGCCCTGACAGCGGTGAGGCAGCCGAAAAAAGCGGCATCCAGTTCCTGCCGGGCAAAAAGTTCAGTCACCATGCCGTGGCGCGGCAGGACCTGCAGCTCAAAGGATAGTCCCAGTTGTCGGCCCAGGTATTCAAACAGGGGACTATAGAGTTTTTTCTGGGTGAAGATATCCTGCTCTGCTACCAGCCCGACCCGCAGCGTCTGCGCCGCAAGGGATCGTGGTGTCGCGGTCAGGACAACCAGGGTCACCAGCAGGGCCAACACTATTGTCAGCCGCATCGTTAGCCGATAGGGGTGCGAACGGGTCATCATGTCCTTTGCTCCAGCCAGGATTCGCGGGCGGCCAGCCAGCACACCTGGTTGCCGCCGCGATTGGTCGCCGTGGTCAGGGCGGTCGCCGCCCGGTTGATCGCAGTCGTGGAATCCGCTTCGTCGACAGTCAGTGGGGAAATGCCGATACTGGCGGTCATGTTGATCTGGATCGTTTGAATATCGAACATTTCCGTGGCGAAGGCGGCACGGATCTGTTCCGCCACGGCCAGCGCCCGGGTTTGATCGGCCTCGGGCAGCAGCACAATGAATCTGCTGCACAGATAACGGTGCAGCCGGGCGGTCGCCGGAAGACATTGGGCCACTATCCGGGCACTCTGCGCCACCAGCAGATTCCACCGCTCCTCACCCTGTTCGGCCAGCAGCTGGGAATAGCCATCGAGCCCGATCATCAGCAGCGCCAGGGGTGGAATGTCATCCTCCCCCGCGATGGACTCATCCTTTGCGCCCAGCCACAGGGGCAGGTCGGTCAGGGGGTCGCGCCGGGTTTCAGCGCGCAACTGCTCCTGCAGATCCTTTGCGCGCCGTTGCAGCTGCAGCATGGAACTCAATTGCCATAAGAGCAGCAGGGCCACCACCGCGCCGCCGCCGATAAGCGGCAACAGTCGTGACGGCTGTTGGCCGATCAGGGCCCCAAGGGGCGCTTCGGCGCGGATTATCAGCCCGTAGGTGTCGAGGTGGCGCATCATCAGCAGCTGTTTGCGCCCATCAATGACGCGGGTTGTCGCGCTGGTGGGTGCCGCCGCTGGCGGGCGTCGTCCTTCCAGCAGATCCGGCTGGTTGCTGCCGACGATCTGGTGATGGTCGGGGCTGCGGGCTAGTACCTCACCGCCCGGCGACAGCACCGTCAGGACGGCGGTCGATTCGGCGGCTGCATTGTCGAGGACACTGAACAGCCGACGGGCATCGATAATGGCAACCAGGACCCGGCTTAGGGACTCATCCGGGTAACGCAGGGCCTTGCTCGCGCCCAGGACCCACTGTCCGGGGCTCATGATCGACGGCAATGGGATGCTCAGGTACACGCCGTCGATCAGGGAGCGGCTATGTACGTTGAAGTAGTCGCGTTCGCTCAGGTTCGGTTTGGGGCCGCTGTTGGTCCAGTGGAGGATGTTCCCGTTTCCGTCGGTGACCACCAGGGAGACCATGAAGCTGTTGTTCAGCACCAGGGTATCCATGGTGCGGCGCAGCGCCCCTTCATCCGGGTCAGGCTGCTGTTCTGTCAGCTCCAGGTACTGCTGAAAGCCCAGAAACATCTGCTCCAGCACCGCCAGTGAGGTAATCATCTCCTTTTCCACCTTATCAAGGGTGGCACCCAGCTGCAGCTGGGCCGAGGTCAGCGCCAGTCTTTGCTCCAGTTGTAGCGCGTAGAAGGTCAGAAAACCGACCAGCAGCAGAGCGACTGTTCCTGTCAACCAGGAATATTTCATGCGAGGTTACCTCCGGCAGAAAGACACATCCGCAGAATCGTAACAAAAAACAAAGAAAAGTAGTAGGAAAAGGAGGGGTGAGGGGAAATATTGAGCCGTAAGCCGTAAGCCGTAAGCCGTAAGCCGTAAGCCGTAACAAAGGACAAAGGACAAAGGACAAAGGACAAAGGACAAAGGACAAAGGACAGCCTTTACCTTAAGTAAAAAGAACCCCCGAGCGGTAGCCGTCATCAGCGCTGCTGGTCCAGACCACCCGGCCGGACTGGTGCATGAATTTTTCTGAAAAGGAAATGGACTGATTGGTCGGTAATGGGGCGCTGGTACTCAGGCCGAGGCCGCTGACCGATATGTCGTTCAGGGTTGCCGGAAAAAACGGCGGCGCGCCATTGTTGCTTAAGGAGATAGCGAGCTCTTCACGGCGTTTATAGCGCCGGCAGCGGCGCAGATCGCCGACGTTGCAGCTTGCCGTGTTGTCCTCAAAGGACCCTTCAATCAGGCCGCGCTCAATCGCTTCGGTGAGCTTTGTCAGTTCAAAGGGTTTTTCCACGATATGCCAGCAGCCGTGCGGACAGCAGCTGTCAATCTGTTCCTGCAATTCCGGCGCCTGGCTGTTATCCGTGGTCAGCAGAATGATCGGCACTTCCGGCTGAGCGTCGGCAATGCAGCGCAACAGCTCCATGCTGCTGCAGTCGTTGATGTCCAGATCCAGCAGGATCAGCTGAAAAGTAAAAATGTCGATCTGCTCAAGCGCCTGGTCTTTACAGGTAGCGGTGATGATATCAACGGGGGATTTGCGGTAAGCCCTGGTCAGGGCCATCAACATAGTGATTTCATCACTGATGGCCTGGATCTGTTTTACCGTAGCTTTCATTGGGTGGGGCCCCTCTCTTTTGGTGCGGCGTACTGCTGCACAGTGAGTGACGATGACTCACCGCTGATGCAGCAACCTCCTCGAATGTAAATGAAAATATATTATAAATAATAACTTCGTGCCCCGTAATCCGGCACGAGGCCGGGTGGCAGTACGGGGCAGTCAGATTGACAGTCGATGTTCGTTGAACTGTGGGAGCAATGGCTCATCAGGGCACAGTTCGCCGGGGGAGCGTTGGTGCTTCTGATAAAATGACTCACAAAGTTGACTGAGCAAAAGTCATACCGGGGACGATGGATTATATTTAATAATGAAAAATAATGAATTTCAGGCCGGTTACGCAGGTGGGCAGGGTGGACTGGGAGTGGCCCTTGCCGATTTTCCGGGAAAATGACCAGATGTATTTGGGGATATCACCGGAATCGTTCCGGTTCACCATTGGGGGTGCGCGCAGCTCACGACTGTGCAGATGCGCAGTCGGAATTCGGGAATTAAACCAGAAGCGACTGATGAAATTCCCACATTTGGTTTTCGACAGGGTGGTGCGGGGACAATCGGATGCCGCCGAATTCTCTCATTTAAAAATTATAAGCACACGATATTACAGGAAATAAAATTAAAATAGCAGAGTTGTCGGGTTAAGCCGCGTGGGTTGGCACAGGCATTGCTGATAACTGGAAGCGTAACAATTTGAAGGTGGCGCATTCGATGACGCCGACAACTTAAAATAAGAGTTTTACGAACAACACAACTAAAAGTAATAACCAGGAAAGGAGGTAGCAAAAAGAAAACTGCCACTTAAAAAAGCAGGAATCAATGATCACTTAAGTAGCGGAGCCGCAGCGGCTCCAACAGTAAAATGAAAAACAACTAACGGAGGAAAAAATGAAAAAAACTCTACTTCTTCTTGCCATGCTGGCCCTGCCGGCATCTGCCATGGCCCAAGGCATCATCGGTGATTGCGCCGACTGTCACACCATGCACAACAGTGAGCAAGGCCAGCCGGTTGCCGTATTCGGTATCGGTGCTGATCCTGCTACCGCCGGACACACCTTCCCGATCCAGAACCTGCTGCGCATGGACTGTATCGCCTGTCATGCCCAGGACGACACCAAAGTTGTTACCATGGCTGGTGGCAGCAATATTCCCCAGGTCTATCACTCTGACGCAGCCGGCGATCTGGCCGGTGGTAACTTCAAGTATGTTGCCGACCTCGGTGACCGTTTTGGTCATAACGTTCGCGATCTGCTTCCTCAGGATGCCGCCAATCTGAACGCGGCCCCTGGCGATTATCGCCGGGTAGATCAGGCCCACAACTTTGAAAACTTCACCTGTGCCGGCGCCAAGGGTTGCCATGGTACCCGTTCCCAGTCCCTGAGCCAGTCAATGGATCCGGTAGAATCAACTGATCCACTCTTCTGGGATTCCGGTATTGTTGGTACCGGTACCTACACCGGCGCCAATATCGTTGTTGAGCGCGTTGGTATCGCCGCTATCTCCGGCGCCCACCACAACAACTATGACGGTGAAAAAGATCCGACCCAGATTGCTGACGTCGTCGGTGCCGGCGCCCACAGTGGCCAGGAACTCGCCGACAGCTATCGTTTCCTGCGCGGCCTTAAAGGCTGGGGTAACGAAGCCACCCGTTGGGAAAACGTTGATGCCCTCAGCCACAACGAGTACTTCGGCGTTGCCGGTGGTATCGGTGGTGTCGCTACCGGTTGTAACCGCTGTCACGTGCCGGATGCCTTTGACGGCTCCAACGGTCGCAGTTCACGTTTCGCTAACGAATCTTCAATTCGTATCCCTAACCAGAGCATGAGCGGTTTCTGTTCTACCTGTCACGGCAACTTTCACTCTTCCGGTGCTGGCAATGACTTTACCATCGCTGATTTCGGTGGTAACAACGGTGTGAGCGGCGCCTTCCTGCGTCACCCCTCCGATTACGTCATCCCTGCTGATGGTGAGTACTTAGCCTACACCAGCTACGACATTACTGCTCCGGTTGCCCGCCAGACCCTGGCTGCTTCCAGCGATCTCGTCACCCCCGGTAGCGATATGGTTATGTGTCTGTCCTGCCACGCTGCCCACGGTACCGAGCATGAAGGCATGCTGCGCTTCGACTACGAGCTCATGACCGCTGGTAACTTCGCCAGCATCCCTGATGCCCAGGCTGCAGGTGGTTGTCTGGCCTGCCACACCACCAAAGGTGTGTTGCCGGAAGATCGTTAATCCTAATGCCTGATCCGGATGGACTCGGCTGACCCCGACCCATCCACCCAACCGGCCGGGCTTTTCGTATCCTCACGAAAAGCCCGGCCACTCCTTCCTGAAAAGACAGAAAAAATCGTCACCAGGCAGGAATCTTAACTGAGGGATGTTGCGGGGGATTCAAATGAAAAAAGCCACGATGTTATTCAATATATTAATGACGGCAGCGCTGCTGCTGACCGCTTCCGCCGCTTTCGCTGCGGGAATTCAGGGCGACTGCGCCGACTGCCACACCATGCACAACAGTGAGCAGGGACAAGCGGTCGCCGAATTCGGTATCGGTGGTGCCGGTGTAACTGGTCACACCTTCCCGATTCCTAATCTGCTGCGCATGGATTGTATCGCCTGCCATGCCCAGGACACCAGCGAGAAAATCGTGACCCTGCCGGGCGGCAGCACGATACCCCAGGTGTATCATCAGGACTCGACTGACCTGGCAGCGGGCAACTTCCGCCACATCGCCGATGGCGGCAACCGTAAGGGGCATAACGTTATCGACCTGGTTTCCGCCGAGTCGGACCTGACCTACCCACCCGGTTTCCGTCATGCCAGTGCCGCTATTGGTGAAGGGGGCTTTGATCTCGACAAGTTCACCTGCGCCGGTGCCCAGGGATGCCACGGTTATCGCGGCCAGGTTCTCTCATCGACCTCGGTGGTCTGCGATGAGTTCGGCAACAAATTTGTTGATGGAGTGGCGACCGGTGAGCTGTGTGGGCCGGATGAACTCGAAGGAACCATCTTCAGCTACCGCACCGGCCTCGCTGCCCTGAGTGGTTTTGACGGCTTCCCGACCGTGTCGATGAAGCGCGGCGCCCACCACGACAGCTACGACGGCGTCAAGCACGACGGTCTCGACCCCAACTTTTACGACAGCCCGCTGGCCCACAGTTACCGGTTTATCCGCTCCTTGCGGGGGTACGGCAACGAGGTGGATCGCTGGCAGAATGTCGATGAAAACAGCCATAATGAATACGTCGGCGGCTACGAATCGACTGCGCTGGGAACTATTCTCAAGGCAACCGATTTCGGCAGCACCGCAACCTGCAGCCGCTGTCACGTCGGCGGGGAAATCAACTCCACCTCCAGCCGTTTGACGACACCGGGACAGTCCATGTCCGGTTTCTGCCTCACCTGTCACGGCAGCTTCCACTCGTCCGGCGTCACCAACGGCACCAGCGGCGCCTTCCTGCGCCACCCGTCCGATTACGTGATTCCCGATCGTGACGAGTACTCCGCCTACACCACCTATGACGTGACCGCGCCGGTAGCGCGTCCCCACAGCTTTTTTGTTGACGGCATGAGCAGCAGCCCTGACGTCACTCCGGGGACCGACCTGGTCATGTGCCTTTCCTGTCACGTTGCCCATGCGTCACCCTATGACGGCATGCTGCGTTTTGATTACGAAGCCATGACCGCCGGTTTCTACGCGGATATCCCGACGGCCCAGGCCGAAGGCGGATGCCTTGCCTGTCACACCACCAAAGGGGTGCTGCCGGGGAACAGGTAGTAGCGATTTGACATAATCGGGCGCATGCGCTGCGCCCCTACGAAGAAATGCTCATATTGGTTTGAACGGACCGGCAGTGGGAAATGGTTATTTTCCGCTGCCGGTTGTTTTGTTTTGGTGATATAACAAAATCTGTCAGCACCCAACCGGCGAAATACCCGGTTAGTCGTTTTGTTCGTTCATCGTCGGGGCACCCCGATTTCCCCCTCTTTGGTTCGGACAAGCTGCCGGGATATTGAACAAATCTGCTAACAGCTCGGTCACAACAAAAAGGATATAATTCAGCGGCACGTAATTTGTATAGAATGAATGGCAAGTGGCGGTATCGTAAAAAATGGCCTTTGTTTTTTATCCTTTGTCATTGGTTATTAAGCGCATTAACGTTCGGGCACATGTAATGCGCCTCGGCGGGTTGTTGGTGTTGGGCTCAGTTTACGGCTTACTGCTCACTGTTATCTGTTCACTGTTTTTAGTCCTTCAACCGGGCGGTCATTCCTGATGCGGTTAACCCAACGTCTTACATCATGCCTGCTGCTGCTGCTGCTCGGTCTTCCCGGGGTAGCCATGGCCCTTGATGCAACGGCCTTCTGGCTGTATCGTACCAGTGGCGGCGAAAATCGTGAGACGCAGAGTGAATTCCAGGAACGCTACACCCTGGGGGTCGGCCCCCAGCTTGACTGGCGTCCGACCCATGCCATCACCGCGACCGCCGGAGTTGGCTATAACCGCACCCAGCGTGACAGTGGTGACGGTACCCGAACCACTGACGAGATTACCCCGTCAGCGAGCCTGACCCTGAACAACGATATTTTTTCCCTGGGGCTGGCCGGTTCCACCAGCCGGACCTCGGGCAGTGATCAGGAGACCTCTTCCACCAATTCGTGGGACGCGACCTTGGCCAGCCGCTGGAACATCCCGTTCTGGCCGAATGTTCAATTAAACTACGGTCAGCGTGATGACGGCGGTGACAACCAGGATCTCTTCTCCCGATCCGAGAGAATTCAGACAACCAAAAGCGCGACGGTGGATTGGGACCTGTTGCTGGCGCGGCTCAGTTATCGCTACAGCGAGACCCTCGATGAGAATCGCGACTCAGGGCTGGAAGTCGAGAGCATCAGTCATTTTGCCAAGATCGAGACCGACGGTAGATTTTTCAACAACCGGGTCAGCTATAACCTGTCGCAACAGGTCCAGGATACCCGTTCCACTATCAGCGGTACGCCCGATACGGAAGGGTTTCTGACCTTTCCACTGGGTGGGACTTTTGCCGTCAAGCGCGGTGCGCTCAGTGACGATCCGGTTGTCGATCTGTTTTATCAGTCGCCGGCTGAAGCACCGGAAGCTCTACCGGTGGAAATCGACCCGATCTTTGTGACACAAAACAGTCTGCAGGTGTCTTTTGCCGTTAGCGATAGCTTTGATCGACAGGTCAGGATCATGCGATTGACCTTCGATGCCCCCGGCCTGGACGCTGTGGAAGGAGTGCGCTGGGATCTTTACCGGCGGGATTTCAGCGGCTGGGTGCAGGTTGCAGCGAATCTTCCCGGCCAGGGGGATGGTAACCGCCTCGATATTTTGATCCCTGAGACCGGTGGGGCCCCTGATGAAGAGATTCTGCTGATCGCCCGTGACGCGCCGACGTTTCCCGTGACCTTGACGGCGGTTGAGGCGTTCGGGCAGGAGCAGGGGGAAGAAGGGGGTGACCTCGATGCCAGCAGCCGCAGCTATCAGACCACGGCGGGCTTAAGGGTTGCCCTGACGCAATCGTTGAGTCTTTCCACCAATGCAACCTACGAACTGTTCGAACGTGGCGCGGCTGATGACAGTCGCCAGACCCTGAGCGGCCGGTTGCGCTGGGCGCCGGTCGTCTGGTTCAGCCCTTCGGTGAGCTACAGCGAAAGCCGCGAGGACAATGAGGGGCAGGATCAACAGTTGAGCCGCACCTACGGTCTGACCGTGGCGACGTTACCCCTGCCGACCCTTAACGTGACCTTCGGTGTCAACCAGAACGAGCGTTTTGACGGTGATCTGAAAACCAATGAAAGTCTGCGCTACACGGTCAGCAGTTCGGCCCGGATTTATCCCGATTTAAGCGCGTCCCTATTTCTGACCTGGCAGGATGCTGAGACCCTCAGCAACCGCCCCGAACTGGATGATGGGACTGCCGACACGGCTGACTATAGTTTGAGTGAAACCTTCAGCAGCCGGTTTAATCTGAACGCGCTCTTGACCAGCGCGCTGGTGGCCGATCTGACCGTCAATTATCGCGAGAGCGAACGCGAGGACGATGCACGGGAAACCGCCGACGCGACCCTGATTCTGCAATATCGACCATCGGCACTCTTGGCGCTGCGGGGATTTTATACGACCTATTTGCTTGAGAGTTTGCAGGACGACAGCATGGGGGCGGGGTTGACCCTGGCATTGCTGCGCACCAGCAAAACCAGGGTGACCATGGATTACAATGTGGCTTATGCCGAAGAATTGAGTCAACGGGTTGGCGTCAATGGCAGTCTGAATCTCAGCCGGGCACTGTCGTTGCAGGCACGCACAAATTATACCTTTGCCGACGCCGATTTTTACAGCGCCCAGGTATCATTGAATTTACGCCTGTAGGGGCGACGCACGCGTCAACCCTACAGACAATGAAAATATCGGGCGCGTTACATGGCGTCTTAACGGAACAAGCGAACGGGGTCATTATGATGAACAAAAAAATTATCGGGATGGTGCTGATCTTATTTGTGCTGGTACTGGCGGGCTGTGGCAGCAGGGTCGGGGTTCGCTCCTTTATGCGTGAAAACGTCAGCCTGGCGCATATTCAAACCATTGCCGTGCTCCCTTTTGAGGGAGCGAGCGCCGCGCCACGTATCCGCGAGTTCGCCATGACCCAGGTGCTGGCGACCGGGCTGTTCGATGTGGTCGACAAGGGGCGGGTCGATAGTTTCCTGGCCCAGGAGGCGATCACACCGGGCATGCCGCTGGACGCTCCGACCCTCAAGCGCCTGGGGCAGATTACCAGTGTCCAGGCCTTTCTGCTGGGATCGGTGGAGCAATCGACCGAATCACGGGGGTCGGCATCGTTCAGCGAAATCACCATGACCTTGCGCTTGATCGATGTGGAAACCGGCGCCCTGCTGTGGCAGGCCAGCGGCCTTGGCAGCGGCTACTCCCTGGCGGATCGCCTGTTCGGCATGGCACCGAAGGATCATTTTCAGGTCAGCATGAATCTGCTGGCGCGGTTGCTGGCGACCATGCGTTGATCGCCGGAGATGGCAGCTGAGCGTATCTTTTCGGTGCAACATCGGGCATAATTGTGGGTTGAAAGCTGTTCTTTGTCATTGGTCCTTTGTCATTTGTTGAAAGGCTGTCCTTGGTGATTTGTTGAATCATAATTCAAGTCATCAAACCGGGCGCACGTCGATGCCCTTACGGTGGGGATGAATGTCGAGCGCATGCGTTCGAAAATGGAAACGATAGATAAATGAGGCGCGGGTTATTGGGTAAATATCTCATCATGATGTGTTGCTGGTTGTGGGTAGCAGCGGCTCATGCGGCTTCGGTGGCGGTTTTTCCCCTGCAGGAACTCGGGGATGGGCGCAATGACGCCAATCTGCCCATGACCAGGCTGCTGATTGATGAACTGACCGCAAGCGGCAATGAGGTGATTTCCCAGCGGACGGTGATCAACTTCATGGCGAATAACCGCATCCGCACCCTGGGGCATCTGGAAAGCTATCATATCGATCAGGTACGAACCGAGCTGGGCGCGGCCTTTGTGTTGCTCGGCACCGTCAGCCAGCGGCGTGAACGGCCGGAACCATCCCTGGGGCTGACCTTGAACCTGATCCGCACCAGCGATGCACGCTCGGTCTGGACCTATGTCGGCAGCGTCAGCAGCAGCGACGAGCGGCGCGTCCTTGCGATTGGTGAGCCGCAGACGGTTGCCGCCCTTCCGCCCTTTTTGCTGGAGGAAATCAGATCCGACTGGCCCTGGCGGATTATCAACGAAGGATTGCATGGCGGCACTATCCAGATTGATCTGGCCCGTCTCGAGCCGCGCCATGTCGGTCCCGGCGATACCCTGACGACCCTGGTGCGATTGCGTGAACGCTGGCCGGGAGAACGGGCACCGCGGGTCTTTTTCCGCGCCGATGAACAGCTCTATCCGGCAACCCTGGACGCGGATGGGCGTACCTATACGGGCAGCTGGGTTGCCGGCGGCAGTGACGGCAGTTTCCCCGTCAATATGGTATTTGAATGGCCCGATTATGGGCGTACCGAGACCGCTCTGCTCGGCAGTTATGTGGTCGACGGCACCCCGCCGGTCCTAGACATGGAGCTGCGCGGCGCCCAGATGCTGGAAGGGCGTCCGGTGTTTAACCAGCGCGTGACCATTGTGCCGCGCCTGCTGGTGCGCAAACCGTTAAGCCGCTGGAAGCTGTCTTTCTACGAGGCGGGGGGAGCGCCCATCGGCGACATGGAAGGTCCGGGGGATTTGCCGGGTTCATTCATCTGGTCGGGGAAGGCCAACTACGGTCGGGCCGAGGATGGTATTTACACCGTGGCCGTCGATGTCTGGGACCTGGCCGGCAATACTGCCCGGGCTGAAAAAAGCCTTGAGGTCAACCGCAGCGCGCCGCGCATTGCCTTAAGCCTTGATACTGGTGATGAGGGCGTGTTTGTTGACCTGGATAACCAGGGGAAAGTCCCCCTGGAGTTCTGGCGCATGGAAATGTGGACCCAGGAAGGTCAGATCCTGGCGCGCGAACAGGGTTATGAGCTGCCGGTGAAGATAGAGCTGAATCTGCTGGATTCGGTGCTGGACGGCACAACCCAGGGGTTTGTCTTTGTGCAGGATGTTCTCGGTAACCGAACCCGCAGTACCTTGCAGGAATTGTTGCCGAGTCTGGGCAAGAAGGAAGAGGACGCCGTCGAACAAGAGAAGGAACTATCGGAAAAATGGGTCGACGAATTCTGACGCATACCTGGTTGAAATGGCTGCTGCCGAGGTTGGCACTGGTGATGGTCGGCCTGCTGGCCGGTTGCGCCGGCAGCACCGGGCCGCAACATCGGCAGATGGCTCCCTTGCCGCAGGAAGCGGTGTGCCAGGTGGCGGTGCTGCCCTTTATTAATGACAGTGAATTTATGACGGCGGATGCGGTGATTGCCAAGGTGGTGAGCGCTCGCCTGCAGGGCAGTACCGATTATCTGTTGGCCCAGGACGGCGATGTTTATAAAGCTTATCGCCAACTCGGCTTGTTGCCGGGGATGGTGCCGGATCTGGAGCAGTACCAGATCATCGCCGACCGGGTTGATGCGCGCTTACTGTTTACCGGTACTGTGCTGGAAATGCGCGAGGAGCGTGGTGATCATGGCAGTGTCAACCCGGTGATTGTGTTGGAGATGCAGATTCGCGACGGGCGTAGCGGTGAGGTCCTGTGGACGGCTTTTCACCGGCGTCAGGGTACCGATTACAAAAAAACCATGCACTTTGGTTCAATTTACACCATCACCGGTTTAAGTCGACGGATGGTGGACGAAATTATTACTCTCTGGCTGAAAAAAGGACTGATACAATGCAACGTTTGACCCAGTATCCTGTGTTGATGATGATTCTGCTCTGTTTTCTGGTGCTGCCGACCGCTCCGGCGGCGGCCTGGTTTTTCAATGATGACACCCTGGTGACAATTGACGGCACCAAGCACTCAAGCGATGAGTTTAAGCGTTGGTGGCAGTTCTGGAACACCGATAACGAGGCGGTGCCGGAGACCCTCGATGTCTACACCGACTGGTTGCTGCTCAAGCGTGAAGCGCAGCGCATGGAGCTTGATCAGGATCCCGGTTTCAAGCGTCAGACCCGGATCTTTCTGCAGTCACGGGGTTTGCTGATGCTCAAGTATGAAGCGGTCGACAGCCAGATTGATGTCTCCGATGCGGTGATCGAGGAGCGCTACCAGCGGGATTACCTGCCGCGCTGGAACTTGCAGCGGCTGATTTTTGCCGACGATGCCAAGGCTGCGGCCGCCTGGGAAGAGATATCAGCGAACGGCGTAAGTTTTGATGAACTGCGCGAACGCGATGAAGCCGAAGGTGGCCCTGAAACCATGGTGGAAGAGTGGGTACGTCCAAATGCCATCGATCCGGGCTGGGTCGATATCCTCCAGAATATGGAAGTCGAAACCATGGTGTCGCCGGAGCTTTATGACGGCGGTAAACAGCTCTATTACCTGAAGGAAGTGGCCGGCGCTGACGATCTTGACCGGCTGGCGCGGCGTGACCAGATCCGCCGGGAACTGTGGAAAGAGCAGGAAACCGAGTTGACCCTTGGCCTGCTGCGGGATCTGCGCGAAAAGTATGAGGTGAAGATCAACGAGGAGCGTCTGGCGGCCCTTGATCTGATGGCCGACGACAGCACCTTTAGTGATGAGCCGGTGATCACCACCAATCGCGAGAATGTGTCGGAAAAGCAGTTTGTCGCCGTGATCAGGCGCCTGCAGGAAAGCCGCCCGACCGCCGCCCACGCGGCCTTTGACGAGGAGAAGTCCCTGGCATTCAAAATGGAAACGGCCGGCAATATCATTGGCCAGAGTTTGACCAACTGGGAATCCCTCGATCGCAAGTTTGAAGAGCGGGAACCTTTCAAGTGGGAGTACGAGTTCAATCGCGATCACCGCATGGTGCTCTCATTGGAACAGCGCCTGTTTATTGAGGAGGCCAGGCCGACGGATGAGCAGGTTGAGGCCTTTTACAAGGACAACCTGGTGCGCTTTACCCAGCCTGCCATGGTCAAGCTGTATATTGTTGATGAAACGCAAGGACCGGTTGACAAGTTCTGGGCCGATGTGGCGACCGGCAAGGAGTTTCGCCAGGTGTTGCGCGATCATTTTGAGCAGCGCGTGAATCCCCAGGAAATCCCCGCCAACCATCTGGATCCGGAAGTCAAGCCGGTGGTCGAGCGGCTGGTCGCGGGGGAAACCAGTCAGGTGTTTACCGCCCAGGGGCTCAAGGTGATTGTTCATCTGGATGAACGGACCCCGGAACGCCCCCTGCCTCTGGCGATGGTGCGGGATTCGATCCGCACCGAGCTGCGGCAGCAGAATATGCAGCAGCTGCGTCAGGCGTATCTTGAGAAGCTGAAGGATCAATCCAACGTTGATGTTAAAGCCAGTAAATGGCGGTCTGTCAGAAGAGAGCTTGGAGGAGCGTGATGAGTAACATCGGTTTGCGAACCGGCCTCGGCCTGATCCTTGTCGGGGTTGTCCTGGCAGCCCTGTTGTCTGCCTGTGGTCCTGCTGCGCCGGTCGATCGGGTGGCGGAGATCCGCCGGACCTGTGCACAGTGTCATCCGGAAATGGTGGAACGTTTTACTACGGGTGTTGTCCATCAACCGACGGCTGAAAAACGCTGTGAGGCCTGCCACCTGCCCCACGGTATGGTGCCGACGGTGCTGATGCGCCAACCGGTACCGGTGGTCTGTCTGAGTTGCCACGGCGATTTTCGTGATATCACCAACCGCGCCTCGGTTCACGAGCCGGTCGGCGCCGGTTTGTGTGAATCCTGCCATCAGCCCCATAATTCCGAGCATGCGAATCTGTTGGTCGCGGCCGCGGATGAACTCTGTTTCTCCTGTCACGGCGCCGAAGGTTTTACCCGCACCACGGTGCACGCGCCCCTCGAAAACGGCTGCCGCAGTTGCCACGTACCCCACGCTTCCGATCACAAAGGGTTGCTGGAGATGCAGGGTGATGTCCTCTGTGCCTCCTGCCATATGACCGATGACCCCGGATTTATCCAGGCCCACAGCGATTATCCGGTGACCGGACGCTGCATCGATTGCCACGCTCAGCACAGCTCCAGTGATTCCAATCTGCTGCGCGAAGTGGTGCACGAACCGGTACGGGGCGGCGACTGCAACAGCTGTCACGAACTGCAAGGCCAGGCGATTCTGACCCCCGAGGTCGAGGGCGGCCTGTGTCTGATGTGCCACGTTGATGTGCCGGAGACGGCCCAGCATGCTCCGGTCCTTGGCGGGGACTGTCAGTCCTGTCACTCCGAACATGCCAGTGAATATGCCGGGATGCTGAACCAGGCCCCGACCCGGGTGTGCCTGTCCTGTCATGATCAAAATCAGCGCACCCTCGGTATCCGCAGTATGCACGCGCCGGCAGGCAAGGGGGAATGTATGTCCTGCCATCAGGGTCACCGTTCCGACAACCCGGCGCTGCTGACCAATGAATCACCGCTACTGTGTTTTGAGTGTCACGATCGCGGGACCTATGCCGATACGGCCAAGCCCCATATGCCGTCCGAGAACGGTATGTGTCTTGATTGCCATGCGTCACACAAATCGGAACAGGGAAAACTGCTGGTTGAAAAGGAGGCCAATCTGTGCTTCTCCTGCCATCGTCAGACCCGTGGTGAAATGGGACTGTTCAGTCAGCACCGCCCCTTCGCCCAGGGTAACTGCTCCGGTTGTCATGCCCCCCACGGCGGCAGTCATGATGGACTGCTGGTGGATACCGCCGTCGGCGGAACCATGTGTTTCAGCTGCCACGGCGAGCTGGAAGCGGACAAGTCTGGGCCGAATGCCCATATGCCCTTCGCCGATGGTGACTGCCTGCTCTGCCATGGACCCCATGGTACCGACCAGGCGGGCCTGATCAAGGGACAGCCGGGAGCCGTGTGCATGGATTGCCACGGCGATGTGGAAGCCACTGTCAGCCAGGTCAAGTTTGCTCATGAACCGGTGGCCGAGCGCCAGTGCGCGACCTGCCACAGTGGTCACGGTTCGCCCCATGACAGCTACCTGACCCGCGGCCAACCGGCTCTGTGCCTCGGTTGTCATGGTGAGGTTGCCCAGTATTGGCGCGACGGCGCCCTGCATCAGCCAGCGGCTCAGAACTGCTCGACCTGTCATGATGCCCACGGCTCTAATTTTGCCGCCATGACCGTCAGTGCCATCGGTGAATTGTGTGCCGGTTGTCACGACCAGGGAACGCCACGCTTCGCCGCTGCCCACGAGGGAATTATTCCGGGTGGGGACAGCTGCGTTTCCTGTCATGATCCCCATGGCGGACCGGAAAAGAATCTGCTTTATCCGGTACGGCATCAGCCGTTCACTCCGAATAACTGTATCGCTTGTCACGAAGGGAGGGCCCAATAATGTCGGTGTCTGTTCTTATGCGGCCTTTCTTGCTGTGTGCCGTTGTCGCCATGGTCGCCGTCGTGTTGCTGTCGGGGCAGACGGTTTTTGCCTACGATTGTTTCAATTGTCATGATGGTGCTGCTTTTAAAAAACGGGTCAATCACGCTCCGGCGGCAGCCGGGGACTGTCTTTCCTGTCACAGCGCCCACGTTGCCCGCTTTGACGGCCTGTTGCAGGAGCAGGTTAAGGATCTGTGTTTGACCTGTCACGATGACGTGACCGTTGGCCAGCAGAATCAAAGCCTGATTCATGAGCCGGTGCGTACCGGTAACTGTCTCGGATGTCATAATCCCCATGCCTCGGATCACCGGGGCCTGTTGAATGAGCGTGCGGTGGATACCTGCTTCTCCTGCCATGATGATATGCCGCGGTCTTTTGCCAATACCCATGCCCCTTATGCGGCGGGGGACTGTTCCTCCTGTCATGTGCCGCACCAGTCCGACAACCCCTATCTGCTGGCCCAGGCCGGTGATGAGCTGTGTTTTGGCTGCCATGCTCCGAGCAGTGTCAAACAACAACACCGGAACTTCCCGGTGGAACCGGCAAACTGCAGCTCCTGTCACAATCCCCACGGCAGCGAACGCAAAGGGATGATCCGCGATGTCCTGCACGCCGCCTATGAGTCGGGTTGTACCGACTGTCACTCCGGCAGTGAGCCGGTGCTGGTGGATACCTGCCTGATGTGTCACCCGCAGGTCAGTGACCAGATGGCTTCGTCGCATAACCACCTGGTTCGTTACGATGATAATGGCTGCATGGCCTGCCATTCGCCCCATGCCGGTGATGATCAGCGCCTGCTCAAAGGGCAGGAACGGCATGTATGTGGCGCCTGTCATGACTCGACTTTTGCGCGTTCTGACAGTATGGAATTCCGGCATGTTAAAACCGAAGCCTGTAATGACTGCCATGCTCCCCATGGGTCGAACCATCCGGCTATGTTGCGCGGGCCGATCAACAATGTCTGCGGGGAATGTCATGACCACCACGCCACCTTCAGTCATCCGACCGGTGAATCGGTTTTTGATCCGCGTACCGGGCAGACGATGACCTGCGGCAGCTGCCACGCGACCAAGGGAACCGATTACGAGTATCACACCCGGTACAGTGGCAAACGGGCGTTGTGTGTGCAATGTCACGCGGATTATTAAAGAAAGAATGATACGAACAAGATTGGGCGCAGGCAATGCGCCCCTACGGGAGGTTGACGGATGAAGCAGGCGGTAAAATCAACATTCATGGCCCTGACCCTGATGGCGCTGTTGCTGCCGGTTGGTGCTTTGGCGCAATCACCGTGGCAGTGGCAGATGAGCCTCAAGGTGGATAAGGCGGGTGACGCCATGTATATGCCCTCGGCGGTCGGTTTTGATGCTGAAAGCGAACGCTATTATGCCATTGACACCGGACGCAACCGGCTCGTGTCCTTCGATCGGGAAGGCAACCTGGTGCGCGCCTTTACCGCCAATGATCAGTTGCGGGCGCCCTTCGATATGGTGCGCCTCGACAATGGTCAGTTGTGGGTGGTGGAAAAGGGGCGTAACAGCCTGACCCTGATTGATCTGGCGGCGAGAAAAATTGACCCCAAAATTATCAGGGATGGCAAGCGCCAGGTCTTTCCCGACCGGATCGCACAGGATCGGGGAAGTCTCTATGTCCTTGACCGTTCAAGCGGTGCGGTGCTGCGCCTGGCCACCGATCTGTCGGTTGATCAGCATTTCCGTTGTGCTGATTGTCAGGGTGGTTTCGACGATTTCGTGGTAACCGACGGTAAGGTCCTGGCTCTGGCGGGGCGTGATCACAAAATCCTGTCCTTCAACCGCGATGGCAGCGTGGCGCGTGAATATCCCCTGGGGCGCGATGTTGATTTTGCGGTATCGCTGGCGGTCGGGCCTTCCGGTTTTATCTATGTGCTGGACCGCCATTCCAACAGCGTTCTGGCTTATGATGAAGATGGGCGCTTTCGTTACCGCTTTTTGAGCAACGGTCACTCAACGGGTAAAGTGTATTTTGCTCGCCAGTTGCGCTTTGATCCGTGGGGGAATCTGTGCGTTGTTGATGAGGGGAACGGACGGGTCGAGGTGTTTTCCCGTTAGGAGCTTAAGCATGGACTACAGAGTGTGGCTCATTGTAGGGGTTCTGGTTGCCACCTTCGGGCTGCCCGCAGCGGGGTGGTCAGCGGTAACGGGGAGCTGTGTTCTCTGTCATACCATGCACAACAGTGAGCAAGGACTGCCGGTGGCCTATACGCGCAGCACCGACGGTGAAAAGATCATCAGCGATCAACCTCTGGCGAACCTGCTGCGCACTGACTGCATCGGTTGTCACAGCCATGCCGGTGCAGAAACTATTCTGGAGACCGAAGGGTTCCGGGTGCCGGTGGTGTTCAACCTGACCGAGCCGAGCTATCCGCCGGACGGTTCGATTAATTCGACCCTGGCGGGCGGCAACTTCCACTGGCTGGCAACCCAGGGCGACGCCTATGGTCATAATATCGGCGGGATTGCCGTAGCGGATCTGCGGTTTCCTCCGAATCAGGCACCGGGGGGTGTTGAGCGTTCTGGCTCCTGTATTGACTGCCACGGGACCCTGGCAACGGCAACCGCCAGTTGCGAGGGGTGCCATGTGCCCCACCATCACGCCGACGGGGCAGGAACCGTGGCCGGCTATGATCAGGGCTGGTACCGTTTTCTAGGCTCGGTGATGCAGCGCGAAGAGACCGCTGAGCCGCCCACCGAAGGGGTTGTCGGTATCGAAGACCCGAACTGGGAACAGAGTCCGGCGGCTGATCGGCACAATGTCTATCAGGGTAAATCCGGTCCCTACAGCAGTTATCTCGAGAGTGGCGCCATCAGTCAAAAGTGTGTCGGGTGTCACGGCTATTTTCACAACGAAACGGCGATCGGCTCCGTCTGGATTCGCCATCCGGTTGATGTTGCCATCCCTGACGCCGGTGAGTTCGCCGCGTTTTCCCTGTACGAGCCGTTGGTGCCGGTGGCACGCAACAATGTTTCCGAGGGGGATGCCGGTTTCTCGATGATTAATCGCGGTGCGGATATGGTGACCTGTATCTCCTGCCACCGGCCGCACGGGTCACCCTATCCCGCCATGCTGCGCTGGGGATACCGAGACTGGCCGGGTATCGACTCTCACACGAACCAACCGGCCTGGAACGGCTGTGCGGTTTGCCACACAAGCAAGGACTGAAGATGCCGGGATCTTTTATATCAGATTTGATCCGTGCTCTTTTTTTGCTGCTGCTGCCGGCGCTGCTGCTTGGGGGCTGCGCTTTGCCTCAGGGACTGGCGCCGGGTTCCGGGGCTCTGGTGACACCGGCGGATGAACAGGGTTTGCCCAGGGTCAGCCTGTTTTTGACCTTGCGCGATGAGCGCTCACCCCTGGTCAGGATGGAGGTTTCCGAACTGGAAATCCTGTCCGGCGACATCTGGTATCCGCTGAGAACCGGTGCTATCACTCTTGATTCCTTCCTGATTGCCGACCGTCAGATTTTTCTGGGTGGGTCGCCCTTGCCGGCGGGGCCGTTGCAGCGGTTGCGTCTGACAATCCCCGTGGCGCGTGGTGGTGTGACCGGAACCGGTGATACAGCGTTGCTCGCGGAACCGATCATTCTCGAAGTTCCCCTGGGCGAATCCCTTGATCTGGGCGCCGGTGACAGTCGGTCACTGTTTCTGACCTGGGATGTCGAGGCTTCTCTTGATCAGGCTGGCGGTTTCTCCCCGGTTTTCAATGTGGTGGCTGTGACGCGGGGATTACAGTTGGACCTGATCTATGTCAGCTGCCCGGATATTGATACGATTTTCGTGGTCAGGAGCGATACGCATCGGGTCGTGGATTCTTTTGGCATCAGTGGCAAGGGCACCTGGCTGGCCCTGGATCCCGTTGCCGGTGAGCGACTCTACCTGTTGACTCCCGCTCAGCGGCAGGTCAAGGCGATTGACCCGGAGACCTATCGGGTCGTTGATTTTTTTCAGACGCCCCTCAATGACGTGCCGACCTTCATGACCCTGGACAGTGAAGGTCGCTTTGCTTATCTGCTGGATGAGACCAGTGGTTACGTCAGCCGGATGGACTTATCCTCCGGCAGGATTGGTGCCAGAGTGTCCGTTGGCTATCGCCCCACTTATGCGCTGTATCTGGCGCAACAGAATTTGCTGGCCGTGTCCCTCAATCTGTCCCAGACGGTTGTGCTGCTCGATCCGTTCACTTTGCAGATGCGCGGCAGTTTGTCCAGCGGCAGTGGACCCGAGGGGCTGGCAGTGAGCGACAACCTGTTGTATATCGCCGAGGGCAACGACAACAGTGTTTCGGTCTTTGATCTCGGCAGTCGCGCCCGTCAGGAGCGTATCAGCGTCGGTTTCGGGCCTCAGCGGATTTTGGCGATACGAAACCAGATCTATGTCGCCCAGGGAGTAGATGGTTCAGTCGCTGTTCTGGCCCCCGGCCAGTTGGGGGTGTTTCGCGAGATTACCGGATTGGGGCTACCGCAGGACATGGTCTATCGATCCTTGTTGCGCAAACTCTATATCGCTGATCATAGCGGAGGAGGTATTGCTGTGGTCGATGTCAATACCAACCGCCAGGTTGGCTATATTGAACTGGGGGCCAGACCTCAGGGTCTGGTGATTGGCCCATGAAAAGTGCTGACGCAGGTTGCAGATTCGCACGATGGTGCACAAAGACAGTTGGTAGGCTACTGGTCCTGCCGGCTCTCTGGGTGATGTTGATTCTGGTGCCGACCCCTGATTCGTTCGCGGCGGCGGCTGCCGAGATTCTGACGCCCCGTAGCGGCGCGACGATCCTGGCCCGACATCCGGAAACGCGACTGGTGCTGCGGCAGGATCCCGGCACCCGGATGCTCAGGGTGCAGATCGGGGAGACGACACGCCTGATTGATCCTGCTATCTCCATGGAAGGTGCGGACGGTGTTTATCAGCACTATCGCCTGCCTCTCAAAGAGGGTGTCAACACCTTTTTCCTGGTGCCGGGCAGCCAGCGACTGGAGATCAGCTATCAACAGATTCAGTCAGAAGTCAATCTGCGCCGCCGATCCAAAGATATCTATTCATTCCATCTGGATGGGGAGTTGCCGTTATCCTGCCGCGATTGTCACATCCTGAAGGATGATGGCCTGCTGGCACCGGTTGGGCTGCCGCAACAGCAATCCTGTCGCTCCTGTCATCGCGCGGTGCTGGAAAGGGGTAGCCATCGTCACAGTACCACCGTCAATGAGCAGTGTCTGGCCTGCCACCAGCAGTCGCTCGACCCCTGGCGCATCGGTTTGCCGACGGAACGTACCAGGGACCTGTGCCTGGGCTGCCATACTGGTAAAACTGGCTGGTTTGAAAAAAAAGCGATGCACGGTCCAATCAACCTGGGCGGTTGCACGATCTGTCACGACCCCCATGGCAGCGATCACCCCCAGCAGTTGTGGGCAGATGGAGCGCTGGATCTTTGTATCGCCTGTCATAGTGATATGGCTCAGTTGGTGACGGCCATCAGGGAGAGAAAAATCCCTTATGTTCACAATGTCCTGACCGGGCCGGGGTGCGTGGTCTGCCATGATCCCCATGCCTCCGACGAAATTTATATGCTGAAAAAACCGATCAACGAGTTGTGTGCCGGCTGTCATCCGGGACCAGCCGAGGCGGAAGGGCATCCGGTCGCGAGGCACCCGGTCGCGGGGCCGTCGGAACGATTGCGACCAGGACGGGCACTGACCTGTACCAGCTGCCACGAACCCCATGGTTCCTATAACCGCTACCTGTTGATCGAAACCAACCTGGGGGGGCGTCTGTGTCGTGAATGTCATGGCCAATAATCCGCAGCGCTGGCTCCGGCTCGCGCTGGTCTGCTGTGGCTGGTTGCTGTTGTCTCAACAAGTTCCGGTGTTGGCGGCGGAGATCCCGATTAAATCAATTGCCCAGTTGACGGTGGATGATGACGGGCGGTTTTTGAGCTATCCTTCGGCGGTCTTTTACGATGCCGTGGAGGAGGAAATTTATCTGGTCAATGGCGGTACCGGCCGGGTGGTGGTCTATGGACCGGATTATTTCCCCGGTATTTCCATCGGCGCAGGTCGCGGGGTTGAGGCCCCACGTGGTGGGGTGGTACTGGAAAATGGTCATGTTTTTCTATTGCAGGTGCGAAACGTCAAAAGTGAACGTCCGCGGATCACAATCTTAAATGGCGCCTTTTTTGTAGAACGGGAAATTTATCTCGACGAGATACCGGAGGCGGCAGAGGTTATTCCCCGGGAACTTGCCATCAGCAAAGACGGCTTGATTTATCTGGCCGGCAGCAGCAGTCGTGGTGTGCTGGTTCTGGATGGTGAGGGGAATCTATTGCGGCGGCTACGCCCCAGAGACCGCACGGTGGTGCCGGTTGAGGACGATGAATTCGATGTGGCGATCGCGATCGCTGAAACCGAGCAGAGTGAGGGGCAACGGGCTGCCGATGAGGCCATGACACTGGCCGATATACCGGAAGAATATCGGCCCCGGGGCGGGCGACAGGATCAGGTTTCTGAGTCCGGTGAAGAACTGAGCCCGGTACGGATTAATCATGTGACCATCGACAGCACAGGGCGAATTTACCTGATGAGTGCCGAGACCAGTAAAATTTACGTCTACGGTCCGGATGAAAGTTTTTTGTTTTCCTTTGGCGAAAAGGGGGGAACGCCTCGGCGTCTTAGCCAGCCGCGAGCACTGGCGATTGATGAAGAACGGGGACTGATCTATGTAGCGGACTACATGCGCCACTCTATTCTTGCCTACAGTATGCGCGGTGAATACCGGTTTGAGTTCGGCGGAAGAGGTGTGGGCCCGGGCTGGTTCAACTTTCCCGAAGATATGACGATTAACGAAAAAGGTCAGTTGATTATTGCCGACTTGTTCAACCGCCGCGTTCAGGTTCTCGAAGTTGATTATGAAGAATTTTCGCCATCTCAGAAGACGCAGATTGAAGGCGGCTCAACAACAAACCTTCCGCGCTTGCGTTCATCTCCGCCAAGTGTGGAAGTTCAGGAAGATGCAGTGCCAACGGAAGCAGATATCATGACGGAAGAAGTGGCACCATCTCAAGTGCCTGATGCTTCGCCCTCGGGCTTGCGGGAAGCTCAGATCGAAGAAGTCATCATAGTGGATCCGTAATGTCGAATGCCGGTAGTGGCGAGTCGATGTACGCCCAGGTCGCCCGTGAATATCTCGCCCGGTGTGGGTTCCATGTGAACAGGGTGAAAAGAGGAACCGATGAAAACGATGGACAACATACGTGATCGATTGATCTGCGTCACCATGGTCGGACTGTTCTGTCTGGTGCCGGTTTTCGTGTCGGCCGGCTCCTATCGTGATTCGGCTCATGGCAACAACCAGTACGGGGTCAATCGCTCCGATATTGACAGCAGGTACGGCTCGTATGCTACCGGCAATTGTGCCCATTGCCATGAACTGCATGCCAGTCTCGACGGGACGGATCCGCTACCCCACGCCGGACCGGTCGCGCACGCGCTCTTTGCTCCACAGTTCAATATGGACAGAACCCTCAATTTTTATCAGGAATCGGATAATTTCTGTTTTTCCTGTCATAGTGAAACCAGTGGACAGATGGTGCGTAACCAGGATTACAGTGTCACTTTCGGTGGTGGAATTGCCGGGACCGGGCCCCAGTCGATCATGACCGCCTTTAATCAGACATCATATCATAACCTCTATGATATCAAGATGTTTCTTGACAGCAGCCTGATTTACAGTAACTGGTTTGCCCGCCGCGGCAACCCCTGCAGTGCTTGTCACGATCCGCACCGCGCCCGCCGCAACTGGGACAGCGCCCAGCCCGGCTTTCCGTTGGTGAGTGCGATTTCCCGTCCCGGCATGTCGACGCTCTGGGGAGAAGCAGAGGTGATGTCGAGCTATTTCGGCTATGAGGCTCCCTATGCTTTTGCTGAAAATCGTGAGCCGGCGGGGGTGGGGCTGAACGATGGTGACAACACACCAGACTACGTGAGCTTTTGTGGCGACTGTCATAATGCGGATACCGATATCTGGAGTACAACCCTCAATCGTAACCTGAAACGGGTCAACTGGAACGATATCGGACTGAACCAGGATAAGCACGGCAAGTTGACCCGAGACGGAGCCGTTTATCTGCGCGAACCCTATGCTTCGGCCGCAGCGTTGAAAAGCAACTATGTGCTGTCGTGCCTTGATTGCCATGAAGCGCACGGTTCGGACAACATCATGCTGCTACGGACCCGTATGAATGGCGAGGAACTGGGTGGTCGGATTGATAGCACCGAGACTTTGGGACTCGCTTGTGCCCGCTGTCATCAGGATGACCTGGCGGCTACTTCTGTCCTCGGTAGTACGGCTGGAACCGGCCAGTCCGGCCGCTGGCAATATGTTCATCATCAGGCCCCGGATGCCCCTTATGTCGGCGCCGGGCAGTGCGGAGTGTGTCATGGCCCTGGTGGCGGTTCCTCCCCGATTGATTGCGGCAATTGTCATGGCCACGGTATGACGGACAGCTGGGCGCCGACCGGGAGTAGCGGGCGGATCAGCTTCTGACGAGGAATACGGATTCTCAAAAATTGGCCGCATTGCATGCGCCCTGTTCGAAGGTTACCCAGATTGTGCCTGGGGATTGATGGAGATAAGCGGTTGAACCTTTTTTTGCGCATAGTGATGGCTGGTGTTTTGCTATTGCTGACGACACCTGTCCTAGCACAGGAATTCAGCCGCTGCGTCGATTGTCACGCGCAAACCCTCGAACGTGATCGGGTCCGTTTTTATCAGCACCAGCCCTTCGCGCAACAGGATTGTCGAAGCTGCCACGCGGTTGCGGTTGAGGCAGCAGCGCCGCCCCCGGGGCGTGCGGGTGCATCCAGAGGGCTGGATCGGCGGCGGATTGCCTGGTTGGCAGAGGGTCCCGTGGCAGCAACAGACCATGCGTTTTTGCTGCCGGCCGATCAACTCGGTGACGTGCTGATTGTCGAAGCGCGCAGGGAAGATGGCGATTTGTCTCAAACTGAATTGCCGGTGCCGATGCTGATTGATATACCGACCGTTCCCGACGAGGGGCGTGCTCCCCTTATCCGCGACGTACAAGTGCTTGAGGTGCGGCGTGGGATTTTTTTATCGGTGACTATTGGCTGGAGCACCGATACCTTGACCACTGCGCAGGTTGTCTATGGCCTTGGGGATATGTCCCAGTCCTCAAAAAGTGGTGAACGTTATGGGTTGCGCCACCAGGTTGTCCTAAATCAGCTCCAACCTGAAAAAAACTACAATTTTCGGGTTGTCTCCCGCGATCTCTACGGTCGTGAAGAGCAATCACCGTCTCTGACGTTTTCTACCGCCAGGGCCGTTGCCGGACCACAGCCGGCGACGGGCTCTTTTGATCGCCGCGGATCGCAGGATTCGACTGAAGGGTTCTGGCGGATCGGTTCAGGTTACCTGCTGACTCTCCAGTTCGACAAACCGGCCACGGTTTTTGTCGGGCGCAAAGGGGCGGTACGGGAGCAGGTTGTTCACCTGGCAGCTGCGGCCCCTGCAACGGTCGCCAGGGATGTCCATGCTGACTTGAGCAGTGGATCGGTGCTGACCATCAGTTCGTGCCGATCCTGCCACAACAGACAGACTTCAGCCACCCATCCGGTCGGGGTGCTGCCAAAGCCGGGGATGGTGATTCCGCCGGAGTACCCGACCCTGCCTGATGGACGTATTTCCTGCGTCTCCTGCCATGCCGTGCACGGCTCCAATAATGAGTACCTGGCGCGTAAACCCGGCAAGCGGGATCTCTGTGTCGGTTGTCACCTGGATATGCTGTAACAGCTTGAATGTGAGGATGTTTTTATGAAAGAAGCAGGACCGATAAAATACAAACGTAAGAAACTGAACCTGACCGTAAAGCGCGAATTTCAGATCTGGCTGCTGGTGCGAATGATCGGTGTGGTTTTGGTCAGCACGCTGGTGGCAGTGCTCATTCTGTATTTTTACTCGCGCCAGGAAATATCGGCCTCCTTCTACTCGGCACATATTCAGATCCGCCGGGTCAGTGATCTGTTGATACCGGTAATAGCGGCAGGGGCCTTCATCAGCCTGCTTAGCGGAATCGTCCTGGCGCTGTTTCTGCCGCAGAAGATTGCCGGCCCGATCTTTCGAATCCAGAAAGGGCTGGAAACCATTGGAACAGGGGATCTCACCGAGCATATCGTTCTGCGCCGCAAAAGTATTTTTAAAGATCTGGCCGCAGAGGTGAACACCACCACAACAAGTCTTCGCACGCGAGTTGATACGGTAAAGGCCATTCAACAGGAGCTGGATCAACTCCTTTCGACCCTGGAAGCTGAGGATGCCAAATCGTTGCTGCAACGCCAGAAAGAGGCTCTGGCACGTCTAAAGACAGAAGCAGGTGATTAGTTTCTTCATAGGCGGAAAGACTACCTTCCCTTTAACTGATTCTATATTGAATCGCTAAGCCGATCTGGACAGTGGTTTTTATGATTTCATCGATGCGTGATCTGTGGCAATTTTTTGCTTCAGTCAAATTGGCTCTTTTTACCCTTTTTATTCTGGCCGCCACCTCAATTTTCGGTACCTTCATTGAGCAGAAAAAAACACCGGATTTTTATGTTGAGGAGTATGGTGAGGCACTGGCGGAACTGCTACAGCTGCTTGGCCTTACCAATATGTATAATTCCTGGTGGTTTATTGCACTGCTGCTGCTGTTTGCCGCCAACCTGGTTGTTTGCACGATTGAGCGTCTGCCAGGGGTCTGGCGTATCGTTACTGGTCCAACCGCTCAGATGTCAGCGAAGCAACTGGAAGCGCTGGCCTGTAGTTTCACGGCCAAAAGCTCACAATCGGCTGAACAGGCGGCTGGAAATATTGAAAAAATATTGATCAATCAGGGGTGGAAAAAACCCCTGACGACAAGTGACAACGATACAATCAGGGTGTCGGCACAGCGCGGAGCATGGACCCGACTGGCCGTTTACGTGGTGCACGCAAGTGTGCTGGTGATTCTGGCCGGAGCACTGATCGGCACTATTTTTGGGTTTCAGGGCTATATTTTTCTCCCTGAAGGAAGATCCAGTGACAGGGTTTTTTATCAAAAAGACGGAGAACCCCTGCTGCTGGATTTTCAGTTTTTTTGTGATCGCGCTGAAAAAAGTTTTTATCCCGATGGAATGGTCAGCGAATATCGGGCGGACATGCGCATTGTGGACGTGCAGCGTGGCGTCAATTTCAGCAAGTCCGTGATTGTTAATGACCCCTTGAATTATCGAGGTGTTTCTTTTTATGTGGGTGACTTTCTCCCGAGCGATGAATTTTTCGTGGTACTCAAAAACCATGCCGACCAGAGCGAACAGGCTTTTCGAGTCGGGCCGGAGATGGACTTTTCCTGGCCTGAAGCAGCGGTTACCGCTCGTCTGGAAGAGTTTACCCGCGCGGCCGACAATGAGGTTCTCCTGGCGCGGTTGACCCTTCGTGCCGATGCGCAAGAGGAACCATCGGAGGTCTGGGTTCGTAACAATAATTCCGCCAGGATAGAACATGCCGGTCAGGAGTTCACTGTGAGTTTGAGCCAGATGACATCGGTGCTGCTTCTTGTCAATAAGGATCCCGGCGTGTTGATTGTCTGGGTCGGTTTTGTTCTGCTGAGTATCGGTATTTATCTCTGTTTCTTTATTTCCCATCGGCGGGTCTGGGTGAATCTGTCGAAAACCGGGAAGGGAACCCGGATGGTGGTCGGCGGTATTACTAATAAAAACAAGCCTGGTTTTGAGAAAGTATTTAACGCCTTGGCCGAGCAGATCAGTCGTGAACTGTAGGGAGATTGATTAATCCCCGGCATGTTCGAGCAGATCATTCTGAGATAACGATTTAAGTTGTTTGCTTGACAACCTTTGATCAGGGGCAAGACTGTTGATATCTGCATTCCCTCGAAAAACAGGCAAATTCTTTCACCTGGGGGCGTTGGGAGCGATCCTGATTACTGGACTGCTTGTCTATGGCAACAGCTTTCAGGCCCCCTTTGTGCTGGATGATGTTTACTCCATCGTTAAAAATCCCGATATACGCAATTTTGATGACCTTCAGTTTCATACACCCCGCTATCTTGCCTACCTGAGTTTTGCCCTCAATTACCGTATCGGGGGTGTTGAGGTGTTCGGCTACCACCTGGTCAATGTGATGATCCACCTGGTTTCGGCTCTGCTGGTTTATCTGCTGATATTCCTGACATTCAGGACACCTTATTTCTCTGCGTTTTCGCCCGGCGGGTCGGAGCTGCAGAAGACCGTACCAAAGCCGTGCGGCTCGCCAGTGGGCTGGATCGTTCCGCTGTTTGTCGCGCTGCTGTTTGTAGTCCATCCGATCCAGACTCAGGCAGTGACCTATGTCGTCCAGCGGATGACATCTATGACGGCCATGCTCTATCTGTTGTCGCTGGTCCTTTACGTCATGGCCCGGCAGGGGGTGCCGACCGCAAAGCCGAACGGGTCGTCAGCGACTCCAGATGGCGGGCGCCTGACCTGGCCGTCGCTGGTTCTGCTGGTAGCTGCGACCGTCGTTGCGGTCGCGGCGATGAAGACCAAGGAGATCGCCTTTACCCTACCCCTGGCAATAGTGCTCCATGAGGTTTTCTTTTTTATCGGAGCCTGGAAAAAACGACTGTTATATCTGCTGCCGTTGCTGGCGACTCTCCCGATTGTCCCGCTGACGGTTATCGGGATGCAGCAGGCGACCGCTTCACCCGAAGCGGCATTTGCCGCAGAAAATACAGAAATATTCACTGCCGGGGATCTTGATCGCACTACCTATCTGCTGACCCAGTTCCGGGTGATGGTTACCTATCTGCGGTTGCTGCTGTTCCCTGTCAATCAGAATCTGGACTATGAATATCCGGTATACGAGACCTTTTTTGTCGCTCCGGTTTTTCTTTCTTTTCTGCTGCTGGTCGGACTTTTCGGTGTGGCGATCTGTCTGTACATCAGATCGGCTGTGCCTGCTGAGTTGCAGCTAAAATCACAGGATATTGGGCCACCGGGGGCAGGTGCACGTCAGTTCGCTCCTGCGGATGCTTTATGGCGGATGGTGTCTTTCGGAATACTATGGTTTTTCCTCACCCTGGCAGTAGAATCCAGTGTGGTGCCGATTGCTGATGTGATAGTTGAGCACCGGCTATATCTGCCCAGTGTCGGGTTTTTCTTAAGTGCTGTCGTTGTTATCGTGGCGCTGCTGCAGAAGATTTCTTCGGTGGTGGTAAATCGACTGGTTGTGGCGGCCGCACTGGTGCTGCTGGTGGTTCTTGGCTCTGCCACCTGGCAGCGCAACCATATCTGGAGCGACGATCTTCGTCTGTGGCATGATGTAATTGCCAAATCTCCAGGCAAGGCCAGACCTTATAACGATATCGGTGCTATTCTCATTGGGCAAAATCGTTTTGAGGAGGCCATTGACTATCTGGCGCGATCAGTGGAACTGGATCCGGAATATCCCTATTCTTACAGTAACCTGGGTCTGGCGCTGATCATGACCAATCGCAGTCTTGAGGCAATTCCATTACTGAAAAAAGCGATTGGACTGCATCTGCGTTTTGAGCAGGCCTATATCAATCTGGCTGTTGCTTTTAATCAGAACCGCCAATTTCAGCAGACAGTGACACTGCTTGAGGGTAATAGTGGCTGGCTCAATTCACGGGTGGAGATGCATTACCATCTGGGAGTCGCCTACTATTTTCTCGGCAACCGGGCGGGTACCCTGGAGAAACTTCAGATAATGGAACGGACCGGAGAAATTCAACTGGCGCAGGATTTGCGTCGTCTGCTGGCGGGAAGGTGAGGACATGATGAATATGCTGGCGGGTTTTTTAAAATATCTTCTGTTGCTGGTGTCCGTTCTGGGATTGATGCTGATGGTTGGTTGCGGCGAAGAGCGCCAGGCTGATCCGGCTCCGACTGTCTCCGCCGAGGTGGCCGCAGAAGCCTCGTCTGCGGATGCAGATAGTGCGACGGAACCTTTTGAAGCTGAAAAACTTGAATTGTCGGTATATGAGCTGGTTTACGAGGTCGGAGAGCAGGGAAAGATTGACGGCGAAGCCAGACAGGAGGTTATTGCCGGGAGTGCGGGCACGCCGGTTCGTGCCGTTGCCGCAGAGGGCTTTCGTTTTGTCGGCTGGAGTGACGGGGTTGAAACGGCGGAACGTGTTGACGTGGAAGTGACCGGCGATCTGCAGGTGAGCGCGATATTCGAACCGCTTGTTTATGAATTGTCCTACATGGTTGAAGGAAACGGCAGGATTGACGGGCCGGCTTCCCAACAGCTCAGCCATGGCGCAGATGCTGTTCCGGTAACCGCTGTTGCTGCGGCCCACCATCATTTTGTTGGCTGGAGTGACGGGGTCACCAGTACACAGCGCAATGATCGGCAAGTTGTCGCAGCGGTGAAGGTGGCAGCCCGTTTCGCGGTTAACCAGTATCAACTTGTGTACAGCTCCGGGGCCAACGGACGGATCAGTGGTACGGCACGGCAGTCTGTCGATCATGGAAAAGATGCTCAGGCGGTAACGGCTGTTGCCGCTGATGGGTATCATTTCGTGCGCTGGAGTGATGGTATAACCACGGCACGACGTCAGGATACCGGCGTGACCGAGAACCTGTCTTTAACGGCGGAATTTGCCCTTAACCATTATGATGTTGTCTATGCGGCTGCGGGACATGGCCGTCTCGAAGGGGAGGCTGTTCAACGGGTCAGACACGGGGAAGCCACCGCAGAAGTGGAGGCAGTAGCCGACGCGGGCTACCACTTTGTTTCTTGGAGCGATGGAGTTACCAGCCCGCAGCGATCAGATGGGGATATCCGCGCCGATCTGGCAGTAACGGCACAATTTGCAGTGAATACCTACATGATAGGCGGGGAGGTGCAGGGACTGGTGGCGGGCACCAGCCTGCGGATTGATAACAATGACAGTGATATCCTGGATATCAACGCGAACGGCCCGTTCCGCTTTGGTGATGAACTGCTGGACGGGGCCGAATACCGGGTCGCAGTGGTTTCCCAGCCGCAGGGACCCAACCAGATCTGTACCATGACCGGGGCTGAAGGCGAGGTTGCCGGCGCAGACGTCAACGGGATTGTGATTGAGTGCGTATTACGGACCTATACCATTGGCGGAACGCTTAACGGTTTGCCGGCGCAGGATCAGATTGTTCTGCAGAACAAGGGCGGCGACGATCTGACGCTGACGACCAATGGCCCCTTCGTTTTTCCGCTGACGATGGAAGATGGCAGCAGCTACGAAGTGGAACTGGTAGCGCCACCGCGCAAACCGAACTGGGTCTGTGATGTTCACAACCCCTACGGTCTGCTGGCGGGAAGAGATGTCGACAATGTCGAGGTAGATTGTTACCCGCAAGTCATGTTGGAGGTTGAGACGGGGATTGGGAAGGTGCGTCTGGGCTGGAACAGTGGCGATTTTGCCGGGGTGAGCTTCGATCTGTGTCAGGCGCGGGATGAGATCGTTGGTGCTGATATCGAGCAATGTCGCCGGTTGCAGGGTGGGACAGTTCGCCCCGGAATCGATAACGGGCTGGTGATTGAGGGCTTGCGTACCAATCAACCATACTGGTTCCAGCTGCTGGCTCGCTATGCGAGTGGACGTTTGACCTATTCCGCGCCGGCCACTGCCGTACCCTATGGCGGGTTGAACGACACCGGGGTTGACTGGTGTGCTGATGCAACCATCAATCACGAGACAACCGGGGTTCGGGGAGACAAAATTGCCGGGTGCGAAGCGGTAGCAAATGAGCATCCGGGGCAGGATGCCATGTTCGGTCGTGATCAGTCAGCACTGAGTCGCGCGTTGAAAAAAGGTGGTACCGGCTCAGCGGGCTTCGATTTTACCAAAATCTGTCGCAGCGGCGAGGCTGCCGGCGAGGGACGCTGTCCACCCAACCCGATGATCGGTAAAGGCTTCGATAACTGGACCTGCAACCGCGACAATGTCACCGGATTGATGTGGGAGCTGAAGGACGACTCAGGGCTGCGTGCCGCTCAGCACACCTACAGCTGGTATCAGCCTGACGCTGCAGTCAATGGCGGCGATGCCGGGGTTGAGAATGCTGGACGCTGCAGTGGTAGTAACTGTGATACCTTAAGTTTTGTCGAAGCCGTCAATAAGGAACAATTATGCGGAGTCAATAACTGGCGCTTGCCGACACGTAAGGAGTTGTTGTCAATTGTTGATAACGGGCGTTTCAAACCGGCCCTGGATGTAAGGCAGTTTCCCCATGCCTTGTCTGAATATTTCTGGACCTCATCACCCTATGCAGATAACCCTCTTGACGCCTGGCAGGTGTATTTTCTCTATGGTGAAGCCCTTTCAGCTGAGAAAATGCAGGCGAAATCAGTACGCCTGGTCAGCGGTGAGACCGCGACCTTCAGTATGGATAGCCGCTGATGCGCCGGATTACCGTACATAAAACCACTCTTTTTTTGGTGGTTGCTATTCTGGCGGTGTATGGTCTCTCGGTTTGGAAAAAGGTCGAGAGTTATCATCTCTGGCAGCAGCATCCTCAGGTTCATTTCGTTGACGACATGCCGGTGCTGTCCTCGATGGATGCTTATCACTGGTTAAAAATGGCCAGGGATCTGGACGCCGGACATCTTGGCAAAGGGTTGATCAATAATGCCAAAGGTTATCCCGATGGAATGGAATATTTTGACCCCAACCTCCTGGCTCATGTGATTAGCTTTGGTGCAAGATTTACCGATGGAAATTATTATCTTTCCGGCGTGATATTGGTGACGCTGCTCGGGGGATTGTTTGTTTTTCCCTTGTTTTTCTATTTTCATCAGTTGGGTTTCGGCGCCTCTGCTGTAATTGGTGGCCTGGTTGGCCTCTTCAGTCGGGCTTACTATGAGCGCAGCGGAATTGGTTTTGTCGATACCGACATGCTCAACCTGTTTTTTCCCCTTGCCGTTGCCTGCTTTATCTTGCCGATGGACAGGGAAGCTGCGCCCCGGCGCAATCTGTTGCTGGGAGCGGGTGCCGGTGGCATGATGTACCTGTACAACTGGTGGTACGAGCAGCCCGGCATCATGCTGGTGTTCCTGCTGGTCATGTCATTTTACCTGCTGCTCGGACATGTGCCCTGGAAGCAGACCCTGCTGCTTTTGTCGGTGTTTATCATCTGCGCCGGGCCGATATATGCGACCTACAGTATCGAGTCGGTCCTGGTTTTTGTACGTGCGTATTTTTCATCCTCCGCTTCCGGTGCTATCGTCTGGCCAGGGGTGATGGAGTTGATCGCCGAAGCGCAGGTGTTTGAACCGCTGGTCGTACTGAAAAGGATTCATGGGCTGCTGCCATTGGTCTTGGCCGGGGTGGTCGGGTTGCTGTATCTGCTGCTGCGCTATCCCCGTCGGATGTTGCCGGTCACCCCGATGTTGCTGGTGGGGTTGTGGTCTTTGTTCGGACCAATGCGATTCGCCATGTATCTGGCCCCTTTGATCGGGATAGGGCTCGGGGTTTTGATTGAGCTGTCGGTACGCAAGGGGATGACATGGCTGCGCGTATCGCAGAAGTTTCATGTGCCTGCTACGGTGGCGGTGATGCTGGTAGTTTTTTTCACTACAACAGCCTTTACCGGGTACGGTCGGCAGCCGAAGCTGATCGTGCCGGTTGATTATGTCCGGTCAATTCTGGAGATCAAGCAGCTGGTACCACCACATGCAGCCATGCTCACCTGGTGGGACAATGGCTATCTGCTGATGGATGTGGGGGACTTTGCCACCTATCATGATGGCGCATTGCACGGTGGTCTGCGCACGACAATGATCGGCAAGGCGTTGTTCTCTTCCCGCCAGGAGGAGTTGTTCGCGTTTATGTCCTATCTGGAGGACCATGGTTTTGGACCTCTCGAGGAGTGGATAGCCCAGGGTCATGTCACCGGTGGAGAACTGGAACGACGCGTTTTTTCTTACCCCGGCACTTTTACCGGGGATCATGCCTATCTGCTCTACAGTGAAGACATGGTACGTAAATTCGGTTCCATCACCGAGGCCGGGGCCTGGGACTTTACTCGTCGCGAAAGCAGCTGGGTTTTTTATGAGCGGTGGAACTGCACCTCCCGCATCGGCAATCGGTATCAGTGTAAAGAAGGCACCATCGATCTGAATCGGGGCGTGCTGACTGACGGCATCGTCAATGTGCCCCTGAACGCCGTGCTGACGGTCAATAACGGCTCGGTGACGTCTCGCCACGATTTTCGAACCGACGGCACCCATTATTTACAGATGATTTATCGTGATAGTCAGTTCTACCAGGTGCAGGTGGTTGAAAATCGTCTGTTTGAGACCAATTTCAACCAGCAGTATATTCTGGGAAACTATGATCCCAATTATTTTGAAGAGATTTACAACAATTTCCCGGTAGCTAGGGTGTTCAAGGTACGAAAGCGGTGACGGGATGGACGCGATGAAAAAAGTGCTCACAGGTCTTACTTTTTGTTTACTCTTGTCTGCCGGGCTGCCGTTAGGGGCAGAGCAGCTCTGTAATGAAGTGATTACTCCGACTTCAGCTGACGATCTGTTTGTCACCGCTGACAATGGTACCGTGACCCACAAAACCACCGGATTGATGTGGACACGCTGCAGCCTCGGACAGGAGTTGAATGGTCAGGGATGCGGTGGTGAACCGAGGTTGTTTAGTTGGACGGAAGCCCTGACGGCAGCAACCGGGTATGAACAGGCCGGGTTCGTCGACTGGCGGCTACCGAACAAGAATGAGCTGGAATTTATTGTCGAGGAGTCCTGCGCGCAGCCGGCGATCAATAGTCGTGTTTTCCCTGAGACACCATCGCTCTTTTACTGGACATCCTCCCCTTATGCAGGCTCGGCCCAGGGGGCATGGAGTGTAGATTTTGGCTACGGAACCGTCAGCGCCACGGTGAAAACCGGTAAGTTGCCGGTGCGTCTGGTCCGTGATGTTGTGTGGTAATGGATGGTGGTTGCGGATTAGACCCAAACCGGCGTTGAACATGCTTTGATGTTGTGGCAGGGGCGCATTGCATGCGCCCGATGTGGCGGCACGACCAAACCCGACGGCAACAAACACCGTAGGTTCGCCCCATGGGTCGCCCGATTATGTATTTCGATGTGTTGCAACAAATACAACCGGGACACCCACTGGTGCGCCCCAACGAATGTGAAATTGCATGAACCAGCCCTGGATCAAATACCTGCCGTCATTTATCCGTGAAAAGGTAGAAGGGCGGACATACCTGCAGAACGTGGTCAACAATACGGTCTGGCAGTTCGGTGACCAGGCGTTGCGCATGGGTGTCGGCCTGGTTGTCGGGATCTGGCTGGCGCGTTATCTGGGGCCGGAGCAGTTCGGTCTATTCAGTTACGCCCTGGCCTTTGTCGCCATGTTTACCGCCCTGGCCGGGTTGGGACTGGATGATATTGTCGTTCGGGATCTGGTGCGGGATAAGCAGCAGCGAAGTGATATTCTCGGCACGGCATTTTTTTTGCGGCTGTTCAGCGGGAGCGTAAGTTTTGCTGCGGCGCTGGCTGCCATTGTGCTGCTGAGGCCAGCAGACGCGCTGAGTCATTGGCTGATCGGTATTATCGGCGCCGGCGCATTGCTGCAGGGATTTTTCATCATTGAGTACTGGTTTCACTCGCAGGTGCAGGCCAGGTATGCGGTGATCGCCAAAAATACGGCTTTTTTACTCTGTGCTCTGGTTAAAGTTGTTCTGATTGTTACCTCCGCATCATTGCTTGCTTTTGCCTGGGTGACTTTGCTCGAAGTTGCTCTGGGGGCGGTCGGCCTGATCATTGCTTATCTTTCCCAGGGAAACCGGCTTGTCGTCTGGCGGTTGCGCCTTAACCGGGCGAAAAACCTGCTGAAAGACAGTTGGCCTTTGATGCTGTCGAATATTGTTGTGCTGGTTTACCTGCGAATTGACCAGATTATGCTCGGTGAAATCACCGGCCACCAGGAGGTCGGTGTCTATTCAGTAGCGGTGCGCCTGGCGGAAGTCTGGTATTTTATCCCGATGGCGATCTACTGGTCGGTCCTGCCGGCCATTGTCGAGGCCAGGCAGCAGAACGAAGAACTGTTTTATGCCCGGCTGCAACAATTTTACAATCTGATTGCTTTGAGCGCCTATGCCGTGGTGATTCCGATCACGGTTCTGGGGCAGTGGCTGGTGCCTCTGCTGTTTGGTGAGGCCTATGTTCGTGGTGGCCTGATGTTGACCGTGCTGATCTGGTCGAACATTTTTTACAGCCTGGAGGTCGCCAGAAGTTCTTTTTTAACGACCATGAACTGGACCCGCCTTTACCTGGTGACGGTGGTTCTTGGATGTCTGGTCAATATTATTCTGAACGCCTGGCTGATTCCCCTTTACGGCGGCATGGGCGCGGTGATCGCGTCGATTGTCGCCTACTGGTTTGCCGCTCATGGATCCTGTTTTTTGTTCAAACCATTGCATCGCACCGGAGCCATGCTGACCCGCGCGCTGGTTTATCCAAAAATCTGGTAACAATTGAGGTGTTAAATGGCCTGTCGATTATGTAACAGCACCCGGCTTCACCGTTTCCTTGATCTGGGTTTTACGCCACCGGCGGACGGATTCCTCCGCCGTGAGCAACTGCAGGAGCCGGAAACCTGGTATCCCCTTGATGTGATGACCTGTGAGGACTGCGGCTTTATCCAGCTTGGTCACGTGGTGTCACCTGAGGTGTTGTACCAGCATGATTATCCTTACGAGTCGTCCATTACCCGTTCCGGTCAAGTGCACTGGAATGAGTTCGCGACAACGGTTGTGAAGCACCTCGGGTTGGGCGGTGACGATCTGGTGATCGATATCGGCAGCAATGTCGGGGTACTGCTGGGGGCTTTTCGGGATAACGGCACCCGGATTCTGGGGGTTGAACCGGCCAGTAATATTGTGCAGATTGCTGAAAGGCGGGGCATTGAAACCATCAATGAATTTTTTGATGAAGAGGTCGCCGGGAAGATCAAGGCAAGTCATGGCCAGGCGACGGTGATAACCGGCACCAATGTGTTCGCTCATGTCAACGATCTGCATGCGTTTATGCGGGCGGTGGACTCCCTGCTTAATGATCGCGGGGTGTTTGTTTTTGAGGCCCCTTATTTTATTAATCTGATTGAGCACCTTGAATACGATACGATCTATCATGAACACCTCTCCTATCTTTCGGTAAAACCCCTGGTCCCCTTCTTTGCCAAGTTCGGCATGGAGATTTTCCATATCGAAGAGCGCGACATCCATGGTGGGTCGTTCCGGGTTTACGTGGCGCGCCGGGGCCAGCATCCGCTATCAGCGGTGCTTGAGACCATGATCGCGCGGGAGGAAGAGAAGGGCATCTATCGTCGCGATGTCCTTAAGGGATTCGCCCAGGCAGTAGAAAACAACCGACAGACCCTGACCTGGATGCTTCACAAGCTGAAGCATGAAGGTAAAAAACTGGCTGCTGTCAGCGCTCCGGCCAAGGGGATGACCCTGCTTAATTATTGCCGCTTGGGAACTGAAACTCTTGATTTTGTTACCGAGAAATCGACTCTCAAGATCGGCCGTTTCACACCGGGGATGCATATTCCGGTCTATTCCGATGACGCCCTGCTCGATCAAATGCCTGATTACGCCCTGTTGCTGGCATGGAACTTTGCTGAAGAGATCATGGCCAACCTGTCGGAATATCGCCAACGCGGCGGTAAGTTTATTATCCCGATTCCCGAACCAAGAATCGTTTGACCCTGACATATAAGGAACCCTCGATGAAACTGGAAAACAGAAAACCGGCCTTTGCCGATGCCAGAGGTGCCATCACCGATATTGTCGAAAATGTTCCCTTCGACTCACTTACCCTGATCACTTCGGCCAAGGGAGCGGTGCGCGGTAATCACTTTCACAAAGAAACCACCCAGTATACTTACATCCTGGAAGGCAGCTGTCGCTATTACGCCCAGGTCCCGGGCGGCCCGGTGGAGCAGAGCCTGGTCGTCAAGGGAGATCTGATTGCATCGCCGCCACTGGAAAGTCATGCCTTTGAAGCGCTGGAAGATTCGGTACTGCTGGCTTTCTGTAAGGGGCCGCGAGCCGGAACCCAGTACGAAACCGATACCTATCGGCTTGAGGTGCCCCTGGTCAAAGAGTCCGGTAACGAGGCCGTATGAAAAAAATCCCCGTCGCGCAGCCGATTCTTGGCGAGCAGGAACGCAGATACGTTCTTGACGCCCTTGATGCCGGAGCCATTTCCGGTTTTTTCGGGGAACACCTCGGGCGTTTTGAACGGAATTTTGCAGACTACTGCGGCAGCGCTCATGGCGTCTCGGTATCGAGCGGAACCACTGCCCTGCATCTGGCACTGGCAGCGGCCGGTGTCAAGCCGGGGGATGAGGTGCTGGTATCGACCATGACCAACATGGCGAGCTTCTTCGCTGTCCATTACCTTGGAGCCGTTCCGATTCCCGTCGATATCGAAGCCGATACCCTGAACCTGGACCCTGCTCTGCTGGAAGATCTTATCACTCCTCGGACCAGGGCCATTCTGGTGGTCCACCTGTTCGGACACCCGGCTGATATGGATCCGATTCTTGAAGTGGCAAAGCGTCACGATCTGGCGGTCATTGAGGATTGCGCCCAGGCCCATGGTGCTGAATACCGGGGGCGCAAAGTCGGCAGTTTGGGAACCATCGGTTGCTTCAGCTTTTACGCCAACAAGGTAATTACCACCGGCGAAGGGGGCATGTGTATTACCAACGATGCTGTCCTGGCCGAAAAAATGCGGTCCCTGAAATCCTTGGCCTTCGGTACGGATAACAAATTTATGCACAGTGCCATCGGCTACAACTACCGAATGACCAATCTGCAGGCGGCGATCGGTTGTGCGCAACTGGAAAAGATTGATGACATCCTCGCCCTCAAGCGCCGGGTGGCATCCGACTATACCGAGTTGTTGGTCGATTGTGTCGATGTGCAACTGCCGGTCGAAAAAGATTACGCCCGCAATATATTCTGGATGTATCACATTATCCTGAAAGGCAAGGCTGCTGATGCCCGTCCGGCGATCATGACCCGGCTGGCTGCCGAGGGCATTGAAACCCGCGAAACCTTTATCCCTTACAACCTGCAGGAGCATTTGCCCCTGGCAGGGCATATTCGGCGCGAGGACTGTCCTCGCGCCAACGAGGTCGCCTTGCGCGGATTTTATCTGCCCTCCGGGCCGGTGCTCGACAGGCAGGAGATTACCCTGGTTGTCGAACGTCTGCTGGCGGCGATTGCCACCTGCTGAAGCAGGCGATGAGAGGTGTTGCCTGCCATGAGTGATATTTTTGCGGACTATTCAGAAGTTTACGATCTGCTCTATGAGGATAAACCCTATCGAGAGGAATCCTTGTTTGTTGACGTTTTGCTCAGGCGCTACGCGGATCCCACCACTTCTGTCTGCAGGGTGCTGGATCTGGCCTGCGGCACTGGTCGCCATTGTTTCGAGCTGGAGGCCATGGGTTATCAGGTAGAGGGGAGCGATCTGTCCGCAGCAATGATTCAGCGGGCGCAAGCGGCGGCATTAGAGCGTGGCAGCGCAGCGGTGTTTTACAACCGGTCGTTTCAGGACGCCGACCGAATCGCCAGGAATTATGATGCGGTTGTTTCCATGTTTTCAGCGATCTGTTACCTGACAACTCATCAGGATTTATTCAAAGCTCTGGGCAATATCAACGGGTTACTGAAGCCGGGTGGACTGTTCATCTTCGACTACTGGAATGGCAACGCCGTCGTCAAGGACTATTCACCCCGGCGCGAGTTGCGTAAACGGCGCGGACCACTGGAGGTGATCAGAACCTCGACGACCAGTCTCGACCTGATCAACCAGCTTGCCGAAGTGAATTTTCATTTTGAATGCAGCGATTCCGGGGCTAAACGCCATGAGTTTACGGAGCAGCACCTGGTACGTTACTTTTTTTTTCGCGAGATGGAAAGTTACCTGGAGCTTGCCGGGTTCGATCTGATTCACCGCAGTGGTTTTCTCAAAGACGGGCTTGAACCGGATGACTGGAATATCACTATTGTGGCACGAAAGCGTCCGGCGTGAAAAAGATAGGCCTTTTTCTCGAAACGCCCCCTCATTTCGGCGGCACTTTCCAGTACTGCCAGACCATGCTCGATGCGGTGGCAGCTTTGCCGCGTGATCGATTCCGGGTTGTTGTCGGGTATGCGTCGGATCAGTGGCTGGATTATCTGTCCCATTATCCTGACCTGGAAATTGTTCATATCCCAAGAGGTTTCTGGGGGCGGGCAGTGGGGCTGGCCTGGCTGCAGCTGCGTTTGCCCATGGGGTTGTGGCGTAGCCTCAGTCCGCTGATTTTCCCCATGGCCAGGGCCATGTTGCGGCAGAAATGCGATCTGTGGATTTTCCCGGCGCAGGATGCCCGCAGCTTTCAGGTGCCGGTTCCGGCACTGGTGACGATCCTTGATGTTGTTCATCGTTATGATGGGCGCAACTTTCCCGAAGCGGCATCGCGCTGGGAGCTGCTGTACCGGATCCCCACTTATGCCAACATCTGCCGCTGGGCCAGAGGGATTATCGTTCTGTCCGAGATTGATAAGCACCAGGTGATGGAATCCTATCAGGTGGCCGAGGAACGCTTGCATGTAATGCCTATGATAGTGCCCCGCTATATTTATGAAACGCAGACACCTGCAGGATTTGATCAGCGTTATCAGTTGCCGGAGAAGTTTTTCTTTTATCCGGCGCAATTCTGGGAGCATAAAAATCACAAAAACCTGCTACGTGCCATGGCATTGTTGAAACCGGAATTGCCGGATCTGAAGTTTGTTTTTGTCGGATCCAAAAAGAACGCCTGGGATTCAGTCAAGCAATTGATTGAGGAGTTGGGATTGCAGGACGATGTTATTTTGCCCGGCTATGTTCCCGACGCCGATATGCCCGAGTTTTACCGTCGCGCCCGTGCATTGATTTATGCCAGTTGCTATGGCCCGACCAATCTGCCGCCTTTGGAAGCCTTGGCGTTGGGTTGCCCGATGGCGCTAGCTGAAGTCACCTGTATGCCGGACCGCGTCGGCAATGCCGCATTGGTGTTTCATCAGGATTCTGTTGAGGAGATGGCGGACTGTATGCGCAGGCTGTGGGGGGATGATGAGTTATACAGTGAGCTGATCGAAAGAGCTAGCGAGAGGGCGGCAGCATGGCAGGAACAACAGTTTAATGGCCGTCTGGGTGAGATTGTTGAGGGTCTCGTTTTCAAAAGGACGATGACAACTTAATGAAAATCGGCATTTTCACTTATGGGATTTATGGGATTCGAATGACCGGCATCGCCCGGTATACGATCGAATTGACGAGAGCGCTGAAACAGCTAGATCCCTCCCTTGAAATAATTTTGTTAAATCCTTATACCGACTCGGAGCATCCGTGGTATCGCGAGTTTCCGGTTTATCCCGTCCCCCATTTAAAGAAACTTCCCCTTGCGGCGACCCTGGGGAATATAGAGTTACATCGGGCTGCTTGCAGATTAAAGTTGGATATTCTCCATGACCCCTGCGGGATTGCGCCATTTTTATCTCCCCGTGGTGCATACAAAAAAGTGACAACCATCCACGACACCCTCCCTGCGATCTACCCGGAGACACAGCCTCTGTTATCCAGGTTGGTATTCTCGACTCTGATTGCTCATGCCGGGAAAACCTGCGATGCGATTTTGACGGTCAGTCAAACCTCTGCTGCTGACCTGCAGCGTTATTACCGGTTGCCCCCGGAGAAAATCCATGTCACTCCCAACGGTGCTCACCCACCAGACTTGAGTTCCTCGGATGAAGCTCAAGGCCTACTCAAGCGCTTCGGTGTGCATCAACCCTATTTTTTGTACGTCGGAGCGCTGCATCCGCGCAAGAATATTCGGCGGGTGATTGAAGCCTTTGGAATTGTTCACCGTCGTCATCCACAATCAGAACTGGTTATCGTTGGTCCGCCATCCTGGGGAGCGCAGCAGGAGTTACAGACTGTTATTAGCTCAAGTGGTGATGACAGCGGGATTGTGTTTACCGATTTTCTTACGGATCAAGAGCTTGGGAGTTTTTATCAGGAGGCGCTGGCACTGCTGTTTCCGTCGCTTTATGAGGGGTTCGGGCTTCCCGTACTTGAGGCCATGAGTTACGGCACCCCGGTGATTACGTCGAACGTCAGTGCCCTTCCCGAGGTTGCCGGCGATGCAGCATTGCTGGTTGACCCCTTTTCGGTTGATGCTATTTCCGCAAGTATGCTGAGAGTTTTTGAAGACGATGTATTACGTGAGGATTTACAACAAAAAGGGCGCGCGCGCTTTGCCGAATTCAGCTGGCTGAAAACTGCGGAAGGTACGCTGGATGTTTTTAAGCGACTGTTAGAGTGATTAGTAATTTTGATGAACTGGAATGACGGGATCTATCTATCGTGAAAATTGCTGAACTGGTCGCAACATTTCCCCCGCATCATGGCGGGATGGGTTACGTCTGTTACCATAATGCCCGTGAACTGGCAAAGCGCGGGCATGAGGTGACGGTATTTACACTTGATCATGGTCGCCGGGATTATGACGATGGGGTGTTTCCATTTCAGGTTGACCGGCTCAAGACCTTTGTTCGTCCGGGTGATGCCGGGATTGTGCCGCAACTTGTACAACGGTTGAAAAATTTCGATATTGTGCATCTGCACTATCCTTTTTTCGGCGGTGCAGAGTATGTCTGGCTGGCTGCCCGGTTACACAAAAAAAAATATTTATTGACCTATCATATGGATGTCGAAGGTGATTCCTTTATCAAAAAAGTGGCTTTAAAAAGCTATGAAACCATGATGGCACCACTGATCATCAAGGGCGCTTCCGGAATCGGTGCGCTGACCAGAGCTCACCTGGCGAGTTCCAGATTCGGCAAGCGGATGGATTGGTCAAAAGTAGTTGATCTGCCGAACGGTGTCGATGTGGACCGTTTTTTGCCGGGAACAAGAGATGCGCGCCTGGTTGAAAAATATCAACTGCAGGGTAAATTGGTCGTTCTGTTTGTCGGGAATCTGCAGCCTTTTAAAGGATTACATCTGCTGGTTCAGGCCATAGCGCAAATAGACGACCCTCGCATTGTCCTGCTGATTGTCGGCGGTGGTTATGAGGAACAGGCTATCCGCTCACAGGTTGGCGACCTGGGGATTGAAGATAGAGTGATTTTTGCCGGGCCGCAATCGCCGGCGGGTGAATTGCCTGATCACTATCGCCTTGGGGATTTTCTGGTGTTGCCTTCTACCTATTCCGAATCCTTCGGGCTGGTGGTTCTTGAAGCCATGGCCACTGGGATGCCGGCGATTGTTTCATCACTTCCCGGACCCTCGCAGCTGGTTGATGATGGCAACGATGGACTGGTGGTGCGGGTCGGCGATGTGGACGATCTAAAATCTAAAATTGAATTTCTTGCGAATAGTCCGGAAACAAGAAGCGTCATGGGGCGAAGAGCAAGAGCCAAGGTATTGGAAGGATACAGCTGGGATAGCATCGGCTTGCATCTTGAGTCAGTGCTTATGGACCTTGTTGATAGAAACCAGACGGATGTGCTTGATGACTGAACTGAGGGCTAAGGTTTCGATCATTATTGTTAACTGGAATGGACTAAATCATCTGGAGGTGTGTCTCGACAGTTTGCAGGACCAGACCTTCCGTGACTTTGAGGTGGTACTGGTCGATAATGGCTCGGTGGATGCTTCCGTCGCGCTCGTCAGTGAAAAATACCCATGGGTGAAACTGGTCTGCCTGGCAGAAAATACCGGTTTTGCTACCGGCAATAATCGCGGTTTTGAGCAGGCCGGCGGTGAGTATATCGTTACTCTGAATAATGACACCAGAGTGGCTCAGGGCTGGCTGGAACAGCTGGTTGCGGTTGCCGATAACCGCCCGCAGGTCGGGATGGTCGCTTCAAGGATCTGTTCTTTTGATGACCCCGACCGGCTCGATTCCATCGGGATGGGAATCTGCCGCGATGGTATGGCGCGCGGCAAATACCGTAACCGGCGCTGGTCAGATTTACAGATGCATGATATTGAAGAGATTCTTATCCCCAGCGCCTGTGCGGCACTGTATAAGCGGGACATGATTGTCGAGGTTGGCTTTTTTGACGATGATTTTTTTGCCTATGCCGAGGACGTCGACCTGGGATTGCGGGGGTTGCTGGCGGGCTGGGATGCGGTCGCGGCGACGAATGCGGTTGTGTACCATAAATATTCACAGACCTCCGGAAAATTGTCTCCCTTCAAGGTCTACCTGGTGGAGCGCAATCACTACTGGGTGGCATTGAAAAACTTTTCTGTGGGGCAACTGCTGCTGCTGCCGGTTTTTACCTTTATGCGCTATCTTGAACAGGTACGGGCTGTCGTGGGCGGTGGCGGCACCGGTGGTGAGTTTCGCACCGAAACCTCGCAGTGGTTGTTGATCAAGGCAATTTTCAGGGCATCTTTTGATGCCCTCAAGGGTGCTCGCCGTGTTTTTGCAAAACGCCGTGCACTGATGATGATACGAATACGTTCCACGAAGGATTTTAGTGCTTTGATGGCACGGCATCGGATCAGTTTCAGAGAATTGCTGGATTACGACTGACCTTCATTTCACATCCTGACCCTGGGCGGACTATTATGCCGGTATTTGTTTTCGACAGAATCCAGTTCTTCTCCATCATTTTCAGCCTGTTTATCTTTTTTTTCATTTTCAGTCTGGTGAAAAATCGGCGGGTGAAAGAGGAATATTCGATCCTCTGGTTCACTATGAGCTTCTTTCTGTTGTACCTGTCCCTTGATCGGCACGCCATCGATCGCCTGGGAAGCCTGTTCGGGATCGCTTATCCTCCCAGCGTGTTGACCCTGATGACCACCGGCTTTACTTTTTTGTTGCTGATCCACATAACCGTTGTCGTGACCCGGCTTTCGGATCAAAATAAGGAGCTGATTCAGGAAATGGGGCTGGGGCGACTGAGTCCCGGTGAGCGTTGTCATGAACTGCTGATCATCGTACCGGCTTTTAATGAAGCTGATAATATCGCCAGAGTCATCGAGGATCTGCAAAGTGCAGATTGTGGTCTTGACATCCTGGTGGTGAATGATGGCTCCAGCGACGGAACGTCCAAAGCGGCCCGCCGCTATGATGATGTTGCCGTGATTGACCTGCCGAAAAATCTGGGCATCGGCGGTGCGGTGCAGACCGGTTTCAAATATGCAGCCCGTCGCGGTTATCAGCGGGCAATGCAATTTGACGGGGATGGCCAGCATCTGGCTGGAGAAATTTCAAAGCTGCTGAACGCCCTTGAAGCTTCAGGCAGCAATTTAGTCATCGGATCGCGTTTTATCGGCCGCACTGCAGGGTTTCGTTCGACCTTTGTCCGCAGGCTGGGGATCCGCGTTTTCGACGGGCTCAATTCATTGTTGATTGGTCAGCGGGTGACAGATAACACCTCTGGTTTTCGGCTCTATGACCGCCGGGCAATTGAATTCCTCGCGCAGCATTATCCGGTCGATTATCCGGAGCCGGAAGCCGTCATTTTGCTGGGAAAGAATGGGTTTCGCATTTCCGAGGTGGCGGTTGAGATGCGCGAACGCCAGGGTGGCGGGTCTTCGATTGCCGGGATTCGCGGGGCTTATTATATGATCAAGGTGATTCTGGCGGTTTTGATGACGGCCCTGCGCAAACCCTTGATGAAAAAAAACTAAAAAACACCTTTTAACGACAAGAGGATTGAATATGGTTGAAAAAAAGGCACTGATAACCGGAGTAACGGGGCAGGATGGTTCCTACCTTGCGGAGTTATTGCTCGAAAAAGGGTATGAGGTACATGGTATCAAGCGTCGCGCGTCGCTCTTTAATACCCAGCGGGTCGATCATATTTATCAGGATCCGCATAATGAGGACACCAGGTTCTTCCTCCACTATGGTGACCTGACCGATGCATCCAACCTGACCCGAATCCTGCAGCAGATTCAGCCGGACGAGGTTTATAACCTGGGAGCACAGTCGCACGTGTCAGTGAGTTTTGAATCACCGGAATATACGGCTGATGTTGATGCCCTTGGCGCTTTGCGCCTGCTCGAAGCGATCCGTCTGCTCGGGTTGGAGAAAAAAACCCGTTATTACCAGGCGTCAACCTCTGAGTTGTTCGGACTGGTTCAGGAGACGCCGCAGAAAGAAACCACCCCCTTTTATCCGCGTTCGCCCTATGCCGTGGCCAAGCTCTATGCCTACTGGACTACGGTCAATTATCGCGAGGCTTACGGGATGTATGCCTGCAACGGGATTCTCTTCAATCATGAATCACCACGCAGGGGGGAAACCTTTGTGACCCGTAAGATCACCAGGGGCCTTTGTAATATCGCCCAGGGACTGGAAGATTGTCTGTATATGGGGAATATGGACGCGTTGCGAGACTGGGGGCACGCCCGTGACTATGTCCGCGCCCAGTGGCTGATGCTGCAACAGGATGAGCCGGAGGATTTTGTTATTGCAACTGGCGTTCAGTGCTCGGTCCGCGATTTTGTCCGGATGACGGCGGGGGAACTGGGCATCTTTCTGGATTTTGTTGGTAGCGGAGTGGAAGAACAGGCTGTTGTAACGGAAATCACAGGTGACAAAGCCCCGGCATTGAAAACTGGTGATATTGTATTGCGCGTTGATCCGGGATATTTTCGTCCAACAGAAGTTGAGACCCTTCTCGGAGATCCGTCGAAAGTTCGGGAAAAACTTGGTTGGAAGGCAGAGATCGGGGTTGAGAAAATGTGTGCGGAAATGGTCACGGAAGACCTTAAAATTGCCAGAAAGTATGCTTTTTTAAATAGAAATGGTTACCAGGGTAATGAGTATTGATGAGTTTTCGATGGGATGCTATGCCGCCGCTGACATCCTTCTGGTTACATTCCACCTACTGTTCTGCCGGCCAGCAATGGCGCTATCTTTTCCGGCGGCACTGCTTCGCTGAAAAAATACCCCTGAACCTTTTCACAGCCGAGTTGGCCCAGGTAGTCCAGTTGCTCCAGGTCCTCGACTCCGTCGGCGGCCAGGTTGAACTGCATCCCTTTGGCCATCATCGCGATACCGTCAATCAGGCGTGAACTGCGGAGTGTTTTGCTGACTTCGCGAACAAAGGAGCGATCGATCTTCAAAGCACTCACAGGAACAGATTGCAGGTAGCTTAAGGGCAAAAAACCGCGACCGAAGTCATCAACGGTGATGGTCATGCCGGCATCACGTAAGGCTTGTATATTGCTAAAGACCGTTTTTTGCCCCTTCAACAGACATTTCTCGGTAATTTCCAGATCAAAAAGTTCAGGTCCGAGATTGAATTCTTTCAGTGTTCCAAGGATGTTGTCGACAAAATTTTCCTGTTCCAGCTGAGTCGGTGAAATATTGAGGGAAATTGGAATAGTGGATAAGCCCTGACGCTGCCACTGGGTCAGGGCTTCGCACACTTGACGCAGCACCAATGCTTCGATGGTCAGCAGTAGTTTCGTCTCTTCAGCACTTACTAAAAACTCCCCAGGGTAGATAACTCCCCGCTGCGGGTGGTGGCGGCGGATCAGGGCTTCGAGACCGACGACAACCTTGGTGTGGGGATTGAATTGGGGCTGGAAATACACCTTGAACTGGTTTTCTACCAGAGCTTGCTGCAGGTCCCGCTCTGCAGCGTTGGCGAGGGTCTCTTTCTGCATGGAGTCGGTATAGAAAGAGTAGTTGTCCCGGCTGCTGGACTTGACATGGTACATGGCGACATCGGCATTATGAAGCAGGGTTTCCCAGGTCGTGCCGGTGGTCGGATAAACGGCGACGCCAAGGCTCGCTCGCAGATGCAGCTGGTGCTGATCGACCAGAAAAGGCTTGCGGATTTCATCAATGATTTTTTTCGCCACGGTAGCGATACTGTGCTGATCGGAAATATCGGGCAGCAACAGGGCAAATTCGTCACCACCGAAACGACACAGGGTGTCTTCGGCTCTCAGGCTACCGAGGATTCTGCCGGCGACCAGTTGCAGGACGCGATCGCCGATCAGGTGCCCCAGGGCGTCGTTGATGGATTTGAAGCGGTCCATGTCAATGAATAACAGGGCAAACTGTTGATCATGGCGCTGGGCGCGGGCAATGGTCTGGTTAACCCTGTCGATGAAGAGGGTGCGGTTGGGTAACCCTGTCAGCAGATCATGATAGGCCAGGTACTGGATGTTTTTTTGTTGATTTTGCAGCTGCTGCTTTTCGTAATATTTTTTCCGGGCTTTGATAATGGCTTTGAGAAGCGCTTCAGGTTTATAGGGTTTGCGGATATAATCATGCGCCCCCAGGCGCATGGCTTCCTTGACCCACTCGAAAGATGATTCGCCGCTCAGTACGATGGTTTCGGTGGCATTGCCTGTCTGACTGATATGCTCCAGCACATGCAGGCCGGTTGCGCCCGGCATCTGCAGATCGAGAAGCAGGAGCTGGTAGCAGCCGCTCTGCAGTTTTCTGATCGCCTCCTCCCCATCAGAGGCCAGATCGACATCCTCATAACCGTTGAGCTGCAGCATCAGCTGGACGCTCTTTCGCTGCGCCTGCTGGTCATCAACGATCAGCACCCTGAAGGAATCTGTCGGGTTAAGGCACAAAGCGTTTTCTTTCATCAACGTGGATCCCTTCGATCCGGGATGGGGCGGATGGTATTGCGTCCGGCATCCTTTGCCGCATAGAGGAAGCTGTCGGCCCTTTTCAGGGCGTTATTGAGTCCGTCCTCGCCGGTGCTTACCTGGGTAACGCCGAAACTGGCGGTGATATTCAGCCCCCGCTGCTGATGGTAGAACTGATGGTTTGCAATGATGTGGCGAATTTTTTCCGCAATTGACAGGGCCCCTGCTTGGTCTGTTGCCGGCAGGAGCAGCACAAATTCTTCACCACCAAAGCGACCGACAAGATCGGTTTCACGGCACGTTTTTTTCAACAGGTCGGCGCACTCCCGCAACACCATATCGCCGGTATGGTGTCCGAACTGATCATTGACTTCTTTGAAGTGGTCGAGATCAGCCATGATCAGTGACAGGGGAAGTTTACTGCGCTGGGCCTTTTTTGTTTCCAGCTGTGCTTCTTCGAGAAAATGGCGACGGTTACTGACTCTGGTCAACTCATCGGTCGATGACTGAATCCGAAGTTTCTCCATGGTGGCCAGCTGTTTTTTTTGGGAATTTATAGCTACAACCGCGAAATAGAGCAGTGCCAGGCAAATGACAACGCCCAGCAACGTCAGGATACGACCGGTGTCCCGCCATGGTGCCAGCATGGCGTCTTCTGATCGGGCTACCCGGATAAGAAGTGGCAAGTCTCCGATCTGCTTGAACATCACGGCTTCGCTCGTGCCGTCACCGCTCTTTAAGTATGTCAACTTCTGTTGCTGTGCCTTGGCTAGCAGGTCTCCGTCGCTGATGAGTTCGGGATAGGGTTGGCCCACGGATGAGCTGTGCTCAGGGATTCTGGAATACACCAGCCCTTGTGAGGAGAGGATGGTCAGGGAATATCCCGGTTCGGTGATGAGTTCTGCATAGGAATGAAAAAAATACTTCAGATCGATGATCCCTGCCAGCACCCGATCAAGGGATCCGTCCGGATGGCGGATTGCCCAGCTGATGCCGGTTGTCCACTGATCGTCGAAAATCAGGGAAGGCTGGGGCGGGCTGATATAGAGACCTTCCGTTTTTTCTGAAACATGTACAGCAAAAAAATTGCGTTGTCCCAGGTTCGGCCTGACAATGTCTCCGTTGCCGTGCACAACATCGCCATGGGAATCAATGATGTTGAGTCCAACCAGGTAGTTGTTTTGTGCCACCAGATCATCCAGGATGTGACTCATTTCCGGTCGGTTACGACCGTCTGATTGAGCGCAGACACCAAGATAGTTCTGCAAGCCGTGAAAGACCTGATCAAGCCCGAAGACGGCGCGCTTGATGTCCGCTTCAACTGATCCCAGGATGCCGGCCATGGCCGTTTCGTTTTCCTTGAACACAAGTTTTTTCTGCAGATGGTGATTGTAACCAATCAGCACGACGGTCAGCAGCATACAGAAAAAAGCGAATGTCGAAGTTTTTCTCATCTGTATTCCATGGATTCCGGATGACAACTACCTACAGAAAAAAACCCCTCTTCGTGCCGAAGAGGGGTCAAAACGTCTTCGGCAACCCGGCTGTCCCTTTGGGACCCGTGGTTTTGCGTCCCCGAATTGCTCCGGGTTTGCTTTTGTCGGACCTTTAAGATTAAATTATCTTTATCATCCTACTGCAAGTAAAGCCACCGGATCAAGTCGTTTTTCCTCCCCGGCTTATTGCAGGTTGTTAAGATCATGCGCGGTGTTATGGCAGTCGCCGCAGTTCGGGAACTTGCTATGAATGCCGGCGGCATGCGGTTCACCATGACAGTCGTTGCAGGATGCGATGGTCGCATGCTGGTTAACGTGACAGTCTACACAGGCGGTCGTGCTGTGTTTGGTCGTGGTTGCCTGCAGTTCACTAAAAGCGGTGGCATGACAGGCCGCACACAAATTATTGGCGGTCGTTGCCGGGTATTCAAGCAGGGTTGGCTGATGTGCGGCGTGACAGGTGGCACAATCAGTTACCGCCATATCAGGCGAATGTGATGCATGGCAGGTCATGCAGTCCGGCGTGTAGCCATGCGTGTCGGCATGACAGTAGTTACAGGAAACCTGACTGTGGACGCTCGGGTTGGCGTCCATTTCCTTGCCCTGCTGATCGTGGCAGGTCAGGCATTCCATTTTCAGTTCGCCGGTCAGGGTGACCTTGAGGGGTTGATGCGGATTATGACATCCATTGCAGGTGTTCAGCGCGTAATGGTCCGTCCCCACGTGGCAGTCCGCACAGGAGGGGATATTGTTGGCACTCATGGGGCGATGCTGGACGTGGCAGTCTAGACAGTTGATGGCCTGCTGGTGTGCGGCTCCGTCATCGGCAACCTGACGGGTTTCCAGGGCGTGGCATTTGATACAATCGTCAACGGTGAGGGTGTTGGCGAATACAGGAGCGCAAAAAACAATAAATAGCGCGCCCGACAGGAACAGGGTGAGAAAAAATGTGTGCATGGAACGACAGATCAACATGAAACCTCCTCATTAAATTTTTGCGGTTGGAATTCGTGGTGGCAGCACGAATGTCGGAAATTAATGAGGGATCATACCACATAAAATTAATTTCACAATAATCATAATTGCAATAAGCAGACCATCCAGAGGGGCCAGGTAAAATGTCTTTAGTTCAGCGGGTTGTCAGTGATGGCAACAATAGGGTTGGTGATTTCGCTGAAAAAAATCACATTTTGATCCGGGAAATACGGTGAAATAACCTTGTCGAGCCGGTCATCATGATTCAACGCAGGCGCTGGCAGAGCAGCCCGGCAACGATCAGAATCAGGACAAAGCCTGTCCGCAAAGCCCCGCTCTTATCTCACATGCGTTCATCCTGGGGGCAGTGGATTGGTAACCGATGAGTAATCTGTTTCGGTGACCAATCCCATATCAGTTTCTCTTCGACATACGTCACCAGGGGTTGATGTGTCTGGCGACGATGATGCCGCTGGATAGAGCGTTTGGTGATCGCCTTCTTGTCCGCGATCAAGCCGCAATACAGGTCACCCCGAAGTTTACGCCCGATTTCGTGGCTGATCGTCGTATCACCACGACCGAGTTCGCGTCCAATGGCCAAGAAACTCAGCCGCATGAGAAGCAGAAGTTCGATGAAAAAACGTTCTTTTGCAGTAAGCTGTTGGTAGGACATGATGAGCTCCTTCTGCAGCGTTGGTTGGTGGTACTTCCAACATTTCAGAAACCTCATCATGTCCTTCTTATTTTCTAATCATCTTAACAGCTGGTGCACTCTGAACTAGAGTTTACCGACAGTCCAAAGGCCAGACTCGCCTCCATTGCATCAATACCAACTATCACCACTATGGTTTTCTCCGTGACAGCTACCGCTGCAGGTGGTGTTAGTCCCGGTCTGGTTGATCGTAATAGCGGCACCAACGCCCGTCATGATGACCGTAGCGGGGAAATTCTGGTCGAAGTGGTTAGCGTTCCCAGGCCCATAAGGGCTTCCATGGCAAATCGTGCAGCTCACGTTGTGGTCTCCTCCATGTTCTCCTCTCCTGTTCGGTGAACCGTTTCCGGCAATTCCACTTCCATTGGGGGGTAGATTGTGACAGGAGACACAACCACTATTATTAATCACCGGATTGGCCACATGGCAGCTGGTGCAGGCCGGACCTACGGTGCCGGAACCTCCGATGCCTGGATGGCAAACTCCGCATGCAGTCTGGAAGGTCGCCTTGGCGCCGGTGCTATGACGGAAACCGAGATCGTACCATTGGACCGATTCACGAGTTCCTTGCGAGGGATGGGCGGTAAAGTCGTTATGGCAACCCTCGCAACCCGTGCTGCTAATGCTGTTAATGCCGACATTATAGCGCGGGTTTGTGTCGGTTGTTTGCCCGTGGCACAACTTGCAGCTGGCCAGATCCGCTTTGGCAGTGTCTCCGTGAGCGCTGGGTGGCAAGAAGGATCCATCCATGGCGTGGGGTGCGCCAGCTGATCCGTAGTCGCCGAATTGAACCGTCAAGGCGGAATCGGAGAGCTGGTAGTCGGAGTCGTTGACGTGACAACCAGCATTGTCGCAGCCGAAATTACTCTCGTTGTAGCCGGTGCCAGTGTCCGGTGACGGTCCGTTCATGTTGATCTGGCCGTTCCAGTGATCGCCAATGGCCCCGGTGAGGGGGTCGAAAGTCCGATAGTTGGCATTAGGTGTGAGTGCCCCGCTGGATGAGGAAGCACTGCTCTTGACGCCGTGGCAGATAGCGCATTCATCGTGGGAAGCCACGTTCGCGGCCCCCCCGTGTGCGACCAACTGCCCGCCGAGGTCGGAAATTTGCGGCTCGGGGGTGGTCCCGTCGGGCGGGTAGAGGTGGCAACTGGCGCAGTCGAGAGCGAAGGTCACGGCTTCAGCATGACAGCTCAAGCAACTGATACCGACGCCACCGACTCCATCTAGGTCGACACCATGGCAAAGGGTGCAGGCATTGTCGATATTTCCGGCTAGATAATGGTAAACATCGTTGTCGGGGCCGGCCCAGACCTGCGGGTGAGCATACTCCACACCGTGGCAACTCTCACAACCGTTGTTGCCGACACTACCGATGCCAACATTGAAACGGGGATTGCTACCTGGCCCACCGGTCGGATTGTCAGAGTGACATGCCTGACAGGAGGTCAAATCGGTCTTGGCGTCGGGGCCGTGGTTGGCGCCCAGAAGATAGGTGCCATTGAGGGGATGCGGAACCGCGCCGCCACCGCCTCCGCTGCCATAGGCCCCCAGTTCCACCGGCAGACCGGAATCCGACAGCTGGTAGGCCGCGTCGTTACCGTGGCAACCGGCCGCGTCACAGCCAAAATTAGTCTCATTATAATCAGCGTCACTGCTCATATTGATATTGCCGTCCCAATGGTCCCCATTGATATCATTGGCCTTGTCAAAGGAAGCATACGCGGAAACGGTTGAGAAGGTTCCACCGACCGTAGACTCCTTCACGCCGTGGCAGATAGTGCAGGTATTATGGAGGGCAACATCAGAAACCCCGCCATGGGCAACAGCAATAGGCACATCGAAATCAGCCGCCCCATCCGGCGGCATACCGTGGCAGGCACTGCAATCCAAGGTGAAGTCAGCAGTCTCGGCGTGGCAGCCCAGACAATTGCTGCCCACCCCACCGCTACCGTCGAGGACCGCACCGTGGCACAGGGTGCAGGCCTCCTGGAGGTTGCCCGCCGAATAGTGGAAGGTGCTGTTGGGACCGGCCCAGGCTTGCGGGTGGGCATAGTCCGCGCCGTGGCAACCTTCACAACCGTTGCCACCAATGCCGACATTGAAACGCGGGTTGCTTCCTGGCCCACCGGTCGGATTGTCGGAGTGGCAGACCTGGCATGAGGTCAAATCAGCCTTGGCGTCGGGGCCGTGGTTGCTGCCAATAAGATAAGTCCCATCCAAGGGGTGAGTTGCCTGTCCTGGCCCGCTGGCATGGCAACCCCGACCGTCAAAGGTGGCCGAAAAGCAGCTCGGCGCTCCGCCGCTGCCCTTTAGGTCAACACCATGACAGTTGCTGCATTCGTTGCTATCAGCCGTCGCGCGATGGTCCACAAACCAGCCGTCGGGATGAGCGCCTAACGGCGCATTCGGATTTCCATCGGAGCAGCCAGCAACCAGCAGCATCGCCGGCAACGCTAGTAAGAACAACCAGGATTTTTTCAACATTCAAACCTCCCTTTCGTCCTACCCGTGGCAGGGTGCACAAGTTTTAGCCGCTTTAGGATTACCATGGCACCGGAAACAGGATGTTGGATCGATCCGGCCATCAATGCGGTGGCGGGAGAGGTAATCTCCACGGTGTGGCATTTGCTGGGTTTTTTCCAGTGGGTTTCTCTCGGAGGGTTTGAGTTCAAGCTCACTGGCGTGGCAACTATTGCAGTAGCTGGTCTGATGACACAGAGAACAAACGGCTTCGTTTTGGTAACCCTGATATTTGTGCGATGTCATCCAGGTTGGGGTGTGGTCAAAGCTACCGAAAGCCAGGGTATCAGACCGCGCTTCGTGGCAGGCAGTGCAGGTTGTTAGTGGCATTCCCAGATCTTCGCTCGATATATGACCTGCTGGCAGGTTGGAGCCGCTGTCCAATGCGGCGCACGCTGCGAGCATCAGCATCAGCAGAAGTAGTGCGCCCAGTATCCAGAAATTCTTATACATTTTTTTCTCCTGTGGTTTATCAGAATAAGAACATTACAGGTCAGTCCCGAACCGGTAGTTGACGCTGAGCATTCCTCGAAGATCTTCGTCATAATAGGGGTCTTGACTGAAGTCTGCAGACAGCTTGCACTCAAGGGCGTCGTCAAGAAACATTCTGCTGACACCCACTGAGATGAACAACGAGCTGTCTTCACCATAGATCGGCTGGTCATAATCAACGTAAATCAACTCACTGCTCAACCTACCGAAAGGCAACATCTCAGGCAGCTGGCGCCAGTCTCCGAAAGCGCGTAATAAAACATATCGATTCCGTGCCTCGTCCCCATCCATGATCCCGATCTCACCACCGAGCTGGTTGTTTTCGTCGCTGGTCCATATGGCCCGGCCTGAATAATACAGGGCGGTGTCGTCAAGAACGTCGTAATCGTACTGCTTCAAGTTGGCGATCAGAGTCCAACTGCCTAGGACGGATAAAGTCGCATCAGCACCCAGAATACTTAGCTTTTCGCCCGTGTTGGCCAAGCCTGGAAAAGGGTTGGCCCCTTCCGCAGAGTTGGCGAAATAATCGTCATACTGAAAATATTGAAAATAGGGACGCAGCTGAACCGGACCAACAGCAAAGCGCAATTCGTACGAATGTTCGGACCATTCTTCACTGTCGAGATTATAGGTGGTGAAACCGTAGAGATTGACCGCGTAAGGCAGATAGGCCGAAATATCCAGACCGGCTTTCTCTTCGGCATCCTCACTGTCGCTACGAATTTTCTGGTAGGACAAGCCCAGGTCGTACCAACCGGGCAGATGATTGGCGATTCGCCCGCCGTAAATACTATCGCCATCCCGACCATTGCTATCGGCGTAGGCAACTGGCAGGCCTGCGTAAACAGAACCGGAGAAATATTTACCCAGATCGGAGCGAACACTTAACCCGTCGACGGTTTCATTTGTCACACCTGAAAAAATGTAGTGGCGCCCCAGCCGGGTTCTGAAATTGGCTTGCTCACCATTGTATTCGAGATAGCCGTAGAGAAGTTCAGCTTCCGCGCTGTCTTCGTAGTAATTATTATCCGCCATATCCCAGCGTCCCCAACCATACAGGTGGAAGGAGAGACCTTTTTCACCGCCTTCCCCGAGGTCAACCTGAAGATACTCATAAAGCGGTAAAACAGCTGCGGAATCATCTGTAGTGGTATCCCGCTCCAGCACGCGTAGTATGGTGTCGGATTGAAAGTTTAATTCTGCAGCGGAAAGCGGCAGAGGCAGGATTAAGGCGAGGGAGAAAATCAGGCTGGCGTAAAACGCAATAAGTCCTCTCACTTCCATGGAACCTCCAGAGCAAGGAATATCATGCGACCCTTTATCAATTTTCACAGTGGCAGTACGTCAGCGCAGTGTAGCAAGATCATGGGTAAAGTCTAGTTTTTTATCTTTACTCAACTGCTCAACTTTTAAAGGAAATAAAAAAAGGTAAGGCTAAGAACATACAGGAAGATTACCTATAATTAGCATAATACAACAAGCAATCTGATTCGCTTAATGTGAGAAAAACTTAGGTTTCCCTGGCAAAATCCTCTCAGCGTAGACGCTGACAAAGAAGTCCGGCAACGATCAGAACCAGGCCAATAAAGGTTGCCGGCAGGATTTTTTCTCCAAGTAAAAAGTAGATGAACACCAGGGATAAAAACGGCGACAGAAAAATCAAGTTGCTGAGCCGTGCGGTATTGTCGGTGAGCTTCATTGCCAGCAGCCACAGGACAAAGCAGGCTCCCATCTCAAAGGTGCCGACATAGGCGGCGCCGAGCAGACCTTCCAGCGGCGGGCGGCGCAGCTCGCTGGTCAGCAGGTAGTAGCCCAGAACAAAAGGGAAACTGAAAAGAAAATTGACAAACAAGGCGACCACCGGATCGCGCTGGTCGCGGGTATTATAGATCCAGTACAACGCCCAGACGACGGTGCTGAGCAGCGCCAGGGCCACGCCCAGGGGACTGGTGAATGTCAGGCTGAGGATGTTGCCTTCGGTAGAAATGACTACCACGCCGCAGTAGCTGATGACCAGGGCCAGCCATTGCTGCCAGCGGATCTGTTGCTTGAGCAGGGGAACCGCCAGCAACGACAGGACAATGGCCCAGGTGTAATTCAATGGCTGTGCCTGTTGGGCCGGGAGCAGATCGTAGGCTTTGAACAGGATCAGGTAATAAAGGAAGGGACTTAAAAAACCCAGGAAAATGGAGAGCAGGTATTCCTGGCGGCTGCATTGGAAGATGAGACGGATTTTGCCCTGATACAGAAGGATCATGCCCAGCAGTGCCGTTGAGAAGACGCCCGAGTAGAGCAGCAATTCAATCGGTGTGAAATGGCGCAGGGAGAGCTTGAAAGCGGTGGCCACTGTTGACCACAGCAGTACCGCCGCCAGGCCGAAGAGCAAAGCTTTACGCTGCTGATTCATGGATGCTCCCCGGTTTGGGCGAACGTCGGCGGATCACCAGGACAGCTAACCCGGAAAAGATCAGGACAATGCCAAGACCGGCCTGCAGATTGAGAATTTCGCCAAGAACAAAAATTCCCAGTAATGCTGCCGTCATCGGTTCGGCCAGGGAGAGGGTGACGGCGCTACCGACGGCGACGGTCTGAAGCCCCCGGGCAAACAGCCAGTAGGACAGGGCCATGGTCGCCAATCCCAGGTGCAGGATTACCATGATCGAGCCTGGTTGCAGTAGCCATTCCGGCTCGATTCTGAATAACGCCGGTGATAGTATCAGCGCCCCGAGGCAGACCACGATCGCCATCACGGCGTTGGGGCTCTGGCGTTCCAACAGTCCCTTGATCATCAGGGTGTAGGCGGCATAGGCCGCGCCGGCACAGATAGCAAGCGCAATCCCTATGGGATCGACAGTGACATCACCGCCGCTGAAGCCCAAGAGCATGCACCCGACAATTGCCAGCAGGGTCGCGGCGTACCAGCGTCTTCCCGGTTTTTCACCGCGGAAGATGAGTCCGAGCAATCCACCGGCGATGGGTGCGCTGCCGATACCGACAACGGTGCCGACGGCAACGCCGGTTTTGGCCACAGCACTGAAAAAAGTCAGCTGGTAGGCAGCGGTAAAAAAGGCGGCCAGCAGCAGGGGACGCAGCTGCCAGTCACGAAAAGATCCAAATTCCTTGCGGTAGAGGGTCAGCAGGAGCAGGGCGATGCCACCCACCAGCAGGCGCAGGGCACCAATCGCCGCTGAGTCATAGCCGGCCGGCGCAAAAGCCTGGGCGGTGCCGGTGGTGCCCCAGAGCATTGCTGCGCCGAGCACCAACCAGGGCCCGACTGCCGGGGAATAGGATGACAACCTGTGTTGGTTGAGTTCAGGCATGATATTCCTTGATAATTTGTCTGCTGACGGGGCGTTGCAACAGCGCAACGCCTGCCAGTCGTGCAATAACATAAGCGCCGGCTGCAGCCGTGGCACCGGTCAGAGGCAAGTATACCAGCGCGCCAAACATCAGCATAAAAATAACTGTCGCCTCAACCGCGGTGGCGATGGAGACCGGTCTGGTCAGGCGCGTTACGATAAGGATGGAGCGCTGGAAACAGATAAGCACCGTTAGTGTTGGAAACAGCGCCATTACCTGTAGTGGCGTTACGGCAAAAGCTGACAGGGCCGGGGTAAGTCCGGAAACATCTTCAAACCAGATGCGATTAAGCGGCGTCAGGGCAATCAGGGTCAGGCAGCTACCGGTGGCGACGGCAAGCAGCGCTGCAAAATTGCGTACCCTGGGATAATTGTCTTTATTCTCACCGAGCAAAGCAATGGCAATTTCCTGATAGGAAAGACCAACGGCACGAAAGACAAAGGTCAGCCCATAGATGACCGGCATTACGGCCAGGGATTCTACCGGATTGGGAGCACGGCTTAAAAAAAAGGTCACCATGGGATGCACTGACAACCCGATCAGGGGCGTCAGGGCCAGGGGAAGATAATGATCCCAGATTTCACGATAGCTGGGGATGTTGGCGTCCGGTTGCGGCTCCTTTGCCAGCAGTACGGCAACGGCCTTGTGGGCCAGGACCCGGGTCATCAGGGCTTCGGCGACAACCCCGCTCGAGAGGGCCAGGGCGCCAATGACGGCGCCGCTGATAGCGGTAGTCAGATAGCAGAAAACCGCCGTAGTGCCCATGAAGCTGATACGAAAAATGGTGGCCAGGGCGACCCGGCGGGTATTGTGGTCGGCGATCAGGACTCCCTGATAAAACCGCCGCAGGCCGATGGCACCGGGCCAGGGGAGCAGAAAAAACAGGGCGGTGCGGGTCAGATCGGCGACTTCCGTGGGTAGATCGATGAGGGTGCGTACCACCAGATCATAGACCGGGGGGAGCAGAAACAGGGCCAGGGCCAGCGTGACCGCAAGACTTAAGGCAATGGAAAAATGGCGCAGACGCCGGTAGCTGATACGATCTTTGCACAGGGCGGTGGCTGAGCTTAAGAGCATGATCACCGGCGCTTCGGCGACCAGGGCGAAGGCGAAAGCGACGCCGTAGGCGGCGAGATTGACGGCTTCGGCGCCCATGCGCGCGATGATGGCGGCGATAAAAGGGCCTTCAACCGCCATCATCAGCCAGGTGGCGGCCAGGGGCAGCCAGAAACGGAAGATCTGGGGATAGGTTGCTGGTTGCGGATTTTGGGTCATGGTCGGGTGTGTTCTTAGCAAGTTAGAAATCAATTTCAGGTGTCTGAGGAATGGGGTCGTGATTCCCATGTCAAGGGACACTTTTCGCCCTCCATGGCCGTTTGACTGTCGCCCTCCATGGCGACAGACACCCTTGTCATGGAAACCACGCCCCCACCCCGATTGGTCTAAAAATTGAAAAATTAGCCGCCAACCGAGGCACTTAGTCCGTGGTGCGAAAACCAGTCAATAGCGCCTTCCAGATCTTTCTGCTCAGGTGTCTGCAATGCATCTTCCTGGTAGGTTGATCCGAGTTTGCGATATTTGTGGACGGCTATAGCATGATAAGGGAGCAGGGCAACAGCCTTTTTTTCGCCCGGTAAATCGGCGATCATTTCAGCAAAAGCCCGAAGGTCTGCATCACTGGTATTGATCCCCTTGATCAGAGGGATGCGGATCTGGATCTGTGCACCGGTTGCGGCAAGGGCGCGCAGGTTGGAGAGGATCAGGCGATTATCAACGCCAGTGAAACGCTGGTGACGTTCGTTATCGATCAGTTTGAGGTCAAATAAAAACAGCTCGGCGCGCTCTGTAGCGGCAATCAGGTTTTCCTCGGGGATATGGCCGGCAGTATCAATGGCGCGGTGAATCCGGCGCTCGCCGCAGCGATCAAACAGTTCAAACAGATAATCGGGATAGAGCAGGGGTTCACCACCGGACACCGTCACCCCGCCACCGGACTGGTCAAACAGGTGTTGTTCGCGTTCAATAATTGTCATCAGTTCATCAATGGATTTTTCTTCGCCCGATATCTCCATCGCTCTGGTCGGGCAAATGCGTGCACACTCGCCACAGAGGGTGCAGCGTTCGCTGTCGGTGCGAATTCCTTTTTCCGTTAGCTCCAGGGCTTGATGTGGACAGGCCTTGACGCACTCCCCACAGCCAAAGCAGCGTTCCGGGGCGAAGAGTTTTTGCGCCTGCGGCACAATGCTTTCCGGGTTGTGGCACCAGGCGCAGCGCAGGGAACAGCCTTTGAAATAAATGGCCAGACGAATACCGGGACCATCATTGATGGCGTAGCGCTTGATGTCAAATATTAGGGGAAACTTCATGTAGAACCTTGGAATATAGAATACAGAATTCAGAATACAAAAACCAAAAGCCTTCTTCTGTATGCTGTCTCCTGTATTCTACATTCTGCTTTATCTGTATTCTGCCCTCAAAAGCTCTCATTCTCCGTGCGTTCAATCACTTCCTGCTGCAGATCGGCGTTCATGTCGTTGAAGTAATCGCTGTAGCCGGCCATGCGTACGAGCAGGTCCTTATACTCTTCCGGATGTTCCTGCGCGGCTTTGAGGGTGTCGGTATCGACGATATTGAACTGGATATGATGGCCGCCGAGGGTGAAATAGCTGCGGACCAGTTGGCCGAGTTTTTTGATGTCCTCATCGCGCTTGAGCAGACTCGGCAGAAAACGCTGATTGAGCAGGGTACCGCCGGAGAGAGTATGATCGAGCTTGGTCAGGGAGCGGATAACTGCCGAGGGACCGTGGGTGTCGGCGCCGTGGGAGGGGGAGGTGCCGTCGGAGATTGACTTGCCGGAAAGGCGTCCGTTGGGCGTGGCCCCGAGCATTTTTCCGAAGTAGATATGGCAGGTGGTCGAGAGCATGTTGAGGTGAAAACTCTCCCCCTTGGTGTTGGGTTTGCCGTCGATGGCAGCAAGCAGATCATTGTAGACGCGGACGGCGATATCGTCGGCGTAATCGTCGTCGTTGCCGAAGAAGGGGGTGCGGTTGAGGATGGTCTGACGCAGAAACTCTTCACCCTCGAAATTATTTGCCAGGGCACCAAGAACCCGTTCCATGGTGAAAGCACCATCGTCAAAAACATGTTTTTTGAGGGTGGCAAGGCTGTCGGTGACTGTCCCCAGACCGGTGCATTGAATGTAGTTGGTGTTGTAGCGCGGGCCGCTGTCATAGTAGTCGCGTCCCTTGCTGATGCAGTCCTCGATTACCACCGACAAGAAGGGTGCCGGAGCGTACTTGGCGAACATGCGATCAATGTAATTGCTGACGCGGATCTTGGTATCAACAACAAACTCAAGCTGTTTGATAAAGGCGGCATAGAGCTCTTCGTAGCCGGTAAAGGTCAGCGGCTCACCAGTGGCCAGGCCGACCTGCTTGCCGGTTAATGGGTCGACCCCATTGTGCAGAGTGATTTCCAGAATTTTCGGCACATTGAGATAGCCGGTCAGGACAAAAGCTTCCTTGCCGAAAGCGCCGACCTCGATGCAGCCGCTGCACCCGCCCTCGCGGGCATCCCGCAAAGATTTTCCCTGGCGCAGAAGTTCGGTGACATAAACATCGGGATTAAAGATTGACGGATAACCGTGCCCCTGGCGGATGACCCGACAGGCGGCATTAAGGAAGCGGTCAGGGGTTTTCGCGCTGATATGAACCGAGCTGCCCGGTTGAAGGATATGCAATTCCTCAATCACTTCGAGCATGATATAGGAGACTTCGTTCACGCCGTCGCGTCCGTCGCTGGTAATGCCACCGATATTGATGTTGGTAAAATCATTGTAGGTGCCACTTTCGCGCGCAGTGATGCCGACCTTGGGGGGGGCCGGCTGATTGTTGACCTTGATCCAGAAACAGCACAGCAGTTCCTTGGCCTGCTCGCGGGTGAGGCTGGCGTCCTTGAGACCGGCTTCGTAAAAGGGGGCCAGATGCTGATCAAAATGACCTGGATTCATCGCATCCCAACCGTTCAATTCAGTAATGGTGCCCAGATGAACAAACCAGTACATCTGGATCGCCTCATGGAAGGTTTGGGGTGCATGGGCCGGTACCCGGCGACAGACTGCGGCGATGGTGCGCAGTTCTTCAGCGCGCTCTGAGTTGACTTCTGTCGCTGCCATCTGTTCGGCCAGGTCGGCGTGGCGCTCGGCGAACCGGATCACGGCATCACAGGAAATTTCCATGGCTCTGAGCTCTTCAAGCTTGTCGGTAGAGCCAGGGTCGTTCAAAAAGTCCAAACGTTCAATTTCTGATTTTATCTGCTTTTTATAATCAAGCATCCCTTTGCGGTAAATCTGTCCGTCCAGAGCCGTATGCCCCGGTGCCCGCTGCTCCATGAATTCGGTGAACAGACCGGCCTCGTACATGCCACGCCACAGATCCGGCACATGGCTGAAAATCCGCTCACGGATGGTCTTGCCCTGCCAGTAGGGGATCACTTCACGGGCGTAGGTATCGATGTCTGCCTGGCTGATCGTGTAGCGCTGCTGGTCGCGGGTGTTAAGGACGTGAAAATCATCAACGCTGTGGCACGTGAGCTCAGGAAAAGTCGGCACCGCCTTTGGCCGCGGTCCCCGTTCACCCACGATCAGTTCATCGTCGCCGATGTAGATGGTTTTTTTGTTGCAGTGATCGTAAAAGTTCAGCGCCCGCAGCACCGGAATGGAGTGTTTGCCATAATTTTCTTTGTAGAAAGCAGTTTCATGCAAGGCTCGTTCAACGGAGAGACTCGGCTCGGTATCGACGCTCTGTTGACGCAGGCGCTGGATGCGAGGGTTCATGCCGGGCAGGGCGGCTGTTGCGCTGGTTGAGTTCATGATTGTCTCCATTGGATGATCGCAGTAAACGTCGTTGTTCACTGAATGTAGCAGGCTTATGTTTATCCGGGCACGCCTGGTAGCCACAATGCGGTGTCCGAGGTTGAAACAATTATTGCATAACTATGAAACAGCAAAGAAGGTGCCAATGTGAGACTGTTTTTAGCTGCTGTAAAGTCAGTATGTTAGGAGAGGTTGGGTTCTTTGATCAGAGTTGTTTTTGAAATAATTATTTATATATGAATAAAAAATCCATAATCAAATATATGACCGGGCCGGTTTTAGGATCACAGGGTTCATTGGTTTGAGTTGTTGCAGTTTCCCTGCTTGCAAGTAAATATCGAAATTTTGGTGTTCCCATGAATCCCAATCAACTATACAGTTAACAGAGAATGTCGAAAATCTAAACCTTTATTCCCTGATAAGGAGCTGCAATGTCGATACAAAAAACACTGGGTGAATTCATCGTTGAAAAGCAATCTGATTTCCCTCACGCAAAAGGTGAATTAAGCGCACTATTAAGCGCGATCAAGCTTGCGGCAAAAATTGTTAACCGCGAAATCAACAAGGCTGGTCTGGTTGATATTACCGGTGCCAGCGGCGTAGAAAATATACAGGGCGAACAGCAGCAAAAACTTGATATGTATGCGAATGAGATATTTAAAAATGCACTCATCGCGCGCGGTGAGGTCTGTGGCATCGCATCCGAAGAAGAAGACAATTACGTATTTTTTGACAACAAAAATAGTCGTAACGGCAACTATATTGTTCTGATGGATCCGCTGGATGGCTCGTCAAATATTGATGTGAATGTCTCTGTTGGTACAATCTTCTCGATCTACCGCCGCGTCTCTCCGCTTGGTGGTACTGTCAACATGGAAGACTTCCTGCAAGTCGGCCGAAAACAGGTTGCCGCAGGCTATGTTATTTATGGTTCTTCAACCATGCTTGTTTTCACGACTGGTCATGGTGTTCATGGCTTCACCTATGACCCATCAATTGGAGTGTTCTGTCTATCCCATGAATCTCTCACAATTCCGAAAACCGGTAAGATTTATTCAATCAATGAAGGCAATTACATCAAATTTCCACTAGGGGTGAAAAAATACCTGAAATATTGCCAGGAAAAAGATGAATCAACCAACCGCCCTTATACTTCACGCTACATTGGTTCCCTGGTTGCGGACTTTCACCGTAACTTACTCAAAGGGGGTATCTATATTTACCCGCAAACGGCACAGGCACCGTCAGGTAAATTACGCTTATTGTATGAATGTAATCCCATTGCCTTCCTGGCAGAGCAAGCTGGTGGGCTGGCTACTGATGGTTGCAATCCCATTCTTGACCTGAAGCCTACTGAGTTACATCAACGCGTCCCCTTCTTTACCGGGTCACCGGAGATGATGGCGACAGCACACGAGTTCATTGCTAAGTTTAAAGAAGAGTAACTCTCCCCCGGCAAAGCCCGGAATTCGCCGGGATTTTCGATATGATTGTAGTTACATCGACGCTGTGGTAAAAATATACATGACTATTTTGGTCGTATATTGAAATGACTCTGTCTTTCTGTCCCGAAGTCTTTGTGACTACAGGAACTTTTGTAAAGCGGGGACAAAGGAGCTTCATGGCCGGTTGTTGCGATTCAGGGTGCGAAATTCAGGTTGATTCTGCGGCTCAGAAAAGAACGCTATGGATGGTTCTGCTCATCAATTTTGTCATGTTTTTTGTCCTGGTTGCCGGATCGATCTGGGGGAGCACGGTATCGCTCTTTGCCGACAGCTTTGATAATCTCGGCGATGCTATCACTTACGGTGTCAGTATCTGGGCGGTGGGAAAAAGCTCGCTGCAAAAAGCAAAAGTTTCGCTGTTTAAAGGACTATTGATTCTGCTTGGCGCCGTGGCGGTTATTATCAGTTTAGGGGTGAAATGGTACACCCTTGAGGTACCGGTCTACCTGGTGATGGGCGGATTTGCGATTGCCGCTCTCATCGCCAACCTCATCTGTCTCGGTTTGTTGTGGCAGCACCGCAACGATGATCTGAACATGGAATCGGTCTGGCATTGTTCGCGCAACGATATCGTCACCAACTCATCGGTTATTGTCGCCTCCGGGCTGGTCTGGTATTTCAATTCGTGGATTCCTGATATGCTGCTTGGCGGGATTCTGTTCCTCTACCTGCTGAGATCCGGCATCATCATCACCAAAAAATCGCTGAAGCAGATCGACCCTCCCGGCCTTCACCTATAGGCAGGCCGTATCTTCAACCAGCAGGGTAAATGAATTTATGGGATTTTACAGCAGCTACCTCCTCCCCAAAGCTGTCCATTGTGCCTGCGGCCTGAAGCAGGTAAGGCGCCAGCGCGAGAAGGTGATACCACATGCTCGTGGACAGGTGCTGGAGGTTGGCATTGGTACAGGTTTGAATCTGCCTTACTATGACCCAACCAGGGTCAGCAAGGTCTGGGGACTTGATCCCGCGTCGGAGATGATCACCATGGCCCGTCGGGCCGCGGATTCAGTTCCCTTCGAGGTGGATTTCATCGGTCTGCCGGGTGCTGACATCCCGCTTGGGGATAACAGCGTAGATACCGTGGTGGTTACCTACACCCTGTGCTCCATTGCCGATACCCTTCCGGCCCTTTTACAGATGCGCAGGGTGCTGCGGCCAGAAGGTGAACTGATTTTTTGTGAGCATGGTGCCGCGCCGGATGCTTGTGTTCGCCGCTGGCAGGAGCGGATCAATCCGCTCTGGAAGAGAATTGGAGGAGGCTGTCATCTGAATCGTATGATCCCGGAGCAAATTGAAGCGGGTGGTTTCCGGATCAAACACCTGGACAGCATGTACATATCGGGCTGGCGTCCGGCCAGCTTCAACTTCTGGGGGACTGCTGTGCCGCGCTAAGTGCCTGCGCAATGAATTTTTCGAGGGCAACAATCAGTAATACAGCAGCAGCGGGATGATCGGTATCAGGATGCCGATGACGGAAAAGGCAAGACAACGCACCCTCAGTCTTCCCTTGGGCAAAAGAGCGAGACCGGTCAGGCTCAACAGGATCAAGCCAACCGCATAGGCATCAGCGATCCATGTCCAGGCTTTGTTTGCATGATTGAGATGGATGAAATTGAGGGCATGCCAGACCGGGCGCCTGGTGACGCGTTCATACTCGACAACTCCGGTCGGCAGATGGAACTGAATCACCCGACCATCGATAAACACCATCAGGGATTCAGGGTCGGGCTGAAATAGATTCTCGTAGGTGGGCCGCTCACCGATAAGCCGCAGCAGATCAAGGGCCATCGCTTCACTGATAACACCTCGATAAGGGTTCGGTGGAATCTTTGCAACGGTTCTTTCCAGGGTGTAGTTAGGATTCCAGTCGTGCAGGTGATTCACGGCAATACCCGAGAGCGCATATATCAGGGTCAAGCCGATACAAAGATAGCCGACATCGCGATGCAGGGCATGATTAAAGCGCCGAAAGCTCATGCCCTGGCTAAAGGTCCTCAATAACGGCACCGAGCCCACGCAGCTGAAAATAAGTCTCGCCCGAGGTTACCGTTGCCGGATCAAAAGACTCGCCGGTCTGTTGAGCATGACGTGTCTGGTACGCAATAACATCTTCCTTGCTCAAAACAAATTTTTGCAGGACACCTTCGACCGTTGCGGTTTTCCCACGGGCGGTCATGGGGAAGACCATTTCTCCATCTTCCACCTTAAAGCGCAGTTGTTCAAAGGGTCTTTCGCCGGCAATCGACATCCAGCACCCACGAGAAGCACACACATTGACAACCAGGCCTTTGACCTGCAGGGTTTTGCCGACATAGCTGTCCGGGTCTTCAAGAATCGCTGAAATAGAAGTAGTTTCCTTGAGTGACAATGGTGCACCAAAGGATTGCGCGTACAGTGGCGATGAAAACCAACCCACCAGCAACAACACCAGACTAATACCGAACCAATTTTTCATAAAGGGCCTCCAGCCGTGAATCATGACAACTTAGGAGCAGCTGTGATGACGGAATCTATATGGAAATCGACGGATACTATACTCCGGGTCTGGAAGTTGTCAAAGCGGTTTTTGGGAGGACTTCCTTTTCTCCACTAAAGGAACAATATAGAATGTCCTCTTTTTGAGGTGGGCACGGTCGCTGGTCGACATGATGAATACCCGGAGGTTATGGCATGGAGCAGCAAGTAATCTACAACTTCGATGATTCGCCATCGCGCGAAGGCACGTGCACGGAAAAGTACGAAGCGCGCCAACGCCTCTTTGGACGCGCCGACGTGACGCCACTGTGGGTCGCGGACATGGATCTGCCGGCGCCGGCGTTTCTGACCAACGCATTACAGGAGCGGGTTCTTCATCCGCTGTACGGCTATACCGAACAGTACGAAGCGGTTTTCGCTGCCATCCAGTGGTGGCTGAAGGACCAGCACTTGGTTGACATCGATCGTAGCACTATCCTGCTTTCACCATCGGTGGTTACCAGCATGTGCCTGGCCATCCAGACCTGTACCGAACCGGGTGACAGTGTCGCTTTGCTCTCCCCGGTCTACGGACCCTTCTTTACCACGGTAACCAGCAACGGTCGTAATGTCGTCGATTGCCCCCTGCTCGTATGCGAAGGTCGCCATGACATCGACTTTGCCCAGCTGGAAAGTTGTCTTGCGCGCCCCGCTGTCAAACTCTTGCTGTTCTGCAGCCCCCACAACCCCGGCGGGCGCGTCTGGACGCCGGACGAACTGGAACAGGTTTTACGCCTCTGCGCAGCCAACGACGTGGTGCTCTTTTGCGACGAAATCCATTCCGATATTGTCTATCCTCCCCGCCGCAACGCCTCCATCTTCTCCATCGCTGGTGCGCATAGCCACTGCATCCAGGCCCATTCCATCGGCAAAACCTTCAATGCCAGTGGACTCCAGGCATCCTTCTGCTGCATCGCCGACCCGAACCTGCGCAAACGCTTTCGTCAGGTGCAGAACGCCGTGCATGCAGGCGACGTCAATCTGTTTGGAAAGACCGCTATCGCCACCGCCCTGTCGCCCCAAGGGGCAGAATACAAGCGGCAACTGGTCGCCTATCTCTATGACACGACGCGCGAAGTCTGTCGCCGTCTGGGCGCGATCAAGGGCATTGAGGTCATGGAACCGCAATCCACTTTTCTGGTCTGGTGTGACTTCCGCCGCCACGGCACCTGGCAGGATGTCTCCAGGCGCCTTGTCGATAATAGCGGCGTCGCCCTGTCCGGCGGCACCTTTTTCGGTCCCGCCGGCGCTGGCTGGTTCCGCATCAATTGTGCCCATCCACGTTGCCAGCTCTATCCTGCCATTGACCGGATCGCGTCAGAATTCAACCTCTGAACCGGGTTTTCTCCAAAGTATATATGATAAGTAACATCAGGGTAAAAGTGCGGCGCCACGGCGGGACTGTTGAGAAAATATGGTCTGTATGCATTATTGATATAGTTAAGATCTTATAATATGTGCCACAATAGAGCCTTTGTGTCGCTGTATCAGCGTTATTGTCAAATGTTGCCAACAACTTTTAAGCGGGGCGGAGGCAGATACAATGGAAGTGCTGGCAAACTTTCTGGTTTTAGCCGGGTCGGTAATATTTATTTTTTCCCTTGCACCAATCCGCCATCTGTATCGGCGTCTACCAGACAGCATCAGTCGGACAGCATGGACTTTTTTGTCCGGTCTGATTGTTTCCTTTTTTGTTGGGTATCTTGTCTATGCGTGGATGTTTTGGGGCCAGGCCCAACGCTGGTCAGATATGGTAGTCCCGGCGATATTCTGTGCCGGCGCTATTTTTGTACTGGTTGTCTGTAGTTTGTCGGCGCGAACGGCTGATGATATCCGGCGCCTGGGCCATTTGGAGCAGGAAAATATTACCGATCCCCTGATGGGTATCTATAATCGCCGGCATCTGGATAAATGTCTGTGTCAGGAGGCCGTAAAAGCACGACGTTATGGTCTCGAACTGTCCGTTCTAATGATGGATGTAGACCACTTTAAAAAATTCAATGATAGCTACGGGCATCAACTCGGCGACGAGGTGCTGCGTTCTCTTGCAAAACTGATACAGGGCTCGGTGCGTGACTTTGATTACGTGTTCCGCTATGGCGGCGAGGAGTTTGTGGTTCTGCTCCCATACACTGAATCTGAAGGTGCTCTCATTCTTGCTGAGCGACTGCGCTCCTGGATTGAAGGACGCACTCTGGTAGCGGCTGATTCTAAAGGCAAGTATCCGGATGTTATGCTCACGGTCAGCATCGGGGTGAGCACCTTCTGCCCTGAATCAGATGATGAGACTAAAATGGTCGCGCGCGCCGATAAGGCATTGTACGCAGCAAAGGAGCAGGGAAGAAATCGGGTCGTGTTTTTTCCGGGAAAATAATACCGATTTGAAAAATTTGTCGCAGGAAAATGATTGCGTTATTTTTTTGCTTCATCGTGATGACACTAAGGTTGTCGATCCTGAGGGGCAAATGGCACGTTTTGCCTCCCTGGCTGTCCCGGGATATCCACATCACATCACCCGGCGCAGCGACCGTTCCGTGGATGTCTTTGCTGACAATCACCACCGACTTACCTGCCTGCGGAGCAATGTGCGCTGCAGTTACGGAAGCACGGTGATTGGTCCCGACTGAAAGATCAAGAACCTGCCCGTTCGCAGACCTTTTTCACCGCCTGCACGTTGATGTACAACACCACCGCCAGAACGATCACTGCAGCCACACCGGTCAGCCCGCCGTAGAAGCTGTCGCGCAGGACATTCATGATGAATACCCCGAGAAAACAGCCGGCCAGCAGCATATCGGCCTTGACCGACCATTCGCTGCGACTGTTCCAGGCCCAGCTCAGTACGTAGATATTGAGCAGGCCGTAACCGCCGGTGACGTAGGCAAAGCCTTTGAGCCAGGTGGTGGCGGCGTCGCTGAAGTAGACATTGACGGTGTAGAAAACAAAGACGAAAGAGCTGATAACGCTGAACAGCATCAGGCCGTAGAGCTGAAATCTTTCGGTTGGGTTCATGGCGTTATCCTGTGCATTGAAAAAGGGATGGCGCAGATTAGCAAAATCGTGCCCGAATGCCAAGGCAGGTCAGGTTTTTTCAACGGCTTGATGGTAGCCTGTGGTCAACAGTATGCCTGATTTCAGAGTGTCTGAAACAGTGGATGGTGTGATCGTTGACCATGCCGATCGACTGCATGAAGGCATAGCAGATGGTTGCGCCGACAAAATTACAACCACGCTGTTTCAGGGCTTTACTCAAGGCTTCGGACAGCGGCGTTCGTGCCGGAACCTCGCTGCCGCTGTTCCAGTTGTTGTGCCGGGGAACGCCCTCGACAAAATCCCAGAGGAAATTGGCCAGACTACCCGATTCTTTCTGAATATTGAGCACCGCGCGGGCGTTTTTGATGGCGGCTTCGATTTTAAGGCGATTACGGACTATCCCGCTATTCTGGAGTAGCCGTTCCACATCGACCGGCGTGAAAGCAGCAACGGTGGCCGGATCAAAGCCGGCAAAAGCTCTTCGGTAGTTTTCTCTCTTTTTGAGAATAGTCAGCCAGCTCAGACCCGCCTGCGCCCCTTCCAGGATCAGCATTTCAAACAGGTGGTTATCGTCGAAATCAGGAACACCCCATTCATGGTCGTGGTAATCGATATAGAGCGGGTCGGTGCCGCACCAGGAACATCTGGATTTGAGATCGGGATACATGGCGGAGCTCATAACGGCTGTTCCCCGGCAGCGGAGGCGACTGTTGAAAACAGCATATCCCGGCGATGTTGTAAAGCTGGAAGTTGTTGCCTGACCTTGTCAAGCCGCTCCCGGCTCAGATCGGCTATGATCAGTTCCCCGGTCATTGAATGATTTTGTGCCTGGGCGAGGACGATTCCCCAGGGATCGATGATCATGCTGTGCCCGAAGGTGTTGCGCTCGCCGGGGTGGGTGCCGATCTGGGCAGGAGCGAGAACGTAAGCCTGATTTTCGATGGCGCGGGCTCGCAGCAACACGTCCCAATGAACACTGCCGGTTGGAACGGCAAAGGCTGAGGGCACCGTCAGGATGCTGCTTTTATGGCTCGCGTAGTGGCGGAACAGCTCAGGAAAGCGCAGGTCGTAGCAAATGCTCAGGCCGATGCGCCACCCTCCCACCGCAACGATCTGTGGCGAGGAGCCGGCGGTCACCTGTTCGGATTCGCGGTAACTCTGATCCTCCAGATCGCTGTCGAACAGATGGATCTTATCGTAGCTGGTGATCAGGTTGCCGTCAGGAGAAAAGACCGGGCAGCAGTTGCGCAGCCGCTGATCTTCTCCGGTCAGCAACAGCGAGCCGCCGACGATGGTCAGTCGGTGTCGACGAGCCTGATCGGCAAGGAAAGGCAGGACTTTTTGATGTGCCTCCTGCGCGGCAAAGTGTTCCTTGCGTCCCTGGTCGGGATGCATGAAGGCGAACATCTCAGGCAGTGCCGCCAACCTCACATTGTGCCTGGCGGCTTCTTCCAACAGGCGGGCAATGGTGGCAAGGTTGCTGTCAACATTGTCCTGAGAATTAAGTTGCAGACAGGCAGCACGCAAGACATTTACTCCTTGTTGTTTTTCGACGATTCATTACTGAAATCATGGCGCCGCCAGACATAGGGCAGATCAATAATGGCGCCGGGTGTCCGAATCGCGTAGAGATGTTCCAGGCAGTCAAGGACAACCGTGCGCTGTTGCATCTGGTTGAAAGGTTCTCCCAGGGGATGACCGAAGGGCCAGCGCAGAAAAATGCTCCGTGGCGGTTTTACCTGATCCGTGTACTCCCTGACAATGGTGATGCCGATGGTCGCGATGCCGGCCTGTTCAATAACCCGTTGAATCAGTCCAACGGACTGATTACAGATCCCTCAACCAGGGGTAAGCAGGACGATATCCACCCCATCGGCACGCAGTTTGTCAGCTACCTGGACAGCGGTGTGCTTCAGCAGTGTGTCGATGTGAGGACCGACGATATGCCCCATGAAGGAGTAGTGCGTTGCCCCAATACTACCGAGGACCCTCTCGTTGACAAGTTCTTTGAGGCGATCCAGCGGCAGGATGATATTGGGATCCCGGTCGGCATCGCTATGGTCATAGTAATCGTGGGTAATGATAAAATCCTCGAACAAAGTGGCGGCATCCAGTTCCCGGTAGCTGGGGTCACCGTTGGCGTCCTTCATGTCAAAAGGAACCTGATGACGATGATGGATGCCGGCAGTGGTGACCAGGGCCAGTTTTGCCTGGTGCCGGGGAGGCGAAGGGAGCGTCCAGGGAATATCCCCGTCGCTTGTTCGCGGGGTGTAGCTGTCGGTAAATTTCTTTGCCAATGTTGGAAATCGGGTGGCAAGACGAGCCAGCTGCTGGTTTTTTATTCGGGATAGAGTGATCATGATTTGATACTAACCGACAAGTTGGTCTGGTGTCATCCATGTGACATCAGGCTTCAACTCAAAAATTTGAATCTGTGGGGGTGCGCGTCACAGTAACTACCTGTCCAACAGTGAAAAAGTTGACAAAAGATTACACCGGTTGAGCGCGGTTGACGGCCGAGGTTTAGAGCATCAGGGCAGCAATCAGCAGTCCTGGAATGATGGCGGCCCCCATCCACAAGGGAAGAAAAAGGTGCTTTTTGATGCCGGCAATAACGCTAAAGATGATCCCCTTGATCAGCGTGTTGGTGGTACAGGCCAGCAGGATTCCCCTGGCGGCCACCTCCCCAGCAAGGTCACTTTGGGCTGAGTGTGCTAGTGACAGGCTAATGGCATCCACATCGATCAATCCGGAGAACAGTGCCAGCGCGTAGATTCCCTGGTCGCCAAACCAGATTGTTGCTGCTTCAGACAGCAACAACATGGCTGCCAGCAGCAAGCCGATCTTCAGCGCCATGGCCAGTTGCAGGGGACTTTTGTGTTCAATCGGCGGGGTCTTGTCTGACCGATCTTTCTTTTGCAGATGCCAGAGTCGGTAAAAAACACAGAGCAAGCCGATCAACATGACGATCAGCGGAATCCACAGAGGGTGAAAAAGGGCGGGGTTTACAATCATAATCTCGATCATCACCCGTGGGAACATGATCGCGGATGCAAGCAGAACGGCAGCGGCGAACAGGTTCCGGCTCTGCTCCTCCCGCGCAAAGCGAGCCAATGTCAATGTTGTCGCGGTGGAAGAGATCAGGCCCCCGGCAACGGCGGTGATGATTGTGCCGGTCTTTTTGCCGGTCACCTGAATAATAAGGTATCCTGCAAATGAGAGACCGGATACCAGGACAACCATCCACCAGATCCAGTAGGGGTTAAGGGCGTTCCAGGGTCCGTACCCCTGATTCGGCAGCAGCGGCAGAAGAACGATGGAGATGATCAGCAGCTTGATACCGGAAAAGAAGTCCTGGGGAGTAATTTTTTTCAGCAAACCATGAAGAACCGGTTTGTGTCCCAGCAAGGCCATGACGACAACTGTTATTGCCAGAGCCGGGATTGGCTGGTCATAGGCAGACCAGGCGGCCAGTGAAAATGTCAACATCATGGTGAATGCAGTGGTTGTACCTACGTCCCTGTCGGCGTGGACTCCGAGGATATGCGAAGCGATAATCAGGGCTGAAACTGCCAGAAAAGCGCTGCACAGCAACCAGATGCCGGCTTGTTGGGAGAGCAGCGCTGCAACGGCACCCAGCAGACCGATGAGGCTGAAGGTGCGAACACCCGCAATGCGTGTGCCCTCTTCTTCATCACGATCACTCCAGCCGCGTTCAATACCGATCAGCAGGCCTATGGCCAGGGCCACCAGCAAGGTTATGGTTATATCGTGTGGCTGCTCGATCATGCTCCTGATTCCTTTAGAGTGATTTGATCGATCGTTGTCTAACCTGTGACTAGTGGGAAAAGTATAGTCGATATTTTTGATGTTTGCTCTTGCGTCAGGTGGTGATGGTTGGTTTGAGAAGACGTCTCCCTGGATATCCTTTATATCGTAATCGTTTGATCGTGGGAGTTATTGCTGTATTATTCAGGTTGACACTACCTGAATCTTCTGCAATGTCGTGAAAAGGTTTTTTTAAATGAGATTCTTGCTGACGAAAGGACTGCTGATGCTAGCCATGTTGCTGTCGACCGCTGTTGTTGCCGCTGGTGCGGGACAAAAAAATCCGGCGCCGTCTATAGGCCTGGCACTGGGTTCGGGCGGTGCCGCAGGGCTGGCCCACATTGCCATGCTTCAGGTATTTGACGACCTTGGTATCAAGCCTGCGAAGATCACTGGTGCCAGTATCGGTGCCGTCATCGGCGGACTCTACGCCGCCGGCCAAAGCGCTGAGGAAATCAGGAAGATCTTTGATGAATTCGGCGGGTCCAACCTGGATATGCTGTCACATCTGATCCTTTCAGATAGCGAATTAAAACTGGGTGATCTGCTCAAGCTCGATATCAATAATGGCGGACTGATTGATTCAGGAGGGTTCCTGAAATTTCTCGCCGGCAAAATTGACGCGCGTACCTTTGACGATCTTGACATCCCTCTGGAGGTAGTTGCTACGGATTACTGGAGTGGTGAAACGGTTGTGCTCAAGCAGGGCGATCTGTTTCAAGCTATTGAGGCAAGCATGGCGGTGCCCGGGCTCTTTTCGCCGGTGCAGCTGGGGGAACAGTTGCTGGTCGATGGCGGCACCACCAATCCGCTACCCTTTGACCTGCTGAACGGTGCTTACGACCTGGTGGTGGCGATCGATGTGACCGGTTCAAGGTCCCCAGGCGAAGAGCAACAACTAAACTGGACGGAGGCCTTGTTCAGCACCTTTGAAATCATGCAGCAATCCCTGATTGCCTCACGTATCCGCCTACAAAAGCCGGACATTTATATCAAGCCGGAGGTCGGCGATATCCGTTTGTTGCACTTTAATCGTATCGCGGCGACCCTCGAGCGTTCTGCGCCTGCGGCTCAAGAGTTGAAGCGGCAGCTCAGGGATTTTCTCAAAGATCAGTAGACTGTATCCGCGCTTCTGCGGATTGACATGGGAGCACCGTCCCGGTGCTGAACTGATCCAAGGATAAGATATGGACTATCCTTTTTTGGTAGCCTTGTTGTCTGGATATTTCATAGAGTCTGACCGGGAAAACACCAGCACAAGAATTAACAGCAAACAGAGAAAATAACCGACAAACCAGGGGAGGGAAGCAGTAAAGACCAGATTTTTAAGGCCCTCTTCGGATATTTCAGGGTGTTGGGTTGCAACCCGGTGGTTCAGGAACTTCAGCAGCAGGGCATAGAGCAGGCCGATCCCGCCATAGCCAAGATTCAGAAAGAGTCCTTTGAAGCTCAAGACCGTGGCTCGTTGCCTGGAGCTGGTGGCCTGATTGAGATAGGTGCTGAGAAAAAAGCCGATCAGGTACATACAGCTGAACAACAGCATGGCCGGCAACAGACCATACCAGGGCCAGACAAAGCACAGACCGGTTAATCCCGTCAGGATCAACCCTGCTGTGACCATGAGATTGAATCCCGGACTGTGGTCTTCACTTAGCCGGCGTGCCAGGCTGGGGACGACAAATCCGAGTAATGCCACCAGCGATCCGATGACGCCAAACAGGGCGGCAGGGATATCTATGACGCGATAATACTGACTCGACATGGTCAGCAGCATCCTGACAACGCTGTCACCTAACAAGCCGAACAGCATGACGGCTAGAACGAAAGGGGTACGAAATATCCACCGGCCGGCCTGCCAGATCAACACAAAGGTACTGCTAAAGGTGACGCTGCTATCTTCTTTCGCCATGTCGTGCGTTACTTCAACTTCGCGCATCCCCAAGGTTGTCAGCAATAGCAGGACAGCGCTGATCAGGGTCAGATAGATCGGCAGGCGCAAGGTGGTTTCACTGGTAATGATGATCGCCAGTCCGGCCCAGTCGAACAGACGTTGCAGCAGGTCGGGGTCGTAAATCACACCACCGAGGGTCATGGCAATCACAAACCCGGCAGATTGGAACTGAATCTGCCGTTCCAGGACGCGTCCCCAGTCTTCACTGTTCCCCTGCTCCTGCAAACTGTCGTAGGCCAGTGCTTCGTCAGCACCGCTGGCTGCCGCCTCAGCCATGCCGCTGAGAATTCTGTTGAGGACAAAAACCCAGAATAACAGGGTCACATTGCCGCGTGGTACAAAGGCCCAGAGGGCTATCTCAAGGACCATCAAGCTGGCGGCAAAGACCAGCAGGTTGCGGCGACCGATACTGTCCGCCATGGCTCCCGATGGAATTTCACAGAGCACGATCGTCGCCGCCCAGACCGCGTTAAGGATGGCAAACTGCGATAGACTGAGACCGAAATCGAGAAACAGAATGGAGAAGACCGGATAATAGAAACGCGCATTGAACAGCACACGAAACAGGATAAAGAGGCGGATATTGCGGATCGCAAAAGGCGATGAGGCGGCGGCAGTCATCTGCCTGGGGCGTTCGGTTTGTGCATACGGTTATCAACTCCAGAGCGGGTAGGAGGCGCTGTGCTTTTATTATTGCATTGGGTCTTCGTGCTCAGCAAGGGGCTTTTCCGGTCTAAAATTGCTTTATGATCAACCTTTGTGCAACATGTTGCAGTTACTCCCGCTTATTTACGTTGGCAGACATCTGTTAGCCAGGGGCCGGGGCTGCCACGCAAGGGGCGCTTTGCACCTCTATGGTGACTCCGACCCCGTGCAAAGTGGGAGTTCAATAGTTGTATTGGTAGAAAGAAGAGGGCCGCAAATGATGGCACGCAGGTTTTTCAGCTTCAGCATCAATAACCGTCGTGTGCTTCTGCTGCTGATCGGCGGCTGGTTGTTGTGGAGCGCTGCCGTGGCCGGTCTGTGGTTCTTCAGCCGGTTGTTGCCGTCACCATCATCCTGGTGGTCGGCGGCTTTTATTTTTCTGCAGTTGTATATCGCGGTGCAAATGCTGTTGCCGGCGTTACTGCTGGAACCTGAACAACGCACCCGTGGTTTCTATCTGTTCTGGCTGGCGGGTCTGACCCTGCTGATTTGGGTTGCCCATCAGCTTCCTGTTGGGGGTTTATGGGCGCCGCTGCTGAGCGCATTCAACACCGGATTACTGCTGTTCAGCGGGACCCTTGTCGGTATCATTCTGGCCCGCTATGTGAAGCGTTTGTGGGAGGTTCTGCCGCTTGCTCTGGTGATGATGCTGGCCGATTTTTCGAGCTGGGCGGTTGGGCCAACAGCGGATTTTGCCCGTCAGATCGAAGACTATTATCGTGCTCCGGAAGGACCACGACCCCTGATCGATATGGTGCTGGTGAAACTTACCTATCCGGGGGCGAATGGGTTGGTGCCAGTCTTTGGTATTTCTGACTGGATCATCGTTGTGTTTTTTGCCGCGGTAGCACGGCGTTATCGGATCAATGACAATCTTATCGGGCCAGGCGGTGGTCCGGAAAAAAGGTGTCCTGGTCGCTATCTTCCGGTATCTGTCGTTGCCCTGTTTCTGGCGATCTTGCTTGCCCACGCCGGAGAAACCTTTATTCCGGCTTTACCCCTGATTGTGCTGGTTGTTGTGCTTTACTATGTGCTGTGGATACTGGTTCAGCGGCTGCGGGGGGTGAAGAACTGAACGTCGTCTCCATCCGGTCCCGATTCCGATAGCGATTCCGATAGCGATTCCGATTTGGATCATCCCGGCATTGTATCTTTGTCAGTTATGATGGCTAGTGGATATAGGCCTCGGTCACATAACGTCTCATCATGACATGGGTATTGAAATAATAAGCGTTTTTGCCGATGGCGTTCTTCATGACCCGGACCCAGCCACTGCGGTCTTTGTAGTACAGCGGGATGATCACCCTGTCCAGCTTATCATACATGTCTTCGAGATCTCCATCAGCATGACTGCTGTCATCTTTAATGTCCTGCGGGGCCGGCCCGATGGCCCAACCGGTGACCCCCTCAATGTGTCCTTCAATCCACCAGCCATCGAGGACGCTGAAGTTGGGAATGCCGTTCAGGGCGGCTTTCATGCCGCTGGTACCCGAGGCTTCAAGGGGACGCATGGGGTTATTGAGCCATAAGTCGACGCCGGGGATAAACTGGGCGGCGACTTCCATGTTGTAATTTTCAAGATACACCAGGGAGATCTTGCCACGCATCTTTTCAGCCTGGTGGATAATTCGCTGAATGACCTTTTTCCCTTCGTTGTCCTGGGGATGAGCCTTGCCGCCGAAAACAAACTGGAGCTTGCCGGCACCCATAGTGAGGAGGCGCTCCATGTTGCTGAAGATCAGATCTCCGCGTTTATAGGTGGCAGCGCGGCGGGCAAAACCGATGGTCAGCAACTCGGGATCGAGCTGGGTGCCGGTCTGCTCATGGATATACTGAAAAAACAGGGCCTTGGCGCCGCAGTGTGCGTCCCAGATCTCATCGTCGGGGATGGTGTCGACCCGTACCAGCAGTTCCGGTTCGTTGGCCCAGCCGGGCAGATAACGGTTGAACAACCTGACCATGAAGGGGGAACACCAGGTGTAGGGATGGATGCCGTTAGTAATGGCGTGAATCTGAAAGCCGGGGAACATGTCCTGGGAAATCTGTCCGTGACGCTTGGCAACACCATTGATAAACCGGCTTAAGTTCATCCCCAGCATGGTCATGTTGAGATCCTCCTCGCCGCCAAACTTTTTAAGGGTGGCCAGGGGGATATCGCCCGGCAGAATCTTTTCCACCAGATCGTAGGGGAACCGGTCATGCCCGGCCGGAACCGGGGTATGGGTGGTAAAAACACACTGTTCAGCGACTTCGCGGATATTGATGTCGCTGAAATCATTTGAACTGTCACCGAGGTTCTGACGAGTCTGGTTGAGCAATTCGAGGGTCAGCAAGCTCGCATGTCCCTCATTCATATGGTACTTTTTGATCGAGAAGTTCATCGCCTGCAGAATCCGGGCGCCGCCGATCCCGAGGATAATTTCCTGCTTGAGCCGCAGCACCTGATCACCTCCATAAAGGTGATCAGTGAGGTGACGATCCTGATCATCGTTACCGGGAATATCGGTGTCAAGAAACAGTACCGGAACTTCACCACCGGCGGGACTCTTGACCCGGTACAGCCAGGACTGGATTTTGACATCGCGCTGTTCAAGACTGATCAGTGCCTTGTGGGGGAGCAGTTGCAGGTAGCGCTCCGGTTTCCAGTTGATATCGTGCTCATGCTGCCAGCCGGCGTTGTCAAATTCCTGGCGGAAATACCCCTTACGGTACAACAGGGTCACGGCAACCAGCGGGATATTGAGATCCGCAGCACTTTTGATGGTATCGCCGGCGAGAACACCAAGACCGCCGCTGTAGGTGGGGATGTCGGCATTCAAGCCGATCTCCATGGAAAAATAAGCGATACGTTGATTCCGGATATAGATATTGCGCCGTTCCATGGGGGCTCCTTGCTCTGTTCAGGAGGAAAAGCAACCATCAGTGCTGCAGCTAAAGGATAGCAAATGGCGGGAGTTCCTCAAGCGTATCTGGAGCCATTGAAGCCAAACCAATTCATTTTTGTGCTATATAGATTCAAGTAGATAATTTCTTTAGATTCAAAGGCAACCAATCGTGAATAATTACCCGTTCAGCGCCATTGTCGGCCAGCAGGGGATGAAGACGGCCCTGCTGCTCAACGCTGTGGATCCGTCCATCGGCGGCGTCCTGATTCGCGGCCACAAGGGCACTGCCAAATCAACGACGGCACGGGCGCTGGCGGCCTTGCTGCCACCAATTTCCGTGGTGGCGGGTTGTCCCTATCATTGTTCCCCCGATCAGCCGGAACAGCTGCACCGGGATTGTCTGGAAGCTTATCAGCAGAAGAGGGAGCTCCCTCGCACAGTTATCGCGACGCCGATGGTGGAGCTGCCTCTGGGAGCGACAGAAGATCGGGTTATTGGTACCCTGCATCTGGAAAAAACCCTGCAGAGCGGTGAGCGTCATTTTGAACCGGGGTTGCTGGCGGCAGCCAATCGCGGCATTCTTTATGTCGATGAGGTCAACCTGCTGGAAGATCATCTGGTCGATCTGCTTCTGGACGCCGCGGCCTCAGGAATCAACCGGGTCGAGCGTGAGGGTCTTTGTGTCACTCACCCGGCGCGATTTATGTTGATCGGTACGATGAATCCGGAAGAGGGGGAGTTGCGCCCGCAGTTTCTCGATCGTTTTGGTCTGTGTGTGACCGTCTCCGGACTCAAAGAGTCTGCCGAGCGGGGGAAATTATTGCAACGGCGTCTGGCCTATGAGCAGGATCCTGCCGTCTTTTCCAGGGACTGGTCGGAAGCGGAGGCTTTTCTCGCGGAGCAGATCAAGACGGCCCGTCAGCGTCTGAAAGATGTCGTCATTCCCTCCGAAATCTATACACAGGTAACCACTCTGGCTCTGGCCCTTGGCGTCCAGGGACACCGTGCAGATATCGTCCTGCTCAAGGCCGCCAGGGCCCACGCGGCATTGCGTGAGTGCCGGCAGATTGAGCGGCTGGATCTGCGCGAGGTAGCCTGGCTGGCCTTGCCCCACCGATTGTCCGGTCGCTCCTATCCGGATGACCGGCAGCTTGATGAAGCCTTGCTGCCGCTTTTCAATGATCAGGATCAACCAGTGCGCGAAGCTGAAACAGCTCAGGGTACAGCAGCGTTGGAAGATCTGGATTGTCTGCAGGGTGATTACGAATTTCCCGGTTCGGCGGCAGCCGGCAGCATGTTGTTCGAAACCTTTAAAAAAAAAGTCCGGAACAGTACCTTTTTCTGAACGATGAAACCGTCGATCCCTTGATGATCGAACCTTTAGCTTTTTCTTCCCCGACGGCTGCCCGCAGCCGCAGGCGTCAATCCATCGTAAGCTCCGGCGGCAGGTATCTGCGCAGCGAACCCTTGACCACAAAAACTTCAGGATGGCTGCTGGATCCTTCAGCGACGGCGCGGGCGGCGATGCTGCGGGCGGCGTTGACCCGGCAACCGCTGCGGCTTGAGTTAGCTGATTTGCAGCGTAAAGTGTGTCAGCGGCAGCAGCAGTCACTGGTTGTCTTTGCTGTCGACGCTTCGGAATCGATGGCGACCGGCGCAAGACAGCGGATGATCGCGGCGCGCGATGCCATTTTCGGGTTGTTGAACGGCGTCTATCAGCGCCGCGACCAGGTGGCCCTGGTTGCATTTCGGGGGGAAAGGGCCGACGTCCTCTTGCCGCCGACCGCCAGCATTGCCCTGGCCCGTGAGCGTTTGCGGCACCTTGCCATCGGTGGAGCTACCCCCTTCAGCGACGGTTTGTGCCGGGCACAACGCCTGATTGAAGGCGCCCGGCGGTGTCAACCTTTGCTGGTCCCTACTCTGATCATTGTCTCAGACGGCGAAGCCAATGTTCCCCTGAAAGCGGGTGCTGATGTTATGGAGGAGCTGTGGCAGGTGGTGGCACAACTGGCAGGAATGAAGGTGGTAGCGGTGATTGTGGATACCAACACTGCTGCCGGTGGCAGCAGTGTCCTGCGGCGAATGGCGGAGATCCTGGGCGGGGTCTATCAGCGCGCCCGCGATCTTCATGCCCGAGAGCTTTATACCATGGTTCGTCAGCTGGAGTGACCGGGTTTAAATCCCCTCATCCAGCCGCCGGGTTGTCCGCGCTGCTTCCTCGTCACAACGCATCTTATCCCAGCCCAGCTCAGCTGCCATCAGCTCAAGGATCCGTGGTGCCGCCTGTCGCGCTGCCCGGGTATCCACGATGGCCAGATGGGTGCGCCGCGCAAGGATATCGATGACGCGCTGCGCCATTTCAAAGCGTACAGCATAGATTACTTCCGCCTCAAGGCAGGGATGTCCCGCAACCAGAGGGCGCAGGGAGTCGGTACTGCGTCCCACTTCCAATAATTGATCGGCCTGGTCGCCATAGCAGCGGTTGAGGTAGCTGGCGGTTTCTTCATCGAGGGCAAACCGTTCGGTCAGTTCGGTGCCGCCGAGCAGGTCAAAGTCGTTGCTGCCAACCAGGGACAGATGAAAGGTTTGGCAGCTGGGTGTCCCCGGTTTCAGGGAAAAGTGGTTGATGGCATAATCGATCGTATCCTGGGCCATCTTACGGTAGGTTGTCCATTTGCCCCCGGCCAGGGTCACCAACCCGGACGGGCTGGTTTGCAGGATGTGGTCACGCGCCAGACCGGCGGTGTCGCTGGCCGTCGGGTTGGCTACCAGCGGACGCAATCCCGACCAGGTGGCTTTGATGTCACTGGGTTCAATCTGCAGGTCAAAATAACTGCGGGCGTGTCGCAGCAGGTAATTTATTTCGGTATCAAGGGGGCGTGGGTGTTCACTCAAGGGGGCGGGTTCATCGGTGGTGCCAACCAGGGCATGCCCTTCCCAGGGGAGGATGAACAGCACCCGACCATCCTCGGTTTTCGGAATCATCAGGCCGCTATCCGGTGGCGCAAACCGCTGATCGAGGACAATATGAACGCCGCTACTGGTGGTAAGCAGGGGCGATACCAGCGGATCATCGAGTTTGCGGATGGTATCTACAAAGGGCCCGCTGGCGTTGATGACCCCTGTGCAGCTTAACGACAGGGTGTCACCGGTCAGTTGATCGGTCAGGGTTGCCCCTTTGATGGCTCCGGCTGATTTGTCCAGGCCGGTCAATGCCATATGATTGATGATCGTTGCTCCCTGCTGTTGGGCAGTCATGGCGATGGCAAGGGTCATGCGGGCATCGTGAAACTGGCCATCATGGTATTGAACACCTGCTTTGAGTCCTTTCGCCTTGAGCATGGGAAAGCGGCTGAGCGCTTCAGAACGGCTGAGCAGGCGGCTGTGACCGATATGGTTTTTGCCGGACAACAGATCGTAGAGCTTAAGCCCGGCAAAAACATAAGGGACTTCCGACCAGCTGTAGATAGGGGTAACCAGGCTCAGGCGATTGGACAGGTGACGGGCATTTTGGAGCAGCAGGGTACGCTCGCGTAAGCCGTCCCTGACCAGATTGTACTGACCGCGATCGAGTTTTTTGACTGCTTTTTCCAGATAGCGGACGCCACCATGAATCAGCTTGGTGCTGCGCCCGCTGGTTCCTTCAGCAAAATCATTTTTTTCAACCAGTGCAACCTTCAGGCCGCGGCTGGCAGCATCGAGGGCCACGCCACAACCGCTGGCACCACCACCGACAACGAGCAGATCGTAAGGGGAATGTTGCTGCAGTCTTGAAAGGATTTCTTCTCTTTTCATAACCTCCTCTTGGGTCGTTTGTCAGGCATTGGCTCTTGCCATAAGAATAATGCACAAGGTCAATCAATGTTATACACTACATGGATCTTGAACAATTTTCATCGATCAAATCATATTTGCCGCTAAACAGCAGATGACGGAGGCGACCATGAGCGCAAGCCACATCCTTGCGATTGACCAGGGGACAACCAGTACCCGGGCGATGCTTTTTTCCGTGACAGGACATTGTGACATTATTGCCCAGCAGGACCTGCAGCAACATTATCCCGCTGATGGCTGGGTTGAGCATGACCCTGAGGAAATCTGGCAGGCAGTTGTGAATGTCTGTCGCCAGGTGCTGGCGCAGGCGGCACACAGGGGTATTCAGGTGGCCGGGATCGCTATCACCAACCAACGTGAAACCACGGTGGTCTGGGATCGCAACACATCTGAACCGGTCTATAACGCCATCGTCTGGCAGGATCGCCGCACTGCTGATTTTTGTGATGAGTTGCGTCGCGCCGGCCATGAGGAACGGGTAACCAGGACGACCGGACTGTTGCTCGACCCCTATTTTTCCGCAACCAAATTACACTGGATTCTCGATCAGGTACCGCAGGCACGGCAGCGCGCCGAGGCCGGTGAGTTGGCTTTTGGAACGATCGACTCCTTTTTATTGTGGCGCCTGACCGGCGGCCGCGTCCATGCGACCGATGTCACCAACGCGTCGCGTACCATGCTTTACAATATCCAGCAGTTGCAATGGGATCCGGCAATGCTGGAATTGCTTCAGATTCCTGCTGCTGTGCTGCCCCAGGTAAAAGAATGTGCCGATGATTTCGGCACAACCGATCCCGAGTTGTTTGGAACCGCGCTGAGGATTGGCGGCATCGCCGGAGATCAGCAGGCGGCGGCTATTGGCCAGGGTTGCATCGCTGCGGGAATGATCAAGAGCACCTATGGCACCGGTTGCTTCATGCTGCTGAATACCGGCAAAAAGGCCTGCCGCTCTCAACATCGTCTGCTGACCACCATCGCCTATCGCATCCATGGAGAAACCAGCTATGCCCTGGAAGGTTCGATCTTTGTCGCCGGTGCGGCGATTCAGTGGTTGCGCGATGGCCTGAAGCTGATCCGCAAAACCAGAGATATTGAAGAACTGGTGGCAGCTCTGCCGTCCAACCGTGGGGTCTATATGGTTCCGGCTTTTACCGGCCTGGGTGCGCCTCACTGGGACCCTCATGCGCGTGGTGCAATTTTCGGTCTGACGCGCGATACCGGGATCGCTGAGATCGCCCGGGCAACCCTGGAATCGGTCGGGTATCAGACTGTCGATCTGATGACGGCGATGAAAAAGGACGTTGCAACCGGCTCCTGGACCTTGCGGGTTGACGGCGGAATGGCTGCCAATGACTGGTTTCTGCAGTTTCTTGCCGACCTGCTTGATATGCCGGTGGAGCGTCCGCATAATACCGAAACAACCGCTTTGGGCGCTGCCTGGTTGGCTGCAGTTCAGTTCGGGTTGTTGCCATCCCTGACCGCCGCCGCCAACCACTGGCAATGTGCCAGTCCCTTCGCCGCAAAGATTGATTCATCCGCACGTGCGGAATTGTTGCGTGGCTGGCAGAGTGCGGTGTCACGGGTAGCTAGTCAGAAGGAGTAGGGTCAGGTTTTACGGGCGGCGAGGACGATTTTTCTTGAGAAAGCACGTTTTGCCTGACCATCAAGGTGAATAGTAGCAGGAACAAATCCGCAGCTCCGTAGCAGGTCAGTGATCTGTCGGCGGGTGAAGATCTGTTTGTGTCCATAACGGACGGGTGAGTAAAAATGGCTGAAAAACATGGGGAGTGTGCCGCTGCTTAAGCGATTGCCGACCTGACTGAGCCGGTAGCTGAATACGTCGCGATCGGGGGTATCAAGACAGATCAGTCCGCCGGGTCTGAGCAGGGCTGCTGCTGCGGCCAGAGTTGAGCGCGGGTCATCAACGTGTTCAATAACATCCCACAGGGTAATCAGGTCAAAGGCCTGGGGGTAACCGGCCTGCCAGTAACCGTCATTTGCCAGCTGGGGATTCAGATGCAGCCCGTAGGCTTCAAGGGCATAGGCGCGGCGCAGGGGACTTGGCTCGATACCCAGCGACGTTGCTCCCTGCTGTTGTATCAAGCGCACAAACTGGCCGAGACCGGCGCCGATATCGAGAGTCATAGTATTGTCAAGGGTGCAATGTTGCAGCACCAGCTGCAGTCGCAAAGGGTGGAGATGTTCCCCCTCATTGATGCGTGATTCTATATAGCGGCGCCCGGCGGGACTTAGTTCGCCATGATCGTCGTCGCAGCTGCCATCAAGGTGATTGAGAAAATGGAAGTCACAGTGAGGGCAGCAATAGATTGCTCTTTTGCCCAGGCGATAGGCCGGGGTGCTGCCGTTCTGGCCGCAGAGTTTGCAGTAATTGAAAGGATCCTGGCAGGTAGACATAGGTATGATTGATCATAAAACTGATCTTCGTGTCAATTGGTAAAGCTGAGCTAATGGAGCTGTTGTGATTCTTGGTGTCACCGGTAATATCGCCTCGGGCAAAAGCTCGGTCTGTCGTGAACTGGCCCGACGGGGCGCAGTGGTAGTGGATGCCGATCAACTGGCACGTGCGGTCGTTGAGCCCGGCAGTCCGGTACTAAAGCAGCTGGTAGGCAGCTTTGGGGAGAACATTCTCAAAAGTGACGGCAGTCTTGATCGAAAATACTTTGGCGATCTGATTTTTTCCGATCCTGCTGCCCGCCGGCGCCTCAACGCCATTATCCATCCGGCGATTGCCAGATTATCAACGCAGCGCCTGCAGGAGCTGCGTGATGCTGCCCCGTTGGTTATTTACGAAGCGCCTCTGCTCTATGAGGTGGGTGCCGAAACGCGGGTCGATAAGGTACTGCTGGTGACCATTGACCCTGAGGTGCAGCTGGCCCGTTTAATAAAGCGGGATGGACTCGATGAAAAGAGTGCCCGCCGGCGCATCGCTGCCCAGATGCCGCAGGAGCAAAAGGCTGCTCGTGCAGATTACCTGGTCGATAACTCGGCCGGTCGCGAAGAAACAATCGCTCAGATTGAACAACTCTGGCCATTGCTGGTGGGGGCGCTGCCGAATTCCTGATTCATGAATTCAATGCAGCGCTGCAGAACGTCATCGAGTTGGGGGTTTTCTGCGGTCGTGAGAACATGGGGAACCTGTGTGCCGTAAGTATGAAGTATTTTATGCGGGGTGCCGAGGCGCTCATAGAGCTTGAGGGCGGTACCGGGAGCTATGGTGGCATCGCCGGTCGAGGTTAGTACCAGCGTCGGTGACTTGATCTGCGGCAGAATGCCGGGCATATCACGCAGCAGGCGATTGATCTGGGCAATGGCCTTTAAAGGACGGCGACTGTAGTAAAAATCACTCTCGGTCTTGTCTACAACGCTCTTCTGGTAAGGAACAAAAAAGCTTAAAAAGCCGGCAAAAGGGGCAAGATGATGGCGCAACTGCAGAAAAGGAGAGAATAACAGCAGTTTATGGAGTGACCGTTGTGAGGCCAGGGTCAGGGCTATCAGGGCGCCGGTGCTCAAGCCGCCACCACTGATCTTAAGCCCGTCGGCGGCTAGAGCATCATGGGCAGAGCGAGCTGTCGCTATCCATTCAGCTGCTTTACGCTGCTTCAGGTCGTCCGGGCTGGTGCCGTGGCCTGGCAGCCGCACCCCGGCAACAGTATAGTGCTGTTGGTAGAGGGCTTCTGCAACCGGAAAAATCGATCTGGGGGTAGCTCCAAATCCGTGGATTAATATGACCGCCTGGCCATTGGACTGTTCCGGAGTCAGCAGAAAAGGAAAATTTTCACGGTGGCTCACGCCGTCGCTGCGGGCCCGTTCCCTTTCTTCTTCAATCCAGCTCATAAGGTTTTTTCCCATAAAAAAAGGCCCCTGTGGTTGAGGGGCCTTTGGTTTATTATTGTTCAGCTAAATCAGCCCGGAAAGCCGAGGCGGGTTGACAGTTCTCTGGCAGATTCAAGGACCAGCGGGGTCAGTTCGCTCTGAATGCGCTCGTTGGAAACCCTCATGGTTGGCCCGGAGACACTGATGGCACCAACAATGCGGCGCGTATAGTCGCGAATCGGTGCGGCCAGGCAACGAACGCTTTGATCAAGTTCCTCATCATCGAAGGCATAGCCCTGCTCACGGACCTGCAGGAGTTCTTTGCGCATGGCTTCGGGGTTGGTGATGGTGGTCGAGGTATGTTGAAAGTAGTTAATCTGCGGCAGCAACTCGTCAAGCTCCTCGTCGGTCATAAAGGCCAGGTGGACTTTGCCGGCAGCGGTACAATAGGCAGGCAGGCGTGAGCCGACCCGCGATACCACGCGCACGGTCAGATTGGTCTCGACCACGTCAAGGTAAACAACATGAGAATCTTTGTAGATGACAACATAGGAGGTTTCGTTGCTTTGCTCAACCATCCGTTCAAGAATCGGTTTGGCCTGACGCAGCAGCCCCATCTGGCGGATGAAGGTCTGTCCCAGTTCAAGGGCCTTCAAGCCGAGACGATAATTTTCCGTCGCCTTGTTCTGCTCAATGTAGCCCCGTGATTCAAGGGTGGCGAGCAGGCGAAAGACGTTGTTTTTGTGGAGTTTAAGGCGCTTACTCAGTTCTGTTACGCCGAGCTCGTCAACGTCCTCATGAAACTGCTCAAGCAGATCCAGCGCATGGGAGACGGCCTGGATGATATATTCTGATTTGTCCTTTTTGACCATGGTATCAACACCCCTGTTTTGTCTGTTATCACTACATAAAATGGCTCGAAGATTCTAGACCCGTGATAAGAAACTGTCAACGATTATCGGATTGTTTATTAAACTACCATTACTGTGAGCCAAAAGTATAGAATGGTGTTTTACTTTTGTCTATATGGAAGATGGTTGCAGATCAAAACTTATGGCGATTTCATCAGTTCTGCCAGCACACTGGTGGCGTAGCTTCCCTTGGGAAGGGCAAATTCGACGGTCAGGCTGTCGTTGGTTGCGCTGACGATTTTGGGCAGTTCCAGCGGCACCCGCAACGGTCGGCGTTCTCCCGGCATGGCCAGTCCGGTCGCCGGTTTCCAGCTGCCGAGGATCAGGTTTGAACGTTCCATAAGTGCTCTCTCAGCGGCTCCCGGTTCGCCTTTTGCGAGCATGACTTTGTGACCGAACAGGGGTGCGGTCGGACTGATCTCAAAACTGTCGGCGCGCGGTTGTTCCTGCTGCGCCGCTTCGACCAGAAAACAGGCGCCATTAACGTGCTTGTAGGCGATGTCCCCGTCTTTGAGCTCTCCGAGGGCAGCAACCCTTGCATCCAGCAATTGATCAAAGTAACGCGATTGCAGCGCCGAGAGAAAAAATCGCAAGCGCTGTTTCGGAAGCCGGTAAACGGCCTGCTCATGGGTTTTCCCCTGCAGCAGGTCACGGATCAGCCGTTGTTCCAGGCGCATGGCGTCGGGCAGCGTTTTGATCGCCTGTTCCAGTTTCTGCTGGCGGTAGGCCAGTGCTGCTTTTTTCCATCCGGGATGGCTGATTTTTTGCGGATCACCGAGCAGTTCACGGCAAAATCCCTCATAGTCCCCCGACAGCAGCAGATGGCCCAGTATCGCAGAATTTCCCAAAATGCCGTAGCGTTGTTCACCAAAACGATTGGGCACTCCGCGGTGATGAAGCTGGTCGAGGATGGCTTCAGCCTTTGGCACGACGTCGGCACCAAGTTGGCGCAGGCAGATGGAAAAACGGTTGCCGGCCAGATGACCGAGGCGCAGTTTGTTGCTATGGCGCTGAGTATCGAGGATGCGGGCGCTGTTCAGCTGAAGATTGTCCAGGTGAGACTGTTTTGCTGCCGGGATGCTGAGCCACTGGCGGGTCAACGCCCGACTGTCCTTGAGACCGGCATAGCCGATATCGTTTTCTTTGAGTTGCAGCCCCCGTGCCAAGCGACTGATGAGTTCAGAGGTGCTGATCCCGCTTTTTTCTATCCACAGATACAGATGCTCGCCACTGCCGCAGCAAGGGTACAAGGGGATTTCTTCGACCTCAAAATCTGTCGGAGTTTCTTTGTAGCTGCCACCAATACCGGGCAGTTCGGCGGTGACAAATCTCATGTGTCCTCCTGTGGCCAGGGGATGCGAAACCCTTTGCTGATCGCTGGTGGTGCGATGGTCAGCCCCGGTTTTTTGCGATAGCGACAGAGGTAAATGGGCTGCTGCAGATCGAGGAAGCGGCGCATGTATTTTGAGACCGGGTAGTTTCCCAGGTCGTTGGTGTAGGGAGCATTGTTCAAGTTTTCCAGCCGCTGGTCATGGCTGAGAAGGTCTGCTACCTCTTCACCATAATCGGTGAAATCGGTTGAAAAGTTCAGGACGCCGTTATCCTCAAGGGAGTAAAGGGCGAGATCGATGAATTCGCGATTAACCAGGCGGCGCTTGCGATGGCGCTTTTTCGGCCAGGGATCGGGGCAATTGATGTAAAGCGCCCGCAGGCTATTGCCACCGAGATAATGGTGGATCAGGTAGCGCGCCTCCATGCGCATGACGCGGATATTATCGAGACCGGATTCTTCAACCCGGGAGCAGGTCGAGCGGCATCCTTGATTGAAAATGTCGATGGCAAGAAAATTGTGTTCCGGTTGTTGGGCGGCGAGCTGGATGATAAAATCGCCGATGCCGCAACCGACTTCCAGCACCAGCGGCCGCTGGTGGGGAAAAAGGGAGGAACAGCTGCCCAGCTTTTTCAGGGTGGTTTCAAAGACAAATACAGGTGAGTTGATCAGGATCATTCGTTGGGACATGGGATCGATTCTTTGTTAGCGCAGGTTGTAGAGGTAACTGCTGAGTTTGTCGATTTCTTCGGTCGACAGGGTGGTGTAAAACGGCATCAGGCGGTTTTCGCCGCTGCGGGGATGGGCGGTCAGCAGTTCGGCTATTTCTGCGGTGGTCAGGCGCGTGCCGATCGCGGTCAAGTCCGGCGCCAGGCTTCCGCCAAAGTCCTGAATACGATGACAACCGCGGCAACCCAGGGATTCAACCAGTTGGCTGGCTGAACCATCGGCCGGCGGTGGCGGGGCAGCGCTGACCAGGGTAGCAAGAACCAGCATGCCACCTGCCAACAGGGAGATAAAAAATGTCGATGCGTATTTCATCGGGTGTTGTTCCGCAAAAAATTGTGGGATTAACTTTGATGCTTGCGCAAAAAATATCAATTTAGATGGATAAGCAAAAAGCACCAAACGCAAGGCGCGTCATCGTTGAACAATGAGGCGTACTTGCGTACATCGAAGCAGTGAAACAATGGCAGCAAGGCAGCAGTTGGTGAGTTTTTGCGACGCCATCAACTTTACCCGCAGGCTGAGTGCAATGCAATGGTAATTGCACCCTTTTTGTTTTGGCGGCAAGGGCTAGTAAAGGGGGTTGCATTCACTGCAGGCGAAGATTAATCTTGAGCGCGAAGACTGCCGAAGCGGTTAGCCTGTGTGAGGTTATCATGAACATCCCTTTATCCCGACGCACTACCCAGATCAAGCCCTTTCTCGCCATGGAGTTGATGGAGCGGGCCAAGCTTCTCCAGGCTCAGGGACGTGATGTGATTTATCTGTGCCTCGGCGAGCCCGACTTTCCCACACCGGCCGCTGTGGTTACCGCCGCTGGTGCGGCCCTGGCGGAACAGGCAACTTCCTATACCCATTCCCTTGGTTTGCTTGAGCTCCGGGAACAAATCTGTCAGCACTACCTGGATACCTATGGTGTCGATCTGGTGCCGGAGCAGATCATGGTATCGTCGGGGACCAGCCCGCTGATGCTGCTGCTTTTTTCTGCGTTGCTGGAAACCGGGGATGAAATTATTCTGACCGATCCGGGTTATGCCTGCTATCCAAGCTTTGTCCGTTTTGCCGGGGGGGTGCCGGTGACGGTTCCAACTACAGCGGCAAACGGTTTTCAACCGCGAGTAAAAGAGGTTGAGACGGTCCTGTCTGCGCGTACCCGCGGCTTGCTGATTAACTCTCCGGCAAATCCGACCGGTTCGATCCTGACACCTGATGATCTGGCGGCACTTGCAACGTTACCGATCCCGATTATCTCCGATGAGATCTATCACGGCTTGACCTATGTGGGTGAAGAACAGACGATCCTCCAGCATACCCGCGATGCCTTTGTTTTAGGCGGCTTTTCCAAGGCCTACGCCATGACCGGGTGGCGATTGGGCTATCTCATTGCACCACTAAAGATCATGCGGCAATTGCAGACCCTGCATCAGAACTTTTTGATCTGTGCCAATCATTTTGTCCAGCGTGCCGGGATTGTTGCCTTGCGCGATTGCAGTGCTGATGTCGCCAGGATGCGCGAGGTTTACAACCAGCGCCGGCGGCGGCTGATTCAGGGCTTGCGGGATCTGGGTTTCGGCGTACATGTTGAGCCGCAGGGAGCCTTTTACGTATTGGCGGATGTGCGTCATATTGATCCGGATTCACAGCGACTGGCATGGGACATCCTGGAACAGACGGGTGTCGCTGTGACCCCGGGAATCGACTTCGGTGCTGGTGCCGAGGGTTATCTGCGCTTTTCCTATACCCGACCGCAAGAGGACCTTGATCAGGCTCTGGAGCGAATTTCATTGTATCTGCAGCGGCGGGGTTGCCTGCCGGCCTGAACACGAAAGGACAGCTGTTATGCTGATTGTCATGCATCATCACGCGACACCTGAACAGATCGATGCGGTGGTTGCCGCCGTTAAGACCATGGGGTTGATGGCCGAGCCCATCCCCGGGAGTTTGCGCACCGCCATTGGGGTGCTGGGCAATCAGGGGTACGTTGATGATTCCACCATTCGCAATCTGCCCGGAGTGCGTGAAACCATTCATGTCAGCAAGCCCTATAAACTCGCTTCGCGCGATTTTCACCCGCAGGCGACGATTGTCGATGTTGCCGGGGTGCGTTTCGGCAATGGCCTGCCCCCGGTGATGATCGCCGGTCCCTGTTCGATCGAAAGCGAAGAGCAGATGCAGGCCGGCGCCGCAGCAGTAAAGGCCGGCGGTGGCCAGATGCTGCGCGGTGGCGCTTTCAAACCCCGCACCGGCCCTCATTCGTTTCAGGGGTTGGGGGTGGATGGACTGGCGTTGTTGCAGCGTGCCGGTCAGGCATATGGGTTGCCGGTAGTGACCGAGGTGATGCGCATTGAACAGCTCGATGCGGTCATGCGCCATGCCGATATGATCCAGATCGGGGCCCGTAATATGCAGAATTTCGATCTTCTCAAAGAGGTCGGCAAGTGTGGCCATCCGGTCCTGCTCAAACGTGGAATGAGCGCGACCCTTGAGGAATTTCTGGCGGCGGCGGAGTATATCCTCGCGGAAGGAAATCCCAAAGTGGTGCTGTGTGAGCGCGGTATCCGCACCTTTGAGCGGGCCACCCGCAATACCCTCGACCTGTCGGTAGTTCCCCTGATCAAGGAACTCAGCCATCTGCCGATTGTTGTTGATCCGAGCCATGCCACCGGTAAGCGTTCCCTGGTGCCGGTGATGACCCGCGCCGCCCTGGTTGCCGGTGCCGACGGCGTCATGGTGGAGGTTCATCCTGACCCGGCTCGAGCCCTGTGTGATGGGGCCCAGAGTCTGTCTGGTGAGGAATTTGGTGAGATGATGGAGAGCGTCCGGACGTTGCTTGGATTTCTCGGTTTTGTGGATAATTGATGTGCCGTTAATCTACCTGGATTCCTCGCCGGCAGAGGACATATAAAGCGATGACAAGCCTGCTGGTTGATATCGCCGTCAACGCGCCGGTACGCAACCTGTTCAGCTACCGGGTGCCGGCAGGGCTGGCAGAGAAGCTCAGGATCGGCGCGCGAGTACAGGCACCTTTCGGGGGTCGTTCCATTGTCGGCGTGGCGGTGCGTCTCTATCAGGGTGATGGCAGCCAGCTCAAGGAACTGCGGGATTGTCTGGACGAGGCTCCTCTGCTCGATGAGCAACTGATGCGCCTGTTGCGCTGGGCAGCTGACTATTATCACTATCCCTTTGGCCAGGTGCTTAAAAATGCCCTGCCCGGAGGCCTGATGAGAAGTACCGGCCAGACCGGGATTGCCACTGAATACCTTTATCGGCCCATCAATAGCGATATCCGGCCTGCGGGGCGGCGCCAGCAACAGATTCTCTGCTGGATTGAACAGCAGGGCGGCGCCAGCGCCAGTCAGATCCGCGCCGAATTTCCTTCCCCGACTACTGTCTTAAAACGCCTGGTGGAGCTCGGTTGCCTGCAACAGAGCGAAGGGGAGCGTTTGCGCGATCCGTTTCTGCTGGAGCCGGTTCCGTCGGATAAACAGCTGATCCTGAATGATTCCCAGCATCTGGCCCACGAACGGATTGCCGAATCCTTGACCGCCCGGCGGTTCCAACCCTTCCTGCTGCATGGCGTGACCGGCAGCGGTAAAACCGAGGTCTATTTGCGTGCCGTGGCTGACTGTCTGCAGCAGGGACGGCAGGCGCTGATTATGGTGCCTGAGATTTCCCTGACCCCGCAGCTGGTGTCACGCTTTCGGGCCCGCTTTGAGCCCCTGGGGCAGCAGATCGCCACCCTTCATAGCGGCCTGTCCGGCGGTGAACGTTACGATGCCTGGCGCACTATTACGCGTGGGCAGGTGAATATTGTCATCGGTGCGCGGTCGGCGATTTTTGCTCCCTTGCCGCAACTCGGCCTGATTATTGTTGATGAAGAACACGATGGCAGTTACAAACAGGCAGAAGGTTTCCGTTACCATGCCCGCGATCTGGCGCTGGTACGCGGCCAACAGCAGCAATGTCCTGTGATTCTGGGCAGTGCGACGCCCTCACTGTCCAGCTATTATCGCTGTCAGCAGGGTAGCTGTACCCTGTTGCCTCTCCCCGAGCGGGTTCACACCGGAGCCCTGCCGGCGGTTGAACTGGTCGATCTGCGCACTGAAGCGGTACGCGGGGTCCTGGCAGAGCCGTTGATCACTGCCATCACCACAACCCTGGAACAACGCCGGCAGATATTACTCCTGCTCAACCGCCGTGGTTTTGCCCCATTCTTGCTGTGTACGGATTGCGGTACCAGTTTTCACTGCCCCAACTGTGAAATCACCTTGACCTATCATCAGCGCCGGCGTCGCATGATCTGCCATTATTGCGATTATCAGGATCAGGTGCCGGAAATCTGTCCGGCCTGTCGCGGCGAGCGAATCACCCCGCAGGGGGCCGGTACCGAACGTCTCGAAGAGGATCTGGCTGAGTTGTTCCCTGCGGCGCGGATTGCTCGCATGGATCGCGACACCACCCGTGCAAAGGGCAGTCACCAGCGCATTGTCAACGGGATGATGGCGGCGGAGGTCGACATCCTGGTCGGTACCCAGATGATTGCCAAGGGGCACGATTTCCCGAATGTTGCGCTGGTCGGCGTCCTTGGGGCCGACAGTCTCCTGAATCTGCCCGATTTTCGCTGTGCCGAGCGCGGCTTCGCCCTGTTGACCCAGGTGGCCGGGCGTGCAGGGCGTGCGGTTGGTGGCGGCAAGGTGTTTATTCAGACCTATCATCCCGAACATTTTTCCCTGACCTGTGCTGCCAGTCATGATGTTGAGAGCTTTTATCAGCAGGAACTCCCTTTTCGGCGTGAACTGGGGTATCCCCCTTACGGTCATCTGGTCAATCTGATCTTTTCCGGTAATCACGGGGATCAGGTCAACAGCAGCGCAATCCAGCTGGCTCGACGTCTGCAGGCCGTCGCCGGTGAGGTTGAGATCCTCGGCCCGAGTCCGTGCCCCCTGACCCGCCTGCGTGGTAAATACCGTTACCAGATCCTGCTCAAATCCCCATCGCGCCCCCCATTGCGGCGTCTGTTGCTTGCAGTCGACAGTGCTGTCGGCGAATTGCCGCGGCAGGTGGCGATCCATATTGATATTGATCCCCAGGATATGTTCTGATGGCACATGCAAGTACAGGTTTTTTGGTTTGATCCCCCGGGGTGACTAGAGGTTTTTAGTATGTGTTTTCGGACGTTGTTGATTGCAGGTTTATTTCTGGTATTGATTGGTGGTTGTGTTAAAAAACCGCCGGTTGACATCGAGCCGCCGATGGTCGAGGTGCCGGCGCTGACTCCGGTTGAATGGGAACATCTGGAGGGCTGGAAAGATGATTATCCACTACCGGCGCTGGAAGCGTTTCGTAACAGCTGTGTATCCCTGAAATGGCGTGAGCAATGGCGTGAAGTCTGCTCCCAGGCGGAACAGCTTGATGTGATTGACGTGCTGACAGTGCGTAATTTCTTCGAGCAATATTTTACCCCTCATCAGGTGCGTAACTCCGATGGCACGACCAGCGGGCTGATGACCGGCTACTACGGACCAGAGCTCCAGGGAAGTCGTCTGCAGACGGAGGAATATCGTTATCCATTATACGGCCAGCCCGATGATATGCTGATTATTGACCTTGATTCGGTTTATCCTGAGCTTGGAAATTATCGTTTACGTGGACGCCTGGAAGGTAACCGCGTGGTTCCTTATTTTGACCGGAAACAGATCGATTTTGGTGATAACCCCCTGGTCGGTCATGAGCTCTTCTGGGTCAAGGACCCTGTTGATCTATTTTTCCTGCATATCCAGGGCTCCGGTAGTGTTCGTTTGCCGGATGGTGAGCAGGTGATTGTTAATTATGCTAACCAGAACGGCCACCCTTATCGCTCGATCGGTCGATTGCTCCTCGATCGCAATGCAATGACCCGCGACCAGATGTCGATGCAGAATATCAGGCGCTGGGTTGCCGATAACCCCGAGGCCGGGCAGCAGTTGCTGGCGGAAAACCCCAGCTATGTCTTTTTCCGGGAGCTGCCGATCGGCACCAGTTCACCGCCGGGCGCCATGGGGGTGCCTTTGACTCCGCAACGCAGTCTGGCAGTTGATCCGCTGACTATTCCGCTGGGAGCGCCGGTTTTTTTGTCGACCATTTTCCCCGGCACGGAAGATCAGCCTTTGCGGCAACTGATGGTTGCCCAGGATACCGGTGGTGCCATCAAGGGACGTGTGCGCGGGGATTTCTTCTGGGGAATGGGTAACGAAGCCGGGGAATTTGCCGGTCGCATGCGCCATCCGGGTGAGCTCTGGGTGCTGTTGCCGCGAACGCTGGAAAATTATCAAGTCAAGTGACCTTTTATTGCTGTGGCGATTAAACATTGAATTGTAGGGACGGGGTTTTCCCGCCCTGGGCGCGGAAACCGCGCCCCTACTGGAGCCGATTGATGACGGACCAACCCAAACATGTTCTGGTGGCCTGTGGCCTGGTGCGCAACGATGAAGGCCAGTTGTTGCTGGTCAGGCATCGTCTGCGCGGCTGGGAGTTGCCTCAGGGGCGGGTAGAAGAGGGTGAGGGGCTGGTTTTTGCCTTGAGCCGGGAAATCCTCGAAGAAACCGGCGTGACCGTGAACCACGCACGGCTGGCAGTGATCTGGTCGAAGGTGAGTCATCCAGCTGCCGTTATTTTCTGTTTTATCGCCCGTTATGCTTCCGGCGTTTTGCAGCCGAGTGAAGAGACCCCCGAGGTTGTCTGGTGCAGCGATCCCGAGGCAAAGCGGCGGGTGACCCATCCGGTCAACCGCGATCGGATGGAATCAGTTCTTGCTTTTGACGGGTCATTGCGCCTGCACAGCTATGCAACCGGGCCCTATCGGGTGTTGAGCTAGGTTCCAGCGAAACGTCTTTTTGGATTGTTAGGACATCTGCCTGCGGGTTTGTCCGTGCGCCGCACAGACAAACCCGCAGGCTTTTCAGAAGGGTCAAGCCGGTGTCCAATAACAGCGCTTGGGCGACACGATTTTTTCTTCCTTCTTCAGCCTGGCCATGGCCTTGTCGACGTCCTTGCGGTCGAGGCCGCTGAGTTCGGCAATCTTGCCGGCATTGAGGGGTTCTTTGGCTGTCCGCATGGTTTCCAGGACTTTTTCTGTCACATCCATTGTTAATCTCCTTGTTGGTGTTTTCTCGTTGCTGGTTGGGATACGGAATTGTTTTTATCGGCACCTGTCGTATGGGTACGAACGAGCCACCTGAACAGCGCCAGCTGGGCCGGCAGGTAAAAAAGATACTCGGGGTGCCACTGGACACCGATGATGTTCCTGCCGTCACTGGCCTCAATTGTCTGGACGATGCCATCCAGGTCCTTCCCGACTATCAGCAGGTTGTGCCCTGCCTCCCGCACTGCCTGATGGTGCAGGCTGTTGACGCGCAGTTTTGTCGTTGCGCAAATCCGGGCGGTCAGGGAATCTGCCTCCAATTTCACTTGTTTAGTGGGTAGCAGGCCGGGACGGTTGTAGGTGAGCTTGCGCAGTGAGCGAATATCCTGGTGCAGGGTGCCGCCAAGAACAACATTGATCAGTTGTGCGCCCCGACATATTCCCAGAACCGGTATCTGGTGCTTGAGGGCATATTCAATCCAGCGGATTTCCAGCTGGTCACGTTCGGGATCGGATTTGACCGGTGCACTGATGTCACCATTGTAGTGTTCCGGGCTGATGTCGTTGCCGCCACCGATGACCAGCGCATCCAGATGGTTCTGGTCAAGCGCGTGCCTGACGCTGATGCGCCGTGCCGAGGCTCCGGCCAGACGCAGGGCAATGCGCGTACACCACCAGGCCGGGGCCCAGTACCGCGCCCCGCCGGTGACACCGATGATGGGTGATTTTTTCATGTAGAGAGCACTTCTTTATCGCTACCGGTTGGCCGGAGATAGGCAGTTGCCTTTGTCAGTTCAGACAGATTATCCTTTTTTTGGTCTGTCTGGCAACCGCCCATGGCATGACCTGATGGCAGAAAGAGATTGCTTGATCTTGGCGGCAATGCTGCCAAACAGAGAAAAATCGTGTATGCTAAAAAACTGGTTGTAGCTGTAATGATTGCTTCACCTGACGGGTTTGCGAAAGGAGTCAGCAGGCTATGAGTAACGAAAAACAAAAGACATCGCAACAGTTGCAGGAAATAGAAAATCAGGAATGGCGTGAATCCCTTGATTACGTCCTCAAGGAGCAGGGCGCAGAGCGGGTGCAGCAGATTCTGCGGCAACTGCAGATTCGTGCCCAGGAACAAGGGGTGAGCATCCCCTTTACTGCCAACACCCCCTATATCAATACCATCCCACGTAGTCAGCAGCCGGTTCCCCCGGGCAATCGGGAAATCGAGCGGCGGATCAAGTCGATTGTGCGCTGGAACGCGATGGCGATGGTGGTGCGTGCCAACCGTGAATCTGCCGGTATCGGCGGGCATATATCGACCTACGCGTCGGCTGCGACCTTGTGGGAAGTCGGCTTCAACCATTTCTGGCGTGGGCGGACCGAAGATTTTATCGGTGATATGGTTTATTTTCAGGGCCACGCAGCACCGGGAGTCTATGCACGGGCGTTTCTCGAGGGACGTCTTACGGAACAGGACCTGATAAACTTCCGTCGCGAGCTGGATCCCAAAGGGGGTCTCTCCTCTTATCCCCACCCCTATCTGATGAAAGACTTCTGGGAATTCCCGACGGTCTCCATGGGACTGACGGCACTAAGTGCCATCTATCAGGCGCGCTTTAACCATTATCTGGTCGATCGCGGCTTACGCAAGTCAAGCGGCCGCAAGGTCTGGGCGATGCTCGGTGACGGTGAAATGGATGAGCCGGAATCCCTGGGAGCTATTACCCTGGCTTCGCGGGAACAGCTCGATAACCTGATTTTTGTCATTAACTGCAATCTGCAGCGTCTCGACGGTCCGGTCCGTGGCAACGGCAAAATTATTCAAGAGCTCGAAGCGGCGTTTCGCGGTGCCGGCTGGAATGTAATCAAGGTGATCTGGAGCGAAGACTGGGATCCCCTGCTGGAAGCGGACGATTCCGGCAAACTGGTCAAACGGATGGATGAGGTCCTTGATGGCGAAATGCAGCGCTATACTGCATCAAGCGGTGATTTTGTGCGTAAGGATTTTTTCGGTCGCTACCCGGAACTGCTGGAACTGGTCAAGAGTTACAGCGATGAGCAACTCGGCGCCTTCAAGCGTGGTGGCCACGATCCGGTCAAGATCTACGCTGCCTACAAGGCTGCGGTAGAACATAAGGGGTCACCTACGGTGATCCTGGCCCAGACGATCAAGGGGTACGGTCTGGGTGAAGCCGGGGAGGGAAAGAATATCACCCATTCGCAGAAGAAATTGAATGAGGATGAACTCAAGGAGTTCCGTACCCGGTTCAATATCCCCATCAGTGATGATCAGATCGCCGCCGCTCCCTTTTACAAGCCGGCAGATGACAGCCCGGAGATGCAGTATCTGAAACAACGGCGCAAAGAACTTGGCGGTTCTCTGCCGCAGCGTTTTTCCGGCAGTCAGCCGATGGCCTGCCAGACCGACTGGCTGGTACAGGAGTATCTCGGCGGTTCGGGTGAGCGTGAGCTGGCCACCACCATGGCTTTTGTTCATCTTCTTGCCAAACTGCTGCGGGATGATGAGGTCGGCAAGCTGATTGTGCCGATTGTGCCGGATGAAGCGCGCACCTTCGGCATGGAAGCTCTGTTCCGCCAGGCCGGTATTTACAGTCACGTCGGTCAACTCTACGAACCGATCGACAAGGGGAGTTTACTCTTCTACAACGAAAAAAAGACCGGTGCTATTCTTGAAGAGGGCTTGAGTGAGGCCGGTTCCATGGCCAGTTTTATTGCCGCCGGCAGTTCGTATTCCAGCAACCAGGTACAGACAATTCCGTTTTACACCTTTTATTCCATGTTCGGTTTTCAGCGTGTCGGCGATCTGATCTGGCAGGCGTGCGATAGTCGGGCGCGCGGATTTCTGATCGGGGCGACGGCCGGGCGGACGACCCTGGCCGGGGAAGGACTGCAGCACCAGGATGGCCACAGCCATGTGCTGGCCCTGACCCCGACCAAAGTGAAGGCCTATGATCCGGCTTTTGCTTATGAGCTGGCCCTGATTGTTCAGGACGGTCTGAATCGTATGTACTGCCATCAGGAAGATCTGATTTACTACCTGACGGTCACCAATGAAACCTATCTGATGCCCGCCATGCCCAAGGAAAAAGGGGTGCGCGAAGGGGTGATCAAGGGTCTCTACCGGTTCCGCAAAACCGGCCTCAAAGGAAAGCAGGCCCGCATTCATCTGTTTGGCAGCGGCGCGATTCTGAATGAGGTGATCAAGGCGCAGACGCTGCTGGAGGAAAATTACGGTGTGGCTACCGATGTCTGGAGTGTGACCAGCTATAAAGAGCTGTATCAGGATGCCATCGAGGTTGACCGCTGGAACCTGCTGAATCCCGGGAAAAAGCCGCGTAAGCCCTACATCGCTCAGGCGCTGGAAAAAGAGGAGGGGATCTTTGTTGCCGCCTCCGATTATATGAAGGTGCTGCCGGCCGCCCTGGCAAAGTGGTTGCCCGGTCCGATTCATTGTCTGGGAACTGACGGTTTCGGACGTAGTGACAGTCGTGAGCGTCTGCGTGATTTCTTTGAGGTCGATCAGCGCTATATCGCCCTGGCCGCGCTCTATCAGTGGGCAGCCCAGGATGGTGGCTCAATGAAAACGGTGCAGCAGGCGCTCAAGGATTTTGACATTGATCCCGATAAATTGAACCCGCATCAGGACTAAAGGAGGATGGCGTCGCAAAAAATCACCAACTGCTGTGTTGCTGCCATTGTTCCACTGCTTCGACGTACGTAAGTACGCCTCATTGTTCAACAATGGCGCGCCTTGCATTTGGTGTTTTTTGCTTATCCATCTAAATTGATACTTTTTGCTAACGCATCAAAGGATTAATTATGGCCCTCGAAATAGTTGTTCCGCAAGTCTCCGACGGTGTCACTTCCGGTACCGTCACCGCCCTGGCGGTGGCGGTCGGTGATGAGGTCACGGAAGATCAGACCCTCCTGGAGCTGGAAACCGATAAGGCGGTGGTGGCCATTCCGTCACCACAGGCCGGTAAAATCAGTGAGATTCGCGTCGCAGAAGGTGATCAGGCCGAGGTCGGTTCGGTGATTATGCTGCTGGAAACTGCCGGGGCAGAAGAAGAAACCACAGCGGCTGATGCGGAACAGGATAATCAAGAGTCACAAGCTGATGCCGATGAGCAACCAGCACCGACGCAGCAAAAAAAGCAGCAGGCGTCGGTCCAACAGGCGCCTGTTTCAACAGCTGAACAAAAATCATCTGCAGATCGGCCTTCTCTGGATCTGACAACGCGCCGTAGCGCAGATCTGGTGGCGCCGGCGGCCCCATCGGTGCGCCGTATTGCGCGCGAACTGGGAGTCGATATCTATCAGGTTCAGGGTTCCGGCCCCGGTGGCCGTATCAGCGAAACGGATGTGCGCGAGTTTGTTCGTACTACCATGGAGCAGCTGAGCGGCGGCACGGCGGTCAGCAGTGGCGAGTTTCGTGGGCTGCATGCTCAGCGGCCGTTGCCCGATTTCAGTGCCTGGGGTGATATTGAGCGCAAGCCTCTGTCCAGAGTACGGCAGGTTACCGCTGACGCCATGGGTTATGCCTGGTCGACGATCCCGATGGTGACCCAGTATGATGGGGCGGCGGTGGATAATCTGGAAAACTTCCGTCAGGACTATAATCGCAAATCTCCGGAGGTCAAGCTGACCATGACGGCGATTCTGCTGAAAGTCTGTGCTGCGGCACTTAAGGAATTTCCACAGTTCAATACCAGCCTTGATCTCGCCGGTCAGGAACTGATTTACAAGAAATTCGTTCACGTCGGGGTCGCGGTGGATACCGACAATGGTCTGATGGTACCGGTGGTGCGTGACGCCGACCGCAAGGGGATTCATCAGCTGGCGGCAGACCTCAATGCGCTGGCAGAGAAGGCGCGGGCACGCAAACTGGGTCCGGACGAAATGAACGGTGGCACCTTCACCATCAGCAACCTCGGCGGCATCGGTGGCAGCGCCTTTACCCCGATTGTCTACGCGCCCCAGGTGGCGATCCTCGGGGTGTCCCGCACCGAAACCCGACCGGTCTGGAACGGTCAGGAGTTTGTACCGCAACAGATGATGCCCCTGAGCTTGAGCTACGATCATCGCGTGATCGACGGTGCGGATGGCGCGCGGTTTCTGCGCTGGATCTGCGAGGCGCTGGAGCAGCCACTAAAATTGGTGATGTGATGAAATTGTTGGTGGTTGGGTATGGTGCCCCGACCCCATACCGAAGTACACATGGTGGAAGCTCCACTAAGCTAACATTCCTATTAAAATAGAGAGATTTTATGAGTATCAACGTAGTTGTTCCGCAGGTTTCAGATGGTGTGACCTCTGGTAAAGTGATTTCCGTGGCGGTCAGTGTCGGTGATCAGGTTGAAGCGGATCAGACCCTGATCGAGCTGGAAACCGACAAGGCGGTGGTGGCGATTCCTTCGCCATCAGCAGGTCGTGTCACTGCTCTCAAGGTCGCTGAAGGGGATACGGTGGAAGTGGGGGCGGTGATTTCCGTCCTGGAGGAGTCAGAAGCGGACAGCTCAGCAGCTGAAACAGATAAATCGCAAGAGGTTGCTTCGGAGGAAAAAGTCAAAGAGACGTCAACAGACGAGGCAGAAAAGGAACCGGCTGCCAAAAAGTCTGTCGAAAAAACTGCCGACCAGGCAGAAGTTCCGGGCAAGGATCTGGTCGTTATCGGTGCCGGCCCCGGTGGTTACCACGCGGCCTTTAAGGCGGCGGAACTGGGGCTGTCGGTGACCCTGATTGATCCTGAGGAGAATCCCGGCGGCGTCTGTCTGCATCGTGGCTGCATCCCTTCTAAAGCCCTGTTGCATGTCGCCAAACTGATCACTGAAACCCAGGAGTCAGCAGCTATCGGCATCGCATTTTCGCCGCCGAAGATTGATGTTGACCGGGTCCGTGCATGGAAAAATGACGTAGTTGAAAAACTGACGGGTGGCCTGGGTGCAAAAGTCGAGAAGCAGAAGTTGACCTATTTAAGAGGGACGGCACGATTCAAGGATGCTCATCATCTTGAGATGACGGATCTTGACGGCAAGACCAGTGAACTTTCCTTTTCGCAGGCGATTGTTGCCACCGGTTCGCGGCCAACCATGCTTCCCGGTGTTAAAGCCGGCAGTCAGCGGATTATCGATTCCACCGGCGCCCTTGATCTGAGCGATGTCCCTTCTTCCTTGCTGGTGGTCGGTGGCGGATACATCGGGCTCGAGCTTGGTAGCGCTTATGCAGCGCTGGGCAGCAAGGTCAGCGTGGTCGAGATGACCGATGGCCTGCTTCCCGGTTGTGACCGCGACCTGGTGTCCTTGCTGAAAAGGCGGCTGGATAAAATATTTGAAGATATTCTGCTCAAAACCAAAGTTGTTGAACTAAAAGAGCAGAAGAACGGGGTCGCGGTTACCCTGGAAGATAAGAAAGGGGAGTCGACTAACCGGCGCTTTGATAAGGTGCTGATCGCTATTGGCCGGAAACCCAACACCGAACAGCTGGGGCTGGACAACACCCGGATTAAAAAGAATGATAAGGGTTTTATTGAGGTTGATGGCCAGCAGCGTACGGCTGAACCCCATATCTTTGCCATCGGTGATATTGCCGGTGAGCCGATGCTGGCGCATAAGGCCTATGCTGAAGCCGAGGTCGCCGCCGAGGTTGCCGCAGGAGGCAAGGCGGTCTACGAGCCGCGGGCGATTCCAGCGGTGGTATTTACTGACCCGGAAATAGCCTGGTGTGGCTTGACTGAAACCCAAGCGCGCGAGCAGAAGATCAAAGTCAAGACCGCCAAGCTTCCATGGCGCAGCAATGGTCGTTGTCTCACCCTGGGGCGTGATGACGGCATCACCAAGTTGATCGTTGATCCTGAAACAGATCGCATTCTGGGGGTTGCTGTCGCCGGACCGGGGGCCGGGGAATTGATCGCTGAAGGGGTGCTGGCTATGGAGATGGCGGCCCTGTCTGAGGATCTGCGCAAGACCATTCACCCCCACCCCACCCTGTCGGAAACCATCTATGATGCGGCAAGAATGCTGTAAATGACGGTAAGGGCACGGCGCGCCGTGCCCTTACATCTTGTCTGCCCTACCAGCCCCCACCCAGCGCATTGAACATTGCCGCCGCAGCGTTGTAGCGATCACGGGTCGCTTCGGTCAGGGCAAGTTCGGCGGCGAGGAGTTGGCGTTGGGCATCAAGAACTTCGATGAAACTGCTGTACCCTTCCTGATAGCGCAACTCAACCAGTTGCAAAGTCTTTTGCACTGACTCCATCTGCCGCCGGATGGCGGTTTCGCGTTCCGTCGCTGTTGCGCTTAGCAGCAGTGCGTCACGCACCTCGCGAAAGGCGGTCTGAACGGTTATCTGATAGCGGACCTCGTCCTGATCCCGTAGCGCTTCGGCGATCTCAACGCGAGCCTGGTTGCGGCCAAAATCGACCAGCGGCGCTAAAAGTGAACCACTTGCGCCCCAGATTTCGGCATTGTGGCTGAGCAGATCGTCTAGGTCTCCTGCCGCGCTGCCGTAAAACAGGGCCAGATTAAAGCGGGGCAAGCGCTCTGCGGTGGCAACCCCGATCTGCGCATTGGCAGCGATCAGGTTTGCTTCTGCCGCCCGAATGTCCGGGCGGCGCAACAATAGCTCTGAGGGTAGAAAGTCGGGCATCGTCCGGGCGAGGCGCAGGTCCGTCAGTTGCCCTTCGCCGAAATCGAGTTCCCCCAGAAATTCTGCGGGGCTCATGCCGGTGAGAATGGCCAGGGCACTTTCAAGGAGCCGTACCTGTTCCTGCTGGCGTGGCAGCAGTGCTCTGGTCGCCTCCCATTCTGACTGTGCCTGTTGTAATCCGAGCTGGTCAATGACCCCACCATCATAGCGAATCTGTTGCAGTTGCAGGGTGTTATAGCGACTTGTCAGGGTGTTTTCGGTAATCCTCAGTTGTTCCTGGGCCGCGCGCAGGTTGATATAAGTGCTGACCAGATCAGTAATCAGCCGCAAGCGAACCGCATCCCTATTGAAACGGGATGCCGCGAGCAGCGCTTCAGCACTTTCCTGTCCCCGCGCCAGGCGACCCCACAGATCGACTTCGTAACTCAGCAGTCCGCTCAGGGAAAAACTGTTACCTACGCTTCCGGTAGAAAGAGCGCCGGACTCCTGTTGGCGCGCGCCTTCCGCCTGAGCATCCAGAGACGGACGGCGTTGTGCTGAGGCCGATCCGAGGCGGGCACGGGTTTCCTGAATCCGGTACAGCTGCAGACGTAAACTGAGATTCTCAGCAAGGGCACGATCAACCAGACCGGTAAGAATCGGGTCTTCAAACTGCAACCACCAGTCGCGGCCATCTGCATCTGCAACGAACTTTCTGAAACTGGATTCCGGCCAGCGGGTGGGTAACTCAGTGTCTGGACGCTGGTAATCGGGACCGACAGCACAACCTGAGAGCAGGAGAACCATTCCGAAGAGAAAAAAGAAAAGTTGCTTCATTTGGACGTCGCCTTTCGATTTTGCAGGCGCTGCTGCCGCCGGGTCGCGATATCTTCAAGAAGTTTGTAAAACAGTGGCACAAAAAACAACGCCAGGGAACTGGCAACGACCATGCCACCGACCACGACAGTACCGATTTCCTGCCGGCTGGCGGCGCCGGCACCCGTGGCGTATACCAGCGGCAGGGTGCCGATGATGAAGGTCATGGCGGTCATCATGATTGCCCGGAAACGTTGTCGGGCTGCTTCTGTAGCGGCCTCAAAAGAGCTCATGCCGGCGCGGCGATTCTGGGCGGCAAACTCAACAATAAGAATCGCATTTTTGGCCGCCAGTCCAATCAGCACCAGCAGCCCGACCTGAAAATAGATATCACTGGGAAAACCCCGTGTCCAGGCCGCAAGGGCGGCGCCCAAAACGGCAAAAGGAATAGCCGAGGCTACGGCCATCGGCAGGGTCCAGCGTTCGTACTGGGCGGCAAGAATTAGAAACACCATCAGCAGCCCCAGACCAAAAGCGGCGGTACCGGTGCCTGCTGCTGCATCAAGCTGATAGGCTTCACCGGTCCAGCCGAGCACGGTATTGTCGCGACCTAGTTCGGCGGTCACTTCTTCCATGGCGGTTTTGGCCTGACCACTGGTGAAACCCGGCGCCGGATCAGCCAGGAGTTTGGCCGAGGTATAGAGGTTGTAGCGATTGACAACGTCAGCGCCGCTGATCCGTTCCATGGAAATCAATGAACTCAGCGGCAGCATTTCGCCTTTTTGCGAGCGGACAAAAACCTGATTGAGGTCTTCGGCGCGGTTGCGGAATTCACCCTCCGACTGCAGGCGTACCTGCCACAGGCGCCCAAAATAAGTGAAGTCGTTGACATACAAGCCACCAAAGGTGCTTTGCATGGCATCGTAGATCTGATCAATGGGAACTCCGGCGGCACGTGCTTTTTCACGATCAAGCACCGCATTATAGCGAGGGATGGTCGTGTTGAGCAGGGAGCGGACATTGTTAAGTTCCGGGCGCTGGTTCGCGTTGGCGACCAGATCGCGAGCAATCGCGTCGATCTCTTCAACGCCGACATCGCCACGCACCTGCAGGTAACCCTCGACGCCGCCGGTCAGGGACATTCCTCGGATGGGTGGAAGGGTGAAGGCAAAGACGTTAGCTTCCTGGATTCCCATGCCGATGCCCATAATCTTGCCGGTAATCGAGGCGGCGTCCTGTCCCGGACCACGTCGTTCATTCCAGTTGGTGAGTTTGGCAAAACCAACGGTAGAGTTCGATTTTGATGACGACGAAAAAATATCAAAACCGGCAAAGGTGGTGAACTGATCGACTTCGGGGATGTTGACTACCTGTGCCGACAGTCCTGCCAGGGTTTCTGAACTGCGACCCAGGGACGCGGTCGGCGGTAATTGTGCTACCACCAAGGCTACCCCCTGATCTTCCTGCGGCACCAGACCGGAGGGCAAGCGCTCAAGCAGCCATAGGGTACTGCCGATCACCAGGACAAAGCCGATCACGCCGATGATTGCATGGCGCAGTAAAAAAGTCACACCGGCAACAAAGACGGTGGTTGCCGCGTCGAAGGCGCGGTTGAATAAACGGAAGGGTGCTGCCAGCTTGCGCGGTTGGCGATCGAGGAGCAGGGCACACATGGCCGGTGTCAGGGTAACGGCAACGACGCCTGAGATTACCACCGAAACGGCGATGGTGACAGCAAACTGGCGGTAAAGTTCGCCACTTAGCCCGCCCAGGAAAGCTACCGGTGCAAATACTGCGACAAGCACCAGCGTTGACGAGATCACCGCACCGGAGACCTGCTGCATCGTTTCCACTGCTGCATCGCGGGCACTGAGCTGCTGTTCATTAATCAGGCGCTCAACATTCTCCATAACGATAATGGCGTTATCGACGACAATGCCGATCGACAGAACCAGACCAAACAGGGTCAACAGATTGACCGAGAAGCCGAGCGCCTGCATCCCGGCAAAGGTTCCGATCAGAGAGACCGGAATCGCTGCAATGGGTATCAGTGCTGCACGTAAATGCTGGAGAAAAGCGAAGGTGACCAGCACTACAAGAATGACGGCGAGGATCAGGGTAATAAATACTTCGCGGATGGATATCTCGACGAATTCGGTGGTGTCATAGGGGATACGGTATTCGAGCCCGGCTGGAAAGCGCTCAGCCAGGTCACGGAAAGTCTGATGCACCATTTGCGCAGTTGCCAGCGCGTTGGCACCCGGCTGCAGATAAATCCCTACCGGCACCGCCGGCTGGCCATTGTAAATAGCGTGAAAACCATAGTTCTGGGAGCCTAATTCAACTCTGGCGACATCGCGCAGACGCAGGGTCTCACCATCAGTGCTGGAGCGCAGAATGATTTCCTCAAATTCCGCGGGTGTTGCCAATTGCCCCTTGGTTGTGACGGTGAAGGTAAAGGCCTGATCATCGGGTGCCGGCTGATCTCCCAGGCGACCGGCAGCAAACTGGGAATTCTGCTCACGGATTGACTGGGCAACATCGGTGGGAGTCAGTTGATACTGGGCAAGGATGTCCGGGCGCAGCCAGATCCGCATGGAATAGTCCTGGGCGCCGAAAAGTGAAGCGCCACCAACCCCGGGAATCCGCACCAGCTCGTCCAGCACATTGAGCAGGGCATAGTTGCTGATGTAGAGGGTGTCGTAGCGACCCTCAGGGGCGTTCAGCGTGGCGACCATTAACAGGTTGGTAGAGCGCGACTCAACCCGCACTCCGGTATCCCTCACCTGTTGGGGCAAGCGCGCGAGAGCTGCCTGGACACGATTGTTAACGTTGATAGCATTCTGGTCGGGATCAGTGCCGAGTTCAAAAGATACAGTGATCTGCAAGCTGCCGGCATCTGTTGCGGTCGATTCCAGATAGATCATGTTGTCAACCCCGTTGATTTCCTGCTCAAGGGGTGCGGAGACCGAAGCAGCCACAACATCTGCACTGGCACCGACATATTGGGCACTGACCACGACCTGCGGCGGGACGACCTCGGGATATTGCTCAACCGGCAGGATTCTGAGGGCGGCCAGACCGATGATCACGATAATAATGGAAATAACCGAACTGAAGATTGGCCGATCAATAAAAAATCTGAGCATCAGTTTCTACTCCTCCAGGCCGGCGACAATGTTCACCTGAGCACCGGGATAGAGGCTGACCTGACCATTGATGACGAAAAGATCTCCGACTGTCAGGCCATCAACTACCACCTGACCTGCGGTTGTTACCGGACCCAGAGTGACGGGGCGAAACTGGGCACTGTTCTCCTCGATGACAAATACGCTGGGTCCCTGCGGCCCTTGAACAACGGCGGTTTCGGGAATAACAATGGTGTCCTGGAACGATTGCAGGAGAACCTGCACGCGTACGAACTGGCCGGGAATCAGTAGCTTGTCGGGGTTGGGAAAAATCGCCCGCGCGGCCACCGTACCGGTCATCTGGTCAACGGTGCTGGCGGTAAAGTCGATCTTGCCGGCGAGGGGATAAGCGCTTCCGTCAGCGGTAAACAGCCTGACCGGGGTACTGTTTGGGTCAGTACTCGCAGCCATTGCTGCCGTACGGCGGATGGCGGCATCGGCTTCCGGAAGGGAAAAACGCACGTGAATCGGATTGAGCTGAACAAGGCTGGTAAGCAAGGTTCCCGGTTCTACAAGGTTGCCTTCTGATACTGCTTCCAGACCGGTCACGCCGTTAACCGGGGCCTCAACCCGGGTATAACTCAGCTCCAGCTGTGCCTCGGCAACCCGTACCTGTGACAAGGATTGGTTGGCCTGGGCCAGTTCAAAAGTGGAGCGGGCATTGTCGTATTCGCGCTGACTGACGGCATTCTGCTCATATAAACGAGAGGTCCGCCGCCATTCGCGCTCGGCCTGATTCAGGGTGGCGGTGGCAGTACGATGGTTAGCCTTCGCGGCATCCAGGGCCACCTGAAACGGTTCGGGATCAATCTGAAAGAGGATGTCCCCCTGTTTGACTTCTTCCCCCTCCTTAAACAGGCGTTGTTGCAGTATCCCCTGAACACGCGCCCGTACTTCCACTTCCCGGGCACCGTAAACTCGACCGGCGTAGGCGCGCATCAGTTCAGCATCAGCCAGCTGGGTTTTACTGACGGTTACCGGTGCCGGTGGCCGCTGTGCTCTGCTCTGGCCCTGGTCGGATTGACATGCCGTCAGAAAAAAAACAAGGGTTAACAAAATGGCACTGAGGAAGATGGAACGAGGCGAATGAAAAATGGTCATGCTCAAACTCCGCATTGAAAACATGAAAAACACGTATTGGTTTCATCGTTGTTGATGGAGCAGGGGGCGAAAAGAATCGTTGCTCTGTATAACTTATGAATGCTAACATACATCCTTGAATGTTTGTAGGAGGAAAAACCTTAAAATTTTGATTTGCCTGAAAATAGATGTCTATTCAGATGGAGAAAGCTGTTGAGACGTTCGAAAGAAGATGCGCAGCAGACAAGAAAGAAAATCATTGCGGCCGCTGAAGAGGTTTTTTTTCATCAAGGGATTGCGCGTACGACCCTGGAGCAGATCGCCCGTGCTGCCGGAGTGACGCGCGGGGCCATTTACTGGAATTTTGCAAATAAGGTCGAGCTGATCAATGCCGTTCACGCCGAGGTTCAGATGCCGGCTGAAGAGATTCTCAAGCGGATTCTTGCCGATGACACCTCTCACGCCCTCTGCAACCTGGAAAAACACTGCAGTGATTCATTGCTCCAGCTGTATACGGATGAACATATCAGGCGTGTCTACAGTATTTTGCTGCTCAAATGCGAACTTTCCGACGAGACCCGGTCGCTCAATGAGCGTTTGCGGGAATCAAAACTCGAGATGACGCACGATCTGGAGCGCTTTTTTGCCCGCCTCCAGCAACATGGGTATATAAGCCCCGCTGAAGATCCACGGCTGCTGGCCGTTGGACTGTACAGCTTTATGCTCGGCCTTTACAGTGATTATCTACGTTACCCGGATTTTTACCAGATGCCTGATGATGCGGCAAAAATGGTCCAAAGGTTCTTTGTGTCGCTGCGTTAGCTGTCACCGGGAACACTGCAGCTTAGTAATAAAAAAGGGTGCCCTCACAATGAGGCACCCTTTTTAGCTATGAAAAATACGAGTTTAGCAGCCCTGGAGCATGTCGCCACCTTTTTTGGGAGCTTTTTTGCCGTCGGCTTTGATCTCGACCGAGTCACCGGCAGACAAATCGCCAGCTTTGCCTTTGTTGATTTCGATGGTCACGGTCTTGTCTTTGACGTCCTTGACGGTGCCCTGCAGATCGGCAGCTATTGCCAGCCCGGCAGCAGCAAACATCAGGGTAATCAGGACGATCATGATTTTTTTATACATTTGAATCTCCTTTTTTTTGGTTAAACGTTCGGTCTTATGACCGGGGTTAATCGCGCGGAGGTTCTAGCCGCAGGACTCCGGTTTCTGGTTCATCGGATCCTCAGAATCAGAAGCATGGCTGTTCAGAAACAGATATATATGTTTGAGTCTGCAGCTTTTATTTATTTGATATGACAGTCACGACAGCCCGTCGGGCCCTGTTTTTGCTCTTTGTGACAACTGATACATAGATCATGAAATGCATCTTTGCGTTCTTTCTTTTCAATCCCCTGGACAAGGCTGTGACAGCTTGCGCAGTCAACCAGGTTCTCATGGCTTGTGTGGTTAAAGGTGACAGTACCCATTTTTGTAGGGTACTCGATTTCAGCTGGTCCACTGCTCTGAGCAACAACCAAAGTTGCTACAACAGAAACCAGACTGATGGCGATGAGCAGGGTAAAAAGTTTTTTCATGACATTTCCTCCTTTAAAAGAATTTTGACCTTAGTGGTCTGTGGTTGACTGAATTGTTTCATCCGGCGCGACTGATTTCATTAGATATCTGTCATCAAACCGCCCGATGTCGGGTTTAAATTGAATGATTACAGTCTGTTAAAGGGGTTAATGGCCGGCGGGTCTGATGCAGATGTCTAACCATTTCAAGCAGATTTTCACTTATGGACAGATCGGGGAGTTTTGTCTTTGCGGGTGGATTTTTTGTCAGTTCTGATTTTGCGTGCTGTTGGAGAGCAGATAGCCGGCGTAACCGAGTCCAACCCCGAGCAGGTCGGCAACCCCGCCCATGGTCAAGTTATGGCGGCAGAATTCCCGGTTGGTCTGATGGAGCAGAGAGGTCGGGTCATTACCGGACAGGATACAATCTTCCAGGCGCGCCCCTGCCTGATGGAGCAGGATCAAGCCCTGTTCGCCACAGCGGTGAATGCTGGTCGAGTCCTGTACCCTTAGCATCAGTCGGGCCAGGGCCAGATAAATGCGCTGTGGCTGCTCAAGTGTACGCTGGTCATAGAGGATGGGGAGGATGGTCTCAAAGAGATTCGGCAGTCCCGTTAGTGCCTCGGTGACAATGCCGGCAACAGGGTGCTGGCGGCGGACCATCTCGCCGTTGCTGATGTGTTTTTCCCGGTTGGTAAAAAAAGCTGTCGCAACCTGTATCACAGACTGTTGTAGTGCCTGGGGATCGTCGGGATTGCTGTGATGGGCAGCGACCAGGAGTAGTCCGCAGAGGAAGATTCCACCACGATGGGTATTGCTGCCCAGTTGTTTTATCATGGTTTGCTCCGCCTGCAGACCGATAGCAATCATTTCGTCCGATCCGGCGTTTTTGAGCAGCGCTCCAGTCAGTTCCTGCAGATAGTTATCGACCAGCCGGATAGAGCGGCACATGAGGTGCAGGTTCAGATCCGGATGGGCACCGTTGTCCCTCAAGTCGACCAGTCCCGGCTTGGGGGTCAGATAGAGCTCCGCCCGCAAGCCATTGGCAAGGGCGGTGGCAAGGATCTCAAGTCGGGAGGTGGTCGAGGAGGCGATCAAGATAGCGCTGCAATTCTTTGGAAGAGTGCCGGCCAAGACGGATACATTCAGTCGCTGGTTCCGGACAGACAAAGCAGGGGCGGGGCGGATGCCCGAGTTGTTGTCGGTGGTATGCCGCGGCGTTGCTGTCATAAACATCAATGTCAAGCAGGCGGGCAGCGGTGCAACCTTCTTCGATCATACAACCGATGCGTTTGGCAGCCGCCGCAGACAGGCTGCTGGCAAACAGTGCCCAGGGACCCAGAACGTCGGTTTGCCGGGTGATCGGGTCAAGATCATCAATATAATACTTAAGTTGTTGTTCCCCCCAGGCAAACAGTCGACTGAAGCTGGTTGTTGGTTTGTCCCGGCCCGGGAGGTTAAGGGACAACAGTACCCGGGTTCGGGAATCGCCTGCCGCCAGCTGGTCAAGCGAACGTTGGCGCTTGTCGCGGGCGGCGAGGATGTCACTCCTTAACTTTGCGTACGGCATCGATCATGGTTCCATCCCGGTATTCAATCAGGGCAACAACCTCGTCGGTAAACTCGATCGGGCGCGGCTCGCCGGTGATGCGACAGGCTTCTTCTCGTAGTTCGTGGATATCCCTGACCGGTACCTTGCGTTTGATCAGTTCTTCCTTGAGCTCCTGCTGATGGTCGTTGACGGCGATACCGCGTTCGGTGACGATGACATCGATGGTGCGCCCCGGTGTGGTGACCGTGGTCACGGTATCGCGGATGATCGGCAGGCGGCCACGCAGCAAGGGTGCGGTGATGATCGACAACTTAGCTCCGGCCGCAGCATCACTGTGACCCCCGGTATTGTGCAGCAGGTACCCGTTGGATTCCGTATTGACATTGACGTTGAAATCGACATCAATCTCGGTGGCGCCAAGGATGACACAATCAAGCAGGTTGACCATCGCACCGGCATTGAACGGATTGGCGTAGGTATCGGCACTCATTTCCTGATGGTGCAGATTTCGGCCGATCGACTCAACCGCCTTGAGGTCAAAGCATTGTACATCGAACAGGGTGCGGAACAGCCCTTCTTCCAGCATGTCAACAAAATAGCCGGTAATCCCGCCGCAACCGAAGCTCCCTTTGATCTGAGCCTGACTCATCATCCGGCGAACCTGTTCGGCGACTGCCAGGGAAATCCCCCCGGCACCGGTTTGAAAGGAAAAGCCGTCGCGCAGCAGGCCGGATGCATCGATCACCTGAGCGGCGTAGCGGGCGATCTGCAGGCCAACCGGGTCACGGGTTATCTGGGTGGTGGTAGAGACGATCTTGCGCGGGTCGCCGAGGGTGTCGACCTCGACGACGAAGTCGACCAGCGACTGGGGAATCGATACCGGTGTCACCGGGGCAGCGGTCAGATTGTCGGTAACCGCAACCACACAGCGGGCATACTGGGCGTCGGTAAAGGCATAGCCGAGGCTGCCGCAGGCTGACGGACCGAAAAAACCGTTCATGTTGCCGTAACAGTCGCAGGAAGGCGCAGCGATAAAAGCCACGTCAACCACGACCTCGCCGGTGATCAGGGAACGGGCCCGGCCACCGTGGGTTCGAACGATAATCGGACAGTCAAGCTCGCCGCGTGAGACCATTTCGCCGATCAGACCGTTGACCCCGCATTCAAATCCGCTGATGACCCCTTTCTGGATGAAAGGAATCAGCTCTGCGTGAACCGGATGAACCGAGCTGGAGGCGATGCGGATATCGCGGATTCCCATGCGGTCAATTTCACGGACAACGAGGTTAAGGACGGCGTCACCGTTACGCAGGTGATGGTGAGTGGCAATACACATACCACTTTTAAGGCCGGAAGCTTCAATCGCTGCGCGCAGACTGCCCAGTAATTTATTGTCGCCGGGGTTATGACGACGTAAGTGTCGGGTTGCGTGACTGCCGACAGGTTTGAGGCTGTAGGGATCCTGATAGGGGTGCACCGTTTTGCCAAAAAAGGTTTCCGGCAGTTGCCGGCCCAGACTATTTGTGACCATAGATAACCTCTTCATCCAGCTGCATATCGATCAGACCATGGGCCTGGGCGGTCTTAAGGATTCTCAGGGCGCGTTTCACCACCGGGGCATCGACCATCTTCCCCTCAAGAGAGATGACGCCGGTTCCCATTTCACGTGCCTTCTGGATCGCTTCAATGACCTGCAAGGCGTAATCAACCTCCGCCTGCTTCGGGGCGAACACTTCATGCACAACCTCGATCTGACGGGGGTTTACCAGGGATTTTCCGGAGAAACCCAGGGTTTTAATCAAGGTTGTTTCGCGCCGCAGGGCCTCCATGTCGGAGACATCGGAAAAAATTGTATCGATGGCTTGAATTCCGGCGGATTTACAGGCCCAGACCACGCGGGTGCGCGCGGCAAACAGTTCTTCTCCGGTCTTGGTGCGCTCAATCTCCAGGCTGGCGGTGTAATCTTCGGCGCCAAAAGCCAGACCGATCAAACGGCTGGAACTACGCGCGGTCTTGATACAGTTGATAACCCCTTCAGCGGTTTCGATTGAAGGGAGAATCTTGAAGTGGCCGATCTCAATCCCGAGTTCTTCTTCGAACTCGGTCAATACCGTATCCAGCTGTTCAACAAATTCCGGGGAATCAGCTTCCGGCAAGCGGATGCCATCAGGTAGAGCCGGGAGGATCGTCTGCAGATCCTGTTGCCACCATTTGGTTTTCAGGCCGTTGATGCGGACAAAGATCTCCTTGTTGCGCTCTCGATAGGTGCTCAAAAAACTGTGGACCAGGATCCGGGCAGCGTCTTTTTCGCTGTATGGAACCGCATCCTCGAGATCGATCATGACAGCATCGCTCTCAAAAATCGGGATGTTCTGCAGCATTGATGGCATATTGCCCGGCACATAAAGGAGTGAACGGCGCAAGCGGAAAGAATATTCCATGGTCAGTCCTCCTCAATATAGATGGCGGGTGTACCGGAAGATTTTGAAACATAGCGAGCGACCCCGGTCATCTGCATTTCACACAGTGCAATTTCGCAGCCGGCAAAGATTTCGGCATCAAACAGGTGACCACCAGCGACTTCACCGGAACTTTTTCCCAGCAGAATATGCAGATGGATATCAACGTTGCCGGAACTTTCGGCGATCAGGTTACCCTCAAGGCCGAGTAGTTCAAGGGGGCCTTCGAGGTGATGACGGCTCATCCGTGGTTCCGAAATGGGACGTTTGGCTCCTGATTTAATACCGCGAAACTCGGCCTTACGCACTGACCCGACCGCCGAAACGATGACCGCGTGCTGAATTTTTTCATCCAGGGCGAATTGGTTAAGGCGGTTACGCAGGCTTTCTCCCGGCTCAATCTTGATCAGGAAATTACGTCCTGGTTGCCACTGGCGGTAATGAAGTCCGCTCATGATGATGCCCCTTGTTCAGCGCAGGCGCGCAACAGTCCGGTTTCCAGGCGGGCGGCGATGGCGTAATCAAGGGCACCGCGATCGCTGATGCGAATAACCCCGCTGGTGATGGAAAAGCGCTCAAGAACGCTTTCAATCTGCCGGCGGATGAGGTGTTCGAACTGTTTTTTTACCGTCGAGTCAATTTCAACCCGCAGTTGCGGCGCGGGCTCGAGAAAGACCATCAGGTCACTAGATTGCATGGTTCCGGCCTGGGCTTTGCGAACGATTTCCATGTTAGTGTCTCCTGCGATGATGTTTACTGGTAGTCAGAAGCTTGCGGCCTTCAGCACTGCGCAGAAACTCCAGGGTTGTGACCGGGACCAGTTTGCGCAACGCTTCGTAATCCTCATTTTTCAGGGCCTGGCGGACGCGAAAGGCGCTGATCGGGGTATCTGCGCTGAGTTTCCTTTCCAGCTGGATCGTCTGGATTCCCTCCGGGCCGAGGATGCGCGGCATGGTGTCGCTGTAACTGCGGGTGGTCCGGCAGTAAGGTTCGGTACCAATAAAGCGCCGTGTGATTCCAAAAAATGGTGCAATCTGCCGTGCAAAGAGCAACAGATCGATCTCAATCTGCAGCTGCAGGCGGTCATCATCCTGTTTCAGAAAATATCCCGGAAAGGTCACCTGACTGACGGCATAGTCGGAAGTATCCAGAACCGTCACGTTGTTCAGATCGGCAGTTCCTTCCCTGACCAGGGCCATGCGTACCTCGAAGGGAAACAGCGAACGGTCTTCACGGACAACAAAGATATACAGGTGATCTACCTGTGCCGCTGCTGCTTCGATCAGATAACGATGGCCCATGGTGAAGGGGTTGCAGTTGACGACGACCGCGCCGTTGCTGCCGGGCAGTTTGAGCTCGCTGTGCTGCTGCAGATAGCTGAACAGACCCTGTCCGTATTCGAGCAGACAAATGTTGCCGTGGGTAACCAGAGGTGAGAAATTGAGATGTTCAAAGGCGCCACGGTTTTCCAGAGTGGTAAAGATGAAAAAATTGCGCATGTCGCAGTAGGCACAACTATTGATCAGGGCGGTCACCAGCTCGCCGAGACACCCTCCACCGCGATGACCTTCCCGGATACAGATCATCTTGAAAACATTGTGGTTTCGGGCTGCTGTCGCGACCAGCTCACCGTCTTCGAACTTACCGAAAAGAAGGTCATAATCTTCTTCGAAGGTGAAGCCGTTTTCTTCGACCAGCTGCCTGGCCAGGTTACGGTCGCGTTCATTAATCAAATTGACGACCATGGGGTGCTGCATCCTTTCTGAGGTGACAGTAAACGGTTTCCTTATAAAGAATTCATAACACGATTCAGACCTCCCAATCAGCGTAAATCGGCAATTATATCCCAACTTTCGGTCAACCATTGTTTTATGAATCTGTGGTTTACGGGCTTTGTTCACCTTCGGCGGAAATTTTATTTTTAATGTGTGCTGGTAAGCTATAATGAAACATGGAAGTTTTTTTGTTGTATGTCGAAACCAATGAATTTGAAAGGTGTACTAATGCGAACAGCTAAGCAGGTTCTCCTCATCGTTCTTGGTGCCTTGTTGGCGGTGGTGATTCTGCAGAACACATCGCCGGTAAGAATCCAGTTTCTGTGGCTGTCCGGACAGATGTCGACCGTTTTATTGCTGTTTCTAACGGCTGTCGGTGGTTTTGCCATGGGGGTTATCGTCACCCTGCTGCTCAAGGGGCGCGCAAAAGACCCGGACATCGAAACATCTCAAAAACGGTGACCGCTCGCGGCGATTGCCGCCGGCGCTAATGTCCGGGAGGAGCGAGAATGGACAATTTTAAAGGTATCCTGTTGTGGTTGTGGGATATATTGCAGTGGCCGATTATTGAAACGGCGGGTACGCGCATCACTGCATGGACCATTCTCTCCTTTCTGGTGCTGGTGGTTGGGTTGCTATGGTTTGCGCGCAGAATGCAGCGCTGGCTGACACAGGGGCCGTTGCTCCGGGTACGCGTGAGCGAAAGCGCGCGCTATTCAGTTGGGGCGCTGGTACGTTATCTGATTCTGCTGGTCGGACTGCTGATCATCCTCCAGACCGTGGGAATTGATCTGACCACTTTCAATGTGCTGGCTGGTGCCATCGGCATCGGTGTCGGTTTTGGCCTGCAGAACATCGTCAGTAACTTTATTTCCGGTTTAATCATCATGTTTGAACGCCCGGTCAAAATGGGTGATCGGATTGTGGTTGGTGGGGTAGAGGGGAATGTCGTCAATATCGGTGCCCGCAGTACCACCGTGCTGGATAATGACAACATCGCCGTGATTGTCCCCAACTCCAAGTTTATTACCGATAATGTCGTTAACTGGAAATACAATAATAATGAAGTGCGTTTTCGGATTCCCGTCAGTGTCGCCTACGGTAGTGACGCCCGTCAGGTGGAGACCCTGCTGCTCGAGGTCGCGGACCGCGAGCCCGATGTGTTGCAACTTCCTCCTCCCGTCGTCAGGTTCCTCGAGTTTGGTGACAATGGGCTGCTATTTGAGTTGCGAGCCTGGTCGTCGAGCCTGGTTGATCGCAAAGGCAAATTGATCAGTCAGCTGAATTTTTCAATATATGAGCGCTTTACGGAAGAGGGTGTCGCCTTTCCGTTCCCACAGCGGGATATTCACCTGCGCAGCGGCGTGCTCGACGTGCGTCGCTTGGCAGATGTTCCCCCTCCGGAGCCGGCGCCTGACTGATATCGACCCGCGCCACGCTTTATGAGGGTCCTGTTGTCGGGGCGGATGTTCCGTGAAAAAACTCCCAGCGAAATGTTCACTCGGCAAAAAATCTTACAAAATTAGTCTTCATTTGTTGTCAATATCGTGTATACTTTTCCTTCTGCGACACAATATGTAGTGAAAATAGAGAAAGAGCAGGAGGGTCTATCAGATGGCAAAACGTTATCGGGTGATCAAGCGTAACGGGGAATCAGCCCCGCTTGAGATCGCCAAAATCCGCAAAGTGATCCAGTGGGCAGCCGAAGGGCTTGATATTAATCCGATCAAGCTCGAATCGAGTCTTGGCCTGCATTTTCGCAACAACATGACCACCGGAGAAATTCATGAGACGGTCATTGAAACATCCCTGCGCCTGACCTCGATAGAGGAGCCGGACTGGCGTATTCTGGCAGCGCGGCTCAAACTGGTCGATTTCTACAAACGGGTGCATATTGCCCGCGGTATCCCCTATGAATATCGTTATCCGAGCTATTGCGCGACGGTAAAAAACTTTGTCGGCAAGGGAATCTATTCGCCGGTACTGTTGGAAAAATATTCCGACAAGGAGCTGCACAAGGCTGGTCAGTTTTTGAAGCAGGAGTACGACTACGATTACGACTATGCCGGTATCAGTCTGCTGATCAAGCGCTATATGCTTGAATACGACAACCGGGTGATTGAAATGCCGCAGGAGGCATTACTGACCATCGCCCTGCTGATCGAACAGAACCAGCCCTCAACAATCCGTTTGCAGCGTGTGCGCGATACCTACACGATGCTCGCCCGCCGCAAGATTTCCCTGGCAACCCCGATACTTATCAATCTGCGCCGACCCAACGGCAATCTCTCGAGCTGTTTTATTACCGCCTTTGACGATGACACCAACAGTATCTTTCACACTTTCGAACAGGTTGGTCAGATCAGCTCCGGCGGCGGCGGGGTCGGGGTGAGCATCAGCCGGATACGTTCTCACGGTGCCCGGATTCGTAACTCTCTGGGGCGGGCCGGTGGAGTCGTGCCCAATATCCGCGTGGTCAATGATATCGCCCTTTATTTCAACCAGGGTGGCAAACGGGCCGGGGCAGTCACCGTAGCACTGGACAGCTGGCATCTGGATATCGAGGATTTTCTTGAGATCCAGACCGAGAACGGTGACCAGCGCCGCAAGGCCTATGATGTGTTTCCGCAGGTGGTGGTGACTGATCGTTTTATGCGCGCGGTTGAGGGCGGAGAAGACTGGTATCTGTTAGATCCCCATGAAGTTCGGAGTAAATACGGTTACGAACTGGCTGACCTGTGGGGACACGAGTTTGAGCAGGCACTTGATCATCTCTATGCCGAGGTCGCTGCGGGGCGTATAGAGCTCTTCGAAAAGGTCAATGCGAAGGCGCTCTACAAGCAGATCATGAAGGTGCAGATCGAAACCGGCATGCCTTATATCGCCTTTAAGGATACCATCAACCGCGCCAACCCCAATAAACATGTCGGCATTATCCCCTGCACCAATCTTTGCGTGGAATCCTATTCGGTGGTCAAGCCGTCACGCATCGGGCCGCAACGCTTTGACGGCACAACCCTGTGTCGCGATGTCGAGCCGGGACTGGTGCATACCTGCAATCTGGTGTCGATCAATATGGCCAATCTCAAGGATGATGAGCTGCCGGCTATCTGCGAAACATCCGTAAGGATTCTGGATAATTGTATCGATATTACCGATGTTCCGGTCGCCGAGGGACAGCGACATAACGAGCTGTTGCGGACTGTCGGCGTCGGAATGATGGGACTGGCTGATTACCTGGCGCGGCGCAATATCCCCTACTCCGGGGCGGCGGCGAAAGCGGCTGAGATCGGGGAGGCATTTGCCTATCATTGCACGGCTGCCAGTTGCCTGCTCGCCGAGGAGCGTGGTGCTTATCCATTGTTTGATGGAAGTGAATGGGCACAAGGAAAGATTCTCTGTCGCGATCGCCAGTGGTTTGAGGAACATGGCAAGCTGGACTGGGACGCACTGTTCGAGCGGATTGCTGAACACGGCATCCGTAACAGCCATATCACCGCCATTGCCCCCAATACCAGCAGCTCGATCGTTCAGGGGTGTACGGCCAGTGTCCTGCCGATCTTCAGCAAGTTTTATATCGATAACAACAGCAACGGCACCGTACCCATTGTCCCTCCCTACATCAAAGACAAGCTGTGGCATTATCAGGAGTCAAAGAATATTGATCAGCGCGACGTCGTCAATCTGGTTGCCCAGCTACAGACCTGGGTTGATACGGGGATTTCGATGGAGCTGCTGTTCAACCTCAATAACAATCTGACCGCGAAGGATATTTTTGAGACTCATCTGCTGGCCTGGAAAAAAGGGTGCAAGGCGATATACTATACGCGCAGCATTCAGAAAAACAGTAATCTGATGACAGACAAAGAGGAGTGTGTTTCCTGCGCAGGATGAATTAAAAGGAGAAATTTTTGATGCAAGCGAAAAAACTGTTTAATCCGGCCGGGGACGATTCCCTGGAGACCCGGCGTATCATCGGCGGCAACAGCACCAATATTTTTAATCTCAACAACGTCCGTTACCAATGGGCCAATCGCATGTATCGCAACATGATGGCCAACTTCTGGATTCCGGAAAAAACCGATCTCTCAAGCGATCTCGAACCCTACAAGCATCTGACTGTCGAAGAGCGCCAGGCTTATGATGGTATCCTGTCCTTTCTGATCTTCCTCGACAGTATTCAGACCAACAACCTCTCCAATATCAATGATTATATCACCGCCCCGGAGGTTAACCTGCTGCTTGCCATCCAGCAGTACCAGGAAGCGATTCACAGCCAGAGCTACCAGTACACAGTCGAGTCGATTATCCCGGCCGATCGGCGCAATTCGATTTATGATAAATGGCGCTCCGACAAGGTATTGTTTGAGCGCAACAAGTATATTGCCCAGATCTATCAGGATTTTATTGATGAACCGACCCAGGAGCATTTTTATCGGGCGATCATCGCCAATTATCTGCTGGAAGGGCTCTACTTCTATAACGGCTTTAATTTTTTCTACAATCTCGCCAGCCGCCACCTCATGCTCGGGACCTCGGAAATCATCCGTTACATCAATCGTGATGAGTTGACCCATTGTGTGTTGTTTGAGCTGATTGTTCGTGAAATCCGTGAACTGGATCCGGAATTTTTCCCCGCGGCTGAAGTTGAAACCATGTTCCGTACCGCGGTTGAGCAGGAGATCAGCTGGACCAGTCACATCATCGGTGACGGTATTCTCGGCATCAGCGAAGAGACCACCGAGTTATATACCAAGTGGCTCGCCAACGAGCGTTGGAATAAACTGGGATTTTCCGGCAAGCTCTATGAAGGGTATAATAAAAACCCCTATCTCCATCTGGAAAAACTGGCCGATACGGAAGGGGAAGGGAGTGTCAAGAGCAACTTCTTTGAATCGACGGTGTCTGCTTACAACCAGTCGTCTGTTCTCGACGGCTGGGATGATTTTTAACGCGGCGGCACCAAAAAACTCTGTGCTTAAAAACAGGGGGCAGCCCTTGTCCAACAAAAATAAAGGGTCGACAGTTATGTCGACCCTTTATTGCGTCTTTTCTACTGCTGTACCGCCGCGATTTCCAGGCCGATATCTACGGTGTCGCCAACGACAAATCCACCGGTCTCCAGGGCTTTATTCCAGTTCAGGCCGAAATCTTTGCGATTAATCTGGCCGGTGGCTTCAAACCCCGCGCGGCTGTTTCCCATGGGGTCGGTTGCGGCGCCAACAAAGGAGCCGTTAAGGGTTACTTCACGGGTAATCCCTCTGATGGTGAGATCACCCACGACCTGAATATTATCGCCGGATCCACTTACTTTTTTACTGACGAAGGTAATTTCCGGGAACTTGCCGGTTTCAAAAAAATCTGCGCTACGCAAGTGCTCATCACGCTTATCATTACGGGTGTTGATTGATTCTGTTTTGATTGTTGCGGAAGCGGCCGTCAGGGTTTGTTGGGCCGGATCGAGAGTCACGGTCGCCGAGAAGTCATTGAAGTTCCCCCGCACCTTGAACACCATCAGGTGGGCGACACTGAAGTGGATCTGGCTGTGAGCGGGATCAACCACGTAGGTGTCAGCTGCCGGGCTGTTAGACGTCAGAAACAATAACAATGCGGGAATCATCAGAAATGATCTGAACATAGGGTTCTCCTTTTTTGCAGGAAGGGTGATTGATGACAATTATAGTCGTGATTGCGACGTTTGTCATTAAGGAGAGTGGAAAAAATGGGGTTAGCCGAACACCGACCAGTCCATCTGCTGGGCCAGGATCTGTACAGCTTCGGTTCCCAGCAGTGAGTTGCCCTGTACAGTCAGGCCAGGTGACCAGACAGCAATAGCTGCTGTGCCCGGGACAATCACCAGGATACCTCCCCCGACACCACTTTTTCCCGGCAATCCGACCTTGTAGGCAAAATCACCCGAAGCATCATAGTGACCACAGGTGATCATCAGGGCATTGATGCGGCGCACCTGATCACGGGAGATCAGCTGCGGCATGCCCGGAGCATTGATCAAAAAACGCCCGGCCAGCGCCAACTGTCGGCAGCTCATTTCTATGGCACATTGATGAAAGTAAGTTCCCAGGGTCAGATCCGGTTCATGGGTGAGATTGTTAAAGCTGCGCAGAAAGTGAGCCAGGGCAAAGTTGCGATGACCGGTAGCTTTTTCGGAAAGGGCTACCGCATCGTTGATATAGATGTTCGCATCATCGGCCGCGTATCTGATGAAAGTGATCAATTCGGCCAGGGCCTCCGCCGGGGAACTGCTGGCCAGGATGACATCGGTAACAACAATAGCGCCGGCGTTGATGAAGGGGTTGCGAGGAATCCCATACTCCCGTTCGAGCTGCAGAATCGAATTAAAGGCATTGCCTGAAGGCTCTCTTCCGACACGTTCCCACAGGGAATTGCCGATTTTTCCCAGTGCCAGGGATAAGGTAAATACCTTCGAGATACTCTGGATGGAAAAAGGCACGCCGGCATCACCGGCACTGTATATCTGCCCATCCGCCATAGCAACGGCCAGCCCAAAATGAGAGACATCGACCGAAGCCAGTTCCGGGATATAGGTAGCTACTTCTCCGCGATCATTGCGCCGGGACATTTCCTCATGGATTTGATCGAGAATTTCCTGGATGGACATACTTGGTCTCAATAGTGGGAGCAGGTTTTAAGGGAGTCAGATCTGTATCGGGCTTTACTGTACGAGTGAGACAGGGGACGGGTCAATCATTCCCGCCGAGTAATGCCCGCAGTTGACACTAGCGTAAACCCAGTCGGGCGAAGACTTTGCCGAGCATGCGGTTGACCGGGTGGTTGCGCTTCAGGCTTTTGACCACCGGCTCCCTGCGCATTCCTAATTTGCTGATCTCATTGATAATTCTTTGATCTTTGTTGATGTTGGCGCCCTGCCGCAACACCTGTACCGCTTTGATCTTATCGCCGGCGAGCAGATGAATGCGCCCAAGTAGCAGATAATGGGTCGGGTTGCCGGGTTCACGCCGGATCGATTCAATGCAGGTTTTGGCGGCAACCTGGGTGCGCCCCTGGCTTTTTGCCAGACAGTAGGCCAGGTAGCTGCGGACTTCCGGGCTGTTTTTATGTTCGGCCACCTGGCTGAAAAAGACCTGGGCGGAAGGGATATATCCTTTTTCTACCGCTTCCTTGCCTTTATTGAGCAGCTCATTAAGTTCTTTTTCTTGCATATGATTCAATTCCGGATCATTGGTTGTGGACAGTTTGTTCTTCAGCCCTTGAACTATAGCGGATAGTTCAGTCGGATTCCAAGGTTCTTCATCATTGGGCATGTTTTTCTTTTATGGGCGGTCTAAGGTTGTTGTTTTTGATAATTCTGACCGACCTCAGTCCGGATACATAGAAAAGCCCGGAAATCCTGTTAAAGACCACCGGGCTTTTTTCGGTTATGACGATCGGGGACGGGAGTTACTCCTTCTTTTCAAATCCTCCATCAGCCAAAATGAATTCGCCATGGCGATTGTAGACACTGTATCCGGCTTCCACCCAGCCTTTAAACGCATCGTAGATATTTGTTACGTTGGTATATCCCATCTCGGTCAAACGTTGGGCAACAAAAGCAGATCTGGCACCGGTCCGGCAATAGGTATAAATGGGGATATCGGTATCCTCAATCATTTTGGGGGTGACCCACTCAGTGAGTCCTCTGGGAATATGAATCGCACCCGGGATGTGAGCTGCGTCGTACTCATCTGCGGTCCTGACATCGATCAGGACAAGATCCTTTCCACTGTCGAGGATTTTCTTAAACTCAACCGCCATGACATGGGGCTGATTTTCCTTGATGGGTGTCCACAGGTTGACAACATTTTTCTGGACTTCTTCAATAGAGGGCCCAGCGAAGGCAAATTGCGCAGAAACCAGGAAAATTATCGGCAAAGCTACTAACGAGATCAGTAAAACTTTTTTCATCTGCATTGTTATCTCCTTTGACAGGTTAGGGGAACCCATTCCATTAAATGGAATGTTCGATCTATAAATGGTATCTGCCTGTAAACATAAAGTCAAACCTTCATTCTTTTGACCGGCAGTCCTGATTGTCTATCCCGCTGGGTCAGGGCAGTTGTTCCTGGGGCAGGGAGATGTCTTCGTCGAGCAGCTCGAAGAGCTGTGTAACTTCTTCATCCTCAAGCTGCACCGGCATCATCGGCGTAAGTGGGCGAATGTCCCGTGGATTTTTGAGCCATTTCTTTAAATTATCCCGATTCCAGGCGGTGTTGTCTTTTGCCGTTTCAGGATAAAACTCGGTCAACAGCCCGGATAGATTTGGCGCCACCACGCCATCACCGAGGCCACCCAGGGTTGCAGTCAGCGCCTGATGACAGCCGCCGCAATGTTTGACAAAGAGATTTTCCTCCATGCGTTCACGGGCGTCAAAGTGGACAACCTGCGGCAGTTCGTCAGAAACCACGTCAACATCTTGACCCAGTGAAAAAAGTGCGTTGATCAGTAGGTCAAGGCGGGATTCAGGCAGGTGAAAGTCGGGCATCAGTTGGACCGGATTGCGAATGGCTTCGACCAGGGTCAAGGGATCTGAGGCCGCGATGCTGCGGTCGAGATTGGTTGCAAGCTGATTTCCCTTGTCACCACTGATATGGCAGCGACGGCAGGCATAGGTTTCCAGATGGCGGGTTCCCTGTTCTACCTGAGGGGTGTCAGGCAGATTGAACCAGGCATGTCGCGCCTGAATCAGACCAAAGTGGGCGATATTAAGGCGCGATGAACGCGGGTCGCCACGGTGGCAGTCGGTACAAGTGCCGTATTCCTGATGGTGCCCCTGATGACAGGCGAGACAGCGATTCACCGTCCCTTCACGTGCACTTGATAAGGCAGGCAGGCACAGCAGAATCAGAAGGGCAAGACGAAAGACCAATTTTCCCCCCTGAAATAAAGAGCGATGATGGTGAGCAGAACAATCAGTGCAAAACTGATCCCTGTTACCAGATTGATCGGCCATTGGTCTTTCGGAAACCAGGTCGCCCAGGTTGCGACTTGCGTGCGTGGCAGCCAGGGAAGCAGGCAGAAGAAGCCTCCCAGAGCAATAATCAGATAAACAAAGGTATTGGAATAGCTGACCAATTCCTGCATCCATAAGAGAAACCAGGCCGAGCGGGATGGATTCGGTACCCGGGACAGATCCGCTGCTTCCTGCAGGGGCGCGGCAATAAACCACGCCAACAGCAGCAGAACGGCAGCGCAGAGTCCCATGGATAATAAAATCATCCGGAAAAAGGTCGGATCGCTTTTAACGTAATCGTGTTTCATAGGTAGGGCAGCGTTCCTTTATCCTTGCGGATCCGATAAAAGTGCAGGGCGCAGAGTGCCAGTATTGATATCGGCAGAATGGCAATGTGCAGGACATAGAAGCGCAACAGGGAGAGTGATCCACCTATGCCATCCGGTAGCAGGAAATCACGGACCCACTCACCCCCCGGCAAAATTGCTACCAGTTCCATCCCGGTCTGGGTGGCCCATAGAGCGAGTTGATCCATGGGCAGAAGGTAGCCGGTATATCCGGCAAACAAGCTCAGACAAAGCAGCGCGAAACCGATCAGCCAGTTAAACTGGCGCGGTGGCCGGTAGGCACCGGTCAGGATGACCCTGAGAGTATGAAGGAAGATCAGAATCAACAACCCATTGGAACTTATTCGGTGGAGACTGCGTATGTATTTGCCGCCGGCGACCTGTTCTTCAAGAAAAAGGATTGAGGCGTAGGCTCCCGCACTGGTCGGTTGATAGTAAAACAGGAGCAGAACACCGCTGAAAACCAGAAATAACAGGGCGGTCATGGCCAGACCGCCAAGACAAAAAGTGTAGCGGATGGTTAGATCCTTGCGGCGTACCACCCGTGGAAACAGGTGAACGAAAAAATCTTTGAAGAGTTCCTGTTTCTTCATTCGCTTACCACCCAGCGCTGATCCAGGTCGGCCAGCTCAAGTTTGCGCAGGGGGCGTTCTGCAGGACCCTCCAGGACCTGTCCATGGTGGTCAAAGCGGCTGCCATGACAGGGACAGATAATCTCCGTCGGGGTCACCGTGACGGTACAGCCAAGATGGGTACAGACCAGATCCAGGGCGTAGATTTCCTGCTCCTCCCGGATCAGGGCGACCCGTGACTGTCGATATACCAGTGCCCCACCAACAGGAATCGTCTCTTTGCTGATATCCAGCCGGACATTTTTCGATTCGAGGCGTGGGCTAAAGAACCGCACCAGACCGCCGAAGGTCAGCAGGCTGAGGATCAGGGTGAGGAGGGTGCGACGCTTTCGGTCAGTTTTTTCCATTTTTCCACATAGGCTTTCACATAGTCAGGGGACCGCCGCGACATCTTCTCGAAGCGTTCCCGCGGATAGAACGAACCATTGACCACTTTTTGCCCTTCCTGTTCCCAGAAAGAACCAAGGGTCAACCCGTCTTTTTGCGGCAGGTAGATACGGGCCTCAGGGTCTCCCAGTAAAAACCGTTCCGGCTGATCATGGCAGGCGTTACACATGGGCGTGCCACGCTGGATTGTATGCGGAGAAAAGGCTTTCCACTCAGCAGCCAGCAATCGATTTTCCTCGCCGACCGCTTGTTCGCCGACAACGTCACTGAAGTAGGCGAGATACTGGGGCCGGATCGGGCTGACCAGCCCGCGTTCATTGATCCCCAGCGGCGGCAGATTCTGGCGGCGCAGATAGGCGCTGCGGATATAGTTGTCGGCGGTTGTGTCGGTGCGGACCCGAAAGTATGGTTGCGATGGGCTGTCGGTGAAGCGAACGAAAAAGGTCCCGTATTCCTGGGCCGCCCAGGCTGAATGGCAGCTGTAGCACTCAAGCTTTTCCATGTGCGCCTGAACGCCATGTTCGATGATCCCGGGGTCGGGATCATGGCAATCACGGCAGCTTTTGGCGCTTTGCTGTCCGGCAGCAAGACTGGTCATGGAATGGCAGTCGCCACAGCTCATACCGGCGCGCTGGTGAACATCGGCACTCATTTTCAGGTAATGTTCCCCCTGAAACTCAGGACCGCGTTGATAACGCATGGCGTCTTCGCGCGGTGCCATACCGTAATAGTCGGCGCCTACGTAATAGCCCAGATGACAGGAATGGCAATCCTTTTTTTCCGGTCGTGTCAGTTGATGACCGCCGCCGCTATGGCAGTCAAAGCAGGTCTGGACATGGCAACTGCTGCAGTTGATCTGGTAAAAGTCCGGGTCAACTTTCCCCCAGCTGCGCTCAACAAACGACTGCTCGGCTTCACGCAGGGCCATCGGCCCGTGGAGGATGCCGGCGGTATTTTCGTGACAGCTCTGGCAACGGTCAAGGATATCTGCTGTAGCGCCGGCCCGGTCGTGTTCCTCCAGGGCGCCGTGACAGGCGGAGCAGTCAATGGTTTTATGAACGCCCATGACTTCAACCGGGTGGCAGGTTCGGCAGTTATCCTCAGTCGCGGAGGCTGTCGAAAGTACGGGCAGAAGCAGGGCGAGCAAGGCAATCATCCAGTACACGATAATCAAGTTCCTTCTGATAAATAGGGTCTTTCGGGTCGCGGTGACACACCAGGCATTGATTGACTGCCCAGGTGCGCCCGATTTCTGTTGCGTTTAGTGGTCGCGAGTTTTCCCGCGTAATAGCAGAGAACGCTTTGAGGTCGCCATCCTGCAGAGTAACAAAACCATCCAGGGGCTTGTCCTGCGATTTTTCACAGATCAGGGTTGCGCGCACAGAATCGCCCTCGACAACGTGCTGACCAAATCCAACAAAAGCCGGGTTGGTGTGGCATTCAGTGCAGCTGACCGCTTTTTTGCCGACGTTATGACCGAAGAATGGAGCAAAACGCAATTGCTGCTTGCCTTTATAAAGGGCAACATAACCATCCTTTGAGCGGCTGCCATCGCGCTCGATGACGGTGACAAAGGTCTGGCAGCCCGGTGTGACCGGTGAAACCTTGCCCCGTTGATCAAGAGCCAGAGGAAACGGATAGAGCATGCGGTAATCTTCAGTCTCTGTGAAAACTCCTGGTGTGTCCATCTGTTTGACGTAGTCTCTTCCTCGTTCACGCAGATCATACTGGGTGTGGCAGCCGTAGCACTGGACAACGCTCTGGGAGTGACAGCTGTAGCAGGCCATGCGTTCATGGCCGGCAATGCTGTGCTCCGGGGTGTCGGTAATCACTTTGCTTTCGTGGCGCTTGCCGGTGCGTTTGCCGACCACCCAGACCTTGTCCTCTTCCCAGAAGACATTTGAGTACTTTCGCCCTTTGGAGGTCAGAATCAGCTGATCACCCATTTTCACTGCGCGCTCATAGTGTTGCGACTCGCGGATAGCTTCATCGTTTTCACGTTCCACCGCCTGGTACAGGGGACGATCTGTCGCGCTGCCGTGGCAGTCTTCACACGTTACTTCAACTTGCAGAAACATATTTTCATAGGCATAGCCGTCTCCCATCAAATCGCGGGAGGTGTGGCAGTCGATGCATTCCATCCCTTTTTCGTGATGGATATCAGGCGCTATGGAGGTGAGATTGCGACTGCCACCGGCCACAACCGGTCCAATAAAGCCGTTATCGGTTGGCACCAGGCCGTTGTTGCCGTCATTTAGCCCCTGATAGCTGTAGCCGATGCGGCCACTGCGGTTATGGCAGCGGGTACAGGTCTGGTTGTCCGGAAGGACCTGCATTTCATGGGTTGCTGAGTAAGGCCACTTGCCTTTGACGGTCTCATCCTCCCCCTGGTAGGTGGCATTGTCATTGTAGGGAAAGTGGCAGGCCGCACAACCCGAGCCGTGACTGCCGCTCCAGATAACGTTGGTTTCAATCCCCACGTGACACAGAACACAGCCTTTACGATACAATTCACCGGCCAGATTGTTTAGATCTTTCACCGGAGCCAGATGAACTGGCTCGCCCTCGGCATTGTGGACGTCAACGCCTCTACTCGAATAAAGATTTCCATCCACACCCTCCCAGGTTTCCTGTGCTCCTTTGATAATACCTGTGCCGGTAAACATCAGGGTCGATTTAACGCGCTCAAGCTGATAAGGATGACAGGTGCCGCAACTTTTATCCCAAACAGAGGGGTCCGACGGATTTTTTTTGCCGAACATGCCACGATGAGAAATATCCTTGTCTGCGGCGGTTGCATCGCCTCCGTGGCATGCGACACAGTCGTTATGGGTGGCTGACACATGCTCAAGGCCCTTGTGGCAGTCAACACAGGTTGACACCGGACCTGAAGAAAACCAGCAGCCGGAAAGAAACACAGGGAAGAGAGAAAGGATAAGGAAAAAGCGAAAGTCAGCCATGAGGTGGATAGAGCATCCTTCGTGGTAAGAGCAAAAAAAATTGAGCCATTATAACGGATATCGACGGGCCGGTACCAGTAAAAAGGGCCGGCAACTCCATAGAGGAACTGCCGACCCGGATGTTCTGTTTGCTTGTGATAAAGCTACAGTTTGATGGTGACGGTTTCCGTATATTCCTTCCACAGGAAGGGGTCGGAATCCATGGTACCATAAGGCAGGTACCACAGCTGAACCTTCAGATCCAAGGTTCTTTCTTCAACATCGTCGTCCGCAGGGAGTGTAATTTCAAAGTGCTCTTTGGCGGTCTTGAGCGGATGCAGGGCGGTATCGGCCACCATGCCGCTCTTCTCATAAGGACCGCGGCCCATCACCTTGCCGCGAGCGAATCGTTCAGGCACCGGCATGTAAAGCTTTTCATCAGCATAAACCTCATCCCCATCTTCATCTGTTGCACTTACCGACAGAACCAGTCGGTTGGGGGTCGGTCAGCCATCGGGGATGCCGTGACCGGCATTATTGGTCAGGGCAACATCAATCATGACTTTGGGGTGAACACTGCGGGCATTACGCCAGACCATGGGGCGAACCTTGACTTTCCAGTCTACGGCCTTGTCAGCCATGGTCTGGGAACGGTAGCTCTGGATGTTATGACCCAGACCGCTCTCTTCCATGTGGCATTGCTGGCAGGTTTTATCACCACCGTTGGCGATGTAGGACCACAGGTAGCTGCCGTAGGCGGTGGCACACTGGGTCGGGTTGTCGAGCTCCAGGTTGGGACCTAAGCCATGACACTGACCACAGAGAATCGAGGCGTCCATGATCGGGCTGACCTTCATCTCGGTGAAGTGATCATCCGGATGGAAGCCTTCACTGAACCCATAGACGCTGCCGTCCTGGGGATAACCATCGGTCCACTTGTGGGTGATGGCCATACGGTTGTGGCAGACCAGGCAGTTGATATTGAGCTGCAACAGGGTTTCCTGATGCTTCTCGAAGGTCTCCATGTCGTCGTTCTGGTAGGCGTCCATCCAGTCAAAGACGGTGGCGACCAGCTCCTTGGCGACGGCATCGGTGGCATCGGCGAGTTGCGGCAGGTGACACTTGGCGCAGCCCATCAGGTGTTCGACTTCAACATCTTCAGGAGATTCAACACCGGAGTAGGCCCAGTCCATGAAGCCGTTGATAAAGGCGGTGCGGAAGGTGGCGGCGGTGCGGCCGGTACCGTACACTGAACGGGAATGGACCGACTGGGACCACTCTTCGTGTTTGTCCCCATGGCAGTCATAGCATGAGGAGGAATCATACATGGCAATCAGTTCATCCAGGGTGGTGGCTTTGCCTTTAACAGCGGCGATGGTGCCGTCTTTGCCGATTCCGGCAGCCTGGCCGGTAACCGGCAGAGCCAACAACACACCCATGACGAGCAGTGATGCCATGCATGACAAAAAGCTGAAGTAACTCTTTTTGGTCAGCATGGGCAGTGATGTCCTTTCCTTAATGTGTGCAATGGAATGATCAAACAATCAGATAGATTAAAATAGATAAAAAAGCGGGGCTGAGCGGCGTTAGCCGCAACAACCCCGCATAAGTGCTGTCAGAGCTTAGCAGCCCATCAGCATGCCACCACCTTTTTTAGGGGCTTTTTTTCCATCTTTGGATTCGAGTTCGACTTTGTCGCCTTCAGACAGATCAGAGGCTTTGCCTTTGTCGATTTCGATGGTGACGGTTTTGCCTTTGACTTCCTTGACGGTTCCGTACAGCTCAGCTGCGATAGCGGTACCAGCCAGGGCAAGCATCAAAGCCATCAGGGTAACAATGATTTTCTTGCTCATGTGTTTCTCCTTTCGTTGTGCAAAAAACGGCCTGCAGGCCTAACGGTCTACAGGCCGCGGGTTAGTTAGAATTAAAAGACAACCTGCAGCTGGGTGGTGAAGGTTTTAAAGTCTTCCACGCCGGCGATTTCCTCGTCATAGTCAACCTGACTGTACTCCATGGTCAGTTTCAGGTCCTGGCCGCGGAAATAATAGTTGAAACCAACGCCGGTCCAGTCGACTTCCTGGTCGATACAATTGTCAAGGTTGGCAAACGACCAGTTTTCAGCCCGGGCAAAGAACTGCAGGGGCAGGTTGGGCAACATATAGCCGGCCTTGATATAGCCACCGTTCTTCTCACCGGCAAGTCCGATAACACCGGCTTCCGGGTTGGCGCCCTGGTAGGCATCGTCCAGGTCGTAATCAACATAGGCACCGGATACGGTAAAGGTACCGATATCTTCAATGGGATACTCGAAGAACACATCAACCGTCCAGGCGCTGTAATCAACTGCATCACCGCTGACAGTGTCAGAATAAGCGACATCATTTTCAAACTGGTAGGCAGCTCCGATGGTCAGGACCTTGCGCTCCCCCATGTAGGTTCCGCGATAGCCATAGCCGGTTTCCGGGTCCAGCAGTGAAACGTGAGCACGGGCAGTGTAACGGAAGTTGGATTCGGGGGCGGAAGCTGAGTCGTTGCGACCATTCATGACATCAAGACGATACTGGAACATGTCGTTAAAAAGGTTGCCCCAGACAGCAACACCTTTGTCGCGGGTTCCTTCGCTGGCCAATGGAGCGCGCAGCAGAACGGAGCGATCAAGGGTCAGCGGCTCTTCACAGGATTCCAGGTTTTCACGGGTCAGGTTGTACTTGAATTTACCTACCCAGACGTTGACAGCCGAGCTGTGTTGGAAACGAAAGACTGCATCGAGAAACTGGAAGTCGGATCCGCTGCCGTCGGTGACGTTAAATGCCGTAATATTGTTGTCTTCAGTAAACTCGGTCTGCACATACAGGCTGAAGTTCTGGCCATAGGCGCCCATCAACGCCAGGCGGTTGCGGCGGAAGTTGAACTCGTTGGTGCTGTCGTCGCCGTCCTCGCCGGAACCGTTGTCACGCATGTTGAATTGGAACTGGCCTTTATAATCCAGCTTCATCAATCCCTGATCGTCAGGGCCGAAGGTCCACACCGGGCCGGCTATCGCGGAACTTGCGATGAGGCACAGCCCTGCAACGATTGCACAGAGCAGGCTTGTTTTCTTGAATTGTGCCATTCTTGTACTCCTTTTTAGGAAAAGTTCTATCACTCTATGTAAGCATCAATGATGAATTCTTGGCGTTGTTGTCCGATATCAACATGGAGTGATGACATCATCACCAGGTGCCGGTGCTGATCCGCCGCCTGAGGCCCCGTCGTCGTCGGACATATACTCTGCATCCTGGGTTTCAATCTGGTTGAATTCAGGAGCTGTTACGTCGTTAAAGATCTGATACTCAAGGTTCAAGAATGGAATGATCGATGACGTATTGGCGGCGGCCGGAGCAAGCGAGCGTCCGAGTAAATTCACGTTCCAATCGTCGTCAATAGTTATATCGCCACCAGCCGCATCACCACGATATTGAGCCCATTGTCCGGAGGAACCGTCCCATACACCGATATTCAGGCCCATGATGGCATCGAGGGCGAAGAAAATCGGGGTGCAGGAGAGACCGGAACCACAATGGGTGATAATCGGCAGGTCACTGTTAAAACCATCGTAGGTGTCCAGAACTGCCTGGATTTCTGCCGGCGACTTAAAGAGTCCTTCGGGCGTGAAGTATGCAGATTGACCGGCAATCGGGTCGCCGAGGGTGTCACGAATGGATGTAGAGAGGACATAGAAGCTGGGGCCGTTGGGGAGAATGTTGTAGGCGATGTCGGTGCTTGCAGCGACATTGGCAACGTTGGTGTCCACCGCTTCAATAATCTCGCCGATGGAATAACGCAGGTCGGCTTGAAGTGTACCGTTGCTTTTGACGCTGAAGGTGTTACCCACGACTTCATCTGGGAAGTCGGTCGTCAGGCCATAGGCTACGTCCCAAGCGGGATTAAAGCCGTCAACAACTTTGATTTTCTCTTTTGGGAATCCCCAGTAACGCAGGGTAAAGTAAGCCAATGTAGCTTCATAGCTTCTGGGGGCACTGACAACGATGGTTGACAACTCATTGACGCCACTGCGCTGCAGTACCTCGTCCATTGTCTCGCCCGTCGATACCATGGCACTCTTCTCGGCAAGCCCTTCGATCCGGGTCTGTCTGATTTCATTCGTCAGCCAGTAGTGTGCTCCGGGGATTTTGGCATCGGCCTGATTACCGATATGAAGGACGACAACGTTGTCAGCCATATAGCCTGAGTTCACCAAACCGGCATCGATCCAGCTTTTAAGCTTGTCGACGCTGATCAGGGGAGTTGCCGTTTTGGTGGCGCGCTGGATTGTATGGTCGTCGTAGCTGTCCGATCCGCCGCCGCAACCGCCAACCAACAGGCCGACTGCGAGAATCAGGGCCAGAAGCAGGGAGAGCTTGCTCTGCTTCATCCAAGTGAACATTTTACTCATGTTACCTCCTTTGCAAAAAGTGCAGGTTGGTGAAGAGCCTCTTATTTATGCTGTGACAGGGAGAACTCTTCGCTGTTTTTTAAATTTCGACAGGAACCATCTATCGAAACATCGCTTTGGGTTGTAGCCATTCTATCTGAAAAACCGGTGTTACGGGCCATTTCCTCTTGGAGCCTGGAGTAGGACAGCTGATCAAAATGGAAACACATACTGTCTCTGAATGAATATTCGATCATTGTTGCGGCGATACTTTCCCCTGGCGATCTTCAATATGCAAACCCATTTATGTAAAAAAGTTGAAACCGACTGGATGTCGGGCGCTATCGATATATTATGCAGGGTCTAAATTCGCCGATAAGGTATCAGGGTCAGGTGCCCGCAGTCAATGAAAAAGCAGTATATTCTTAAAACTTTTTATTATTCAAATAGGCATATATTGTGTTTGAAAAAGGGCATAGAGAAAGCGGTGGTGAGACTGCTCATTTACGAGTAAAACCATCTGTTTTGCAGCCCCTGAACCTGAGCTAGCAGGTCAATTAGGCTTCAGTAGGTTTCCCCTGATGTTGTGTCGTTCCCCCAGGACTGCCACCCTTTGAAACGGGGGACCCAGTCGGAGTTGGTTGATTCCGGTTCGCCGGGTTCGTTGTGGCCGGGGGTTGCCATCGGCGAAGAGGGCTTTGTCGGAGCGATGGAATCTGTGGCGGGGGCTGGTGTTGTCTGAACCGGGGCAATTGCGGTGTGCTGATCGGTTGGTTGCGGTGTGGTCGTCATGGCTTTGCCGGCTTGTTTGCGCAGATCCTTCACCATCAGGGCAAGCCCATGCTTCGGATTCTGGGTCGGTGCCAGTTGGTAGCGGCTACGTGCCAGCTCAGCACCGCTGGAACGATCATAAAGACGTAGCAGCAAGGTTTTGGGCCAGGTAGTCTCTTCACCGGTTTCTGCAATGCCGGTGCCTTCAGTGACTTCAAGGGTTGCTGACAGGTCGGCAGTCTGCTGATTGTGTTCGACCGGCACCAGGCCCCATCCTGCCAATTGTTCGGCAACCAGAGGCCGCAGCTCCCAACGATCCGGCTCAGTGACGGAAACTTCGACATGACGGTAACGTGTCCAGTCGATGTTGCTGCGGACATTGGTTTGCAGGGTGCTGCAGCCGGAAAGGATGAAAAGGATGATCAGGCCTGAGGCGAAAATTCTCATGGAAAAAATCCTTCTGGTGGTGTGCATTGTCGAGCCATGCCGATTCGGTTTGGCGTGAAGTTGATGTCCGTTCTGTCAACATGACAGGACTGTAGCTCAAATTTCTTGTTTTTGCCTGCTCTTTTTGTTCATATTGGTATTGTACGTGCCACACTATAAGATTCCCTTTGTGTGATCTGGAGGAAGAGTATGAAAACAGTTAAAGATATTCTGGCCGAAAAAGGCAAACGGGTTATCACGATTCAACAGGATAAGACCGTACTGGAGGCGTTGAAGTGTCTGGTTGAAGCTGGTATCGGCGCCATTGTCGTGGTGGATGAGTCCAACAAGCTTGCCGGTATTTTTTCAGAGCGCGATGTTATTCGTATTGTTGCGCAAAAGCAGGCTTCGGGGTTGCCGTTATTGGTGAAAGATGTCATGACCTCGAAGGTTACCTGTGTTGTCCCCGAGCAGACTGTCGATGAATGCATGGCGTTGATAACAGAAAAGCGTTTTCGTCATTTGCCGGTGGTGGTCGACGGTTCGCTGCAGGGTCTCGTATCGATCGGCGACCTGGTTAAGGCGGCGATTGCCGATAAAGAGTTTTTGATCCAGCAGTTGACCCACTACATCAAATCCGGGGGTTAAACGGCGTCGCAAAAAATCACCTCCTGCGGCCTTGCCTGTCAATAACGCGTTTTTTGCTGAGCCGTTTGCCTCAATCAAGGTTGATCGGTCCGTTAAGTTTTTGATGCTCTTAATACTGTTTCGAGCGCCCCGGCAACCTGTTCAGGGTTGAGGTCGGTGCAATCCTGGGTCAGCTGGGCGTACTTTTCGTAGAGGGGCACGCGCTGTTGGTAAAGATGGGCAAGGGTTTGCCCTTTGTGCATTACCAGACCGCGCTGGCCCATATCGGCAAGGCGCTGTTCAAGGTCGGTTAATGGCACCTGCAGATAAACGAAAAGCCCTTGGGCCGCCAGGGCCGCCATCCCCCTGGGGCAGTAGATCACCGAGCCGCCGGTAGCAATGACGCTGTTTTGGGTATCGAGAGCGATCAAGGTCTGTTCTTCGATTTCACGGAAACGCGGTAACCCTTGGGTATCGATGATCTGCTGCAGCCGCATCCCGCAGTGAGACTGAATCAACAGGTCGGTGTCGATAAAATCGAAGCCGAGGCGTTTGGCGAGGATGACGCCGACGGTGCTTTTTCCCGCGCCGGGCATGCCGATCAGTACAATATTTTTGTTCATTATTTTTATCCTACAGGAGATCCCATGAATCTGATCGCTATTAACGGTAGCCCGCGACCACAGGGCAACACTAATCTATTGTTGAAAACTGTTTGTGAACCCCTTGAAGAAGCGGGAATCAATACCCGGATCATCCAGTTGGCTGGATCGCGGTTGCATGGCTGCACAGCCTGTATGAAATGCGTTGAGAACAAGAACCGTCGCTGTGTTATCGACTCAGACCCGCTCAACGACATTCTCCAGAAGATCTATACAGCCGATGGCATCGTCCTCGGTTCACCGACCTATTTTGCCGATGTTACCGCGGAAATGAAAGCGTTTATCGATCGCAGCGGCTTTGTCTGTCGTGCCAACGGTCACCTGCTGCGCCGCAAGGTTGGTGCCGGAGTGGTGGCGGTGCGCCGCGGCGGCTCGATGCACGCGCTGCAGACCTTGCAGAATTATTTTCTCATCAACGAGGTGATCGTTCCCGGCTCAAGCTACTGGAATATCGCCTATGGGCGCAATCCCGGTGAGGTCGCAAACGACACGGAAGGCATGGATACCATGCGTCGGCTGGGGGAAAATATGGCCTGGCTGATGGATAAGGTTTGTGGTTAAGGAACATAAGGAGGAATGACATGAATAAATCAGAAGACGATCAGGCCATGCCGATTGCTATCACCCTGGAGCCCGGCATCTATTTTCGCTGTACCTGCGGGAAATCGGACAGTCTGCCTTTCTGCGATGGTCACCATCAGGCCGGGGAAAAGATTCCGATCCGTTTTGCGATCACCGAGCGCGAGCGGGTCTACTTGTGTACCTGCGGAAAAACCGCCAATCAGCCTCATTGTGACGGGTCGTGCGGGGTTGCCCTTCCTTGATGGAAACGGTTCTTTTTTCGCTGTGGCAGAGTTAACCCGGCTGCTGCTCCCAGAACCAGTAAAAGGCAAAGATCAGCCCCGGGGTCTTGGCTTTGCTTTCGTCGTAGATAAAAGTTCTGGCGTCTTTGCAGGGGATGTATTCGAGCAGGATCTCTTCAGTGTGGATTCCGCCGCCATGATGGACTTTCATGCTGTCGTCGATTTCAGCGTAATACAGATGCTGCTTGTTGCCGCTGACGCCGACATTGGTGAAGAATGAGCTGATTTTGCCGATTTTTTCCAGCGGTACGGCGTAGCCGCATTCCTCATCGATTTCCTCGCGGGCAATCTGCTCCAGGGGTCCATCCTTGTCGACCAGTCCGGCGCAGAGTTCATAGGTGTACAGATGCTCCGGGTGGTTCATGTGCACTGCCGGCCGGAATTGTTTCACCAGCAAAAAAGCGTCCTTGTCGCGGTGATACAGCAGGATGGCAACACTGTCGTGGCACCTGACGGCTTCCCAGCTGCGCTGATTACCGTTCTGCAGGTAATGCAGACGAACCGGTTTGACGAACTGCCCTTTATTCAGCGGGGCGGTGTGAAAATCGGTGATGTCGAATGGCATGATGATTTCTTTATTGTGTGTAGGGGCACGGCGCGCCGTGCCCCTACAGGAACCGTTTATTCGGAAATCTTCAAAACAATTTTGCCGAAATGTTTATCTTCTTCCATCATGGTGTGAGCGGCGACAACCTCCTCCATGGGGAAGCTCTTTTCGATAATCGGCACAATGCTGCGATCGGCAAACTTCGGTAACGCGCGGCGGGTGAATTCGGCAACAATTTCCCCTTTTTCCGAGACCGGACGGCTGCGCAGCACCGAGCCGATAATCTGTTGACGCTTGACCATCATTAATGCCAGATTGAGCTCTGCCTTGATGCCGCTGATTACTCCGATGACCACCAGTCGGCCCTTGTAGGCAAGGGAGTTCATGTTGGGCTTGAGGTATTGCGCACCGACGTGATCGAGGATGACGTCTGCTCCTTTTTTGCCGGTGAACTCTTTCACTGCATCGCTAAAGTCAGGGGTGGTGGTATAGTCGATTACCAGATCGGCGCCGAGTTCCCTGACCCGTTCCATCTTTGAGGGATGGGCAGTGACAATCAGTTTGGCATTGGGGGTCAGGGTTTTGGCCAGCTGGATCGCCGCAGTATTGACGCCGCCGCCGCCGCCATGCAGGATGGCGGTCTGTCCATCTTCGAGGCCACCAATCATGAAGACATTCAGAAACGCGGTAATGTAGCTTTCATTGACGCAGGCAGCCTCTTCAAAGCTCATGGTGTCAGGGATTGGCATCAGGTGATTGGCGTAGGCCACGGCATATTCGGCATAACCACCACCACCGACCAGGCTCATGACCCGGTCTCCGACTCTCCATTTGGTGACGCCGCTACCGACCGCGGCGACGGTGCCGGCAACCTCAAGGCCGAGGATTTCCGAATCTCCGGGAGGCGGCGGGTAGTTGCCGACGCGCTGCACCAGGTCCGGGCGATTGATACTGGTGGCCACGACCTTGATGAGGACTTCGTTGTCTTTGGGTTGCGGTTTATCCAGATCGCCGACGGACATGACTTCCGGGGCGCCGAACTCTTTGATAAGAACTGCTTTCATGTGTCTCTCCTTTGCCGATTGAAATGATTAGTAATCAATATCAGTTTAAGACATAATGCCAGATTGATAAATAAAGCGGATTAACGACCCTGCAGTATAGTAGGATTAGCGGCAGGATTCAAATTACCAATCTCGCAAGGGCAGGTTTTTTGTGACAAAAGCATGGCGTTGCAGCGTCTGTGGCTATCTGCACGAGGGTCATTCCCCGCCGGAATTCTGCCCCTTGTGCCACGCCACGGCAGACAAGTTCGAACTGGTCGAGTCGGCTGTCGCTAACAGGTCACTTGTCGCGGGGCTCAAAGAAGAGTTACGCCAGATGCGGGAGACGTTTGCTCCGCACGTTGTTTCGGCCCATTTCCCGACAGCCCTGATCCCCACCTGTTGTTTGTTTCTGCTTCTTGCTATTATCTGGTCTTATCCGCCCCTCGATTTTGCCGCGTTTTCCCTGCTGATGGTGGCCGTGGCCGGTATGCCGCTGACGATGTTTTCCGGTTTTTTGTTGTGGCGGAGAACCCACCGGAAAGTTCGCAGTGTCATTGTTAACAGAAAAATCCGCCTGGCCTGGACCTTGCTGCTGGTTGCGTCGTTAACCTTGTCGTGGCGCTGGCTCTACCCGGATCTGGTGACAAAAGGCGGTATAGCGCTTGTCCTTTATCTGCTGCTGAACCTGCTGATGCTGTTATGTGTTACCCTTCTTGGTCACTATGGAGGGATGCTGTCCGCAACCAGGAGGAAATAAGCGCGGAAGGGGGACTTCTGAGTTTATTAAAAATAAATATTTTTTATTTTATCAAATGGTTGTAGAATCACTATCCTTAGGTTTTTTCAATCTTTTAGTAACCGATTGGAATATGAGCATTCAAGTAGGTTAAAAAGTGCCTTTTAATTTGCAGATATACCTCAATTATGTTCTGGTGATATTGGCGCTGGCCGCGGGTCTGGTTGCCGGTATGCTGGCCGGGCGCCTGATCCATTTGTCGTTCAGCGGTGAGCAGGGATACCAGCCGACAGCAGTGGTGCAAACGCTGGCGGTGCGTCAGCTGCAGGAGGAAGATCTGCAGGTGATCATCAACCGCAGCCTGTTCGATGCAGCCGCCATCGGTGCAGAGTATGTAAGGCCTGATGTGCCGGAAGTGGCAGCAGAAAGTGATATGGCTCAGGTTTCTGTCCGCAGCGAAAACCTCACCCTGCTCGGGACTGTCGTTGCCGGTGATGATTCGCTGGCATTGATCAACACCGGCAGCGAGGTCAAAGTGTATGGCCTGGGCGCTGAAATCGCCCCCGGGGTGACGGTTGACGCCATCGAGCGCAAAAAAATTGTGGTGCTTGAACGTGGCGAACGCCGTGAACTGCTGTTGGTTGAGGACCAGGTAGAGCCAGCGCGACCGACCGGCCGACGGCCGGCTACTGCTGCTGCGCCGGCGCCAACTGCGGCGCGAGGTGGCGTTGTTGACCTCGGCGAAGGGCGCTTTCGTGTTGATCGCGGGATGGTTGACAGCGCGCGCAGCAATATGGGTGCCCTGTTACAGTCAGCACGGATGATTCCGCACATGGAAAATGGGCAAACTGCCGGATTCCGTCTGGTCGGTATGCAGCGCGGTTCCCTGCTTGAACAACTGGGTTTGCGCCTTGGTGACGTGGTCGTCGAAATTAATCAGGTCAAACTTGATAGCCCGGAGAAGGCGTTACAGATTTTTCAGCAGGTACGAGAGGCAAATAATATCAGCCTGGGGTTGATCCGGAACGGACAACCGCAGACATTTGAATACAGTCTTGATTAGGAGCTGATACGTGGAGAGAATAAAATATTTTCCGGCAAAGCTGCTGGTTTTCTGGTTGGTGATTTTTCTGCTGTGCCTGCCGGGTAGCGGTATTGCGACAGCGGCCGACGAGATGATGATAACTCTCGACTTTCAAAATGTTGAGCTGGTCGACATGATCAGCACCATCAGTGAGTTGACCGGCAAAAATTTTCTGTATGACGAAACGGTCCGCGGCAAGGTCAGTATTCTGTCGCCGGAGCCGGTCTCCCTTGATGAAGCGTATCGACTGTTTTTGACAGTGCTGCGGGTGAGGGGATTTACCGTCGTTCCTGCCGGGGAGGTTAACAAGATTGTCGCTCTGGCTGCTGCCAAGGAAGAAACGCTCCCCCTTACCAATCAGCGTGGGCTAGGTGATCAGCATGTCACCCGGATTCTCAGCTTGAAGCATCTTGATGCGACCGTTGCCGTAGAAACCCTGCTGCGTCCGTTGATGCCACGCACCAGCTATGTGGTTGCACATCAGGCCACCAACACGATTGTAATCAGCGACACTGCGGAGAATATCGAACGTTTAAACCGCCTGCTGACTATTCTGGATAAAACCTGGGACAGCGAACGAATTGAACTGGTGCCGTTGAAATTTGCTGTCGCTGCTGATGTCGCCGCATTGACCATGCAGATTCTCGAGGGAGATGACAGCATTGCAGCAGCTGCCGGTCGTGCCGCGCGTCAGGCCCAGACAGGTAAAAAGCGCGTTGCCGGCCAGATTATCCCTTACGAACGGACTAATACCCTGGCCTTGCAGGGGGAGCAGCTGTTTATCGATCAGGCTAAAGAGCTGATCGCCAAGCTGGATGTTGAGGTGGAGGCGGGGTTTACCGGGGTGCATGTCTATTATCTTGAGCATGCAGAAGCCGAACCCCTGGCCGAAACCATCAACCAGATTATTGCCGGCGCGGCCAGGGCGCCAACGGCCCCACGAGCGGCAGAAGGACAACAACAGGCGGCTGATCTGTTCAAGGATGTCAAGGTCACTGCCGACAAACCCACCAATTCTCTTATCATCAACGCCTCCCAGGATGAATTCAGGAATGTCATGTCCCTGATCGGTCAGCTCGACATCAAGCGCAAGCAGGTGTTTGTCGAAGCCCTGATTATGGACTTATCGATGAATGCTGTGCTGGAACTGGGCACTGCTTTGCAGGGAGCGGTCGATCTGGGTGATGATAGTATCATCAGTGTCGGTAGTGGTATGCCCCTGGGAGGGCCCAGCATTGTCGATCCCGCAACGAGTGTTCTGACCCAGGCAGTTGAGGGGATTTTACTTGGTGGGTTGTTTAACCCGATCTCTTACTCCGTCGGGGGTGTAGATTTCACGATCCCGGCGATATCGGCACTGATTAATTTGTCGCAGACGGATGATGATGTCAACGTCCTTTCGGCCCCTCGCTTACTGACCTCAGATAACGAGGAGGCGGAAATTATTGTCGGTGAGAATGTACCGATTATCACCTCACGTTCATCTACGACCGGTGGAGAAAATATTATCAGCGCTGTTGAGCGCCAGGATGCCGCGCTTATCTTAAGATTTACTCCGCAGATTACCGCGGGTGGGCTGGTACGGATGAAGATTCATCAGGAAATCAGCGGCGTCAAAGAGGTTGGCGGTGTTGGAACGGAGGACAATGTCGGTCCAACCCTCACCAAAACCCTGCTGCGTAATTCCATTGTTGCTCGTGATGGTGAAACGGTTGTGCTTGGTGGGTTGTTCAGAAATCAGATTACAAAAAATATCACCAAGGTCCCTTTATTGGGAGATATTCCGGTTCTTGGCTGGTTATTCAAATCGACCTCTGATCGTGAGGAAAAGCGCAGTCTGCTGATTTTTATTACGCCACGCGTTATTAACGATAGCGAAGATTTAGGTAGTCTGACGCGGGATACCCACAAGGATCTGCAGCTTTTTCGTTCTGAAGGCGGCAACGAAGCGTTTTTTGAAAAACAGCAGATGAAAACCATCGGGGATTTTGCCGTACCCCTGGAGAATTAGACCCATGCGACCGATGAAGTGGCGCAAACTCGGGGAAATTCTCATCAACGATCAGGGGATTCCCGAAGAGATTATTCGTGAGGCTCTGCAGGAACAGGAGGGCAATCGCACCCGCCTTGGTGAAATTCTGAAGGCCAGGGGTGAGGTGACTGAGGCCATGCTCGCCGAGGCTTTGGCCAGCCAGAGTGGGGTTGATTTTGTTGCCGAGCCGAATATCACCGCCACCGCCCTCGAACTTCTGACCACGATTCCCATTGGTTACGCCAAAGAACATCTGGCCATTCCCCTCGATATTCAAGGTCAGACGATTCGCCTGGCGGTGGCAGACCCCAGCAATAACCGTGTACTTAATGACCTGTCGGTGATGACCGGCTGTCGGATTGTTCCGGTGATCGCTTCTGCTGAACGGATCACGCGCGCTATCAACCAGGGATACGAAGCCCTGTCCGGTGGCGGGGGCATGATGGAGGACATCAGTCACGGGGATATCGCGGTAGAGGACAGACTGCAGGTTGACGATTTGCTGGATACCAGCGATGAGGCACCGGTGATCCGTTTTGTCAACGGGCTCCTGACCCAGGCCTACCGCCAGCGAGCCAGTGATATTCATATTGAACCCTTTGAGTCAGAGGCCGTGATCCGCACCCGTATCGATGGCATCCTCTACGAATCACAGCGCCCCCCCCATCGTGCTTTGGCGAATATTGTGTCACGGGTCAAGATCATGGCAAACCTGGATATCGCCGAAAAGCGTCTGCCCCAGGATGGTCGTTTGTCTGTGCGTATTGCCGGCAAGGATGTTGATATTCGCGTATCAACGCTGCCGACCGCTTTTGGCGAGCGGGTGGTGCTACGCCTGCTTGATAAGAGCTCCGGGGTGCTGGGTCTTGAGCAGATTGGTATTGATGCGCGGATGTTGCCTCAGATTCAAAAGATGATTCACAAAAATCACGGTATTTTTCTGGTCACCGGCCCGACCGGTGCAGGTAAAACAACGACTCTCTACTCGGCCCTGTCGTCGATTAATTCGCGTGAACAGAATATTATTACGGTCGAAGATCCAATTGAATACCAGCTGGCCGGGGTTGGCCAGATCCAGGTTAATCCCAAGATCAACCTGACCTTTGCTCAAGGGTTGCGGTCGATTCTGCGCCAGGATCCGGACGTCATCATGGTTGGCGAGATCCGCGACAGTGAAACCGCAAAAATTGCCGTTCAGGCGGCACTGACCGGGCACCTGGTGTTTTCGACCCTGCATACCAACGATTCGGCTGGAGCATTGGCGCGCCTGGTTGAAATGGGGGTCGAGCCGTTTCTTGCGGCTTCAGCCCTGCTGGGCGTTATGGCGCAGCGGTTGGTGCGAACCATTTGTCCTCACTGCCGTGTCAGTTATCACCCCGATGAAAAGGTTCTGGCTCAGCTCTTCGAAGGTCAAGCTGTTCCGAAGGAAGCTGTTTTTTTTCGTGGCCGTGGCTGCAGTCACTGTATGGAGGTCGGCTATCTGGGGCGTACCGGGCTCTATGAAATGCTTGAAGTAACAGATGCTATCCGCGCACTGGTGACTACCAATTCCGATGCCGCCACCATCCGCAAACAGGCTCAGAAAGACGGAATGCGTCCGTTACGCCTGGCGGGGCTGGATAAGGTGCTGGCGGGTCAGACAACCGTCGAAGAAGTGTTGCGCGTTACCCAGGAGGAGATCTAGGTCGTGGCGCTGTTTGAGTACAATGCTCTGGATGCCAATGGCAAAACCAGGCGGGGCGTTGTTGAGGCTTTAAGCGCCAGTGCCGCCAGCCGCAAGCTGCGCGATCAGGGGTTGTTTCCCACTAAGCTCAAGGGTGCCCGGGAGGTTGCTGCCGGTGCTGTCCATAGAGGTTTGTTCCGGCGAGTGACGGTGCTCGATCTTGGTGTCGCTACCCGTCAGCTGTCGGTCATGCTCAGTGCCGGCATGCCTTTGGCCGATGCCCTGGCGGCGGTGGCCGAGCAGCAGGCCCGGGGGGAACTGGGTTCGGTGCTTTCGCGGGTACGCGATGAGGTGCTGCAGGGGAGTTCGTTGCATGGCGCTCTCGGGGCACATTCCCGGGTCTTTCTGCCGCTGTATGTCAGCATGGTACAGGTTGGCGAGGCCAGCGGTACCCTTGATAAGGTGCTGATGCAACTGGCAGATTTCATGGATGAGCAGTCACGTTTTAATTCTCAGCTCAAAGCGGCCATGACCTATCCGATCCTGATGTTTCTGGTAGGGACCGGGGTGCTGGTTTTTTTGATGACTTTCGTAGTGCCGAAAATTACCCGCATGCTTGAAGATCTGGAACAGGTACTCCCATTGCCGACCAGGTTGCTGATGGGGTTTACAGAGTTTTTAACCGGCTATTGGTGGCTGTTGATTCTTGGCATTGCGCTGATTGTCTGGGTCGGGCATCGCTATTCTCTGACCAGCCGCGGGCGGCTGTGGTTTGACCGTAAAAAATTCGACCTGCCGCTGATCGGTTCTTTGGCTCTGAATAAAGCTACCGCCCGTTTTGCGCGGACAACCGCCACCCTGCTGCGCAGCGGTGTTCCTTTGTTGCCGACGCTGCAGATTGTCGAGCGACTGCTGGGAAACAATTTCCTTCAGCAGGCCGTGGCTGAGGTGCGCGAAAAGGTGACGCAAGGTGCCGGCCTGGCCGTGCCGTTGCGGGAAACCGGAGCTTTTCCGCCGATGCTGGCGCAAATGGCGGCAGTCGGAGAGCGTAGCGGTGAGCTGGAGGGGCTGCTGTTTCGTGTCGCCGATATCTACGAACACCAGGTGCAGACCAAACTAAATGGTCTGATGGCATTGCTTGAACCCCTGATGATCATCTTCATGGGGGGTGTTGTTGGTTTTATTGTCCTGGCGGTATTGTTGCCGATTTTTCAGGCCAGCCAGGGGATGGGTTAGCAAGGAGAAAAAAATGAAAGATTTCAGGTACAGCCAGCGGGGATTTACCCTGATTGAAATTATGGTGGTCGTGGTGATCCTGGGCATTCTGGCGGCGATTGTCGTACCGCGTCTGCTGGATGAGCCTGAGCGGGCACGACGCACCTCGGCGGCAACCCAGATTCGCAGCCTTGAGGAGGCCCTGGGGATGTTTCGCCTCGATAATGGCTATTACCCGGCGACCGAGCAGGGATTGCAGGCTCTGGTAAATCCGCCAACCATCGGCCGTATTCCTGCCCGTTACAAGGATGGCGGCTATATCCGGCGGATACCCGATGACCCCTGGGGCAACCCCTACGTGTTCCTGTCTCCCGGTGTTCACGGCGATTATGACCTGCTCTCTTATGGAGCCGATGGGCAGCCGGGCGGAGAGGGTGACAATGCCGACATTGCCAACTGGAATCTCGAGTAAAAGTCAGGGTTTTACCCTGGTTGAGCTGATTGTTGTCATGGTCATCCTGGCGCTGATCGGGACCATCAGTGTGCCGCTGTTGTTTAATCGCCTCGGCACTGATGAACGCACCACCCTGCGCCGTATCGTTGGTACGGTGAAGGAGCTTTATAACGAAGCGACTTTGACCAGTGACGAGCATCAGCTGGAGTTCGACCTTGATCGCCATACCATTCAAGCTTATCGTCTGCGTCGTGTCGCTGCGGATCGGGTGGAAAAAGAACCTTTCCGGCGCGAGATCGAACTGGCACCCTTGACCCTGCGGCAGCTTGAGGTTGAGGGCCAGGGAAGCTTCCGTTCCGGTCAGGTTACTGTGCGGATTTTTCCGTTAGGTTGGATGGAGCAGACGCGCCTGTATGTACGTCACGCCGATGGCAGAGATATAGAGTTGATTTTTTCGCCTTTAACGGGAACGACACGGATTGAAGAAGCAGAGAACACAATGCGCTGACGGCTTTACCCTGCTTGAGGTGATGATTGCTCTGGCCATTGTTGCAATCGCCCTAGTTACCCTGCTGGGCCTGTCAAATCGAACGGTACTGGTGCATGAGCGCATTCAGAAATTGACCCGTGCAACCCTGCTGGCACAGCAGTTGATGAGTGAGCAGGAAGTTCAGGTCGTTGGTGTCGGCGCCGTTGATGAGGAGCAGGAAGGGGTTTTCGAAGAGCCTTTTGCCGATTTCAGCTGGCGGATTTACTATGAAGATACCATGATCCCCCAGGTGCGGCAGATCCATGTGCAGGTCAGCTGGGGGCAGGCCCAGCCCAATCAACAGGTGGAGCTGATTTCCTTTGTTGCTGCCGGAGGTTCTTGACGATGCAGCGAACTTCCGGTTTTACCCTGATTGAAGTGGTCATCGCGGTGATGATCGGGGGGCTCCTGCTCAGCAGCATTTACGGGGTGTTTGGTGCCGTCAGTGCGGCACGTGATCGCTTGGAAGGCGAGGGGATTCTTTATCACCAGGCCCGGATTTTTTTTGATCGGGTGGGTGGTGAACTCAGTAGTATGCGCATGACCGCGTTGGGCAGCCGCTCTGTGCTTGAGGGGGGAACCACGGTTCAGGGAACGGCCTATCTGGAGTTTAATACCGAACTGGTGTCGCCCCTGCAGCGCCAACGCGGTGGTTTGTCGCGGGTGCGTTACGAATTGCGGGAAGAGGAGGAAGGCTATTCTCTCTATCGCAGCGAGGAAATGCTGCTCGCCAATCTGGCAGCATCCGAGCCGCTGGTGTTTATCTCAGGTCTGAAGACGTTTGATATCCGCTATTATGGAGCAGGTCAGTGGCACGACAGCTGGGCCCGCAGTCAACCTCCGCAGATGATCGAATTTCAGTTTGAAGTTGACTCCACACCCGGCGGCACGGTTCCTTTCCGCAGTAGTTTCGTATTATCCGGAGGGCGCGGATGAACCCGGTGGCAAATGACAAGGGGATGGCGCTGCTGATTGTTCTGGCCATCGTGGCGCTGCTCAGTGCGCTGTTGATCGAGTTTTCCTTTTCAACGCTGGTTGATTTACGTTCGGTGGAGACCTTTCGTGATCGTTCAAAGGCCTATTATATTGCCCGTGGCGGGGTTGAAGCCGCACGTATCATTTTGCAGGAAGACCGCAATAACTTTGATCATTCTTCTGAGTTCTGGGGGGAACCCCTGGCCGGCATTCCGGTGGGGGATGGTGATGTCAGTCTGAAGATTGAGGACTTGAGCGGCCGAATGAATATCAATTTTGTCGCCGATGAACGAGGTAATCCGTTACCCGGCTTTCACCGTTTTGTCGCATTGTGTGAAGAGGTTCTGCAGATTGATTCAACTGCGGCACGATCCCTGGCCGATGCTCTGGTCAACTGGTTTTATGCGGATATGGCGGTGGTGACAGCCGATGATGCCTATTATAATCGTCAGACGCCGCCCTACAGCCGCCGTGGAGCTAAGCTGACAGCGCTGGACGAATTGCACCTGGTGCGCGGTTTTGATCAAGAAACCGTAACCGCCTTGCGTCCTTTTATCCGGGTTGTCGGGGACGAACCGATCAATATCAATACCGCCCCGCGCGAAGTTTTGCTGGCCTGGCAACACTCGGCAGCAGCGGGGAATGTGGCAATAATTTTTGACCGGCTGGACATCGATGTGCTGACCCAGTACCGAGAGGGTTCCGCTTTTCGCGAACTGGCTGAGCTGGGCCAGGTTGAAGGAATCGGCCCGCGCTGGTCAACAGCATGGACACAAGGGTCGGTAACGGTTCAGGGTGAAGTGTATCAGGTTGACAGTCTGGGGCGGGTCAATCAAGGCAGTCGGCGTGCTCACGCCATCGTTGCCAAACAGGGAAACCTCCTGCTGAGTTTAAAGATGGAATAAATTATGTCAAAACGTTTTATCGGTATAGATCTGGAGGGTGCTGAGGTACGGGTTGCTGTGCTGCAGATAGTTGCGGGCAAGATCAAGGTCGATCTTGAGCGGCGCGGGTACGGTTCCCCTGAGGAATCCCGTGCTGCACTCACGGAGATTCTTGCCGGCAAGACCACCATGACTGATCGGGTGGTCACCGCCCTGCCGGCGCGCGTCGGTCTGTTTCGGCGGTTGCGCTTTCCATTTCGTGAAAAACGCAAGATCGAGGCTGCGCTGCCTCTGGCTCTGTCCGCGCAGTTGCCGGTTTCGCTGGAGGAAAAGCTGGTTTCCTACCTGCCGCCGCGCCCCTGTGATAACGACTATGAAGTAGATGCGGTGGTTGTCAATCAACTGGAAATTTCCGATCTGCTCGAGCATTTTCCTGACCCTGAACAAAATCCCGGGCGGATCGATATGTTTCCCTTTGCCCTGTTACCGGCTCTGGCGGAACAGGATGGAGTGCTGATTTATTGTCGCCGGGTTGAGGTGGTTGTTGCCCTGATCGTCGCCGGCAAAGTGGAAGATTATCGCTTGTTGCCCGGCACTACTGAGCTGCGTGACGATGAGCTGTACGATTTTATCAGTCAGCAAGTTAGTCAGCTTGAATACGTCCTGGAGCAAGATGAACTGCCTTTGTGGGTCATGGGTGCCGGCGTAACGGACCAGCTGAATCAATTTCTCGAAGATTCCGGACGTACGATTCTACCGCTTGTGCCGGAGGTGTTTGGCTCCGATCTTTCGCGTGAGATGGCACCAGCAGCGTTGCTGGCGCTGGCAGAGCTGCGCAGCAAGAAAAGCGGCCAACTCAACTTCCGGCAAGGCGAATTTACCGCCCGCGGTCAGCTCCAGATGATGCGGCCCAAGTTGATCGTAGCTGCAGTGCTGCTGAGTCTGGTGCTCCTTGGTGGAGCATTGACTATGCATCTGAGTTATCTTCAGAAATCAGCAGAGGAAGCCGAATTGGCGGCGCAACTCAACCGTATTTTCAGGCAGGTTGTCCCCGCAGGTGCCATTGTTGATATCCCTCTACAGATGGAGAGCCTCCGTCAGCAGTTGCAGGCCGATGTGCAGATGCTCGGTCTTGATGGGCGTGGAGCAGTCGCGGTGCTGCGTGAATTGTCCGACGCCATCAGCACGGAGTTGCGGGTTGAACTGCAGGATTTCAACTATAGTGCCGAAGAAACTAGGATTTCGGGTTCTGCGGAATCTTTTGATGCGGTCAATCAGATTGCGGAGGTGTTAGGTGCCCGGCCACTGTTCCGGGAGGTGACCATCACTAATGCACGGCTGGCGGCGGATAATGTGCGGGTCGATTTTGAGATGCGTCTTGCCAGCGCCAGTGGGAGGCCGAGATGATCAACCGACTTGACGAACGCGAGCGCATCATACTGCTGGCGGGGACCCTGATTCTGGCAGGAATCCTGGTCTGGCTGGTTCTGCTGAATCCCTATATGAACAGGATGCAGGGTCTTGAGCGGAGCATCGAGGGGCAACGGCGCAATCTAGAGCAGGTGGCAACCCTTGGGCAGGAGATCGAGCAGTTGCGCCGCCAGCTGGCAGAAATCGAGTCGCAGCAGCGCTCCGGCCGCCCCCTTTTTTCCCAGGTCGAAAATCTGACCAAGCAGATGGGGGTGCGCGATCAGCTGCTCTCCATGCGCCCACAGCCTGATTCTGTCCAGGATGGTTTCCGTCAACAGACGGTTGAAATTCGTCTTGAACGGGTCACCTTGAGTCAGCTGGTTGGTTTTCTGCATGCGGCTGAACACCGCAGCCATGGGATTCAGGTGCGCTCACTGCGAGTTCGTCCACGCTTTGATGATCGTTCACGTTTGGATGTCAATCTGGTCCTGATGTCGTTGGAGCGGGCATGAAAAATTTCCTTGGTCGAGTATTGTCAGGTCGGGTTCTGGGGACTAACTTACGGCTGTTTGCCCTCTGCCTGGTGCTGTTCTGCGTCAGCAGCTTTTTCTCTTTCTGGGTGTTTTTCCCGGCCGATGTATTGCAGCAGCGGCTGGTGCGGGAGATTTCCAATGAAACCGGAATCCGCATGCACGGTGACCGGGCGTCGATGCTCATGTCGCTGGGGCTTGAATTTGACTTGACCGTTTACCCCGATCAGCCGGGGATGACCCCGCTGAAGATTGATCGTCTGCGTTTGACTCCCCTGTGGACATCTTTATTGACCCTCAACCAGGCGGTTCATCTGAAAGGGTCTTTGGCCCAGGGAGATATTAACGCCCGTTTCTGGCGTAATGGTAATGTCAATGTCAACCTGGAAAACGTGACCCTGCTCGAACTGCAGGAACAGAACTCGCCCTATCGCCTGGACGGCGCTCTTAATCTGCTCTTCCAGGGAGAAAACCTGTTGGCGCAGCCGGGACAAGGTGAGGGTCGTTTCAGTGCTGATATAAGCGACATCGTACTGTTTGGTCTCGAACGTATTGGTTTGCCGTCGGAGGTGCCAATGGGACTGTTACAGTTGAATGGGAATTTCAGCGAGTCGCGGGTGACGGTTGAACAACTGGTTGCAACCGGTGGTGTTCTCGAACTCAGTGGGGGCGGTACCCTGTCTGTTGGCGCAACGCCGGAACAGACCCGACTCAATCTTAATGTGCGCTTGCATCCAACGCGGCAGACACCGGAAAATATCCGTGATCTGTTGATGCTGACCGGTGTGCGTCCCGGCCCTGATGGGAGCTATACCATGCAAATTGGCGGCACTGCAGCACGCCCGATAGTGCGCTGACATTTTTTCTCAACGCGGGTTTTTAACAAAACGATAGCCGCGTCCGCGTACGGTTTTAAAGTAGCGGGGCTTGGTCGGATCGTCTTCAAAATATTTGCGCAAGCGCACCACAAAGTTATCCAGCGTCCGGGTTTCGGTCGTTGGAGAAACTCCCCATACCTGTTTGAGCAGCTCTCCCCTTGCCAGGATCTTCCCCTCGTTCTCGATAAACAGCATCAGCATCTTCAGCTCCAGTTCGGTCAGCTGGATGATCCCTTGCGTGGTTGTTGCCTTCCGGCTATCCGGATCGATGAAATTACTGCCAAATTGATAGGTTGGCAGTTTTTTTTCAGGCGGTGGCCAGTGCCCGCGGCGTAGCAGGCTGGCAACCCGCAGCAGGAATTCTTTCAGATGAAACGGCTTGGTCAGATAATCATCTGCCCCGGTACTCAGACCGGCAATGCGATCCTGCTGTGAGTTGCGGGCAGTCAGCATTAATATCGGCACGGGGTCGCCGCTTTCGCGTAGCTGATCACACACCTTAAGCCCGTCCATTCCCGGCAGGGTCAGGTCAAGAATCACCAGGGCATAAGGTGTGTGTTGCAGGAGTTGAAGGGCTTCTTCGCCGGTGGTGACATGGGTCACCAGATATCCTTCAGCTTTGAGATTGTAAGTCAGTCCGTGGGCGAGATGGGGCTCATCTTCGACCAGGAGCAGGGGGACTTGGTCGCTCATGCTGGCTGCCTTGCGCTGTTGAGAGGGATAAGGAGATGAAATGTGCTTCCCTTTTCTTGGGTCGCGGTGTCCAGCCAGATCCGCCCATTATGCAGTTTGATGATATTGTGAACGATGAACAGTCCCAGTCCGCTGCCGCGAATACTTTTGCCGGGATGTCTGATCCGGTAAAACATCTTGAAAATCTTCTTGCGCATGGCCGGAGGAATACCGCATCCGGAATCTCGAACGATGAGATGAGCCATGCCGGCATTACGTTTCATTTCAACCCGGATGCGCGCCGGGCCTTCGCTGTAAAGGGTGGCATTTTCAATCAGATTACGCAGTACTGTTTCCATGGCGTCGAGATCGAAGCTGGCCATCAGTCCAGGCTCAATAGTCCAGTCCAGATCGGTGGCGGGGGGCAGCGCCGGACGTTTGTTGCGCAGGTAGGATTCGATCATTTGTGACAGGTTGCCGCGCTGCAGGTTAAGCAGCGAATCCTTGTGCTGCATGCGGCTGGCATTGAGCAGGTTGTTGATCATGGCATCGAGGCGACCGCAGTCTTTTTGCATCAAGTTGACAAACTGATTGAGCTGTTCCTGGTTAGGGGGGCGCATCTGGATGGTGTCAAGGTGCAATTGTAATGAAGCCAGGGGTGATTTGAGTTCGTGGGTAACCTGACTGACAAAGCGTTGTTGAGCCTTATAGAGAGTGGTTTGCTTACGCCAATAAATAAAAATGACATAGACCCCAACCAGGATAGCAACCAGCAGGACAATCCCTTCAGCCAGAATCAGCCAGTCGGTTGTTTGTGGTAACCATTCGGCCTGGTACTCAATGGCCAGATCTTTAAGCTGACGATGGCGCCCAAGAAACCAGTAGATCCAGAAAACCAGCACCATGATCCAGAGGATCTGAATGCTGATAAAGGTGATCAGTGGATGAAACAAGCGGCGGAACAGTTTCATGGCATTATCCAAACCTTTACCCGACCAGACAACAAAGATCTATCCATCAGTTTTTACACAAGTATTACATTTGTTGCGAGATGATTACGATATTATTCGTAAAGAGGTCAGGGATAACAATTCGTATCATGTAAAGGAAATATCAACTATATGCCTAATGGACTTACTATCGGCAAGCACAGTGTACCATACCCTCTGATCCAGGGCGGTATGGGGGTGCGGGTTTCCGGTTATCGTTTGGCCGGCCACGTGGCATTAAATGGCGGCATTGGTGTGATTGCAACCCCCGGGCTGGCGTTAGGTAGCGATGCGGCGACCGGTGACAACTATTTTGCCGATGATCGTCAGGCGCTGCTCGACGAATTGCGCAAAGCCTACGAAATTGCCCCTGATGGCGTTATCGGGGTAAATTGCATGGTCGCTGTGAGCAATTATGACGATGCGGTCAAGGCCTCCTGTGAAGGCGGCGCGAAGCTGATCATCAGCGGTGCCGGCTTGCCCTTGAGCTTGCCCGGTTTGACGGCAGAATACCCTGATGTGGCATTGGTTCCTATTGTCTCTTCCTTAAAGGCTGCACAATTGATCGCCCGCAAATGGCACAAGAGTTACGGGCGATTGCCGGATGCTATTGTGGTGGAAGATCCCGATACCGCCGGCGGTCATCTGGGTGAAAAGCCGGAAAAGATCGGTTCCGGCGAGTACGATCAGTATGCTACGGTGCGTGCCGTGAAGGAATACTTCAGCAGCGAGTGGAATCTGCATATCCCGATCATTGCCGCCGGCGGCATCTGGGATCGTGACGATCTGGAACATGCTCTTGCTGAAGGGGCGGATGCCGTGCAGATGGCTTCGCGTTTTGTCGTCACTGAAGAGTGCGACGCCGACGATGCCTTTAAACAGGCCTATCTCGACTGCACCCCCTCGGATATCGGCCTGATGATGAGCCCAGCCGGCCTGCCGGGCCGCGCTCTGATCGGCAATGTCGCGACGGTCCGTCAGCGCGATCTCGATGAAGACCTTTACTGTCCGGTGGGCTGTCTGAAAAAATGCGCCTACCGGGATAATCGTGAGCGTTTCTGTATTGTCCAGGCTCTGGATCGGGCACAAAAAGGGGATCGTGAAACGGGGTTGATCTTTTGTGGCACCAATGCCTGGAAGGCTGAACGTATTTCAACGGTGAAAGAAGTTTTCGCAGAGCTTTTTGGGGAAAAATAAAAGCCGCCCCCGGAGAGGGCGGCTTGGGCATTATCGTATGAATGGGGATACTGATCAGAGCAGTCGCTTTACCTCCTGTACAAAGGTCGCTTTTTCTTCATCGTCATCGATCTCGGGCAAGAGCAATTCAGCAAGATCCGGCAAGCGTTCCGCGGTTGGTTCGCCCTTCGCCAGCCAGGTTTTCAGGGCACCATCCAGGGCCATTCCGGCAACCGGACCAATACATTTGGCCAACGCACGCTTTATTCCGGTCAATTTATCAGCAAGGGGGCCGTTAAGAACCTCTGCCGGTGTCAGCTTGGCTGGCGCCGGAGTCGTAGGCTCAGGTGCTGCCGCGGTTGATGATGGGGTAGTGCCACCCGGATGTGCGGCTATCTCCTCCAGCAGTTCAGCACTCTGCATGCCACAGGCCATTGATACCAGGGAAACATTGACATCCGGGGCACACACAACCACCAGGGTTGTTTCCGTGTTCAGACGGCGGGCCATCAGCAAGGCTTCATCGTATTGGATTTCATAGGCGTTCACATCGAGCCTGGCGGCATCATTCAAGCGAAATACGCGGTGGAGAATACTGGTAATCCGCTGCTGCTGTTCTGAATTAAAGGTAGCGGGCAGGTTTGACCCGACAATCCCTTTTTTGCTCGAGTAGACACAGGCCCCCAGGACACCCGGTGATGTTTTGATTTCTTCAAGCAGGTTATTCATTGCCGCCTCATTTCTAAAGCTTCAGTTCATTGATTACAGAAGCAAAGTTGTCGATTATATCCAGATACTCCGTCTCCTCATCCAGCAGTACCCCGGCGCTGAGTTCTTCACCGAACAGAATCAGCAGTGTTTGTCCTGAGGATAACACGACCCTGGCATAATTCGGAACGTTGATATTCATGTAGTTGCGCACCTGAGCCGCAGTCACTGACATGAACGAGATATAGTCAGCCAGTTTTTTCTCGTCTTTTTCGCCAGACTGGGCACGGACGGCCCCGCGTTGGTCCAGGACGGTAACCCTCAATACTCCGGGCGTGTCCTGGATTGTCTGAACAATTTCCGGCAGATCTGACATCGTTTTTGCCTTTCTGTTGATCGGCTGGGCAATCAATTTATCCGCGAATCATATGGACTGTATCAGCTTTTATCAGCCGTTTAAAAAACTTACCTGATTTTTCGGAACTCGACCCGGCGGTTAATGGCCCGATTCTGCGCCGAATCATTTGCCACAGCCGGGCGCGTATCACCATAATAAACGACAGTGAGGCGATCCGGTGCAATGCTGTAGCGATCGATCAGGTGCTGTTTGACCTGTTCAGCCCGTAACCGCGACAAGGGAAGATTTACCTCGGGGGCGCCGGTGCTGTCAGTGTGTCCGGCAATTTCGAAACGCTGTTCAGCCAGTGACGGGTGAGTCAGCGCCGATCCCACCGTTTCAAGCTGTTGTACGGCGCTAGGCGTCAGTCCGGCTGAGCTCATCTCAAAGAGAATCTGCATGCGCACGACCGGACCGTCCAGTGCTCCTTCAGTGGTGCTTTGATCGCGACTTTCCTGCATAACCCGGACAAACTCATCCGTGGTAATGCGTTCTCCCTTTTCGGATCGATATTTTATTCGTGCCAGTTCCAGAGAGGCGAGAGCGCGCTGATTGTCAGGCTCCAGCGCCAATCCGGATTGATATGCCCAGATGGCGGGCTCTAGGTTGCCCAGCACAACAAAGATGTCGGCCAATCCGAAGTAGGCTTTGGTAAAATTCTCATCAAGTTCGGTTGCCCTCAAATAGTAGGTCAGGGCCTCATCATAGCGGCGCAGACGTTCCTGCGCATAAGCTTTATCATAATGCAACTGGGCGTGGTTCGGGCAGGCCTGCACGGCTTCATCCAGGAGCTTCTGTTTCTTGATCAGGCTGCGCTCCTTCTGGACGTTTTGGCGTAGTGCGTCGCAGTCATTCGAATATGCCGGGCCTGGATGTAACAGCATAATCATGATCCAGAGCCCGGCCACCCATAATGAGGGTATGCGCATGGATGTCTCCTAGCGGTTACGTTGCATCAATTTATTGAGACTGATCCGTAAACGTTCAACTGACTGGGCCAGCACACCAACTTCGCCGGTGGCATTTTTGTCGATCGGTTCGTCCAGGTTTTCACCGAGACTGAAATCTTCGGCACGCTCGGCCAGGCGGACAATGGGAGTAACAACATCGCGATTGAGGAACCAGCCAATGATGACAAGCATGACGACGATCCCGCCGGCACCATAAAGCACCAGGGTCAGCGACATGGTTTTGGCCGAGGCAATGGCATCGGCAACCGGAACATAAACAATAAAGGCAGCAACGACTTCATCCATTTTCCACCCGTAGCCATTGGTGTCGCCATAGATTTCAATCTGGTCTTTCGGTGCATCGGCAGGGTCACCGTGGCAGGTAAGACAGTTTTTACTCATTACGGTGAAGGGGGTGGCGGTATAGAAGACTTCTTTCCCACCCCTGACAATGCGACCTTCGTCATTCTTAAGATCCGGATTGTCGATAAACTTCTGGATGATCTGTACTTCCTGGGTATCTGCTTTGTTGGAGGGGTGCAGGGGATCAAGGGTTGCCTGTCTGAAAACATAACCGGGATAGGTTTTTTCGAACTCCTCGTAAACCCCGCGTGCGGTCGCAAAGCCGGACATGATTTCAGGGTAAAAGCGATCCGGTTCAACCAGCTGCCGCACCAGCGGGGACTGGGAAACGCGGGTGAATTCACGCGAGGCCATGGCGTAGTTCATGACCAGGTCGCTCTTGATTTTTGCTTCCTCAAGGGCATTTTTCATGCTCAGGCGATAACTGGTAAAACCGAGAACTCCGATCGCCAGAAAACCGAGAATGCCCATGACCAGGATAGATCTCATGCGAATGCCCATTTGTTTTACTTCCTTTCTTTGTATAGCGCTTATACGCCTTTAGTCCCGCTTTGGCTGAAATCAGTGCCGGCGGCTTGTTAATTGTCCAGGGGTGTATACGGTGATGCTCGGTAGAATTAGATTTTACACATCAATCAGGGCAGGTCAAGACAAAACGTAAGAGAATGCTCATTTTTTGTCTTCCATGTTGATTTTTTCATGATGACTTTTTTAGTTGTGTTTCCGGCGTGTTGCTGGCTGCGCTGGTCTGTTCGTAGAATATAAATGTTGTCCCTTTTGCATAAAGAAGGCTTGAGCTGTATAACGTACCGTAGTAAAGTCGAGTGTTCAAATCAACTTCAAGGAGACGACATGGCAAAACAGAAAGAATATATTCCCAAATGGATTGCCTGGGAGAGTACCCAACGCTGTAATTTAAGTTGCGTTCATTGTCGCTGTTCCTCCGAATTAACATCCTCAGCGGGTGATTTTAATACGCAAGAGGCGTTCAAGCTGATTGATGATATTTGTGAGGTGAGTACCCCGGTGATGGTCTTGTCCGGTGGCGAACCGTTGATGCGTGAAGACATCTTTGAAATAGCGCGTTACGGCACATCCAAAGGTCTACGCATGTGCATGGCCACCAATGGGACCCTGATTACCGATGAGGTGTGCGCAGAGATGAAGAGTGCTGATATCAGGATGGTCTCCCTTTCTCTGGACGGTTCAACAGCGGCAATCCACGATAATTTTCGGAGTTCACCCGGAGCCTTTGAGGGTGTTGTGCGCGGGGCAGAAACCTTAAAGCGCAACGGTATCCCTTTTCTGATCAATTCTTCTTTTACCAAACGCAACCAGCAGGATATTGCTGCAACCTTCCGGACGGCCAAAGAGCTGGGAGCAACCGCCTGGTACATGTTCATGATTGTACCGACCGGACGCGGGGAAGAGATCATGAGCGAACTGATCTCTCCGGAAGACTACGAAGAAATCCTCACCTGGCACTATGAGCAGGAGAAGAACGAGGAAGATATTCTGATGCGGCCGACCTGTGCGCCTCATTATTATCGGATCGTTCCCCAAAAAGCCAAAGAAGAAGGGATCGACTTCAAGCGCCGCAGCCTGACCTTTTCAACCGGTGGCGGCAAGGGTTGCATCGCTGCCCAGTCCATCTGCCTGATCGACTGCTTTGGCAATCTTAAGCCGTGCTCCTACTTCCACTCATCAGTCGGTAACGTCAAACAGATTCCGTTCAAGGAGCTCTGGTTTAACTCCAAAGTGTTCAATGATCTGCGTGATAACAGTAAATACACCGGCAAGTGCGGAGAATGCGAATATGTCAATGTCTGCGGCGGTTGCCGCGCCCGCGCTGATGCGGTTCACGGCGATTATATGGCTGAAGAACCCTTCTGCAACTATATCCCTCCTAAAACCCGCAAGAGGCTGGCGGAGGAAGCAGCGGGGGCAGCGAAATAATGCCGCAGGGGCAGGCCCCGTGCCTGTCCGTGTTAATTCCAGTGAAGAAACGCGGACGCTCATAGCGAGTGTTCCCATCGATTTGAAAATATTTCAATAGGAGAAAGCATATGTCCGATTACAATTTTATCAAAGCCTGCTGGCGTCAGCCCGTCGATCGGGTGCCGGTCTGGTTGATGCGCCAGGCCGGGCGTTATTTATCCCAGTACAAGGAGGTGCGGGCTAAAGGTGGCGGTACGTTTCTTGATCTATGCAAGGACCCGGCACGAGCTGCGGAAGTGACCATCCAGCCCATCGATATCCTTGACGCCGATGCAGCCATTCTCTTTTCCGACATTCTGACGCCGCTGGAGCCGATGGGTCTGGAACTCGATTTTGTGCCGGGGCCGGTATTTGCCAACCCGGTGCGTACCCGTGCCGATGTGGAGGCCCTGGTGGTCCCGGAGGACATGGCCAAGGCGGTTTCCTACGTCCCTGAGATCATCAAACGTTTACGTGTTGCCTTTGAAGGACGCGTGCCCCTGATCGGTTTTGGTGGTGCTCCTTTTACCCTGGCCTGTTACATGGTTGAAGGGCAGGGAAGTAAGGATTTTGCCCGTCTCAAGCAGATGATGTACAGCGACTTTCCTCTCTATGACGAGCTGATGAAAAAGGTCACGGAGATGGATCGGCGCTATCTGAATATGCAGATTGCTGCCGGGGCCCAGGCGATCCAGATTTTTGATACCTGGGGAGGACTGCTGGCCCCCAACGATTTTGAGCGTTATAACCTGCCCTATGTTAAAAATCTGATTGATGGCCTTGACCGCAAGGACATTCCGATTATCTACTTCGTCAAGAATGGCGGCACCATGCTTGACCTGGTCAAGGATGCCGGTAGTGATGTCATCGGTCTTGACTGGCACGTCAATATTGATAAGGCCCGTGCGATCCTTGGTGACGACGTGGCGGTTCAGGGCAATCTTGATCCGACGGTGCTCTATGCACCAAAGGCCTACATCGAAAAAGAAGTGCAACGGATCCTGAATGAAAATGCCGATCGGCCCGGCTTTATCTTCAACCTGGGTCACGGTATTCTGCCGACGGTGCCGCCGGAGAATGCGATTCATCTGGTGGAGTGTGTGCATCGGTTGAGTCAGAAGTAGGGAAGATATGTTCTTTTCGCCCTTCTCCCGGGGGAAAGGTTAGCTGGAAACCGGAAAAGGGGGCACGAATTGCCTTGACGAAAAAGTTCCTGCGTGGAGAGTCCGATGTCTGTAAAATCGAAACACGCCCTGATTCTGCTCAACATGGGTGGACCTGATTCCCTCGCAGCGGTGCGCCCGTTTCTTTACAACCTGTTCTCTGATCGTGAGCTGATTCAGCTGCCTGCCGGAGCTGTTTTGCAGAAGCCCTTTGCGCGCCTGATCTCCTATTTCCGGTCCAAAAAAGTGGTGGAAAACTACCGCGCCATCGGCGGCAGATCACCGCTGCTTGAGTGGACGCAGAAGCAGGCCAGGGGGATTGCCGAAAGGCTGGAGGGTGGGGTTGTCCCCTGCGTAGCAATGCGTTACTGGCACCCTTTCGCAAGTGAAGTGCTGATCCAGCTCAAAGCTGACGGCATCACCAGCGCCACGGTGCTTTCCATGTATCCTCATTATACCGGGGCAACAACCGGCAGTAGCGTCAACGATTTCAAGCGTGCAGCGGCACAGATATATCCGGATCTGGAATATCGTGTCATTGAACAGTGGCATGACTGGCCTTTATATCTTGATTCTCTGGCCAATCGTGTACGTGAGGGGCTTGAGTCTTTTCACGAACTGATGCGTGACGATGTGCAGATTCTTTTTTCCGCTCACGCTCTGCCGCAAAAGTTTATTGATCGCGGCGATCCCTACCAGCAGCAGGTGGAGGAAACAGCAAAAGGGGTGATGGATCGGGTAGGCGATTTTTCATGGTCCATCGCCTATCAGAGTCGTAGCGGTCCGGTCAAATGGATGGAGCCCGGCACCGAAGAGGAAATTACCCGCATTGCCGCAGCGGGACATCAATCCCTGCTGATGGTGCCCATTTCCTTTGTCTCCGATCATATCGAAACCCTCGAAGAGATCGACATGGAGTACCGTGAACTGGCGGTCAGCGCCGGTGTCGTCAACTTTTGTCGGGCCCCTTCCCTGAATGACAACGATGATTTCCTCGACGCCATGGCCGCGTTGGTTCAGTCTGCCGGCGCATGAAACAGCGACAATGTCTCTTGTGTCATCATCTGTTCGATCCCGAACAGCCCCTGACTGAGCCCGCTGAAATTGCCGGAATGCACCTGGCCGAGCAGGAATATGATGATGCCGGCCAGGTATGTCCCGCCTGCCTTGCAAGTCGAGGCCGCCTGGCAATGATGTACCGCAGCGACTGCTTTGACTGAAATCGGCAGAAACCGCTGCAACAATCTGCTGACAGACGATGTTGACCTGAGTTTTTTCATTTAAGTCACCCCTTCAATTGCCGGATCGACGTAGCCAAATAATTAAAAACAGACAGCTATTTGATTTTTAAGCAACATTCCATTATAGTTATGATTTTACAGGCAGCATCTGGCCAGGGTGCTTCGCCTGATCCCGCATGAGAATCGTTGAGGATGCCGCCCCGCGCGGTACTTCCGAAGATTCTCATCCCAAATAAGAGTAGCGCCTGGTTTGTGTCGTTCGATCAAACCGGGTCGCGGGTTGCTCTGTCTCTTTAAAAAAACAAATAAGTCAGTTCCTGCCGCTGCAGGTGATTTCTTTTCGGGGTTTGTTGAACCCGCAAAAAAATTCCGTCAGAAATTTCTGTTCCGTCAGGAATGCTCGTGGACGTCTGCTCTTTTTCAAAGAGAACGTCCTGTAAATATTGCACTATCACGTCAGGAGTACAGATGGATCAGGACATCAAAATCAGTGTTAAAAATCTCTACAAGGTCTTTGGCGCCAACATCAAACAGGCGATGAAGCTGCTTGAAGAAGGCCATGAGAAGGAACATATTCACGAAAAAACAGGGGCCACCGTCGGTGTCCAATCCGCCAGTTTTGATATTCGTACCGGAGAGATATTTGTCATCATGGGGTTATCCGGTTCCGGCAAATCGACCATGGTGCGTATGCTGAACCGCCTGATTGAACCGACTTCCGGACAGGTGCTTATTGATGGCGAGGATATCACCGCCATGAGTGATGATCAGCTGGTCAAGATGCGTCGCAAGAAAATGAGCATGGTCTTCCAGTCATTTGCCCTGATGCCTCACCTGACAGTATTGCAGAATGCCGCATTTGGTCTGGAACTGGACGGCGCCGACAAAAAAGCACGTGAAGATCGCGCCCTCGAAGCCCTAGACCAGGTTGGCCTGGCTCCCTACGCCCAATCATTTCCCAAGGAACTCTCCGGTGGCATGCAACAGCGCGTCGGTCTAGCGCGGGGACTGGCGGTCGATCCGGATATCTTGTTGATGGACGAAGCCTTTTCGGCCCTTGATCCGCTGATCCGTACCGAAATGCAGGACGAACTGCTCAAGCTGCAGGCCAAGGTCAAAAGAACGGTGGTGTTTATCTCCCACGATCTTGACGAGGCGATGCGGATCGGTGATCGGATTGCCATTATGGAGGGCGGTCGTGTGGTGCAGGTCGGCACCCCTGAAGAGATTTTACAGAACCCGGCTGATGACTATGTCCGTGCATTCTTCCGCGGTGTTGATCCAACCAACATTCTCACTGCCGGTGATATTGCCAGTGATACTCAGGTCACCATCATTGCAACTGACGGGAAAAACCCCCGTGCAGCTTTGCAGCGCCTGATCAAAAACGACCGGGAATACGGTTATGTTATTGATGCCGATCACAAGTATCTCGGACTGGTATCGGCTGATGGCTTGCGCGAGATGATAGACCAATCCGATAGCGAAAAGCGCTTGTCCGATGCCTATATCAAGGAGGTTTCTCCGGCACCCGCGAGTTCTTCAATGCAGGACATCCTCCCTGAAGTTGCTGCCCATCCATCGCCTTTACCGATTGTCGATGAGAACGGCAAATACCTTGGTGCTATTTCCAAAAATCTGTTTTTGAAAACCCTGCATCGTAACCAACCGGAAGAAATGGTTGATGAGGATCAGGCCGAGAAGGAAGAGGTCTAACCAATGAATCTGTTTACCTTTGAAGAACAATTGATCCCCCTTGATAGCTGGGTACAAACCTTTGTTAACTGGCTGGTCATAAACTATCGCGACTTTTTTCAGGGCATTAAGGTGCCGATTGAACTGAGCCTGCAGGCGCTTGAATGGCTTTTCACAACCCTGCCACCGGTTGTGGTCATCCTTCTATTTACTATCGCTGCCTGGCGATTTGCCGGCAAGGGAGTGGCTATTTTTACGCTGTTGTCTTTTTTCCTGGTGGGTTATCTGGGTTTATGGCGCGACACCATGATTACTATCGCGATGGTCGTCAGTTCAGTGTTCTTCTGTGCCCTGATCGGTATTCCACTGGGAATCATGTCGGGCCGCAGTGATCGTTTCCAGTCATTTTTACGCCCCTGTCTGGATGCCATGCAGACTATTCCACCATTCGTTTATCTGGTGCCGGTGGTCATGCTCTTCAGTATCGGCACCGTTTCCGGGATTCTGGCGACGATAGTTTTTGCTTTGCCGCCGATTGTGCGACTGACCAGTCTCGGGATTCGTCAGGTACATCCCGAGTTGATCGAGGCCGCTCTGGCTTTTGGTGCTACGTCCGGTCAGGTGCTGCGCAAGGTCCAGGTTCCCCTGGCAATGCCATCCATTATGGCCGGCTTGAATCAGACCCTGATGATGGCTTTGTCGATGGTTGTTATCGCCGCCCTGATCGGTGCCGGGGGTCTTGGTAATCCGGTTGTTCAAGGGTTGAATTCATTACAAATCGGTCTGGCATCCATTGGCGGTCTCGCTATCGTGCTACTGGCCATGGTGCTTGATCGAATTACTCAGGGGATGGCCGACAAATAATACCCCGTTCCATCAAACAACAAAGGAGAAAAAGAATGAAGAAACTGATGATGGTTATCATGATAATCCTGCTTGCAGCGCCGGTTTTTGCCGCAGCAGATAAGCCGGGCCAGGGAATAACGGTAAAACCGTCCCGGGCAACCTGGGATACCGGTTATTTTCAGGAAGCCCTGGTTCGGGCTGGTCTGACGGAGCTTGGATACGATGTTAAACAGCCGACAGAGTTAACCAATCCGCTGTTTTATCAGTCTGTATTTTTAGGTGATATCGACTATTGGACCAACGGCTGGTTCCCCAATCATGTCGGCCAGATGCCGGCCGGCTGGGAGCAGAATGTCGAGATTGTCGGTTACGTTGCCAAGGCCGGTGGACTGCAGGGCTATCTGGTCTCGAAAAAGCACGTGGAGCAATTCAACATAAAATCACTGGATGATTTCAAACGCCCTGAAGTTAAAAAAGCCTTTGATGACAATGGTGATGGCAAGGCTGACCTGACGGCCTGCCCTCCGGGCTGGGGATGTGAACAAGTGATCACCCACCACTTTGATGTCTACGATCTGGACGATCATATCAATCCGATCAAAGCCGGTTACTCCGCCAGCATGGCGGACACCCTGGCCCGTTATCAGGCCGGAAAACCGGTTTTCTTCTATACCTGGGCGCCCAACTGGACGATTTTCAAATTGAAGCCGGGTGAGGATGTCATGTGGATCAACGTTCCGGAAATCATTCCCCGTGAGGCCCAGAAAGCGGGGGTCGATCGGATGACCGTCAGCGGCATCGAAGGCGCCGTGACCGATCCGTTAAAGGCTGGCTTTGTGGTCAGTGATATCCAGGTTGTTGCCAATAAAAAATTTCTTGAGAAAAACCCGGCGGCTAAAAGATTTTTCGAGGTATTCAACTTGCCGTTGATCGATATCAACGAGCAGAACACCAGAATGAATGAAGGTGAGAAAAGTCAGCGTGATGTCGAACGTCATGCCCAGGAGTGGATCGATAAGAACCGTTCTACCTGGGATGGTTGGCTGGCCGAAGCACGTAAGGCAGCCAAGTAGCGACAGCTTGACCACCACCAGGCCGCAATAAATATTTCGGTCTGGTGGTGGTAGGCTTTCTCAGGTCATACCTTAAACCACCGTATCAGCAATCTTTTTCATTGCTCCAAAAGCATTCGTCATATTCTGGGCAAAATCCTGGTTGGACGGTTCTGCTCCCTCCTCGTCGTCACCAAGCAGGCGGATAATCAGTTCCGGCGAGTAGATCAAAAAGCGAATTTCAGTTTTGTCCCCGTTATTGTAAACCGAAAAAAACTTCTGTACAAAAACGCTGCGCTCGGGGTTGGCCGGCAGGGATCTTCCTGAATTTACCGGCTTACACATCTGAATCATGGCGTGGCGGTAATTTTCCGGCATGCTTACTCCCTGATCACGGTAAAAGGCCACCAAATCCGATTTGTCGAGATGATGGACGCTGAAACCTGATGCGACGATCGCTTTTTTCAGATCGTCGATCAGAACATCAAAAGATTTATCCGAACTGTTGCGATAAATGGAAACATCGGCCATGATTTACTCCTTGGGTAAGGTTACAGGTATATACTGTTGAGCTCAGAACCTCCGATCCGGCGGCGAAATTGACAATCGAATAGTTGCCTGTATAGAGGTTGAGTTTTGTACTTGTTATGCACATATCGTAATATTCAAGAAATTGAATGTCAACTGCTTTATTGTTGTGCTGGAGTGATGAATGAGCGATGTCCCGGTGATATTCTGGTTCCGTCAGGATTTACGCCTGGCGGATAATCCGGGGCTGACAGCTGCCGCTCAGCAGGGCGCTGTCATCCCGGTCTATATTCTCGACGATGAACAGGCCGATAGATGGCGTACCGGCAGTACCGGTCGCTGGTGGCTGTATCGTTCGTTGCAGAAGCTTGAGCACCAGTTGCAGGGAAACCTGCGGTTGTTTTGCGGGAACGCCGGCGATATCCTGCCGAGACTGGCACACGAGGTCGGTGCTGAAGGGGTTTTCTGGAATCGCTGCTATGAGCCCTGGCGCATCAATCGAGATCGCCGGATCAAAGAGACCCTGAATCAATCCGGTATTGCTGTACAGAGTTTTAACGCGTCCTTGTTGTGGGAACCATGGGAGGTGCTCAAGGGTGACGGTACTCCCTACAAGGTCTTCACTCCCTATTACCGCAAAGGCTGCCTTGGTCGCAATACTCCCAGGTCTCCTGCTGATAAAATCCCGCCGCTGCCTTTTTGTGATGCCGTGAACTTATCCGGTTCTTGTCGCCTCGATGAGCTGAATCTGTTGCCACGTCACGGTTGGTACAAAAAACTGGAACAGCACTGGCAACCGGGAGAGCAAGGAGCGCACCAGCGACTCAACGAATTTGTCGCCGGAGCCCTTGTCGGTTATCGCCAGGGACGCGATTTTCCAGCGTTGGAGCAGACTTCAAAGTTATCACCCCATCTGCATTTCGGTGAAATTTCCCCCCATCAGATACGACAGGCTCTATTGACGGCGGCTGTAACCGGAAAGATCCCGGCAGATGACCTTGACCATTTTTTCAGCGAATTGGCCTGGCGTGAATTTTCCTACTATCAACTTTACCATAATCCTCACCTGCCGGAATCGCCTTTGCGTGCCGAGTTTCAGCGCTTTCCCTGGCTTAAGGATGAAGAGGGACTACGCCGTTGGCAGAGTGGGTTGACTGGCTACCCGCTGGTAGACGCGGGGATGCGCGAACTATGGCAGACCGGCTTCATGCATAATCGCGTACGGATGGTGGTGGGTTCTTTCCTAGTGAAAAACCTGATGCTTCCCTGGCAACAGGGGGAGAGCTGGTTCTGGGACTGTCTGGTGGATGCCGACCTGGCCAGTAATGCCGCCAGCTGGCAATGGGTTGCCGGTTGTGGCGCCGATGCCGCGCCTTATTTCCGTATCTTCAACCCGATGACGCAAGGGCAGAAGTTTGATCCCCGCGGTGACTATACCCGTCGCTATGTGCCGGAGATTGCCGCTCTTCCCGATAGCTATCTGCACGCGCCCTGGACAGCGCCTGCCACACTGCTGGAACAGGCGAATGTTGTGCTGGGACGGGATTACCCGCTACCGATAGTCGATCTGAAAGCGTCACGGCAGCGGGCGCTGGACGCCTATCAGCAAATGCGGCACAGTGGTTGATATTTGTCAGGTAAAGGCAGCCTCACACGAAGCCACGAAGAACACAGAGACAATCTGAAAAAAGTTTTTGATTTTAAAACCATAAAAAGCTTTTTTCGAGTTTTAACCCCTGTGTATTTCTTGCAATCTGAGTATTCAAAAGACTTTAACGGACTAATCTTCTTTGTGGCTTCGTGCCTTTGTGAGAGAAGGCTTTGATTTTGGTCATTCTTCAGACATCCGGAGTAGTTGCCGGACGATTATTTCATAAAGACGGGCACTGGTTTTTTCCAGGGTTTCCCCATCCTGTTTTTGTAGAGCGTGAAAAAACTGGCTGCAGACCTTGCGATCGTCGCTGCTCCAGTTGCTGGTAAAACCCTTTTTGTCACCATCCTGTTCTTTGAGCAGAAGGTTTTGATCGTAGTCCCGCCGCCCGTGGGCCCAGTTGATGACGTGAGAAGTAAACAACAGGCAACGGTCAATCAGAATAAACACTAACTGGATATTACGCGCCGGTCCGACCTGGATCGATTCGCCACCAACCTTGAAGCCAAGCAGCTCAAAACTGTCAACTAGATCCTTCCCTTTCAACAGGGTACCGGCGGCCCCGAGAATCCCCCCCAGTGCTGAAAATACCCCGAAACTGATACCGGCGGCGGCGAGGTCGATTCCGGCACCGATGGTTGCGCCACTGATGGCACCGGCCAGCACCAGCTGTTTGTCCGTAAGCCCCAGAAAGTCCCAGGTTCTGTCGCTGAACAGGTCTTCCTCAAGAATCGAATGCGGGGGAAGCTCAAGATCAAAAATGTTGTGTTTATAAAGGGTGCGGATGGCCTTGCGAGTCTGTTGCTCTTTACGACTGACGTGGTCCATATAGGTTAGCGTCAATTTTTTTTTGATCGAGGTTTCGTCATCCTTTATGCCAAAGGTTGCCGTGGCATGGTAATCAAGGACGTCGCACAAAAACTCAAGAATCAGTTCGGCAGTGCGATGACTGCGCTCCTGCCAGTCCCTCTGAAAGGTGGAAATGACCATTTTCAACAGCGGCTCTAATTGTTGGTCAATGGCTTTAAGGCTTTCCAGCAGCTCGATACGCTGGGCGTAGTTGGCGCGGCTTGAATTGAACACCCGGATGGCATTGAAGTGCCTGCGAAATTCGCTGTGCCAGTGGTCGAGATAGAGGGTGTCCTCCCCTTTGCTGTTGATCACCGCCAGGCGCGGGGCACCGGTCAGGCGCAGAATCTCCATTTCCACTTTATCCATATTGCGCAGCGGCCGTGAGCCGTCAACCACAAAAATCACTCCGGCTCCTGCCGCTATTGGCGTTAGCAGACTGCAATCATCACGAAAATCGGGATCATCACGATGTGCGGCAATGAACGCCGGTAGCAACTGGTTCGCAGGACCGGCATAGTTTTGCATCCAGGTCAGGGTCTGACGGGGGTTCTGAAACCCGGGGGTATCAACAAAGCGGATGATTTCCTTTCCATCGATGGTGACCGGAAAGCTCTGAACGTCGGTGGTTTCACCGGGGATCGGGCTGATCCTGACGCGATCGTCTTCGGCCAGGGTGGAAAGGACGGAGGATTTTCCTTCGTTGGGGTGGCCGATAATGGCAAATTCTGGGACGGAGGTCGTCATCAGTTGCGCACCAGGGGAAAAACATCAAGGTAGGGATCAGCCAGCGCTTTCGTGGTTTTCAGCCAGATGGTCAGGTCCTGCAAGTCAACCGGAGTCAGTGGGTTGTCTGCGACGGGCCGCCCGACCAGGGCGACGGCAAGGGACGAGGATGTCCCGATCATCCGGCGTAGCTGTTCTAACAGGATGGTGATCTCCCGGATTGGTGGTTGCCAAGCCTCCTGCAACACAATAATACCGGCAAGGTTACGGTTTTTCAAGGTGCTCTTGACCTGCTCGAACAAGTCCGTTCCGGATTGTCCGATGGCGCCGTAACGGATCGGAATCAATGGGCTCCCCTTGTCCTGATCGATGAGATGGGGAGTCAGAAGATCGATGGTGCAAGCATCCCAGAGCTCATCAGGGATCAGAACCAGCTGACCACTACCGGTGAGTGAGCGCATCTGTCGTTTCTGGTTTGGGATTGGTTCTTGAAATGCCATCATGGAAGGGATCTGCTGCTGTGATTCGGTTTGTACCAGTGGCGTCAGCATACGTCGGCGCAACTGACGAAAAGGGGCGCTATCTAAGGGTAGATTCTTCAGCCCGAGGCGTAACTGATAACTCCCCCAGCCCAGCAGCAACAGACGCGGCAGAAAACCATAAACCAGGGTTCCGCACAATAGAAACGGCCACCAGGAGGTGAGACCAGCGCTGGTCAGGCGCCAGTTGCCTTCAATCAGGACAATTTTGCTGCCGATAATCTGCTCAAGGCCAGGATAAGCCCAATCCTGTGGCAGCAGCCAGGTCCAGGGCAGGGCGATCCAGCGCACCAGTTCGGCGAGAAACGCATCGGTCAACGGCAGGGTCGACTGCCAGCCAAAGGCAATATCAGTAAAGCTGATTTTAGCCAGCAGGGTGAGCAACACCCCCAGATTAAAACCACTGCCGGCCAGCTGCAGCAGGATAAAGGCCGGCCACAACAGCAGCTTTCCGTAGATTTGCCGTAGCTGTCGCAAGCTTCCGGACACGGCCTGCAGATCAAGACGCCGAGATGCCGCCAGATGTTTCCGGGAGCGTTTGAACAGGGAGGTGCAGAGCTTGCTCAAGCCATCGGCGAGCAGTGCATAAAGGACTGACTTCGGCGCTTTTATCCGGCGCAGGGAACGGTAGCCAAGAAGAGCGAGATTGAGAAACAGCAGCAGCAGTTGTACGAGGATGAAAAGCGCGACAAAACCGGAGACATTGACCGGTGTGGTCCCGTCATAACGGAGAAAGGCTGCCGCCGTACCGATTCCAGTCAGCAGACTGAGCAGAAAGAACAGAATCGCGCTGAAAGTGGTGGTTTCCTGCCAGATCTGCCCCGGCAGCTGCAGTTGCTGCCGCTGATATTCCTGACGCCGGGCCAGCAGCCAGTGGCACGCCAGCTCGCGTGTGGGAGGTTCGGCGGCCGAAGCCACCCCGGTGGCAAGATAAATAGCGCGGTCGCGGCGGCGCAGCTCCGCATCATCTCCCTGTTCAAGGCAAGGTTCATCACGCTTGAAGAGAAATTCGAGGTCGAGGATATCCGACAGGGTAAATGAAGGTTTCATTGACGGTGGCGCTATCTGATTGAGATACTGTTAACAGATTTTTTATTGTGCCGGGATCATAACAAAAAACAGTCGGTTGTGACACCATGTTGCTGTCGCTCGTTGCCCTGGAGGCTCACCATGAACGATTTGCTGAATCATCAACTCATTTCACAACGCTATTTTTTCCCACGCCGGGGATCTTTTTCTGAGCCTTTTATGGTTGAGGTAAAAGGGGCTCAGCTTGCCTGCTATTATCATGAAGTTGATCCGCACGCCAAAACCCTGGTGCACTTTCATGGCAATGGCGAGATTGTTGATGACTGGCTGGACGGATTTGTCGCGGCCATCAGTCAAATCGGGTGCAACTGCTTCCTGGCAGAGTATCGCGGTTACGGGTCGTCGACGGGGGAGGCGCAACTGGGGAAAATGCTCGAAGATGTAAAGGCGACCCTTGCAGCTCTGCAGCTTCCCCCTCAGGAGTTAATCATTTTTGGGCGCAGTGTAGGCGCTATCTTTGCGCTTGAGGCGGTTCGGCTTTTCCCGGACGTGGCTGGACTGGTGATCGAAAGTGGTATCGCCGACGTGCGCGAACGTCTGTTGTTACGGGTGCGTCCACAGGAGCTGGGAGTCAGTTTGACAGAATTCGATGCAGCTGTAGATGCTCATCTCAATCAGCAGCGCAAAATCGCTGCTTACCCGGGCCCGGTGCTGGTGATGCATACGCGCAATGACGGTCTGGTGAGTGCCCAACACGCGGAAAAGCTGTACCAATGGGCTCCCGGACGCAAGGAATTGAAGATTTTTCCTCAGGGCAACCATAACGACATCATGTTCGTCAACAGTCGCGAGTATTTTTCAACCCTGGAGCGTTTTATCGCCACCTTGTGACAGGCCCCCCGACCCGGCGTCACGGGTGACGCTTAATAATTACGACGAACGCAGGGTTAATACCGCGCTGAGTTCGCTGAGATCAAAAGGTTTTGCCAGAACCGCACAGAATCCGTGTTTTCGATAATTAGCCATGATCGGATCCTGAGAGTAACCGCTTGATACGACAATGCGGGCATCAGGATCAAGGGCAAGAATTTCCTGTGCTGTTTCTTTGCCGCCTTTGCCACCGGGGACGGTAAGGTCGAGAATTGTCAGAGTGATGGCAGATTCCTTGCCCAGATGTTCCCGATACAGACGAACGGCCTCTTCTCCGTCAATTGCCGCCAGCGATTCCAACCCGAATTCCTCAAGCATCATACAGATGGTCTGGCGCACCGGTTCCTCATCATCCATCACCAGCACTTTACCCTGAAGTCCGTTGTTCACATGTTTTCCAGGTTGAACCTTGAGCTCCTGCAATGTTCTCACTGAGGCCGGCAGGTAAATGCCGAAGGTGGTGCCTTGCCCTGGTGATGATTCAACCTGAATGTGGCCGTCATGTTTAGTGACAATCGAGTGGACGATAGACAACCCCAACCCGCTACCCTGGGATTTGGTGGAAAAGTAGGGGTCAAAGACCTTGTCGATGATTTCAGCAGGGATTCCTTCACCCTGATCGCTGATGGTCACCCGCACGTATAGTCTGGCGGGATCAAGTGGTGTGCCGGCTATCTGATTAGGCTCAGCGATAGTGCCGGAGACGGTAAAAACCCCTCCTCGTGGCATGGACTGTACGGCATTAAGGACCAGGTTCTGAATCACCTGACTGATCTGGTTGGTATCAATATCCACCAGCGGCAGATCCTCGGCGAAATTGTATTGGCAGGACACCTCCGCACCATGGAGAATAAAATCTGTTGAATCCTTGATAATTTCCGGCAGGGAGGCTGTTTGCCTGATCGGTTGCCCCCCCTTGGCGAATGTCAGGAGTTGCCGGGTCAGATCGCGAGCACGCAGAGATGCTTTGGTCGCATCCTTGAGGCGTTTACGGGTTTTTTCAGTGAGATTGGAATCGAGTAGAGACAGATCAATATTGCCAAGAATTGCTGAAAGCATGTTGTTGAAATCGTGGGCGATGCCGCCGGCGAGCAGCCCCAGGGACTCAATCTTGCGAGCTTTTTCGAGCTCACGTTCGAGGCGATACTGATTGGTGACATCACGGAATACCAGAACCACGCCGATGGTTTCGCCGCTGCCGGTAATGATTGGAGCTCCACTGTCAGCGATGCTGCGCATCTGGCCATCACGGGATATCAGTGCCGTATGGTTTGCCAGTCCAATAATCTGTCCGGAACTTAAGACTTTTTCCACCGGACCCTCGCACGGTTCACCGGTTTGCTCATTGATGATATTGAAAACTTCGGCGAGGGGACGGCCTGTCGCTTCATTGATTTTCCAACCGGTAAGCTCTGCGGCGATCGGGTTCATCAGCATCACCTGCCCGTCGGTGTCGGTGGTGATAACCGCATCGCCGATGCTGTCGAGGGTGACGGCAAGTTGTTCTTTTTCTGCGGCCAGGGCGCGCTCGGCCATTTTTTTGTCAGTGATATCGGTAGCTACTTCCAGGCGCACGATCCTTCCATCTATCCAGTTGATGGCTCGATCCATGATGTAATACCAACGCTGGTTCCTGGTGTTATGAAATTCCCAGGTATGGATACCGGTTGATTGTCCCTGGTCATCAATCAACAAATGATTCGTGCAAAAAGGGCATGGTCCGGATTGATCCGATTGAATGGCCTGCCAGCAGATCTGGCCGGTGACATTGCCAAAAATCTCTCTGCCCTGGCGGTTGATAAAAAGAATTTCGTAGGTCTGCATGTCCGCTACGTAGACCAGGGCATCGAGGCTGTCCATGATCAGGCGAAAGCGCGCTTCACTATCACTTAAGCTTTGACGATTGGCGTCGATCCTGATTGCCATGTCGAAAAGGGTATCGCTCAGGGTTGTGATCTCCTTTGGCGCAAGCCCGATAGAAGGACGTTCCAAGAGGCTTCCTGAATCCAGGTTGCGACTGAACCTGGCAAGGGTTGTTATCGGTATGACCAGGGTAACGCGGCCAATGCGCCAGGCCAGGATTAAGGTTGCTATCATGGTTCCCAGCAGCAACAACAGATTGCGGGTCAGAATGGCGTTGGCGGATTGGAGAACCTCCTGCTCGGAGATTCCGGCCCATACATAGGCATAGGCAGGGGTATCGGGACTCAGACTGATCGGCCTAAAGGCAATGACACGATGCGTACCATCTGATCCGATACTTTTGAATATTCTTTCCTCTTGCGCAGCGCGGGATTTGTCCCATGCGTCTTGCGCTATAGACTGACCAATCGGATTAGTAGCGGGACGGCTGGGTTGATAGAACAGGCGGATTCCCTGGTGATCGGTGACGGCAATAAAGGATTTTTCCGACAACTGCGGAATGTTCTGTAATGCGGAAAATCGCGCAAGGTTGACGGCGGCGGTCAGTACACCGCGGGCCTTACCATCCGCTTTTCTGATCGGGTAGGCAAAGGCCAGGGCGGGTTCGGCTATTCCAACCCGCGATATGATAAATTCCCCTACGGCAAAATCATCACAGCCAACGGCCTGACGAAAATGTTTGCGGTCGGCTAGGTTTATCCCCTCGAAGGGCAGAGCAGAAGCCAGAACCTCGCCATCAAGATCGGTCAGGGTGAAGTTTTGGAATTCGGGGTTCTGTTTGATCAGGGATTGAAATATTTTTTCACTGGCGTCTAGGTCAAATTCCCGGATTTCCGGCAGTAAAGCCAGGGTAGCAAGGATGCTGCGGCTGGTATTGACGAGATCAAACTGCGCTTGTGCCATACTGAGGGTGAGGAGTTGAATGCTCTTTTCAGCGTCTTTGATAGCAATTTGCCGTTGCTCAAAACCACTAAAGACCAGAATGCTGAAGGCGGGAATCAGTGCAATGATCAGCAGCAAAGCAAGACTTTTGCCAATGGATCCCTTAAGCCAACGAATCATGCCGGACCCCTCAATATGAGTGCTGGTGCGCAAACTTTTTACTTAACAGGATTTTCCGCATACTAGCATCTGTTTAGCGCAACTCCAAATGGTTATTGTGTTTACTTAATACTTGCTGTGTCATGGACTGTGTGATTATACTCATAAAAACCAACTAATGACCAGGTCAGCTCGTATGTCCCAGGATTTCCTTCTTATTGTCCAGCAATATGCCCGGCCGCCGGAGCGGTTTGAGGACTTTCTGCGCCTGCTGTTTGAACGCCACCAGCTTGACATGTTTCAGAGCCGTCAGCGCCTGCTTGGCCGTAGCCTGGCCCAACTCGCCCAGGGGAGGCGCTACGAGCTGGAACAGATTTCGGCAACCCTGACCGAAGTTGGTCTTTCCCATTGGTTGATTGAACCTGTTCTCCCCGATTTTCCTTCTCTGCGGATCTATGGACTTGAAGTATCAGATAGCCGGATCCGGTTTGCCTGCCGGAACGAGGAGATTGAGTTTGTTCAGGGTGCAACCGTTCTGGCGGTGCTGGCTGACGTCTCTGGTGGGTTGGCGGACAAGCTGATGGCACGCATGCTGGCCAGCAACGCCTACCGCGGGCGCGAGACAATGCAAGCTGAAGACCAGCAGCAAGTTTTCAGCATGATTCTCCAGGGACAACCTGTTCTTGATTTTTATCGCCTTGACGAAAACAAAAAAATAACTGCAGCGGTGCGGGTCTTTCCCGGGCGCTTCAACCCCCAAGGGTTGGGTGATGCGGGCACTTTAAGCAGTCGTAAAAATCTCGATGTGCTGCTCAAGTTGCTGGAACAGCAATCCGCTGCTTTTCAACTTCATACCGATCTCGGGCTGGCGCTGTTGCCCGGTTGTCAGTTGCGCCGCGCGGATAAGAATGATCAGGATGCCTTACGCCATAATCTGAATTGCATGACCCGCTATGGCTGGTTGATGGCCGATCTCTGGCGCTATGGGTCGTTGCCGCGCCGGACTGGCAGCAACCGGGATCAGAATATAGCACCAGGCGGGTTGGGAGCCGTGCTGACGGCACCCCTGCTGGCTGCTGGAGAAATAGTCCGGGAAACAGCTGTGGGGCAGCAGCCCCTGATGGATGAAATAACCGCGGCTATGGGTGATGATGGTGACGATGACAGGGCAGGATCGAACAATCGGGGTGCCTCAGGGCGCCGGACAGCGACCCCGCTGTTGCCGGCCCCCCCGCCAAGTGTGCCCGCGGCCTGGAGCGCAAAACACATCAGGACCCTGATCGCCTTTGGTGCTGGTTTTTTAGTCTTTGCTCTGCTGTTGCTGGCTGATCGCAGTGACCTGATCGACCAGATCGCTTATCACGGCATGGCTTCGGGCGCGGCGCCCTTTGCCCTGGCGGTTCTGTCATTTGCTTATGGATTTTATCATCTGCATATCAAGCGCAAGATCGAGGATACTCCGACCAGTCGGATCCGCTCGGTGGCGATGGGCATGGTAGAAATCAAGGGCAGGGCCCTGCGTAAGTATGCCCTGGTGACCCCCATGTCCCATACCCCCTGTGTCTACTATCGCCTGACCCGCTATCGCAAGGACAAAAACAACCGCTGGCAGGCGATCAGTGCCACCTCCAGCGATAACGCCTCTTTTTTTCTCGAAGATGATACCGGCCGCATCGAAATTAATCCAGCCGGCGGACGCGTTCGCGCAGTAACCCGGCAGGAGGGTTTTCCCGGTCAGGTCAGCCTGACCCGTTTTGATACCGATCAGACGGAAAAATGGCTGGAAGAGATTGTTGTTGAAGGGACCTTGCTCTATGTACTCGGTTTTGCATCCAATAAACCGGCAGAAGGTGAATCTCTGGGCGAAGAGGTAAAGACGGCATTGCGTGATCTTAAGCATGATCCGCGGCGTTTAAAAGAGTTTGATCTTGACGGTGACGGAAAAATCTGTGTTGATGAATGGGATGGGGCGCGAGCACAGATGGAAGAACAGGTGTACCATCAGCGGCTGATTAAGCGCAGTCAGCAGCGCCGCCGCCAGGAAGATCATATCGTCATCGGCCGCCGGCCGGGGCGACCGCTGATTATCGCTGAAACCCATTCCGAGACCCATTTAACCGGAACATATCGCAATATGGCCATTGGTTTGTTATTGTTAAGCACCATCTTAATGGGGACCTCCATCTATTTATTGCTAAGCTACATACAATGATCGTAACTATTCAGCTCTTTCCTTGCCACAGGATCCCCGGCCCTGCGCTGAATTGATACCAATAGTCTTTCCATTTTACCTGAAAAGGAGCTTGATCATGACCGGTTGGATCACATTGGGTGTGTTGTTGCTGCTGCTGGTCGCAGTGATTGTATATACCATCGTCATCTACAATGGTTTTATTGCCCTGAAGAATACGATCAGCCAGGATTGGAGCAATATCGACGTGCTGTTAAAGCAGCGCTACGATGAGCTCCCCAAGTTGATCAAGGTCTGCGAAGGGTACATGCAGCACGAGCAGAGAACCCTCGAAGCGGTTGTCAAGGCTCGTTCCATGGTCAACTCGGCGCGAACCGACGAGCAGCAGCTGCAAGCCCAGAATATGCTCACCGATACCCTGAAATCCCTGTTCATGGTGGTGGAACGTTACCCCGATCTCAAAGCCGATGCCGGTTTTCGGCAGCTCAGCTACCGGATCAGCGAAATTGAGGATCAGATTGCCGACCGCCGTGAACTTTACAATGCCTCGGTAACCATCTACAACACCCGGCTTGCCCAATTTCCAGATCTGGTCGTTGCCAATATGTTCAAGTTTCAGCCGAGTACCCTCTGGATCATTGATCCCGAACATCGTCAGGATGTCAGCGTGAATTTTGCTGCAGGTTAAAGCTTCTGCTTGATATAGCCGATAAGCACAAGGATGACCGATTTTTGATCCGGATTTGTCGGTGAACATCCATTGGGCAGAGCTAGGACGTTTTTCATGGCAATAGACTACTACAGATTGCTGGGTATCCCGCCTGACGCTGATCAGCCGCGGATCAGAGGTGCCTACCGCAGTCTGGCCAAGCGCTTTCATCCCGATACCAACCGCGGCTCAGAAACGGCCGCCGAACTCTTCCGTCAGGTCAACAGCGCCTATCGGATTCTCTCCGACCCGGTCCGGCGCGCACGTTATGATGAAGAACTCGCCATACGGCACCAGGGTAAGCCCACGCCTGCTTCTACAGAACCGACGACACATCTTGACCCGGCACAAAAATTCAGCCGCTTTGTCACTTCCCTCCTAGAGGCGATCTTTGCCCCGGAGGAGGTTCCGGCTGCGCCTGCACGAGTTCGTCCGGTCGTTGCCAAACCAAATAAAACCCCCTCTTTTAATTTTTTTTATCATCGTGCTCTGGAAAAGGAGAACCCCCAATATCGCCGTGGTAGTGATGGGGTGTTCCGCAAAGTGCAGCGCAAAAAAACGCCCACATAACGTCATTTCTCCCTGACTCACCGGTTCTATTTGCGCTGTACACCCCGATGCGGCTATGATTTTCATCTAAGTTGACCTAACCTCAACAGGAGTTTTCTATGGAAGATGCAGCGGCACAACTGAAAATGTGTGAACTCAAGGCCAAGGGGCTGATGGAAGAGATGGATCGGCGCTCAAATAAGCCCACTGTCGTTTGTGGTAAATGCGGCGCCAAGGCCAACGAGGCGGAACATCTTCACAATCCGCGTCCCTTGGCCAAAAAATTTTCCGACAATCTGTGGGGATGATAGTGCAGGATTATCTTGATTTTTTTCGCGCCAACGATCATTTTGCTCGTCATTGCGGGTTCAGATTGCTCGCAGTAAAGCCCGGTTTTGCGACCGCGAACATGGTGGTCCAGCCATTTCACTTTAATGGCGCCAATACCGTCCATGGTGGTGCTCTGTTTGCCCTGGCTGATTTTGTTTTTGCGGCGGCGGTGAACAGCCGCGGGCAACTGGCGTTGGCAATCAATACCAGCATGGCGTTTATCAATGCAGCACTGGGTGGTACCCTTGTCGCTGAAGCGCGCGAGGTTTCCTGCAATCGACGCCTCGGGGTGTACCAGGTCGATATTCATGATGAGCAGGGGCAACTGATTGCTCAGTTTCAGGGAACGGCGTATCGCAAGAGCGCATCGCTGCTGCCGGAGTCTGATGAAAAGTAAAGTATTTCGTAAATTCAACACTGTCCTTGCGCAGGGTCGGGGGTCCTGTGGCAAGGGTGTTTGTCGCCATGGATGGTGACAACAAGCGGTCAGGGATGACGAAAAGCGTCCCTTGACATAGGATCCCCGATCCGGCGTTGAACAGATATAGTATTTCTTTTCAAGGAGTATCCCAATTTATGATCGAAGCAAGTGATTTTCGTCGTGGGGTGATTTTTCAGCAGGATGCTGCCCCCTGCCTGGTGGTGGATGTCAGTTTTCAGTCGCCGACCGCCCGTGGCGGTAATACCCTGGTCAAAACAAAATATCGCAATCTGTTGACCGGTCAGGTGTTGAGTGGTTCATTCAAATCGGGCGACCGTTTCGACGAGGCCGATTTCTCCCGTCGTAGGGGGCAGTTTTTATACGCTGCTGATGACCAGGGCGTGTTCATGGATAATGAAAATTTTGAACAGTATGAGCTGGGCGGGGATATCTATGAAGATATTCGTGGCTACCTGCTCGAAGGCGCCGAAGTCACCCTCGGGGTCTATAATGATCAGGTCGTTACTATTGACCTCCCGCAGGTGGTGGAATTAACCGTGACCGAAACCGCTCCGGCGATTCGCCATGCCACCGCTACCGCTCAAACCAAGGAGGCGGTTCTTGAAACCGGGATCAGTGTGCAGGTGCCGGGGTACCTGGAAAACGGTGAAAAAATCAAGGTTGATACGCGTGAGTGCCGGTTCGTTTCCCGAGCATAATTGCCATGATTGACCTGCAACAGATCAGAACGGGACTGACTCATCATCAGCCACAACTGCTAACGCAGCGGGATTTTCGCCGGGCGGCAGTGGCCATGCTGCTGCGAGAACAGGCCGGTGAAACGGAGGTTCTGTTTATCCGCCGCGCCGAGCATGAGCTGGATCCCTGGTCGGGAGATCTGGCTTTCCCGGGGGGAGGCGTTGATCCAACAGACCCTGGCCCGAGGGCCGCCGCCGAGCGGGAAACCTTAGAGGAAATCGGCCTGACGCTTTCTCCGCAACAGTACCTTGGTCGCAGTGACGATCTGGCCGGGGCTTACTTATCGATTCACATTGCCTGTTTTGTCTATCAGCTTGACCATGAGGTGGACTTTTGCCTCAATCGTGAAGTGGTCGATCTATTCTGGGTGCCCTTTCGCACGTTGCTTGATCCGGCGCGCAATCGGTTGCATGAGTTTTACTATCGCGGTGCCGGCCGTCGCCATCCGGTTGTCGATCTCTCAGAATGGAGCAACCGTCCCCTGTGGGGAATTACCTACCGCCTGCTGCAGAATTTTCTCGAACGCTTCGAGCTTTCCTTTCGTCACCCTGAGCACTTCTGATCAACTATTTATGGTTATCCGCGTCGCCGACAGATTTTGACGCTGCTGGATTTGCTCTGTTTGGCCAGTTTCTTCATCTCGGTGCAGGCGTCGATCATCTCCAGGACACTGCTAAAGCGTCGCACCGCCAGATCAACACCCCCCAGACTTAAATTGGCCAAAGGAAAAAGCTGTTTCACTCCCTCGCGATTAGCCGCCACAATGTGGCCGCGTTGACGATCATCGGCGCCATAAAATTCAGAAATTCCCAGATCGATGCGCCGTAAGATATCATCAGCAACCCGCGCCGCGGCACTTGATGGCAGGGTAAACATGAAATCATCCCCGCCGATATGACCAAGAAAGGCATTGCCGCAGCCGGCAGCATGCAGGGCAACACGGATGACGTTTGCCGTAAAGATAATCATGTCATCGCCACGGGCAAAGCCATAGACATCGTTGTAGGGCTTGAAGTGATCGAGGTCGGCATAGATAACGCAGTACTCTTCATTGCTGTTCAACAACCGCTCGAGTTCCTGATGAATGCTGTTATTGCCCGGCAGCCCGGTGTTAGGGTTGGCATCGAGGGCCAGGGTGTTGAGACGCTTGAGTTCAGCCAGTGCGGCACTGAGCTTTAATTGATTTTTTACCCGCGCGTTGACCGAAGGAGCGGTATAAGGACGAGCAATGTAATCGGAGGCACCGCACTCAAAAGCCTTTTCTTCCTGTTGGGGTGAGGCTTGTGGCGCAACAATGATGACCGGCAGGTGGGTGGTTTGATCGTCCTGCCGAAGGTTCTCGCAGAGTTGGAACGGGTCTTCTCCCGGCAGTCTGGTATCCAGCAGCAACAAATCGATGGATTGCTGATTTAGCAGTTTGAAAAGCTGATCGCTGGAGTTGGCGGTAACGACCTGATAACGATCCTTCAAGGTCCCGATCAGGCTGGCAAGACCCATCAGGTCGGCATCGGCGATCAGAATGCGGTGGCGGTCGGTGGTGGACATGGTGGAATTCCTGCATGTATATGTATAAAGTTTTCCATTTTTACCAGATATATGCCAGGGACGTTTTTCTGTCAAACCAGCACCGCAAGAGAGGTGGGCTGGATAAGGGCATTGAAAACCATCTGAAGAGCTTTCTGTGCAGTATTAACTTGACCGCCCGGAGGATTGTTTATATATTATTATTTTCTTTTAATTATTATTTTTTTACTGGTTATAGTTTTCATGCGGAGACCGTGCTTGAGGAAGAACAGGATCGCCGGATTTACACTTATTGAGCTGATGATGGTAGTGGCCATTCTGGCAACCCTTGCTGCCATCGCTGTGCCTACCTACCGGGATCTCCTGCTCGAGATCAAACAGGATAATGTTATTTCCGAACTTAAAGGTATTGAACATGAAATTTCAAACTTTGAGGCTGAGCATGGTCGTCTTCCGACGAGCCTGGCCGAGGCGGGCATTGACAAAAAGGACCCCTGGGGAAACCCTTATCAGTTCATTTTGATTAAGGACCAGCCGTTGACTGGTCCGGGCAAAGTTAGACCTCGGAAAGATCGAAATCTGCATCCACTCAACTCAGACTATGATCTCTGGAGCATGGGCCCCGATGGCACGACGCAGTTGGCCCTGACCGCGAAGGCCAGCCATGATGACATTATTCGTGCCCGGGATGGCGGTTATTTTGGTGACGGCAAGGATTTTTGAATCAACAGGCCCAGCGAATGAAAATTATTAATAAAAACTTTTTGCGCGGCAAGGTATCACGGCGGATTTTTTTGACCGTGCTGCTTTGTGCTGCTATTCCTATCAGCAGCCTGGCCTTTCTGACCTTTTATAATGTTTACAACAATGCGGCGGATGCCACCTCCCATCGCCTGCGCTACGTCGGTAAAAATATCGGTATGCTCATGGTTGCTGAGCTGATGACCATCTCAAACGATCTTCAGCGGTTGGCCACGCAGGTCGATCTGCATCCTACGCTAGAAGTTGCTCCTGTTGTCCGATTGCTTGCTGATGAAGATAGCCAGCGCCTGACCGCCGTCTGGTTTTTCGATCCACAAACGGACCATCAAGAAAGTCGGCCCCAATATCGTCAGGAAATTGATGACTGGCTCAACAGTGGTTTCCCAATGTTAGAGGTCAGTGGAAGTGGTGCTGATGTTGATTTGTACTTATGGACATTTGTTCATGATATTCATGGTCACCGCGGGGTTGGCGTCGGACGGATCAGTAATTCCTATTTGTGGAGGACAGCTGAAGAATTTCTCCCCGGCGATACCTTACTGGCGATCACCAACCAACACAATCAGCCTATCCTTGTCGATTATCCGGATATCCCGATTAATGAAAGTTTGACTCCTCAAATTCATGAACAGCGCGGTCGGCCGTTTGTAGAGATCGACAATGGGGATGATTCCCTGCTGGTCGGTTTCTGGGATCTTTTCATGCAGGCCCAGTTCAACACAGAGGATTGGCGTGTTTTTGTGGCTGAGTCGCGTTCTATGGCGTTTGCCGAAATTGTCCACTTTCAACGCAACGCAGGTCTAACCGCACTGTTGGCGTTCTGGATTATTCTGCTTGCTGCAAGCATTCTGGTGCGACAGATTCTTCATCCGCTCAAACAGCTCAAAGAGGCAACCGGAAAGATCGGACGAGGGGATTTCGGTTTCAATGTACAGGTCACCAGTCGGGACGAGTTTCAAACCCTTGCGGATTCTTTCAACCTGATGACGGCTCGAATTCAACACCAGGTTCTTCGCCATAAGCATATGGGCGAAGCGGTTCAGCATATTCTTTCAACCGAAGGTCGCTCCGCAATCGTTACCGCCTTCCAACGCGCAATCAGGTCAGCAAGCAACGTTAAGCAGGGGCATTTGTTACTGGTCGATCATTCTGTAAGTGCGCCAGCCGAAGTGTGGCACTGCAACGGCACAAAGACCGGGGCGCCAGAACTGAACCCGATCGTCGGTTTATCGTCGGATGAGCTTGTTCGGCTGGCTCATCTGCCTGATCGTTATGCAGAAATAACTCGTCAGACATTTCCGGAGCTGTTTCGGCACGTTATCGGTACCAATGCGGATAGCTGTTTTTGCTTTCGTGCCAATTCCGGTCTTGCCGGGGCGACATTTCTGATGATTGACGGCCGGGATGTCGTTGATGAAGAGGAACGGGTCAGTGTCCGGCTGTTGGTCGATCAGCTGGGTATCGCCATGACCCGTACCAACATGGTCAGTGAATTGCGGGAACTGAATATCGGTATCCTGACAGCGCTGGCGCGCACGGTTGATGCAAACAGTCGCTGGACACATGGCCACTCTGAGCGGGTCACGGAGTATACCATCGAAATTGCTCGTGAGATGGGATTTGGTCAAGATCAATGCGACAACCTGCGTCGGGCCGGTCTGTTGCATGATCTGGGGAAGGTTGCAGTACCCTCACCCATATTAAATAAGCCCGGGAAGCTGACCGACGAAGAGTACGATTGCATCAAAGAACACCCCGCTGAAGCAGCCCGTATTATCGAGCCAATCGTCGCCTTTTCTTCTATCCGCAAGATTATTCGTCAACATCATGAACGCTGGGATGGAAAAGGATATCCTGATGGTCTGCAGGGTGAGGATATTGAACTGGGCGCAAGAATCCTTGCGGTAGCCGATGTCTTTGACGCTCTTTACTCGGATCGGCCCTATCGACCGGGATGGTCCTTTGAAAAGGTTGTTGCCCACATCCAAGAAGGCTCGGGAAATGCCTTCGACCCGGCAGTAGTCGCCGCATTTCTGAAAATTCATAAGAAAATTGCCGCGTGAAATAAGATCAACGATTACCGGATATCATTCGTTGTGATGGTCCGGTAGTTCAGGCAAGCTCTTCAAACAGCTGATCCTCGTTGCGCAGACTGACGGCGCCGCACAGGAGCAGCCGCTCGATCTTTTCCGCAGCCCGCCCACCGGTAAAGTCATGTTGTTCCTGTGGATTAATCAGATAGATAGCTTTTCCCAAACGCTGCGCTGTCAGTGCCAGATCCAGGCAGTTGATATTGCCCTCTCCCCACCAGTTGGTAGCAATCACGCAGATATCGGCTGTTGCTATCTGTTCGCGGGTTTGTTCTAAGATTGCTGATGAATAGGGGCGAAACGGAAGTTCTTCGATGGTGGGAATGCTTAAGGCTGTCGCTGTCGTGTGGTCGGAGTCCCCCTGATTCAAAGGCCCGACACTGAGATCGACCTGGGCCAGATGCAGCCGGCGCAGCAGAATCCGGCCGCTGCCGCCACCACAGAACAGGTGGATTCTCAGGTGATTCAGCTGGCGCGGTGCAGTATTGATCAGCGGGGTGATTTGCGGGGTACCGGTATAGGGATTGGTTTCGACCCTCAGATCGACCCGGAATAACCGGTGCAGGTTGGCAGCGGTCATGACCTGTTGTGGAGTCCCCAGGGCAACAATTTCGCCATGGCTTGAGAGCATCAGAATCCGCTGGGAGATCGCGGCGGCGAGGTCAAGATCATGACTGACCTGGACTATGGTTTTATGCTGTTCGCGGTTGAGACGGACCAGCAGTTCGGCAAGCTCGAGGCGGTGATCGATATCGAGATGGCTGGTCGCTTCATCGAGAAACAATACCGGTGTGTTTTGTGCCAGCGCGCGCGCCAGCAGTACCCGTTGCAGTTCGCCACCGCTGAGCTGGGTAACCTGACGCCTAGCCAGTTCTACCGCATCGGTTAACGCCAGTGCCTCATGGATTATCCTGTCATCATCGGCGCTGGACCAGGTAAACAGCCCCTGGCGATGAGGATAGCGCCCCATGGCCACCATTTCATAGACCGTAAAAGGGAAGTCAATGTGGGTGGTCTGCGGAACCACGGCGACCTGGCGTGCCAGGCTGCGGGATGACATCTGGGTCAGGGGGGTTTGATCCCAGCGGATGTCCCCTTTGTGAGGGTACAGATGACCACGCAGCAGGCGCAGGAGGGTCGATTTTCCGCAACCGTTGGGGCCAATGATCGAGAGGATTTCGCCGCGCTCAATCTGCAGTTCAAGGCCATGAAAGATCGGCGTGCGCTCGAAGGCAAAATGGAGGTTGTTGGCCTGAATCACATCTCCCCCCGACTGCGCTGTAACAGATAGAGAAAAAAGGGCGCGCCAAGCAAGGCGGTGACAACACCCACCGGAATTTCTGCCGGCGCATAAACGCTGCGGGCGATGGCATCGGCAATCATCAGAAAACTGCTGCCGAGCAGTGCGGCAAAGGGTAACAGTCGCCGGTGTCCCGGTCCCCAGAGCAGCCGACAGATGTGCGGGATCACCAGTCCGACAAAGCCGATCATCCCCGCGAGCGCTACTGCCGCTGCCGTCAATCCGCCGGCAATGGCAAAGAGGATAAAGCGTGTCCGGCCAACATCAATTCCCAGGTTGGCGGCAGTTTCTTCCCCTTGAGTCATCAGATCCAGATGGGGAGCATACAGCCACAACAGCATCAGGCCGCTGCCGATCCAAGCCCAACTCCACTGCAAAGCTCCCGGAGGAGCCAACGCCAGGTTTCCTGCCATCCAGAAAATAGCCTGGCGTGTGGCTTCCGCCGGTGCTTGCCATAAGAGAAATAACAGCAAAGCACCGGCAAGGCTGCCGACCATCACCCCGGAAAGGATCAGGGTATGGGGGGAGCAGTTGTGGGCACGGGCCACCAGGTAGACCAGCAGCAAGGTGCCGAGGGCACCGCAAAAAGCCGCCACCGGTACCAGGAGCGTTGCGCTGATTCCCGCCGTCAAGGCGGCAACCGCACCGAGCGCGGCGCCACCGGAAACGCCAAGCAGATAAGGATCGGCCAGGGGGTTGCGCAGGGTCGCCTGAAAGGTCGCCCCGGCCAGGCTTAATGCCGCACCAACCAGACCGGCCAGCAGGGCGCGGGGCAGGCGGATCTGCCAGAGGATTACCTGTTCGGTGGTGTCTCCCGGCCCGGAAAGAATCAATGCGGTCAGTTCATTGAAAGAAAGGCCAAAGCTGCCGGTGCTCAGGCTGATATAGAAGGCCAGCGGCAGTGACAGCAACAGGGCAAGTTGGCTGAAACGCCGAGAAAAAGAGTGGTGATCAGTTCTTGACATCAATATCCGGGTGCAAAGCTTTTGCCAGCGCTTCGATCCCGAGGATCATGCGCGGGCCGGGTCGGTGGATCCAGTCGGCGACGGTTTCGATAATACGTTGTTCACGCACCGCTTGCAATTGCGGCCATTGATCGAATATCGCTGCGGGGGCCGGCTGTCCCGGATGAGCAGAAACAATAATGACCTCAGGGTCAATGCGCAACAGCGCTTCGAAGTTCCAGGTCGGGTAATTGTTGTTGCCCGCCGGAACCGGATTGATGGCGCCGGCATAACGCAATATGTCGCCGACGATGGTGTCGGGGCCTGCTATCACCAGCGGCTGCAGCATGACGCAGACCAGTGCTCTGACCCCGGGGCGATCTTCAAGTTGTTCTTCAATATGCTGCAGGCGTCTGGAAAAATCGTTGACCAGTTCCTCAGCGGCGCGGGCGTGTCCGGTTACTTGCCCAATGGCGCGAATGGTTTCGAGGGTTTCCCACACCGTGTTGGGATAGACAACGAACACCGGTATATTAAGAGACTCCAGTCGTTTGACCTGATCCGGACGGTTCATGTCGGCGGAGGCAAAGACCAGATCGGGGCGGTGCAGGAGAATCTGTTCCAGGCTCGGATCGGCATATTGACCGACATTTGGCAGGGATGTTGCGGCTTCGGGGTAGGTACAGGCGTCAGTCACCGCCACCAGTTGCTCCTGTGCCCCCAGGGCAAAAAGAATCTCCGTCACACTCGGCACCAGCGAGATAATGCGCTGTGGCGGTTCGTTCAGAACAACCTGCCGCCCGACGGCATCGGTGAAGCTTGCTGCCGATAATGGGCATGAATAAAGGATAAGTAACAGTGCTATCGGCAGAAAATGTTTTTTCATGTTCAATAGCTGACTATCAATCCGGCAAAGGCATTGAATCGCGGTGAGGGATAGACCGCCAGTTCCCCATCCCACCTTTGGACACCATTTTCCGCGTATTTTTCGTCTAAAATGTTATTAAGGTTGAGATAGAGGGTGATGAATTCTGAGCAATTGTATTGGATTCTGGTATTGAACACCATGAAATCATCTTGGTTTGCTGACCCGTTCTCGAAGTCACTGATATAGTGGCGCTTGCCGATGTAATTTGCATTCAAATTCAGGTTTGCTTTGTCTGTGAAATGAATTAATGCATTTACGGTTGCCATATGTTGCGGCACGTTGGGAACCCTGTTTCCTTTGTACTGCCCCCCAAGAATTTTTGTTTCAGTGTAGGTGTAAGAACCGCCCAGTTCAAATCGGGAAAATGTTTTGCTAATGGTGGCTTCGAATCCTTGTCGACGCGTCTTGTCATCAAAGTTTTCATTTGAGAAGGTGATTGGATTGTAGAAAATCTCATTTTTTGTTTCTAGATGAAAAAGGTTCCCTTGCAAACTAAAACCTTGACCGAAATACTCCTTGAAGCCAATTTCAATATTATTTGTGCGTTGAGCTTCAAAGTCAGTGGTGACAGTATTCGTCATGTAATTGAAGAGTTCATCAAGAGCCGGATAGCGAAATCCTGTAGCATAGCTGAGATAAAGATAAGATGAGCCCCGATAGCGAAAATTGAGGCCAGTGCTGAAGATGTTTTCAGTGAATTTCGGTTTTTCTGTCGAAGCATTGCCGAAGTCATAGCTTGCACGATCATGACGATAGCCGACCGAGACGTCTAGATTGTTATTAAACGCGAGCTCATTTTGAATATAACCACTATAATTCTTTTTGCTGAAGCGGTAGGTTGCGACATCGACTGAACCGAAGAATTCTGACCGGTTATCTACGCTGGCTTTCGTGTCGTAATAATCGACTCCGATGATGATACTGTTACCCATGGAGAAAATTTCGTTTTTCAGCACCAGGCGGGGGGTGAGGGCAGTTGTATCCATGGCCGTTTTCCCGGTGTAGTTTCCACCGAAAAAAGAAGCGAAGGCTTCATTGTTGCGTTGGCGATAGGACGCATCCAGGCGCAAAGATCCTTGTTCGTTAAAAAAGATTTCACTGCCCCCCTTTAGGTAATAATCTTCAATCTCGGTATAATCATCCGGGTTTGTAGCGGTTCTTCGAGATACTCCATTATTAAGATCACTCAGCAAAATGGCTCCGGGAAGTCCGGTTTTGTCTTTATGGTAGTCACTGCTCAAGTCAAAAGTGACATGATCGCTCGGGTAAAACCTGAGGCCGACACCGATATCTTTAGCTTCACTGTTTGAGTTGTCGCGATATCCATCAGTATCTTGAAAGGCGGCTGAAAGGGAATAGCTTAGAGCGCTTGTTTCGGCGGAATTGAAGATACTGGCGTTGAATGTATCATGGCTGCCGTATGATGTTTTTCCTCCAACATTGAATTCTCCGCCTTCCTTGGTGATGATATTGATGACGCCACCTGTTGCATTGTCGCCATATAGTACGCTTCCTCTGCTGCCCCTGACGATTTCAATTCGCTGAATTCTTTCCAGCGAAATAAGAGACCAGTCGATACCACTCAAATCTGCCTGGTTGATCCTGCGTCCATCAATAAGTAACAGGACGTTTTGTCCACTGGTTTCGCCAAAGCCACGCAAATCAATATTATATTTACGACCATTGCCGGTAGTATCCGTAACAAAGACACCGGCCTCGTTGCGCAATAGATCCGGGACGTTACGGGCGTTTGATGTTGCAATCTTTGCTTCATCGATGATCGATACATGTGCAGGTGTCCTGGATATCTCTCGGTCAATCCGGCTCGCCGTGACTACCACCGGTTCCAGGGTAGTGGTGTCCAGCGTTTGTGCTGCAGCTGCTGCCGGCAACAGCATAGCCAGCAATACGAGAATTTTTCTAAACATCTTGTTTCCTCCTGTGTTCCCATGGGGAGGCGTGAGGCGTGCAATAAAAAACCCGCCACCTGACAAGACAGGGGCGGGTTTCCGAATTCTAAAGCCGCGCGTGCCCACGCTCCCGTACCCGGGGAGATAAAAGTGGATGTTTCGACGGCAGGTCTTCTGACTTGCGAGTTCCCGGCGACTTGCCGGCATCTTGTACGGCCTTCCCGGTTGAAAAAACCAGTGGCATGGTTGTACAAGACCTGACTCGCTTACAGCGGCGGGTCCGTGGAGGATTTGCACCTCACTTCCCGTTGTTGTCTTACCCAGGGTAGATCAACAAGCCTTGCGGCACCGGCGAAACGTTCAATTGTGGATCGGTTATAGGGACTGAAGCAGGAGGATGTCAAGAATTAATCCTTAAGGTTGGTGTTTTCAAGGGTGGTTGAAACATGTAAGAATGATAAATTATTCTACCCATCAATCAATTGAGTTGGAAGAAAAGGATCAGATGATGATTTATGAACATATCGGCTTGCAGGTGCCAAAAATTCTCCTGCCGAAAAAAGGGGTCGACATGCAGCGCTGGGCGGTTATTGCCTGCGATCAGTATACCTCCGATCGTGACTACTGGCGTCACCTGGATGAGCGGATCGGCATGGCCCCATCGACATTAAGGTTGACCTTGCCGGAAGTGTATCTGGAAGATTCCGACGTAGAAGAGCGTATCCAGGCGATCAATCGCACGATGGAAACCTACCTGGAGCAAGGGGTGCTGGAAGAACAGCCGCCCGGATTGATTCTGGTCAATCGACGCACCTCTGCGGTACCTTCACGCAAAGGGCTGATGGTGGCCCTGGACCTGGAACGTTATGATTATCGCCCGGGTTCCCAGAGTCTGATTCGCGCTACCGAAGGAACCATTCTTGAGCGCCTGCCACCAAGGATCCGGGTGCGTGAACATGCGCCGATTGAACTGCCCCACATCATGGTATTGATCGATGATCCACAGTGCACGGTGATCGAGCCGCTGTTCGAGGAGAAGCTGGAAAAAGTTTATGATGTCGAGCTGCTATGTCAGGGCGGACATCTGAAGGGGTATCGCGTTGATCAACCGGAACTGCTTGACCAGGTTGCCGGCGCGCTGGAAAAGCTTGCCGATCCACAATCCTATCGGACCCGCTATAATGTCGAAGGGGAAGTAATGCTCTACGCCATGGGGGACGGCAATCATTCTTTCGCCACGGCCAAGGCGATCTGGGAAAAGCTTAAAGAAGAGGCTGGCGATCCGCAGCAGGTGATGGATCACCCCGCACGCTTTGCCCTGGTCGAACTGGTCAATGTCCATGATCCGGGATTGGAGTTTGAAGCGATTCATCGCGTGCTTTTCGATGTCGATAGCGAGGCGCTGAGGCAGCAGATGGCTGACTTCTTTGCAGAGCGTAGTACACCGGCTATCATGACCCCTTGCGCAGATTTGAAAGCGTCCTGGGCATATATTGATGAAGCTCAGGCTGAGCATGCTTTTGTCATGGTGCTGGCCGGCAAGTTCTATGTCTGCGATCTCCTGGATCCTGAATTTACCCTCGAAGTGGCATCCCTGCAGCTATTCCTCGACGCTTTTCTGAGACGCAATGCTCAAGTGCGAACCGATTACATCCACGGGGCGCACGAAGTGACCCGCCTGGGCAGCAAGGCGAACAGCGCCGGTTTTATCCTCCCCTCCATTTCCAAACACGACCTGTTCCGTACCATTGTGCTTGATGGGGCCCTGCCGCGAAAAACCTTCTCCATGGGAGAGGCTGACGAAAAGCGCTTTTATCTGGAGTGCCGACGCATTAAGGCAGACCAGGCATGAGTCCTGACAGGGTCCCGGTTAAGTACATTGTCTTCGATCTGGGCAAGGTGCTGATCGACTATTGTTATGATGACTTCTTTGCTCTGATGCGCTCGCGAGGCGCACGGGTTGCCGGGGTGGAAGAGTTTCTGATACAGGTTCGTTTGCTTGACTATGAGCACGGCCACCTGAGCTGTCATGAGTTTCTAGCCGGGATGAATCGACTCCTCACCGATCCCCTCAGCCGCGAGCAGCTGACGGACGCCTGGAACGGTCTTTTTACTCCGATACCTGAAATGCTTGAGTTGGCCCGGGAGTTGAAAAATCGCTATCCGGTCTATCTGCTCTCCAATATCGGCAAACTCCACTGGGATTTTCTGTCATTAACCTATGATCTTGACGCCTATTGCCATGATCGTCTGGCCTCCTTTGAAGTCGGCGTTATGAAACCCGCAGCAGATATCTACCGATCCGCGCAGCAGCGTTTCTCCCTGGAGCCTGAGCGCACCCTGTTTATTGATGACAAACCGGAAAATATCAGCGCTGCTGCAGCCTGTGGCTGGCAGGCTTTTGTTCATAGTGATCCGTCTGCTACCAGGAAGCGTCTGCATGATTTGATCGGTTTTTCCGGCTGACTTTTAACTACGGTAAGCGTAACGGGGAAGTAAGATGGATGCACTGTTCCAGTTAATTGATCGCTTTTTGCCCCGGCGCCTGCAGGTCAAGCTCAGTCTGCTCGTGACGATTCTGCTGATTATTCTGGTCAGTCTGATCGGAGCACTGTTTTCCGATTTTTCCGAGCGCACCCTGCGCGAGCAACTAGGACGTAAAGCGTTGGATATCGCCCAGTCGGTGGCGATGAATCCTGTGATCATAGAGGGCATAAAAAATGCGGATGTAGCATCTGTTCAGTTTTTTGCCGAAAAACTGCGCGATGTGACCAGGGCGGAATATATCGTCGTTGGTGATCATCAGGGCATTCGTCTGTCGCACCCGGAGCCGGATCGAATCGGCAAGGCTTTTGTCGGTGGCGATCTTGGTCCGGCCTTGAACGAAGGACGATCATACGTTTCGGCAGCGGTCGGCACCCTCGGCCCGTCACTACGAGGTATTGTCCCGGTCGTCAATGGTGATGACCGGATTATCGGGTTTGTTGCGGTTGGTTATCTCACCAGTCAGATAAACGATCAGATCCGCTCGCAACGCAACGAGATTATCGGTTATGTGGGCGTTGTGCTGCTGTTTGGTGTTTTCGGTGCGACCCTGATTGCCCGCGGTCTGAAGGCGGCGATCATGGGTCTTGAAGTCCATGAGATCGGAGCCCTGTTCAAAGAGCGCAGTGCGATAATCGGGGCTGTCCGCGAAGGGATTATCGCGGTGGATGGACGTGGATATCTGACCTTTGTCAATACCGCCGCACTGAAATACCTTGAGCGTAGCGATATGGACGACATGAGCGGAAAACCTCTGGCTGAAATCTGTCCCTGCCCGGAGCTGGCGCAAGCACTTACAGACGGAAAGCAGGCGCTTGATCAGGAGATGATCCTGGCCGGCCGGGTGATGCTGGTCAATATTGTTCCTCTCTTGCATGCGGCTGGAGGCCTGGTGGTCAGCTTCCGCCCCAAGGATGAGCTTGACCGTTTGATCCAGGAACTCTCCCACGTCCAGGAATATTCGGAACTGCTGCGTGCTCAGACCCATGAGTATTCCAACAAGATGCACACCATCGCCGGACTGATCCAGCTTGAAGCCTATCAGGAAGCCCTTGATCTGGTGATTAACGAATCCAGCGGCTACCAGGAACTGGTGCGCACACTGGCTGAAACGGTACCTGACCCGGTGCTTGCCGGATTGATCCTGGGTAAATACAACCGCGCCTGTGAGCTCAAAATCACGATGGAGTTTGATCCGCAGAATTCCTTCGCTGATCTGCCATCCCACCTGGATCGTGATGCACTGGTAACCATTCTTGGAAATCTGCTTAACAATGCTTTTGAAGCCGTGCGTGAACGTGGCAACGAGATGCTGGTGCGATTATATTTGACCGATCTGGGACCTGATCTGGTGATTGAGGTGGAAGATTCCGGTGTGGGTGTTTCCCCCGTCATCGCGGAGAGTCTGTTTGAGCTGGGTGTGACAACCAAGGAAGGGAAGGGGCGCGGCACCGGTCTGCCCCTGGTCAAGCACGCGGTTATGCGATTGCAGGGGGAAATTATCTACAGCCAGGGGGAGCTTGGTGGGGCGTTGTTTACGGTGATGATACCCAAACAGCGGAGGGCCAACTGATGACCGCAGAAAAGATCAGAGTTCTGGTAGTGGAGGATGACCTGCGTATTGCCGATCTGCATCAGCGCTTTGTCGGCAAGCTGGAGGATTTCGAGGTCGTCGGCGTGGCTGTGCGGATTGATGATGCCCTGGAAATGATTGAGGTGTTGCAGCCCGACCTGGTGTTGCTTGACCTGTTTTTCCCCGAAGGCAACGGCATGGACCTGTTGCGTCATATCCGTGCCGGCGACCACCCCTGTGATGTGATTCTGATTACCGCCGCACGGGAAATGTCCACCCTGCAGAACGCCCTGCGTGGCGGCGTGTTCGACTATATTGTTAAACCGGTATTTTTCCCGCGTTTTCAGGAATCGCTGCAGAATTTCCGTACCCTTCACCTGGCCTCCCGCAGTGGCGCCTCACTGGAACAGAAAGATGTTGACCGATTGCTGCATGCGCAGATTCCGGTGACTGCGGACGCTGGTTCTATGCCGGTACCAAAAGGGATCGATCCTTTAACCCTGAGCAAGGTTCGGCAGGTGTTCGACGAGCCAGGGACCGCTGATTTGAGTGCCGAGGATGTCGGCAAGACAATCGGCACCAGCCGCTCCACCGCGCGTCGTTATCTGGAATATCTGACCACGGAGGGGTATTTAAAGGCCGATCTGATCTACGGTGTTGTCGGCCGCCCGGAACGGCGCTATGTGCGTAGTCGCTAACGGCGCCTTGGCTTCTTTGGTCGTGAACACAATCATCATAATCCCCGCAAAAGAATAAATTCTTTTTAATTCCACAATATTTACAGTTTGATCAACGACTCCTAGTCTGGTGACAACGAGGTTCCGGGGTTCCTGCTCCCGGCTTACTGCTCACCTGTTTCCCTAAGGAGTCTGTCATGCTGTACATCCAGTTTCTTTTTCTGTTGCTGATGCTCTATATCGGTAGCCGCTACGGTGGTATTGGTCTGGGCGTTGTGTCCGGTATCGGTCTGTGCATTCAGGTCTTTGTTTTCAAAATGCCGCCGACCAGCCCGCCTATTACCGTCATGCTGATCATCATTGCGGTGGTCACCTGTGCCGCCATTCTTGAGGCGGCCGGAGGTCTCAAGTACATGCTGCAGAAAGCCGAGCGACTGTTGCGCTCCAGGCCGAAAATGGTCACCATCCTGGGCCCGTTGGTCACCTATACCATGACCTTGATGCTCGGAACCGGCCATGCCGTCTATACCATCATGCCGATTATTGGCGATGTCGCTCTGAAGAACGGCATTCGTCCGGAACGTCCCATGGCATCTGCTTCGGTCGCTTCACAGATGGGCATTACCGCCAGTCCGATCTCCGCCGCGGTTGTGTACTACCTGTCACAGATGACCGACCTGGTCCCCGATTTGTCTCTGCTGTCGATTCTGATGGTCACGGTACCGGGTACCCTGGCCGGTGTCTTGCTCATGTCTCTCTACAGTATGCGCCGTGGTGCGGATCTGGACAAAGACCCCGAATATCAGCGCCGTTTGCAGGATCCCTTGTGGAAAAAACGGATTGAAGAAACCACCGCGACAACCCTCGGTGAAACCCTGCCAACCTCGGCCCGCAACGCGGTGTTGATCTTTCTGCTGGCCCTGGCCTCCATCGTGGTTGTCGCCATGATTCCTGAACTGCGCACCATCAACGTGGGTGATAAGCCGATCGGCATGGCGGTTATTATTCAGATGATGATGCTGGCCTTTGGCGGTCTGATCCTGATCGTCACCAAAACCAAAGCCTCTTTGGTGCCTGAAGGGGTGGTATTTAAATCCGGCATGGTTGCCGCCATCGCTATCTTTGGTATCGCCTGGATGAGCGACACCTACTTCAAGTTTGCTCTTCCCAGCTTCCAGAGCGGCATCACCGAGATCGTTACCGCTCACCCCTGGACTTTCGCCTTCGCCATGTTTGTGGTGTCGGTGGTGGTCAACAGCCAGGCCGCGACCTGCCGGATGATGCTCCCCGTCGGCTTGTCCCTGGGGCTGCCGCCGGCCCTGCTGATCGCAATCATGCCATCATCCTACGGGTATTTCTTTATCCCCAACTATCCGTCGGATATCGCCACCGTCAACTTTGACAGCTCAGGCACCACCAAAATCGGCAAGTGGTATTTCAATCACAGCTTCATGGTGCCCGGCCTGATCGCCGTACCCACCGCCTGTATCGTCGGCTATATCATCGCTATGGTCGTGATTGGTTGAGGAAAAAACCATAGAATGGTCTCCCTGCCCCTTGTGTCAACGCGACGCCGGGGGCAGGGATCTTAGAAAAGTCTGTTTGCCTAGATCACCACCAAGCCCTCCCCATAACCTTATTGCAATAACCTGATCACCTGTTAGACTCTGGCGTGATTTTCCCCGTGTCCGGTATCTGGGTGTGATTTTGAGAATACTTAATGCAATAATTATTTTTGTAATGATCCTCCTGCTGTCGTCCCTGGCGGATACGTCCCCGGCGGCTGAAAGCGCGACTGAACGGTTACCAGGTCGGCGCAGCACAGTGAGTTTTGTTTATGAGAATGATGCTTTTAATAACAGTGATGTTCACTATACCAACGGGATTCGCGTCAGTTGGATTCCGGCTTCCAGGCAAACACCGAATTGGGCTATTAAGATTGCTCGTTCTATTCCCTGGTTTCCCCGTGCCGGCGAAGTACTGCACGGTTATTCCATTGGTCAGAGCATGTTTACTCCCAACGATATTTCGCAAAAAACCCCTCCGCAGGATGCACGACCTTATGCCGGCTGGCTCTACGGCAGCATCGGCCTCGGGGTTGAGTCCGGACAGCAGCTGGATCATCTGGTTTTAACCATCGGAATCGTTGGGCCGGAATCCCTGGCCGAGCAAACTCAGAGTTTGATTCATGAGCTGGTAGGGGCACAGCAAGCGCAGGGCTGGGATCATCAATTGCAAAATGAACCCGGATTGATGGTCAGTTGGCAACGCAGTTGGCGCGCCTTGGCCGTGCGGCCATTTGTGGGCAGGCAGCTTGATTTGACACCTCACATCGGGATGACATTGGGCAATGTGCTGACCTGTGTGAATGGTGGGCTAACCTTACGCTACGGCGCTAATTTACCGCTTGATTATGGACCACCCAGGATTCAGCCGGGATTGACCGGTACCAGTAGTTTCGTGCCGACATCCAGGGTCGGCTGGTATTTATTTGCCGGTGCCGAGGCGCGCGCGGTGGCGCGCAATATTTTTCTTGACGGTAACAGCTTCCTTAATAGTCGTAGCGTTGACAAAAGGCCGATTGTGGGTGATCTGCAGTTTGGCGGGGTGCTGCTCTGGAATAATGTCCGGTTGAGCTATACCCAGGTGCTGCGTACGCGCGAGTTCGAGACCCAGGAAAAAAAGGACAATTTTGGTTCTCTGGCGGTTTCAGTACAGTTTTAAGCTTCTAAGGTAGAACGATTACAGTTAACCAGGGTTGTGCAAAGATCTTCGCACAACCCTGGTTTTTTGACTAAATAATTCCGGTCGTCCTCAGTGTTTAACCCCGTAAGGCAGAATCAGATTCAGTACGACGCCGACGATTCCCGCCAGACCGATGCCGCCGAGTTTGACAATCGCCAGGTCAAAGGTCATGCCGCCGATGCCGAACACCAGAATCACGGCGACAACTGCCAGATTGCGCGGCTGCATCAGGTCGGTGCCGGCACGAACCAGGGTGTTGATGCCGATAACGGCGATGGCGCCGAACAACAGGACCATGATGCCGCCCATGACCGGGACCGGAATGGTGTTGAGCAGGCCACCGAGTTTGCCGATAAAAGCCAACAGGATAGCTGCGATGGCAGCCCAGGTCATGATCGCGGGGTTGAAACAACGGGTCAGGGCGACAGCACCGGAAACCTCGGAATAGGTGGTGTTTGGTGGTCCCCCAAGCATTGCCGCAACACTGGTGGCAATTCCGTCTCCGAGCAGGGTGTTCTGAACGCCGGGATCGCGGACATAGTCCTTGCCGGTGATGCCGCCGATGGCCATGACATCGCCGAAATGCTCGATCGCCGGAGCCAGAGCGATGGGTACAATAAAGATGATGGCTTCCAGATTCCATACCGGCATGGTGAAGTTGGGAATGGCCAACCAGGGTGCCTCAACCACCCGTTGCATGGAAATCAGCGCCGGCGCAGTCCAGTTGGATAGATTGCCGGGGTCAAAGGATGCCTGCATGGTGGCGGTCAGACCGCTTACATCAAGGGCCAATGAAGTGGCGTAACCGGCAATAATTCCACACAAAATAGGGATAAGTCGAAACATTCCGCGGCCAAGCAGTGAAACCAGCACCGTGACTGCCAGGGCTACGCCGGCAATGATGTAAGCGGTTGTCTCCGGTACCAGCCAGGCGGCGCCGTCGCCGGTACGCCCCGAGGCCATATGAATAGCGACCGGTGCCAGCACCAGACCGATGACCATGATTACCGGTCCGGTGACAATCGGGGGCAGCAGCCGATGAAGGATGCCGCTACCGAAGATCCTGACGATGAAGCTTAAGATAACGTACATCAGGCCGGCCGCCAGCAGGCCGCACATGGTCCCGGCAACTCCCCATTGGCCGACCCCGTAAATAATCGGAGCTATGAAGGCAAAGCTGGAGGCAAGAAATACCGGGACTTTGCCACGAGTGATGATCTGAAAAACCAGCGTGCCGACTCCGGCAGTAAACAGGGCGACATTGGCATCGAGTCCGGTCAGCAGGGGAACCAAGACCAGGGCGCCGAAAGCGACAAAGAGCATCTGGGCACCCAGCAGACCATCCTGCAGGCGAAAGTGGTAATCAGTGGCGGCGTGGGTTTTTTTCATCAGGGGCTCCTGTTTTGGTAGATTTTTTAGTTTCTGTCCGGAGGTTCAGAATAAACATTACTTGGTGCCGAAAATTTTATCGCCGGCATCACCGAGACCGGGAAGAATATAGCCGTTTTCATTGAGACGTTCATCGATGGAGGCGATATAAATATCGACATCGGGATGAGCTCTGCTGACGCGTTCGATCCCTTCCGGAACCGCTACCAGAAACAGTCCACGAATGCTGGTGCAGCCTGCTTTCTTGAGCATATCGACACAGGCGACCAGGGATCCTCCGGTGGCCAGCATCGGGTCAAGAATCAGCGCGGTGCGATCCTCCATCCTGCTGGTCAATTTTTCAAAATAAGTGACCGGCTGCAAAGTTTTTTCATCCCGGTAGAGACCCACGACACTGACCCGGGCACTGGGAATCAGATCCAGCACTCCGTTCATCATTCCCAGCCCGGCACGCAGAATCGGCACGACGGTGATTTTTTTGCCTTTTATCCGCTGTACTGTCACCGGTCCGTTCCAGCCGGTGATGGTTTCATCTTCGACTTCCAGATCTTTGGTTGCTTCGTAGGTCAGCAATCGCGCCACTTCAGAAGCCAGCTCACGAAAGTTTTTGGTACTGATGTCATGTTGGCGCATCAGCCCCAGCTTGTGTTTAACCAGAGGATGGTTGACTTCATGGACTGCCATGTTCATTGCTCCTTGAAAGAGGGCGGGGATTGTCGCCGCACAGCATAAAAGGATCGACCTGATCGGTCAAGAATTTAGGTGCCTGCCGAGGCGGTTGGTTGATAGGGTTGGCAGCAGCGCCGTTTTTGCTGATAAGAGGCTTTCTTCTGCGAGCCAAGATAGGCTATAGTCACCGGTCGGCATTTTATCGAAATGGCTATAGAAATGGCAAAACCTGCAAAGAACATCAAACCTGTTCTGTTCAGACATCGGCTTGAATACGCTGCTCTGCTTGGTATTGCGCCGCTGATCCGTGCATTGCCACGCCGGTCGGCGTTGCGCCTTGGCCGTGGTATCGGGAGTTTAAGCCGCTGGTTATTGGCGGAGCGTCGGCAGCTGGCTCAGGACAACGTACGTCAGGCATTCCCTGACTGGTCCCCGCAGCAGGTCGTGGCGTTGGTGAAACAAAACTTTGAACAGCTGGGGATGTCTGCGGTTGATTCACTTCGCCTTGATCTGTTCGCTGCCGATAAGCCCGAGGAATGTTTCGAGATAAGCGGGGTCGAGCATCTGCGTGAAGCCCAGGCCCTGGGGCGCGGAGTTATTCTGCTGACCGGTCACCTGGGTTTTTGGGAGGCGGGCCACTATGTGTTCCCGGTCCTGGGTGTGCCGCTTGATACCATCGCCAAGCCGTTAAAAAATCGCCTGACGGATGCTTATCTTCACCGGATTCGTACTCACTTTGGTGCGGATATCATCAACAGCCGCAAAGGTGCGCGGCAGATCCTCAAGTCATTACAGTCGGAGCGTGCGATTGGTTTGTTGCTCGATCAGCACATATCGCCTCCGGGTTCAGTTCAGGTCGACTTTTTTGGTCGCAAAGCTTACGTCACGACGGCCATCACCAATATGGCGATGAAATACCGGATCCCGATTGTCCCGACCTTTTGCCTGCGCCGCCCTGATGACCGTTTTGACCTCTGGATCGAACCGCTGCTATTGCTCGAGGGAGAAGGCGAGGCCGCGCTGACTGAAAACACCCAGTATCTGACGCGCATTATCGAACAGGCGATCCGCCGTGACCCCGGTCAGTGGTTCTGGATGCACAAACGCTGGCGCAAAACCAGAATCAAGAAGTAGCCGGACAAAAAACCATTGTTTCAACGGAGACAGCACACCCATGACCCTGCAGCAGGAAATAGCTAAACGCCGCACCTTCGGTATTATCAGCCACCCGGACGCCGGTAAAACCACCCTGACCGAAAAGTTGTTGCTGTTTGGTGGTGCCATCCAGATGGCCGGCACCGTCAAGGCGCGCAAGTCGGACCGTCATGCCACCAGTGACTGGATGAATATTGAAAAAGAGCGGGGGATTTCCGTTTCCTCCTCGGTGATGAAGTTTGACTACCGTGATTTTGAGATCAACCTTCTTGATACCCCCGGACACCAGGATTTTTCCGAGGATACCTATCGGGTTCTGACTGCGGTTGACAGCGCCCTGATGGTTATCGACAGTGCCAAGGGGGTTGAACCCCAGACCGAAAAACTGATGGAAGTGTGCCGCATGCGAAATACCCCGGTGCTGACCTTCATCAACAAGCTCGACCGCGAAGGTCAGTCTCCCCTTGATCTCCTCGCCGATATTGAAGAAAAGCTGCAGATCGAGTGTGCCCCGCTGTCCTGGCCGATCGGCATGGGCAAACGCTTTAAAGGCGTCTATAACCTCTACCGCAACGAGCTGCACCTGTTTCGCTCCGGAGAAGACCGCCGCAAGACCGACATCATCAGTATTGGTAATATCCACAGTCCTGAGCTTGATCAATTGCTCGGGACCCAGGCTCAGGAGCTGCGGGATGATATTGAGTTGCTTCAGGGCGCAGCCAATCCCTTTGACCCTGATGAATACCTGCGTGCAAACCAGACACCGGTTTTTTTTGGCAGCGCGATTAATAATTTCGGTGTGCAGGAGATGCTCGATGCCTTTGTTGAGCTGGCCCCGCCGCCGGGGATCAGAGCCGCGACCGAGCGGATGGTGGCGCCGGATGAAGAGCAGTTCTCCGGGTTTGTTTTTAAAATCCAGGCCAATATGGACCCCGCCCACCGCGACCGTATCGCCTTTTTGCGCATCTGTTCGGGAAAATTTACCCGTGGTATGAAAGTGCGCCACCATCGGATCGGCAAGGATATCTCCCTGGCCAATGCGACCATTTTCATGGCCCAGGATCGTGCCCACGTGGAAGAGGCTTTCCCCGGTGACATTATCGGCCTGCACAATCATGGCACGATCAAAATCGGTGACACCTTCAGCGCTAAGGAACCCCTGAAATTTACCGGCATACCCAGTTTTGCTCCGGAACATTTTCGCCGGGTGCGCCTTAAAGATCCACTTAAGTCAAAGCAGTTGCAAAAGGGGTTGATTCAGTTGGCAGAGGAGGGAGCGGTACAGGTTTTCAAGCCGGTCAATGGCGCTGAGTTTATTCTGGGCGCCGTCGGGGTTCTCCAGTTTGACGTCACCATGGAGCGACTGAAGGCCGAATACAATGTTAACGCGGTCTATGAAGGTGTCGATTTTACCACCGCCCGCTGGATTCGTGCCGGGGATCGCAAGCGTCTGGAAGAATTCCAGAAGAAAAACCAGAATAATCTGGCCATCGATGCCGAAGGGGAATTGACTTATCTGGCTGCCAGTGAGTGGCGCTTGCAGCACACTATCGAGCAGTGGGATGGGATCGAGTTTCTCAAATCGCGCGAATATAAGTAGTCCCCTACCTGAAACACTGACATTACCTGCGTTGGGGAGATGCCGACCTGATGATGTGTCGCGTGCTGATGGTTTTGTGCCACGAGTCTTGTAAATAATGTTTGAGCATGCTAATTTTAACTTCTCCCCTTGGCGATGGGCCTTGTATTGTTTTCATCTTTCCGGGTGGTAAGGCGGCAGGTTCCTTATGGTGGTTGATTACAAGAAATTCACCTCGATTAATTCACGTCTTAGAATCCTTTCAATTTTCACTCTACTGATTTTCATGCTCACAACAGTCGTTGTTCTCCTGTTGTTAGCGCACCTGCAGAACAACGTCGACCAACTGATCGGGGATCGTTTCGAGCAGGCTCTGGACAATTCGCAGAATCGCTCTGATTTTGGTTTGCTGGTAGCGCGCCTGGGAGTATTCCGCACCACCTTCTACGGGAATCAGAACCTGGTTGCGACGGAAGGGCGAGCGTTGGAAGTATTTATTGAGCAGTTGGCCGGTCAGGTCGAAGACGAAGAGCAGCGCCATCTGCTGTATCAGCTTCAGGAAGAATACCATAGCTTTCTTAATCGTGCTTTTTGGATAAATTATACCTTTTTACAATGGCGGTGGCAGGAAGAAGGGCTGGACGACCTGCTGGTTTTTAACAGTGAAGGACTGATGAAGCGCGTCATGGCCGGATCTGCTGATCCTGATATAATGAAAACCTTCTCTGGATTGCGCCGGTTACGGGTTGGTTTTCAACACGTTTTGAAGAAGTTTTTGTCGTTTGATCGAACTTACGAGCAGATTTTTTTGCCTCTGGACCAGCGCGCCATTCTTGCCCAGCTTGCCCCCCTCAGAGCCATTGCCGGGGAGTTTGCCACCAGAGCCTTTCCCGAGAACCTGTTCGGACGTGAGTTGCTTGGGCGGATTGATCATATGGCTTACCTGCTTGATCAACATCAGCGTGAAATTGCCCTGCTGAACGAACAGGAGCAGAGGCTGGACATGCTGGCCGAGCAGATCGCGGTTGCGATGCAGGATCTTGATCAGCAGACCGGTAGCGCCGTCAGAACCGCCCGCCAGGAGATCGGCAACACCTTGAGTCGGGTTTTTGCCGGTGCGCTGGCCATCTGTCTGGTCCTGATTGGAGCTGTTCTCGTCAGTCATCGCTGGTTGTTTATTCGTCACGTGCAAAAACCGATGGGGCTGGTTGGGGAACGCCTGCAGGCTTTTCAGGGGGGAGATCTTTCGACTCCCATGCAGTTAGGGCGTAGCGATGAGTGGGATCAGATCGAATCAGTGTTCAATGATATGCTGGGTAGCCTTGAAAAGAGCTTTGTTTCCCTGCGTGATTCAGAGAGCCGCTACCGTGAAATTTTTACCAACGCTACCGAAGGGATCTTTCGCGCCAGTCTTGATGGTCGTTTTCTGGCCTTGAATCCGGCCGCAGTAGCCATGCTGGGGCACACTTCCGAAGAACAAGCCCTTGCTTATTATGATGACCTTGAAACCCAGTTGTACGTCAATCCGGAAGATCGCCGACGTTTGCTCCGTCAGCTCTATGAACATGGCACAAGCAAAGACTATGAAGTGTTGGCAAAACGTAAGGATGGCCAGTTGTTCTGGATGGCCCTCAATAATCATCTGGTCTACAGTGACAACGAGGACCCCCTGTTTGTCGAAGGAACCATGCAGGATGTTTCCCTGCGAAAGACCACCGAAGAAAGCTTGAATCAGCTGAAAAACTTTCTTCAGCGCATCATTGATTCCATGCCTTCCATCCTGATAGCGGTTGACGCTGACCTAAAGGTTATGCTCTGGAACCGGCGGGCTGAGCAGGAAGGCCGATTGCGGTCTTTCCATGCCCAAGGGATCGCCCTGAAGGATGCCCTGCATCTGGTTAAATATGAAACTATCCTGGCCAAATTGCAGTCAGCGCTGGCCAGCCAAAAACCTGTTCGCCTGCAAAAGGTCGAAGGACGCGAGCTGGCCCAGGGGGGGGCAAAGCGCTACTATAATATTCTGATATATCCCCTGCCCAAAGCCGATGAAGGTGGTGCTGTCATTCATATTGACGATGTGACGGAACAGGTAGGACTGGAGCAGATACTGATTCAAAAAGAAAAGATAGAATCCATCGCCGGATTAGCGGCCGGCTTTGCCCACGAGCTGAATAATCCGCTGGCAGTGATTTTACAGACGGTGCAGGTGCTGCAGCGACGCTTGTCACCGGAGTTCAGTAAAAATCATGAAACAGCCGCAGACCTTGGGACTTCAATGACAGCCATTACTGCGTATCTTGAGAAAAAGAAGTGTGATGCCATGATCGTCTCAATTGCCGAAGCTGGTGCCCGGGCAGCAAAAATAGTTGAAAATATCCAGACCTTCAGTCGCTCTTCGGGAAGTGATTTCTCCCGCTATGCCCTGGACGATCTGGTTGAACGAACCCTGGACCTGGCGGTTAGCGACTATGATATGCGCCGCCACCTGAAATTTCAACGCATCAATATTGTCCGTCGCTATCATTCAGTACCGGAGGTGGTCTGTGATGCCGGGCAGATTCAACAGGTAGTCCTGATTTTGTTGAAAAATGCCGCGCAAGCATTAGTGGATGTTGCCAGTGATCCCCGGATTACCCTGCGACTTGAGGCTAAGGGCGGCTACGTATGTCTCGAAGTCAGGGATAACGGCACAGGAATGTCACCTGATGTGTGTCGCCGGGTGTTTGATCCTTTTTATAGCAGGCAGGAAGTAGGCCAGGGGGTTGGACTGGGTCTGTCCATTGCGTATCACATTATTACCCAGAACCATCGTGGTTTTATGTCCGTGACTTCGGAGTCCGGAGGCGGCAGCAGTTTCGAGGTTTACCTGCCGACACTCAATAACATGTAGCAGTCAGGGTTGGTCATGGCCATTATCAAATGGAGACAGGGGTATGAAACCGGTATCGTTGCCCTGGACAAAGAGCATCAGGGTCTGGTCCGGCAGATCAATGAATTGTTTGAAGCGGTACGTGACAAACGCGGCAGTGAAGTTTATTCTGACGTCGTTGCGATGCTTCAAACCTATGTACTTGAACATTTTTCCCATGAAGAAAAGTTGATGGAAGAGTATCAGTTCCCCGGCTTGGCAGTCCATCAGCAGGAACATCGGAATCTTGTTGTTGCTGTGCAAGCACTCAGAAAAGATCATGCCGTACTGGATGAAAGTGCAGCTCGCGAATTACTGAATTTTTTGCGCACCTGGCTGCTCGAGCATATCGTCAAGGTTGATAGAGAATACGGGCCTTTTATTGAATCGCGCGGCGGCCGCTTCGTTGAATAATTGTACCTGGTCGAATATATCACTTGCTGGTGGCACTGATCAAAAGGGTTGGAATGCTTATGTCGAAATCACGATTTGCAGTTAAGGAATTACTCAACAGTTCAGCACCACGACAGAACCTCCGTGTCTGTGGCTGGATCAGATCGGTGCGCCGGGGGAAGGACGTTGCATTTATTGCTCTGAACGATGGCAGCTGCCAGGGATCCCTGCAGATCGTCGTGCCTGCATCCCTGCTGCAGGCGTCGGCAATGAGCGCGCTGGGAACCGGGGCCTGTGTCGCGGTCAATGGAGATTTGGTGGCTTCTCCCGCTGCCGGTCAGTCGTGGGAATTGCAGGCCGGTCAGCTGGAGTTGCTTGGAGGGGTTGACGCCGGTTATCCGTTACAGAAAAAACGCCACAGTTTTGAATATCTGCGCAGCATCGCTCATCTGCGTCCACGCGCCAATACCTTTGGTGCGGTGTTCAGAATGCGTAGCACCTTGTCGTTTGCCGTTCATCAGTTTTTTCATGAGCGCGGATTTTTATATGTCCATACCCCGATCATTACTACCAATGATTGCGAAGGCGCGGGCGAAATGTTCCGGGTGACCACCCTTAGCGCTACCCATCCCCCGATGACCAATGACCGGGTTGACTGGGCGCAGGATTTTTTCGGCGACAAGGCCGGGTTGACGGTCAGTGGTCAGCTGCAGGGTGAGCTGTTCGCCATGGCTTTTGCCGATATCTATACCTTCGGTCCGACCTTCCGGGCGGAGAATTCGAACACCAGTCGCCACGCCAGTGAATTCTGGATGATCGAACCGGAGATGGCCTTTGCCGATCTGGCTCGGAACTGTGAGGTTGCCGAAGAGTTCTTCCGGTATCTGGTTACTTATGCTTTGACGCATTGTCGTGATGACTTGGCTTTTTTTAACGAGCGTATCGCGCCGGGGCTGATCGACCGCCTTGAGCAGCTTGCCGGTGCAGAGTTTCACCGGGTGACCTACAGTGAAGCCATCAGGTTGTTGCAGAAGTCAGGTAGAATCTTCGAATTTCCGGTGGACTGGGGACAGGACTTGCAGTCGGAACATGAGCGCTATCTGACCGAAGAAGTATTTTGTGCGCCGGTTTTTGTCACTGACTATCCGCAACAGATCAAGGCTTTTTACATGCGCCTGAATGATGATAACAAAACCGTTGCCGCCATGGATTTGCTGGTGCCTCGGGTTGGTGAAATTATCGGAGGCAGTCAACGTGAAGAACGTCTGGATGTGCTGCAGCGACGTATAGACGAGCATGGGATCGATCCGGCGAGTCTTGATTGGTATCTGGATATCCGGCGCTGGGGAGGATGCGTTCATGCCGGATTTGGTCTGGGTTTTGAGCGCCTGCTCATGTATCTGACCGGCATGGAAAACATTCGTGATGTGATCCCCTTCCCACGGACACCGGGTCATGCGCGTTTTTAAAACCTTAATGATTTGCGATTCGGACAGACGAGAACAACAATCAAAGCGTTTCTTTTTGCCGGGCTCAAGTCTTGAGTATTCTCCTTTGAATGGTTATAATTCGACCCATGTTGTGCTGATTAAGGGAAGTTGTTACGATGTTTTTTACCCCTTTCTTTACCATTGACATGCTTTTTATTCAACAATTACCCCGCCCTTAGCGGGCAGTGTGCTATAATCTTGTTTCTTCGTTCTGTTATCGCTCACATCGGGTGGGCTTTTGTCACCAATCAATCTTCAAGGAGGCTAAAAACAATGAAAAAGCTGCTTATGTATGTCCTCGCTCTGACCGTTGCCATTAGCATCACGCCGATTCCGGAAGTTGCAGCCAACCAGTTCGTCACCATCGGTACCGGGGGTGTTACCGGTGTTTACTATCCCACCGGCGGCGCTATCTGTCGTCTGGTGAACAAGGATCGCAAAGAGCATGGTATCCGTTGCTCGGTTGAGAGTACCGGCGGCTCAATTTACAACCTCAATACCATTGCCGCCGGCGAGATGGATCTCGGCGTTGTCCAGTCTGACTGGCAGTATCATGCCTACAACGGTACCAGCAGATTTGAAGAAGCCGGTGCCAACAAGGATCTGCGGGCGGTATTTTCCATTCACCCCGAGCCCTACACCGTTGTTGCTCGTGCTGATTCAGGGGTCCGTAACTTCCAGGATCTTAAAGATAAACGTGTAAATATCGGTAACCCCGGTTCCGGTCAGCGCAGCACCACCGAGGTGGTTCTTGAAGCTTTCGGATGGACAGTGAACGATTTCCGCCTGGCCTCCGAGTTGAAACCTGCCGAGCAGTCTGCGGCCATGTGTGACAATCGTGTCGACGCTATTGTTTATGTTGTCGGCCATCCCAATGGTTCGATTCAGGAAGCAACTACTGCCTGTGACTCGGTTCTGGTGAATGTAACCGGACCGGAAATCGACAAGCTGATTGCCGAGCGCGATTATTACCGCACCGCTACGATTCCTGCCGGAATGTACCGTGGCAACAACCAGGAAACCAAAACCTTCGGTGTCGGCGCGACTTTTGTTTCCTCCGTTAAGGTTCCAGAAGATGTGATTTATCAGGTAGTCAAAGCCGTTTTTGACAACTTTGAGGATTTCAAGCGCCTGCACCCGGCTTTTGAAAATCTGAAAAAAGAAGAGATGGTCAAGGACGGTCTCTCAGCACCATTACATCCAGGTGCTCTTAAGTACTACAAAGAAGTTGGTCTGCTCTAGCGTCAATTCATTGAACAGAAAATGCACCGCCTAAGGCGGTGCATTTTTTTCGGTGATTCGTTCGTTGACTATCAGTTGAACCTCCGGGGAAATCTATAGAATTAATCTGTTTACATTTGTTTTTTGGATAAGCACCCGGTGCTTGATCGAGTGAAGGGCCAAGATGATGAGTGACACCAAAACGACCAGCAGTATCGACGACAAACTGAAAAAAGTGATGGCCGAAACTGAAGGGGGTGCACGTAACCCGGCCGGTGCTTTTCCTAAAAAAGTTCTCTTTTTTGTGCCATTAATATGGACTTTGTTTCAGCTCTGGTACGCATCTCCTCTGCCGTTTCTTTTGAATTTCTTTGTCCTTAATGACACTCAGGCGCGCTCAATCCATCTGGCTTTTGCTATTTTTCTTGCTTTTACCGCTTTTCCGACGTTTAAGCGCTCGCCGACATCCTATATTCCGCTACAGGATTGGGCTCTCGCCCTGCTCGGATCCTTCTGCGGCGGGTATCTTTACCTTTTTTACAGTTCTTTGTCGATGCGACCCGGCAGTCCAACAACAATGGATCTGGTGGTCTCTGTCGTCGGCATGATTCTCCTGCTCGAAGCGACGCGCCGGGCCCTGGGACCACCCCTGATGGTGGTGGCGGCAATTTTTTGCATCTATACCTTTTTTGGGCAATACATGCCCGACGTTATTGCTCACAAAGGAGCCAGCCTCGCCAAAGGAATGTCACATTACTGGCTGGGAACTGAAGGGGTGTTCGGCGTCGCACTGGGCGTTTCCACCGGTATGGTCTTCATGTTTGTCCTGTTCGGTTCGTTGCTCGAATCGGGCGGTGCCGGCAACTATTTTATCCGCGCATCCTTTGCCGCTCTCGGGCATTTTAAAGGGGGGCCGGCCAAGGCCGCAGTTGTGGCATCGGGACTGACAGGGCTATGCTCCGGATCCTCCATCGCCAACGTTGTTACGACTGGTACCTTTACTATTCCCTTGATGAAAAAGGTCGGTTTTAAAGCCGAAAAGGCCGGGGCCATTGAGGTCGCCTGTTCGACCAACGGTCAGTTGATGCCTCCGGTCATGGGCGCGGCGGCCTTTTTGATGGTGGAGTATGTCGGTATTAACTATATCGAGGTCATCAAGCACGCTTTTTTGCCGGCGATTATTTCTTATATTGCCTTGCTCTATATTGTTCACCTGGAAGCCTGTAAAATGGGGCTCGAGGGGATGACACGAACCATTACCCGAACCCTGACCAGCCGCCTGATTTCATTTGTAATGGTTTTTCTGGGCATTATTATCATCGGCGGGCTGACCTATTATGGTCTGGGCTGGATCAAGGTTGTTGCTGGTGACGCTGCCTTTTATATTGTCATTGTTCTGCTGGCAGCCGCCTATCTTGGGCTGCTGTGGATAGCGTGCCGGGTTCCTGAACTCGAATATACAACAGAAATTACCGAGTTGCCGCCGCTGCGCGATACTACCCAGGCTGGTCTCTATTACCTGCTGCCAATTGTCGTGCTGATGTGGTGTCTGGTGGTCGAACGACTTTCGCCGGCCCTGTCTGCTTATTGGGCTACCGTGCTGATAATCTTTATCCTGCTGACCCAGCGCCCGATAAAAGGGTTGATGCGCAAGCAAAAGGGAGAATATTTTTCATTTAAAACCGGCACCACTGATCTGATCAAGGGACTGGTTGCCGGCGCCCGCAATATGATCGGGATTGGGGTTGCTACCGCCGCTGCCGGTATTGTGGTCGGAACCGTGACCCTGACCGGTATCGGTCTGGTGATGACCGAATTTGTAGAATTTATTTCCGGCGGTAATCTGATGCTGATTCTGATCTTTACTGCGGTCATCAGTCTGCTGCTGGGGATGGGATTGCCGACCACCGCCAACTATATCGTCGTGTCGACGCTGATGGCGCCGGTTATTGTCGAACTTGGTGCCCAGAACGGTTTGATTGTTCCCCTGATTGCTGTTCACTTGTTTGTCTTTTACTTCGGTATTCTCGCCGACGACACTCCGCCGGTGGGCCTGGCGGCATTTGCCGCGGCCGGAATTTCCGGTGGGGATCCAATTCGCACCGGGATCCAAGGGTTTATGTACGACATCCGCACCGCGATCCTGCCGTTTATGTTTATTTTTAATACCCAGCTGTTGCTGATCGGCCTGACCGGATGGTTCCACCTGCTGATTGTTGTCAGCACGGCACTCCTGGGAATGTTGGCCTTCGCCGCTGCAACCCAGGGGTTTATGCTGACCCGCAATCGTCTCTGGGAGACGGCTGCGCTGCTGTTGGTGACGCTGTTTTTTTTCCGCCCGGGGCTGGTGTGGGATGAATTCTATCCACCCCTGATGGAAGAACCAGCTACTGAGATTTCCACCTGGGTTGGCGACATGGACCCAGGCAGTTCCCTGCGATTGTCTTTGCAAGGTGAACGGCTGAGCGGTAAAGAATATTCTAAGGTGATCATGTTGCCGATCGGCGATGAACCGACCGGGGAGGAGCGTTTGGCAGCGGTTGGTTTGGAAACAAGAGTGGAAGAAGACGGCCGTGTGTTTGTCGATTTTGTCGCTTTTGCCAGTGTTGCTTCTCGTGCCGGTATTGATTTTGATCAGGAAATTGTTAATCTGCAGGTGCCGACTCATCCACCTCCGAAAGAAATTGTTTACATACCGACCATGGCGCTACTGGTGCTGGTCTGGCTGGTTCAGTCGCGGCGCAGAAAAAGGGAACAGGAACGGTTAGTTTCTGCTTGATGCTGTAGGTTCTGGTATATTCTCGACTATATGGAGCGGGGTCATCTCTTCGCCGCGTAAACAGCCACGGTTTTTTGACCACATGCTTTCAGGGAGGTAGATGTCAATGGAAGTCAGAATGAAGAATATTCTTGTTGCCCGGGATCTCGGGAAAGATTCTGCCCGAGTTATCCGTTATGCCCTCGAACTCGGTTGTAAGTTCCATGCCCAGATTCATGTCCTTCATGTTATGCCTACCGTCGACGCCTCGGTGATGAACATGGTGTCGCTGGCGATGGGGGCTGATAAACTGGCTAAGTTCAACAAGGAGAACGAAGCGGAGCTGGCTGAGCAAACGCGCAAACAGCTTCATGAACTCATTCTTGAAGAAGCCGAATATATGGAGGAGGAGGTTGCCCACCCGCCCAAGGTTGAAGTCCATCACGGCGAGCCGGTGCCGATGATTCTGACAGTAGCTGATAAGATTGATGCTGATCTGATTGTTATCGGCAGCCACAGTAAAGGGCGCCTGGAATACGCTTTTCTTGGCAGTGTCGCAGAAAAAATTCTGCGCAAGTCTCACCGTCCGGTGATGATCGTGCCACCAAACGCCCTCAAGCCGTCAACAAAGAAATAAAGGAGAAAAACTATGAATACAAATCTGGAACGTGACGGGGCCGTAGAGTTCAAGGGCAACCCTGCCACCCTGTTGGGACCTGAAATCAAAGTCGGCGACGCTGCTCCTGATTTTCGTGTGGTTGACAACGGTCTTCAGCCGGTAACATTGGCCACAGATGCTGGCAAAATCCGCTTGATTACTGTTGTTCCCTCCCTTGATACACCCGTGTGTGATGCCATGACCCGCAAGTTCAATCAGGATGCCGCGGCACTCCCCGATGGGGTTGTTGTTTATACTATCAGCGTTGATCTGCCCTTTGCCCAGAAACGCTGGTGCGGCAATGCCGGTATCGACAAAGTCAAGACCCTTTCCGATTACCAGGAGCGTTCATTCGGACTGAATTACGGTGTATTGCTTAAAGACCTCAAGCTGTTGGCGCGTGCTGTTTTTGTTATCGATGCGAATGACAAGGTCGCTTACGTTGAACTGGTGCCGGAAGTGACGGCCGAGCCTGATTATGTTGGCGCTCTCAATTCGGTAAAGAACCTGCTGTAGTATCTAAAAAACTGCAATGGTTTTAAAAAGCCCCCGGGAACGACGCTTCCCAGGGGCTTTTTTTACCCACAAGCAGGGTCTGCCGGCAGCTTGCGACTGGGGCGTTATGCCGTGCGCAGTCGATTAATAGACACGGCGGGTTTTACTGGCAATCTTGGTTTCTCCGCGGTCCCGGTCGACCGGATAGCGCAGATTCTCAACCTGCTGTTGTACTTCCAGCGGCGGCGGTGGGGTAAAACGCGAGACAACAATTAACAGGATGAAGTTGATCAGCATGCCGATCGCGCCAATCCCTTCAGGCGAGATACCGAGCAACCAGTACTCTGCGGTATTTCTTTCTGGATAAAACAGCGTAAAAAAGCCGATATAGGCAGAGGTAAACAGAACACCTCCGAGCATCCCGCTGATCGCTCCGTAAAAATTGACCCGTTTGCTGAAAATCCCCATCAAAATAACCGGAAAAAAGGTTGATGCTGCAAGCCCAAAAGCAAAGGCGACGACCTGAGCGACGAAACCTAAGGGGAAAATGCCGAACAGTCCGGCAACAACAACTGCTCCGGCGGCACCACAGCGGGCCCACAACAGCTCACCCTTTTCAGAGATGCTTGGCATCAAGACACCCTTGATCAGGTCGTGGGAAATCGCCGAGGCGATAACCAGCAACAGTCCGGCTGCTGTCGACATGGCTGCGGCGAGGGCCCCGGCAGCGACCAGTGCAACCACCCAGTTAGGTAGTTGGGCGATCTCCGGGTTAGCGAGCACGATGATGTCGTGATCAATATAAATTTCGTTGCTGTTGTCGGTCGGTGAATTTTTGACGATTTGTTGCCCAAAAGCTCCGAGTTGACCGATCTGTCTGGGCTTGCCGCTGATGGCATCGCCGGGGCCATATTGAATGAGCCCATCGCCATTTTTGTCCACCCAGGCAACCAACCCGGTTGATTCAGCGCTTTTAAACCAGTCCGGCGCTTTTTCATAGGACACATGATGGATACTGCCGATGAAGTTGGTGCGCGCAAAAATTGCCACGGCCGGAGCGCTGGCATACAGCAGGACAATAAAAATCAGTGCCCATCCCGCTGAAGCACGGGCGTCGCGAATTCTCGGAACGGTAAAAAAGCGGATAATAACGTGAGGCAGCCCTGCCGTGCCGAGCATCAGGGCAATCACCACGCAGAGCACATCAATTTTGGGGCGGATGCCGGATGTGTATTCGGCAAACCCCAGATCAGTATGCAGATCATTCAATACCGCCAGCAAGTGGCGACCCTGGGCACTGGAGTCACCGAGAATAACAGCACCATCGGCACTGATGGTGCTGCCGATCCCGAAGAAAGGCACCGGATTGCCGGTCATCATGATGGAGATAAAAATAGCAGGGATCATGTAAGCGACAATCAGGATGCAGTACTGCGCAACCTGGGTGTACGTAATGCCTTTCATGCCACCGATCACCGCGTAGAAAAAAACCACGAACATACCGATGACCACACCGGTATTGATCGGTACCTCCAGAAAGCGCGAAAAGACAATACCTACCCCGCGCATCTGTCCAGCGATATAAGTAAACGAAATGAGGATGGCACAAAGAACGGCAAGGATTTTGGCAAACAGGGAATAGTAGCGATCACCAATAAATTCAGGGACCGTATAACGCCCATATTTACGCAGGTAGGGGGCAATCAGCATGGCCAGCAGAACATAGCCGCCAGTCCAGCCCATCAGGTACATGGACCCGTCGCGCCCCATAAAGGAGATGAGCCCGGCCATGGACAGAAAGGAGGCCGCCGACATCCAGTCAGCACCGGTTGCCATGCCGTTGAGAATCGGATGCAGAGATCTGTCCGCTGTGTAGAAATCGCTGGTCGAGCGACTGCGGGCAAGAAGGGCGATGGCGATGTACAGAAACAGGGTGACAGAAACCAGGGTCCAGGTCCAGGTCAGTATGCTCATGACGAAAGATCCTTTCGCCCGGTACCGGGTTTAGTCTTCATAGACATCGTATTTCTGATCGAGACGATTCATCAGGCGAACGTAAACAAGAATCAGGATGCAGAAGATAATAAGGGAGCCTTGATTGGCAAACCAGAAGCCTAAGGGGAAACCGAAGAGATTGAAGCGATCGAGCTGTTCAACCAGGATCACGCCAAACAGGCAGGAAACGGTGAACCAGACAGATAAAAATATATAGATGTATTTCAGTGTCTCTTTCCAATAAGAACGCAGTTGCTGTTCTCTGTCCATAGGGCCTCATCGCGCTTGGGGCAACAGGAGGTAGGTTGCAACTCAATAAAGGTCGGCTAATGGTAGCTTGACGAGGCATCGTTGTAAAGAATCATTTCCTTTTCCAGGACGGGATTTGTGTCTGAACGCCGGGGCCTCAAGCCGAAAAAGCTGTAGTTTTAAGTCAAAAAGTGCAGAATCGGGCCATATCAGCTGATCTGCCTGGAAAAATGGCGCTTGGTAGAATCCTGCAACTTTCCCGCAACGCGGAAGGCTTCTTTGAGAAGATCCTGCTCATTTTTCGATAAATCGTAGGGATTGAGAAAGTGTGAAGGGAACTTGCCTTGATCGATCATGGAAATTTCGTTGCGTAAACGCAAAAAAGTAAAGGCTTCGAATGCGGCTTTGACGTGTTCAGCGGTTTCGGAAGTGAAAATGTTCAGTTTGACCAGTTCGTCGATCCGTTCACTGGTGGTTGTGGCATCAATCTGCTGTTCAAGCAGGAACATGCGTACACAGTCAACGATGAAGATACTGCCGGCTTCTTTGACCGAAAGGGTGCCCTTGTGTTCTTTTTCGCGGCTGGTTGTAAAACGACCAATCAGGCTTAAGGGAACCTTGTGTTTGAAATCGAGTTCCATCATGTGGTAGAGAAAAATCGGATGTTCCTTGATATGACGGTGGACAATATCGCGCAGATCCTGACACAGAGTGGCTTCACCGGAAATTGGCATAAAGTCGAAAAAGATTGTAGAGTAGCGGACCTTTTGTGGTTCAGGGACTCTTATCCAGTCAGCAATCCGTTTTTTCCATTCTTTCAGGCGTCCGCGCCAGATCGGGTTGTTGACCATCACCTTGCCCTTGCAGCGCGGATAGCCGATGCGAGCCAGGGCCCCGACCAGTTTTTCTGAAAAGGGCGCAAAGAAGGCATCGACTTCCTCTGCTTTGCTGTCGGGGAAATCCTCATATATCATACCGTTGTCCTGATCCGGGCCCAACAGCATTTCTTTGCGGCCGCCGCTGCCCATGATAAAAAAGCAGAAACGAATATCCGGGGGCGTCAATCCATGGCGCTTTGCATCGTCCAGAACAATCTCATAGCAACGACGAATAATCCGGTGGTGGATATAGGAAATAATCTCCATGGTTTCAACGTGGGAGCGGGATTCGCCCATCAGTGCTCGCGCCACTTTGACAATTTCCGAACGCGCGATGATCAGATCTTCGATGGTGCGCGCCTTGTTGATGTTCCCGACCAGCAACATCGATTTCTGGCTGCGGTATTTCATCAGATCCTGCAGGGAGACGATACCAACAATGATGTCGCGGTCGAGGATCGGAATATGTTTGCTTTTGTGAGCCATCATGAAGGTGGTCGCCTCGTACATGAAGGTCTCAGGGCTCATGGTATGAGGATTGGCGGTCATAACTTCGGCAGCAGTGGCGGTGGAGCCATTAGCCATCTGCCGGGCAAGCACCTTGGACACCAGGTCGCGCTCGGTGACAATGCCGGTCAGGTGTTTTTCGGCATCGCAAACCAGTACCGCACCGATCCCGCGTAGCGTCATCTGGCGGGCAATTTCGGGAATGGGAGTATCCAGGGAGCAGGTTTCCGCCGGTGTGGACATGATCTCCGACAGGCGTTTTTTGAAGGGATAGGCTTCGACTTGGGTCAGGGTGTTGCGTGCATGCTCGTTGACCATATCCGAGTACAGATTGCGCACCCGGGAATAGATTATCTTATTGAAAAAGTCAGTGATATGGGGATAGTTGGAGGCAATCTCGGCGAGAAGTTCGCCGGGAATCAGATAGCATTCAGTGTCCGTAACCGGGCGCGCACCGGCGGTGTAACCGCCATCGGTAAAGATCGGCGTGCCACCAAAAAAAGCCCCTTCCTTGCGAAGGTCAACGGTCATTTCAACTCCGCCGGGCGCCAGCACAACAATTTCCACCAATCCGGATTTGATCACGTAGAGGAAGCCGGTCGGTTCGTCGTGCTGATTGAAGATATGGATCTGCGCCGGGAATTTTTGTACTTTTGCTGATTCACTGATACGCTGAAAAACCGCATCGGGTAATTGATCAAAAGGCTGGGTGTCGCGCAAGGATTGGATAAGTCCCATGAATGTTTACTCTGCAGTCAATAAATAAAATACAGGATGGCAGGCTTTTTGAGCAAAAGCCTGTCGGTTTTGAGGTGGGACAATATCACAGGTTGCTGCAAAAGAGGAAGAGGGCAGGAGGCTGACGGCACAGCAGGGTCACGCGTCCTTTTTTTTACCGAACTGAAAAGGGTGAGCATAGCGGCTCAGAATAAAGTCAGCCATCAGTTTTGACCAGATGGTCACCCCGCCGATAGCGCTCCAGTTTTCGTAGTTGGCAAAAGGTCCGAGCTTAATGCCGGTGGCGATGTAAAGGGGGAGGCCGATAACGACCAGGGCCGCAGTCCCGCCTGCCAGCAGGTTAATCAGCCCGGCAATCAGGGCAAACTTTGCCGGATTCTGCGGCGGCAAGCCACGCTTGAGGGCGACCTCGGAATAATTTTTGTCGATTAAAATGCGTTTGGCGCGACGCAGCCAGAAAAATGCCAGGGGAAACAGGGCCAGAAACAACAGCCAGGTGATAACCGTTGCAGCATCGAAAACTAACTCCATTGATCAACTCCAGATGATAAAAGACGATTTCAGCTCAGAAAACGGATAGAGATTTTTACCTGAGCGGTGCTGAATTGGCAACCTTCTTTTAAAAAAAGCCCCGCCGGAGTAGCCGGCGGGGCCAGGACATTACAACTCGATGTTTACGATCAGATCAATATCAGTGGGCTCCCGATACGGCTGATGAGCCACGTGGGGTGCGAACATCCTCTACCATCTGCTGGATGTGCTCAGGCGGCGGCGGAGTGACCTTGCTGACGATATAGGCGGTCAGGAAGTTCAGGGCTGCGCCGATGGCACCAAACGCTTCCGGGGTGATACCGAAGAAAGAGTTGGCTCCACCGATCAGCCCGAGGTATTCGGTCCCCTTGAAGAAAAAGATTCCCTTGTGGGCAAACACGTAGAACAGGGTGACAAACAGACCAACGGCCATCCCCGAGATCGCGCCGTATTTACACATGTTCTTGTTGAAGATACCCATCATCAGGGCCGGGAAGATTGAACAGGCGGCAATACCAAAGGCGAGCGCGACGGTTCCTGCCGCAAACCCCGGCGGGTTCAGACCCAGGTAGCCAGCGACGACGATGGCAAGGGCCATGGAGATTTTACCTGCCAGCAGTTCATTCTTTTCACTCATGTCAGGAACAAAAATCTTCTTCAGCAAGTCGTGGGACACGGCTGAAGAGATGGCCAGCAGCAGCCCGGCAGCCGTTGACAGGGCGGCAGCGATACCGCCGGCCGCCACAAGGGCGATAACCCAGTTGGGCAGCAGGGCGATTTCAGGGTTGGCCAGAACGATGATGTCGCGGTTAACGGTCAACTCGTTGCCTTGCCAGCCGGCCGCGGCAAATTTGGGATCGGTAGATTTGTCATTGTAATACTGGATGCGGCCATCGTTGTTTTTGTCAGTCCAGGACAACAAGCCAGTGACTTCCCAGCGTTTCATCCACTCAGGACGCTGCTCGTAGACCAGGCCGGCACCTTCGGCAACCGCAGGCGCACTGGTGAGAACCTCGGGGCTGACGGTTGCGTGCAGGTTGTAACGCGCCATGGCGGCAACAGCAGGGGCGGTGGTGTAAAGAATCGCGATGAACACCAGGGCCCAGCCGGCTGAGTAGCGGGCGTCAGAAACGGTCGGCACAGTAAAGAAACGAATGATAACGTGGGGCAGACCGGCGGTGCCGATCATCAGGGAAATGGTGTAAACAAACATGTTCAGTGTGCTGCCGGGCACAGATGTCGTGTACTCACCAAAGCCAAGCTCGGTAACGACCTGGTTGAGTTTGGCCAATAGGGTGATGTCCTCACCAACCAGGGAAGCACCAAGGCCCAGCTGCGGAATCGGTACGCCGGTCAGCTGGAACGAGATGAAGATCGCCGGAATGGTGTAAGCCGAGATCAGCACGCAGTACTGGGCGACCTGGGTGTAAGTGATCCCTTTCATGCCGCCGAACACCGCATAACTGAAAACGATGGCCATCCCGATGTAGATCCCCATTTCATTGGAAACGCCCAGAAAGCGCGAGAAGGCAACGCCGACACCGGTCATCTGACCGATGATGTAAGTGATGGAGGCAACCAGCAGACAGACAACCGCCATCCCTGCAGCCGACTTGGAATAGTAACGATCAGCAAAGAATGCCGGAACGGTAAAGCGACCGAACTTGCGTAAGTAAGGTGCGAGCATGGTTGCCATGAGCACGTAGCCACCGGTCCAGCCCATCAGGAACAGGGCGCCACCGTAACCCATGTAGGCGATCAGGCCAGCCATGGAGATGAAGGACGCTGCCGACATCCAGTCAGCGGCGGTGGCCATCCCGTTGACAACCGGGTGAACGCCGCCACCGGCAACGTAAAAATCACTGGTGCTACCGGCGCGGGCCCAGACGGCAATGCCGATGTAGAGTGCGAAGGACGCACCGACGAACAGATAGGTTAAAAATGTCAGACTCATTAGGGTGCCTCCTTTTATTCTTCGTTAACGTTGAATTTGACGTCAATCTTGCCCTGCATTTTTGCATAGACAAAAATCAGTGCGATAAAGACGTAAATGGAGCCCTGCTGAGCCCACCAGAAACCAAAGGGGTAACCCCCAATGTGGATGTTGTTCAGTGCCGGAGCCAAAAGAATTCCGAACCCGTAGGAAACAAGCGCCCAGACGGCAAGAATTCCACCGATCAGTTTCAGGGTCGCAAACCAGTAAGCTTTTCCTTGCTCTTCCATTATTTACCTCCTCTTCCTTCATTGTGATAGTGACAGACTGAAACCGTTGAAGCGTGAGCAAAATGATGACGTTCGCTCAAAAATTTACTCTCGAATTCGCGGCCTCCTTTCTTTGCTGAATACCAAGTTTAAAACCAGGTAAGAAAATATAAATTGCGAGCCACGAAAGACACTGATGGCGATTGCTTGATCATGTCAGTCTTCCGGGGCTGTAGAGGTTATAGCCAAGTCGCGCAGAAATCATATCCCCGGCAGCTTTGAGGGCCGGCAGCAGTTCGCTGGTAACGCGCCGCTCATCCATGCGAAAAGTTGGTGCAACGATAGTAAGGCAACCGGCCAGTTCCTGCCCCTGTTGAAACAGGGGAACAGCCAGGGCACTGCTGCCTTCACCAAGTCCATCATGATCAATACAGTAGCGTTGTGACCGGTAAACTGACTGGTCGGATTCTGCCGGCGAATCCTGTAAAAAAGCCAGCAGGATCTTGCCGGGGGCACAGCTGTCAAGTGGAAAACGATGACTGGTCAGGGGGGCGACATTGACCTTCTGATCGTTGTCGGCCATTTCCAGAAACAGGGCATCCTGCCCACGGCGTACCACCAGGTAAACAGACTCATCACACTGGCGTGCCAGATGGGACATGACCGGGCGGGCGTGGCGCAGCAGCGGCATGCGTGCAAGGAGTTTCTGACTGGTTTCGAAGACGCCCATGCCGAGCTGATACTCGCCGGCGCGCGCTCCGCGCTCGACGTAACCCATATTTTCAAAAGTTGCCATCAGGCGAAAGAGGCTGGCTTTGGTCATATCGAGCCTGTCGCTAAGTTGTGCCAGACTGCATCGGTCTCCATCGCTTGCCAATGCTTCGAGCAGGTGCAGAGCATTTTCAACGGAGCGGATATTATAAGAGTCTTTATCCCTGCCTGACATAAATACCCTTGGGGAGAAACCGATCGGTTATAAAATAATAGGTCAAAAATTCTCATTGGCAACTCTTGCCCCCCCCCGGGAGGCTGATGGCGAAAACAGTAATACGCTGTTATATTTTTGTCAACACGGTTTTTTATTTTTTTAAAATGAGCCCCCATTGCCTGCCTGAAGTAGCCCTGTTTTTAAAACATAAGCTTCTGAATAATATATGGAATTCATTTTCTGGACGGCGTGTATTTTTTTAAAAACAATGTTTACTTAAGTTGTCTTTATTGTGTTTTCTGGTGCCTTTTCAAGGTGCTTTATAACCTTGTTTTGAGTTTGTGGTGAAGTCTGGATGATAAAAATAAAATGGTATTTTTTTTCACATAGGTGATAGGCTGCCAGATAAATAGCGTTCTATCTTGAGCGGGATCCTGCCTCTGACTGAATCTGTGCGTTTTTTCACCCAGTTAAGGCTGGTCGTAAGAGGTGGCTTGTCTTGACTTGTTTTGCTCATGAATGGTAAAAAGCCAGACTTTCAAGTCACATCCTCGGCCATAACTGCCTGCTCGCTCCGGACATCGATTTTTTATGTATTTCCCCAGCCAAGACCATTTTTGCCACCTGGCCCGGCAGGGCAACCTGATACCCGTCTATCGCGAAATTCTTGCTGATATGGAAACTCCGGTTTCGGCCTTTCGTAAGATCGACGATGGCGAGAATGCTTTTCTGCTGGAATCGATCGAGGGTGGTGAAAAATGGGCCCGCTATTCCTTTCTGGGGAGTGGTCCGGCACGGGTATTTCGCTGTCGTGGCGGCTATTACGAAGTTCTGTTTGACAACAAGCTCGAAAAGTCCGGTACGGTAGAAGATCCCCTGGAATATCTGCGCAGTCTGATGGCAGTTTATCGGCCCGTCGAGGTTGATGGCCTGCCCCTGTTCTGCGGTGGCGCGGTTGGCTATCTTGGTTATGATATGGTGCGCTTTATCGAGGATCTGCCGGATTCGAACCCCCGCAATATCGGTGGTTGGGATGCCTGCTTCATGATCACCGACCGGGTGATTATCTTCGATAATATGCGCCAGAAGGTGAAGGTTGTTTACAATGTTCACCTGCGCGACGGCGATGACCCACAGCGGGCCTACACCGCTGCTCGGCAACAGATTGATCAGCTGATTGATCAGCTGCGGCGCCCGCTGGTTTATCCTCAGCCGCCCCCCAGGGAGCCGGGGTCGGTGGAGCTGGTACCGAACTTCACTCGCGCCGACTTCAAGGCGGCAGTTGAGCAGTGCAAAGAGTATATCCGCGCCGGCGACATCTTTCAGGTGGTTCTGTCCCAGCGTTTCAGTGGCCCCTTGCAGTCCGATCCATTTGATATCTACCGTGCCTTGCGGACCATCAACCCTTCTCCCTACATGTATTTCTTGCGTTTTGGCGACTCTCTTGTGGTCGGCGCTTCACCGGAAGTACTGGTGCGCAAGGAGGGAGATCAGGTCGAGGTGCGTCCTATCGCCGGTACCCGCCCGCGGGGCCGGACGGTAGCGGAGGATCAGGGCCTGGAAAAAGAGCTGCTGGCCGACCCGAAGGAGCTGGCGGAGCATATTATGCTGGTCGATCTCGGGCGCAATGATGTTGGGCGGGTGGCGGTGGCCGGCACTGTTGAAGTCAGTGAACTGATGGTGATTGAGCGCTATTCCCATGTCATGCATATTGTTTCCAATGTGCGCGGGCGACTGCGCCCGGGACTTGACAGTTTTGCCGTGTTTCGCGCCACCTTTCCCGCCGGTACCCTGAGCGGGTCACCCAAGATCCGGGCGATGGAGATTATTGACGAGCTTGAGCCGGTCCGCCGCGAGGTTTATGGTGGTGCCGTTGGCTATTTCTCTTTCAGTGGCAATATGGACCTGGCGATTGCTATTCGCACCCTGCAGATAGAAAAAGATCAGTTGCATCTGCAGGCCGGAGCCGGAGTTGTCGCCGACAGCGATCCGGAGTCGGAATACCAGGAAACCCTCAACAAGGCGCGTGGGGTCAAGCGTGCCATCGACATGGCAAATCGTGGTTTATTGTAGCATGAGCGGTGAAATAGGACTGATGCAATGCTGTTGATGATCGATAATTATGACTCTTTTACCTATAATCTGGTACAGTATTTTATGGAGCTGGGCGAAGAGGTTGAGGTGTACCGCAATGACAAGATCAGCCTGGACCAGATCGCCGCTTTGGCCCCGGACCGGCTGGTGATTTCACCCGGCCCCTGTACCCCGGCCCAGGCCGGCATCTCCATCGCTGCCATTATGCGTTTTGCCGGAAAGATTCCGATTCTCGGTATCTGTCTCGGTCACCAGGCGATTACCGAAGCCTATGGTGGCGAGGTGGTCCGGGCGCAGCGCCTGATGCACGGCAAAACCAGCCCCATCGAACACGACGGCAGCAGCTTGTTTCGTGATCTGTCCAATCCGTTTATCGCGACCCGTTATCATTCCCTGCTGGCGCAGCGTGAAAGTTTTCCGCCAGTCCTCAAGGTAACGGCGTGGACGGCAGAGGGGGAAATCATGGCCCTGGAACATGCCCGACTACCGGTTTGGGGGGTACAGTTTCATCCAGAATCGATCCTCACCGTTGAAGGGAAACGTTTACTGAGTAATTTCCTCGAACTCAGCAGCAAGGAGAAAGCCGCATGATCAGGCAAGCGATTGGAATGCTGGTCGAAGGGCGGGATCTGTCCGAAGAAATGATGATCGAGGTGATGACCATGATCATGGGCGGCGAAGCAACCCCCGCGCAGATCGGTGCCTTTATCACGGCGCTGCGGATAAAAGGCGAGACCATCCCGGAAATCGTCGGCGCGGCGCGGGTGATGCGCGACCATGCAACTCCGATTGCAGTGCAGACAACCCTGGATCTGGACCGTGATGATATCAATCTTGACCGCGAAACCATTCTTGATACCTGCGGTACCGGCGGCAGCGGCACCCGCAGTTTCAATATTTCCACCACCGTCGCTCTGGTGGTTGCCGCTTGTGGGGTCAAGGTGGCGAAACACGGTAATCGCAGTGTATCATCGGCCTGTGGCAGCGCTGATGTGCTGGAGCATCTCGGTGTCAACCTGGATGTGGCACCAGCACTGGTGACCCAGTGCATTGACCAGATCGGTGTCGGTTTTCTGTTCGCGCCGGCTCTGCATGGTGCGATGAAGCATGCCATCGGCCCGCGTCGTGAGATCGGTATCCGCACCATCTTTAATATCCTTGGGCCCCTGACCAACCCGGCACGTGCCAACCGCCAGGTGTTGGGGGTTTATCATGTCGACCTGGTTGAAAAGATGGCCGCGGTGCTGTTCTCTCTTGGTTGTCGTAAAGGCTTTGTTGTTCATGGCAGTGACGGCATGGATGAGATCACCCTGACCGGTGCGACGACAGTCGCCGCGATTGACAGCACGGGGGTGACGCTAACCACCATAATGCCTGAACAGTTTGGTCTGACGCCCTGTGTCCTCGCCGACCTGCAGGGGGGAGATGCGGCCCGCAACGCGGAGATAGTCCGCGCCATTTTGGCTGGGACACCAGGGGCGCAACGGGATATTGTGCTGCTTAACAGCGCATATGCACTGCTGGCGGCAGGGTCGGTGGAGACGGTTCCCGACGGTATCGCCATGGCCGCTCGGGCCATTGATAACGGTCGGGCAGCACAGGTGCTGGCTGAGCTGGTACGGATGACGAATTTATGATATTGGACCGGATATTAGTTACCAAAAAAGAGGAGGTTGCAGCTGCTAAAGCCCAGCGATCCCTTGCGGATCTGGCCGGGCGCATCGGCGATCTTGAAGATATTCCACGGGGTTTTGCCCGAGCGTTGCGTATTATGGCGGCATCAGGAGGGGTTGCGGTAATCGCCGAAGTGAAAAAAGGGTCCCCTTCCAGAGGGGTCATCCGTTCTGATTTTGACCCGGTGGCGATTGCCGTAGAATATCAGGAAGCCGGCGCTACCTGTCTTTCGGTGCTGACCGATCAACAGTACTTTTACGGTCATCTTCGCTATCTGGGGTTGATTCGTGAGCAGGTGTCCTTGCCGCTGCTGTGCAAGGAGTTTATTATTGACCCCTATCAGTTGTATCAGGCACGACTCGCTGGTGCCGATGCGGTATTATTGATCGCTGCGGCTCTTAACGACGATCAATTACTGGAGCTGGCGCAGCAGGCAACGGCCTTGCGCCTTGATACCCTGCTTGAGGTTCACGATGCTGCTGAAATGCAGCGGGCACTTAAGCTGCCGGTAGATCTGATCGGGATCAATAACCGTGACCTGCGCACCTTTGATACCGATCTGGGGATTACCGAATCCCTGGCGGCGCTGGTGCCGGAGGCCCAACTGGCAGTTGCTGAAAGTGGAATCGCCACGCGCGCTGACATTGAGAGGCTACAGGCAGCCGGCGCCCGTGCCTTTCTGATTGGGGAAACCCTGATGCGCGAGGCCGATATTGCCGGAAAATTGCGCGAATTGCTGGGGGCTGATTAGGCGATGGCTGTTACCCGTGTTAAAATCTGCGGTATCACGAATATTGATGACGCCAAAGGGGCCGTGGCGGCCGGGGCCGATGCCCTGGGCTTTGTTTTTCACCCTGCGAGCCCGCGTTATGTCGCACCGGAAGACGTTGCCGACATTGTCGCTGTTCTGCCTCCTTTTGTTTCCACTGTCGGGCTGTTTGTTAATATGCCGGCGGTAAAAATTCACCAGATTATGGTGCAGACCGGCTTGCAGCTGATCCAGTTGCACGGTGATGAGACGGCAGCCGAGTGCCATCTCCATCCTCCTTATTCGGTCATCAAGGCGCTACGGGTGCGTGATGAACGATCTTTGAGCCATCTGGACGATTATCCGGTAGCTGCGCTGTTGCTCGATGCCTGGAGTGATGACCATTACGGTGGAACCGGGCGCCGGTTTGATTGGCAACTGGTGAGTCGTGCTACACTGAATAAACCGCTTATTCTGGCCGGTGGTCTTACCCCGGCGAATGTAACCACGGCCATTCAGCTGGTCAAGCCGTATGCTGTTGACGTGTCCAGTGGCGTTGAACGGGAGCCGGGGCGCAAAGACATGACCCTGGTGGCCCAATTTATTGAACAGGTGAGGAAGGCATGAGCTACGAATATCCCGACGCACGTGGTCATTTTGGGCAATACGGCGGTCGTTATGTTGCTGAGACCTTGATGCCGGCACTGCTTGAACTGGAAGCAGCCTATGCCGAGGCACGCAATGATCCCGAGTTTCAGCAGGAAATCGATTATTATCTCAAGAACTATGTCGGCCGCCCCAGTCCCCTTTACTTTGCCGAGCGTCTGACCGGCGAGTTGGGTGGAGCGAAGATTTTTCTTAAGCGTGAAGATCTGAACCATACCGGTGCTCATAAGGTCAATAATACCGTCGGTCAGATTCTGCTGGCGCGGCGCATGGGGAAGAAAAAGGTCATTGCCGAAACCGGTGCCGGACAGCACGGTGTGGCTACTGCGACGGTAGCGGCTCTGTTCGGCATGGAGTGTGAAGTTTTCATGGGCACAGAAGATATCCGGCGGCAGTCGTTGAACGTCTTTCGCATGAAGCTGCTCGGGGCCAAGGTGACCGGGGTCGCGGGCGGTACGGCGACCCTGAAGGATGCCATGAATGATGCCCTGCGCCACTGGGTGACCCACGTCCGCGATACCTTTTATGTTATCGGTACGGTCGCCGGTCCGCATCCCTATCCGATGATGGTCCGTGATTTTCAGGCGGTTATCGGGAACGAGGCTAAAGAACAGATCCTGGCTGCCGCGGGGCGCTTGCCTGATGTCGCGGTGGCCTGTATCGGCGGCGGCTCCAATGCCATCGGCCTGTTTTACCCTTTTATCGGCGATTCTCGGGTACAACTACTAGGCGTTGAGGCGGCGGGGCTCGGCATCGAAACCGGCAAACATGCGGCTTCCCTTGGTGCCGGTTCTCCGGGAGTCCTCCATGGCAACAAAACCAGCCTGTTGCAGAATGCCGACGGTCAAATTCAGCACGCCCACTCCATTTCGGCCGGCCTTGATTATCCCGGTGTCGGCCCGGAACACGCTCACCTCCATGATATTGAGCGCGCCTGCTATGTTTCCGTGACGGATGACGAAGCCCTGGCCGCATTTCGCAAGCTAACAGAGATCGAAGGGATTATCCCTGCTCTTGAAAGTGCCCACGCGATTGCCCAGGTGATCAAAATGGCCCCTGCCATGAGTACAGATCAGATTATCCTTGTTTGTCTATCGGGTCGAGGAGACAAGGATATCAATACGGTCGCACAAGCGATGAAAGTCGAGTTGTAATGAGGTTTACCGAATTAGATCTACCGGCAACAGTGATGCAGGGTATTGCTGATGCTGAGTTCGAACATTTAACCCCGGTTCAGCAGCAATCGATCCCCTTGGCCCTGCAGGGCAGAGATGTGGCTGCTCAGGCCCAGACCGGTACAGGAAAAACCGCCGCTTTTCTGATTTCGATTTTTTGCCGGCTGCTGGCTAATCCGCGCCCGTCCGGGGACAGCCCGCGCGCTCTGGTGATGGCGCCCACCCGTGAACTGGTCGTGCAGATCTGTCAGGATGCCGAGCTGCTCGGACGTCATACCGGCATCAAGATCCAGCCGATCTTTGGTGGTGTTGATTACGAAAAGCAGCGTCAGGCCCTGCGCGATGGTGTCGATATCATCGTTGCCACCCCCGGGCGACTGATTGATTACTTCAAACAGCGGGTGTTTTCATTTAACCAGGTTGAGGCGTTGGTGATTGATGAAGCTGACCGGATGTTTGATATGGGTTTTATCAAGGATCTGCGCTACCTCCTGCGAAAATTGCCCCCCTTTGAAAAACGCCAGACCATGCTCTTTTCGGCTACCCTTTCGCCCCAGGTGATGGAGTTGGCCTATGAGTTTATGAACTTGGCCGAGCGCGTTGAGATTGCTCCCGAACAGGTCTCCGCTGAGGGCGTTGTGCAGGTGCTTTACCATGTGACCCGCCGGGAAAAATTCGCCCTGCTGCTGGGATTGCTGCAACGGGAAAAAAATGCTGAGCGGGTGATGATTTTCGTCAATACCAAGATCGAGGCGGAAAAGCTCGATGCCTTGCTGCAGGTTAACGATCTTTCCAGTGCCGTCCTGTCTGGAGACATTCCGCAGAAAAAACGGATGCGGATCCTGGATCAGTTCAAGCTTGGAAGCATTACTCACCTGGTTGCCACCGATGTCGCATCGCGCGGGATTCATGTTGATCAGGTCACCCACGTTATCAATTATGATCTGCCCCAGGATCGTGAAGATTATGTTCACCGTATCGGCCGCACCGCACGGGCGGGAGCGGCCGGTCGGGCCATCAGCCTTGCTGATGAAGAAACCGTCTATGTGCTGCCGGAAATTGAAGATTATCTCGGTTTCAAGATCCCCAGCGAGGTTCCTGTGGATGAAGATTTCTGCTTTACCTACAAGCGTGCGCGTCCGAAGAAGAAGCGACCGGTGCTCGAAAAGCCCGCCGATCCGCGCAAGCGCCGGCGGCCGCGGCGCGGCCGGAAGCCGGGAGCCCCTGGATCAGGTGGCAGCGGCGGCGCGACAAAGCCACGCAGTAATAACCAGTAGTTACAAAAAAATGATTGAAACCCGCGCACAGAATCGTCTAAGGTGAACTGTCGTTGTCAAGAAGTTTAATGGTCTAACCAGCGTTGTTCATGAACAAGGATGTTATGTCACGTCTGCAACACACCTTTGATGAATTGAAAAAGCGGGGCGAAGCTGCCCTTATTCCTTTCATTACAGCCGGGGATCCCTCCCCGCAGCGGACCCTTGAGTTAATCAAAACCCTCGCTGCAGCCGGTGCCGATGTGATCGAGCTGGGAGTGCCTTTTTCTGATCCGATGGCTGATGGTCCGACGATTCAGGCAGCATCAGAACGTGCCCTGGCCGCTGGTACGACCCTGACGACGGTGTTGGATATCGTCGCCCGGGCGCGCCGCGAGCTGGAGATCCCGCTGGTGCTGATGGGTTATTACAATCCGGTTTTTCGTTACGGGGTTGAGCGCTTTGCCCGTGATGCCGTGGCGGCCGGTGTCGATGGCTTATTACTGGTTGATCTGCCGCCGGAAGAAATGGCTGAAATCAAGCCGGCGACCGACGCTGCCGGGTTGCCGCTGATTACCCTGCTGGCACCAACCACGCCGTTGGAACGGACGAAGCGTCTGGCTGCTGCTGCGGAAGGTTATATCTATTATGTGTCGATGACCGGGGTCACCGGAACCCAGGCAGTATCACCGGCGGCTATCCGCGATGTGGTCGTCCAGCTTAAAACCCTGTCGCAGGTGCCGGTGGCTGTAGGTTTTGGGATTAGTACCGCGGCCGATGTGCAGGCGGTGGCTGAATTTGCCGATGCGGTCGTTGTCGGCAGTGCTCTGGTGAGGATTATTGGCGAGCATGGGTCGGATGAGACCCTGCTGGGCAAGGTTGCAGCCTTTACTAAATCGTTGAAACAGGGCTGCAAAAAAATAAATTCTAAATAAAGAGGTTGTGACACTCGATTGACGATTCATTTTGAGCGCCGGAACGGCTTAAAAACATGACATCTGCAGGTTCACGAACCACTAAAGAGGTTGAGCATGGTCTGGTTTCGTAAGAAAAAGTCTTTGACGGCTTCAGTCGAGAAGAAAAATGTCCAGGTTCCTGAGGGGGTTTGGACCAAGTGTAAAAACTGCCAGGAAATTATCTATTGTAAAGAGATTGAACGTAACTTTAATGTCTGTCCGAAGTGCGATTACCATTTTCGCATCGGCGCTCGGGAACGTATCGATTTAATTATTGATGCCGGGACCTTTGTTGAGATGGACGCCAAAATGCGTTCGGTCGACTTTCTCGACTTCAAGGATTCAAAAAAATACAAGGATCGGATCAAGGCCGCGGTCAAAAAAGCCGGAGACGGTGATGCGGTCATCTGCGGCACAGGCCAACTCGACGGTCTGCCGGTGGTGGTTGCTGTCTTTGATTTCTCGTTTATGGGGGGGAGCATGGGCTCCGTGGTTGGTGAAAAAATCACCCGGGCCGTTGAAAAAGGGCTGGAAATCCAGGCCCCGGTGCTGATCTTCTCTTCATCGGGGGGCGCACGGATGCAGGAGAGTATTCTGTCGCTGATGCAGATGGCAAAAACCAGTGCGGCTCTGGCGCGCCTGAAAGCCGCCGGCATCCCTTTTATTTCGGTTCTGACTGACCCGACCACCGGGGGAGTGACCGCCAGCTTTGCCATGCTTGGCGATTTGAATATTGCGGAACCCCGGGCGCTGATCGGTTTTGCCGGTCCTCGGGTGATTGAACAGACGATTCGCCAAACCCTGCCGGAAGGATTTCAGCGTTCGGAGTATCTGCTCGAACACGGTATGGTCGATATGATTGTCAAGCGCCAGGTAATGAAGAAGACCCTGTCACAGATTCTGCGTATCTTCACCAGAAGCTGATCGCAGGCGATGCTTCAAGATCATCGCGACAGCCTTGACTATCTTTATGCGCTGCGATTTTTCGGGATCAAGCTGGGCCTTGAAACGATTGCAGAGCTGCTTGATCGCGTTGGCAACCCGCAACGACATCTGCGGATACTGCATATCGCCGGAACCAACGGTAAGGGCTCGACTGCTGCCGCCCTGGCGGCTGTTTTCCACGCTGCCGATATCCCTTCGGGTCTTTATACCTCACCTCATCTGCATCAATTTACTGAACGCATCCGGATTGATACCCGTCAGCTTGAGCTTGATGAGATAGTAGCGCTGATTAAGGAATTGCGACCTCACGCTGAACAGCTGAAGGCAACCTTCTTCGAAGTGACTACCGCAATGGCGTTGCTCGCTTTTCAGCGTCATGGGGTTGCCTGGGCGATCATGGAATGCGGAATGGGGGGGCGCCTGGATGCCACGAATGTGGTTGCCCCGGAATTGTGCCTGATCACCCCTGTTGCCCTTGACCATACCCGTCATCTCGGTGAAACTCTGGCGCAGGTGGCGGGTGAGAAGGCTGGCATTATCAAGCCCGGTGTGCCGGTTATCAGTGCCTGTCAGCCCCCGGAAGCGGCGGCGGTATTAGCACAACGTGCACAGCAGCTGGGCAGCAGGCTGCTGCTCCCCGAGCGCGACTACTGCTGGCAATCAAGGCCGGAAGGGTTTGATGTTCAGGTCGGCTCCTTCGAACTGGAGGCTGTTCGTCCGGCTCTGCCCGGTTTGCATCAGCACCAGAATCTTGCGCTGGCCGCTGCCGCCGCCGGTTGTTTGCGTGAGATCGGGGTCGAACTTGACCCGTCCGCTGTTCGCTCGGGTCTCGAGCGGGTCTGCTGGCCGGGGCGACTGGAGTGGCTGCCGCAGCGACTGCTGCTTGACGGCGCTCACAATCAGGCCGGTGCGACGATTCTCGCTGATTATCTGAAGCAACAAAATCTGGGAGGGGTGCACCTGATCTTCGGCTGTAAAGCCGACAAGCAGGTGCTGCCCATGCTCAATCTGCTGCTGCCTTTTTGTCAGGCACTCTATGCTACCCGGCCGCCGGTTGAAGATGCTGCTGATATCGAACTATTGCGTGCCCACGCCGCCGACCATGCTGTCGCAGCTCGAGTTTTTACTGAGCCGACAGCGGCTTTGGCGGCGGCCAGACAGTCACGTGCGGCTGATGAGCTGATTCTGGTTGCCGGGTCCCTGTTTCTGGTGGCCGCCATCCGTGAACAGGTAGTTGTCCGGGCCGATGTAACACCGATCATGCGCTGATCCGTATCACCCTTTGGATGTTTTTTATGTTGATTCGCCATCTGGTTCTGTTGTTGTTGATCGGTTTGTCTTTTGCCACGAGCGCAGAGGCACGCAGTCGCGTGGTCGTCATGGGAGAACCGGTCTATCTCGAAGCAGATGAATTGAGTTATGACCATGAAGCGGAGCTTTACCAGGCCAGCGGTGATGTTCGGTTGAACCAGGGTGAACTTGAGGTGCTAAGTGAGCAGATGAGCTGGAATCGCGCCACCGGCGAGGTCGAAGCCAGCGGTAATGTTCAGTTTCTGTCGCCGACGGAAACCCTGACCGGTTCCACCGCCTGTTACAATCTGAACGCCGGGACCGGTCGCGTTGACCAGGGTTATTTTTATCTGCTGGAGGACAATCTTCATGTTCGCGGCAGCCGCATCGAGCAGCTCGGGGAAGACGATTACCGGGTAACTTCAGGTACCTTTACCACCTGTGATGGTGCGGTTCCGGACTGGAAATTTGGTGCCGGTACGATTGATGTGACCTTGGGGGGGTATGCCCGTGCCCGCCATATGGTTTTTTATCTCAAGGATATCCCCACCCTGTACTTTCCCTATATGATTTATCCGGCAAAAACCGAGCGCAAATCTGGCTTGCTGATGCCTTCTGTGGGCTACTCCAAGAAACGGGGATTCAGTTACGGTGCTGCCTACTATCAGGTGCTTGGCGTCAATCAGGATGCCACCTTTTACCTTGACTACCTGTCAAAAATGGGAATCGGCAAGGGGTTGGAATACCGCTATGTCTTTGGTCATGACATTGCCGGCGAGGCACGCGCCTATCATATTGATGTGCAAGAGGTTGATAATGAGCGGATCGACGAAGAGCGCTATGCCCTTGAATGGATCCATACCGGAACCCTGCCCGGTCAGGTGCGGATGGTGGCTGATGCGCTTTATGTGAATGATGACGAGTACTTCAAGGATTTTGGCGAGGTTGCCGGGGAGTATAATCGGGATCAGGTGCAGTCGACCTTTTCCCTGAGCCGCAACTGGCGGCGCGCTAATCTGGTTGGCCTGCTGCAATACACCAAAAATCTTGAGACCGATCAGCGCACGACCTTACAGCTGTTGCCACGGATCAATTTCAATATTGCCCGCACTGCCATTGGCCCCACTCCCCTGGCTTATGAGTGGGGCTCTGAGTACACTTACTTCTGGCGGCAAGAAGGTCTGACGGGGCAGCGTTTGATGTTGCGCCCGGTTTTAAGCATGAATTCGCGGCTCTTTAATCTGCTGAGTGTCAACCCCTCAATGGCCTATCGGCAGCGTTACTACTGGAATCTTGACCAGGAATCAACCACGCAGCAGCACGGTATCCTCGAGGTCACAACCCGGGTTTCAACCCCGCCGGTGCAACGCACCTATGATCTGCCCTTTGGTATTTCCGGAAGGGTGCGCCATGCCATCAATCCGGAAATTATTTATTACTATGTTCCGGAAAAAGATCAACAGAATCTTCCCCTTTTTGATTCCTTTGACCGGATTGCCCCCAGAAACCGTCTTGAGTACGCTCTGGTGCAGCGTCTGCGGGTACGCCTTGACAATGAGGATGGCCGCCGCCAATATCGCGACTGGCTCTATCTGCGTCTGTCGCTGTTGCATCATTTGGATGAGGACGAGGTCGATAAGGGCTTTGGCGAGGCCCGCGCTCAGTTAACCTTGTTGCCGTTGCCGCAGGTTCGCCTGGCGACGGATGTGATTGTCGATTCACGCACTAACGAGCTTAAAGAGTTGCTGGTCGAAGGGCAGGTTGCCGATCGCTCTGAAAACTTCCTGCGGGTCAGTTACAATATTGACCGCAGCACCGACCTTGACTATGGTGAAATCAATCTTGGGCTGGGATTTTTGCAGCCGATTTATCTGACTTATCAGCAACGCTACGATTTTTTCACCAATGATCGCCTCGAGGAGCGAATCGGCATCGAATACCGCCGACAATGCTGGAGCCTGCTGTTGACCCTGCGTGATCGCACTGATGATGAACAATCCCTGATGTTGACCTTTACTATGCTCGGCCTCGGTTCGGTTGGCGGCTTCAGTGGTGGTCTGGGTGGCGGTTAATCAATGGTTGTTGCTATTGGCCTTGGCGAGTGGCTTTGAGGGCCTGGGTGCCGGTCGCTAACATCGGTGATAAGAACGGGGAGACGCTTGGGATCGGAACATGAATCGGGCTTGCCCGGCAGGAATAACCTGCTGACACTTGTCCTGCTGGTACTCATCCTGTTAATGGCTGCCTATGCGGTATTTGGTAATCGTGGTGTTCTGCGGATCGTTCAGGCACAGCGCCAACAGCAGGAGCTGCAGCAACGGTTGGAGGAGATGCAGGCCCAACAGCAGGAGTTGCGCCAGGAGATTGAGCGGCTTAATAATGACCGGGACTACTGGGAACAGCTTGCCCGCACCCGCCTGGGGATGGTGCGCGAGGGAGAGCTGATCTATTTTGTCCCGACAGAAACACTTAAAGAAAGAGGCAGCAAGTGATTAAGAATGATATCAGGTCAGCGCTCAGGCAGGCACTGGAGAGTTGTTATCAGCAGGAAACTCTGACCTCCGGGGAGTCTCCTGCTGAAATTCAGCTTGAGGTGCCGAAAAATCCGGACCATGGTGATTACGCGAGCAATCTGGCGATGCTGCTGGCCCGCCATGAGGGCAAGGCGCCACGTCGGATTGCCGAGATTCTGGTTGCCGCCTTGCGTACCAATGCCCTGTTTGAAGCGGTTGACATTGCTGGCCCGGGATTTATCAACTTTCGTCTTGCCGCCGGTTACTGGGCAACAGTTCTCTATCGCATCTATGCCGAACAGGACACTTTTGGCTGTTCACAGGTCGGTGCCGGGATCAAGGTTCAGGTCGAGTTTGTCAGTGCCAATCCGACCGGGCCACTGCATATCGGTCACGGTCGCGGGGCGGTGGTCGGCGACGCTCTGGCATCAATTCTGGCTGCGGCCGGGTTTGACGTGCAGCGTGAATATTATATCAACGATGCCGGTAATCAGGTGCAGACGTTGGGTCGCTCGATCCTGCTGCGCTTGCGCGAATTACAGGGGGAGGTTGTTGATTTTCCTGAGGACGGGTATCAGGCCGCTTATATCACCGAACTGGCGGCGCGCTTGCGTCACGATCAGGGGGAGCTTGCCGACCTCAATGAAAGCGACGCTATCAAGCGTTGCACCCGCTTCGGGGTAGAGCAGGTTTTACATTGGATTGACAGTGATTTGCAGGCCTTCGGTATCGAGTTCGACAACTGGTACAGCGAACAGAGTCTCTACGATCGCAACATGGTTGAGCAGGAGCTTGGACGCCTCAAGGAGAAAGGGCTGACCTACGAAGAAGACCAGGCCCTGTGGCTGCGAACCACCGATTTCGGGGATGATAAAAACCGGGTATTGATCAAGTCGGACGGCAGCTACACTTATTTTGCTTCTGATGTTGCTTACCACCTGGAAAAGTTTGATCGCGGCTTTGACCGGGTCATTGATGTCTGGGGTGCCGACCATCACGGCTATATTCCGCGCATGAAAGCGATGCTCAAAGGGTTTGGACTGCCGGCCGAGGCCCTTGAAGTGCTGTTGATCCAGATGGTTAATCTGTTGCGCGACGGTCAGCCCTTCGTGATGGGAAAACGTTCCGGAAACTTCGTTACCTTGCGTGAGGTCATTGATGAGGTTGGTCGCGATGCCTGCCGGTTTTTCTTTTTGATGCGGCGCTGTGACAGCCAACTTGATTTTGATCTTGAACTGGCCAAGCAGAACAGCAGTGATAACCCGGTCTTTTATGTGCAATATGCCCACGCGCGGATCTGCAGTATCAATCGCAATGCTGCCGAGGCAGGTATGACGCAGCCAACCCGGACGGAGTTTGATTTTTCGCGCTTGATCCTTGCTGAGGAAACGGCTCTGATCCGACAGCTATCGCGTTTTCCCGAGGCGGTAGAGGGGGCCGCTCTGCACTATGAACCTCATCGCCTGGTCTTCTATCTACAGGATCTCGCGGCCTTGCTTCATAGCTATTATAATCGCCATCGGGTGCTGGATGAGGATCAACAGGTGACGCTTGCACGCTTGTATCTTGTGAACGCCGTACGGATTGTCCTGGCTAATGCCTTAAGGCTGCTTGGGGTGTCGGCTCCGGAGAAAATGTAAAGAAGGGGACTCGTGATAAGGGGGTATATGATGCAGACTGAAACAAAAACCCGCACCCAAAGACGCCTGGAAAAGCGTCAGACCATTATTCTTCTGGCGCTGCTCTTGCTGGCTTCATTGCTCAGCTTCGTGCTCGGGGTAACAACCGGGCGGCGCGGAGCTGAACGTGACTTCGCGCAGCAAGTCAAGAATCGGCAGGAAGAGGTGAAAATCGTTCAGGTCCCGGCAGTTCCGCCGGTGCCGGTTCCCGCTCCGCCCGCGGTTGAAAAACCGGAAGGAGAAAAGGGGGCGCTTATTGATACGGTTGTGGAAAATGCGCGGCTGAGTTTTTATGATGACCTGGTTCGTGATTCCTCCCCCTTAGGCAGTGGTATCAATCAACCTCCCTCTGAGGAAACCCGGTCGCCGGCCGCTCCGCCGCCGCTGGAACTGGCCGATCAACCAATTGTTATGAGGGGCGGCAGGACACCCGCGCCGACTCAGGCCGCGCCGGTGCGACCAGTGCCGCAGCAAGAACAGACGCCCTCTGCCGCTGCACCGGCCCCAGCCGATCCAGTCTTGCCTGCGGCCACTGCGCAAGGCAGCCACGTGGTACAGGTCGGCTCGTTTGGCTCAGCAGCGGATGCAGCCTCTTTGCGTCAGCGCATGCTCGATAAGGGCTACCCGGCTTTTCTTGCTGAAGCGGACCTGGGTGAGCGCGGGATCTGGTATCGGGTACGCATTGGACCCTTCGCAGATTCTGCCGCTGCCGGGGTTGCGCGCCAGATCATCCTTGATAAAGAGCAGATTGAGGGGTTGGTGACCCGCCACACGCGCTGATATTACCGGTGTCGAACTGCTTTTTTTCTCTTGACATTTGCCGGTTCGAAGATTATTTTCCAGTGCTCGTGTCGCGGGATGGAGCAGTCTGGTAGCTCGTCGGGCTCATAACCCGAAGGTCGGGGGTTCAAATCCCTCTCCCGCAACCAAATCAATAATCTTCGGTTGCTGTTGGAGATGACATAGATTTGGCGGTGTAGCTCAGTTGGTTAGAGCATGCGGCTCATATCCGCAGTGTCCGGAGTTCGAATCTCTGCACCGCCACCACAATAAAAAAAGCCCTTCCCGCCTGGAAGGGCTTTTTTTTTAAGCGCCAACCTTAAGATGCTTTCGCAAAAAGCATCACTTTGGATGGATAGGCAAAAAGCGCCAAATGCAAGGCGCGCGATTGTTGAGCAATGAGGCGTATTTACGTACGTCGAAGCAGTGAAACAATGGTGGCAACGCAGCAGTTGGTGAGTTTTGCGACGCCATCAACCTGGAGTTGTTGATGACAGCTAACTGCCTTGAGCAAACTGTGCTGAAATCCCTGCCGGAAGCGGTGAATTCCCTTGTGATTGCCGTCTCAGGAGGGGTTGATTCAGTAGTCCTGCTGCATTTGCTGCACCAGGTGGCCGCCGACCGCGGGTTGCTCCTCCACGCTGTTCATCTCAATCATCGTATGCGTCCTGAAGCTGATGGCGATGAGCGCTTTGTTGGGGGGCTGTGTCGTCAACTCAATGTTAGCTACTACAGTGAATCCTGTGATGTGCCGAAACTGGCAAGGCAGGAAAAAATCAGTCTCGAAATGGCCGGCCGCCTGGCGCGGCGACGGCTCCTGGAGAGAGTGGCGGCAGAAACGGGTGCCCGGTTGATCGCTCTTGGCCATCATCGTGACGATCAGGTCGAAACCCTGTTAATGCGATTGACTCGTGGCACCGGTATCAGCGGCCTTAGTGGGATGGTAGAGCTTGATCCTCCCTGGTGGCGGCCCCTGCTTTTTTGCAGTCGCCGGCAATTGCTGGATTACGCTCGCCAACAATCCCTGTCCTGGCGCGAAGATGCCAGTAACCTGGACCCGCGGTTTGTCCGCAACCAGTTGCGCCACGAAATTGTGCCACTGCTTAAGGATATCAACCCGCAATTTACCGAGCGGATGATTGTTCTGAGCCGGCAGGTTGCGGTCGAAGAAGATTTTTGGCGTAATCAGATAGAAACGCACTTCCCGACAATCCGTGCCGCCTGTGATGATGGTCTGCGTCTCCAGCGTTCGCAGTTGCTCGCCTTCCATCCCGCTCTGCGTCTACGCTTGTTGCGCGCTGCGCTGACTGAGATTCGTGGTCATTTGCATGGCATTGAGGCGGTCCATCTGCATGCCGTTGATGACATGCTGACCGGTGACCGCAGTCAGGCACAGCTTGATTTGCCGGCATGTTGGGTAGCACGTCGCTATGAGAATCTGTGGTTGCGTAATGCTGCCCCGAAGTTGCCCCCCTTTTTTGATGTGCAGCTGCAGATTCCCGGAGAGACCCCTCTGCCTGACGGCCGCAAGCTGGTGACAACAGTGGTGGAGCGAGCTGAGATGGAAACCCGCCACCGGGTATATTTCGATCTGACGGCACTAGGTGTGTCCCTGTCTGTGCGTAGCTGGCGCCCTGGTGATTATTTTGTGCCGTTGGGAATGCCCGGTCGCAAGCGGGTAAAACAGTTGTTCTCTGATTTGAAGATCGAGAAAGAAGAGCGCTTGCGAACGCCTCTGGTAGTTGCCGGCGAGAATCTGCTGTGGGTTGCCGGGTTGCAGCGTTCAGGTTTTGGCGTCGTTACTCCCTTCTCGGTTAAGGTAGTGCGGATGGAGTTGTTGTGATAAGACGAAAAAGCAGACATTAAGCCTTGTGGGTATGCTCTCTTTATGGTAGGTTTTCCTGCTAGTTTCAGCTATTTTATTGATGTTGCAAGTGGACATCCAGGTTGTTTTTTAATTACCCGACAGGGGGTCGATACGTGAGTCAATTTCAAAAGAATTTAGCTTTGTGGCTGGTCATTTCACTGTTGATGATCATGCTTTTTAATATGATGACACAAAAGCAGGAAACTCAGCGACCAATGAACTACACTGAGTTTCTCGCTGCGGTTGACAATAATCAGGTGGTCAGTGTGCTCTTTCAGGGCGGTCAGCTGACCGGAACCCTGGAGGATGGAAGTAAATTCCTGACCCATATTCCGCGCGACGAAGAGCTGCTGCCGCAATTAAAAGAACGCGGCGTTATTATCGAAGCCAAGCCGGTTGATGATCAGGGGTTCTGGTTTACCCTGCTGATTTCATGGGGGCCGATCCTGCTGCTGATTGCGGTGTGGATCTTTTTCATGCGGCAGATGCAGTCGGGTGGTGGCAAGGCCATGAGCTTTGGCAAAAGCAAGGCCAAACTCCTGACCGATACCGCCGGCAAGGTGACGTTTAAGGATGTTGCCGGTGTTGACGAAGCAAAACAGGAGCTCGAAGAGGTTGTCGAGTTTCTGCGCGACCCCAAAAAGTTTACCAAGCTTGGTGGCAAAATCCCCAAAGGAGTGTTGCTGGTAGGTTCACCGGGCACCGGTAAAACCCTGCTGGCGCGCTCTGTTGCCGGTGAGGCGGGAGTGCCATTCTTTACGATCTCCGGCTCCGACTTTGTCGAGATGTTTGTCGGCGTCGGTGCCAGCCGCGTCCGTGATCTGTTCCTGCAAGGCAAAAAAAATGCTCCCTGTATTATTTTTATTGATGAGATTGACGCGGTAGGGCGGCATCGCGGTGCAGGCTTGGGGGGCGGCCACGACGAACGTGAGCAGACGCTGAATCAGCTGCTGGTCGAAATGGATGGTTTCGAATCGAATGAAGGGGTCATCCTCGTAGCAGCAACCAACCGCCCTGATGTCCTCGACCCGGCGCTGTTGCGTCCCGGCCGTTTCGATCGCCAGGTGGTGGTGCCGCGCCCGGACGTTAAGGGGCGCCAGAAGATTCTGCATGTTCATTCGCGCAAGGTCCCGATGTCGGAAGATGTCAATCTTGGGCTGGTGGCTAAAGGGACCCCTGGGTTTTCGGGTGCCGACCTGGCCAACTTGATCAATGAGGCAGCATTGCTAGCGGCCCGTGGCGGCAAGTCCGAGGTCACTATGAGTGACCTTGAGGCTGCGAAGGACAAGGTCATGATGGGGGCGGAGCGACGCTCAATGGTGATTACTGAAGAAGAGAAAAAGGTCACCTCTTACCATGAGGCCGGACACGCCCTGATCTCGTTGTTGACTCCAGGTTCCGACCCGGTTCACAAGGTGTCGATCATTCCCCGCGGACGCGCCATGGGGGTGACCATGTATCTCCCGGCCGAGGAAAAATATAACGAGACCAACAAGGGGCTTAATATCCGTATCCGTTCCATGCTGGGTGGGCGTATTGCCGAAGAAATTACCTTTGATTCGGTGACCAGCGGCGCCAGTAACGACCTGGAACGGATTACCATGATCGCGCGCAAGATGGTTTGTGAATGGGGTATGAGTGAAAAGATCGGACCCGTTGTTTTCGGAGAAAAGGACGGGGAAGTCTTTCTTGGTCGCGATATGAGCACAGGCAAAAACTACAGTGAGGCAACAGCGCTCGATATCGATAATGAGATTCGGCGGATTATCAAAGAGAACTATGCCGAAGCGACCAAGCTGTTGAAGGAAAACCAGCACCGGCTGGTGGCTCTGGCCGAACTCCTGCTTGAAAAAGAAACGCTGGAAACCCATGAGATTCATGCTGTGGTATTCCCTGATGGTCTTCCTGATTATCTGCAAAAACAGGTAAGCGAGCAGGCTGCCGACAGCTTTGTGTTTGAAAAGACAGACGAGCAGGCGCCATCGCCGCAACCTGTTGGTGATGAAGCCAGTGGGCAAGGACAGCCTCCACAAGGCGACGTCGCTTCAGGGTCAGAGTCATCCCGGCAAAGTCCTGAACAAGAACGCGCACAGGAATCACCGGAGCAGGATGATTCCAAAAAAGACGACGATAGCGATTCACCGTCAAAAGAGTGAATGCGTTACCTCGGGCTACTGTTCTGGCTGGTCGGGACTGTGTTCTCGACCTGACCCGGCCCTGCATGATGGCGATCCTCAATGTGACCCCCGATTCGTTCTCCGATGGCGGTGATTACATTGAGGTTTCGGCGGCTGTTGAACGCGGTCTGGAAATGGTCGAGGAAGGGGCCGCCCTCCTCGATGTCGGTGGTGAAAGTACCCGGCCAGGGGCGCCGGCTGTGTCTGCAGAGGCTGAGCTTGAACGGGTGATTCCGGTCATTGAAGGATTGCGCCGCCATACTTCTACTCCCTTATCAATTGACACCAGTAAAGCCCCGGTCGCACGTGCCGCCCTGGCTGCCGGCGCAAACTTTGTCAATGACATCAGTGGTCTGGGTTTTGATGACGACATGGCTGTGGTTGTCGCCGCTGCCGACGCCGGTCTTTTTCTCATGCACACGCGCGGATGTCCTCAGCAGATGCAGAAAAATACCGACTACCGGGATCTGCTCATTGAGGTGATTCAGTATTTACAGGACCGTCTTTCCAGGGCTCGCTCAGCCGGGATATCTCCGGAGCGTTTGGCCGTTGACCCCGGCATCGGTTTTGCCAAAAATGGTGCGGGCAACCTGCTGTTGTTGAAGCATCTGGAGGCCTTGCATCAGCTGGGGTGTCCGATTCTCCTCGGCACATCGCGCAAGAGCTTTATCGGCAAGATCCTCCATCAGGATGATCCGCGCCGGCGTCTCTATGGAACGCTGGCGACCGTTGCTCTGGGTGTGGCACAAGGGGTACAGATGTTTCGTGTCCACGACGTGCGGCCGGCACGTGAGGCCGCTCTGGTGGCCTGGGCGATCCGGGAACAGGTTTTCCCGCTGCTGCCGTAACCTATAATCTTTTATGTAAGATTTCCTGATCATAGCTGATTGCACTAGCGGGGGTTTGAATGCTCGATGTCATCCACAATATCCGGTTGCTCGATATTCTCGACATCTGCATTGTGGCTTTTATCATCTACCGGATCATTCTGCTGATCAAGGGGACCCGCGCCGTCCAGATGCTTCTGGGGCTGGCGGTGGTTCTTACTGTCTATATGGGGTCGCGCATTGGTGAGTTGCATACCCTCAACTGGTTTTTAAGCAACTTCCTGTCATCCATTATTCTCGTCATCGTTGTTATTTTCCAGAATGATATCCGGCGCGCTTTGATGCACGTTGGCCGCAATCCCTTTTTAGGGGGAGCGACCTACCACGAAGAATCCCACCTGATTGAAGAACTGGTAAAAGCCTGCGTCGCCCTGGCAAACCGTAAAATCGGTGCGCTGATTGTTGTTGAACGCGAAACCGGGATCAAGGACATCCTCGAATCTGGAACCCCTCTGGATGCTCAGATCTCTTGTGATTTGATCCGCGCCATCTTTATGCCCAGTTCGCCGTTACATGATGGTGCCCTGGTGATACAGCAGGGGCGAGTGAGCATGGCGGGCTGTTTTCTGCCCTTGACCCAGGGTAGCAACCTGTCAACGGAGTTAGGTACCCGCCACCGCGCTGCGATCGGCCTGACGGAACTGGCAGATGCCATTGCCATTGTGGTGTCGGAAGAAACCGGAAAAATTTCGGTCGCGGTCAACGGCGGCATGACCCGCAATCTTGATGCGACCAGTTTGAAAAAAGTTCTTGGACGCTTGCTTGAACCCCGCAAATCAAAACTGAAGAAAAAGGGCTAGGATGATGTTCAAGCTGATCACCGAAAACTGGACACTCAAGCTGATGTCACTGGTTTTTGCCCTGATGCTGTGGTTCTTCATCATGGGTGAGCGACGCCTGGAGGTGAACTACCGGGTTCCGCTGGAACTGCAGAACCTTCCCAGGGAATTGATGGTTGCCAATGAAATTCCCAGCATGGTGGACGTGCGCATCAGTGGCCCCCGTACCCTGTTGATGAAGGTCAGCCCCAACGATATCAGCATTACCGTCGACTTGACCGGCCTGAGTCCGGGCCTGACCTCCTTTCGTCGCCTTGAAGAGCGCCTCAATCTGCCCAATGGCTTGCGCGTGACCAGGCTGTCTCCATCGTTTGTCGATGTCCGCCTGGAGCGGATTCAGCAGAAAACTGTCCCTATTAGTATTCTTCTTGCGGGCGAGCCTATGAACGGATTTGGGGTCGGAACTGTCCGCGCCATGCCTGATCAGGTTGCCATCGAAGGTGCGGAGAGTGAACTCAAGAACGTCACCAATGTGACTACTGATGAGGTTGATTTGAGCGGTGTCAACAGCAGTTTCTCATTGATTGTGCCGCTGCAACACCAGGGGCGTTTCAGCTGGTTTAAGGATGAGCGAACGACGGAAATCCAGGTAGAAATTATCGCTGTTGAGGGTGCGGCTGAGGCAGGTCAGGAGCCGATCGAATAAAAAGAATGCCGACAGGCAAGGGAGGCCGCAAAACGATGGAAAAGAAACTTTTTGGCACCGATGGTGTACGGGGTGTTGCCAATATTGACCCGATGACCGCCGAGATGGCGATGCAGTTAGGGCGTGCCGTGGCCTATGTGTTCAAGCAGGATGCCGGGCGGCGCCACCGGATAGTTATCGGCAAGGACACCAGGCTTTCCGGTTACATGCTGGAAAATGCCATGGTTGCCGGTATCTGCTCGATGGGGGTCGATGTTCTGGTTGTCGGCCCGCTACCGACGCCGGGTATTGCTTTTATCACCTCCTCCATGCGCGCTGACGCCGGGGTCGTTATCAGTGCCTCCCATAATCTCTACCAGGACAATGGCATCAAGTTTTTTTCAGGCAGCGGTTTTAAATTGCCCGACGAAATGGAAATCAAGATTGAAGACCTGATCATTAATCATCGCATCGATGCCTTGCGGCCGATTGCCGAGGATGTCGGCAAGGCCTTTCGAATTGCCGATGCCATTGGTCGCTATGTGGTCTTCCTCAAAAATTCCTTCCCGCGCGAACTGGACCTGCAGGGCTTGCGGATTGTTCTCGATTGCGCCCATGGTGCCGGCTACCGGGTTGCCCCGGCGGTATTAACCGAGTTAGGTGCTGAGGTGATTGCGATCGGGGTTGAACCCAATGGACTGAATATCAACGACGGTTGTGGCTCCATGCACCCGGAGATCATGGCAGCCAAGGTCAAGGAATATCGTGCTGATCTGGGCATTGCCCTGGATGGCGATGCCGACCGGGTAATTTTTGTCGACGAACAGGGTCATGAGGTTGATGGCGATCATATCCTTGCACTGTGCGGCACTGAGTTGATGAAGAGCGGCAACCTGAAGAAAAAAACGGTGGTGGCAACGGTGATGAGCAACATGGGGCTCGAGATCGCGATGAAACAGGCCGGTGGCAAGGTGGTACGCACGGCGGTTGGCGATCGCTATGTGGTTGAAGAGATGATTCGCGGCGGCTATAACCTCGGTGGGGAGCAATCAGGGCACATGATCTTTCTTGATCATAATACCACTGGAGACGGTATTCTCTCGGCGCTGCAGGTTCTGGCGATCATGCAGCGCAGCGGCAAACCTCTGTCAGAACTGGCAAATGTGATGACCTCCCTGCCGCAGGTTCTGGTGAACGTTAAAGTCCGAAAAAAGGCGGTTCTGGGCAAGGTCGCAGCGATCAAGTTGGCAATGGCTGAGATTGAACAGGAAGTCAACGGTAAGGGACGTTTGCTGGTACGTTATTCCGGTACCGAACCGTTACTCCGGATCATGGTTGAAGGAGAAAATCAGGAGCGGATTAATCAGCTCGCCGAAGGCCTGGCAGCGATTGTGCGTGAACATCTCGGAGCCTGATCTGAATTTTTTCCATAGCAGGAACAAGGAGGCAGGAGTTGCCGAAGTTAAGTGTCAATGTTGACCATATTGCGACAATTCGTCAGGCGCGGGGCATTGATGAGCCGGATCCGGTAGCCGCTGCGGTGCTGGCGGAGTTGGCAGGTGCCCATGGAATTACCGTGCATCTGCGCGAAGACCGTCGTCATATTCAGGATCGCGATGTAGAGGTGCTGCGCAAAACAGTAAAGGTGCGGCTTAATCTGGAAATGGCGGCAACCGATGAGATGGTGGCTATTGCCCTCAAGACCCAGCCGGAAATCGTCACCCTGGTGCCGGAGGGGCGCCATGAATTGACAACCGAGGGCGGTCTTGATGTAAGCCTGTTGAAAACCGGGCTGAAGCAGAAGATTGCCCTGCTGCAGCAGGTCGGCATCGATGTCAGTCTGTTTGTCGAGCCGGACCTGGAACAGATCAAAGCCAGTCATCGGGTTGGTGCCGATATGGTTGAGATTCATACCGGCACCTATTGTGAAATGCGCACGGAAAAAGAGCGCCAGGAGCAGTTGCGACGCATCGATCTGGCTGGTGCGGCTGCCCGCAAGCTGGGCATGCGCACCAGCGCCGGGCATGGCCTCAATTATCGTAACGTGTCAGCAGTTGCTGCTTTGCCCGGTTTTGAAGAGTTCAACATCGGCCACAGTATCGTCGCACGTGCAGCCCTGGTCGGGATGGAGCGGGCAGTACGTGAAATGCTCGCTTTACTGAAGCGACCCTAGCCGTGGCCATCGTCGGTCTCGGCGTTGACCTGGCACGCATCGGGCGCTTTCGCACATTTGTTGAGAGGCGTTCGTCGGTGCTTGAGCGTATCTTCTGCCCGGACGAAAGGGAATACGCTCTGGCGCGCCGAGATCCTGCCCAGGCGCTGGCGGCGCGGTTTGCCGCCAAAGAGGCATTTTTCAAAGCTCTTGGCACCGGCTTGCGTGATGGCCTCTCATGGCAGCAGGTGTGTGTCCGGCGCAATGAGCTGGGCTGCCCTTCTCTGGTCCTCAGCGGCCGTGCCGCCGAAATGCTCGCGCAGCGCGGCGCAAAAAAAGCCTTGTTGAGTTATTCCCACGATGGTGACTATGCCGTAGCAACGGTTATTCTGGAGGCCTGATGGAGCTCTACAGTGCGGCGGAAATGATCGCGGTGGACCGTAACGCCATCGACATCCTGGGGATTCCCGGTACCGTGTTGATGGAAAATGCCGGTCGCGCTTGTGCCCAGTTACTCGAACAACACTACGCAGAGTGTTTCCCCGGACCGGTTGTGGTTGTTGCCGGTAAAGGCAACAATGGCGGTGATGGTTATGTCATTGCACGAATCCTTGCCGATCACGGCTGGCAGGTAACCACCCTGGTGCTGGCGGACGCGGAAAAAATTGCTGGTGATGCCGCTGTCATGTTACAGATTCTGCGTCATTGCGGCGGCCGGATAGATTTTGTCAACAATGGGGACATACTGGCGCAACGCTTAAATCAACTGCAGCCGCGTTTGATTGTCGACGCCGTGATTGGTACCGGCCTGGAATCCGAGGTTCGGGGCTTGCCGGCTGTTGCTATCGCCCTGATGAATGATGCACAGGCCCCTGTGGTTGCCGTTGATCTTCCTTCCGGTGTCGATGCTTCCAATGGTCGCATCTGTGGTTGTGCTGTGCGCGCTGATTTAACCGTCAGCTTCGATCATCCCAAAATCGGTCATTTCAGCACCCCCGGTGCCCTGCATGTCGGCGAACTTAAAGTTGTTGACATCGGTATCCCCGGTGCAAGCCGCCCGACTGATCTGTTGCCCCAGGCGTGGATGATCGATGTTACCGGCGCGCGCTCTCTCGTGCCGAAACGTCCGACATTTGCTCATAAAGGTACCTTTGGTCATCTGCTGGTGGTGGCTGGCTCTCCCGGCAAGACTGGAGCGGCGGCCCTGGCGGGTGATGCTGCATTGCGCAGTGGTTGTGGTCTGGTCACGGTTGGAGTGCCGGCATCAGTGCACGGGATTATGGAGGTCAAGCTGACGGAAGCCATGACCGTACCGCTCGCTGATCAGGACGGCTTGCTGGCGCTGGCCGCCGCTGACCGGATCGTGGACCTTGCGGCTTCCAGTCAGGCGCTGGCGTTAGGGCCGGGCCTGGGCCAGGGTGACGAGTTGCAGCAGCTGGTACGGCAGATTGTGACGACACTGAATCTGCCCCTGGTGATCGACGCCGATGGCTTGAATCTGCTCGCCGGTCAGCTTGATTGCCTGCTTGAGCGTCAGGGCGGGCCCCTGATCTTGACCCCTCATCCCGGTGAAATGGCACGTCTTGCCGGAATAAGCGTTGCGGCTGTTGAAGCTGACCGTTTCAACGTGGCACGTAACTTCGCGCGCCGGTATCAGATCATTTTATTGCTTAAAGGGGCGCGCACGATTGTCGCGGCCCCCGATGGCCGGGTTCATATTAATACCAGCGGCAACAGTGGGCTGTCCAGTGGGGGGAGCGGCGATGTCCTGACCGGTCTGATCGGTGGGCTGCTGGCGCAAGGGTGTGATCCTTTTGCAGCCGCCAGCCTGGCTGCCTGGTGGCATGGCCGTGCTGCCGAGCAGATTGCGGCCCAGCGCGGAACCGTCGGGATGACGGCCGGCGAGTTAATCCTTCAGCTGCCACTGGTGCGCCAGGAACTCGCACAACCCTAACCAAGGAGTACCCTTATGTTAACAGCACGGGACATCATGACCTCAGCCGTTGAGGCCGTCAGCGTTCATACCAGTTTGAAGGACCTGGCGAAAAAATTTATTGAAACCCGCTACAGCAACATGCCGGTGCTCGATGATAAGGGTAAACTGGTTGGGGTCATCAGTGAGACGGATCTTATTGAATACCAGCGTCCCCTTCATATCCCCACGGTGATGACTCTGTTTGACGGGGTTTTTGCTCTGGGGAGCGAAAAAAAATTCAAGGAGGAGGTTGATCGGGTAACCGCTACCAAGGTTGGCGATCTCTATCAGAAAAATCCGGTTACATGCTCTCCGGATACACCGGTCAATGAACTCGCCGGGCTGATGAGTAAACATAAGGTGCATCTGTTGCCGGTGATGGACGGTGAGCAGATGATCGGCGTGGTCGCGCGTCTTGATCTGATTCGGGTGATGGAAGACTGATGTCCCGGTGGTCGCTGGTCTCAACGAGTGAAGAGCAGACCCTTAAGATCGGTACGCTGATTGGCGGTTGTCTTGATGCTCCCCTGCTCATTCTGCTGCAGGGTAACCTCGGGGCCGGTAAAACTGTTGTCGCTCGAGGTATAGCACGGGGGCTGGGGGTTGCAGCCCAGACTCCGATTACCAGCCCGACCTTTACCCTGATGAATCATTACGCGGCCCGGCTCGATCTCTATCATTTCGATCTCTATCGTTTATCCGGGCCTGAGGATCTGATGGATATCGGTTTTGATGAATACGCCTTCGGTGACGGTGTTGCCCTGGTGGAGTGGCCGGAAAAACTGGAAAACCCGGATATCGCCGGAATCTGGATCGATATCAGCACAACTGCAGAAGACCAGCGCCAGTTGACCTTTTCGGGACGGGACGGGACGTCGCAACACAGACTTGAATTGATATTGACGCAACTTGGATCAGCAGGGCTTGACGTGCGCGAGATGGAAAAATAGCTTTGACCGGACAGGGGTTTCTTGTTATGAAGGATTCTTATATTAACGTTTATCTACCGACAATAATTGTCGGTTTTTCCTGATAAGGAGGAAAACAACTGTTATGGCTCTGATCGTTCAGAAGTACGGTGGAACTTCAGTAGGCACCGTCGAGCGTATCCAGAATGTCGCTCGCCGCGTTGCTAAAACCTTTGATGATGGCAATGAGGTCATTGTTATCGTCTCGGCAATGGCTGGGGAAACCAATCGTCTGGTCGCCCTGGCGAACGAAATCTCTGAAATGCCCGACGAGCGTGAATACGACGTGCTGGTGTCAACCGGTGAACAGGTGACGATCGCGTTGTTGTCCATGTGTTTGAAGTCGATGGGTTACAAGGCCAAAAGTTACCTTGGTTCGCAGATTCCGATGTTGACCGACAAGGCTTTCTCCCGGGCTCGTATCGAGGAAATCGGTGACAAAAACATCCGCGCAGATCTGAAAGCGGGTACCATTGTTGTCGTCGCAGGTTTTCAGGGTGTCGATTGTGATGGCAACATCACGACTTTGGGACGTGGTGGGTCAGATACCTCAGCGGTTGCTGTTGCCGCTGCCCTGAAAGCCGACGTCTGTGAAATCTACACCGATGTTGATGGTGTTTACACCACCGACCCGCGAATTGTTCCCGAAGCCCGCAAGATCGATAAAATCTCCTATGAAGAGATGCTGGAGATGGCATCGTTAGGAGCAAAAATTCTGCAGATTCGCAGTGTTGAGTTTGCCAAGAAATATAACGTCGTCGTCCATGTGCGTTCCAGCTTTGATGATTCGCAGGGAACACTTGTCATGAAGGAGGATCAAGAAATGGAAGCCGTATTGGTTTCAGGTGTCACGTTCAACAAAGACGAAGCAAAAATAAGTATTTTCGGTGTTCCTGATCAACCCGGAGTTGCTTCCCAGATTTTCAGCCCATTAAGTCAGAACAATATTACCGTGGATATGATCATCCAGAATATTTCCCACCAGGGTGCCACCGACATCACTTTTACCGTTCCCAAGACCGACTGTAAAAAAGCGCTGAAGATTATTGAAGGGGTGGCAAAGGATATCAGTGCCCGTGGCGTCAGCCACAACACCAATATTGCCAAGGTGTCCATTGTGGGTGTCGGAATGCGTTCTCACACCGGAGTCGCTACCACCATGTTTGATACCCTGGCGCGTGAGGGGATCAATATAGAAATGATTTCTACCAGTGAAATCAAGGTGTCATGTGTTATTTCCGATAAATATACCGAGTTGGCAGTGCGTGTTCTGCACGAAGCTTTCGGTCTTGATCGTCCGGCTGCAGAAGCCTGATAAAGTTTTTTTTGGATGAAAGGGTCTTTGTTCATGAGTAACAGAGTTTATCTGTACGATACAACCTTAAGGGACGGAACCCAGGCTGAGGATATCTCCTTCCAGATTCAGGATAAGGTGCGTATCGCCAAACACCTGGATGCGTTAGGGATCGATTATATTGAGGGTGGTTGGCCTGGTTCCAACCCCAAGGATATCGGTTTTTTCGAGGCCATCCAGAAGGAAACTCTTTCTCATAGCAAAATTGCCGCATTCGGTTCTACCCGGCGGGCTCGGATTACCCCGGATCAGGACAATAACATCAAGATGCTGATCGAGGCGCGTCCTGATGTGGTAACGATCTTCGGCAAGACCTGGGATTTTCATGTGCGCGAGGCGTTGCGTGTTTCCCTCGAAGAAAACCTCGATATGATCAACGATTCTCTCGCCTACCTGAAAGAGCGGGTGGGCGAGGTGATTTATGATGCCGAGCACTTCTTCGATGGTTACAAGGCTAATCCTGAATATGCGATGAAAACCCTCCAGGCAGCGGCTCAGGCCGGCGCTGATTGTCTGGTACTGTGTGATACCAATGGCGGTACCCTGCCTCACGAACTACCCATGATTATGGAGCATGTCCGTCGCGAGATTGATGTCCCTCTGGGCATTCATGCCCACAACGACAGTGAATGTGCGGTGGCCAATTCGCTCATGGCGGTTGTGGGTGGAGCGATCCACGTCCAGGGGACAATGAACGGCTTCGGCGAGCGCTGTGGTAACGCCAATCTCTGTTCGATTATTCCTTCGTTGATCCTCAAGATGAATAAGGAGTGTCTGCTTCCGGCAAGACTGGAAAGCCTGCGGCGCGCGTCACGGGCTATTTACGAACTGGCCAATCTGGCACCCCAGAAGCATCAGGCCTTTGTGGGTAACTCGGCCTTTGCCCACAAGGGCGGGGTCCATGTGTCGGCGATTCAGCGCCATCCGGAAACCTATGAACATATCCGGCCGGAATTGGTCGGCAACAAGACCCGGGTGCTGGTTTCCGATTTGTCTGGACGCTCGAATATTCTTGCCAAGGCGCAGGAATGTGGTATCAAGATTGATGATAAAGATCCGGTAACCCTTGAAATCCTTGAACAAATCAAGGAGCTTGAGAATCAGGGCTATCAGTTTGAAGGAGCTGAGGCTTCTTTTGAGCTGCTGATGCTCAGGGCGATGGGAAAGCTCAAGCAATATTTCCATATTACGGCCTTCAGGGTGATTGATACCCTGCGTGAGAGCGACCAGTGCCCGGTGTCAGAGGCGACGATCAAGGTTAAGGTCGGTGGTCGTGTAGAACACATGGCAGCTGATGGCAATGGTCCCGTCAATGCCCTGGACCGGGCGATGCGTAAGGCCCTGATCAGTTTTTACCCGCAGCTTGCAGAGATCAAGCTGCTTGATTATAAAGTCAGAGTGCTGCCTTCGAGCCAGGGTACCGACGCGATGATCCGCGTGCTGGTTGAGACGGGCGATAAGGACAGTCGCTGGGGAACCGTTGGTGTCAGCAGCAATGTCGTTGAGGCGTCCTATCAGGCACTGGCTGATGCTTTCACCTATAAATTACACAAAGATCAGCAATGACCACTAAAGATTCTTTGCCATGGGGGGGGCTGATGATGAAATGTCCAAAATGTAAGGGGAGAATGCAGGCGGAAACCTACTATAACTTTGTAAGATCCTATGAAGCCTGGCGCTGTACATCCTGCGGCGAAATTATCGACCAGACCATTCTGGTCAATCGTGAGCGTCCTCACAAGGAAGACTAGCCTTTTTGCATAGTGAAAAAATCACAAAAAGCCGGCCACCTTTGGTCCGGCTTTTTGTGATTGTGGGGAGCAAATCATCTGTTTTTTGATGTTTAGGGATTGTTTTGGCTGTCAGGTTGAGCTGATCATGGGAACTGAACGCATAATCGATGCCGGATGGCGGAACAGCTGACCTCAATTACTGATACAGGAGTTTTACCATGAACATTGCCAGACATGAGGTTCATTTGAACCTTAACGTTCGAGGGTTGCCGGTTTCAGCAACTCTTAACATTAATGAACAGAGCAACCGTTTGATAGCAGAAGGAAAAACTGTTTATAAGTTGGGATTGGGACAATCACCTTTTCCTGTCCCCCAGTCAGTTGTAAAAGAGCTCCAGAATAATGCCCATCAGAAAGATTACCTCCCGGTACGAGGATTGCCCGCTCTGTGTGAAGCTATCGCCGGTTATTATCGTCGCTCCCAGAATCTGACGATTTCGAAAGAAGACGTTCTGATCGGACCCGGTTCAAAAGAGCTCATGTTTATCCTGCAGCTGGTTTATTACGGAGATCTTGTTATACCGACCCCGAGCTGGGTCTCCTATGCACCCCAGGCCCACATTGTCGGCCGTCATGTTCGCTGGCTCAGGACGGAAGAAAATAATAACTGGTTGCTGTCCGCGGAGGAACTGGATTGTTTTTGTTCTGTCGATCCTGATAAACCGCGTATTGTCATTCTTAATTATCCCAATAATCCGACCGGCTGTTCCTATACTGATCAGCAGTTGCAGGAGCTGGCAGCAGTTGCACGAAAATATCGGATTATTCTGCTCTCGGATGAGATTTACGGAGAGCTGAATTTTAACGGCAACCATCGTTCGATTGCCCGCTATTATCCCGAAGGGACAATTATCGCCAGTGGTTTAAGCAAGTGGGCGGGGGCCGGTGGGTGGCGTCTCGGATCTTTTGCCTTTCCAGCAGAGTTGCGGTGGCTAAGTGACGCGATGGCTGTGGTTGCCAGTGAAACCTTTACCGCCACCAGCGCACCGATACAATACGCAGCAGTGAAAGCATTCCAGGGAGGGGCAGAGATAGAGCGTTACCTCGTCAATTGTCGCAGAATTCTCAAGGCGCTGACAGACTGGATCTGCGCAAAGCTGACCGCGGCAGGAGTTTTTGTTGCCAGGCCGGACGGGGCTTTTTATTTGTTGCCCGACTTCGAGCCATTGCGTGAAAAACTGGATAGCAGGGGAATCCAAAACAGCAGCATCTTGTGTGAGCGACTGCTGCGTGACACCGGTGTGGCTATCTTGCCGGGGAGCAGTTTCGGTCGTCCTGCTAACGAGTTGACGGCACGTATTGCCTGTGTCGATTTTGACGGTGCCAAAGCCCTCGCTGCGGTCGAACAGATTGGTGCCGACAGGGAGCTGGGAGAGATCTTTTTAGCTGATTATTGTGAGAAAGTTGTTGTCGCAATTACAAAAACCTGTGAATGGCTGGAAGCAGGGGACTAAATCACATCCGCGGTGCTTGTGGTCCGGTGCGAACGTCCCAGGTCAGTTTCAGCAGGCCGGCAAAGGCGATCAAGGCAAAAAATATACCGCGCCAGAAGGTTGGTTCTTTTTCTTCACTGATAAAAATAGGGGTGCCGGAGGTTTCTATCCCCATTTCTTCCAGCAGGCTGACTAGTTTCTTCTGATTTGAGTTAGCAACCAGTTCGGCTGCCGTCATTCCGGTGAGATTCCGCTGGCTGGAAAAGATATGATCATTATCCTTGAGAAAATTGTGACGCTGGGCTTCCGAGTCGAGAAGAAAGTAGTATGTTGTCAATGCCTCAAGGATGTCAGGGTCTCTGGTCTCGAACCAGACCCGGTAGTTATTGTTTTCAGGTGAACTGGTCAGGGGTACCAGAAAAGCTTCAAAGTCCATGCTGCCGGTCATGTTGATGCCCTGCAGAAAGTCGGGGTATCCTCCCGAAACAGCCAGCCATTCTCTCGGGGCTTTTTCCAGCGTCTCGAGTTCCGCTATGGAGATTGCCAGGGGTTGCGGGTTGCGCAGATACAGGCTGATATCCTTATAGGCGAGCCAGGAAAGCACCAGACAGACAGCAATCAGGGTTACGCGGAATCGATTCATATTTATCACCATAAAGAACGGGCCGCCCTGTCAGTGGCGGCCCGTTCACAGGACATTGTTTTGGACTGATCCAATCAGTTATTGGATGGTTCCGTTGCGTGGCCGATGTTGACATCTTTTTGTGTTAACAGAGATATCACAACCAGCGCAAGAAATGACAGCGGTATGGAGATCAGCGCCGGGCTGTTGAACTGAATCGGTGCCTCGGCCGGCAGCTTGCCGTACCGCAACCACATGTCCGGCGATATCAGAATGAGGCCGAGGGAACTGACCAGACCGACGGTAATCGATGCTGCTACGCCTCGCGCTGTGGTTTTGCTCCAGAACAGCAGCATCAGGATGGCCGGCAGGTTAGCCGAGGCGGCAACGGCAAAGGCCCAGCCGACCAGGAACGAGACGTTCATCCCCTCGAACACGATCCCCAGGTAGATGGCAATGGCCCCGACACAGACCGCCGATATTTTGCCCGCGCGGACCTTTGTGCGATCGTTCATTTTTAACCCGAGAAAATTGTCGAGCAGATCGTGGGCAATGGCGCCCGATGACGCGACGATCAGGCCGGAGACCGTACCCAGCACTGTGGCAAAGGCCAGCGATGAAATGATGGCAAAGAGAAACACGCCAAAAGACAGGGCCAGCAGCGGTGCCGACATGTTGTTGTCGAGCAGGTTGATAACCCCGCTGGTCATGGCGCCCATCCCCATAAACAGGGTCAGCAGGTAGAAGAAGCCGATGCCGGCGATGGCGACGATGGTCGACTTACGTGCGGCCGCCTGGCTTGGCACCGTGTAATAACGGATCAGAATGTGTGGCAGCGCTGCGGTTCCGCAGAACAGCGCCAGCATCAATGAGATAAAGTTGAACTTTTCCATCGGGGTGGAGTTGTCGACTTTAAAGCGCAAGCCGGGGCGCAGAACCTGTGCTCCTGGCGTCGGCTTTTGATAGTAAATGGTGGTGATTCCGTCGGCATCAGGGACATAGGCTTTTCCCCAGAGAACGATCGTCGACTCAGTCAGTGCAGAAAGATAGCTGAACGGCCCGATTGGTCCGGTAGCAAGCATCTCTTCACCATTGACAACCAGTTCCTTGATGTGGCCGACCGGGAAAAATTGGCCGTCTTCGGCAGGCGAACCGTTGTAAAATCTGGTGCCGTCATTGAGGCGAGTGGCATAAAGGGTCTCTTCCAGGCGGTACCCCTCAGGGGTTTCATGCAATTGCCAGATCGACTCATTGCCGTTCTTTTCAAGCTTGACGAACCCTTTTTCACCGAAGATCGAATCGAGACCAGCAACTATCCGGTAGCTGCTGTCTTCGAGTACCAGAGCGCTGTCGGCGTAGAGGGTGGTGAAATCGTGGTAGGGTTTGCCATCATTTTCCGGGGTGGTTGAAAGGCCACGGAAGAGTACCATGCCGACCAGGACGGTCGACACAATCAGTAACATGGCACCTTTAAAGAACTGGACATAGGTCGTTGATGCCATCCCTGCAGTCGCAACAATCATGGTAACAACAACGCCAACGATGCAGACCCCGACCCAGTGAGGCAGGCCCATCAGTGGCTGCACCAGAACACCGGCACCCACCATCTGTGGAATCAGGTAGAAAATTGAAACCAGCAGGGTGGAAATGGCTGCCATGAGCTGAATTGACTTGGAGTTGAATTTAGAGTCAAGGGCATCGGTAAAGGTATACTTGCCCAGGCGTTTCATCGGTTCGGCGACCAGGAACAGGGCCACTATCCAGCCGGCAAGGTAGCCGATAGAGTACATCCAGCCGTCATAGCCGGAGGTCGCGATCATGCCGCAAATTCCGAGGAAGGATGCCGCCGAGAGGTAGTCGCCGGCAAAGGCGATGCCGTTGGTCATCCAGTGGATATTACCGCCTGCGGCGTAGTAGCCTTCGGCTGAACTGGTACGACGGGCGAGATAGAAAGAGAGTCCGAGAACAAACAGAACAAAGAAGATAAACAGACCGATAGCCAGTGGTGATTGTGTATATATCATCGTTCGGTTCTCCCTTAGCTGTTATAGCGTTTTTCTGCTTGAGTGCAGAAGTGGTTATAAATCACTGCCATAATCAGTGCGAGACCGAGCAGAAAGAACCCCCAGATAACGGCGGCCGTTTGACCAAAGATGATGGTTTCCATCGTTTTAGGTGCGTAGACATTCAATCCAATAAAAATGACGTAAAAGATTGTGTAGCCAAAAAACATCTTTACGCCCAGGCTGGTTTTAAAGCTGGCAGCATCATCTTTGCCCAACTTTACGGCAGGTCCGTGTCCCATAGAAAATCTCCTCTCGTTCATTATAAAATTGTGATCGGGGTTGATCACATATTCAACGGTTGTCCACGTTTGCAAGGGGCAGGCAGAAACCCTATTTGATTGAATTTTACCAGCTGTCTGTTGGTGAGGTTAAAAAATGCGAAATAGTGGCTTTTGGATTCGGCGTCATAATACGTTGTTATATAAACGTGTCAACAGAAAAAATGTGCAAAACCAGCGTTTATCTTGTCAAAATAGCGTTCTATTTTATTGGTTGTGAGCTGCCGGCCGGGATGTGTTTGAGCGGTTGAAAAGTTAATGCATAGGGGTGTGTAGCCTGGCGATGGGTTCTGGTCGGTTGAGGTGCTCATGGGTAATCATGAACTTCGTGCATGCCGGGAAGGCTGATGGCCGTAGTGCTTCATGCTGCATTACAGTTGTTCGGGGGAAAAGCAAACGACCTCATCGATTGTCGGCTGATCGCAGAGCAGCATGATCAGGCGGTCAATGCCGAGGGCAATTCCTGCAGCATTTGCGAGAGTTTCGAGCTCCTCAAGGTATTTTTCCGGCAGCGGGTATGGAGGTTTCCCCGCCTCCCGGCGCTGTTTTTCTTCCCTTATGAAGCGCTGTCGCTGTTCTGCCGCGTCGGTTAGTTCGGTAAAGCCGTTGGCCAACTCAAACCCGGCAATATAAAGCTCGACCCGTTCCACGCAATCTGGATCATCGGTTTTTAAGCGCGCAAGGGAGCCTTGCAGGGTTGGATAGTTGACAAGAAACAGTGGTTTATTCCGGGGAAGGGCGGGTTCTATTTCATTGCTGATCAGTTCCGAAAATTTTTTTTCGTCGGTAATTTGCGATAGCAAAGTAGAACTGTGTTGCGAAAATGCCTGTTTGACGGTTAATCGCGGCCACGGCGTTGAAATGTCAACTTCGTGTCCCTGCCAGATGAATGTCTCCTGGCCTACCAGATGATTGATGAGTTTTTCGCAGTCATGCATCAGTTGGTGATAGTCGCAGTCGCGCCGGTACCATTCGAGCATCGTGTATTCAGGCAGATGACGTGGACCGCGTTCTTCGGCTCGCCAGCAATGACAGATCTGAAAGATGTTATCGTAGCCCGCAGCCAGCAATCGTTTCATGCACAGTTCCGGTGAGGTCTGCAGATACCAGCCGTCACTTAAGATCGCATCGATATGGAGTTCCGGAGCGTTGGCGGGGATGCGCGCAGGGGTTTCGACCTCGATAAAGCCCTGTTCAATAAAGAACGCCCGAATCTTCTGGAGGATTCGGGCGCGCTGTTCAATGGTTTTACGTTTGCGGGCCAGTTGCCAGTTTGGTTCCACGATCATTCCTTGACGCGGGTTGCATATGCTCCGGTACGGGTGTCGATCTGGATCAGGGTGCCTTCTTCGACAAAAGAGGGAACCTGGAGGGTATAACCTGTCTCCACGGTGGCTGGTTTGTTGTTGCCGGCGGCGGTGTCGCCTTTGACCCAGGGGTCGGCTTGCATAACCCGCAGATTGACAAAGTTCGGCAGACTGATTCCGATGCCGCGATCACCATGCATGAGAATTTCTACGTCCATATTGTCGACGAGAAAATATTTATCATCCGCCAGGGTTTCTTCGGACAGGGTGATCTGTTCGTAGGATTTCTTGTCCATGAAAACATAGCCGTTGTCATCCTGATACAGATATTGCATTTCCCGCTCCTCCAGGTGTGCGGGTTCGAACGATTCGCCGCTGCGGTAGGTGCGGTCAAAGAGGCTGCCGGTAATCATGTTGCGCAGCTTGCATTTATACAGGGCCTGGCCTTTGCCCGGCTTGGTGAAATCATACTGGGCGATGACGTGAGGTTCACCATCGATCATCACTTTCAATCCTTTTTTCAGGTCGGAACAGTTATACATGGTCTGGCTCCTTCAATGGTTTTTTTCGAAGGGCGCATTTAAGCACAGTCAAACCGCTGTTGTCATGGAAAAAAGCGCGGGCCGGCGGCAGCATTTTACGGCGTAGATTCGGACGCTCCAGTATCATCCTGCAGGCAGCCGCAGTGATTGTTCAGGCGCTCATAGAGGGCAATCTGGTCGCGTATCGACAGACGCGGCGGAGTCATCGGTTTCAGGCATAACCGGCAGCGTTCGTCGCTGCACCATTGGCAGTGGCTGCAGTCAGGGCAGGAGTGTTTTTTTACAGATTCGGTCATGTCGACCATGTTACTGCCAACGATTAATAAGGGGCAAGAGCACGAACGGTTGCAGGTTGATTTTTGCGCTGACGATAGAGATAGCCGGCTTCGAGCATTTCAGCTGCAACCAGTAGGGCAATCGCAAGCGCTATCCCGGATATCGCGGGTTGCCAGGTGACCAGGGGCCACCACAATAACAGCAGAAAACTGCTCTTGATCAGGGTCGAGCGTCCCAGTTGGTGGGTCTGCTCGGCCCCGGAAAACCAGCCGCGCAACAGGTTGCTGGCAGCATACATGAAAGGGAACAGGGCACAGGCGGCGAAAGCCAGGCGCAGATAGTCGCGCAGGTCGGTTTCAATGCCCAGAAACCGGCCGAGAATCAGTTGATGGAGGGGGCCCGCTGTGAGAAGGATAATCACCCCCATGACAGCAGACAGGCTGCAGCTGAAATAGACCAGGGTGCGGTAATCATCCGCCGATTTAACCAGGGTCATGTAAGTCTGTTGCAGATTACGCATGGGGCCGGCCAGCAGAAACAGAAATCCGCGGATGACCCCGAAGGCCGCCAATGCCAGGGCGCCATCGTGAAGGCGACCGATAATGGCGCTGATGAGCAGGGGAATCGTTTGTTGCAGACATGATGAGTAGGCCAGAGGAAACGCATAGCGCAGGATATCGGCGGTACTTTTTTCTCCTCCGTGGCGCAGCAGGGGCGGGTGTACTCGCCAGGCAATCCACGAGATCACCAGGGTTTCGGTAACAACGCAACTGACCAGGGCAAAGGCGCCAAGTTGGGCGCCATCAAACCAGGTGCGTCCGACCAGCAGAAACAGAAACAATCCGCCAACGCGGACACCGGTCGCCAAAGAGACCAGGCCGGTGCGCCGCGCACGGATCAGCATTCCCTGGCTGAAACCACGCATGCCGGTGAAAAAGGGGAGCAGGGTCATGACCATCAGGGCTTTTTGAGCCTCCAGGGCCACGTCGACAGGGGTTCCGAGCAAGGTGACGAGGACAAGATCACCTAAGGGAGTGAAGGCGATCAGCCCGAGCATCAGGGTGACATAAAGCGCTACCAGAAGAATAAACGTCAGGACGCCCTTTAACGAGTTTCGTCCGCGCACCATGGCAATAGTGACGGTGTGGTTCTGATAGGAGGGTGAAGAAATGAACAGGTGGACAATCATGGCGACAGAGATGCCGGCTAGCGTGGTTACGTAATTTTCCATCCGCGCCAGCGCACCATTGATAATGGTATGGGAGATGCTCATGAGCTGTACATTGAGCAATAGCGGAAAGAAAAACCAGGAAATTTCGCGATAGGTCAGACGCGGATCGGTCACCAATTTTTTCCCGGCAACAGAGTCAGCAGGTCCCTGGCATCCGTAACCTGGTAGTCAGGAACGTAATCGCCGCAGTGTCCGAAACCGTAAGCACAAAAGCAGGTAACGATGCCGGCATCCCGGGCAGCGTAAAGATCAGTATGATGATCACCAACCATTAGCGCCTGTTGCGGGTGGCCGTCCAGCTGCAGTAATGCCTGTTGCAGCGGGTAGGGATGAGGTTTTTTGTGAGGATAGGAATCGCCGCCGATGACCACCTTGAAGAACTGTGCAAGGTTGAGTCCCGCGAGAATCCTGCGGGTATAGAGGACCGGTTTGTTGGTGACCAGTGCCATGCGCTCAGGATCATGTCGCTGCAGCAGTTCTACAATTCCCGGATAGCAATGGGTCTGGTCGAGGAGGTGCCGGCCATAGAGCTCAAGGAAACGCTCCAGGTGGTGTTGTTCGTAAAGATCATCTCCCAGGGCTCGCTTGACCAGTATCGTTGCCCCATCTCCAACCATCCGGGCAACCTGGGCAGCTGTCAAGGGCGAGAGTGCCAGCTCCTGACGCAACAGGTTGATGGCGGTCAACAGGTCAGGAAGAGAGTTGACCAGAGTGCCGTCGAGGTCAAAAATCAGGAATTCTGGTTGCGGATCTGCTAACAAATCAGTCGCGCTCCCCAAAAATGGCTGTGCCGATACGCACCAGGGTTGCCCCTTCCTCGATCGCAACCTCGAAATCACCACTCATTCCCATGGATAACTCGTTCATGCTCACCCCCGGAATCTGCTCTTCTGTGATCATTGTGGCAAGTTCCCGCAGTTGTCGGAAAAACGGGCGCACCTGTTCCGGGTCACCAAGGTCGGGTGGAAGGCACATCAGACCGCGAATCCGAAGATGAGGCAAGGCGGCAATTTGTCTGGTCAGCGCCGGCAATTCAGCGATAGCACAGCCGGCCTTACTGTGTTCATCTCCGACATTGACCTGGAGCAGGATCGGCGCAACGGCATCAATCTTTCCCCATTGTCGGTTAATCTCTTTGGCCAGGGAGAAGCGATCCACCGAGTGGATCAGCGCCACCTTGCCGCTCAGATATTTCACCTTGTTGCTTTGTAGCGCGCCGATAAAGTGCCATTCGACCGGACTTTTTACGGTGGTTTCCTTGTCCCGGAACTCCTGAACGTAGCTTTCGCCAAAGAGTTGCTGACCGGCGGCAAAGGCTTCGTCAATCAACTCTGCCGGTTTGACCTTGGAAACGGCCACCAGACGGACATCAACGGGGTTGCGTCCGCTGGTGGCGCAAGCATCGCCGATGCGGGCGCGAATCTGATTGATATTGTTGCGGATAAAGGTCATGGCGAGTCTCCAGTAAAAAACAGAGCTGTTTTTCCGGACAGAAACTAGATCATCAGGGGAACGCCCAGCTCCTTCAACGCCAGGGTCAGGCGGCATAGAGGCAGACCGACGACATTGCTGTAGCTGCCTTCAATGCCACTGACAAAACAGGCGCCAATCCCCTGAATGGCGTAGGCGCCGGCCTTGTCAGCCGACTCCCCAGTGGCAATGTAGCGCGCAATTTCTGCTTCTGTCAATTGCCGGAAATGAACCTTGGTAATGACCGCTTCCGCGCGCCGGGTTTGCTGCCGGCGGTCGATGACGGCGTAGCCGCTGACCACCAGATGACTGGTGCCGGAGAGCTGGCGGAGCATCGCGGCAGCGTCATGATCGTCAGTCGGCTTGCCGAGGATCTGCTGGTTACAGACGACGACGGTATCGCTGCCGATGATCCAGCGGGCCCGGGTGTCAGATCGCCCGGCAATGTCGCGGGCCTTGGCCAGGCTTAGGCGGATAACCAGATCGCTCGGCGCCTCATCGGGTCTGATGGTTTCCGCAACGCTGCTTGGCATCACGCTGAATTCAAGGCCGATCTGTTCCAGCAGTTCCTTGCGGCGTGGGGAAGCCGATGCGAGAATCAGGCTGTCATCCATTTCCAGTCACCAGCGCGTTAGCGCGTTCTGCCAGAATCTGCTGCCACCAGGCGGGCAGCGCCGCCAGGGCACGTTCCGCCATGGCCAGGCGGCGCTCAGTACGTTTTCTTCGGCCCCCTTCCAGGGGTGGAAAAAGGCCGTAATTGACATTCATCGGCTGAAAGTTATCAGGGTCGGCGTCTGCCAGATGGCCCAGCAAAGCTCCGAAGGCGGTTTCAGCTGGAGGCGCGGGGGCACTGTTGCCGTACAGGTGACAAGCAGCGAACAGGCCGGCAAGAAAACCGCAGGCGGCGGATTCAACGTACCCCTCAACCCCGGTGATCTGACCGGCGGCATAGATGTGCGGGGCACGTTTAAACTGCAGGGTTTGATTCAGGCAGGTCGGAGCATTGATAAAGGTGTTGCGATGCATGCTGCCGAGCCGCGCAAAGCGTGCCTGCCCAAGACCTGGAATCATGGTGAAAATGCGTTTTTGCTCCGGATAGGTCAAGCGCGTCTGAAAACCCACCATGTTGTAGAGGGTGGCGTGGTGGTTGTCCTGGCGTAACTGAATAACCGCATGCGGAGGTCGCCCGGTACGTGGGTCAGGCAGACCGACCGGCTTCATCGGGCCGAACGAGAGGGTTTGATGGCCACGTGCGGCCATCTCTTCGATCGGCATGCACCCCTCAAAGTGGGTCAGTTTTTCAAACTCACGTCCGGCTACCTTGTCGGCGGCAAGCAGTGCGGCAACAAAATCATCGTAGTCTTCTTTGCTCAAGGGACAGTTGATGTAGTCATCACCACCGCGTCCGTAACGTGATGCGCGCCAGGCAACGCTGGTATCGATGGAGTCAGCTTCAATGATCGGTGCGATAGCGTCGTAAAAATAAAGATGCTCATTCCCGGTCAGCTCAGCCAGGGCCACCGACAGGCGCTCTGAGGTCAAGGGGCCACTGGCCAGAATGGTAACACCCTGGCCCGGCAGTTCGGTGACCTCGGTTCTCTTCAGCTCGATCAACGGATGGGAGGTGATTTTTTCAGTGATATAGCGGGAAAAAGCATCGCGGTCGACGGCCAGGGCACCCCCAGCCGGCACCGCGGTCGCATCGGCAGCTTCAATGACCAGGGAGCCGCAGCGGCGCATTTCTTCCTTGAGGCAGCCGACCGCATTATTCATCCCACTGCCACGCAGGCTGTTTGAACAGACCAGTTCGGCCAGGTCAGCACTTTCGTGGGCAGCAGAAAAATGCAGCGGCTTCATTTCCAGCAGCTGAACATTAACGCCGTGCGCAGACGCCTGCCAGGCCGCCTCGCAACCGGCTAGGCCGGCGCCGATGATGGTCATCTTCATTGATTTATCCAGATCGCTGTTAATCTGCAGTTTTCTTAGCGCTGACAGGTTTTTTAGTTGGCGCTTTTTTTGCTGTCTTTTTTTTTGCTGTTGTCTTTTTCGTTGGGGCCTTTGGTGGGGTCGCCTTCTTCTCCGGCGGGGTAATCACCTTCTCCCAACCACATTCAGGTTGTGGACAGCGCTGAACAGTCCCAAAGCGTTTAGTGGTTTTGATCTCGGTAAGGGGCCAGGCACATTTCGGGCAGGGTTCGCTGGTGGGGGGATTCCACAGGGCGTATTTGCATTTGGGGTAGCGATTGCATGAATAGAATATTTTCCCGTAGCGGCTTTTTTTCTCCATCATTTCGCCATCACCACATGATGGGCAGGCGATACCTAATGATTTGGGTTTTTCCAGGGGTTGAATGTTCTTGCATTCCGGGTAGCCGCTACAGGCAAGAAACTTGCCAAACCGCCCCGACTTGATCAACATCGGACTCCCGCACTTATCACACTTCTCGTCGGAAAATGCCGGCTCTTCGGCCTCTTCCGCCTGACCGGCAAGGGGTTCGGTATGGCGACAGTCGGGGAACCCGGAGCAGGCCATAAAGCGCCCTGCGCGCCCCAGCTTAATGACCAGCTCCTTGCCACATTCTGGACAGGTCTTGTCGGTTTTTTCGGTGGTTACATCGGCTTTGCTGACCTCTTTTTCCTTGAGTTTGAGAAGCTCGATGAAGGGTTTCCAGAACTGACGAATGGCTGGAACCCAGGTTTTTTCACCACGCGAAATGGCATCCAGTTCCTCTTCCAGGGCAGCGGTAAAGTCATAGTCGACATACTGGCTGAAGTGCTCGGTCAGCAGTCGGGTGACCACTCGTCCGGTGTCCTCAGGGAAAAATGTGCGCTTTTCCAGGTGCACGTATTTACGGGTGACCAGGGTGTTCATGATGCTGGCGTAGGTAGAGGGGCGGCCGATGCCGTATTCCTCGAGACTTTTAACCAGGCTCGCTTCGGTAAATCGCGGCGGCGGTTGAGTGAAATGTTGTTGGGGAAGCAGTTGTTCCTTGTGCAATTCTTCCCCCACGCTCAAGGGTGGCAGCAATCCTTCCTGTTGTTCGTCCTCCTGCTGATCAGTGCCTTCAATATAGAGGGTCATAAAGCCGGGGAAGCGAATCACCTGACCGGTGGCACGAAAGCTGTAGTCAGTGCCGGCACCGATATCAACGGTTGTAGCATCAAAAATCGCCTGCGCCATCTGTGATGCGACGGTACGCTTCCAGATCAGATCATAAAGACGGAACTGATCGGAATTGAGGAAGGGCTTGAGGGTTGCCGGGGTGCGCATCAGCCCGGTTGGGCGGATCGCTTCATGAGCTTCCTGAGCGTTTTTACTTTTATTGCGGAAAAAACGGGGCTTTGCCAACGCATATTCGGCGCCATACTGCTGCTCGATTAGCAAGCGTGCTTCGCTGGTCGCGGTCTCTGACAGGGCGACCGAATCGGTTCGCATGTAAGTGATCAGCCCCTGGGTGCCGTCACTAACAGTGATCCCCTCATAAAGTTTCTGCGCGACACTCATGGTTTTGCGGGCTGAAAAACCGAGCTTGCGGCTGGCTTCCTGCTGCAGGGTGCTGGTGGTGAAAGGCGGCGCAGGGTTGCGTTTGCGTTCCTTTTGCTCCAGTTTGTCAACCACAAAACGAGCCTGCTCCAGTTCGCTGAGGATCGCGTCGGTCTGCTGTTTGTCAGCAAGGGCAAACTTGTCAAGTTTCTTACCCTTGTGGGCATGGAGCTTGGCATTGAACGTCGTTTTTTGAACGTTGGCAAGAATCGCCTCAATACTCCAGTATTCTCGCGACTCAAAGGCTTCTATCTCGTCCTCACGTTCACAGATCAGGCGCAGGGCAACAGATTGAACGCGACCGGCAGAGAGCCCATAGCGGATTTTTTTCCAGAGAAAGGGGGACAAGTTAAAGCCGACCAGATAATCGAGGATGGAGCGTGCCTGCTGGGCATCGACCATAGTGCGGGAAATGGCGCGGGGTGCGGCCATCGCCTCAGTGATGGCGGATTGGGTGATTTCATTAAAGGTGACGCGTTTGACCACCGGGTTCTTGGCCCCTTCATCGAGGCCCAAGGCCTCCAGCAGGTGCCAGGCGATGGCCTCTCCTTCGCGGTCCAGGTCAGTCGCAAGAATCAGTTCAGAACTTTTGGCAACTTCTTTTTTCAGGGCAGCGATGTGTTTGCTGCTCTCGGGGAGGATCTGATAATTGGGTTTGAAATCGTTTTCAGTGTCCACGGACCCCTGTTTGCTGGGCAGGGCGCGGACGTGTCCATAGGAAGCAAGAACCTTATATCCCTTGCCAAGAAATTTCTCGATGGTTTTAGCTTTAGCCGGTGATTCGACAATGACCAGTGATTGAGCCATTTACATCCTCTATATGTTGCCGCCAGCAGCAGCGACAGTGATGAAAAGAAAAAAGGGTTGCAGCCGTAGCACAACCCTTTGAAACCTGGCGGTAGATGCACTCCCGGTCGTTCTTGGGAAGGACACCGGTTTTGCGTGACCGGAGGTTGGCGGTGCGCCACCGGGAGCGTCTTCTGATCTTTATACAGCGTGGGCGATCAGATTGACAATCGCGCTACTGCGCTCGTTCAAAAGACCAAAGACCTCCTGATCGTTCGTTGGCATCATCTATGGAGCCGTTAAAGGGCTGCCAGGGAACCACGAATATAGTTGCCTCCGGGAAGTTGTTTCGCCCCTCCTCGAAGCTCCAAGTCGAGTAAAATAGCGGAAAGGCTCATGGGAGTCAAGGCGCATTTCCGCGCAATTTCGTCGTGATGCAAGGGGATTTCGCCGAGCAACTGATAGACTGCCAGGCTCGCCGGACTGAGATTGACCGGGGGGGCGGGGGCAGGGGGCGGGGTCATCAATACAGGGTTCAGTTTGCCTGGAGCGGATTGTTCCGGCCAGAGCGCCTGGAGAATATCGTTGCTGTCAGTAACCAGTTGTGCCCCGTCCTTGAGTAACTGATGAGGGCCCTGGCTGTTGGGGTGATTGATGGCGCCGGGGGTGGCAAAGAGTTCGCGTCCCTGCTCCAGGGCAAAGTCTGCAGTGATAAGTGAACCACTGCCGGCGGCCGCTTCAACAATCAGTACTCCACGTGCCAGGCCGCTGATAATCCGGTTGCGACCGGGAAAATGTCTGGCGACAGGGCCGGTACCGGGGGGATGTTCACTGATAACCGCACCCTGTTCGATGATCTGATGATAGAGGCGCGTGTTTTCGCGTGGGTAAATATGGTCAACACCACAACCAAGAACTGCAATGGTGTTGCCTTGGGCATCCACCGCCCCCTGGTGAGCGGCGCTATCGACGCCTCGCGCCATGCCACTGACAATACAGATCCCCTGGGCCGCCAGTTTGGCGGCCAGCTCCCGTGCAAATTCCCGTCCCGCAAGCGTAGCTTTACGTGATCCAACAATGGCAAAGCTTTCCCGTTCGGGCAGCGTGCCACGAATATAGAGTAATGCCGGGGGGTCGTAGATGGTTTTCAGCAAGGCGGGGTAGGTATCATCCCAGTAGCTGATGATGCGGATGTCCTGGGTGACGATTTTTTCCTGCATCGCGCGCAGGTCTGGTGCTGTCGGGCTGAGCAGGCCGGCGTGCAGATCGGCACGAACCCCCGCTTGCTGCCAGGCGCGGCTGGTGGCGTTTACTGCGGCGCTGAAACAGCCAAAGTGACGATAAAGCTTGAACAGAGCGGCACGGCCAATGCCCGGATTCATGTGCAGTCGTAGTAAATCCAGCTGCGCTTGTCTCATCTGTCCCCCCTGGCGTGGATGAGATTATTGATCGGTGGGGTTCATTTTATGAAAAAAGAGGATTGAAAAAATCAATCCTCTTGGATGGTTATCTGTTTGAGCGGGATGGCTCAGTCGGTTACAACCGTGATGCTGTTGCCGATAGCGGCTGAGTCCACACTCTTGATGATCAGCGCTGTTGCTGTCGTGTCGCGAGTCTCGGTGACGATGGCAGCGCCAATAACTTCTTCGGGCAGGTCAAGAGGTTCGGCACCTTTGAGAGCCTCATCAGTGATCTGGCCTGGGCGCGAGATATACAGAAGGTTGCCGACTGCCAGTTCATTGTTGCGCCCGAGATCGACAAAGATGATATCACCGGTCGAGATGGTTCCCTTTTCATCCTGAGTAGCAACAATGACGCCGGTGTCTTGCGTTGTACCGCGCTGCAGCGCGATGTCGCGCCGCGGTGGATCGTAGTAAAACAGCTCTGCCCCACGGGTGATTTCGCGAAACGCCCGGTCAATCTGGCCAACAACGGTCTGGCCTCTGACTTCAGAAACCTTCACAGAACCGAGGTTGTACATCATGGTGCCGATATGTTGCTTCCTGTTCGTAGGGTGCACCACACTGTCACCGCGCTGGTAGAGTCCAAACGAATCTCCTGCGCGGGCGATCGTGCCGTCATTCATGGCAACAAAAACCTTGTCGCTTTCAGTCAGCAGAACGCGATTGTCGGTTGCGTCAACCAGTTGCCCCTGGGACTGTTCATCCACCAGGATAAAGCCGTTGCCGCGGGTGGCAACGGTAATTGAAAAAATTTCATCGACGGGTTCGCCGGCCGGTGTTTCCGCCGTGGGGGCTGTATCTTTCTGGATGTAAGCGGGAAGGATTTCAAGTCGTCCATCAAGAATGCGGATCTGCTGCCCCGGGAAGATCAGGTGCGGGTTGGTGATAAGTTCCGGATTGTCCGCCCAGATATTCGGCCAGTAGAAAGGGTCCTCGATGAAACGCTGGGACAGATCCCAGAGGGTATCCCCCTTTTTAATCGTGTAGATTTCGCCGCGCTGGGCAAAAGCCGAGGTGGCGACCACAGAAAAAGTCAGTAACAGAATCAGGATGAGTAATCTGCAGGTGATTGTCCGTGTCATCAGTTCCCTCGCTGCCGGGAATTCAGGTCACTGTCAGTTTGCGACGCTTCATTCCGGATCAGTAGTTGCGCTTCAGGGCTATCGGGATAGCTGGTCCGCAACTGTTCAACAATATTATCGGCCTGGTTGTTGAGCCCCTGCCGGCGGTAAATAGCTGCCAGTTGCATCAGTGCTGCCGGAGCTTTGAATTGCGCCCTGGGATCGGTAATAATCCGGCGCAGGGTTGTTGTCGCCAGATCGTTTTTGCCCTGGGTTGATTGTGCTTGTGCCAGCCAGTAACGGGCATTGGCTGAATGCTGGTGGTCAGGAAACTCCCGCAGGAAAAATTCAAAACCACCCTCGGCGCTGTCGGGGCGTCCACTGGCAAGATGTGAAAAAGCATCAAGATAGGCAGCAACCGCTGGATTGAGTTCAATCTGTGAGACTGTGCTTGGTGGCGGGGCAGGAATGTCCGCAGGCGGCGTCGCCGAAAATATAAGTGCTTCGACGGGATCCGACTCCTCTAACTTCATTTCCTCAATGCCCATCACCTCCTGCAGCAACATCATCCGGCGACTCAGAAGCTGCAATTGCTCTGATTGCTGCTCTTGCTGCTGGCGAATCTGCTGGAGCTGTTCGCTCAGGGCGATAGAAGGCACCACGGCAGGTGCGGGGGCACAGGAACTCAAGAGCGCTACGAGCACGACCAGAGCCACTGAGTTTGACAGATGGCGGATCAGTGAAGAACTTATGAAGCCAGACTTTTCCATAAACACTCAATGTTAATAGAGAATGAATACTAATTTGTAAAAATTATAGGCTTAAGGGCAGGTTGTCAAGCTGGAAAAATGAGAGGCTTCCAAAAAAGCATAAGGAAAAACACGATCAAATACCTAGAGGATGTCCTGTTTTAAACGCAAAAACTCTTCTCTGGTGATCAGCCCCTGTTCCAGCATACGGTTCAGTTCCGTTAATTCTGCGATTTGATGGGATGAGGGAGCGGGCAGTTGTTTGATCTCTCCGTCAGGGCCGACATCGATCATGCGCGGCGGTTGGGAGTGGTTATCCTGGTGGCCGACACGCAGGGTCGCCATTCCTCCCATCAGGCTGATTTCGACGCTGCGGTTTTGAAACGCCGGGTCGTTCATGATGTCGCGCAGGCGGCGTTTGCCGGCCTTGGCACGACGGTAGAAATAATAGCCGGAGGCAATGACCAGCACCAGACCGATCCCCAGAATCCACCAGCGCAGGTCGTAGATCCCCTTAAACAAGATGACGGAACTGATTAAGCCGACGATCAACAGGATATGGAATAATATGATAAGGGTGATGACCACTACGCTACTGAACATCGACCGGGTCTGTTCCTCTTTGCTCTGCATATTTAACGCCTAAACGATAATGCCCGGCACCCGGCGCGCCCGATCATCAATCTAACGCTGCGTAAAAAGCAGAGTTTGTGCTATGATGGCAAGGGTGGTCGGTGTTAAATAAAGGTGCCTGTGGCTTTGAGTTTCTATCCTAACCCTTCCTTGATGAACGGGCAAGATATGGCTGTTGCATTCCCCCTGCAAATTTTTTTTGATGGTTCGTGTCGGGTTTGCAGTGCCGAAATGGAAAGCTATCGGCGTAAAAATCCGGATGATCGTCTTGAGTTCGTTGATATCAGTGATGAGCATTTCAATCCGGATGTCTACGGCAAATCTCTTGGTGACTTCATGTCAGAGCTCCACGTACGTGATGCCCAGGGTAACTTTACTACCGGTATCGACGCCTTTATTGCGATCTGGCAGGCGTTTCCCAGTGGCTCGGTCTGGCGGCTGGCAGCGGCGTTTTGCGGTTTGCCCGGGGTCTATTCCCTCGGTCGCGGCGGCTACCGGGTTTTTGCCCGCTGGCGGCACCTGTTGCCACGGCGGCGGCAAGACTGCGAAGCCGACTCGTGTTCTCTCAATCATGAGAAAACTGATCGCACCAAAGGGGAACATTGATGCCGGTGCTGGGCGTTGATATTGGCGGGAGTGGTATCAGGGCGGCTCTGGTTGATGTGGATAAAGGAACGATTCTGGAAGCGCCGCTGGAGGTTCCTACGCCGCGTCCGGCTGTCCCTGGGGCGATCGCTGACAAGGTGTCCGCATTGGTGTCTGCCCTCAACTGGCAGGGACGCGTCGGTATCGGTTTTCCAGCGGTGATCCGTAACCGGGTGGTGGGTACTGCGGCCAATATTGACGCCGGCTGGATCGGCATTGATGCTGTCGATCTGTTTGGCAGTGCCATTCCGGGTGAGTGCGTCGTTCTTAACGATGCCGATGCCGCCGGTCTGGCGGAAATGCGTTTCGGTGCCGGTGTGGGCCATGATGAAACGGTGCTGGTTTTGACCCTGGGAACGGGTATCGGTTCGGCTCTTTTTTATCGTCAGCAGCTGTTTCCCAATCTCGAGTTGGGATCTTTTCCGTTACAAAGAGGTACTGCCGAGGAATACGCGGCGGCATCGGTACGGATGCAGGAAAATCTCAGCTGGCAGGAATGGGGCGCCCGCCTCAATCGGTTTTTGGGACCGGTGGAACGTTTATTGTCGCCGGATCTGATCATTATCGGTGGCGGGGTCAGTCAGCGCAGTGATCAGTTCTTTCCCTATCTGCAGACACGTGCCCAGCTGGTGCCGGCGCGTTTGCTGAATCATGCCGGGATTGTCGGTGCCGCCTGTCACGCTGCAATTGCTGACTGCTGAGGTTTTCAATCGCTTTTGGTAGTACTGTTCAACTAATATAGACCACGCCTGCTGTTTTTTCTTCTATTGATCATGCCGGTTCGTTAGCGACTTGCAGATGTAAGGACTTGTTTATGCCGATTCGTATCGCCTGCCACCATGTGACCCGTTATCTCTTTGATAAGCCGACCCAGATTTATCCCCACGTGTTGCGTTTGCGCCCGGCTCCCCACTGTCGCACCCCGATCCAGGCCTACTCCCTCAAAATTCTGCCGGAAGAGCACTTTATCAACTGGCAGCAGGATGCCTTCGGCAATTATCTCGCCCGCCTGGTATTTCCCGAACCGAGCAAGGAGCTGTCGATCGAGGTAGAGGTGGTTGCCGATATGGTCGCCTATAATCCCTTCGATTTCTTCATTGAAGAGTATGCTGAAGAATATCCGTTTGAGTATACCCGCCAGGAACGCACTGAGCTGGTTCCCTATCTTCAGAAGATCCATGCCGGGCCGCGCTTGTCGCGCTGGCTGGAAAAAGTCGATCGCGGGCCAATGATCACCGTCGATTTTCTGGTCGAGGTTAACCGTCGTTTAAATCAGGATATCGCTTATTCGGTACGCATGGAACCCGGCGTCCAGACCTGTGAAACAACTCTGCGCCTGGCCCTTGGTTCCTGCCGTGATACTGCCTGGTTGCTGGTGCAGATTTTGCGCCATCTGGGGTTGGCAGCGCGTTTTGTCAGTGGTTATCTGGTGCAGTTGAGCGCCGATGAAAAGTCCCTTGATGGACCTTCGGGGCCGGAGGCTGACTTTACCGATCTGCATGCCTGGGCCGAGGTGTATATCCCCGGTGCCGGCTGGGTCGGTCTTGATCCCACCTCCGGGCTGCTTGCCGGAGAAGGACATATTCCGCTGGCCTGTACCCCCCATCCGGCGAGTGCAGCACCTTTGACCGGTGCGACCGGGCCCTGTGAAGTAAGCTTTGAATATAGTAACACCGTCCATCGTCTCCACGAAGATCCACGGGTGACCAAGCCCTACAGTGACGATCAGTGGCAGTTGATCAACGCCCTGGGCCAAAAGGTAGAAGAGGATCTGGAGGCCGGGGATGTCCGTTTAACCATGGGCGGCGAGCCGACCTTTGTCTCCATCGATGATATGGAGAGCGACCAGTGGAACACCCACGCTGACGGCGAGCACAAGCGCAAGCTGGCCCATGACCTGGTGTTGCGACTACGTGAAGCTTTTACCAGCGGGGGTCTGTTGCATTATGGCCAGGGCAAATGGTACCCCGGTGAGCCGTTGCCGCGCTGGGCTTATAACTGCTTCTGGCGCCAGGACAAGCAGCCGATCTGGAAGAATCCAGATCTGCTCGCCGATATCCGCAAGCCGGGGACCGTGGAGCAGGACGTGGCTCAGCACTTTGCCGCGCGAGTTGCCGAGCGTATTGGAGTCAAGGACCATTTTCTTGTTCCCGGTTACGAAGATCCCCTCTACTGGCTCTGGAAGGAAGGCACCACACCGGTAAACCTCGACCCGGGGGTAGCCAATTTAAAAGACAGCATGGAGCGTCGCGCACTGGCAAAGGTATTGACCCACGGGCTTGATCAGCCGGTCGGATATGCGTTGCCGCTACGTTGGGACCTCCTCGAGGAACGCTGGATCAGTGCAGACTGGGATTTTCGCCGCGAGCAGATGTACCTGATTCCCGGTGATTCAGCCATGGGTATGCGTTTGCCGCTGGATTCCCTGCCCTGGGTTGCTCCGGAAAAACGGGAGCCGTTTTTGGAACAGAGTCAGTTTGCGTCTTTGCCGCCCCTGGGGGATTTTCCTCAGTCATCCTGGTCACCGGAAGCTCCCGGGCAGGTTGTGGAAACCGAAGAACAACTCAAACTCGAAGAGATTCCCCATACCGCCATCTGTTTTGAAGTACGCGACCGCCGTCTGTATCTCTTTATGCCCCCCCTGCCGGCCCTTGAGCAGTATCTTGATCTGATTGCCGTGATTGAAGCGACGGCGGCAGAACAGGGATTGCCGGTGGTGATCGAAGGCTATGAACCGCCGCGCGACTGGCGCATTGAGCGCTTGAGTGTGACCCCCGATCCGGGCGTCATTGAGGTCAACATCCACCCCGCCAAAAGCTGGCAGGAAATTGTTGAAAATACCACGCGTCTTTACGAAGAGGCGCGCCAGTGTCGACTGGGGACGGAAAAATTCATGCTCGATGGTCGTCATACCGGTACTGGTGGTGGTAACCATATCACCCTGGGTGGAGCAACCCCGGCGGACAGTCCAATGCTGCGCCGCCCTGATCTGCTGCGCAGCCTGATAACCTACTGGCAGCATCATCCGGGGCTTTCCTATCTGTTTTCGGGCATGTTCATGGGGCCGACCAGCCAGGCCCCGCGCATCGATGAGGCCAGGGATGATTCCCTTTACGAGCTGGAGATTGCTTTTGCCCAGATGCCGGAAGGGGAGGTGGCTGCTCCCTGGCTGGTGGACCGGTTGCTGCGTAACCTGCTGATTGATGTGACCGGCAATACCCACCGCGCCGAATTCTGTATTGATAAACTCTATTCGCCGGATGGGCCGGCGGGTCGCCTCGGAATCCTCGAATTGCGCGCTTTTGAGATGCCACCCCATGCGCGCATGAGTCTGGTGCAGAACCTGCTGTTGCGCACCCTGGTCGCCTGGTTCTGGCGCGAGCCTTATACCCATAAACTGGTCCGCTGGGGGACCTCATTGCATGATCGCTTCCTGCTCCCCTGGTTTGTGGCCCAGGACATCAAAGAGGTGATGGCCGATCTGAAGCGCGCCGGCTATCCGTTCCAGTTCGACTGGTTTGACCCCTTCTTTGAATTCAGGTTTCCCCGTTACGGGACGGTTCAGATTGACAATATCGAGATGGAATTGCGCTTTGCCATCGAACCCTGGCATGTGCTCGGTGAAGAAGTCACCAGTCAGGGCACCTCGCGCTATGTTGATTCCTCGGTTGAGCGGCTCCAGCTGCACGTGACCGGGCTGACCGAAGAGCGCTATGTCATTGTCTGCAACGGCGTGCGTCTGCCATTGCGTAGCACCGGGCGGCGCGATGAGTTTGTTGCCGGTGTCCGCTATCGCGCCTGGCAGCCCCCTTCAGCGCTGCATCCAACAATCAGGCCCCATGCCCCGTTGGTTTTCGATGTGATCGATACCTGGAACGGTTGTTCCATTGGCGGTTGTTCCTATCATGTTTCCCACCCCGGTGGACGCAGCTATGATGTTTTCCCTCTGAACCCGCTGATCGCGGAGTCACGCCGACGTTCCATGTTTACGGTGACTGAGCATACCCCGGGAAGGCTGGCACCCCACGCCGATTTTGGCAGCCTCGGACGCTTCTTCCCGAACGGATCAGTGCTCGGGCCGATGGCACCGCCACCGATTGACATTGATGATGAATTTCCCTTGACCCTGGACCTGCGCCGTCACCGTCAGGGTTGATGACAAGCGCGTTAACCAACACATATGTGGTGAGAGTTTATCCTTGATAAATGAATCTGTAACAGCTGATCCAACACCTGCCGTCGCCGAAATTTACCGCGCTATTGTCAACGCAGCGGCTACCGGGACTTTCCCCGATCATTGGCAGCGGTTGCAACAGAATCTTGAGAAAATGGGTCCGCGGGTCCACACCCGCTTTCGCGAGGCGCAGCGGTTATTGCGGGAAAACGGAGCCATCCACAATGTCTTTGATCAGAGCAACAATACCCGCGCCTGGCAGTTTGACCCGCTGCCGCTGATTTTCAGCGTCGCTGAGTGGGCTCAGCTTGATCAGGCCCTGGTTCAGCGCGCCGAGCTGTTTAACCTGATTCTCCGGGACATCTATGGTCCGCGCAAGCTGATTGAGAATCGGCTGTTGCCCCCGGAACTGGTCTTTCCACACGGGGGCTTTCTCTATCCTTGTGCAGATGGTAATTTTCCCGAATCACAGCAACTTAATCTGTTTTCCTCAACCATTGCCAAGGGTACTGACGGCAATTTCTGGGTTGTCGATGATCATGTTAGCCCGCCTTTTGGCGCCGGCTATTCTCTGGAAACCAGGGTGATCATGACACGCAGCTTTCCGCAGTTGTTTGACGGCTTAAGGGTGCACCGACTGGCGCAGTTTTTTCGTGCCGTGCGCCAGCGCTTTGGCCAATTGGTCAGGCACAACCAGGATGACCCCCGGATTGTCGTCCTGACTGCAGGCCCGACCCACCCCGATTACTTCGAACATGCCTACCTGGCCTCTTACCTTGGCTACCCGCTGGTGCAGGGGGGCGATCTGGTGGTGCGCGACAGTTGTGTCTGGTTGAAATCGGTCGATGGCCTGCGCCAGGTTGATGTGATTTTTTCGCGGCTCGAGGATGACGCCAGCGACCCGCTGGAACTGCGCAGTCATGGTGGTGGCGTTCCCGGTTTGCTGCAGGCGGTGCGCCGGGGCAATCTGGCAATGGTCAATCCGATCGGCAGTAGTGTGCTCGCCAATCCGGCCCTGATGGCTTTTTTGCCGGGTATCTGCCGCTATTTTCTTGGAACCGACCTGAAGATGCCATCGATTGCGACCTGGTGGTGCGGACAACCGCGTGAGTGTAAATATGTGCTGGAAAATCTTGATCGTTTAATTATCAAGCCGATTCAGCCATTGGCCAATCTGCCGAAATCAGCACCGGGACGGATGACGGATACTGAGCGGCAACGCTGGTGCGAACTGATCAGTGCCAACCCACGTCTGTTTGTTGGCCAGGAGCAGGTTGATTATGTTGCTTTTCCTTGCTACGAGGAAAAAAAACTGGCAACCCGCCAGAGCCTGGTCAGTCTCTACGTCACCGCCCACAACGACAGTTACCTGGTGATGCAGGGAGGCTTGAGCCGGGTTGCTGCCGCCGGCGACAATCTGCTGGTTTCCGGACAACGGGCCGGCAGTATCAAGGACACCTGGGTGCTGACGCTGGAGCCCCACCAGCAGGTGAATCTGTGGTTGCGGTCAACCACTGATGTGACCCTTTCACCGCACTTTGCGCCCTTGCCCAGCCGCGCAGCCGAGAATCTGTTCTGGGCCGGGCGTTATGCCGAGCGCACCGAGCAGACAGCGCGGCTGCTTCGCTCAGTTCTGTTCAAGCTGCGTGAGGTCAGGGAATTCGATGATCCTGATGATCGTATCAGCCTGAATCATCTGCTCCAGGCGTTGACACACGTCACTTTGACTTATCCCGGCTTTACCGGCAAAGATGCGCAGCCGAAACTGGACGATCCGCGCTCTGAGCTGTTGTCGCTGATCCGCGATATTGATCGCCCCGGAAGCCTGCGTTCATCATTGCGCAGCCTGGGCCGTTCGGCCGTGGCTGTCCGCGATCTGCTTCCCGAAGATGCCTGGCGCATGGTCGATAAGATGCAATCGTGGAATCCACGCATTGGCAGGGCATTGATTGGCAGTGGCCGGATGTATGACAGCGTTCAGCAATTGGTGTTACAGCTGTCTGCTTTCAGTGGGTTGGCTTATGAAAACATGGCGCGGGAAACCGCCTGGCTGCTCCTGAATATCGGTCGGCGACTTGAGCGTGCCCTAAATTTAATTGATCTGCTGAGTGAGACCCTGGTGCCTTGCTACGACAGCGCTACAGAAGCGCGGATTATGGAAACGGTGCTGTCAAGCTGCAACAGCCTGGTGGTCTTCCGGCGACGCTATCGTTCTTTTATGCAGTTATCACCGATTCTCGAACTTTTGTTGCTGGATGCGGACTACCCAAGGGCCCTGGCCTGTCAGATGCGGCAGTTGAAAAAGCATATCAGTGAACTGCCCCATGAAGCCAACATCCCGGCAGTGGGTCAGGATGAAGCGATTATCTCCGCCGCCCTGGAGCAATTGCTGGCGACGGATCATAAAGCCCTGACCCGACAGATTTCCGACAGCGGCACCTATCCCCTGCTCGAAGAACTGCTGACAGATCAGAAAAAACGACTGCAGCAGCTTTCGGACAGTCTGACCCAACTTTACTTCAGCCCGACACTGGCACTGCAGCAGTTCGGCTCACCGCTGCGGGAATTGGCCCTATGAAATACCGTATTCGTCATGTGACGCGCTATCAATATAGCGAAGCGGTGAACCTGTGCCGTAATGAAACCTGCCTTCTGGTGCGCCAGACCGAGCACCAACGCTGTCACAACAGTGTGCTGCAGATCAGCCCCGAAGCGACAGACATCCATGAGCGCAGCGATTTTTTCGGTAACCGCAGAACCCACTTTGCGATTCAGCAACCCCATCAAGTGTTGACAGTGACGGCCGTCAGTGATGTTGAGGTCTTCCCGCGGGTGTATCTGCAGAAGCCCGAGCAGTCCCACTCCTGGGAGACGGTTGTCGAGATGTTGCGTACCCAGCGTACTCCGGATATTGTCGCAGTGATGCCGTATCGTTATGCTTCACCGCTGGTTCCCCTGTTGCCGCCACTGGCTGATTACGCGCGCGGCTCAATGACTCCCGGTCGCCCTTTGCTGGCCGCCACCATGGAACTGATGCAGCGAATCTATCGGGATTTTTCCTATGACCCGACATCAACGACGATCGCAACGCCACTGGCGGAAGTTCTTGAAAAGCGGCGCGGCGTATGTCAGGACTTTGCTCACGTTGCTATTGGTTGTCTGCGCTCCCTGGGGCTGGCGGCCCGATATGTCAGCGGTTATATCGAAACCCTGCCACCGCCCGGCCAGGAGCGACTCATCGGTGCCGATGCGTCCCATGCCTGGTTTGCCGTTTATCTGCCGGGCCATGGCTGGCTTGATTTTGATCCGACTAATAACTACCAACCTCTGGAACAGCATATTACCGTTGCCTGGGGGCGGGATTTCTCTGACGTGTCGCCTTTGAAGGGGATTGCACTGGGGGGAGGCAAACATCAGGTTGTCGTTTCCGTTGATGTTGCAAGACAACCTGATCAACCCCTGTTGCTGCAGAAGCAACAGCAGAATCAGGGTCCATTAGCCTGATATGAGCAGCATTAAAATGTGTTTTTTGGCCCCTTAAATTAAATATAGGAGGACTCAATGAATTTCACTGGATATGATACCGAAGGTTTTTACGATGAGATGTTTGATGGTGACGGACATCCACGGCCCGGTGCCGATCTGCTGGTCCAGCGCATTAATGCGTTGCCCGATACAGAATTGCAGCGGCGTCAACAAGCGGCGGAAAAGGCGTTACTGAATCTGGGGATCACCTTTAACGTCTACAGTGATGAGGACCAGACGGAAAAAATTTTCCCCTTTGATATCGTTCCGCGAATCATTCAGGCCCAGGAATGGCAACATCTGGAAGTTGGTCTTAAACAGCGGATCCGTGCCCTTAATCTGTTTATCGACGATGTCTACCACGACCAGAAGATCCTCAAGGACGGGGTTGTCCCGGTCGATCTGGTGCTCTCGGCTGAGGGTTTCCGTAAGCCCTGTATCGGTCTGAATCCCCCCTGCGGCATCTGGTGTCATGTCACTGGAACTGATCTGGTACGCGGCGGTGACGGTGAATACTATGTTCTCGAGGATAACCTGCGCTGTCCCTCCGGGGTTTCATATGTGCTCGAAAACCGGCAGATCATGAAACGCACCTTCCCGTTGGTGTTTGATGCGTGCAGTGTCCAGCCGGTGACAGATTATCCGATTCGTCTGCTCGATATGCTGCAGGAAATGGCCCCGTCCGGAGTGCGTTCACCGGTATGTGTGGTCTGGACTCCGGGGATTTACAATTCTGCCTATTTTGAACACAGTTATCTTGCGCAGCAGATGGGCGTGCAGCTGGTTGAGGGGAGCGACCTGGTTGTCCACCGCGGTGAGGTGATGATGCGCACCACCAAAGGGCTCGAGCGGGTCGACGTGATTTATCGCCGAATCGACGATGATTTTATCGACCCCAAGGTGTTCCGGGCCGATTCCATGCTTGGCGTACCGGGCTTGATGGAAGCCTACAGTAAAGGTCGGGTGGCCCTCGCCAATGCTCCCGGATCCGGGGTTGCCGATGACAAGGCGGTATACGCCTATGTGCCCGAGATCATTAAATATTATCTGCAGGAAGACCCGATCATCAACAATGTCCCGACATACGCCTGCTGGCGTGAAGATGAGCGCAAATATGTACTGGAAAATCTTGATAAACTGGTGGTTAAGGCGGTTAATGAGTCCGGCGGTTACGGTATGCTGATCGGACCTCATGCCAGCGCTGCCGAGCGTGAAGAGTTCCGCCGGCGGATTATCGCCAAGCCCCGTATCTATATCGCCCAGCCAACCCTGTCGCTGTCGCGGGTGCCGGTGTTGATGGGCGATCATTTCGAGGGACGGCATGTTGATCTGCGCCCTTATATCCTGTGTGGCGATGATAATATCTATGTTATGCCCGGTGGTCTGACGCGGGTGGCGCTGAAGAAAGGATCACTGGTGGTCAATTCGTCGCAAGGCGGGGGGAGTAAAGATACCTGGGTGATTAATTCGATCGAAGGACCATCGCCCGAATCTCCACTGCAGGAGCCGAAAAAAGAACAGGACCAGAATCAGAATCAGGAGGATGAGCCATGCTGAGTCGGGTTGCGAATTCTATTTACTGGCTGAACCGCTATATTGAGCGGGCCGAAAATGTCGCCCGTTTTATTTCCGCCAACTACAATATGACCCTTGATCTCCCCGAGGATGCCAGCGATCAGTGGCAGCCTTTGATTAATACTACCGGCGATCACGAGTTGTTCAAAAAACTTTACGGGGAGGCAACCCGTGACAACGCCATCCGTTTTCTGATTTTTGACCGGCGTAACACCAATTCCATTTACTCCTGCGTGCGTGCCGCGCGGGAAAATGCCCGATCAATCCGTGAATATATCAGTTCCGAAATGTGGGAGCAGCTTAACACCTTTTATCTGATGGTCAATGCCGCCTCGGAAGAGACGGTGATGGATCTTCCCCATCAGTTTTCTGCTGAGGTGATGAATGCCAGCCATGCCTTTATCGGCATTACCGATGCAACCATGAATCATGGCGAAGGCTGGCATTTTGGACGCATGGGACGGATGCTGGAGCGCGCTGACAAAACCACCCGTCTGCTGGATGTGAAGTATTTCATCCTGCTGCCGTCGGTTGATTACGTCGGCAGCCCCTATGACAACATCCTCTGGGGAGCTTTGTTGCGTTCAGCCAGTGCCTTTGAGATGTACCGCAAGCAGTATGGGCGCATTGCCCCGCGCAATATTGCCAATTTTTTACTGCTTGACCGCAATTTCCCGCGCGCCGTCCATTATTCACTGGCAACAGCGATGAATTCCCTTAATGAGATCAGTGGTGGTCAGAGCGATTCATATACCAACAAGGCACAGCAGGCATTAGGGCGGTTGCTGGCGGAGTTTCAGTACGCGTCGTTGGAAGAGATTTTTGACTACGGCCTGCATGAATACCTCGACGTCACCCAGACCCGGATTAACCAGGTTGGCGAGACAATATACGAGGTGTTTTTCCGGATGAAGCTGGAAAACTGAGAGCGCGTTGGTTCCTGTTTCAACCGGCTGTCGGTTGTGTAAACTGAAACTCGGGGACGGTGAGCATTTAAGGGATCATCATGTGGTTAAGTGTCAGTTGTGATCTTGAGTTTGACATTTCGGTGGCGACCCCTTTTGTCCTTATGTTGCGGCCACGAAGTGGCGCTCAGCAATGGATAGCCAAAGAAGAGTACCGCCTGGTCCCCGAGGTGCCGGTGTTCGAATTTACCGATGGTTATGGGAACCTCTGTCAGCGGCTGATCGCGCCGCCGGGACATTTTGCCATCCACACCCTGGCCCAGGTGAAGACCGCAGATACCAGCGATCAGGCGGTGGGTGCGCCTTTTATCGAGATTCAGAATCTTCCCGATGGTGTGCTGGAGTTCCTGTTGCCGAGCCGTTACTGCGAGTCGGACCGCTTCGGTCAGATGGCGACGGAAATCACCGCCAATGCCCAGCCCGGTTATGATCAGGTGGCGGCGATTGAGGACTGGGTGCGAAACGTCATCCGCTATCTCCCCGGCAGCAGCGATATCCCGATTTCTGCGGTTGAAGTCAGTCAGCGCCAGTCGGGGGTGTGTCGTGACCTGGCGCATCTCTGCGTGGCATTGTGCCGCAGCATTATTATACCGGCGCGTTTTGTGGTCGGATATCTGGATGGACTTGAACCGATGGATCTGCATGCCTGGTTTGAGGCCTACGTCGGGGGTCGCTGGTACACCTTTGATGCCACCCAGACAGCTCACAGGGGTGGTTATGTGGCCATCGGTTATGGGCGTGATGCTGCCGATGTTGCCATTTATAACCAGTTCGGGCCGGCGGTGTATCCACTGGTTCAACGTGTCCTGGTCTGGCGCAATTAGCTCGCTTCCTCGTCCCTCCTTAAAACCGATAGCCCAGGCTGGTTCCCAGCAGATAAATATCCGTATTGTATGCTCCATTGGCAGTGCCCACCGAGGTTCCGGCAACCGCTGAACCAAGTTCATCACGCAGCTCATTCCGCTTGTTTCCGGTCTTATGATATTCGTAACCAAAAGCGCCGGCCAGGGTCCAGCGGTCGTATGACCATTGTGCGCCGAGAGTAAACAAGTGGGCATCGGTATCAGGTATCAGGGGTTCAAAGGTGCTTGAGGGAACGGCATTCTGACCGTATAAATATCCCGCCTTGAGTGAAATAGAGGGAGTGGCCTGAAAGCTGGACCCGATATTATAGCTCCAGGTTGCCCGCCAGTCCCGAGGGATAACCTCAGCACTTTGCCCGAAAACAGGCTGGTCAAGGTTGATGGTCAGGTTGCTGGTCGAGGACCAGTCCTCCCAGCGAACCCCCGCTTCCGTGGTGAATGTGTCCGTTACGATAACAGCAACGCCTGCGGTTGCTTGTGCCGGTAGACGAATGCGCGCCTCGCCGCTTGTGTCGGCAAAGGCGGTCGCGAGGATCGGATCTACTTGTGAGAAGACCGCCTTGCCTTTTACATCGATATCAATATGGCTGCGGTAAGCCATACCAATATGAACCCGATCATGGGCCTTGATATACAGGCCGAGATTGAAACCGTAACCCCAGCCGTCACCGGTAAACTTTTGATCGATGTCAGGCAAGGGACTACTAAGAGAGGGTAGCGCACCACCTATGCCACTACTGAGTTGCAGGTCTGTAATGACATAGGCCGCGGTCTGGTTGATTCTCTTGCGCAGATCAGCATCCATGTAAAGAGCGCTGAGCCCGGCGGCAACAGACAAACGAGATGTTGCTTTCCAGGAGATGACCGGATTCAGGTTCAGGGTAAAGATATCGCCCGACGTGCCCAGGTAGCGTCCTTCATAGCCATCATCCCAGGTGTTTGACAGGCCGAAAGGGAAAAAGGCGCCGAAGCCCGCAGTGAGTTGATCATTGATCTGATGGCTGTAATAGAAGGTCGATGGGACGTTCCAGCTGTTATCCCCGGTTGCAGATCCGCCGGAATCGAGCTTGATTTTTCTGTCGGCCTGGACGCCCGTGGTGCCGACTTCAACCTGAATCCCGGGGACATCGTTCAGCAGTGCCGGGTTAAAATAGACCGACGAGGGACCATTGGGCTGCGCCGTGACGGCATTGGCCTGGCCAAGGGCTGATGCCCCTTGGGTAAAAACGCCAAAGCCGGAAGCAGAAGCGGATCCGGAAAAAACGAATAAAATGATTATGCCGATTGCGAGTGGTTTCATGGCAGCCTTTCCTTGGCATCATTGTTTAACCCCCCGGACGATAATCAATGGTGTGTAAGTGAAGCCTTCAGGATCCTTCAAAAAGCGGGTCACATCCTCTTTAAAAGCTTGAAAATCTCCTTCATAGGCAGAAAAAGAACTGCCTGAGCGAACGGCAGCTACTTCGATCTTGGTCCTCCAGTTAAATAGGTCGACATCATTCGCTTCACCGTAAATCAAGTGATGAGCTTCCAGCATGCAGGCTATTTCAGTAAAGCCAAGATGACAAAGATGGCCATAAAGCCGTCGCCCCGCATAGGGATCGAAGTTGTGATTATCCTGCAACAGGGTCATGATGTCTTCAATCGTCTGCTGGATTTTGTGGTTGTGGCCATGGTGATTCAGGCAGTTATGATCCAGATCCCCCAGACAGATAATCCCCCCCGAACGCAGGGATGCCACACCGTTAAGAATAACCTGCTCTTGATTATTCTTGAAGTATTCCAGGAAAAAACGCGACCAGACGGCGTCGAACGGACGATTATCACGGTAGGGCTGGGCAATATCATGTTGTTTGAAACTCACCCAGGACATGTCATTGTGGCCACGGGCAATATCCAGGCGCTCCGGAGAAATATCCAGGCCGACGACTTCACCTGTCGGCCCGACCAGTTGCGCCAGGGCCTGGGTCGCTGCACCACTGCCACAGCCGACGTCAAGAACCCGCATGCCTTTGGTAATACCGGCCCAGGCGGCCTGACGTTTGACCGATTCTGTATTGGTTTTCAGCAGGAGTCGGTGCGCTTCCTGATCGCTTTCCATGAGATACAAGGTTTATTTTGCCTTTCTGTGTTCAATGCTGGCAACGCCCGAGTGCTGGTTGATGAAGTGCCGAATTGCCTTTAACACCTCCCCCGGCACTTCTCGGAAGCGGATAGCAAAGCCAACCTGATGCCGTGGGCTGACGGAAAACTTTTCGTTGTTGATCCAGGCAATCTCGCCGTGGATATGGACAAATTCCGAGTGGCCCGGCGGGCAGAGGGTCACGATGATGGATGCATGATAATCAACAACCTCGTCAGTGATGACATAAATTCCCTTTTCGCTGATGTCGGATGTTTTTCCGTGAAGGATTTTACGACCGTACTGCACCGACACCTGGGTCTGGAAAGGGATACGAAGAGGGCGATTATCGACAGGATTAAGGCCCTTTTTATCCTCGGTCTGGCTTCTCAGTGAGGATAGCAGGGCGCTGTTGTTTTCAATAATACGTAAAAAACAATCGACTATTTTGGGGTCAAAATGGCTTCCGGATTCTTTCTTTAAGAGCTGGATCGCAATGTCAAGCGGCATCGGGCGGCGGTAATGACGACGAGCCGTAATGGCCTCAAAAAAATCCGCCACCGCGATAATTCGCGAACCCAGAGGAATTTCCACTCCCTTCAGACCGCGCGGGTACCCGGAACCGTCCCAGTGCTCATGATGACAGCCGGCGATCAGAGGGATTTGTGCCTGGTGCTTGGGAAAGGGGATCTGGTTGAGGATTTTTTCCGTCTGGGCCGGATGGGTGTTGATAATGGCGCGCTCCTCAGTGGTCAATGGACCGTTTTTACATAAAATCGTGTCGGGTACGCCTATTTTACCGTAATCATGCAACAAACTCGCAATCCGGAGGGTGGTGACCTCCTCTTCACAGAGGCCCAGATCTTCTCCAATCATTTCGGTATAGCGGGTCACCTGCTCTGAATGTCCCGCAGTCAAGGAATCACGGGCATCTATCGAATCCGCCAGGACCTTGATGGTTTTTTCAAAGAAATTCTGAAGATTTTCGATCAGCTCGGCATTTTGCAAAGCGGCACCGATGACCGGTGCTATGCCCTGCAGCAGGGTCGTGTCACTTTTAATCAGAATTCGTCGGGATTTCTGATTGTTGACGGCAATAACGCCAAGGGAAACCCCTTCCACCATGATCGGACAACAGATGAAAGAGTCAATCCCCAGCCGGTCGACAAAGGCTTGAGATTTTTCAGAGAGCTTTTCTTTGATGTCACGGGTGGAATTGATAAGGATCGGTTTTTGTTGTTGAAAACATTGAACCAGCGGCCCTCCGCTGTTCACTTTGTTTAAATTGAACGAAGTTCCCTTCAATACGGTGTTGTCATCAAAGGAGTAGCCATAAGCCCGGCGAATCTCAAGACGTCTTTTTTCATTATCTGCCAATAAAATAGCGCCACAATCAAAATTAAGATGATCCTCCATGAGCCGTATGACGGCGGTTAAAACATCATCGGTTGATTGTTTCTTTGTCAGGGTGTTTCCCATGGCTTGTATCAAGTGGAGGTTTTGAGCCCTGGACGCGATTTCCTCGGCCAATCGATCGGAGCTGTCCCACATGGTTGTAAGGGCACGGTTCATTTCACGACGCTGTACAATCTCTCCACACAGGGCAAATAGTAGGATAAGAGCGAACAGAATGGGCAAAGTAACCAGGAGCGGATTTGAAAAACCTACAAACAGGCCGACGAAAAGGATCAGGATCGTCGCAATTGAGAAAATGTTTCTAAAGGCATTAAACAAGCCGACAAGGTTTTTTTTCCAGGTAATGATGTAGCGGCAACTTGCTCCACCTTCAAATACACACTCCGGGTGTTCAATCTGTGGTGTCCCGAGATTAAATCCGCTGATGATTGCTTCAAAAAAACCCATTCGATTTTGACATTGAAACAGTTTTTCGCTCATTTCAGGAAAAGGACGAACAGTAATTTCTACGCGATTGGAACAAAGCGGTCGGGTCAGGTATTCAGCTGAGCGTACAAAATTCTGGGTTATTTTATTGAGCAGTTGAAAGGTTTTCATCGGGCCGATCATGCCAAATGCGGCTTGTCGCATCGCACCAATGGCTCCGGGTGTCGCGGCGAATCGACCGGCTTCGCGAGCAATATTGGGGTTTTTAGTCAGCTGGATAGTTTTTTCGACAAAGCGATCTACTTGTTTCTGGGTAAACCAGGAACCTTCATCTATGATCTCACAATGTTCAATTTCAGCGTAATCAAAAATCTCTGATGTTGAGATATTTGGATACTTCTCTGCCAACAATAAAATGAAAACATTGAGAATTCTCGAATTATAAAGTTTTGGTTCATTTATCATCGGTCATACCTGCACAGCCAGTTCATGTATTCTTCAGAGCCAATCAACTTGTCAAGAATCCATAGTGTATAGACTTTTTCAGGTGTAAACCCTAAATGTGCGGCAGCTTCTGAAGGATAGAACATGACGGGATGATGTTCTTTTTTTAGTCTGTCAATGAAAAAACTCACTACAGAGCGCACTATGGCCGTTCCGATTGCCGGATCAGGGAATTGCAGAAAAAAGAATGTTGTAGTGTTGGAAAGTTCAGAGAGATTCAAACCACGCGAGGAAGATTGATAGTCTACCAGCGCGTAAAGATTGCCCTCGTACCTGAGTGAAAAAACTCGGCGCGTTCGTGAAAGGCCTGCTTCGCTATAGCGATTATGCATTTCGCTGCTCGCATATCTATCAATCGTAAGATCAAGCGCTTCAGGTAAAAGTCCGCCGGAGTGTTTCATATAAAAAGCAGTGAACTGTTGAATATCTAGTGGTGACGCAGGCTGAAGATCCCATTGATCCCATAAATGATCTTTAGTGTAGAAGGCTTCTGAGTTGCTGAAATAAGCGAAATCATCTAGAGAGGCCTTAGTTTTGTCGTTAGTATTTTCAGCGAAGTCTCCGAAAAAACGCCTTGGAAATTTATTTGACGGTCGGTAATAAGCGAGAATATAACGAATATTCATTGTTTCAAGTCGATAACTGTCGTTAACATAATCACTAAGTGCCCGCAAAACATTTAGGCCTGCCCGTTTGTTTTGCAGCGCGGCATGGTGTTGGCAGAGCCAGGTTTTGCTGTAAAGGTTCAGCATGGACATGTGACCCTGGATTTCCCCTGGAACCTGGTAGACAACGTGACGAAAAATTTTATTATTCTGTTTGTAAAGGATCTGATAGATCCGCTCATATTCTTTTTTGTGAGCAGCAATCTCAGCGTATTTTTCCGGGTAGATAAATCCACTTTGAAAGAAGAACTCAAAAAGTCTATCTGGATCAATCGGAACGTTTATGTAAGCTTTTTCATCACGCGCATGTTGAACCAGTTGACACAGTGTCAACTGATCGTTGTGAGACATGCTTAAAATAATCAGGCCAAAACGGACATTTTTGGGTTTTTCTTCTGACTGGTGGCGATAAACGACCTGCACCAGGGCGCTGAACATCTCGCTGCCGGCGATATAAATGACCAGGTCAGGAATAATCAGTCCTGGAATGAGTGTTAAGCTCTCGAGGGGTTCTTCGACCGAAAATCCAAGGCTACCAATGTCTGAAACTTTGAGCGTTGATTCTTTTCCGGTAATCGGGTGGGTAAAGCGTGCCTCTGGGAGAGGGTCAATTGATTGACGTCGTGTTCGGTTTTTTTTGGGGGCATAGCGGGAATACGATTCGTTTTCTGGTTGAATAATATAGCGATTGCTTCCCCTTTTTCTGGATACTGAAACAGTACCCGAGTAAATGTTTCTATTGCTTTTTGTAACGGTCATGGTTGCCGGTGAGGTTGGGGTCAGCCATGTCGTTTGCCAACTGGAATCGGGCATCAAGTCGATCAATATCCCATGGGGAGAATAATCAAGCAGGCAACCAGGAAAGGCAACACCGTTCTGTGTCAAGGTTGCGTAAAGGCCGGACTGACAAGAGAACCGTTGATGTTGTCGGGCGCCATCATCAACGGCAAAATCCGGAAGAACAAGCTGAATTCCCCGTTCGGTGAGTTGATAACTGTTCGGCACAAAAACGCAGGACTTATGCCCGACAGTGACGGTAATTTTGAGGATATTAAATGACAATAAAGAGAGAGAAAAATTATGATCTTTGATCCACAGGAGTTCCGTAGTGTCACCTGCGGTGGGCCCCGGCAGAGCCCTGGCAGTGATGAAGAAATCGTTAGCCGGCTGAAAAAAAGTGATCAGCAACGGCTGCTTAGAGTAATGAACAGCATTGATGAGGTTGATCAATTTTTTCTTGGTTATCCGTTGACCGGATGCTGCCGTCGGCAGCGAGATAATTTGACCAGTTGCTTCGTGCATTAGAAACTGTCCTCGTTACAGAAATATCACAGGGCTCATCTCGCTAGTGTTTGCAGATTTACGAGCATAATTCAAGTATGGAAGCATTGACATCATTTTAATAAAAAACCAGAGGTGGTTGGTTTTTGCGCTCTGTTTTCCGTCGTTTTATTTCACACAGCTATTAAATGCAGATACGGAGTGTTGGTCGGAATTGAAATAACTAAATGGATGTCGATCTAGTAAAGAGGGAAGGTGAGTCAGGGCTCACCTTCCCGGCAACAGTCGGTGTTAAGCTATAACAACGAGTGAGTCAGTGATCAAAGTTCTTTTGGTCGGCAGACATTGGCCGCATCGTGAACCTTGGCGCCGCAGTTAATACAGGCATAACGCGGATTTTCAAAGATTTTGTCGATTTCAGGGTTGCGGGTGCTGGCTGTCAATTGACAGGCATGCAGGTCACAATGCTCCTCGGGGTTCTCACAGCTCCATTCAGTCATCATCTCTCTCCTTTATCAGATATCATGTCGGGGTGCACGGCTTTATGTCGAACTATCTTAGCAAATTTTCCGCACAGTTGTTAATGCCTTGTGCTGTTCACCCCTATTTTTTAGCCGGCGGTTGATTCTCACTGATCTTCGCATGGTGGCTGTCTTAAAAATGAGTAACGCCGGAGAAACGGGTAGTGCGAACATCAGAGTGAAGAGTGTCATGCCCCATCGCATCGGCAGCAAGCCGGTCGGAGGTCTTGTTTGAGTTGTTGAAGACAATAAATTAAAGTATCTAGCAAGGAGATGTATTGTTCCCCTGATCTTCTCCGTCAGTACCACAGGCGTTAGATAGCGATTTCATCCAAGGAGTGAGTCATGAATCGATCAAGAAATCGAGTCGTTCGCAGCAGCATCGTGTTCTTGTGCGTGGTGACCCTGATTGTTCTGGGAGCATCCCCCGTTGTTGCCTCAGACTATGCGTCAGCTTTCAAAGGCATTACAACCTACAACGCTGTCTACCAGTTCACGTCCGGCGACCCCGGGGTTGCCAACCGGATATTCTGGGCTGTTAAAAATTCATACGAGGATACGGCTGTGCGTGATCTTGGAATTGTGCCCAGGATTGTCGTCGTTTTCCATGGTCCGGTGGTTAATCTGCTTTCAACGAATCTGGCCATTTTCCCCGAAGATGTACGTTCAGAGGTTGAAATGTTTCAGGCAACCATCCGGCAGATGAAGCAGGATGGCGTGAAGTTTGAGGTCTGCCTCTATGCCGTCAACATGGCGGAAGTCGATCCAACCACGATTCTCCCGGAGGTGGATTCCGTAGATAACGGTTTTGTGTCGGTGATCGGTTACCAGATGCAGGGTTACGCGGTGGTGCGCATTCCTTAGCCAGATAATCATCGACAACAGGGGGAACCGCTGGTTTTCAAGGATTCTGTTATCCAGCTAACTCCCTCCCGACTTCTTCCGCAAGATCCCCGCAAACTTCTCCGCATTGATGGTAAACCGCTCGTGGGTGCCGGTCCCGATCAGGTCTTTTTCGTCTCTGGCGGTCACCTGCCAGGTGGTTTTTGCCCCATCCACGTTGATACAGACCACCTCAACCTGAACCTTCATTCCCACCGGCGTAGCGGCCTGATGGTTGACACAGATATTGGTGCCGAGGCTTATTTCCCCTTCCTCCATGTGCGGTCGCAAGGCCTCCATGCACGCCCACTCCATCAGCCCGACCATGAATGCCGTGGCAAAAACCGGCGGCATGGCGGCGAACAGATCGGATTCTTTAAACACATGGGGGACGGTTTTGTCGGCGGGAACCTGATATGTGTGGAGATAACTGATTCCTGCAGTGATGGTGTTTTTCATGGCAATGACCTCCGCTGGGGTTTTAAGTGAATCTTTTTCACCACCCTTTCTCTTCGTTCGCTTGAGACACAGAGACACAGAGGAAGTTTAGAATACATGGTTTTTGTGAATTTCTCAGTGCCTCTGTGACTCTGTGGTAAATGTTTAGACAGTGTAACATAACTAAAGCCTATGAGCCTTCAAGACACCCCTCGCAATAAACGCCGTTGATTTTTTGCCCGAAATGGCTAGACTCCACAAGTCTGCATTCATCACTTTTTCAAGGACTCAACATGATTATCGGATTTGCCGGCAAGGCCGCCTCGGGGAAAACCACCGCTGCAAAACATCTGCAGGCTATCCTGGGGGACAAAATTCAGGTATTGCCGATGGCGAGCGTTCTACGCCGCGAGGTGGAAGCCTTTCTGCGCCAGGTCGGTGCTACCGATAAGGTTGCTCTGCTTTATGGCGACCAGCAGGACAAGCTGACCCATTTCGAGATTGATGAGCAAAGCGCCAGATTGCAGTGTCCGGCCTGGGACGGCTTTGTTGGGGAAAATCGCGATATTCAGCAGCGTCCGGGAATGACGACCCTGAGCGTCCGGCGCATTCTGCAGTGGTGGGGGACTGAATACCGCCGCGCCCAGGACCCCGATTACTGGACCAAGGCGTGGGAGGCTGCGCTGGCGGAACTAAAGGATCGCAGCGCCCATATTCTGGTTGATGATGTGCGTTTTCACAACGAGGTCGAGGCTGTCCAGCGTAACGGCGGGGGCTTGATCCGGGTCGTGCGGCCGGGATTCAACGGCGCCAATGACCACAGCAGCGAGAATTCCCTGGATGATTTCACCGGTTGGAACATGATCCTGCTCAATGACGGCAGCCTGGAGCAATTTCTGGGTCAGGTTGAAGACAAGGTCTTGACCCTGTTGGCAGGCTGATCAGACTTTACCCACCGGCGCCAGATAGACAACGAATTCGTCAACACCGTCAACCCCCACCAGCTCATCCATCAACTCCTGATGAAAGGCGGCGATCGCACAGGTACCTGCGCCCACGGCTGCGCATGCCAGATAGAGGTTCTGGCAGACATGCCCGACATCCATCAGGATCACCCGATGGGCGGCGGTATGGTAGCGCCACTCGGTGCGGTAGGGGATGCAGGTCCAGACAAAGGTCACGGCAGCGGCAGCGGTAAACATCTGGCCGAGGGTTGCCGGGGGGAGCTTTTCGATCAGGTCGGCATCAGTCCGTTCCAGAACCAGGGCATGTTCGCGGGGTAGATAACGATACACGCCGGATTCCAGGCCCGTCACATGGGTGACCAGCAGGTAGGTTTCGAACGGGTGGCGGCAGCCGGCCGATGGAACGGTACGTAATGCCGTGCCGGGAGCCGGCTCGGCGCGGATGCCCTGGGTTGCCCAGAGCAGAAACGCCAACTCGGTCAGATCGATGGGTGTAGTCGAGAAGCGTCGCCGGCTGGTACGCCCGGCGATCGCATCGAACAGGCTGACGCTGTGGCGATCGTCCGGTGCCGGGAGTTTGATCAGTTGTTGCTCCGGTCGCGCTGGTTTCTGGATCGGCGGCGGCTCAATCCCCTTGTGCTGGTCTGTGAAACGGAAATCAATTGCCAGGCGCAGGGAATCCTTGAGAAATTCACGTTGAGATGCAATCTGTTGACTATCCATGGCTGCTCCTGGGGGTAACATTTAAAAGCGTTCTTCTTTACTGAAAAATCCGATGATATCTTCGAGAATCAGGTAGGTTGCCGGTACCAGCAGCAGGCTGAGAAAGGTGCTGAAGAGGATGCCGAAGCCTAAGGATACCGCCATTGGTATCAGAAACTGTGCCTGGGTGCTGGTATCAAACAGCAGCGGCGTCAACCCGAGAAAGGTGGTCAGGGAGGTCAGCAGGATCGGCCGGAAGCGGTTGACCCCGGAGAGCATCACCGCTTCAATCATCGGTACCCCTTCACGCCGCCGCCGATTGATGAAGTCGACCAGGACCAGGCTGTTGTTCACGACCACCCCACACAGCGCCAGAATTCCGAGCAGACTCATGAAGCTCAAGTTGAACCCCATGATCATGTGGCCGACGATGGCACCGCCGATACTAAAAGGGATGACCAGCATCACCGGTATCGGTTGCAGGTAGGAGCGAAACGGGATGGCGAGCAGGGCATAGATGGCAAACATGACAAAAACAACGCCATAGATCAAGCTGCCCAGCGATTCCTGTTGTTCCTCCAATTCCCCCTTGAAGGTATAGCGGATACCGGGATACTCAAGGAGCAGCTCGTCGAGATAGATTTTCAGGTCAGCGGCGATCGCGTTGGTATCAACCTCCCTCTTCTCGGCGTCCGCGGAGACATTCACCGCCCGGTTGCGGTCGACCCGGCGGATGCTTGAATAGCCGGCCTGCATGTCGATGGCCGCGACTTGATTGAAGGGAACTTCAATGCCGCTCTGGGTGCGGATTTTCATGGTTTCCAGGCTGGCCAGGTTCCGGCGTTGTTCTTCCGGATAGCGGATCATCACCCGGACATCATCGCGTCCGCGTTGAATGCGTTGCGCTTCGCTGCCGAAAAAAGCGGCTCTGACCTGGCGTCCGAGGTCACTGGTGGTCAATCCGAGGAGTTTGGCCTCCGGCAGCAGGCGCAACTGGATTTCCTGTTTGCCCTGGTCAAAGCTGTCCTGAATGTCGAACAGACCGGGATATTCGCTGTACCGCTTTTTCAGAATCTCGGCAACTTCAGTCAGCTGGTTAAAATCAGCACCGGTTAATTGAACATCAACCGGGTTGCCGCCCCGCCCGATTTCAGCCCGGTAGGTCAGTTCCTTGGCCCCGGGAACCGTGCCGATCAGTTGACGCCATTCCTGTACCACTTCACTGGTGCTGATCTGATTAAGGCGCTCCTCGGGCGGCACCATTTCCATGGTGACCTGTCCCAGTTCCGGTTTGCCGCCCGTGCCGGGACTGCCGGTGCCGGTCCAGCCGGTACTCACCAGGATGTTACGGATCACTGATCCGGAGCCATCCGGTTCCTGATGCTTGGCCTGGAGGGCATAAGCGTGTTGAGCCATGCGTTCAATATGGATCCGGGTCTGGTCGACCGAGGTGCCGGCCGGCATGGTCAGGGTCGCACGAGCAATCTCACTTTGAATCCGCGGGAAAAAAGTGTAGCCGTAACGGCCGCTGACAACAAAGCTGACAATAATGATGATCGCTGCAGTGAAAATCGACAGGGTCAAATGCCGTCGTCTGACCGCGAGTTCGAGCACCGGTTGATAGATCCGCAGGGCAAACGACTCCAGCCCGTTGGCAATTTTCTGTTGCAGTTTCTGCAGCATCAACAGTCCACCCCGTGGTGGTTTGGTGATGTGGACACTGCTTAAGTGGGCAGGCAGAATCAACTTTGATTCGACCCAGGAAAAGGCCAGGGCGGGAATAACAATCAATGGAATCTGGGCGAAGATCGGCCCCCGTACCCCTTCCATAAAAAGGAGCGGGGTAAAGGCCGCAATGGTGGTCAACAGCCCGAAGGTGACCGGGACCGAGACCTCCTGGGTACCAGCGATAATAGCTTCGATCGATTCTCCATCTTCCTTGAGTCGACGATAGACATTCTCGCCGGTAATAATGGCATCATCAACGACTATTCCCAGGACCAGAATGAAGGCAAAAAGACTCAGCGAGTTAAGGGTCACGCCAAGGATCGGCATCAGTGCCAAAGCGCCTAAAAAGCTGATCGGGATGCCGACGCAGACCCAGATGGCGACAGAAAGCCGCAGAGACAGGGCCAGGGCCAGAAAGATCAGAAGGCCGCCCTGCAGTGCGCTGCTGGTCAGGGTGTTCAAGCGCAGCTGGACAATGCGTGAGCGATCGCGCCAGTAGTCGATGGAGACTCCCGGCGGCAGGACCTCGCGTTTATCCGTCACATAATCGCGGACGGCACGTCCGACATCCAGGGCGTTCTGCTCGCCGGTACGGTAAACCTCGATCATGACTGCAGGCTTACCGTTAAGTACAGCTTCCAGTGGTTCTTCATCAAAACCGTCACGGATAGTCGCAATATCACCGAGCAGCAGTTGACTGCCGGCCGGGGTGGTGCGAACGGGGATGCGGGCGTAGTCTGCTGCCGTGTCTGCTTGCCCCATGGTACGCAGGAGAATTTCCCCGCCGCTGGTTTTGATGGAACCGGCAGGCAGATCAAGGGAGTAGCTGCGGATCACCTGGGACAGGTCTTCAAGACTCAGCTGGTATTGTTCGAGGGTCGCCTGATTGACCTCAACAGAAAGTTCGTAAGGTCTGACCGCGACCAGATCGGCCAGACTGATAGCAGGTAATGCGGTCAGATCATCGCGGATCATTTCACCGATCTTGCGCAGATCTGCTTCGGGCAGATTGGCGCCGACAACCACGGAGATGACTTCCCGGCGAAACTCCAGGATTTCGTAGGTTGGTCGTTCAACCTCTTCCGGAAAGGTGCTGATGGCATCCACTTTGTTGCGAATGTCATCCATGATTTCGCGTGGTTTGTAGCCTTTTAAGACGTCGACGCGAACCTGTCCACTGCCTTCATTGGCGGTGGAAATAATGGTATCGATACCGGTGATGGCGGCGATCGCTTCCTCGATCCTGATAATAACCGCTTCTTCCACTTCAGCCGGGGTTGCACCGCGATAGACGGCATTGATGATAACCGTATCCCGTTCAAATTCGGGAAAGACCTCCATCGGGATCCGGTCAGTGACCGCCCACAGCCCCAGGCCGATAATTAATGCCATCAGTAAATTGGCTGCAACATGATTGCGGGCAAACCATGAAATAACGCCGTTCATTGTGCCTGTCCCTTGTGCCCGTCCTGATCATTCTTGCCGAGGATACGAACGATAATGCCATCGGCTGCAAAAGGGAGCCGCGTCACGGTGATCTGTTCGCCAGGGCGCAGGGGGCCGCCGGCCACCAGATATTCGGAGTCACGCCAGAGGATGTCGAGCTCACGCCGTTCCAGCCGGTTTTCCGGTGTGATAATGTGGACAGTGCGGTCGCCATGAACGGCTTGCCGGGGAATCCTGTAAACGTCCTCCAGCCGGCTGCCTGAGATGCGTGCTTCAATAAACTGACCGATTTTCAGTTGTGGACGGTTTCCTGTCTGCTGATAAGGGTCATCGATTCGGGCGACGACAAAAAGTTGCCGACTGTTGACATCAATGCTGCCTTCGGTGCGAACCAGGCGTCCGGACCAGGTAAAGGTTTCGCTGCCGATACGGACACTGAAGTTAACGGCAGCTTGCCGGGTTGTGGAGCCTGCGGGACCATGACGAAATTCCTCCGGCAGGGTGAGGTAGCTCAGTTGCTCATCTGAGAGGGGCAGGCGAACTTCCAGCGCGTCGCTGGCATAGATCCGTGCCAGGCGCGTACCGGTAGTGATATATTGTCCGAAGTCAACTTCCTTGGTCAGAATGCGGCCGGCATAGGGGGCGAGGATGCGGGTGCGTTCTAGATTAAGCTCGGCCTGGCGCAGCCGTGCTTTGGCGGCTTCGAGGGCCGCCACGGCATTTTCGAGCTGAGGGGTGCGCAAAACCAGGGGTGGCGGAGGATTCTGATGCTGAAATTGCTCCCAATCGCGTCGTGCCTGATCGCTGCGCGCCTGTTCTTCAAACAGCGCCAGTTGGCGCTGTGCCACCTCAGCGCGGGCAATGACAAGGTCATTCTGATAATCGCGGTCATCCACTTGCAGCAACAGATCCCCTTTTTCAAAAAAACCGCCATTGTAGAAACTGTCTGAAACCCTGGTAATGCGTCCAGTTGTTTCAGCCACCAGAGTGCTTTCCGTGCGTGCCGAAATCGTGCCGCGACTGGCAACCTGAACCTGGTAAGATTGGGGCTCAAGAGTGATGATTTCAACCGTCGGCGGAGGGGTTTGTGGGCGCTGTCGGGTCGCTTCCGGGCCGCTGGCAATCAGCGCGGCACTGATGGCAATGCCTCCCGAGAGAATCAGCAGGGGCAGGAGAAAACGAATGATGCGTTTCATGGGTTGTCCTGTAACAAAGAAATTGATAACTAAAGAGGTATGCTGATCGTTGAATCTAGCAGAAAAGCCGATGGAAGTAATCAGTGTTACGCACAGTTTGTCTCAATTTATGGTGACGAAATTCCTTGTGAAATTTTTTTCTTTACCTGGATATCCACTTCACACAAACTATCGATACGGGGTCATAAAACATGAACCACAAGATACCGTGACTTAAGTGAGTGAAGCGAACGGGCGTTGAAGTCAGAACTTAACCGGCGAGGTAAAAATGATCATCGGGATACTCAAAGAAATCAAGGCGGAAGAAAATCGTGTCAGCATGACCCCGGCCGGGGTCGAGGTAATGACAGCTGCCGGGCACCAGGTGCTGGTAGAGAAATCTGCCGGGCTCGGCAGTGGTTTTGGCGATGAGGATTATCAGTCCGCCGGTGCGGAAATTGTCGCCGAGGCCGAGCAGATTTTTGCCCGGTCGGCGATGGTGATGCATGTCAAGGAACCGCAACCACAGGAGTATTCGTTGATTCGGAAGGGACAGGTGGTGTTCACCTACTTTCACTTTGCCGCCGCCGAAGATCTGACCCGCGCCATGATGAAGCGCAAAGCGGTGTGTATTGCCTACGAAACCATCACCGATGCTGCCGGCGGTTTACCCTTGCTGACACCTATGAGCGAAGTTGCCGGGCGTATGGCAGCCCAGCAGGCGGCCAAGTATCTGGAACGCGCCCAGGGGGGGCGCGGTATTCTCATGGGCGGGGTGCCAGGGGTTGAACCGGCGAACGTTGTCGTCATTGGCGGTGGCGTGGTTGGCAGTCAGGCCGCGCGTATGGCCTGTGGTCTCGGCGCCAAGGTTTATCTTCTCGACAAGGATCTGACTCGTTTGCGTTATCTGGACGAAACCATGCCTGCCAATTGTTTTGTCATGATGTCCTCGCCGGCGGCCATCAGGGAACTGGTAACCAAGGCTGATGCCGTTATCGGCGCGGTGTTGGTCCATGGCGCCAAGGCGCCACGCCTGGTAACGCGTGAGATGTTCGCGACGATGAAGCCGGGTGCGGTCCTGGTGGATGTTGCTATCGATCAGGGGGGCTGCTTTGAGACTTCACGTCCGACGACACATGGCAACCCTACTTACGAGGTTGACGGAATTCTCCATTACTGTGTTGCCAATATGCCCGGGGCTGTTCCTTTGACCTCGACCATGGCCCTGACTAACGCCACTTTGCCTTATGCCCTCAAGATTGCGAACCAGGGGTGGAAGGCGGTGGCACGCCAGGATGCGGGGATCGCTGAAGGGTTCAATGTGGTCAATGGGCTGGTCTGCTGCAAAGGGGTGGCTGAGGCTTTTGGTCTGGACTATGTACCGGTTGATGAAGTGTTAAAGGTTTGATGGTGCTCCCCCCGCGGGCCACGGATGACCCGCGGGGGGAGGGCTTACCCCCTCTGCTGATACTTTTCGCGCAGCAGTTTTTTGTCGGTTTTGCCAACACTGGTTTTTGCGATAGCGTCAATAAACTCAATTTTCAGCAGCACAATCTGCTTTGAGATCATCCCCTTGTCAACAAATCCCCGAATATAGGTGAGCAGTTCCTTATCGTTGATGTCTGCGCCATCTTTTCTGACGACCAAAGCCAGGGGCCTTTCCCCCCATTTGGCGTCAGTCAGGCCGATGACTGCCGCTTCAGTCACTTGCGGATGGGCGGTAAGGAAATCCTCTACCTCCAGGGAAGAAATCCACTCGCCACCGATCTTGATGACATCCTTGATGCGGTCAGTGATTTTGATGTAGTTATGGGCATCGCGACTGGCGACGTCACCGGTATGCAGGTAACCACCACGCCACAGGGTCTCCGAATTGCGCTGGTCTTTGAGGTACCCTTGTGTCAGCCAGGGCGCACGAACGACAATTTCACCGACGCTCTGGCTATCTGCGGGCACCTCCTGCATCTGCTCATCGACAATGCGCAGATCGACCAGGGGAATGGGCCGCCCGGTTTTGCAGCGGATCTCCTCATCCTCATCGGTGCTGACAGCCTCATCGGTCACATGAGCCAACGTCAGCACCGGGCAGGTTTCCGACATGCCGTAACCGGAATAGATGTCTATCCCCCGTGCCCGCGCCGCCCGGCACATGGCCCTGGGCAGAGCGGCACCACCGATCAGCACCTTCCAGTTGCTCAGGTCGATTTCCTTGAACAGGGGATGGCTCATGAGCAGGTGGAGAATGGTCGGAACGCAGTGGGAGAATGTGACCTTCTCACTGTCGATCAGTTTGAGCAACGTCTCCGGCAGGTATTTGCCGGGGTAAACCTGTTTGATCCCTAATGCCGTGGCAATGTAGGGAACGCCCCAGGCGTGGACATGGAACATGGGGGTGATGGGCATATAGACATCATCCTGAGCCAGTCGCCCCTGACGGGTGACAGTGCCCAGGGCCGCCATCCCGGCAATCGTATGCAACACCAGCTGGCGGTGGCTGAAATATACGCCTTTGGGCATTCCGGTGGTGCCGGTGGTATAAAAGGTGGTTGCCCTGGTGTTTTCGTCAAAATCGGCAAATTCGAAGGTATCAGCAGCCTGACGTAACAGCGCTTCGTATTCTCCGGCGACCGGAAGGCTGGTTTCCACCTGCTGCTGTTCATCCTGCAGCAGGATGTATCCTTTAACCGTGTCGATCCGCCCTTTGATCTGTTCCAGCAAGGGGAGGAATTCCTCATTGACGAGGATATAGTCATCTTCGGCATGGTCGATGGTGTAGAGAATCTGTTCCGGCGACAGGCGGATATTGACCGTATGGAGAACCGCACCGAGCATGGGGATGGCGTAAAAACATTCAAGATAACGATGGCTATCCCAGTCCATCACTGCTACCGTATCGCCCGGCTTGACGCCGATGACGGTCAGAGCATCAGCGAGACGACAGACCCGCTGTTTGAATTCAGCATAGGTAAAACGGTGCAGATCACGGTAGACGATGGTCTGTTGCGGGTTGCTGGCCGCCGGGGCGGAAAACAGATTCTTGATCAGCAGCGGATAATTGTAGGCAGATTCGGTACGGGGAATCAGATGGTCAGTCATGGGTACCTCGCGGGTTGAATGAACGTTGAAAGCATCTCATAAAGGATCAATCCTGGCGGCACAAAGGTGCTGCACTAATATACGATGATCATTACCGCTTCGCAAGATTCGTCCATTGTGGTTTGGCAACCAGGTGGTTAGAATGACAGTCTTTTTAACCACGGAGACACCATGAATCTACCTTCCCCCCTGCTTGCCGGAACCTTAGTGCGCCGTTACAAGCGTTTTCTGACCGATATCGAACGCCCTGACGGTAGTGTTATTACTGCCCATACCCCCAACACCGGCAGCATGGAACAGTGTGCGGTTCCCGGTTATCCGGTGCTGTTTTCCGCAGCGCACAACCCCAAGCGAAAACTCCCCTGGACGCTGGAATTGATCCGGGTTGGTGACGACTGGGTCGACACCCATACCCAACGCAGCAACCAGCTGGTGGGCGAAGCCCTGGAACAGGGGTGGATCCCTGAATTCCGTGGTTACCAGGTACGTGCCGAATACCCTTTCGGCGGCAGCCGGATCGACTTTCTGCTGACCAAAGGTGATGAAAAGGTGCTACTGGAGGTGAAAAACGTCACCCTCTGCTGTGATCCCGAAACCGCCTGTTTTCCTGATGCGGTAACGGTGCGTGGGCAGAAACATCTGCTTGAATTGCAGGAAGCCTTGAGCCGGGGGTATCACAGTGTCATCTTCTTTCTCGTACAGCGTGGCGAGGCCCGGTATTTTTCCCCGGCAGATGAGATCGATCCTGTGTACGGCCGCCTGTTGCGTCAGGTAGCGGCGGCCGGGGTTGAAGTGCTGGCCTACAAAACCCGCACCACCCCGGAAGAAAACCGAGTGGCTGAGAAAATTATGGTAGAACTTTAACCACAGAAACATTTTTACCACAGAGACACAGAGACACAGAGACACCCAGAAGTACAGAAACTAAGAAAAGAGGGGGGTATGGAATATCATTTTGATAAACTTACACAGCAGGTCATTGCTGCGGCTATTGAAGTGCACCAGGCATTAGGACCGGGGTTACTTGAATCGGCTTATGAACACTGTTTATGCCATGAATTGAGCCTTAGACAGATTCAGCATAAACGACAAGTTGTTTTACCGTTGAGTTACAAAGGAACCATGCTTGACTGTGGTTATCGACTCGATATTCTGGTTGAAGGTCAGGTAGTTATCGAAATGAAAACCGTAGATAAGATTTTGCCGGTCCATAAGGCACAACTGTTGACCTATTTACGACTTCTGCAGGCAAAAGTCGGGTTAATATTGAATTTTCATGAAGCACGATTAAAAGATGGAATCTGTCGTTTGGTTTACTGATTTTACTCTTGATTAAGCCTTTACTCAGTGGCTCAGTGCCTCAGTGCCTCAGTGGCTCAGTGCCTCAGTGCCTCAGTGCCTCAGTGGTGAGATTATTGTTTTATGCGAGCGGTCGGACTGATTACCGAATATAACCCCTTTCACAATGGTCACCTTTACCATCTGCGGCGCAGTCTTGAATTGGCAGATGCTGAGGTGGCGGTGGCGGTGATGAGCGGTCATTTTCTTCAGCGCGGTGAACCGGCACTGGTGGATAAGTGGGTACGGGCGGAGATGGCCCTGGCCGCCGGGGTTGACGTCGTGGTCGAATTACCACTGCCCTGGGCCTGCAGCAGCGCTCCTGATTTTGCCCGGGGCGGCGTTCAGGCCCTCACCGACCTGGGTGTCGATGCGTTCTGTTTCGGCAGCGAAAGCGGTGACCTTGATGCCTTGCAGGGCTGTGCCGAGCTTCTGGCCGGCAAGTATGACATTATTGAAAAACGCACCTCCGCCGCTTTGCGTCATGGCGTCACATTTCCCCAGGCGCGGGCGCAAGTGCTGGCTGACCTTTTTCCGGATTCTGACAGACAAACGATTCTTGCCAGCCCTAACAATATCCTCGGCCTTGCCTATCTGCGGGCCCTGAGTCAAACCGGCAGCCCCATCGTGCCTTTGACCATGACCCGAATCGGTGCCGGTTATCACGATCTTGAGCCGCGAGACGGAATTGCCAGCGCTACCGGTATCCGTCAACGGTTAGGTGACGGCCGTGAGGTCGCCGCGCTGGTTCCCCAAGGGGTCAATCAGCTTCTGCAACAGGCCCTGGATCGGGGCATGGAGCTGGACGAGGAATTCTATTATCGACTGCTGTCCGCGCAGATTTTGCAACAGCCTGGTGCTTTGAGGCGTTACTGGATGATTGAAGCGGGTTTGGAGAATCGTCTGGTTGACGCAGCTGATCGAGCTACTAGCCTGGAAGAGTTGATCAGTGCGGTCAAGGCCCGGCACCTCACCCGGACCCGGGTGCAACGGGCTTTAGTGGCGGTTCTCCTCGGCATCGAAACTGAAGTCGCGGGGCTGCTGCTGGCCGCTCCCCCTGCCTATCTGCACCTTCTTGCCGTCAGTGAACGGGGAGAAAACTTTCTGGCTGACCGCCGAACATTGCGAACAATTCCCCTAATCCAGAATTTTTCCCGCATTCAGGCCATTCTTAAACGCCGCCATGGAGCTGAACCTGGGGTGTTGCAACGCGCACAAATCCAGTTGGCCCTGCAACTGCGCGCTAGTCGTATTTATTCTCTGTTGCAACATTCTTCTGGCGGTCACCGTCAGCGCGATTATTTTGAACCACTGCGTAGAGGGTTGCGCACCTCGCAGGGGATCCTTACCTGACATAGCCCGCACGGCGTAACCACCTGACCGCTGAGCCGTTTGGCGTAGGGTGCGGTCACCTGACGGATGTAGTTGTGACAGGCGACTTTATCGTGTCCGGCGGCAGAGATCGCATCCACCGGGCAGCGTTTGATACAGGCGCCACAGGTGCCATGGGCATAAAAGAGGCAGTTGGCGGTATGGGAGGCGGCGTGGCGCGGGGTGATTTCCATGTCTGCGGCGACAATCACCGAGCCGATGCGTATCGCTTTCCCTGCTTCGCTGATAAAGCCGTCCGACAGACCAAAGGTACCGAGCCCCGCAGCATAGGCAGCGTGGCGTTCCGACCAGTTGGAGCAGATCCCCGCCTGCTGTGTCTGGCGATAGCCCCAATCCGACAACAGGGTTGGCGCCAGCGCTCTTAGTCCCATTCTGATAAATTCATCACGCACCTTTAGTCGCAGCCATTCATTAAATAGTTCACCATAATAGCGCGAGTAAACCCAGCGTGCTGCCGGTAACTCCGTTGCCAGTCTCTGATCCTCCAGGGTGTTTTTTGTCTGCGGCAGGATCCAGCTGACCACCCGTAAATTTTGCGCCGTCACCGGCTGGTCAGGATATGCCAGTGCAAAAGCTTCCGCCGGCGTCCAATGTACCCTGCCGATGACCTGTTTGAATTGGTTAAACAAGGGATCATCACCCGCCGCGACACCGATCAGCGGGGTGTCCCAGGCTTTTTCGTCAACAGCATGGAGGTGATTTTCCGGCGCCTCATGAACCAGGGTGGTGATCAGTTCAGTGCACCAGTTGCGATATTCAGATGGATTCATATTGGGCTACTGTCGTTTGTAACAACCTATTTACCTGAGCCGGGCTTGTGCTTTTCTGAACCGAAGCTGATACCACAGCGCGGTAGAATGACGCGGTGGACAACCAGGGTCATTCCAATGATGAAGGCGGCGACACCGAACAGGCTGATAACACCACCAAGGCTTCCAAGGACATCGTAGGCGAAAACAATTCCATAAGCCAGGACCAGCATAATTACGCCGCTGATCAGCTTGAGAATGCGGCCGTGTTTTTCTTCAAACACGCTCTTTTTCAGGGTGATCACTGCCGTTACCAGGATAGCGATCTCGATTCCCAGGTAGATGGTCAGATAAATCACAAACAGCAGTGCAAACTCAATCCTGCTGACCCCCTGTTGGGCGACCATGTTGGACCAGATGACCGGAAAACCGGCGGTGCAGGGCAACTCTACCAGGGTTACGCCCAGGGCCATGATAATGGTGGCTCCGACCATACCCGCGGTTGACATGTCCTGATGAATAATGTTGCGCATGCGTTTGAAAATTCCCGGCTTATGTTTGTCGGAGATGGTAAAACTCACTCCTTGCTGAAACCAGAAATAGTCCTTGATGTTGACCACGGCAAAAGTCAGAGCCAGCAGCCCCACAAGGATCTTGATCCAGTCGACATAGCCTACATACAGAAAAACATTGAGCAGGCCCAGCATGAAGGCCCCGTAACCGGCGGCGGTGGTCAACAGAAAAGCAAGTCCGACAATGATAATTTTTCGACGTGAGTGGGTATGGAGAAGAATACCCAAAAGGATGGTCAGCAGCCAAATCGAACAGGGGTTAAAACCATCTACTGAGGCAATCAGAACCGTTGTTAACAGCAGGGGCATGGTACCGATGTTGATGTCGCCAAGCAATGGGACACTGATGGTGTCAGTTGCTGTTGCGGTCGTTGCGATCGTACCGCCGGCAGTACCCAGAAGTTTTTCTAGCTCACCACGCATCTCGTTTAGAAAATGCTCTCGGTAACCAATCCAGTGGCGTTCACCGATCAAGGTGAGGGGGACGCTGTGCGCATCAATACCGTATTGATTGATGGTTTTGAGAAAAAGTTGCTGATTGGCACGGTCGTAATAGACCTCGACGTCGCGCAGTTGAACCTGTGGATAATCTGAGGCAAGCTGCTCGAGCTCCGGTTTGAGACGTTCGCAAAAGGGGCAGCCGATCCCCCAGAAATAGAGAATCTCATGGGGGGCTTTTGAGCTGCTGGTCAATGCCGGGCTGTCGCCGCCGGCCCAACCGAAGATGTCGGTTGTCAGGGATGGAACCAGCGGACTTGCGGCACCGCCCCGGCAGGCAGCATCAGTGTCGGCATCGACACCCTCAGGGCAATTCGGTTCAGCCTCACAGCGCATAGAAACAGGGTTGAATTTTTGCCCTGGAGTACAATCTACAAAAGCCACGGTCTGGGTCGCTATCGACAACAACAGTGCCATCGCAATCATCAATGCTGTGGGAAGCATCAGTCGGTGAGGTTGAAGCCGTGTCATGTCGGTGCTGATCGTCCTTCCTTAAACATGCAGATGGCCCTGTCGGTTGGCAATCTTAGCGGAAAACGGATTGGCGGGTAAGATGATTTTGATGATTTTTTTGTTCGCCGGGTTGATTGATTACCGATCAGTCGAAAGACAGTTCGCCATTGGTCAGTTTTGCGGAAATCTTTACGGCCGATTCCGGTCGGTGGAACAGATAACCCTGGAACATATTGCAGTGCTCCTTGTGCAGGAAAGCAAATTGACCCTGGGTTTCTACCCCTTCAGCGATGACCTGGAGATTCATGGCCTGTGCCATGGTGATAATTGCCGAGAGGATGATGTTGTTGTTCTGCTGACCAAGCCCCTGGATAAATCGGCGGTCGATTTTGAGCACATCGATGGGCAGGTTGCGCAGATAGCTTAAGGACGAATATCCTGTGCCGAAATCGTCAAGGGCAATCCGTATTCCAATTTTTCTGAGTTTACTTAATGTCGCTATGACCTCTGTTTCCCCCTGGATGACGGCGCTCTCGGTCAGTTCCAGGTGAATCGATTCGGGCTGAATATCGTGGCGCTTCAATGTTGCCTGAACCTGGTTGGCAAATTCGGGTTTTTCAAGCTGTTTTCCGGACACATTAATGGCTACCTTCAGACCGATGATTCCCTGATCATGCCAGTTACGGAGCTGACGGCAAGCCTCATTGAGAACCCAGTCCCCAATCGCGCTAATCAGACCTGTTTCTTCAGCAATTGGAATAAAGTAGCCGGGAGCAACGGCGCCCAGTTCGGCATCATCCCAGCGGATCAGGGCTTCCATGAGGGCAATATTCCGGGTTTTGTTATTGAGAATCGACTGGTAGTGAAGTTCGAAGTCATCATTCTCAAGGGCAACACGCAGCCGTCGTTCCAGGTGGGTGCGCTCCATGACCTGCTTACTGATTTTGGTTGAAAAAAATTCAAAACGCCCTTTGCCGAGCTTTTTAGCCTCATACATGGCCATGTCAGCGTTTTTAATCAGTTCTTCCGGGGTGGTGCCGTCTGAAGGAAAAACCGCGATGCCAACGCTCGCGCTGACGAAATGTTCCGTGTTCTGATGGATAAAGGGGCGTTCAATGGCCGCAATCAGACGCGTTGCTACTTTGCTCAGATCCATGGCCGAGGGGAACCCCTGGATTATAACGGTAAACTCATCTCCTCCCAGGCGGGCAAGGTTATGCTCCTGCGGCGTGAGATCGACCGGACCGGACACATCAATGCCGCGCAGATGATTCTGCAAGCGCCGGGCGATATCTTTGAGCAGGCGATCCCCGGTCTGATGACCGAGGGTGTCATTGATGTTTTTAAAGTTATCGAGATCAATAAAAATCAGTCCCAGTTGCCGGTTTTTGCGCAGGGCAACATCCATAGCCTGGCTTAAGGTCTTATGGAACTGAAAGCGGTTAGGTAATTCAGTGAGATAGTCGCTGTAGGCCATGCTGCGAATCTGTTCGTTTGATTGCTGCAAGGCGCGTCCCATGCGATTGAATTCCTGTGCCAGATCTCCTAGTTCATCTTGGCTTTGTATTGGAATCTGCACCAGTTCGTTGCCATCGGAAAGTTCAAGGATTCCCTTGCGTAATCGTGTTATGGGACTGATGACCTGAAAGTTGAGACCCAGAAGAATCAGACTGAGGGACACGCCCAGGGCGACAAAGGTTATCCAGGCAATAGTGCGGTTGAGCGACCGGCTTGCATCCTGGAGATCCTTTTCCGCCATCAAAGCGTGAACCCAGAGGTTGTTCTGAAGCCGCCGGCTGCTGAGCTGGAATTCCCCGGATGCTAGTTGCACAAGTCTGTTTGCAGTGTCGAACTTCTCGGCAAATAGTCCGTTCAGGTCATCTTTTAGCCCTTCTAAGTGCGACGGCAGGTAGACGATGACACCCCGGTCGTCGGTGAGAAGCATTCCGCTTTTGTTTCCCAATAGGCTCTCTTCTAACTGCCTGAGCAGAAAGTCGATGTCAGCGGTGATGCTGAAATATCCCCGTAATCTCGGAGCCGTTCCGGGATCTTGAATGGCATGATTGATCATAAATATGCGTTTGGTGATGTAAAGAGCAAGTTCGTTATTGTCCGGATTGCGATCAACCCGGGTTGAAATATCGTCCTCAAATGTCAGCAAATCGCTGATTGCCGGCGAGTCCAGCTCCACCTCGCTGATGTTGGGCAAAGGGCGATTGGTCATGCGCAGATCCTCAAACCCGTCGGGCAGCAAGAGGCGCAGTTCATAGTATTCGGGGTAGTTTTTCTGAATGCTGTGGAGCTGGCGCTGAACCGGCAGAAAAAGCACCAGATAGCGTTCTTCTTCGGTGTCAGCCAAAAAGTATTGTTTAATCAGCGGATAGTCGCTGAACAGGTGCAGGTTGGATTGGGCGGTGCGGGTGATGCTGTCGATCTGGGAATAATACATGTCGAACAGGGTGTGGATCTGCTGCTGACCACGTTGCTCGCTGATGTCTGTCAGTTGCAGATAGGCCGCCACTCCAACAGCCAATAGGGGAACTGTCACCAGGGGCAGCAGCAGCAATGATAATTTGGCCTTAAGCTTCATCTATTGCAACAGCTCACTTGCCATAATGTGCCAGAGGCGCTGTGATCGCGGGGAACGGGGAGCGTATAATTCTGAGTTCTGCAGACTGTTTGGTTGCGGATAAACAATCGGGTTGTTGAGGAAATCCTCATCGAGCAGCTTCTCGGCGGCCAGATTTGGGGTAGCGTAGTAGACAAAAGTCGCCATCTGGGCCGCGTTTGCCGGCTCATTGATGAAATTAAGAAAGGTGTGTGCGAGGTCCGGATTTGTTGCGTGGTTGGCGATAACAAAATAATCGATCCAAATCTCCCCTCCTTCCTCAGGGATCACGTAACGAATATGATCGTTATATTCCGCCATCATCAGAGCGTCGCCATTGTAAGCCATCGCGGCAATAACCTCTCCCTTGACGAGCAGAGAGCTTTCATCCATGGATAAATATTTGGAGCTGTGAACATGGGGTTTCTGCGCCCGCAGTAGCTCCCTGACTCTGGACAAAGCATGCTCGTCTTCACTGCTAGAGGAAAATCCCAGGGATTTAAGGGCCATAGCAATGACATCGCCAGGACTGTCAAACAGGGCAATTTTTCCCTGTAGCTCCACATCGGGTTCAAAAATCTGTTTCCAGCTGGTGATAGGTGTTGCGACCAGATCCTCACGGTAGGCGATGCCGGTTGTGCCCCAGAAAAAGGGTACAGCATATTGTTCGGCGTAGGGGAATGCTTGACGCCAGCGGGGTGAAAGATAAGCAAGGTTAGGTAACTGACGGTTGTTGAGGGGAGATAACCAGCCCTGCTGAACATAGGTAGTTATATCGACTCCGGATGTCAGGATCAGGTCATAGCCCTTGCCGCCGGTTTCGAGGAGAAGTTCAGTGCGGCGTTCATCGCTGGCAAAAAAAACCTGGGTAACCTTGGTGTTATATGCGGTTTCAAACTCGGCGACCAGGTCGGGATCCAGATAGTCACTCCAGTTAAGTATAACCAACTCGTGACGTGTTTCAGAAGCCAGGTTTACTGCAGGAACAAGCAGCAGGAAAGACAAAAGAACAACAATGGTTTTTCTTGCCATAAAGAATCCCCCTGGGAAATTAAGAAATTCAAAACATATATTAGATTAGTATTATTTTATAAATCAAGACATATTTGTTTCAGAAAATGGCAAGGCTGAAAATTGAAAAAAACATTCAGATTGATGGGATCGGTTTTTTACAAGAGCAGTCCTCGTTGCAGGATCTGATAACGTACCCCGCTGGTGTAAAGAGTGCTGCTAAAGAGAGTGACGGCGTTGATACTAAAGGTTTTTCGAAATGGCATGTCATCCAGCCGTTGTCGGAGCCTTTCAAGGTTTTTGAAGTTCTTGATACGGGCGAGGGTAATGTGAGGGGTAAAGTGCTGTTCCGGCGCAATGCCTAATGGTTCCAGCAAGCTGTCGAGGTGCTGCACCAGTTGTTTGAACGGTATTTGCTCCTGGATTGAAACATAGAGAATACGTGGTCGCTGTGGGGAGGGGAAAAAGCCGAAGCCCTTCAGATTAGCAGTGAAAGCTCCATGCTGTTGAGCAAGCTGGCTGATTTTTGCAGTAAGTCGGGGTACCTGAATGTCATCAATATCGCCAAGGAATTTCAACGTCAGATGCAGATTCTCCGGTTTGACCCAGCCGGCAGTGACATCGCACCGGCATAGTTGCCGGGCGATGTCACCCAGGTGTTGCTTGAGTTCAGAAGATAATTCAATGGCGATAAAAGTACGCATCCGCTCATCTTACGTTTTTCACCGGTGCGGTTACAGCCCCTTCTTTTCAAATATCCTGAATGCCGACAAGCCAACGATGATAAACACAACGATAACCAGCCAGGGTGAAATGCCGAGAACTTGCGGCAGGGTCACCTTGCCGTAGGCTCCCCAGGTCAGCACGGTACGTTGCAATAGCGGATAGGCTTCGGCGAAGATGGCGGCACCAACGACCATGCCGGCGATTGCCCAGAGGACATGAATACGTCCTTCCGCCAGGGCGCCGACGGAGGTACCGGGGCAGAAACCGGCGATCGCCCAGCCGATACCGAACAGCAGACCGCCGATAATAAGGGCACCAACATTGGCTGACTTGATGCTTAAGGAGATCATGCCGATACCATTGAGGGCGTAGATGCCGACCATCCCGACCAGCACCGCGGTCAACATGAACTTGATGATGGTCATGTCCTTAAGCAGCATGAACCCGACCTGCTTTTCGAAGCGCAATACTTCACCTTTTTGCAGGAAGAATCCGAATAAGATGCCGGTTACCAGTCCTAAAAAGAGATCCATGATGACCCTCCTTATTTCTTGTAGAGCAGGTGAGCGGTGATGATGCCGCCAACCATGAAGAATACCAGGGCCAACAGACCACTGACCGCCAGTTGCATGTTGCCCGACAACCCATGACCACTCGGGCAACCATCGGCCAGGCGAGCGCCGAACATCAGGATCATGCCGCCGATAAACGCGCCACCCCCCCGTAGTGTCGCGCTGGTTCCAAAGCGCTCCCTCCAGATGGGCGGGACAGTTTCGAGTTTGGCTGAGTGTCCGAGCCGGGCAGAGATCAGTGCCCCGATAAAAATACCGGCGACGACCATCATCTGCCAGTCAACCTTGGGGGAAGTCTTCTTCAAATACTCATTGGTATCGACATTCTCGGGGATGACAACCTGCTCAGCATAGCCGGCCACCCGAACGAAGGTGGTTGAGGCGCCCAGATACATACTCTTATCGATCACCAGAGTGGTGACCGCGACCGAGAGGACAGCCAGGATGCCGGTGAGAGCACCGGCAAGGTAAGGATTCCAGCGCGCAGCAAAAAGCGACATATTCATAAGAACCTCCTATTTATTATTGTATATGAATATCTATATACAATAAGTAGTGAAATACTACAAGAGGGTGGCGATATTTTTTGACGCTACGATATCAGTTTTACACATTTGGTACGTATCGCAACTGATGGCAAGGTTTTTTAAGATTGATAAATCTAGCGGGGGATGATCAGGGTATTGCCATGATGGCGGAGAATGTCGACTTCGATATCATAGACATGCTGAACGATATCGGCAGTCAAGTCGTCGCAGTTGCCGCAGAAGAAGATATTGCCCTCTTTCAGGCACAAAAGAGCGTCGGAAAAGCGCATCGCCATGTTCAGATCATGCATGGTCATGACCGCGGTAAGTTGATGTTCGCGGACGATATGCCGGATGGTATGGAGAATTTCGAGCTGGTTTTTCAGATCCAGACTACTGGTGGGCTCATCGAGGAGCAGCACGGAGGGTTCCTGTACCAGGGCCCGTGCAATACAGACTTTCTGTAGTTCGCCGCCGCTCATTTCATTGATATGGCGCAAGGCCAGATGGGAAAGATCAAGCTGGTTGAGGGCGGCATCAACCTTGCGCAGGTCATCATCACCGACGCGCCAGCGCAGGTGGGGTATGCGCCCCAGCAGGACCGCGTCAAAAGCGGTCATGCGACCGGCATCATTGCGCTGGGCAACGTAACTCATACGTTTGGCAATCTCACCGGCACGCATTCTGAAAACATCGGCATTTTCGATGAGTACCACCCCGGTGTCAGGTTTGAGCATGGCATTGATACAGCGCAGCAAGGTGGTTTTCCCGACGCCATTGGGCCCGATAATGGTCAGAATCTGTCCCTGGTCGACCTGAAAACCCAGGCCATGCAGAACCATGCGACCAGCGTAACCGATGCGGATATCGCGGATGTCAAGGGTCATCGATTCTTTGCCCGGATCAACAGATAGAGGAAGGCAGGAGCACCTAAAAAGGCGGTCAGGATTGACACCGGCAGCATCTGCGGAGCAAGCAGTAAACGCGCTGCGGTATCTGCGGCCAGAAGCAGGCAAGCGCCAGTCAGAGCCGATGCCGGCAGCAGAAAGCGGTGGTCATCGCCAATGATCCGCCTGACAATATGGGGGCAGACCAGACCGACAAAACCGATAATGCCGAGGAATGAGACAATAACAGCGGTAACCAGCGATGCCGCCAGCATCCCGGTCATACGTACCAGTTCGACCCGCACTCCCAATCCTTTGGCGGTTTCGTCACCAGCGTCGATAGCATTGTAGTTCCAACGGTTGAGGATGAAAAAAACCAATGAGACGGTGACCACCACCACCATGAAAACAACCTCCGACCAGCCGGCCCGGCCCACGTCGCCAAAGGTCCAGAAGACCATGGCCGCCAGCTGCACATCGTCGGCAAAATACTGCAGCAGCATGGTACCGGCGGTAAACAATGACCCCAGGGCAACACCGCTGAGAATCATTACTTCCGGCGTGGCGCCGCGCAGGCGGGCGATAGCGATGATCACCAGTGACGCCACCAGGCAGGCAGCAAAGGCAGAAAATGTCGTCAGGTAGGGGTTGATGATACTGATAGCGCCGGCCTGGGTGCTTTGCATGGCGCCACTGCCGAAGATCATCACTGAAAAGGCCGCACCAAAAGCACCGGCCTGCGAGATACCCAGGGTAAAAGGGGAGCCCAGGGGATTACGCAGGATCGACTGCATGGCCGCTCCGGCCGCAGCCAGTCCGGCACCGGCAAGGATTGCAGCGAGGGCGTGGGGCAGGCGGATATGACGGACAATAATAGCGGACCTGGGATCGTCGCCAAGGTTAAGCAAGGCCAGAACCGCCTCCCAGATGGGGATTCGGACGGCACCGAGAGAGATGGCCAGCATCAGCATGAGCAGAGTCAGCACGGCTAACAGTGCCAGGAACAGCAGCTTGCGAGCGGTATAACGGGTGTATGCAGCAGGAATCCGGCCGTGATCAAAGTGTGACATCATTACTGCAGGGGGATCCGGCTGAAGCCGATGTTATTGAAGCCTTCGTTGATGCGTTTAAAGGCCGGGCCACCATTGAGAAAGGTACTGATTTCTTCGGACTTAACGAGAGGGTCGATATCGGCAAAGTGCTCCGGGTAGAGGATACTTCCAATATAATAGCTGTTGGCAAAAACCGATTCAAAATTGGTGTTGTAGTAGTTGTAGGGAAAAACCCCATAAACACGTCCGGACCGCACAGCGGTCATGGCCTGATAAACAGCATCGGTACGTAACTGTTCCAGCCCGTTGGCGCTGGCGGGCAGGCGGGTGCTGGCAATATCCAGAAAAATGACGTCCGGATCCCACAGCAGCAGTTGTTCTTTGGCAACGGTTGCGTGAGAGAAGTTGGATTCGCCTGAACCAAGCTCCCGGGCAACGTTGCCGGCGTTTAAAAATGTGAAGGGAGCATAGGACGGTTCTGTGGAGGCAAAGCCGTGGCCGCCGCGCATGACCAGCCCCCCTACGTAGGTCGTCGGGCGATTGTTGCCGGCGATGCCGGCAACACGCTGCTCCAGATCGGCTTGCAGTGAGTCAAAAAAGCTGATCACCTCGTCGGCACGTTGCTCCAGTCCCAATACCTGCCCCATGATGTGCAGGGTCCGGTTCAGTTCTTCGCGTCCGTCGGTCAGATTGCCGTAGCCCAGGGCAACAACCGGGATGCCGGTTTTCGTTTGTAAGCTGTCGACGCCGCCATCGCGCGGGGCATTGACCTTGAAAATGACCTGGGGCTGAGGATCGAGTGCTGCAATCAGCTCGGGATTGTCATGACCGCGGAATTCGCCAAAGAGCGGAAGATCGCTAAGTTGAGGTTGGGTTAAGGCGTAAGGGCGTGCATCAACAGCAAAAGGCAGTCCTCCCTTTTCAGCGCTGTCGACAGCGACGACCCGATCCTGACCTTGCAGGTAGACCAGCAGGCGCAGGCACCCGGATCCGGAACAGATGACCCGGTCGACCTGGTCCGGAATCTGAACCGTCCGTTCCAGGATATCCGTTACAGAACGAGTTGGCGTGGCTGCAAGCATCGGAGATGACAGCCCCAGCAGAAAAATCAGCAGCGCGACGAGGTTCCGCATGGAAAGCCTTCTTTTGGTAGTACGAATTCAGTTTTCGTGCTACTGATTCAGTAGCATTTCTGCAGGCAAGCGTCAACCGCTTCCTTCCGGTTGCCATATCACAGAAAAGTCGGGGGTCAGTCTTCGTCATTGGATATGGTTTCCACAAATCTGAACCACCATCCTTGCCGTACCCTGATCATCATGCCAGCACCTGCTCCCGAGTATCTCCGGCATGGCTCGGAGCAATCGCCGTCAGGATAGGTCAGTAAAGTCTGCGAAAAGCCGATGCTTTGATCACGGCGATAATTTCACTATCAGCTTCAAGTCCCAGATCACGGATAGCGTCGCCCACGACCTGGGACACCAGCTGCTGCCCATGACAGTCGAGCTCCACGCCGAAGCGGCTGCCGACCTCGAAAATTCTTTTTACCCGGCACTGAAGCATGTTGCGGGCACTGGTGGCTTCGGGATGACGTTTGAACAGGGTGATGTCCTTGGACGAAAGCTCGAACATACCCAGGGGTTCATGGCCTCCAGCGGTCAGATATATATCCTGTTCGCCCCAACGATAGGAATAGAGACCGTCATGATGATGCGGATCGCGCAGTTCCAGCAGATTGATGTAACCGACGGGGCTTGTGCCCATCCCGCGCAAGGCCAGCTCGTCAGCCGAGGTTTGAGCCTGCAGACTCCCCTGGTCGAATTTAAGTACCAGATCGGTCATCAATCTCATCTCGTTGAGTGAATGGCTGATATATATGTGAGGGATGTCGAATTGCGTGAAGACCTTTTGCAGGAAGGGGATGATCTGAAATTTGAGTCCCTCGTCGAGACCGGTGAGTGGCTCGTCCAGCAGAATCAACCGCGGGCAGGAGAGCAGGGTACGTCCCAGCGCAACGCGCTGGCGCTCTCCCCCGGAGAGGCTGTTCACGTCCCGATCCGTCAGCAGACCGAGGCCCAGCACGTCGATTAAATCTGCAGGGTCGATTCTGCGTTCCTGGCGGGAAATGCGTTTGTAGCCGTAAAGCAGGTTGCGCCGAACACTCATATGGGGAAAGAGGTGGGCGTGTTGGAAGACTACGCCGATGCGGCGTTTTTCCGGTGTTTTATTGATCCCGGAGATTTTGTCAAAGAGAGTCTCATTGTTAAGACGAATGATGCCGGCGTCGGGTTTAAGCAGCCCGGAAAGCAAGTTCATGAGCGTGGATTTGCCACTACCCGAGGGACCGAAGACACCAATGCGACTTCCTTCCACCAGGAATTCTGAAGTGAAATTGAAATCCCCCAGTTTTTTGTTGACGCAGACCTCAAGCCTCATCGTTCCCCCCCCCGATTGAAGCGTTTGACAAGTTTCTCGTTAAAAATCAGCACCGTCAGTGCCAGAACAATGGAGACCAGGCAAAGCCCCAACGCCATGCTGTCGCCACCGGGAGTGCTGGTGTAGTCATAAATAGCCAGCGGAATGGTCTGGGTGACCCCGGGGATGTTGCCGGCAATAATAATGGTCGCACCGAACTCGCCAAGGCTGCGGGCGAACATTAGGGAGGCGCCGGCAATGAGGGCACGGGTCGACAGGGGCAGAATGACCGAGAAGAGGGTGTCATACCAGCGGGCCCCAAGAGTGCGGGAGGCATGAATCAACTTTTCGTCGATCCCCTCCATGCCGATGCGCAGGGAACGTACCAGCAGCGGAAAGCCGACCACCATCGAAGCGAGGACGGCGGCCTTCCAGGTGAAGATGATGTGGATGCCCCAGTCCGCCAGCAGTCCACCGAGCCAACTCCGGTTCCCCAGTGATATCAGAAGCAGATAGCCAACAACTACCGGCGGCAATACCAATGGTAGATTGATGATTCCGTCAAACAGGGCTTTGGCGGGCAAGCGAGTGAAAACCAGGAGATAGGCGGCGATCAAGCCGAACGGAAGCGAGAGTATAGTGGCGGTTATGGCCACCCGTGCGGAGAGGACGATCGCTTGCCAATCGGTAGGGGTAAAATCAAGCATGTCGATATCGTACCTTGATTGAGTTGGAGTCTCTCAGCGAATGTCGAAGCCATATCTCGTCAGGATGTCAGAGGCCTCGCCGGTCTTGAGAAATTCAAAGAAGGCAACCGCCTCGGGCTTTGTCGCGCCGACATCGGTCAGTCCGATGGGATAAGTCACCCTGTGGTAAAGCGCTGGCGGCACCTCCAGCAATATAACCGCCTCTTGTGCCAGCAGAGCATCGGTCTTGTATACAAATGCCCCGTCTACCTCCCCGCGGTCGGCATAGATCAGCGCCTGGCGCACATCCTTGGCCATTACCAGTTTAGATGCCATTTGTTCATATAGCCCCGCTGTCGTCAGGGCCTCTTCGGTATACTGCCCAGCCGGGACACTTCTGGGACTGCCGATGGCGATGCGTTGAAGTTTAGCAACATCGTCAAGAGATGAAATATCAAGTCCTTTCTTGCCGACAAAGACCAGGCTGTTGTAGGCGAAGGTTCGGACTTCTTCAGACGAAATGTGTTTCTGCTCTACCAGATGGCTCATCCACCTGGAATTAGCGGAAATGAAGATGTCTGCCGGCGCACCCTGCTCGATCTGTTTGGCAAGGGAACCTGAAGAAGCGAAATTGGGTAGTAACAAAACCCCATTAGCCTTTTCCTGGTAGGTGGCAATGAGCTCTTTTGTCGCGTCGGTCATGCTTGCCGCCACGGATAGCCGAACCTCGGCAGCCATTAGGGGCGTAGTCAGAGCTAGACAGAGCAGCAATGGCGTCAGAAGTAAACGCATAAAAATGTCCTTTTCCGCAAGGCCGGATTATTGACCGACTCAGGGGTCACCACCGCTGACTTTCATCGATCACACCCTGGCATAGTGGCCAGCGTTAGTGCTATGTACTAAAGTTAAATAACGATCGTCAAGAAAATGATTATCAGCCGATACTGCCGAAGCTGGCCAGGGCCATTACCCCGTGCATGCGGGGCGGCATCCCCTGATACATCAGCTTGTTCTGTCCCTGCCGGGCAAAACCGCGTTGGCGCAAAAGCAGTTCAAGACCGGCAGAATCCAGGATATCGACAAACAGGTTCTTGTCTGACGGGGTTGCGGCCACTGCTGCATCAAGGAGCAGGCGTGCGCTGCGCGGGTCTGCCTTCGCGGTAGACCAGGGGCCGAGTTGCCATAAATCAATTCCGGTTTGTACCATCGCAAGAGCATTTGGTTGTTGTAGCAGGAAGCTGTCTGCTGCGATCGCTCTGAGTAAATCCCGGCGATCTTCCCCCCAGCTGTCCTGTTCAATAGCAGTCAGACATTCCAGCGTCGCCTCGGCGGAAAGGCGTTGACCCCTGCCTTGACCGCTAACCCTCCAGCGAGTCACCGTATCGGCCTGCGCGAATCCATAACGTTGATACAGGGGCAGCCCCTGCCTCGAAGCAGTGAGCCAGATTCGTTGTAATGGAGATTGCTTCAGAATCTTTAACGCCTCTGCGAGCAGGTGCTTCCCGTAACCTTGTCCGCGCAATTCAGGGTCGATGAGCAGATTGCCGATCCAACCGCTATGGCGGTAACTGACGGCAGAAATGAAGCCGCAGGTTTTTCCGCAATGACGCAAAGCGAGAAAAAAAGGGCGCCACTGATGTTGAAACAGCAGTTGCTCTTTGGTCGGGACAAGCCAGCCTTCGCCGCCGGCAAGGCGCAAAAAAAGGCTCCAATCGGCAGTTGATAAGGGTTGAAGGATCATCGACAAGTTAACCGGCGCGACACAGCTCGATCAGTTCATGGTCAAGCAAGGCGCGTTTGCGGCGGCCGGCAAGGGAACGGACGCGCTGCAATAATTTATTCAGGTCGATCTGCGGCTGCTCCAGTTGCAGTTCATGCAGGCGCTGTTTTAAACCACTGCGGCCGGAATGTTTGCCGACGACAATGTGGCGCTTTAAACCGACCTCCGCCGGATCAAACCCCTCATAGGTGGACGGATGCTTCAAGACACCATCAGCATGCAGACCTGATTCGTGGGAAAAGACCTTTTCACCGACAACAGCCTTCCAGGGTGCTACCGGTCGGCCGCTGGCAGTAGCCACATAGCGGGAAATTTCGGCCAGGTCTGTCGTAAGAATCTGTGGATCAATCATACAGGCCAATTTGAGTGCCATCACCACTTCCTCCAGAGCCGCATTGCCGGCCCGCTCGCCGATACCGTTGACGGTGGTACTGACAAAGGTCGCTCCTGCTCTGACGCCGGCAATCGCATTGGCAGTCGCCATCCCCAGGTCGTTGTGGGTGTGGACTTCCAGGTCGATGGAACTGTGACGCGCCAGGGTGCTGACCTTGTCATAGGTTGTGAACGGGTCGAGCAAGCCCAGGGTGTCACAGAAGCGGAAACGATCGGCACCAAGATCTTCGGTAATAGCCAACAACTCAAGGAGAAAGGTCGTATCGGCGCGTCCGGCATCCTCAGCACCGACGCAGACATAGAGCTGATGCTGCTTGGCGAAGCTGATGGCAACTTTCAGTTGTTCTTTGACCTGTTCACGACTGGAACGTAGTTTGTGACGGATGTGGATGTCGGAAACCGAGATGGAGAGATCGACCGCCTTGATACCGCAGTTTATTGATGCCTGAATATCGGAAATCAGGGCACGGTTCCATGACATCAGGCGCGCGCTCAGATTCAGGTCGACGAGTTTTTTGATGGTGCGCTGTTCACTCTTGCCCATGGCCGGGATGCCGCACTCCAGTTCGCTGACCCCGATTCGGTCGAGCATTGTGGCGATGGCGATTTTTTCGGTGTTGCTGAAGACGATGCCGGCGGTCTGTTCCCCGTCGCGCAGGGTGGTGTCGGAAATGTGGACTTTTTTGCTGGACATAGGCGTAACTCCATCTCGTGGTTAGGGACGCCGTTGTCGCTATTCAATCCTGAATCTATATCCTTAGCAAATACTATGCCTTGCAGGGCAATAGAAAAACACGGGGTAAAGCTGCTATCCGTTGCAGAAAATCTGCTGATTCTTGAGGCAGGGTGTTGAAAAAATGGGCAGACACTAAAACCGGGGACACAAAACCTATTATTTCATAATTGGTATTGTGTCCCCGGTTTTACGGCTTTAATCCTTTTTGACGGCTCTCAAAAAGGAAGTCACTCGGCGCAGAGCCAACCGCTGGTTTTGGCAAGTGTCTTGCAAACGATTAATGGATTGAATTTCGGCATTGCCGCCGGACAACACCAAAATAATTCCTCCCCTCTCAACGGTGCGGCGGGGCGACTTGAACCCTCATTCAAGGAGCTGTCGTGGCTACCAAACCCAACATCAGAGAACTGCTCGTTGAAAGCGCCTGCGAGCACAATCAGACTAAAAAATCAGCATGTAATGCACCTACTCCCGGTGCGACGACGGGCGGCTGTGCCTTTGAAGGCGCACAGATCGCCTTGTTCCCATTCGCCGACGCCGCTCACCTGGTTCACGGCCCCATTACCTGCCTTGGTTCCAGCTGGGAAACCCGCGCCACCCCGACCAGCTGGCCGGGAACCGATCTGACCCAGGTCGGTCTGACCACCGACACCAGCCTTAATGATGTGGTCTTCGGAGGTGAGGAAAAGCTTGCGGCGGCTATTGATCAGACCATTGCCCGCTACCATCCCCAGGCCTTGTTTGTCTATGCTACCTGTGTTACCGCCCTGATCGGTGATGATATCGACAAGGCCTGTCGCGAGGCGGTGCAGCGCCATAACATCCCCTGTGTGCCGGTGCATGCCCCCGGCTTTGTCGGTAGCAAGAACCTCGGCAGTCGTTTAGGTGGCGAAGCGGTGTTGAATCATCTGATCGGCACGCTGGAGCCGGAAGTTACTACCCCCTTCGATATCAATCTGATCGGCGAATACAACGTTACCGGTGATATGTGGCAATACGCGCACCTGCTCGAAGAACTAGGGATCCGCGTTCTCTCCACTTTGAGCGGGGATGGTCGCATTGCCGCGATCCGCACTGCCCATCGGGCCAAACTCAATGTGATTGTCTGTGCCAAATCGCTGGTCTCCATCACCCGCAAGATGGAAGAAAGGTATGGTATTCCCTGGATCTCCCTGTCCTTTTACGGGAAACGAGAGACCTCTGCCGGGCTATTGGCGATTGCTGCGGCTTTTGGTGATGCTGATCTGCTGGACCGGACGCGCAAGCTGGTGGCACGGGAGGAAGCGGCGCTGGAGAAAAAACTTGCTCCATATCGCGAGATCTTTGCCGGCAAAAAAGCGGTGCTCAACACCGGCGGCAATAAAACCTGGTCGATCGCCGCCGCCCTTCAGGATCTGGGCATCGAGGTGGTAGCGACTGCGGTGCGCAAGGCCACGGAAGATGATCGCGCCAAGGCGCGGGAGTATCTTGGGGCTGATGGGGTGCTGATGATGAATCCCGTTGCCGAACAGGCAAAAATTATCGATGAACAGGGCGCTCATATCCTCCTGGCCGGAGGGCGCTCCCTCTATACGGCAATCAAAAAAGGGATCGCCTTTATCGACGTCAATCAGGAGAAAAAAATCAGCTATGGTGCTTATGCGGGACTGCTCAATCTCGCTGAAGACCTCAAGCATGCGCTGGAAAGCCCGGTGTTTGAACTGGCCGGACGGAGGGCACCATGGAACAGCTGAAAACACGGACCAGATACAAATCAACCAGGTCGTTGCAGGTGAATCCCTTCAAATTATCGGCACCGATGGGGGCGACCCTGGCGTTTCTCGGGGTTCACCGGTGCATGCCGCTAATGCACGGCGGCCAGGGGTGCGCCAGTTTTACCAAGGTGTTTTACACCCGTCATTTTGCCGAACCCATTGCCCTGCAGACCACTGCCGTGACCGATGTTACCGCGATTCTCGATGGCGGTGACTACAGCATCAGTGAATCGGTGAAAAACATCGGCAACAAGGTCACACCGGAGTTGATCGGGCTTTATACTACCGGTCTGACCGAAACCAAGGGAGATGATGTCAGTGGTATCGCCAAACGGATGGAGGTGCCGCTGGTCTATGTCAATACCCCCGATTACGAGGGGGGGCTGGAGCAGGGGTGGGCAGCGGCTTGCAGTGCCATGATCAGGCAGCTGACGAATCCTGCCGATAGCATTGACGATAATCAGCTGGTGCTGCTCCCTCATGTCAGTCTGACGCCCATTGAGGTGGAAAAGATCGCTGATCTGATTGCCGCCTTCGGTTTCAATGTCGTGACGCTGCCTGACCTGTCGAGTTCCCTGGATGGTCATCTGGGGGAGAAACAGGCGGCCCTTTCCAGCGGCGGCATCCGTGTCGAACAGATTCGCGATCTGGCGTCAGCCGGACTTGTGGTGAGTGTCGGAACATCAATGAAGCCCTGCGCAGCAGAACTGCAGAAGAAAAATCCGCAGATGCGCCATCATCATTTTCCTCATCTGGCGGGTTTAAGCGCTACCGATGAACTGATCAAGGTGCTACTCGACGAAACCGGTTTTCATGCGCCACCACAGCAGGTCGGGCGCTGGCGAGACCGGCTGCGCGATACCCTGCTCGACGGTCATTTCGCCCTGGGTAAAACCCGTTTTGCCCTGACCGGCGAACCGGATCATCTTGCCGCGCTTGCCGCTGTTATCGGTGAAGCTGGAGGGCGAATCGCTCTTGCCATTGCTGCCACCGATTCTCCCGCGCTCGATAGCCTTGGGGCTGAACGGGTGCTGGTCGGGGATCTGGGGGATGCCGAGGACCTGGCCGCAGACTATGATCTGATTATCGGCGGTACCCATGTAGAGGCCTTGGCCGATCGCCTGGGTAAGGGGATGGTGCTGCGCGGTTTTCCCAACTGGGAGCAACTTGGCAATCAGCTGGTGTATGATTGCCTCTACGAAGGGGGAACCTATTTCATTTGCGAGGTTGCCAACGCGAGCACCCGGCACCGGCATCATGGGAGCAGTAATGAACGGATATAGCGAACAGATTCTGCGCTATGCCAATAATTCCGATTATGTCGGACACTTGGCCGCAGCCGACGGCATCGGTGAGATTGGCCTGGGGGAGGGCGAACGTGGTTCGCACATTGCTGCCCGGTTTTTTATCAAAGTTGACCGGCAGAAGATTGAATCTGTCAGGTTCAAGGCCTTCGGTTGCGGCTATACGATTGCGGCCTGCGTGGCGGCGGCCGAACTTGCAGAAGCATCAACCATCAATGAGATTCTCCAGATCGAAAGGGAAGTCGTGGCCGAGCGGCTGGGCGGGCTGCCTGCTGATCGTCTTTATTGCGCGGATCTGGCGGTCGCGGCGTTGCGGGCGGCAGTTGTCAGTATCGGGCGTCAAGGAGAACCGGTCGCCAGTCGTTTGGCGTTGCACCGGCAGCATGGCGGACCCAGAGTCTCTAGTGCCCATCCACGCTATCGCCGGCTGATGGACAGTTCCTGCCCCCCGGATATCTTTATGGCCGATCGTCATCTGCTCGCCTGTCTGCAGGTAGTCTTGGAGCAGGAGGAATGCCCCCCGGAAATTGTCGTCGGTTTGACATCACAGGAGTTCATCAGCCTGTGGCGAAATTACTTTCCGGACATCGACATTGAGGAGTCAAACGGATCATCGACAGTCAGTATTGATCCTGACTTGGTCAACCTATTACGGGGCTTTATCCAAAATCCGCAAGGGCCCGTAAATACGTTGTCCGGCACGCTGCTGGCCCACATCCTCGCCGCCCGTGCGGCCAGGTCCGGCCATCTCTGGGTGGCCATGGGGCTGTTCGATCGGGCGGAACTTGGCGCCGCGATCAAACGGCATCTGCCGGCACTGTTTGCCGCCAATCATCAGGGAATGCGCTGGAAGCGTTTTTTTTATAAGCAGATCTGTGAACAACGGGGGGGGACTTTATGCAAGAGCCCGGTGTGTGGGGACTGTAGTGAGTATGAATTGTGTTTCTCATAAGTAGGGGCGGGGAAACCCCGCCCTGGAAATTCATAAGTAGAGAGTAGGGGCGGGGTTTCCCCGCCCTGACCTCAGTTGGCCAGCGTTGCCGTCCTTCTGCCCTCCAGTACCTCCAGATCAATATCCTGTCCAACGACCCCGGCGGCATCGGCACGGCACTGTTTGCAGTGACGCGCTTGTGAGAGGATGAGCTCGGCCTGGTTGCGCACCATGTCCATGGTCAGCGTCGTCGGCGGGACAACGTCCCTGAACCTGCCGACGGGAATAACCGGGGTGATGTTCATCATCTGCGCTCCCAGTTCGCGAACCTTGATCGCCAGATCGAGGGTTTCGTGGTCATTGACGGCGGGAATATAGACATGATTGATCTTGACGATCAGGCCGGCCGCGGTTGCCAGCCGCAACCCTTCCAGCTGATTATGCAACAGGATGGCTGCACCTTCTTCGCCCCTGAGCTTTTTGCCCTGATGCCGTACCCATTCATAGACCCTGGCGCCGGTTTCGGGAGTGAGGGCATTGATGGTAATGGTCAGGCTGGTCACCCCGGCGGCAATGATTTTATCAACCGACTGCGGCAACAGCAGGCCATTGGTTGACAGGCACAACTTCATCTGCGGGAATTCCTTGCGGACCAGATCAAACGCGATAAAGGTTTTGGGATTGTCCAAGGGGTCGCCGGGGCCGGCAATACCGACAACTTTGAGTTCGGCGCCACCCTTCATTTCCATATGTCTTTTGACCAGGCGCACGCGCTCCAGCGACTGTTCCGGTGTCAGTACTCGACTGGTGACGCCGGGACGGCTTTCATTGACACAGTCAAAGCGACGCTCACAGAAGCCGCATTTGATATTACAGCCGGGGGCTACCGGCAGGTGGATACGTCCAGCTTTACTGTGATCGCCGCCGAAACAGGGATGATCGGAAATCTTTGTAGCAGTCATCATTGGGCAACCGGTCGCCATGGGTGTCTCCTTATATGAAATCAGGGAAGGGAAAGCGCCGTTGCCTGGCCCGAGATAAAAAAGCCCCGAAAACTCAGTAAGAGTTTCGGGGCGACTGTGCCTTGGGTGAAAGGGTTACATCAACGTATCCCTTGTTTATCGGATTGTTATATTACCTGTTTAGCATATTGCGTGCCAACTATCCGACGGAGGTAATCAGCCGATTTCGGTCCGGTGATAGAGTGAAACTGCCGATAATGTAAGCACATTGTCTTAGGTGCTGCTTTAAAATGGTCCAACCCACTAAGGTCACAGATGCGGGCAAGCCTGCGTCTGCTGCATGTTGCCTTTGCACTGGCCGCCACAGACACTGTCATGAGCCAGTTTCAGCGCCTCGAGAATCGGCCCCGAAGCAATTACCGGACGGATCCCGACTTTTTCCAGCTCCATCCTGGGCAGTTCGCCAATCTGAGCGGTAACCACCGCTTTGCAGTCTTTGATCGCCTCAACGATAGCGTCGAACTGGCGATGACGAAAGGGATGATCCGGGTCAAAGGAACAGTATTTTTCGACTTCAACCTCACCAATCTGTTCCGGGTTGTGACTGCGGTAGTCGTATATCAGAAAGCGCCGGGCGTGACCAAAGTGCTGGTCAACCTCGGTTCCTGATTTGGATGTGACGGCAATACGCATCAGATGCTCTCCTTTTGCAGCGGAGGGTTTAAGTTCCTGCTAAGCCGCCATCGGGGCAAAACTGAAACATTTCTTCGGACAGGCGACGCCACAGGCGGCACAGCCGATACAGTTGTCTTCTGCAACGACATCCATCACCATGCGCGTTGTGTAATTCTCTTCATCTTCAATGTCCAGCGGTGCCAGTACCTTGCGCGAACAGGCCTTGTAGCAGCGACCGCAACCAATACATTTTTCATGATCGATCCCTTCGACAAAAGTTGGGGTCCAGGTTGCACCCCCTTTGGTAATTCCAGTAATGAATGTCATGATGTCTCCTTTGTTATAAATGATGAACTATTTAAGGCAAGGGCGTGATGAATCACGCCCTTGCCTGCTTGTTATTTGAGCATGGCCTTACGCAGCCAGGGTGGTGGGCTGCCGCGCAGCACTTCCTGGAGTTTTTCGATGGTGTCGCTGATCGGCGCTTTGGTTTTGCTTTTGATCGGATGAATCTTCTTGGCAACCAGGCGTGCCGCAGCCGGACCACCGATCTCCGCGACATAGACCAGGGCACAGTCGGCCAGGCCGGCACAGCGGGACTCGATGCGGTCGGCTTCATCCTCTCCGGAAGTGCTGACCTGGACAATGCCGTTGAAACTTGCTGTGTCCGGTCCTACCTTCCAGATAATGAATTCTTCCGCACGGCCGAAATGTTCATCGATATGAACCTTGTCGGTACTGGCAAATGCAACATTCATGTGCAGACCTCGCTCTCTGCTGGAGTCGATGATGTCGAAACGTCTGATGCGGATCATAGGAAAACCAATCTCACACTCGTTCGCTGTGCTCACTCAAGACACGAAGCCACAAAGATCGACACACCAGGGCTTTTGTAATAGTTTGTCATCCCCTAACCCATGTAGAGCACCACTCTTTCGCCTGCACCTTCTCCTGGGGGAGAAGGTGGCAATTCAGTCTTGGTGTCTTCGTGGCTTTGTGTGAGGCGACATTATCCTTTAGCGCATCATCTCGAACCACTGATCCTCACAGGTCTCATCAACCGTATCGAGGAACTTGTTGACGATCATGGTCAACAGATTGACGGTGCCCTGGTAACCGACGACCGGACTGCGATGAAGATTGACCCGGTCCATGATCGGGAAACCAACCCGGAACAGGGGGATTTTAGCGTCACGGGCGACCCACTTGGCGTGGGTGTCACCGATGATAGCGTCAACCGGATCGGTCATGCACAGACTGCGCATGTGCCACAGGTCTTTGTTGACATAAACGGTTCCCTGGGCGCCGTAAAGAGGTGAGGTAGCGAGCAGGGCCTCCATCTCTTTTTTGAATTTTTTGTTCGAGCGGGAGCAGAGGATGTGGTACGGAACAGCTCCCATCTCCAGCAGGAATGAAACGATGCCGAAGAGGTAATCAGGGTCCCCGGCTACGGCGAACTTTTTGCCGTGGATATACTGATGGGCATCGGTCATGGCGTCGACAGCACGGCCGCGTTCCGCTTTGAGTTCAGCCGGGATCGGCTTATCGAACAGTTCGCTGAGGGCCATCAGAAATTCATCGGTCTTGCGGATGCCCATGGGCAGCGGAAGGGTTTTCGTGACACCCTTAAAGTTTTCTTCGACCGTTTTCATGGTGTTTAAGGTTGAATATTTCATCAGTGAAAGGGTCGCTTTGGCGTTGATAGAATCTGCCGCCGCATCAAGGGGTGTGCCGCCACTGTACATGCGGTAGGTGCCATCGCAGACCGAATCAAAGACATCGGAAATATCTGCGAGCATGGTGTAGGGGATATCCATGGCTTCAAGGTATTTTTTGTATTCGCGCAGGTTGCCGGTGTTGCCGTCAAAGCCGGGAATCAGGTTAAGGGTGCCGTTATCGCCCGCCTCGGTCTTTTTACCCTCGGTCAGATATTCCAGCATCGCTTTGAGCATGCTGTCATAACCGTGGATATGCGTGCCGTTAAAACTTGGAGTGTTGGCATAGGGGGTCGGCAGCTCTTTCGGAATATGCCCCTTGTTTTTGGCATTGGTGATAAAGGCAGTGAGGTCATCACCGATAACTTCGGGCATACAGGTGGTGAAAACCGGTATGATCGCGGGTTTATAGAGGGCGTAGGCGTTTTCCAGTCCTTCAAACAGGTTGTTCTGGCCACCGAAAACCGCACCGTCCTCGGTCATGGCATCACTGGTGGCACTGGCCGGTTCACGAAAGTGACGGCTGAAGGTACTGCGGAAATAGGAAGCGCAGCCTTGCGAACCGTGGATGAAGGGAAGAGACCCTTCAAATCCATGGGCAACCATCTGCGCACCCAGCGGTTGGCAGGCATGGGCAGGGTTGATCACCAGGGCCTCGCGGGCAAAGTTTCTCTCTTTATATTCTTCACTGTTAATCCAGTTTTTAACCCGTTCTATTTCTTCTGCCGAATGTTCGGTCATCGGCTTGACGTCGGTTGTGGTACTCATCGTCTATCTCCTAAGTAGTGTCGAAATTTGCCTGGTTTATTTGTGTCGGCACCCTTGATCGGAATATTTTCTCTTGCGGGCAAAACTCGCCAATTGGCTCAAACAGTTCCCCGCTGCGTTCAAACATTCCGATCAAGGGTGCCGGTGTGGCAGTCATCGTTAAAAAGGTGCTTTCACCAGACTCCAGGTCGGCGAGTTGATCGCCATGTCGATATCGCGGGCGAAGATTTTAAATCCTTCGTAGCCGTGATACGGGCCGGAATAATCCCAGCTGTGCATCTGACGGAAGGGGATGCCGGCCTTCTGGAACACGTATTTTTCCTTGATCCCGCTGCCGACCAGGTCGGGCTTCATTTTCTCGACAAATTTTTCCAGTTCAAATTCCGAGACATCATCATAGATGATGGTGCCTTTGGCCATCTCCGGACTGGTGCGGTCATAGTCGTCCTGATGGGCGAACTCGTAGCCGGCGCCGGTAATCTGAATACCCAGGTCTTCGTAGGCACCGATGGTATGACGTGGTCTTAAGCCGCCGACAAAAAGCATGGCGGTTTTTCCTTCGAGGCGGGGTCGATACTCGTCGATAACCTCCTGCATTTGCAGGCGGTATTTTTCGATGACTTTTTCGACATTGGCCTTGATGGTATCGTCAAAGAACTCGGCAATGTCGCGCAGACTTTTTTCGATCTTGGTCGGTCCGAAGAAATTGTATTCCAGCCAGGGGATTCCCCATTTTTCTTCCATCACCTTGCACATGTAGTTCATGGAACGGTAGCAATGGATCAGGTTGAGTTTGACCTGATAGGTGGCGGCAATTTTTTCGATTTCTCCATCACCGGTCCAGACACTCTTGACGTTGAGGCCGATCTCTTCAAGGATCGGCTTGGCGGCCCAGACATCGCCACCGATGTTGTAGTCACCGATCAGAGCTATATCATAGGGGCCGGCAGGTTCGGCAAATTCGCGCTTGCCGATGACATGATCACGGATCGAATCATTGGAGATGTGATGGCCGAGGGATTGGCTGACGCCACGGAAACCCTCACAGTTGCAGGGAACGACAAACTTGCCCAGCTCTTGTTCCATTTTTTTGGTGACGGCATTGATATCATCACCAATCAGTCCGACCGGGCACTCAGAAAGCACCGACAGTCCTTTGTTCAGCGGGAACAGTTCGTCTGCTTCGCGCAACAGGGTTTCGAGCTTCTTGTCACCGCCGTAAACGATATCTTTTTCCTGGAAGTCGGAGGTGAAATCCAGAGGGAAGGAGGTCACTCCCGGAATTCCCTCCATCAGATTGCGCCGGGTCCCCCAGCTGTAGACGCCGCAGCCGATCGGCCCGTGGGAGACATGCACCATGTCACGGATGGGTCCCCAGACCACCCCCTTGGCTCCTGCATAGGCGCAGCCGCGCTGACTCATAATGCCGGGAACCACTTTTTTGTTGGATTTTACCGCACAGGTAGCCGAGGTCGGCTCATTGGCGCCCAGATGCGGGGCGCGTTTTTTTCGAGCTTTTTCCGGCATGGCCGCGAGAGTTTCTTCGATCAATCCTTCCGTGGTCTCGGTGGAAATGCCGTCAATTGTTTTTATTGTATCAGCCATATCAGCTCCTTATTATGAAGATGTCTGCAAAAACTAGGCGTTTTCCGCCACGCCGACAACCGTCTCATCGTCCGCTTCCATAATGCCGAACTCCATCAGCAATTCTTCCAGTTCTTCGATTTCGATCGGAGTCGGAACAACGAACATTGTGTTTTCATCGATTTTGCGAGCCAGTTCACGATATTCCTGCGCCTGGGGATGCTCCGGAGAATACTCAATAACGGTCATGCGACGTAATTCGGCGCGTTGCACCTGATTGTCGCGCGGCACGAAGTGAATCATCTGGGTTCCCAGCCGCTTTGCCAGGGCTTCGATCAGATCCGCTTCACGGTCAGTGTTGCGGCTGTTACAGATCAGGCCGGCAAGCCGGACGCTGCCGGAAGAGGCGTACTTGACAATGCCTTTGGCGATGTTGTTGGCAGCGTACATGGCCATCATCTCGCCGGAGACGACGATGTAGATTTCCTGGGCTTTGTTCTCACGGATCGGCATGGCAAAGCCGCCGCAGACGACGTCACCGAGAACATCATAAAAAACGAAGTCCAGATCGGGGGTGTAAGCACCTTCTTCTTCACAGAAATTGATCGCGGTAATAACGCCGCGGCCGGCACAGCCGACACCGGGTTCAGGACCGCCTGACTCAACGCACTTGATGCCGCCATAGCCGACCCTGAGAACATCCTCAAGCTCCAGGTCCTCGACGGTGCCGAGTTCCCGGACCTTGTCCATTACCGTTTCCTGGGCTTTGGCATGGAGGATCAGGCGGGTGGAGTCGGCCTTCGGATCACAACCGATGATCAGTACTTTTTTCCCCAACTGGGCGAGCCCGGCAACCGTATTCTGGGTGGTAGTGGATTTGCCGATGCCGCCTTTGCCGTAGATTGCGATTTGTCTCATCTTTTTTTCAGCCATGATTGTTTCTCCTTAGTGTTGACGATGGTTCGTCGTTACGGTGGTTGGCCTTCCGGACAAAAAACAGCTTGGCGGCATCTTCGTTGATGTGACTGTAGTGCCGGGATAGCCGGAATAATAAGTGAAAGCCAGGTAGTGCGGTCGACGATGACGTGCGGTTGAAACAGGGAGCAGTCAATTGCAGCTGCTGTTGTAGAAAATAAAAAAAGCCCGAATGGATGACCACGTAATGTGGATTCCTTCGGGCTTCTTTACCGATCAGTTGTACGCTACTGCAATGTAGCGGTCTGACGTATTAATGTTTAAGCTATAAGCACAGGATGTGCCAAGATCCTTGTAATCTGGTTAACCTGCTAATATTTCAGCGAGACTTTTATGTTGTTTTTTTTTATTCAGCTTTAAACTGTTTGCTGCTGTTGTCTGTGCTTAGAAATTGGGCGTCGGTGTCGATTCATTGCCTGTTTTCTGGGCAGGCTGCCTGGGCCGTTGTCAGTCTTCAACAGCAACCAGGGTCAGGGCAAAAGTCAGATCATGCCCGGCCAGAGGATGATTGGCATCGAGAACGACATCCCTGACGTTGCTGGTCATCACCCGCATGATCCGTTGCTCGCCGTCGCTAAAGGTGATGGTCAGAAGCTTGCCGGGTTCCGGTGCTTTATCTGGAGGAAATTGTGACCGATCGACCTTGAGCAGGTTCTCGTTTTTGCGCGGGCCGTAAGCTTGTTCCGCCGTGATCAGGATGCTTCTGGTCTGGCCACAGTGCATGCCGCAGATTTCCTGCTCCAGGGCGGGAAACACCGTCCCGTCACCGACCACAAAGGTCAAAGGGTCATCGCCGTCACGGTTGTCAAAGATGGCACCATGATCGAGGGTGCCGATATAATGGACCGTGACCCTGCTGCCAACCGCTGCTATTTTGTTTCTGTTAGTCGTTGTCATTATTGCATCCCCCGCTGCCTGGCAAAATCGACGAGAAAATCAAAGACCTGTTCTCGTGTCCTGATAAAGCCGGGCATCTGCAGCAGCATCATTTCCTCGATTTTTTCCAGCACGTGCCCATCGGCGCTGCCAATTTCATTCATGACCGCTTCGAGCATCGGCAAGACCTCGTAGAGATCGTCGCGATCAAAAGGTTGAGGATCCGGCTTGCCTTGGAATTTCGGCAGATCCCTGGTCTCTTTCTTGTGCCGGTAGCGATAGAATAAATCTGATGGATTGATGGAAAGATTCATGGGGTTATGCCTCGGCGCAGCCGCCGCACCCTTTACCGCAGCCGGAATGAATACCGAGTTCGCCGGGCTCGGCCTTGCGGCTCTCGGCAATAAAAGTTTCCAGGTCTTTTTCGTTGATAAACCACTGACCCTGCTCCTCGGTCGCGGGAAGCAGCCCGCGCTTGATGTGCATCAGCAGGTTCAGGGTGGTGGAATGGGTTTTTCTCGCAGCGACGTCCAGGGGTATCTGTTTGCTCATGGTCATCATCTTTTCTCCTTTGGTGACATCAACGGGATCAGCTTGCCGGCCTAAATGCCGGTGCCAGAGCCAGCAGCTGAGAGGTCAGTTGCTCAATGTCGGAATACACGGTTCGATTGAGTTTTTTCAGCCAGTGCCCCGGCAGGCTCTCTTCGCCATAAAGGGCCCCGGCGATCATGCCGGCGATGGCACCGGTGGTGTCCGCGTCCCCCCCCTGGTTAACCACACCAACCAGACATTCTTCAAAATCGGCGGTGGTAAACAGAAAATGAAAAACGGTGCGTAAGGTATCGACGATATAACCTGATGCCTGGCCGTTATAGTCATTAAAACGAAAATTCGGATGTTGTTTCACCAGTTGCCGGGTCAGTTTGTGCAGGGCAAAGCGATCACCGCCGGCCATGGCGACATGAAGCATGGAGCCGATACACAGGCAGCCGGCATCCGACAGCGGATGGTGATGAGTCAGATGCGCCTGTTCAAGGGTGTAGCGCTTCAGCAGTTCGCTGCTGCCGTAACTGACCAGCGCTACCGGACACATGCGCATCGCTGCACCATTACCGGCATCCCATTCATTGAAAGACATTTCCAGGATGCCCGTGTGCAGATAGGTGCGAATCCCCTTGCGTACCGTGGCCCCGATGTCGATGGGCTTGGAGCGCATCCAGGCGACAAAATAATCGGCAATCTGCTGGAGATTCCAGTCGCCGGCGTCGACCACGGCCTGCGCCAGGGCCAGGGACATTTCCGTATCGTCGGTAACCTGACCTGCTTTAATCCCGAGCCAGCCGCCGCCGATAATACGGTTGTGGATCTGATACGTTCTTTGGATCTCGGTCGGGATCATGAACTCGGTAGTTGCACCCAGAGCGTCGCCCAGGGCCAGGCCGAGAAATGCCCCGCGCGCACGTGAGAGAATCATCTGTCGCTCGTTGTTGCTCATCCGCCGATCAGGACCTTGACGTTGTAATCACCGCCGATGACCAGATATTCATCTTCTCCCTTGAACAGGGATTTCGGCAGCACCCCGGAAAGAAAAAAGATTTTGGTTAAGGGAATTTCTGCCTGCAGCACCCGCGAACCAAACTCCCAGGCCCGTTCAAAATCAGCGGTAAAAGAATTCAGATTGTTCAGTCGCATCAGGCACAGGTTGCCGTCCTTTTTAAGAATGACGTGATCTTCCAGTTCATTGATGCCGCGATAGAGGGTTCGGTGGGTTGCCTGGGCATTGCGGTGAAGCAGGTACTGAACGTACTCATAGAGCAGATCCAGTTGCGAAAGAATCGCGCTGGTTCTGGCTGAGCCGCGCATGCGATCGACCAGATAAAGAAAATAGCCTTCCGATTGAATACCGTCGATGGTGATGCGGTGAAACGTCGGCAACAATCCCAGACGTGATTCCACCCATCCTTTAAGGACCGCTCCTTCGATGGAATTGCTGTCAAAGAGCCAGCCGCGTAAAAATCGCAAGTAACTGTTTTTGAGGCTTTTACGGCTGTTTGGTGAATCTTCCCGTTGCCATTGATGAAGTTGGAAGGTGACATCCATAAAATCGTGAAACAGAGTCCCGCACACCTGCAGGTCGGATATCCCGTCGAGGCGGGGCAGCAGCTTATTAAGGCATTGGGTTCCCTGGATCTGAATCCGTTGAGGATTTTCGTTGTAATGGTGCGACGCAATCGACCAGGGGGGCAGATTACTCAGGTTCATGGCACCGATATGGCTGCTGCACTGCCCGCTCAGATCATCCCTCCGTCAGCAGGATCGCTTCAGCAACCTGGCTGATGCTTTTACGTTTATCCATGGCCAGCTTCTGGATCTTGCGATGGGCCTGAGGTTCCGTCATTCCGTTTTTGATCAGCAGGGCTTTGGCGCGGTCGACCAGCTTGCGGGTCTCCAGGCTTTCCTTGAGGGCGGCAACCTCGTCACGCAGATTGGACAGCTGGATAAACTGATGGATAGCCATGTCGACGGTGATTTTCAGTTGATCGGCGCGGAACGGTTTCATCAGGTAGTGATGGACCCCGGCCTCAATGGCCCTTGAAACCGTATCATGATCAGTGGTGCCGGTCAGCAGCACCAGGGCGCCGGTGGGGTTCTGGTTGATGGTGGCCGCAGCGGTGATGCCGTCCATGACCGGCATGGTAACATCCATGACGATCAACAGGGGCTGGTGGGCTGATGCCAGGGCAACCGCCTGGGAACCGTCGGCCGCTTCAAACAGCTCATCAAAACCATAGTCGCTCAAGGTATCGGCGACCTGCCTGCGGATCAGGGGTTCGTCATCAGCGATCAAGGCCTTTTTCATGAGGGTTCCTTACGTCGCCGGACGTGCTGTTACCACTTGGGCTTCAGCACGTCCGGGTGATGGTTTAGGCGTTGATGCGTTTATTCAAATCACTATTCGTCAGTGGTTAGTAGGACGACATGCCGGTGGAGGAACCACCGCGGAAATCCGGGTAGGCTTCCATGCCGAGTTCGGATGCATCGCAGCCGCTCATTTCGACCTCTTTGCTGACGCGGATGCCAACGCTGTATTTCAACGCCAGCCAGACCAGGGCACTGGTGATCATGACAAAGGCGCCAACGGCGATAACACCAACAAGCTGTACCACAAAACTGGCATCGGAATTGGTCAGTGGTACTGCCAGAGTTCCCCAGATGCCGCAGACCAGGTGGACTGAAAGGGCACCAACGACATCGTCAATCTTGAGTTTGTCGAACAGTGGGATGGCCAGCACCACCAGAATACCACCAATGGCACCGATAATCACGGCCATGCCGGGGGATGGGGAAGCAGGCTCTGCAGTAATCGATACCAGACCGGCGAGGGCACCGTTGAGGGCCATGGACAGATCGACCTTTTTATAGATCAGCTGCAGCATGATCATGGCGGCAACGATACCACCGGCAGCACCCAGGTTGGTGTTCAGGTAAACATTGGACATCTCGACCACGGCGTCGGCAGAGCCCAGGGCCAGAACCGAACCGCCATTGAAACCGAACCAGCCCATCCACAGGATGAAGGTACCCAGGGTAGCCAGGGGCATATTCGAGCCGGGCAGGGGGGTGACCCGGCCGTCTTTGCCGAATTTTCCGGACCGTGCTCCGAGAATAATGGCACCGGTCAGAGCCGCCCAGCCACCAACCGAGTGAACGATGGTTGAACCGGCATAGTCGGAGAAGCCCATCTCACTCAGCCAGCCGCCACCCCAGCTCCAGGCACCCTGGATCGGGTAGATGATGGCGGTCAGAACAACGACAAAACCTAAGAAAGGCCAGAGTTTGATGCGTTCGGCAACGGTACCGGAAACGACCGAAGCGGCAGTGGCAACGAAAACCATCTGGAAGAACCAGTCGGAGCCGGCGGAGTATCCGCCCGAATAATCACCACCCAGAGCAGCAGCGTCATCCGCTCCCCAGAGCCCGAAGCTGCCCATGAAGCCGCCATCGACACCCGAGTACATCAGGTTGTAACCGATCAGGTAGTAGAGAATGCCGGCAATGGAGTACAGGGAGATGTTTTTCAGACAGATGGTTGCAACGTTCTTTGAGCGTACCAGTCCGGCCTCGAGCATAGCAAAACCGGCTGCCATCCACATGACCAGTACACCACTGATCAGAAAGGAGAAGCTGTTGAGGATATAGGCGACTTCGGTAATTACCGTCTCTTCAGCAAGGGCCAGGCTTGGCAGTAGAACCAGACCGGCAAGCAATATCAGTTGTTTTTTCATTCTCGTGTCTCCTTTTCAGGGAAATTGGGTGTGTTTTATGTCGGTTAAATACCAAAGATTAAAGGGACTCTTCGCCGGTTTCACCGGTACGGATGCGGATTGACTGCTCAATGTTACTGACGAAAATCTTGCCGTCGCCGATGCGTCCGGTCCCTGCAGTTGTCTTGATTGCCTCGACCAGTTCACTGACCCGTTCATCGCTGGTGACCAGTTCAAGTTTGATTTTCGGGATGAAATCAACCTGGTATTCGGCTCCACGATAGAGTTCGGTATGTCCTTTCTGGCGGCCAAAGCCGCGTACCTCACTCACGGTCATGCCGGTGATGCCAAGTTCGCAGATAGCGCTCTTGACGTCTTCAAGCTTGAACGGTTTGATAATGCATTCCACTTTTTTCATCAGCTGACCTCTTTCTTGTCGGTGTTAAAATATAAAAGGCGCAATGAACCCAACGATGTGGGTGCAGAGCGCCTTTGCTCGATGGTTTTCAGGTTGTCATGCCCTCGTGGCGGTTGTATCCGGATCAGGACGCTGCTTGATGACGGACAACCTTGTTGTTTAGCATGGTTTGTGCCAACTGCTGCAAGTGACTGTTTGTCCTTTGATCACCTGCAGGAAAAGGGAGGATATGCCTTCTTTTTGAGCAATCAGCGGGTGGGGTGGACAAAAAAAGTGCACTCAGACCGGCAGCTGTAAGGTGAAACAGGTGCCGCCTTCCGGGTTGTCAGCCACTGTCAAACTGCCCTGGTACGTCGTAATGATTTTACGACACAGATAGAGCCCCAGGCCGGTGCCGGTGCCGTCCTTGCGATTGGTGAAAAAGGGCTCAAATATCTGCTCTTTGAGGTGATCAGGAATACCGGGACCGGTATCGGCGATGTGGATCAGCACATGTTCCGGCGTACAGCGGGTGCTGATCCGGAGTGTTCCCTTGGGCTCCATCGCCTGGATCGCGTTGAGTATCAGGTTGATGAAAATCTGTTTAAACTTGTTGGCGTCAACATCAGGCAACGGCAGCTTGTGAAAGTCCTTGCTGATGTGAACCTGATGTTTTTTGATTTCATAGGTCAGCAGGGTCAGCACGTCAGCGATGGTCTGGTTGAGATCGGTCGGGGCACGGCGATCCTCCTGCTGTCCGGAATACGTCAGCAGTTCCGAGGTCAGCTGGGACAGTCGCTCCACCTCCAGGGCGATACGTTCGAGCAGCTCACGTCCCTGATCCGCAGCGGGTTCGGTTTCCTGCAGGATCTGGCAGGCATAACTGATAACCGCTAAGGGATTGTTGATTTCATGGGCGATGCCGGCGCTCATGCGTCCCACTTCAGCAAGTTTTTCCGATTGAATGGTCTGCGCCAGAAGTTGCTCGAATTCAGTGATGTCCTCCACGGCAATCACGGCACCAACGGTTTCGCTGTCGTCTTTCAGGGGTGATAAAAAACGATTCTGCAGACGGTTCTGGCCACTCTGGCCACGGTGAACAATCCGTAACTGCTGGGCTTCGCCGCTCCTTAACACTTCTCGCAAGCGCTCGGAGATCCCCTCTTCTTCCAGGTTTGGAAACAGCTCAAGCAACGACTTGCCGCTGGCTGCTGCACTGCTGATGCCGCTCATGCGGGCCATACTGCGGTTCCATGAGGTAATGCGCAGATGCCGGTCAACCGTGTACAGGCCGATACTGATGCTGGTCAGGATCTGTTCATTGAGGTGGTGGAGCTGCTCTTTTTCCCGCGACACCTGACACAGGTCGCGGTACAGATGAGCATTGTCGATGGCAATCGCTGCCTGCCCGGCAAGGATGGCGAGGGTATCGCAGTCCTGGGCGGTAAAGGCCTCCGGCTGGCAGCTTTCGACGTTAAAGACCCCGATCACCTTGTCGCGGGCGATGAGGGGAACGGCCATTTCCGAACGCGCGGCGTCGATACCGGGAATGTAGTCGTCTTCCGGTGCAATATTATTAATCAGATACGGACGCCCGAACTTGGCGGCCTTGCCCATAACCCCCTGGCCGAGGCCGATGGGGCGGGCGACGGCCTCCTCGCTGTAGCCATAGCTGGCGGCTGTTTCGAGGGTGTCTGTTTCAGGGTTAAGAAGGCGGATGATCGCATTGTCAAAGGTGAAAACCTCTTGAGATACCTGCAGAATCCGTTGCAGCAACGGATCGATGTCGGTGATGGCGGCGAGTTCTTTGCCGATGTCGAGCAGGGCGCGGAATAATAGCTGGTTCTGGTGAAACATGGGTGGTTTTCCCTTTCTTGGTATTGTTCTTGGAGAGAAGAACTAGCACAGACAGTGCCAACCTAAAGGATGGTTCCCTTTTGTGGGTAAGCTATGCATTTCCAACCTGCATGCAGGATGACTATAATGGACATTGCACTACGACCAGACGAGATCTTTCTGGGGTGCAAGCGTGGTTGAATGTCAATTAAGGGAAGGTGATTATGGAACAACTCTTTACAGCGCTTGAGCAGATTACACGCGAACAATACGACAATGGTGATTTGCCAAAATGGTTGGCAGATCCTGTGTTTCATGTGGCGAGGAATCCGTCATTATATGAAGGGAAGGATTATCTCGTTGAAGTATTGCTGGATCAAGTGCGCGAGTATGATGTCTATGCTGAAGCGGGATGCTGCAAGTGGGCGTACGACCACGAGGATATTGCCAGGACCCTGCGCTGCCTGGAGGAGGGGCAGGACTGATGTTTCCGCAACTCCAGGCGGTGATGAAGATCGCTCAGGATGAACAGGAATTGCCCGATTATCTGGCTGAGCAGGTGCAGTTTATAATCGATCATCAGGAACGGCACCGCTCCAGAAAACCGGAGATTGAAAACCTGATTGATCAGATCGCCCAGTACGACACCTACGGTCAGACCGGGTATCTGGGGATGGGGGTGAATAATGTCATTCTTGCTAACACCTTGAGGCGGTTGCTCGATACGTGATTGTTGAATCTAAAAGGGGGGGGGTGTGGTGTGCCGCCCGCCGCCATCCTCTTTTGTGATGCAGCCTGATAGCATACAATATGCATCATTGTAGCTCTGGAGATATATTATGAAAAATAAAGCATTATTTGTTTTATTGACGACATTTTTTTCCTTGACGGGTTGTTCATCACAACAATTGTACAGCTCCGGCCAAGCATGGCAGAGGAATGAGTGCAGGAAAGCGATTGATCAAGAAGAATACCGTCGCTGCATGGAAAGTGCAAACACACCATATGAAGAGTACATACGACAAACGGACGAACTTAAAAGCAGGAGGTAACGTTCTTTCGCAATTGTAAAAAAAACCAAATTACGGTGGTGGCCAGAATCCTCGCATCGCCGCCGGTTATCATGAACCGTCGTCCGTCTTTAGTTCGATACCATAATCGATCATTCACGCGTGCTGATGACGTCACATCAATCAACCTGATACAATGATACTGTTCTGTGAGGAAGGCTACCAGGAGTAGATGCTGAAAATTACCGGAATAATAACGACCTGTAGAGGAGAAGTAATCGATGAGAAAGATTCTCAGTTTAATCCACGATGACTTTGAGGACCTGGAATTGTGGTATCCGATTCTCCGGTTACAAGAAGCCGGATATGCCGTTGATATTGCCGGAGAACAGGCAAACCATACCTATCACGGGAAATACGGTGTCCCTGCCGTGTCAGGCCTGTCGTATGCAGAGGTGCGTGTCGATGACTATGAGGGGCTGCTGATCCCTGGTGGTTGGGCTCCAGATAAAATCAGACGTTTCCCGGACGTCCTCGACATCGTCCGGACCATGAATGCACGTGGAGACGTCATCGGACAAATCTGCCATGCCGGCTGGGTGAGTATTTCTGCAGGAATCTTGCAAGGAAAACATGTCACCAGTACGCCTGGCATCAAGGATGACATGGAAAATGCCGGCGGTCTGTGGCATGACCAGGCGGTGGTTGTTGATGGTAATCTGGTATCAAGTCGACGTCCACCAGATCTCCCCGAGTATATGAAAGCGTTCCTCACCGCCTTGTCGACGTAGGTCAACCCCGCGAGACGATCGCGACACTACGTCGACCAACGCATAGGCCACCTCGTTGGAAATCAAAAAAACAGGAGGCGTCATGAAGAAAAATCTACATTTTGTTCTTTTGTTTTTAGTCTTCTGGGCCCCTTCGTCTTTTGCAGGAGAAGCTGATGTTGTTGACGTGAAAGTCAGTAAGGGGGGCAACAACTCTTACAGTTTTACTGTAACCGTTTTGCACAAGGATAGCGGGTGGGATCATTATGCAAATAAATGGGATATTATTGACGGAGACGGGATAGTTTTAGGAACCAGGACCCTTCATCATCCTCATGTTGAAGAACAACCATTTACAAGGAGTTTATCAGGAGTTGAAATCCCTGATAATATCAGGGCGGTCACGGTACGCGCCCATGATTCTGTCCATGAATATGGTGGCAAAGTCGTCAATCTGGAATTGCCGTAATTCAACCCAATGACAACAATTTTTTACAAACGTACCCACCGGCCGGACCATGCATCTGCTTTTTGCCTTTTGAGCTTTAAATCTTCACGATGGTTGCAGTGTTCTCAACTCATCCAGATGAAGAACCGACAAAATATCCTCGCGCTTTGATTTATTGATAATGACCGCGCAACCAACCAGCTCGGCCCGTGCCTGGCGGATGATTTCGGTGAGGGCCTTGAGGGTTGTTCCCTTGGCAAAAAAATCATCGACAAACAGCACCTTTTCCCCGGGGTTCAAGACCTCGTGGGAGACGTAAAGGGTCGTCGCTTCCTGTTTGGTGTAGGAATAACTGCTGGCGGTATAGAACTTTTTCATGGTGATGGAGCGTTTTTTCTTGGCAAAGATAAAAGGAATCTTCAGCGCGGTGGCAACCGCCTGGGCGACCATGATACCACTGCTTTCAGCGGTGATGATCTTGTCAATCTGCTGATTGCTGAAACGCCCGGCCAGATCCTGCCCGATTTTTTCCATCAGCAATGGATCAACCATGTGGTTGAGAAAACTGTCCACCTTGACGACATCCCCCTGAATCGTCCCTTCCCGGCGAAAACGTTCAACCAATTCTTGTGTAACTGTCATTTGCGATCCTCACGATCATAGGGCAGGCCAAGGCCCTGTGGTTGTTGACTGGCACCTTTCTGCAGGCGAATTGTTGATATGACCAGCACCAGAATAGTAAAAACATAGGGGAGCATCTGCAGGATATGGGTACTGATGTCGGTGCCTATCGCCTGAAAGCGCAACTGCATGGCGGTGATTCCACCAAACAGATAGGCCCCGAACATGGCTTTGCCGCTTGACCAGCCGGAAAAAATCACCAGGGCGACGGCGATCCATCCGCGTCCGGCCGACATGTTCTCAATCCACATGGGGGTCATCGCCAGACTTAAGTAGGCACCGCCGATGCCAACCAGGCCGGCACCGGTAGTAACCGCTAAAAAGCGATAAAGGCTGACTGAGATGCCACAGGTGTCGGCCGCCGCCGGATTCTCACCAACCGTCCGCAGGGCAAGCCCGATACGGGTGCGATAGAGAAAAAACCAGAGCAGAAAGACCAGGACAAAGCTGGTGTAAATGAGCAGATCCTGCTGAAAAAAGGCGCGGCCGAAAATGGGCAGCTGCGACAATCCCGGAATCGGCAGTCGTTCCAGGCCGCCGATGGTTTGCCCGACCATTCCGCGACCGAACAGGGCAGTGACCCCGATCCCGAACATGGTCATGGCCAGCCCGCTGACGATCTGATTGCCGCGCAGTTGTACCGTAATCAGCGCATGAATACTGCCGGCGGCAAAGGTGACAGCAAAGGCAGCCAGGATACCGATCACCGGCGAACCGGAATAAAAGGTGCCGGCAAAACCGGCCAGGGCACCGATCAGCATCAATCCTTCAATTCCCAGGTTGATGATGCCTGCACGCTCATTCAGGATGGCGCCCAGGGTGGCGAACAGAATCGGGGTGCCCGCCCGCACGGTTGCATCAAGCAGGATTTCAACCACCTTTTACTCCTTTGATCAGCTTGACTCGGTACTGGATGAAAAAATCCGACCCCAGCAGGAAAAACAGGATCAACCCCTGGAAGGCATAGACAAAGGCGATAGGCAATTGCCAGAGCATCTGCAAGCTGTCACCACCGACCAGCAGGATACCCATCAGTAGCGATACAATAATGACCCCCAGGGCGCTGCGCCGGGCGAGCCAGGCGATGATAATGGCGGTATAGCCGTAACCGGACGAGATACCGTGCTGAAGCCGATACTGAAGACCGGCAACTTCACTTAAACCCGCAACACCGGCAATGGCACCGCTGAGGAACAGGACGGCAAAGATGGCGACGCCGGTGCGCATCCCGGCGTAACGGGCGGCCTGCGAGTTGCTGCCGATGACCTTGATCTGATAGCCCCAGATGGTGCGTTCCATAAACAGATAGAGCAACAGCGCACAGAACAGCGCAAGAAAGAATCCGCTGTGGAGCCGGGTATCAAAAAAATTGGCGAAACGTGCGGCATCGGCAAACTGTGCGGTCAGGGGGAAATTGAACCCTTGCGGATCACGCCAGGGGCCGTAGATGAGATAATTGACAAATAAAATGGCGATGTAATTCATCATCAGGGTGACAATGACTTCGTTGACATTCCAGCGGGCGCGCAGCAAGCCGGCAACCCCGGCCCAGAGACCGCCGCAGATAAAGGCCGCGCTGAACATGGTGACCATCAGCAGCCAATGATTCTCCAGCCCTGAGAAGAGGGCCACCCAGGTCGCTCCCATCGCCCCCATGTAAATCTGTCCTTCGGCACCGATGTTCCAGATCTGCATACGAAAAGCGAGGCTGACACCGAGGCCGGCAAAGATTAACGGGGTTGCTTTGACCAGGGTTTCAGAGAGGCCATAGCTTGAACCGACCGCTTCGTAAAGAATTTCGCGATAGGCGTCAAGCGGGTTGATACCGGCTGCAAGAATCAGCACACCGGCAAACAGCAGTGCGACCAGGATCGAGACGATCGGTGCGGAAAAGCGCAGCAGAGCCGATGAGATATCGCGCCGTTCAATGACCAGCTTCATGAGGACGGCTTCCGGCGTTCACCGCTCATCATCAGACCGATTTCTTCGCGGCTGGTGTGGCGGGGATCGGCATAGCCGATCAATCTGCCGCGAAACATCACGGCAATTCGGTCACTGAGCTTGAGCAGTTCGTCCAGGTCTTCGGCAATCAGAATGGTACTCATGCCCCGTCCGACACCGTCGACAATGACCTTGTGGATATACTCGGCACTACCGATATCAAGACCCCGGGTCGGGTAGAGGGCGACCAGTACTTTGGGGCTTTCCGACAGCTCCCTGGCAATAATAACCTTCTGAATATTTCCGCCGGACAGGTAGCGCACCGGTGAACCATCTGGGCCGGTCTTGATGGAAAAACGGGCCACTTTGTCCTCTGCGTTGCGGCGGATAGCCGTCTTGTTCTGAAAAATCCCACGGCGGAACAGGGGGTTTTTGAAACTCTTCATAATCAGGTTGTCGGCCACGTCAAGATCGGGAGCAATGCCGATGCTTTTGCGGTCTTCCGGGATATGTGCAATGCCGGAAATATAGGATGAACGGGCGCTGCTGTAGGTGATATCCACCTCTCCGGCAAAGATTTGTCCCTTGCTGACATTTTTAAGTCCGGTCAGCGCTTCCGCCAGGGCCTTCTGTCCGTTGCCGGCGATGCCGGCGATGCCGAGGATTTCCCCTTCTTTAAGTTGCAGGTTGAAGTTGTCGAGATCGGCCAGACCACGATCATTGCGGACCGAGAGGTTGCGGATGTCGAGAACGATCTTTTCAGACATCTGAAAGTTTTTCTGCCATTCAGGGATTCTGTCCTGACCGATCATGAGACCGGCGAGTGTTTCCGGATTAAAATTGCCATGGGTCAGGGTGCCGATGCTACGTCCCTTTTTCAGGACCGTCACCCGGTCAGAAATTTCCATGACTTCACGCATCTTGTGGGAAATAAAGATGATGCTTTTTCCCTGTTGCTGCAACAGGCGCAGGACCTTGAACAGGCGGTTGGCTTCCTGCGGGGTCAGTACCGCTGTCGGTTCATCGAGAATCAGCAGGCGGCAGTTGCGCAGCAGCAGCTTGATCAACTCGATCCACTGCTGGGCACCGATGGAGAGGTTCCAGACGCTGGCGTTCAGGTCGAGATCAAGCTCGAAGGTGTCGATCAGTTCCTGAATCTTCTGTTGGTAATGTCTGCGGTTGTAGATCAGGGGGACCTTGTCCAGGGCCAGGAGAATATTTTCAAAGACGGTGTGCGCAGGTACCAGCATGAAGTGCTGATGGACCATCCCGATACCACGTGAAAGGGAATCGCGGGGGCTGGTGAAATGGACCGGCTCGCCGGCCAGATGCATGTGTCCGGAATCAGGATGATAGAGTCCGGTCAGGACATTCATCAGGGTGCTCTTGCCGGCACCGTTTTCGCCCAGCAGGGTATGGATTTCTCCAGGCGCAACGGTAAAGGAGACGTCGTCAAGAGCGACAACGCCGGGAAAGGTTTTCCTGATATTCTGGATCTGCAGCAGCTCTTGCATAAAAAAATCGGCACGCCCGTTGCCGGGCGTGCCGTCGTAGGAGAACGAATTATTTGGCAAGAGTACCCTGAACGCCTTCAACAAAGAAGTTCATGCTCAGCATATCTCCATCGCTCATGGTTTCCCCGGCAGCAAGGATCTGATTGCCGTCACGGTCTTTCAGGGGGCCGCTGAATGGATGAAACGTTCCGGCGACGATGGCTGCGGTTTGTTCCTGAACCAATGATTTCACCTCAGCAGGGACACTGGAGTGAATATCGGCAAGACCGACGAGCCCGTCTTTAAGGCCCCACCAGATCTGTTCCGACTTCCAGGTTCCTTTATGCACTGCCTCTGCCAGTTGGGTATACAGAGCGCCCCAGTTCCAGACCGGTGCGGTCAAAAAGGCGTTGGGAGCAAAGTGGCGCATGTCGCTGTTGTAGCCGATGACGTAGGCGCCACGGGCTTCTGCTGCCTGCAGGGTTGCCGGTGCATCCTGGTGCATTGCCAGGACATCGGCGCCGACATCCAGCAGGCTGTCGGCGGCATCCCGCTCGACACCCGGATCGAACCAGGTCTGGGTCCAGACCACCCGAACTTCAGCTTCGGGATTAACGCTGCGGACGCCGAGGGTGAAGGCATTGATGCCACGGATAACTTCCGGAATCGGGAAGGCGGCGACATAGCCAATGATATTTTTGGTTGTCATCTTTCCGGCGATGATGCCGGAGAGGAAACGCGGTTCATACATGCGTCCGAAATAGGTGCCGACGTTCTCGGCGGTTTTGTAGCCGGAGCAGTGCATGAAGACCACATCTTTGTTGCGCTTGGCAACATCAATGGTGGCATCCATGTAGCCGAAACTGGTCGTCAATATCAGATTATGACCGCGCCGGACGAGGCCGTTAATGACCCGGGCCGATTCAGCTCCTTCAGGAACGGACTCAATATAGGTAGAGGGTTCAACAAAGGGAAGCTTTTCCATCTCCAGGCGACCGAGGTCGTGGGCATAAGTCCAGCCGGCATCGCCAACGGGACCAACATAGACAAAGCCAGCCTTGACCTGTTTGTTCTCTGCCAGAGCTTGTCCGGCAAGTCCACAAAGCAGTAGCACCAGCACCATGATCATTGTTTTTTTCATCGATTCATCCTTTTTTTTGCATGTCAGAGGAAATGGCAAAAATTGCCGCCGCAGTGGTTCCGAGAGCTTAAGCACCCGCTATGACTAGGGTGAATAAACAGCTTAAAACCGGTTTTTATTGTCATTCCCGCACAGGCGGAACTCCAGCATCTTTTAAGACCGTAACGGCCCATCATCCCCGACAAAAGCACTCGGGGATGATGGGCTGTCTATCCACGGCAGCACTAAGTAATTATTCCGGTTGCAGCTTGCTGTCAATATTATTGTGCTGCCAGTTGGCATCCCACCATTCAATGGGCTGCACCGGAATGCCGTTAACCAGAACTTCAAAATGAAGATGATCCCCCCCGGCCAGGCCGGTTACTCCGCTACGGGCGATGACGTCGCCACGGCTCACCTGCTGACCAACTTCAACCTGGCTCTGACTCAGGTGGGCGTACAGGGTCTGGATGCCGATCCCGTGGTCAATCACGATACACAGCCCGTAGATGCCTAGAAAATCGCTGAAGACAACCTTTCCGGTGTTAGCGGTAATAATTTCAGCCTGGACGGTTGAAGCCAGATCGTAGCCAAGATGCACCGTCCGGTCGATTTCTCTGCCGTTGTACAAATAGGTGCGGTGATCGGCATAAAGTGACAGTGGTGCCGCTCTGGGTTGGCGCAGGAAAGCCCCTTCCCATTGCGGTTCGTTGGCGGTTTCTGTCGCCAGGGCTGCTACTGCAGCGCGGTTCTGCTTGCGGAGCTCCTGGTTGATGTAAAGAAATGTGTCCAGCGGGGTGTCAAATGATGGCACCTGATGAATAAATTCTGGCAGGGTCATATCGAGAAAGTTGTCGGTAATGTTGATCTGACGCTGGCGAAACTGCTGGTTGTTGGCGCGGTAATAGATGCCGGCCTGGCGTTCATTGTCAGCGAGATCGACGGCGATAATGCGCGGAACAAAATCCTTCGGATCCAGGTAATAGGGGAAGGTTACAGCGCTCACATACATGCCTGAGGGCTGCTGAAATGCCGGGAAGAAATGCTCGTCAAAGATTACACCAGTGTGTTTGACGGGTTCATCCAGGGAATAAGTCACCAGCCCGGCACCACCCCGGGTAAAGTTATGGGCACGGCTGATCACCGAGATTGACGGTGGCCGGGAATCATTCAGCAGTTCAAAAGACTCTTCAGCGGTATTGCCTTTTCCTAACCGGTAAATGGCCTGATCGGTGGCACTGACTTCGATGGTGAATGCCCCATCGCGCAGGCGCAGTCCTTCCAGACTCAGTTCGATTGTCGCCTGGTTTAGCGGTGTTGGAAATTCCTGACGGTTCAACGAAATACGCAGATCTCCCTGCACCAGATTGACATCGATAACCTTAAGCCCGGTACCTTCATCATTGACCTGCAGAGTCAGGGGGGTTGCCGGCGAGACCGGCCCGCTGGCCGGGGTCAGGGTCACCTGGGGTGGATTGGTGTCACGAAAATAAGCGATAGCGGCGATGACAAGGGCAATCAATATAACGACAAGTAACAGTTTTTTTAACGATTTCAATGCTTGATCCTTTATATAAGTACAGATTGTGTTTTCATTTGGTGGTTAACAAAACAGCGCTATCATGGATTTTGATCAGGCATGAATAGCTTCTTTGTTCACAGCTAGAGCGGCCTCTTTAAAGGTCTCCGACAGGGTCGGATGAGCAAACGATGTAACCGCCAGATCGTGGATGCTGCCGGCAAAAGAATAGACGGTTGCCGCCGGGGCAATCAGTTCCGAGGCGTGGGGCCCGACAATGTGGACGCCGAGGATCCGTCCGCTGTCAGGAGTGGCCAGTACCTTGATAAAGCCGTCACTCATGCCGCTGCAAAGGGCACGGCCATTGGCGCTGAAGAAGAATTTGCCGGCGCTGAAGTCGATTCCCTTTTGCTTGAGTTGTTCCTCGGTATGACCTACAGACGCAACTTCCGGCCAGGTGTAGGTGACCGCAGGGATGCCCGGATAGTTGATGGTTGCCGCCTGACCAGCCAGGCGTTCGGCAAAGGCGACCCCTTCATCACTGGCTTTGTGCGCCAGCATCGGACCTGCCACCAGATCGCCGATGGCATAAATCCCTTTGGTGCTGGTCTGAAAATTTTCATCGATATCAAGCTGACCGCTCTTGTTGGACGTTAAATCGACCGCTTCCAGTTTCAAATCATCGGTATGGGCGCGACGACCGGCGGCGACCAGGATCTTGTCACAGAGGATCTCTTCCTGTTTGTCGTCCGCATTCAGGGTGACAGTGATTTCTTTGTTACCCACATCAGCTTTTTCCAGGCGGGTCTTCAAGCGGATATCGAGTCCCTGTTTTTTTAGACTGCGCTGCAGGGTTTGAGCGACCTGGGGGTCAGTTTGCGGGAGAATCTGGGGGAGCATTTCCACCACCGTGACCTGGGCGCCGAGGCGGCTCCAGACCGAGCCCATCTCCAGACCGATAACGCCCCCACCGACAACCAGCAGGCGCTTCGGTACTTCCGTCAAGCTCAGGGCATCGCGGGCGTTGATGATTTTATCACCATCAAAAGGGAGGTGCTTCAGTTCGATTGCCTTACTGCCGGTGGCAAGCAGGATGCTTTTGGCGCTAAGTACCTGTTCCTTGTCAGCCCGGATGGTTACCCGGCAGGTATCGCCCTCTTTGGGCAGCAATTCGGCCGCCCCCTGGTAAACCTTGATCTTGTTTTTTTTCATCAGCCCGGCAATGCCGCCGGTCAACTTGCTGACAATCTCCTGTTTGCGGGTCATCATCTGCTTCAGGTTCAGTTTGGCCTCACCCACATCGACACCGTGCTCTGCCAGCTCGTGACGGGTGCGGGCAAAATGTTCACTGGATTCCAGCAGCGCCTTGCTCGGAATGCAGCCCTCATTAAGGCAAACGCCTCCCAGTTGTTCACGCTTTTCCACCAGGGCGACGTTAAAGCCCAGCTGGGTGGCACGGATAGCGGCAACATAACCTCCCGGCCCGGCGCCGATAACGATCAGATCATAATGTGTATCAGACATGGATCATTCAACTCCTTAATCCGTTAATTTGAAGAAGAACGCAGCGCTTTATAGCTTCAGCAGCAGGGTTTCCGGTGCTTCGATATAGGTTTTAACCTGTTTCAAAAAACTCACCGCCTGTTGTCCGTCAATGATGCGATGATCATAGCTTAACGCCAGATTCATGATCGGGCGGACGACGATGTCGCCGTCACGTACCACGGCACGTTCCTGAATTGCATGCATGCCGAGAATAGCACTCTGTGGCGGATTGAGCAGAGGTGTGGAGAGCACCGAGCCATAAATGCCGCCGTTGGAAATGGTGAATGTGCCCCCTTCCAGCTCTTCCAGGCCCAGTTTTCCACTGTCAGCACGAGCGGCAAGATCGCGGATGGTGGCTTCGATCTCATCAAACCTGAGGTGGTCAGCATCACGAATCACCGGCACCACCAGACCACGCTTGCTGCCGACGGCCACGCCGATGTCGCGATAGTGATGGTAGAGAATGTCAGTGCCATCGATGCTGGCGTTGACCTCCGGATAACTTTTCAGGGCTTCGGCGCAGGCTTTGACAAAAAATGACATGAAGCCCAAAGGGACATCATATTTTTTCAGGAAGGCTTCCTTGTAGCTGCTGCGCAGGGCGATCACCCGGCTCATGTCGGCATCGTTGAAGGTGGTGAGCATGGCCGTTTCCTGCGTGGCTTTGAGCAGGTGTTCGGCGATCTTGCGGCGGATGCGCGTCATCGCTACGCGCTCGGTTCGCTCGCTGCGGTCAGCGACCGGCTTTGGCGCCGGTTTGTCCTCGGTTTTTGTCGATTTCTGCTGTGTTTCCTGTTTATCTTTCTGCTCGCTCTCAGCCGGAATGTCATCGACCAGAATCCGTCCGTCGCGGCCACTGCCCTTGAGCTGCTGCGGATCGATGCCGCGCTCGGCCGCAATTTTCGGTACCGCCGGGTTCATCGGCCTGGCGCTGCTTTCAGCCTCATCCTGCCGGTTTTTTTTACTGCCCTCTTCTTTGCTTCCAGAGGCTTCTTTACTGCTGGTCTTTTCTTCCTGCCGGGGCTCTTCTCTATCTTTGTCCGAACCCTCTGGACTGTCAGTTTTTTCGGCAGAGGGGTCGATGCGTCCGATGACCGCACCGATTTTCACCGTCTCGCCATCCTGGGCAAGGATGGTCAGCTTTCCGGCTGCTTCGGCGTTCAGTTCAACATTGACCTTCTCCGTTTCGAGTTCTAAGAGCAGATCATCTTTTTCTACGTAGTCGCCGTCTTTTTTGAGCCATTCCGCAATTTCAGCTTCGACAATCGACTCGCCTACCTGGGGTACCTTGATCTCCATAAGTTATCCTCTATTTTGTCGCTGCAAAGGCATTTAAAAGGATCTGATCCTGTTCTTCCTTGTGGATTCGATGAGAGCCGACGGCAGAACTGGCAGAGGGTTTGCGGCCGACATAGACCGGCTCCTTGCCGATGAGCTCCCGCAGTCGCGGCCGCAGATGATCCCAGCCGCCGCCGTTGGCGATCTCTTCCTGAACCCAGTAGTATTCTGCCTTGTCCGGGTAGTTGCTGATAATCTCCTGCAACAGCTCGGTATGCAAGGGAAAGAGCTGTTCAATGCGGACAATGGCAACATCCTTATGGCCTTCCTGCTCCCGGTATTCGGCCAGTTCGTAATAGATTTTTCCTGAGCACAACAGGACCCGGCGGCATTTTTTGATGGTTTTTGGATCCGGCAGCACTTCGGCGAAATGCCCACCTTCCAGATCGGCCAGATAAGATACGCAGGCCGGGTGGCGCAATAGTGCCTTGGGCGTAAAAATAATCAGGGGCCGGCGATAACGGTGGCGCACCTGCCGTCGCAGCAGATGGAACAGTTGTGCCGGGGTGCTGGGGTTGGCGATGATCATATTGTTGTCAGCACAGAGCTGTAAAAAACGCTCGATACGGGCGCTGGAATGCTCCGGCCCCTGTCCCTCATAACCATGGGGTAAAAACAGGGTGATACCGGTGGGGCGATTCCACTTGGCCAGACTGCTGGCGATAAACTGGTCGATAATGACCTGGGCGCCATTGGCGAAATCGCCGAACTGGGCTTCCCAGATGGTCAGGTCGTCCGGGGTTTCAACCGAATAGCCGTAATCAAAGCCGAGCACGGCCGCTTCTGAAAGCAGGCTGTTGTACACGTCAAAATGGGACCCGGCTTTGCGGGCAATCTCTGCCAGCGGGGTATATTTAACCGCCGCCTTGGTGTCATAGAGGGTTGCATGGCGATGGTTAAAGGTTCCACGGCGTGAGTCCTGACCTGACAGCCGGATCGAGGTGCTTTCATGAACCAGGCTGGCAAAGGCCAGCGCCTCAGCGGTTCCCCAGTCCATCCCTTTGTCTTCAGCGATCATGGCATGGCGTTTTTTCAGGAGCGTGCTGATTTTTCGATGGGCCGAAAATTCTTCAGGCGTGGTTGTCAGCTGGCTGCTCAGATCCATCAGCGTCGCTTGGGCTACCCCGGTATCAACGCGGTCAAAACTGAAGTTGCGGGAGATGTGCGACCATTGTTTGAGGAATATTTCGTGGAGACCACAGACCTGACGCTCCAGTGCCTCTTCCAGATGATTTTCAACGTCTGTCGCAAGCTGTTCCAGCTTTTCCTCGCTGACACCCTCCATGAGTAACTGGTTTTTATAGATGTCGGCTGTCGGGGGTTGATTACGGATTTTTTCGTACATCAACGGCTGGGTGAAAAAGGGTTCATCCCCCTCATTGTGACCATGACGGCGGTAACAGATCATCTCGATGACCACATCCTTGCGGTAGCGCTGGCGATAATCCAGAGCAATGTCGGCAGCCTGGGTCAGGGCTTCGGGGTCATCACCATGGACGTGGAAAATCGGTACATTGAGCATTTTGGCGACATCGGTTGCGTAGATGGTTGAGCGCGAATCCGAGGGGGCAGTGGTGAAACCGATCTGGTTGTTGATGACCAGATGGATGGTGCCGCCGGTTCTGTAGCCATCAAGTTGTGACAGGTTGAGGGTTTCGGTGACCATCCCCTGGCCGGCAAAAGCGGCATCCCCATGAATCAACAGCGGCATGATATGCCGGCGCCCATCCTTGGGATGACGATCCTGGCGGGCGCGGGCCTTGCCTTCAACCACCGGATTGACCGCCTCAAGATGGCTCGGGTTGGAGGCCAGGGAAATACGGATTTCGCGACCGGACACCTTGCGATAGGCGGTATAGCCCTTGTGGTATTTGACATCCCCTTCGCCGACGATCTGGTAGCAGGCGTTGTCACCGAATTCTGCGAACATGTTCTCCAGGGGCTTTTCAAAAATATTGGCAAGCACATTGAGGCGACCGCGGTGGGCCATGCCGATGACAATCTGTTCAATGGCGATCTGCGCTGAACGTTCGACGATATGATCCAGCAGGGGAATGACCGACTCTCCCCCTTCGAGGGAGAAGCGTTTCTGCCCAACGAATTTGCGGTGCAGAAAACTTTCGAAGCGCGTGGCTTTGAGCAGGGAATGATATATGGATAGTTTTTTCTCCAGCGAAAGATCCGGTTTGTTGCTGTTGGTTTCGACCCGTTTTTGTAACCAGCTGCGTTCTTCGGGAATCGGAATATGCATGAACTCGATGCCCAGGGTGCGACAATAGGTCTGCTGAAGGATATCAACAATATCTTTGAGCGGAGCCTGCTCGAGAATAAAGTCGACAACAGAGAAGGTTCGTTTCAGGTCTGCATCCTCAAGACCGAAAGCTGACAGGCGTAAAAAAGGATGATCCAGTGAGCAGGGGGTCAACGGATCGACACAGGCGTACATGTGGCCCAGTTCGCGGTATCGGCGTATCAGCGCCTGAACCGCTGCCGGTCTGCTGTCGGCGGCGACGGCATCGCGGGTGCCGGCGAAGTCAAAGCCCATAAAAAAGGAGCGCCACTCATCGGGCACCTGTGATGGATCCTGCTGATAGAGTCGATACTGGGTTTCAAGCCATTCCGGGCTGACGTTGTGTGTAATACTCATTCGTTTAATCACCATTGACGGCGTCGCAAAAACTCACCAACTGCTGTGTTGCTGCCATCGTCTTACTGCTTCGACGTACATAAGTACACCTCATTGTTCAACGATGACACGCCTTGCATTGGGCGCTTTTTGCTTAGCTATCCAAGCGGATGCTTTTTTGTGAAAGCATCACCATTAGCAGGGAAAAAGTGAAATCCAGCAATTATATCTGGTCAAAGCTGGACAAGTATAAAGCAGTCAACCGTTTGTCGCAATAACGTCAGGACCCAAAGGGGAGAAAAGTCAAAAAATTAAAAAAGTCAAATATATTGTTGACCCGCCATTGGCTTTTCTGCTACGCTCTAAAATACGCATGTTGAAGAAAGGAGAAAGTCCATGGCATTAGAAGTCGGCACAGCAGCAAGTTTAGTGAACCAGGAAATGGCAAACAACAAGACGCAGACAGGTTTTGATGTATTGACAAAGACCACCGAAAAAACAGAACAGATGCAAATAAATGAACAGCAACGTCTGGAAATTGCTGAGCAGACCGGCAAAGGGTTGAATCTGGATGTAACTGCCTGATCCATAAGTTTCCACAGTTGCCGGAACGATAAATCAAGCCGCTAACACTGTACAACAGGTGTTAGCGGTTTTTTTGTGCTGATGTGTCTTGTGATTGCGTCAATGCGTAAGGTTCACCGTCGGCGCCAAGGCGCACAAAAGTTATGGCGGTGCTGAAGACTTCTTCTTCGCTCACGGCCCCCGGTGCGTCGGCATATACCGTCACATCGTAGGTCACCGAGGTTTTTCCCTGATGCTGCTTGTGGGTACTGAAGCGCAGGATAGAGCCATTTTTAACCCGGTGCTTGAAGCGACATGCCGCCATCCCGATGGTCACCAGATTGCAGCCGGGGTAGTCGCGTGAGGCTGCCATCCACGCATTTTCATCAACCCATTTGAGCATGACCCCGCCGAACAGGTACCCGTGGTGATTGAGGTGCTCCGGCCGAACGATGGTAAAATTATCCATGGGGTTGGGCCTTGCCGGCGGCAAACTGCTCTTCCGCATGATAGGAGGAGCGCACCAAGGGTCCGGCTTCCACATGATCGAACCCAAGGCGCCTGCCATAGGCCGCCAGATCGGCAAATTCCTCAGGTGTTACATAGCGTTTAAGCGGGTAATGATCTCTAGTGGGTGCCAGATACTGGCCGACGGTGACAATCCGGCAATCATGGTCGTACAGATCGTGAAGCGCTGCAATCACCTCGGCGTACTCTTCTCCCATTCCAAGCATCAGACCCGACTTGGTGATCACCGCCGGGGCCAGTGTTCGTACCTGTGCAAGAACCGCGAGCGAGCGGTGGTAATCGGCTTCCGGTCGTACGCGGGAGTAGAGCCGTGGCACTGTTTCCAGGTTGTGTCCAAGGATGTGCGGAGCTTCCTGCAGAATCGTTGCAAGTGCCTGTTGATCTCCCTGCAGATCGGGGATAAGCAGTTCGATGGTACAGTCTGGACTGGATCTTTTAATCTCTCGCACCAGGGCGGCAAACTGGCCGGCACCACCGTCGGGCAAGTCGTCACGGGTCACCGAAGTAATAACGGCGTGGTTGAGCTTAAGCTCAGCGATCGCGCCTGCGACCTTTTTCGGTTCCTGGGGATCGGGAGATTCGGTCGGAAGGTTGCCGATGTTGCAAAATGAGCAGGTGCGGGTGCAGTTGTTGCCGAGAATCATGAAGGTTGCTGTGCCTTTGTTCCAGCATTCGCCCTGGTTGGGGCAGGCGGCGCTGCGGCAAACAGAATTTAAACCCTGCACCCGGTGGTACTGGTCAATACGACGATAATTTTCCCCGGCCGGGAATTTAACCTTCAACCAGTCCGGTTTAGCGATACCGTTCTGTTTCAAAACACCCTCATTCTGATAGTCGTATAAAATCATCATCTTAAACTAAAAAGGTCCGGCAGTGCTACTTGTGCCGAACCTTTTTAGCGATATTTGACGGCGTCGCAAAAACTTACCAACGGCCAGGCTGCTGCGCTGATTTCAGCGCGTCGATGTACGTTAGTACGCCTCATTGACTAATAATCGCGCGTTTTGCATTTGGCGTTTTTTTACTTATCCATCCACATTGATACTTATTTTGGCGAAAGCGTCATATTTACGGTCAATGAAGAAAACAGATCAGACCGGCTCAAAATTGGATTTGTCGACACCGCACAATGGGCAGACCCAGTCTTCCGGAATATCTTCGAAAGCGGTTCCCGGCTCAATGCCGCTGTCAGGATCGCCGACCTCCGGGTCATAGATGTAGTTGCACACAACACAGCGGTAACTCTGCATGATGTTTCTCCTTGTGATGGCTGTAGGATGAAGTGAAAAACCGCCGCAACAATTAACAGATCCGGAAAATTATTACAATCCCGGTTGTAATTTTTATTCATCAGCTCGACGTGGTTTTGCTCGGGCTCCGGCCCTCATCCTGACAAATATGAGTGGTTGTAAGGGAAAATTTGCTGATCAGGTTTTGGTGTAGAGCACCGCAATGCCGCGAGCGATTTCGTTACCTAAGGCTTTGAGGCTGTGAGGTTCGTTGGAATCCCAGTAGACTGAATCACCGGCCTCGAGAATGTAGGTGTCGCTGCCGTGCTGCAATTCCACCCGGCCTTCGAGGATATAGAAAAATTCTTCGCCGGGATGGCGGACCGGCTGGGATTGCTCGGTGCGGCTGGGGTCAAATTCAACCAGGAAGGGCTCCATGTGCTTGTGTTGCTTGCCGTAGGCCAGGGAGTGGTAGAAATAGGGTTGTGGCTTGCCGCCGTGATTCGGACGACGGTTCATGCGATCGGCTTCTCCAGCTTTAACGACCAGGCATTTGCGGGTATTGTCCTCCTCCTCAAAGAATTTCTGCAAAGGGACATTCAGTGCCTTGGCGATGCGCAGCAGGGTTGCCAGCGGCGGGATCACCTGATCGTTTTCGATCTGGGATAATAGTGGTTTGGACAGTTCGGTGGCGACGGCGAGATCCTGGAGAGTCATCCGCCGCAGCTGGCGCAGATCGCGGATAGTCAGTCCGATTTTAAGTTCCTTTACTTCAGCTCTGAAGGCGTCCATTGTTCCCCAGTCTATCCCGGCGGTTGAGCGTGGGCAACGTGGCAACGCGCCTGGCCGGGTGGCATTGCAGTCGTTGAAATCACAGTATTTGTTGATAAAAATTCACTCTTAGCCTGCCGGCTGCGGTGGCGTCAAGTCTTGTTGTGCCTGTGGAGACACTGAAATAATAGCGAATAAAGGCTGGAGTGTGTTAAAAAACTTGTCACCTTAAGCTTTTTTCCAGGTGGCGGAAAAAAATCCGGTCTGATGGAGATTAACATGCTAATAAAAGAGGGTCGCGAGCCGATCGAGGCAATTCTGTTTGATCTCGATGGCACCTTGTTGCGGGTGCAGATGGAGCACTTTATCCCCCGTTATGTTGAACGCCTCGCTGCCTATTGCTCCCCCCAGATTAAGGCCCGGCGCTTTTCCCGCGCCATGCTGGACGCCATTCGAGAGTTGATCATTGCAGAGGGGGATGGTCATGTCAGTAATGAGGAGCGATTGTTTGCGCTGCTCAAAAAACAGCTGGGCATCGCAGAGACCCTGGTGCGGGAGTGCCTTGCGCATTACGCTGAGCATCATCTTGATGAATTACAGCACCTGGTGCACCCGATTCCACTGGCACAACAAATCGTCAAGGATTGTCATCGTCGCGCTATCCCCATGGTCCTGGCCACGAATCCGGTATTCCCGCGCTTTATGATCGAGGCGCGGATGGCCTGGGGCGAGCTCGATCTGGGTTGGTTTCGTCATCTGACCAGTTATGAGAACAGCCGTTACTGTAAGCCGCAGGCCGGGTATTTTGCAGAAATCGCCGCGTTCTTGAGAGTGCCGCCCGAGCGTTGCCTGATGGTCGGCAACGACAGCAGTCATGACCTGGCGGCGGCGGCGGTTGGGATGCAGACCTTTCTGGTCGACACCTGGCTGGTGGAACGCAACGATAAAAAATGGCCGTGTCATTACCGTGGTGACCATCGCGCCTTGCAGCAGTTTCTCGAGCAGTTATAGATTGTGCGTGTGAACCAGATGTAAAAACTATTTTGACGTCACCAACCTTTGAAAATTGGAAAAACTATGACCAGACTGACGCAGGAGATGCTCTACCGGGGGCGTATTTTTGATATTACCCGCGAACAGCATCGGATGCCCGACGGGCGCGAATCGACCTTTGAATTTCTGCGCCATCCGGGCGGCTGTGCGGTGTTGCCGGTGATGGCAGACGGGCGCCTGCTGCTGATCCGCCAGTTTCGACCAGCCATCGGTGATACGATCTGTGAGATTCCTGCCGGGCGCCTCGAACCGGGTGAAGATCCGGCCGGCTGCGTGCGCCGCGAGCTGGTGGAGGAAGCAGGGTATAACGCCGCCGGGCTGGAGAGCCTGGGTTTTATCTACAGCAGTATCGGCTTTTGTGATGAGAAGATTTATCTCTTTGTCGCGACCGACCTCGAGCAGACCGAAACAGCTCTTGAACCGGATGAGTTTATCGAGCCGCTGGTGGTTGATCTGGAGACTGCTTTGGCGATGATTGCCGCGGGAGAGATCACCGATGCCAAAACGCAGACAGCTCTGTTGCGTTATGCCTTGAACAAGAGAAACTGATGTTGAATCAATCTTTATGCGCCATGGATATCTCAACCCTGCCATTTAATCGTACCTGTCTTAATGGTTACTTCGAGCTATCAACTCCCGATCGCGACCCCGGAGGTGACGGGGTCTGGGTTCTGCTGCAGGGGATGCGGTTAGGCACCCTGATGGGGGCACCTGAACAGCTTCCCGCCGGCGACTGTCCGGTTCCATCATTAGCGGGCAGTGCCCTGTACCTTGGACAGTGGCAAGGAAAGCCCTGCCGTCTGGTAGAGGTTCCAGACGCTACCGATCTGCCGGCAGCGCTGGAATTCCATCATCTGCGGGCAAGCGAACCAACGCTGCCAGCGTCTTTGTCTTCCCTGGGCGGAATTGGTCTGATGGTCCTGCACTGGGAGTCGACCAGTTGCTACTGTGGTAACTGTGACGGCAAGATGGAAAGATTGTCCGCCGAGTGGGGTAAATTCTGTTTGCAGTGTGGTGCTCATCATTTTCCACGCATCCATCCCTGTGTTATCGGGCTGATCGTCCGCGGCGATGAGATATTGCTGGCCCGTAAAGGAGACTGGGTAACCGGGCGTTACGGACTGGTGGCCGGGTTTGTCGAATTTGGCGAATCGCTGGAAGAGGCAATGGCGCGCGAGGCTCTTGAGGAAACCGGCCTCACTATTACCAATATCCGTTATCTGGGCAGCCAGTCCTGGCCTTTCCCGAGCCAGCTGATGTGTGGTTTTGTCGCTGATTATGCCGCTGGCGACATCGAATTGCGGGACCAGGAGCTCAGTGCCGCGGACTGGTACCGGTTGGATCAACTGCCGATCCTGCCACCATCGCGCAGTATCGCTCGTTATCTGATTGATCGGGCGGGACAATTTATCCACTGCTGACAACCCGACGACTAAGGTTTTTTTGACAAAAAAAGGCAGGTTATGAACCGATTTAGCGCTGAACAATTGAAAAAGTTTGCTGAAGCGATCTTGACGGTCGCCGGAAGCAGCTATTACGAGGCAGACATTGTGGCCGACCATCTGGTAGCGGCCAATCTCGCCGGACATGACAGCCATGGCATCGGCATGCTGCCGGCTTACGTCAACAGCCTTAACGTTGGCGCCCTGTTCCCGGATGCCAAGCTGGATCAGGTCGTGGATCAGGGATCGATGCTGCTTTTTGACGGCCACCGGGGTTACGGCCAGCGGCTGGCCAGAGAGGCAATGGAGAGAGCAATAACGCGTTGCCGCCAAACCGGACTGGTTTTTATGGGACTGCGCAATGCTCATCATATGGGCCGTATTGGCAGTTATGGGGAGCAGGCGATTGAAGCCGGCCTGGTTTCCCTCCATTTTGTCAATGTCGTCGATCACCGCCCCCTGGTCGCTCCTTATGGAGGTACCGCGGCACGCTATTCCACCAACCCCATCTGCTTTGCCATGCCGGCCACAACCGACAGCGCTGCGGTCCTGCTCGATATGGCGACCAGTAAGACGGCGTTGGGCAAGGTCCGGGTGGCGATGAACAAGGGGGAGCAGATGGCTGCCGGTACTCTGTATGACGGGAGCGGCAAGGCAACAACCGACCCTTCGGTGATGTTCACGGAACCGTTCGGAGCCATTACCTCCCTGGGTGAGTATAAGGGTTACGGAATGGCGCTGTTCTGTGAATTGCTCGCCGGCGTGTTGACCGGTGGCGGCACAATCCAGCCGGATAATCCGAAGTTGGGTGGTATTATCAATCACATGGCGACGATCCTTGTCGATCCGCAGCGGCTGGTGGATCATCAGTGGATGGCCGCTGAGGTTGCAGCGCTGGTGGCGTATGTGAAATCTGCACCGGCGGACAATCCGGATTGCCCGGTTCTGGTGGCCGGTGAGCCGGAACAACTGGTGCGCAATGAGCGCCAACAAGAGGGAATACCGATTGATGTGACAACCTGTGAGCAGCTGGTTGCGGCGGCACAACAGGTTGGTATTGATCTCAGCACAGCGGAAACTCTGCTTGGCGGTATAAAAGCCCATATCTAGCTTAGAAAATCAGTGCTTTGTTTAAGCCTGTACTTGACCGGCATTGATCGCTTCAGATAAAACTAACACTTGAGAATCTCGGGAAGAAAATCCTATTAACCACCAATAATGCATCAGGAGGAACGTCGATTATGAAACGTCGCGATTTTATCAAAACAGCTGCTGTCGGTGCCGGTGTCGCGGTCTCGGCCGTTGCCGCCCCCGCCATTGCCCAGCAGCGTTATAACTGGCGCATGGTCACAACCTGGCCGAAAAACTTCCCGGGACTGGGCGTCGGTGCGCAGCGCCTTGCCGACCGGATGACCGCGATGTCGGATGGTCGACTCAATGTCCGCGTTTATTCAGCCGGAGAACTGGTGCCGCCGCTGCAATCATTTGATGCGGTGATTGAAGGTTCGGCGGAGATGAGTCACGGCGCCGCCTACTACTGGCAGAACAAGAGTCCGGCGACCTCTTTTTTTACCGGGGTGCCATTCGGAATGACGTCACGTGAACTGACGGCCTGGGTTCGTTACATGGGCGGGCAGGAAATCTGGGACAAAGTGTATGACCAGTTCGGGGTCAAAGGCTTTTTATCCGGTGATACCGGAACTCAGGCTGGTGGCTGGTTCCGTAAGGAAATCAACAGCCTGGCTGATATCCAGGGGCTCAATTTCCGTACTCCGGGTTTAGGTGGTCAGGTGTGGCAGCGGATGGGTGCCAACGTGGTCAACATGGCTGCCGGTGAGATCTATCAGGCACTGCAGTCGGGCGCCCTGGATGCGGCTGAGTTTGTCGGTCCCTACAACGATCTGGCCCTGGGATTCTATCAGATCTGCAAGGAATATTATCTGCCCAGCTTTACCGAGCCCGGTCTGGCTACCGAGCTGGTTGTCAACAAGTCGAAATTTGCAGAGCTGCCGAAAGATCTGCAGCAGATTGTGGAAGTTGCCTGCCAGGCGGAATATGATCAGATTGCATCCGATTTCTACGCCAATGATCCGATAGCCCTGAAGACCCTGGTAGAGCAGCATGGAGTGAATCTTAGAACGTTCCCCGAGGATCTGCTGGAGGCGGGTGCCAAGGCGTCCATGGAGATCATCAACGGCCTGCGCGAACATCGTGATGCCCTGACCCGTGAAACCGCGGAGAGTTTCGTCAAAAACCTCACCCTGCTGCAAAGCCGCACCGAGAAAGTCGATCAGGGCTTTATCGCGGCACGTGCGAAGTACGTCAAATACAGCTGATCATTCTTTTCAGCAAACACATCGGGGCGGTTGAAGTAGCGTACTTCAACCGCCCTTTTTTAATATCAACATGAAGATCAGCACCAGAACCGCTGGATTACCAGAAACCCCCACCCGGATCGCCGTTCTTAGAAATCCTGCATTATAGGAAACGCCCACGATGTGGCATCCGTGGGCGCTTCGTGTTGTGTGGGTCGTGATTTCATCTCACGGCCCTCTAGTCTCCGAATCTATTCCCAGCGACCGTCACGCCGGCGACGCAGTTCGATATCGATCGACTCAACCCGTCCTTGACCACTGATAAATGAACTAAGTAGCAGGCTGACGAGGCTGATAACCAGCGATCCGAGCAGGGCGGAGCCGAATCCGTCTACTACGAGGCCCCCTGCGACACCCGAAGTCATCAGCAACAATAGAGCATTGATCACAAAAGTAAATAAACCAAGGGTTAACACATTGATCGGCAGGGTCAGAATTAACAGGATCGGTCGGAAAAATGCATTAAGAATCCCCAACACCAGGGCGGCAATGAGTGCAGACCCGTAACCATCAACGTGAATACCCTCAAAGAGATGGGCGGCCACCATAATAGCAATAGATAGAATAAGCCACCGCAGTATAAGTCCCTTCATACGTAAACCACCCCCTTCACCACTCTGAAAAATTCACTGAAATTCTATCTCATCGGCCAATGGTGTCAAATAATGTATTGCCCTATGACCAACTCCGGATTCTCAAAATAATCGATGTGTTTTACCTTTTTATTAAAGCAGGCTCTGCCCATGAAATGCAACCTGTGGTTAATCAACTGAAACCCGTATTTATGAGATATATTATTCATTCTCACAAATATTCGCTGCCCTGGAAGCTGCACCATCTTCTCGCTTTGCCAGAAAATCCATGAAAACCGAGGGCGGGGTTTGTATCAGAACCTCAAGATGGTTTTGATCAAAGCGCGCATAGAAGCAGGAATCAGAGCATTTAAAGGTGAACTTCCAGATCCATTCTTTTTTCATGCAAAACGCGGATAACTTTGATGCCACCGGCAACCTGTTCGCGGTAAAAAACGACATGCTGACCGGAAGGAAATTTGCGGTACCCAGAACGGATTACGTCACACCGCTGGCCTGATGATACAGATGATCAGCGCCGGGCGCCGCACATCCAACCGGATCAGGTTATTGCGAGCGAAGGGGCGTCAGCGACCGTAGAGAAGATTGGGCAGCCAGGTGACCAGATCAGGAAAGATCACGAGAATGAAGATTGCCACCAGCTGCAGTACTACAAAGGGCAGGGCGCCTTCATAAATCATGCGGGTTGATACTGTCCCTGGTGCCACTCCGCGCAGATAAAACAGGGAAAAACCGAAAGGTGGGGTCAGAAAGCTGGTCTGCAGGTTCACGGCCACCATGACCCCCAGCCAGACCGGGTCTACGTCCATCATTAACAGAACCGGTGCCGTGATCGGCAGAATGATGAAGATGATTTCAAAGGTGTCGAGGATGAAGCCGAGCAGAAACATCAGCAGCATCACAAACAGGATTGCGCCTATTTTCCCGCCGGGCAGCTGATGTAAAAATTCCCCGACCAGTTCATCCCCGCCCATCATCCGGAATACCAGGGAAAAAACCGACGCACCCAGGAGGATGACAAAGATCATGGTGGTGATGTTGGCGGTAGCCAGCATGGTCTGCCGCAGGCTCTTCAGGTTCAGGCGTCGGCGCGTGGCAGCGAGAATAATGGCACCTACGGCGCCCACGGAAGCGGACTCAGTCGGGGTAGCGATACCACCGAGAATGGAGCCCAGTACGGCAAAAATCAGCAGTAGCGGCGGCAGCAGACTGACCAGTACGTCCTTCCACAGATCGGCGCGTTCCTGCTCCGTGACCACCAGGGCAGGGCACGATTCCGCCCGGAAAAAAGCTTTCCATGTCATCCAGCTCATATACAGGGCGATAAGCAGCAACCCCGGCACGAAAGCTCCGGCGAACAGATCCCCGACCGAGACCGGGGTCGGAGCAAAATTTCCCATCTGCATCTGAACCTGGGCATTGATGCCGGAGAGCATGTCTCCCATAAAGATCAATACGGTTGAGGGGGGAATGATCTGCCCCAGGGTCCCCGACGCGCAGATGACGCCGCTGGCCAGACGGGGGTCATAGCCGGCCCGCAGCATGGCCGGCAGGGACAGCAGTCCCATGGTGACAACCGTCGCGCCGACAATGCCGGTGGAAGCGGCCAGCAAGGCGCCGACGACGATCACTGAAAGCCCCAGCCCGCCGCGAAGGCTACCGAACAGCCGTCCCATGGTGATCAGCAGTTTTTCCGCGATACCGGAACGTTCCAGCATCATCCCCATGAAAATAAACAAAGGAACAGCGACCAGGACTTCGTTGAGCATAACGCCGACATAGCGGGAGGCCAGGCTGTTGAAGTTGGACGGGTCAAAGACTCCCAGCAGATAGCCGATCCCGGCAAAAGCAACGGAGGTGCCTGCCAGGGAAAAAGCGACCGGGAACCCCAGCATCAATACACCGATAATGGCAAAAAACATCAGCAGGGAAAGCAGTTCACCAATCAGCACCAGATCCATATCAGGATTCCTCCCGATAGCGATAGGCATCAGGCAGCAATTCTTCCTGGTTCAGCAACACCAGAATCCCGCGTAAAAACATGGCCAGGGCCTGAAGGGCGACGACAAAGGCGAAAAAGAGGATGAAGCTTTTAATAATAAACAGGCCCGGCAGACCGCCAAAGTTGGGCGAGCTTTCCATAAAACGCCAGGATCTTTCCACGTAAGCCCAACTCCAGCTGGACAGGACCCAGACGAAAGGCCCGATAAAAAAGAGGCTGCCGAACATGTCGACCAGCGCCTTGTGTCGCCGACCGGCCGGACGGTAAAAGATATCTACCCGGACATGGGAATTGTTGAACAGGGCAAAGCCGGCGATTCCCATAAACATCATGGCGTTGAGCCAGACGTAGAGATCCTGAAGCCAGATAAAACCGGTGGAAAAAGCATAACGCAGAACGACGACAGTAAAGCAGACCAGAACGATTCCCAGGGAAAACCAGGAAAAGAAGTGTCCGAGAAAGATATTGAAGCGACTGATAGTGCGAATCAGCAGAGCAAGTGTCTGCATATTGTGAACCCCTGAACCATGGTGCTGAAGTTGATAGACGACAAAAGGACGCAGCCCAGCCAAGAATAAATTGGTCTGACAACTGTTAGATGGGCGAATCTAGTTGATTTATATGAGAATGTCCAGACATGAGGGGACGGTAACGGATTTTTTTTATTTTTTTTGCGTGGGATGATCTTGTCCCTGCAAAAGACAAGGGTCTGCTGTTATGCCGGATTACTGCTGATAAAGTGAAGATAACGCGCACTGCCGGCAACTAATTCATCGTGACCGGCGCAAGCGATAATCTGCCCCTTTTCCATGAAACAAACCCGCTCGACCCGCTCAAGCACGTCCGTTGTGTGGGTAATGAAAATGGCCGTTTTGCCGTGCAGATTGGCAAACAGGGTCTGATTGAACTGGTGTCGGGTATGGTTGTCCAGTCCCTCGGTCGGTTCATCGAGAATCCAGATCGGAGCATCCTTGAGCAGGGCTCTGGCCAGCACCAGCCGCCGCGCTTCCCCTCCGGACAGCCTTGCTCCCCCTTCCCCCGCCCAGGTGTCGAGCTGATGCGGCAGGCCGCGGACAAAATCTGCCAGTTGCGCCTTTTTTAACGCCTCCCAGAGTTGCTCATCCGTTGCCCTGGGTGCGGCGATCAGCAGATTGTCGCGCACTGTCGTGTTGAAAATATGCGATTTTTGTGACACCAGGGTAACCATCCGGCGCAGTTGCGCTTCACTGAAGTTCTGCAAGGGTTTGCCACCAATGGTGATGGCACCCTGATCGGGATCCCAGAACCGGGTCAGCAGGTGGGCGAGGGTGGTTTTGCCGCAGCCGGATGGACCGACGATAGCCAGCTGCGTCTGGTGTTCAATGGCGAGGTTGATGTCCATGACGGTAGCTGCCTGACTGCTGCCGGGATAGCGGAAGTAAAGGTTGTCAAAACGGATGCTCGCATCGGCGACCTCTTCCGCCGGTTTTTCGGGAAAGGTTACCGCCGCCGGGGTCTCGGCGATAGTTCGGATACGCTGCGCTGCCGCGTTGATTTTGCCGAGCATCTGGTACGCCGCGGGCAGGGGCAGGACGGCTTCAAAAGCCGCCAGAATGCCGAAAGCAATCAGCGCCAGCAGGGCACCATCAAATTGACCTCCCTGGGCCAGGGGGATGGCAATATAGAGAGCTGTCAGGGCCGCTATCCCGGCGAGCACCGTCAGCATGGCGTTGTTGAAACCATGAATCCGTGCCATCCGTTCCTGCAACCTGAGCAGCACCTCATTTTCTTCCCGGCGGGCCAGTTCGTGGCGTTGCCAGGCTTCGTAGATGGTCAGATCAGCCATGCCGTGCAGGTCTTCGAGCAGGTTGACGCGTAACGTCGCCAGTTGACGCTGAATGGCGGCGCCGGTAGCTTGTCCGAGGACGTGGCTGAGCAGGGGCAGGAGCGCTCCCGCGGTCAGGTAAAAAAGCAGAAACACCAGGGCGAGAACCGGTGTCAGCCACCACAAAAAAAAGCTGACCAGACCGGCGGTAAACAGGGCGACCATGGAGGGTGATACGACCCGAATAAACAGGCCGTCGAGGGTATCGATATCGGTGACGATGCGATTGAGCAGGTCGCCACTGCGGTGCCGGTAGAGACCGGCCGGCGCCTGGGGTTCGATGCAGCGGTAAAACCAGACCCGCAGGGATGACAGCAGACGCAGGGTCGCCTCGTGGGAGAGCAGGCGCTCAACATAGCGCCCGGCAGTGCGCATGACGGCAAAGCCACGAATACCGGCGCTGGGGGTGAAGATATTGAAGTTCTGCGCCGCTGCGATACTTAGGCCGGCAACCGCGGTGGCACTAAGGAACCAGCCGGAAAGGGCCAGCAGACCGATGCTGGCAAACAGGGTCAGGCAGCCGAAAAAAATCGCCCAGACAACCCAGTCTCGGTGCGGTCGGAGTAGCCGCAAAAAAGGCAACAGGTTTCTCATGGTAGCACCTGGCGACCGCTGTTGATCAGTTCAGCATAAACACCATCAAGGGCCATCAGCTCCTGGTGTTTTCCCTGTTCGACCACGGCTCCTGCTGCCATCACCGCAATGCGGTCAGCGCTTTGGGCGGTGTCCAGACGATGGGTCAGCATGATCAGGGTTCTGCCCGGGGCCAGCTGTTTAAGGCTGGTCATGATCAGTTGTTCGTTTTCCCGATCCAGTCTGGCAGTCGGTTCATCCAGCAATATCAAGGGGGCATCTTTGGCAAACGCACGGGCGAGAGCAACCCGCCGGGCTTCGCCACCGGACAGTTGATTGCCCTGTTCGCCAACGGCGAGGTCAAGGCTCTGCTCTGTGGTTGCCGCAATCCTGTCGACATGGGCAGCACGAGCAGCAGTTAAGAGCTCCTTTTTAGCAATAGTCGGCTTGCCCAGGGAAATGTTGTTTCCCAGGGAACCATCAAACAGGGCAGGGTGCTGGGGAACCCAGGCGATCTGGCGTTGCCAGTCGTCAAGGTTCAGGCTGCTTAAGGGCTGTCCGTTGACGGTAATCTCTCCCTGCTGCAGCTCTAGAAAACCGAGCAGCAGGTTCAGCAGGGTGGTTTTGCCGGCACCGCTGGCGCCGACAATGGCCAGCCACTCGCCTGCCTTTATGTGTAGATTGAGATCGGCCAGAGCCGGTCGACGGCCTTGGTCAAAACTGTGGCTGACATGGGTCAATTCAATACTGATCGATTCCTGGCGTGCAAAAGCAATGGTGGCTGCCGGTATTCTATTCGGAATCGGTTCGGCCAGGATCGCATGAATTTCCTGTGCTGCTCCAAGGGCTTCAGCCCGGGCATGGTAGTGGGTGCCGAGATCGCGCAACGGCTGGTAAAATTCAGGGGCAAGAAGCAGCAAAAACAGACCGGTCTGCAGGGTCAGTTCCCGCTCATAGAGACCAAAATCGAGAAAGTGCAGGTACGACAATCCAAGAAAAACCGCGGTCATGGCAATCGCTACCGAGGTCAGAAACTCCAGAACCGCCGAAGATAAAAATGCCACCCGCAGAACCGCCATCGTGCCCTTGCGGTAGTGTTCCGATGATTTTTCAACCTCATCGGCCTGATCAGCAGCGCGGTAAAAAATTTTCAGGGTCGCCAGCCCCTGCAGGGTGTCAAGAAAATGGGCGCTCATGCGGGAGAGCAGGGCAAAATTTTTCTGATTGAGTTTTTCTGCGCCACGGCCGATCATCATCATGAAGAGCGGAATCAGCGGTGCGGTTAAAAGAAAGATCAGCCCGACCACCCAACTGACCCGGAAGGCGCTCAGACCGATGATTATCGGCACGATCAGGGCCAGTGACTTCTGAGGCAGGTAATGGGCAAAATAGCCGTGCAGGGCTTCAATTCGTTCCAGCAGGGTGTTGCTCAAAGGAGCGGTCTGTTTGTCTTTGACATAGAGGGGGCCAAGCACATGGAGGTGTTTGAGCAGTGCGATCCGGGTCCGGCGGCGGACCAGGGTCGAGGCTTTCTGGCCGCTTACTTCCCGGCCCCAGGCTAAGAGTCCGCGCAGGCTGATGACGCCAATCAGCATGACGAAGAAGGGTAACAGGGCTTCACGGGGTGTCTTCACGATGAAGGCGGCATGGATGATATAGGCCAGAAGTCCGGCCTGGATAACGATACATACGCCGCTAACGGTACCCAGAGCTACTGTCAGTTGCACCCAACGACGGCTGCCAGGGCTCAAGGACTGAATCTGGTCGAGAACGGACGCTGCTGGCAAGGTGGTTCCTTCTCAAATATGATACTGGGGGTAGCCTCTATGACCAAATCGGTGAATAATAGCATGCTGAAGATGACATCACCAAGGGTGGGAGAGACAAATGGAACATAAAAACAAAACCATCGTCCAGACCGAAGATGTCAGGGTGCGTGAGATGTTTCTTGAGGTCGGCGCCGAGGTTTCCTGGCATTTTCACACCCAGGTGGTTGATACCATGTATTGTCTGCAGGGGAAGATGCAAGTGGAACTCGCAGATCCCCCGGCAGCAGTTTTCCTCAGCGTGGGCGAAGGCTGTGAAATCGGCGCTGGTCGCCGGCATCGGGTCAGTGTGGTTGGTCATGAGCCGGTCAGCTATCTGTTGATCCAGGCAGTGGGAAAATATGATTTTCAGACTGCATAAAACAACCGCAAACAGACGGAGAAGTGACGGTGAAATGGTGGTTGCTGGTGGTAGTCGTGCTTTTAGGGACAGGAATTTATATGTTGATGACTAACCGTTCTGCTGATGATCTTGAATTGACCGCCCCCGAAGCGCAGCGTCTTGTGGTGGCCGGGGAGGTGACCCTGATCGATATTCGCAGCCCTGAAGAGTGGCGTCAGACCGGGGTGGCCCGCGGCGCGAAACTGGTCAATATGATGCATCCCGGGGGAGCGGATGGTTTTGTCAGCGACATTCTCAAGCAGGTTGACGGCGACGCTGATGCGCCGATCGCGCTGATCTGCCGCACCGGCAATCGCACGACCCAGGTTCAGCGGTTGCTGGCAGCGCGTGGCTTCAGTCAGGTGCACAATGTCACCGAGGGCATGGTTGGCAGTTCTGCCGGTCCGGGCTGGCTCAAGCGTGGGTTACCGGTTGATCCTTATCAATAATCACCATCGGGGCACGCTCTTGCCAGGGCGACTCTTTGGTCTGACTTGTTATTAAATAGTCTATTTAGAGGACGTCCTGTGGATATTTTTCAGATTGTTGTTCTTGCTGTTTTGCAGGGGGTCACCGAATTCCTTCCGGTTTCGAGTTCGGCCCATCTGATCCTGGTGCCGGTGTTGACGGCCTGGGAAGATCAGGGCCTGGGATTTGACATTGCTGTCCATGCCGGCACCCTGCTCGCGGTGGTGGTCTATTTCCGCAAGGATCTGGCGCTGATGGCAATTGACTGGGGGCGCTCACTGGCCACCAGACAAGTGACGCCGCCGGCACGACTGGCCTGGGGGGTGCTGCTGGCGACAATCCCGGTGGGACTGGCAGGGATCACCTTAAAAGAGTTTATCGAGGGGCACCTGCGTTCGCCCCTCGTGATTGCCGTCGGGCTGATTGCTTTTGGTCTCCTGCTGGGATGGGCTGACTGGCGCCGTCGTGGTGAGCTCGATGTCTTCAGTTTAAGCTGGCTGGGGATGCTGTTGATTGGCTGCGCCCAGGCCCTGGCCCTGTTTCCCGGGACGTCGCGCTCGGGAATTACCATCACCGCCGCTTTGCTGCTCGGCTTGAATCGTGAAGCGGCCGCTCGCTTTTCGTTTCTGCTGTCGATTCCGGTGATCTTTCTTGCCGGCGGATTGCAGCTGGTGGATCTGCTTCTGTCTGCCGCAGCGCCCGACTGGAACGCCATTATCCTCGGGGTCTTGTTGTCGGCGGTCAGCGCTTTTGTCTGTATTCACTATTTTTTGGCGTTTATCCGGCGTATCGGCATGCAGCCCTTTGTTGTCTATCGCATTGTCCTCGGGGTGGTTTTAATCGTCGTCTTCTGGTGATGTGCCGGTGTGATCAGGGTGATTTTCACCACCTTCTGCGGCCATCAGCGGGGTTCTGGTGCGTTTGTCAACCGCTACCACCGGGTTGAGATCTTTGCTGCTTCCTGCCCCCAGCTCAGTGAACTTGCGCGCTGTGACCAGCACCCGACTGTCGAGGGAAGCAATCCCCTTGTTGTAACTTTCAACCGCTTTTTCCAGGCTCCGGCCCATCTGCTCAAAATGCTGGTGCATGGTCGCCAGCCGCTCGTGCACTTCCTGGCCCAGGCGGCTGATGGCGAGGGCGTTGGCGGTCAGTTTCTCTTCGCGCCAACCATAGGCGACTGAGCGCAGCAGGGCGATCAGGGTGGTTGGGGTGGCCAGCAGCACTTTGCGCTCAACCCCCGCCTCAATCAGCGCAGGATCGACGCTCAACGCTGCAGAGAAAAAGGATTCGCCCGGCAGGAACAGTACGACAAACTCGGGAGTCGGCTGAAATTGATCCCAGTACTGTTTGCCTGAAAGCTTGAGAATGTGATTGCGAATATGCCGGGCATGGTGATCCATGGCCTGTCCCTGAGTTTTTTCATCGCTGGCTTCGATGGCCTCAAGGTAGGCCATCAGCGGGGCTTTGGCATCAATAACAATATTGCGGCTGTTGGGGAGTTTGACAATCATGTCCGGCCGTGCCCGGCCGTCACCGGAAGATTCCTGTTCGACAAAATCACAGTAATCGAGCATCCCGGCCATTTCCACGACCTTGCGGAGCTGAATCTCCCCCCAGCGGCCGCGTACGGTCGGGGTGCGCAGGGCTTTTACCAGGTTGCCGGTTTCCGCTTCGAGTTTGAGTTGACTGTCGAGCAGAGATTTGACCTGCTCATCAAGCCGCGCATAGGCACCGCTGCGGGTCTGCTCCAGCTGGGCAATTTTGCCGTCAACCTGGGTCAATGCTTCTTTTAATGGTTGCACCAGCTGGTGAATGGCGCTCTGACGTTGCTCCAGTTCCTGGCGGGCCTGCCCCTGATGTTGCTCCAGGGTTGCTTTGGCCAGATCAAGGAAGTTGCGGTTGTTGGCGGCGAGAGCCTGGCTCGATAGATGTTGAAAATTTTTCTCTGAACGTTGGCGGATCTCTTCCAGCAGATCCAGCTTCTCCAGCGTGCTGTTCTTCTCTGCTTCCAGTTGCGCTTCAGCCCGCGCCAGGCGCTGTAACGCTTCTTCACGTGCATGGCCCTCGGCATTCAGGCGTTTACGGCTGCGCCCGAAAGCGACCAGCGCTCCTAACAGCCCTCCCAAAAAAAGACCGGCAAAAAAAATCACGACAATCAGAACTTCCGGACGTTGAATTATCGACACAAAAACTCCTTGGTAGCAGCAACTGGAACGATGAAAATGGTAAAATAGCAAAAGGGTTGGTTAAATCACAAGAAACTTGCTTGCCGGCTGATCTTGTCGCCGGCTCCCCCGATTGTTTGGGGTACAGGTTTTATGTTAGGATGTGCCAAATTACTTGGTTAGCAGATGAATGGAAGGTCATGGAAAAGGCAGAAACCAACACCGGCAACAAGACCGGGACCCGGGTAGCCACGGAAAAAAAAACCCAGACTCCGTCGTTGTTTAAAGTGCTGATGCACAATGACGACTACACCACGATGGAATTTGTCATTGAAGTGCTGCAGGAGGTCTTTAACAAGTCAGCCACTGAGGCCGAAAAGATTATGCTGACAATCCACTTTCAGGGGGTGGGATACTGTGGAACCTTTCCCTATTCGATTGCGGAAAGCAAGGTTGACCGGGCGCGCTTGAAAGCGCGTAAAGCGGGGTTTCCGTTGCGCTGTTCCCTTGAAGAAGCGTGATGGCGTAACCGTTTAAGTTGTTTTATTTTTTCCAAAGCACCGAGCTTAGAAACGGCAGGTATTATGTTCAGTCAGGATGTCCAGATCGCTTTTACCCTCGCGGTGCGCGAAGCACAGCGTCGTCGCCATGAGTATCTCACTACCGAGCATGTACTCTATGCCCTGCTGTTCGAAGAAGCGGGGCAGCAGATTCTGCTTGCCTGCGGTGGCGATGCAGAGGAGCTCAAGCGCCAGCTGGAGCATTTTTTCGATGCCCATCTCGAACATCTGGCCGAAGGGGTAGAAGATGAAGATGTGCCGCGCCAGACCCTGGCGTTGCAACGGATGCTGCAGCGTACCGTAATGCACATGCAGTCGGCACGCCAGACCGAAGTTGGTGTCGGCGATCTGCTGGCGGCAATCCTTGAAGAGGAAAACTCCCACGCCTGTTTCTTTTTACAGAACCAGGGGATTGAGCGGGTTGATCTGCTCGATCATATTTCCCATGGTCGTCCCGCCGCCGCCAGTAATCCCAAACCGGGTGAACGCCCCACTGAAGGGCCCCCTTCGGAACGAGCTAAACCGAAACCGAAGTCGGTCGATCCCCTTGAGGCCTTTACCATCAATCTGATCCAACGTGCCCACCAGGGGAAGATCGATCCGCTGATCGGTCGTGGCGAAGAGCTGGAGCGGGCGATTTTAGTGTTATGTCGACGGCGTAAGAACAACCCCCTGTTTGTCGGCGAGCCGGGGGTTGGCAAAACCGCCATGGTTGAGGGACTGGCTTTGCGGGTCTCCCAGGGTGAGGTGCCGGAACTGCTGAAGGACAGCGAGATCTTCACCCTTGATATGGGTGCTTTGCTGGCCGGAACAAAATTCCGGGGAGATTTTGAGGAACGTCTCAAGGCGGTGGTCGGTGCCCTGCAGAAGCGCGAGCGGGCGATTCTGTTTATTGATGAAATTCATACCATTGTTGGTGCCGGAGCGACCAGCGGCGGCTCCCTCGATGCTTCCAATATCCTCAAACCCGCATTGGGCAGTGGTGAACTACGCTGTATCGGTTCAACCACCTACGAGGAGTATCGTAATCTGTTCAGCAAGGATCGCGCCCTCTCACGGCGTTTCCAGAAGATTGACCTGCACGAGCCGAGCAGTGAGGAAACCACTGCTATTCTCCATGGACTGCGTAGCCATTACGAGGGCTACCACAAGGTCAGTTATGCTGATGAAGCCCTCGAAGCGGCAGTCAAGCTTGCGGTCAAGCACCTGCCCCAGCGCCATCTGCCTGACAAAGCTATTGACGTGATTGACGAGGCCGGCGCCCAGCATCGTCTCGACGGTTCCCCCAATCGTCCTGTCGGCGTTGACGAGATAGAGCGGGTGGTGGCGCGCATGGCGCGAGTACCGATCAAGTCAATCAGTGGCAGCGACCGTCAACGTCTGCGCTATCTGGAGCGCGACCTCAAACGCGTGGTGTTCGGTCAGGATCCGGCTATTGATTCGCTGGTGCGGGCGATTCATCGTTCCCGTGCCGGGCTCGGTCATCCGGAAAAACCGGTCGGCTCGTTGCTCTTTACCGGCCCAACCGGGGTGGGCAAGACCGAAGTCGCCAAACAGCTGGCCAATCAGCTTGGGGTCAAGTTTCTGCGTTTTGACATGAGTGAATACATGGAGAAGCATTCCGTCGCACGCCTGATCGGTGCTCCTCCCGGTTATGTCGGTTTTGATCAGGGCGGCTTGCTGACCGAATCTGTCGGCAAGAACCCCTGGTCGGTATTGCTCCTTGACGAAATCGAAAAAGCCCATCCTGATCTGTTCAATATCCTGTTGCAGGTCATGGATCATGGCACCCTTACTGACAACAACGGTAAAGAGACTGATTTTCGCAACGTGATTCTGATCATGACCAGCAACGTCGGTAGCCGCCAGATGAATCTTGTCCCCATCGGCTTTGGCGAGCGTTCTACTGCCGCCCCCAAAATTGCTCTTGAAAAGGCCTTTACCCCGGAATTCCGTAACCGTCTGGACGCGGTTATCCATTTTGCGCCCCTTGATCAGACCGTGATGCTCCAGGTTGTTGATAAATTTCTGGTTGAGTTGTCGGCACAGCTGGCAGAAAGAGAGGTCCGCCTGAAGGTCTCTCCGGCAGCCCGGCGGGCACTGGCCAAGCAGGGCTATGACCCTCTCTTCGGCGCTCGTCCCCTCGCACGTCTGATTCAGTCGGAGCTGAGTGATCCCCTCGCCGGAAAAATTCTGTTTGGGGAGTTGAAGCAGGGTGGTGAGGTTCGCGTTGGGCTCCGCGGGGGGGCATTTACCTTCAGTTTTCACTGACAGTTTTTATGCCGGTACTGCTTGATCGCCAGCTGTGGTTTCCACCTGCGGATGCTGCTCATGAATCAGGGTTGCTGGCTGTTGGCGGCGACCTTTCTCCCGAGCGGTTGCTGCTGGCTTACAGCCTGGGGATCTTCCCCTGGTATAACCCGGGTGAGCCGATCCTCTGGTGGGCTCCCGATCCCCGTTGTGTCCTTCTGCCCGATGACTTCCACGTCTCGCGTTCTTTGCGGCGACTGCTGCGCAAACATCCTTATCGCCTGAGTTTTAACGAAAATTTTGCAGCGGTCGTCTATTGGTGCCGACGTCTGCGTACCGGACCGGGCGGCCATGGCAGCTGGATTACCAGTGACATGAAAAACGCTTATCAGCGTTTGCATCAGCTCGGTTTTGCCCATTCGGTGGAATGCTGGGAAGGGGAGACTCTGGTTGGTGGGCTCTACGGGGTCTGTATCGGCCGCTGTTTTTTTGGCGAATCGATGTTCAGTCGCAAAACGAGTACCTCAAAAATTGCTCTCTGTCACCTGATGGAGCACCTGCGACGGCGCCAATTTGAATTGCTTGATTGCCAGCAGACCACCGACCACCTGCTGAGTTTTGGGGCCGGCGAGATTCCCCGCAAGCGGTTTGCCGACCACCTGCAACAGGCGTCCGTACCCCCGTATGGGCCGTTGGTCAGCTGTTTCTGAAATAACGCGGAGGGTCTTCAGTGGTGTTTAACGTGTCCAAGGAACTCCGTCAGGCGCTCGGATTGCGGGTTCTTCATCACCTCCCCGGGTTTGCCTTCTTCGACGATTCTGCCTTCGTCCATAAAGATCAGCCGATCTCCAACCTGTGAGGCGAAACCCATTTCGTGGGTGACAACCGCCATGGTCATACCGCTTTCCTGAGCAATGTTCTTCATGACATCAAGAACTTCGCCGATCATTTCAGGATCGAGGGCCGAGGTCGGCTCATCAAACAGCATAACTTTCGGATTGACCGCCAGCGCCCGGGCAATCGCAACGCGCTGTTGCTGCCCGCCGGACAGCTGTCCCGGCAGTTTGTCTTCAAAGTCCGCCAGGCCGACCTTTGCCAACAGATCAGAAGCGATCTCGTTGGCCTTTTTTTTGTTCATGCCCCGCGATTTATGCGGCCCGAATGCGACATTTCCCAACGCGGTCAGATGCGGGAACAGATTGAATTGCTGGAAGACCATCCCGACCTCAAGGCGGATTTCACGGATACGTTTGCGCTCCTCGGGAATGCGAATCGAGTCGACAATCAGGGTGCCGCTGCTGATCATTTCGAGGCAGTTGATGCAACGGATCAGGGTCGATTTGCCTGATCCGGAGGGGCCGATAATAACCACAACTTCCCCCTCATCAATCGCTAAGTTGATGTTGTTAAGGACCTGTGTCTGTCCGAATGACTTACAGACATCGAGCATTTCAATAATGGGGGCCATGTGTTCCTCTTGGGGTGGGGTCTGATATCAGTGGTCAATAGATTTTCATTTTTCGTTCCAGGGTCCTCAAGCTCACAGCCAACGCTGTTGTCATGATCAGATACATGATTGCCACGGTGAGCCAGATTTCAAGTGCCCTGAAATTGCTGGCCATGATTTCCTGCCCCTGGCGAGTTAACTCACCGACGCCGATGACAATGAACAGGGAGGTGTCTTTGAGGCTGATAATAAACTGATTGCCCAGCGGCGGAATCATCCGTCTGAAGGCGATGGGTCCGATGATGTGCGTGATCAGTTGATAGCGGCTGATCCCGAGGGACAGTCCGGCCTCGATCAGTCCCTTGTTGACCGACATGACTGAACCGCGAACAATTTCGGCAATATAGGCACCGGCATTGATGATGATGGTGATAATCGCTGCGGTCAGGGCTTCAATGCGGAAACGTTCGATATCGGTCATGGTCTTGACCAGCATCGGAAAAGCGAAATAGATAAACATCGCCTGGACGATAATAGGTGTGCCGCGAATCGTCTCGACATAGCCTCCCGACAGATAGCGGATGAGAGTAGAAACCCCTTTGGATAGACGATTATGCGGGGGCTCACCCAGGTATTCGCTGCCGGCCAGACGACCAAGCCCGGCAAGAACACCAAATATCATGCCACCGACAATACCAACCAGAGTAATGATCCAGGTCAGTTTCGCACCGACCAGCAGCGCAGGGATGGAGTCGGTAATCACTGAAAATTCAAAACCCATGATATCTCTCTTAAGGCTAATTGCTTTTCGTTTGGAAACGAGTTGTTCGGTTTGGGGGAAGCGCAGCGTCAGTGGTGACTAGTGCGGGGGCCCCTTTCCTTAAACGAAAAAGGGGCCCCGCAAGTGGTTCGGTTCACTCAGACATAACCTCCTGCCTTAGTGGATTAGCTGGTGATTACTCAGGATCTTTGCCGAACCATTTCCGGTAGAGTTCGGCATAGGTTCCGTCTTCCATCATCTCCAGCAAGGCAACGTTGACCGGCTTGCGCAGTTTGCTGCCCATCGGGAAAGCAATACCATACTGTGCTGCTTTCACATCGGCGCCGACAGCCTTAACCCGGCCTTCACCGGCGGTCTTGATGTAATAAAGGACGTTGGGCGTGTCGTGCATTGCGGCATCCGCACCCCCTGTTACAACTTCAAGGTATGCCTGATCGATATTGGGAAACTTGACAACTTTTTTAGGATTCAGGCTTTCAACATACTCAACCGTTGCGGTCCCGAGTTTGACGGCAACAACCTTTCCTTCCAGATCCGCAGGGCCCTTGATATCGGTGTTGTTTGCGGGAACCATGGTCATCAACCCTGCTCTGAAATAGGGGTGGGAAAAGTCGATCGATTTTTCCCTTTCCGACTTGATAAAAATAGCTGCCAGCGCGACATCCAGGTTACCTGTCGTCAAGCCCGGTATCAGGCCGTTAAAATCCATCGGCCTCAGTTCATATTCAACACCGATCCGCTTGGCGATTTCAGCCCACAGATCGATGTCAAAACCGGTGTATTGTCCATCCGGGCCTTTATACTCAAAAGGAACGAAGGCCGTATCCGTACCGACGTTCAGTTTTTCAGCGAACGCTGTCCCGGAAAAAATCAGTAATGTTGCTATCAACAGTAATGTCATTCTTTTCATTGTGAAACCTCCTTGAATGCAGGCTGAGGGAAAACCGACATACCGGTATAGGGTGCCGGACACAGTTTTTTAGAACTACGTTATAAACACTACGTTTTTTGAGATGAAAAGTAAACACCGTCTCCCGGCTTTATCTTAGGAAGTACTCTAAACAACTATAACTGTTAAATGTTTCTTCGCAACTATTGACCATACCCTTAGCACTGAAAACTTCTGACGCCGAATTGCGAGTGAAAAGCTGAACCCACGCCAAAAGCCTGTCGGAATGCCCACTGGAACTGTGTTCAGATATGAGCATTCGCAATGAAGACCGCCCCTGCATCGGGCTGGACAGATCCCGTTAAATAAAAAATCATCGCTGATCCTGGTTGACATTGGCGGCGCATGTGTCTAATGTCGACAATCGACAAACGGAGGTGCCATGGTGATTGTAAAAAAAACGTACAAGGATCAGGTGATTGATCACATCTATCAGCTGCTCCTTGCTGATCAACTCAAACCGGGGGATCGGGTCAAGGAGAGTCTCCTGGCGCTGGAGATGGGTATCAGTCGTGCGCCGATTCGTGAGGCATTGAAAGAATTAATGACTCTGGGTTTAATCGACTACAAGCCGCAGATCGGCAACTTTCTTCCGGTGATGACCCCCAAGCAGATTATCGACAGCTACACTACCAGAGGGGTTCTTGAGGGGTATGCTGTGATGTCGGCCAGTGAACACTTTACTTCCCAGGATCTGGAGCGCCTTGATCATTTTGTCGATGACATGGGGCGGGCCGCCAGGAATGGGGAGCATAAACAGGTCGTTGATATCGGCGGTGATTTTCATGATTTTCTTGTTGCTCGCAGTGATAACCAGCAGCTGCTGGAATATTCCAACCGCCTGAGTTTGAAACTTCATGTTCTTTTTTACAAACATTGGGGAATGCTGTATCGAGCCGATGAAATTGAGCAACGTCACCGTGCTATTGTCACCAGCATCAAAGAGCGTGACAAGGGGCGGATTGAACAGGTTATCCGGGACCATTATGTGGAAACCGGTTCAAAGATTGTCGCCGTGCAGACGCTGAATTCTGTGTCGGTAGCTTGAAGCAGGGCATAAGAAATCGTCAAAATCTGATCGTTGTTAACCCATAACAATGGCCACAATGAGGTGACCAGGAGGATGAAAAGATGGCAGAAACATGGATGGATCAAGTTCGTGACGAAGTAAGAACCCTGGAGCAACTGGAGCAGTATATTAACGTGAGTGACGATGAGCGACACGCCATCACGACTCTCAAAACACGCTGGGGAACAACCCCTTACTTTGCTTCCTTGATGGATAAAGATGATCCCAAATGTCCGATTCGTATGCAGGTGATTCCTTCCATGAAGGAAAAGGTCAACGAGTTCGGCATGAATGACTATCTGATGTGGAAAGAAAATCGTGCCACCGAGGAGAAGCGTCCCGATAGTATTGCCCGTCAATACAAGGACCGCATAGCCTTTACCGTGACGGAAGTTTGCGGAATCTATTGCCGGCACTGTTTTCGCAAAGAGCTGGTTGTTGATCAGGACCTGAAATTACGGTTTGACGTTGAGGAAGGTCTGGAGTGGATACGCGAACATCCGGAGATTCGCGATGTGCTGGTAACCGGTGGCGATCCTTTGCTGCTGTCCGATGAAAAGCTCACCTACCTGATCGGTGCGCTGCGTGAGATCCCCCATGTCGAGATGATTCGGATCGGTTCACGCTTGCCGATCGTATTGCCGCAGCGGATTACCGAGGGCCTTAAAAAAGCCATCGGCGGATTTCACAAGGTGCCGGTATGGATCAATACCCAGTGTAATCACCCCAAGGAAATTACCGCAGAGACCGAACGAGCTATTTACGAACTGCTCAGCTGCGGTATCAATGTCGGCAATCAGGCAGTGCTGCTCAAAGGGATCAACGATGATGTGCCGACTTTCAGGGAATTGCACCAGAAGTTGCTGCGCACCCGCATTCGTCCCTACTACGTTTTTTACTGTGAGCCGGCACCGGGAATCGATCATTTCCGAACCCCGGTGGAAAAGGGTGCCGAGTTGATTCGGGATGCCCTGCGGGGCCATACAACGGGGCTGGCTCAGCCGATGTATGTGCTTGCGACCAATATCGGCAAGATCCCCCTGATGCCTGATTACTATATTGTTGACAAAAACGACAAAGAATACACCTTGCGAAACTATAAAGGTGAAACGACAAAAATCCCTAATATGCCCGCATAAAGAGCATTCGTCAGACCGGTTGTCGGCTTTTTTGCCGACAGCCGGTTTTTTTGTTCGGCACAACGGCAGACAGGATCAATGATGATCATGTTGTAACATTCTTCACAGGAGAAGAAACGATGGGCAGTGCGGATTTCAGTGTGATCAGGGATCAATTAAAACAGGCATATACCACTAAAATATTTTTTACCGACCTCAATGGCAGGTCCAAAAATCTTTCCATCAATCCGCAGGATATCGACACTATTATTGAACAAGGGGTAGGTATTGACGGCAGTTCGATTGCCGGGATCGCTACCGTTGACAACAGTGACCGGATTTTAAAGCCGGTTCCCGAGAGTTTTCGTCTGGTTGACTTCGGTGACCGCAAAATCGGCTTTTTTGTCGGCCGGATTTTTAATCAGGATGGATCGCGCTCCAGTGTCGATCCGCGCTACGCCCTTGAGCGGGCGGTGGAGAAAGGAGCAAGCGAATATCAGATGCGGTTCATGCTCGGACCCGAACATGAATTTTTTCTGCTCAACGGCGATGAAATCCACAGCGATATCCATACCGACAAGCTTGGCTACTTTGGCTCCTCCCCCGGGGATATTGGCGAGGTGGTCAGGCAGGAAATCGTCAATGTGCTGGAAAAGTGCAACATCAAGTACGAAAAGACCCATCACGAAGTCACCTCATCGCAGCATGAGATCAATCTGGAACCGGGGGATCCATTAACGGTTGCCGATCGTACCATCCTGTTTGATTTTGTCACCAAAGAGGTGGCCGCCCACTATGGACTTCATGCTACCTTCATGTCCAAACCCTTCACCGGCTTTAACCGTAACGCCTTTCATATTCACCTGTCTTTTACTGATCTGGAGGGTAAGAATCTCTGTTACGATGAGACCTGTGATCATCACTTAAGCCCTTTGTTGATGAATTTTGTCGGCGGGGTTATTGGCCATGCGCGTGAGGCGTCCATCATCTTTGCCGCGACCTTTAACTCCTATAAAGCCTACGTGCTCGACAAGGAAGCCCCGATCGTGCGCGGTTGGGGAGTACGCAATCGCAGCTCGATGATCCGCATCCCCCACGCCGCCAGTCCTAAGGCAACGCGTATGGAACTGCGCTGTCCTGATGCCACCGGCAATGTTTATCTGCAGTTTGCGGTACTGATCTTTGCCGGTCTTGATGGTATCAAAAATAAAGCCGATGCCGGCCCGGCTGATGTTGGCAGCGCCTATAAAAAGCCAGGCGGCGAACGCCCCAAGGTGCTGGATCGCCGTTTTATCCCGCGTGATTTTTTCCCGGCGCTGATGGAGGCGGAAAACAGCATGTTCATGCCTGAGGTGTTAGGCGACGACTTGTTCGATAATTACATGCGCATCAAAATGACCGAGTGGGAAGATCATCGCACCACCATTACGGATATGGAGCACCGGAAGTATCTGAATATCTGATTCTGCGAAAGGTAAATGACGGGAAACAGTAAAGGGCTTCGCGATTATCGGTTGAAGCCCTTTACTGCGTGCTTAAGCAGGGACAACTCAGCGGAAAAATGACAGCCCCAGGCGGAAAACTTCGGTTCGTTTTTCATAGTTGACCAGGCTTTCAGCCAGGCTGTTGCTGTATTGCAGATGCAGATAGACATTCAGGTTGTTGCCGATCAGGCGATCAATAGGGTAGGTCAGGTCGGCCTGAACCGAGGTGCCTTTGCGGGCGAAGCGCAGGTTGGTGGTCAGCATCAGGCTGTGGGCCCTGCCGATGCGGGTTTCCAGTTCAACATGGCCACGGTAATCGGGAAGATCGGGGTTGGTGTCGTTCTCATTATTCACATAAACCAGAAACTTGGGGCTGATCATGATGCCCAGACGTGAGGCCTGATGGTAAAAAACCGCCATCGGCTTGATGTAAAAGTAATTGGTGCTGCGCGACCCGTCTGCAGCGCGACCGTTTGATTCGTGAGCCAGGCCGGAACGCATAAAAAAGCCCGCCATGGTATCAAAACGGCTTAAGTTTTCAGTCTGAAACATGAGCTGCGGTTTGTAGCTGGTGTCGTTAAAAGGAATGGAGTCGGAGGCCAGATCCCAGAAAGATGTCTGCGTATAGGCAAAGAACAGGCCGCTCAGCCACGGATACTTTTGACTCAAAGTGCCACTGCGATTGAGCAGGCGGTATTTGAAACTCAGTTGAAACGTGCTCTCGGACGGATCACTGCCGACCAGAAAATAGATCGGTTCATAAGTGAACAGGTCAGCAGCGTAAGATTGATAGAGGGACTCTATATCCTTCAGGGACAGATAAGACACCGTCGCAGGAGCGCTATCATCGCCGGATTTGGCGAGATCAGCCGGATGAAATGCCGGCGCGACATCGATGAGGGTGACGGCACCGGTTCTCTCGGCCAGTCGGACTTCAAGAGTAGCCGACAGATCCAAAGGCAGCACCAGCTGATACTCAAGGCGGAAAAACTGCCCGGGTTGCAGTTCAGCCGGTTGTATCGCTGACATTGCCTGGGCGCGAACCAGGCGTGTCGTGCCGCTGCTGGTGATCAACTCCAGCAGTAGATCATGTGGGAGAGCAAGGGGCAGAACCTCGCTGGTTTCATTATGGTAGTAGGCGAAAAAGCTTATGCTTTGGCCGGCGGTCAGTGGCTGCGTTGGAAAACGCAATAGTGGTGCCGGACCCTCTTGTGCACCAACAGGGACGCACAGCAGCAGGGTGGTCAGGGCAACCAGCGCTACATGGCGTAGCAGATAAGTCCGCCGCCAGGGTTGATGGCATTTCATCATGACGCCTTTGCCCGGTTAGATGGTTTGGTTGGTGTTCGTGGCGTCGATTGCCTTAATCAATACCAGTGTTCGGTCATCATCAACAGTGCGATCACCGCGAAACAGGTCGAGTTCAACAAAAATCCGATCAGCAATTTTGTCCACTGTAAGATCAGCTGACTGTCGCAGGATATCGCACAGGCGCCGGGTACCGAATATTTCGCCGGCGAAGTTATGGGTTTCCCAGATGCCGTCGGTGCTTATCAGCAATATGTCGCCGGGATTAAAATGAATAGCCGGCTCCATTGCATAGTCACTGGCGGCGATGATGCCTAAAGGGATACCGGAACTTTGCAGTTCTTCAATCTCTTCGCCGGTTGGTTGTGAGCGATAGAGGAATACCGGAGCCTGACCGGCAGAAACCCAGTTTAGAGTACGCTGTTCAGGGTCCAGTGCTCCGAAGAACAGGGTCATAAAGCTTGAATCATCGGTAGAGCGAGACAACTGTCGGTTAATTTCCGCCGCCATGCCGGGCAGATCGTCACTGTAGTAATTAATCAGGGTGTGCAGCGCACCACGCGCGCTGGCCATCACCAGGGCTGAACCGATACCATGCCCGGAGACATCGCCAACCACCACCCCCAGCGACTTATTCTCAGCCTCTTGTAAGGGGATAAAATCATAATAATCGCCGCCGGTTTCGTCACAGTAACGGCTGACCCCGATCAGTTCAAAGTTGGTGTAGCGCGGGGTGGTACGGGGCAATAGCTGCTGTTGGATTTCCTTGGCCAGCTCGAGGGATTGCTTGAGCTTATCGCGCTCTTTGAGGCGACTTCCAAGGCCGTTGAATATTTCTCCGAGGTTTTGCAGTTCGTCGTTGGTGCGGATATCGACCCGCGTATCAAACTTTCCCCGGGTGAGTTGTTGTGCGGCTGTTGCCAACTGGGTAATCGGATCGGTGACGCGGCGGGCGTGCCGCAGGGCCAGCAGTACTGCGGCAAGTACCGCAACCAGGGTCAACAGGGCGCTGAAGGAAAGTCCGAGGGTGATCTGCCGGTTAACGGCCTGGCGAGCTCGTGCCGCCGGGGCAATGACCTGATCATAAGGAACCATCACCAGCGGAAAAGGAGAGGCGTCGCGATTGACGCCATAGGCAAACAGCATCTCCTCGCCGGCATATTCGACCTTTCTGACAGCAGAGCGCCCTTGCTGTAAATCACGTGCTACCGGTTCAAGCTGCGGGTCTGACAGATCAATAAACTCCGGCGTCAAAGGCAATGACCAGTCGCGGACAACGCCGTTGTCGCTGTTGGTCAGAAGAATTTCAAGTTGTCTGGTCGGATCGCTTCCATTGCTGTCGAAGCGCATGATCATGCTTCTGGTGACCCCATGCCACTGGGGAGGGATATTCCAGTCGGTGAAGAGTTTGCGGTAATCAATGTCCAGGGCCGTGACCCCGAGCAATTCATCCTTATCATCATAAACAGGCTGGGCCAGGGTCAGAATCAGGGAACCGGTGGTGACATCGGTCAAGACCTGTTGCACTGTCCCGCCATTGATAACGGCCTGCTGGTACCATTGGCGCCGGCGGGGATCATAGTCCGCCGGATATCCGCCCTTGCCGGGATAGCTCGAATGAACTCCGCTGGTCAGTGCCGTGTATTGCCACAGAAACAGATCCGGCTCGATCTGTTGCAAAGAGCGGTAAATCCGGGTCATGTCGGCCATCCTCTGGAGTTGCTCAGCGACCTCGGCAGGGTCGGTATCAGCCACCAGATAAAAGACCTGATGATCCCAGGAAACCGCCATCGGTTTTAACGAGCCGTCCGGAGCACGGCGCAAATGAAGAGGTGAGGGACTCAGGTCGGCCGGTTGCCTGAGCGGATGATCAAAATCTCCGGCCAGATAGACCGGGGTGTGAAGTCTGGGTCGGGGCGCAATAAAGGCCTGTCTCACCGCCTGGGCCTGGGCCTGTAGAGTAAAGCGTGCCATGGAATGGTCACGACTTAAAATGCGGCCATAATCATCGACCAGCACATGCAGCAGATTGACAGCGTTATCGTTGATCAGGGTATGGGTATCATCGGCCAGCTTGTTACCATAGTAGGTCACCAGGTTGCGCTGTGCGAGAAAACTCAGCCCCAGGGGGAGCAGGGTGATCGTCAGTAGCAAGAGCAGCAGTTTGGTGCGAAAATTCATGGTCTGGACACCTTTGTCGCCAAGCTTTCGGGTTTTGTTCCTGCCAACAGATCAGTACAGTATACAGGCTTATTCCTTGAGCCAGTTGGAAATCTTAGTCTCTTCCGCCAACCAGGCAGGTGAAAGGCGGGTGCTTAAAAATGATTTTAACAGACTGTCGAACATTTGCTCACCTTCCAGTACCGCCGCCATTTTAGTCAGAAAGGCTGCCTCTGCTTCTGCTGCCGGATCACTGTCCGGATCTTTTTCCGGGCGCAGCATCGGCGTGAGGAAGTTCCCGAAGGAAAAACGCTCACCTTTAAGGGTCAGCTTCCAGGCGCGCTCTTCGTCCTGACGCAGATGGATAGTTGCCTCTTCAATCTGCTTTCCTTGATTTAGAGCAGCCTTGACCTCGAGGAAATGATCCTGCGGGCCGGCAACAACAATCTTCTGTATCCCCTCCTGGCCACCGCCCACCAGCACCAGGCGGTTATCGAGAAAAGCATGGAAGGGTTGCTGCTCGAGCAATGGGCCGGACACGTTGACGCCATAAAGGGAGTCTGAGTTGAGGGTGCGGAAAAAAAGCCAATAGAAAAAATCACTGCCCAGCCAACGATTGGCCTCGATAAGTTCGAGGGTGCTGTCAGTTTGTGCCAGGTTGGCTTTGCCGAGGGATTCGTGCAACTCTTCCGGCAGTACCCGTGCGGCTCGCTCCAGCGGCGGCATGAGCTGCAGGCGCAGGCCGGGGAAGGTCTGGTGAAAAAGACTCTGGAAGCTGTCAAGGGTGTTTTTTCCCAACGAACAGAAGCGGATCAGTTGTAGATTTGTGTCCCAGACCAGATTGGTCACCGCAGGGGCCGGCAGGGTGCGGGCGAGAAGGACTTCGCGGGCCTGATCGCGCAACTGTTCACGCTGAGACTTAGGGACCCGTTGATAGGTTGGGTGCGTTGCCAGAAACTGCCCGCATAAATGGCCAAAGTGGCGCTTGAGAAGTGCTCCCGGCACACGTCGGCGATCCTGGCGCAGGCTGAAACAGAGATACTGATCGCGACGCAGGCCTAGGGGAGAGGTGAATTCGCCGTCGTCATCATCATCAAGGGCGACCCAGCCGGTTGCCAGCTCTTCCGCCGAGTGTTCGATGGAACGGAAGCCTTCAGCCGCAAGTTTACTGCGGATCAGATCATCATTGTCGTGAAACTTTTCGGCATTTTTGACCTGGAAATAACAAATGCTGGTAGAGGCAGATAAGAAGCCCATGAAAAATCCTTTAGTGAATTGAGAAAAAAACGGCTATGTCATCCGTACCGGATGATTGTCAATAAAACCGGAATTTGGCACTGGTCAGGAGTGATAATAATAGTACTGACCGCTGCTGCCTTTACGGAATTTGCGGTTGTGTTCGGCAAGTTGGCCAAGCAGATTGTGAAGTGTGTCGCGGTCAAGCAGTCCCTGTTCGACAAAATATTCCCCCAATTGCTGCTGACGCGTGCGTTGGTAATAGAGCAGGGTACGAACTTGCTGTGCAGTGAGCAGGCCCAGCTGCTCGGCTTTCTCACCAAAGCGCAGGGGTTTGCCGCGGTGAGTAATGATCTGCCGGATGTGATAATCGTTCAGCCAGCCCCAGCGCTTGGCAATGTCACCAATCTGTGGACGCTGGCGGCGCTGGCAGGTGATAGCTGAAATCAGTTCTTTAAAGGGGACGATACCCAGGTAATAGAGGAACAGGCCGAATTGCAGCGGGTAAGGAGGCAGTCCGAGATGTGGTTGATGATTCCTGCTGTTGTGATACCTGGCGGGCGAAGCAGCAGGCCGTTGCCGGGTTGCAGGGGCGGTCCAGATCAACAGGTTGTTTTGCCGGAGTTTGATAAAATGCTGGATCGTTTGATGGGCCTGATTGAGATCCTGAAACCGGTGATGTTGTTTTTTTCTGATGTCTGCGGCGGCAACAGCAAAGCGATCAGGGTGAATTTCTTTTGCCTGACGGCGGTAGGCCGAACGCACACCGGAAGGCTGGAGATAATCGAGAAAATTGCGATTGACCTGAAGTTCAGGCCCGAAGAGGGTGCGGCAGGCACGGTAGACTTCGTTTTCGCAGAGTTGTGACATGACGTTGGTCCGATAGGTCAGGCAGTCAAGATAACAGGTCCGGATTTGAAACTTTTATAGCTTAGGCTTTCTGCCAAAACAAGAGTCCTTGCATCAAACCCGGGTTAAAAGTTTCACTGTTTGCTTCTTTTAATAAAAGTATCGATGCGATCCTGATCTTCTTTGAGAATATTGATAAAGCGCATTCCGGTGGTTGCTGCCTCTTCGCCGATCATGCAACTCCAGACAACTTCAGCTATGCTACAGACCGGCGGTTTGCTGTCATCAAGATGAACCAGAATCAGGCACAGATCACCCTGATTGGCTGCCGGTTTCATCGCAAAACAAATCCCGCCGGCGCTGATATTGACGCGACAGGAGCGGAATCCCTGGAAAATCAGCGGTGCTTCCGGGCCATAGAGAACGTTGAGGTTTTTTTTCCAGATGTCACGCATCGCCGGCAACGTCTTTGCGCCGCGACTGAAACGAATGCCTAAATCACAATCGATGCGTTCTTTGACGCGGCGCTGGAACAGCGACATGTCATAGTTGAGCACAATGACAAATTGTTTGTCGCTTAGTTTTTTTTCAAGACGACCGCTGACGCGGGCACCCATTCCCATGACATCAGTGGTGACTTCTATAACCGTGTCGGGCGAGATAGCGTAGTGCTCAAGCACCTCATTGCCATAGGGGGAGTTGACGATCAACTGGTTGCCCTCTACCCCCGCCACAGAAGCAATCAGCAGCTCAGTACGCCTGGTAGCTGACGACTGGTCGTCCTGCCGCTGCACCACGAGGTGCTGATCGGTTTTGAAGTAACGTTTGAAATTCATCAATATTTCCGTTTGCCCGTTCTGGTTCTGACGGCTGATATGTCCTCCCATATTACATAAAAAAGGCCATGGGGAGTACGTATTTCTCTTTTTTCAATCGTTGCGGGTTGTTACAGTCTGTGTCCATCTGCGCTGGAGTTTTAGCTGCTGTTCCGGAGAAAGGTTTGATCATGAAAGATTCACCAAGAGATTGCTTTGCGGTAACGCCTCCCGGCCTCGAAGCCACCTGTTTTCAGGAGCTTGTCAGATTGGGATTATCGCCCCAGGAGCCGGTAACGGGTGGGGTCGGTTTCAGCGGTGGGGTGCGTGATATCTACCTGGCCAACCTCTGGTTGCGCAGCGCAAATCGTATCCTGGTGCGGCTGGGGACCCTGACTGCCCGCGATTTCCCGACCCTCTATCAGCGCCTGGTGCGCCTGCCCTGGGGGCGCTATATCAAGCCGGAGACAGCATGCGCGGTACGGGCGACCAGTCAGCGTTCACGCTTATCTCATAGCGGGCGCATCGTCGAGGTGTGCCGGGAAGCGATCAGCAAAGCGTTAGGATCGTCAGTGGTGGGCGCCGGCCCGACGCAGATGGTCTTGCTACGGGTCAGTGATGACCAGGTCGAGGTCTCTATCGACAGTTCCGGCGATCACCTGCATCGGCGTGGTTATCGCCAGGCACGCAGCGCCGCACCCCTGCGTGAGAATCTGGCAGCGGCGGCCTTGTTGAGCTGTGGTTACGACGGTTCATTGCCTCTGGTCGATATGATGACCGGCTCCGGTACCTTTGCGATTGAGGCGGGGTTGATCGCCGCGAACAAGGCTCCCGGAGCCGGCCGCGATTTTTCATTTATGCTCTGGCCGAAGTACCGTGAGCAATTGTGGTGTGAGTTGTTGAGCGAGGCAAAAAAGGGTGAACGTGATAGTGGTTTCGCTCTGATCAAAGGTGTCGACAATAATCCCAGGGCGATAACCGCGGCGCATGCCAATCTTGCCCGTGCAGGCCTAAGTGCCGGCATAGAGATCAGTCTCGGGAAATTGCAGGACCTGGTGCCGGCAGGCGCGCGCGGATTGTTGATCGGTAATCCACCTTATGGCGCCAGACTGGGAGGCCGTGCAGATCTGCGGCCGTTTTATCGTGACATTGAATATTTATGTGGCGAGGTTTTTACGAGCTGGACGTGTGCCCTGCTGTGTCCTGCAGCTGTTGCCGGACAACTGAGAAAGCTGAAACTCGATCCGTTGCTGGGTTTCTCCCATGGGGGCATCCGGGTTTCTCTCTATGTTAGAGAACCGGGCAAATCTTCTTGACTTGCCGGGGCTTAAGAGTGTATAAGTCCCACCTCTTGCACCAGCAACAAGCTTCTGCAAAGACTCGGAAGAAAGTGGGGTGATTGTTAGTGGAAATCACTGTTATCGACGGCAACGTCGAAAAGGCGATTAAAGTCCTGAAGCGCAAACTGCAACAGGAAGGGCTTTTCCGTGAAATGAAACAGCGCAAGTTTTACGAAAAACCCAGTATCAAACGTAAGCGCAAAGAGAAGGAAGCCCAGCGTCGACTGCGCAAAAAGATGCGCGCCATCAAGCGGTTTGCCTGATCGGTCGAGACGTTAAAACACTCCTTTAGCAAGATAAAAAGCGAAGAATCCTTTCAACGGGTTCTTCGCTTTTTTTATTCCGAGCACCTTGACAGTCAGTCATGGCGAAGTTATATTCTTACTTCGTAATAATTCTTGTTTGTTCCGGAGGTTTTCAATTATGAGGATTTTTGCCGGCGGCCGATTCCAGTGGAAAAATTTCTGCTGTGAATGAAACCGTCCGTGAAAATGGTACAATTCGGATTGTGTGTGCTGAATGATTTTTGCAATGCAACATCAAAAAAAATCATTCATTAATTTTGTTATTATCAACCCATCTAACAAAGGAGAGGTGAATGAGCGAATTAAAGTGTCCGGTTACCGGTAAGGTTGGCAGCACCGTAGCAGGTCAAGGGCCAACCAATCGCGACTGGTGGCCCAATCAGTTGAACCTGGGGATCCTGCACCAGCATGCTCCGGCGTCCAATCCCATGGGGCCTGACTTCAATTATGCCGAAGAATTCAGCAAACTGGATCTGGCTGCGGTCAAGAAGGATCTGGTTGCGCTGATGACTGATTCGCAGGAATGGTGGCCGGCTGACTGGGGACATTATGGTGGACTGATGATCCGTATGGCCTGGCACAGTGCCGGAACTTACCGCAGTGGTGACGGGCGTGGCGGTGGCAGTACCGGAAACCAGCGTTTTGCCCCGGTTAACAGCTGGCCGGATAACGGCAACCTCGATAAGGCGCGGCGCCTGTTGTGGCCGATCAAGCAGAAGTATGGCAACAAGATTTCCTGGGCGGACCTGATTATCCTGGCGGGTAACTGTGCACTCGAATCAATGGGCTTCAAAACCTTTGGCTTTGGTGGTGGCCGTGAGGATATCTGGCAGCCGGAAGAGGATATCTACTGGGGTTCCGAGGCCGAATGGCTGGGCGACAAACGTTACAGCGATGGTCGTAAGCTGGAAAATCCCTTGGCGGCAGTGCAGATGGGACTGATTTACGTCAACCCCGAAGGCCCCAATGGCAACCCGGATCCGGTGGCTTCCGGGAAGGATGTTCGTGAAACTTTCGCCCGCATGGGCATGGACGATGAGGAAACCGTTGCCTTGACAGCCGGTGGCCATACCTTCGGTAAGTGTCATGGTGCCGGCGACCCCAAGCATGTTGGTCCTGAGCCGGAGGCCGCTCCCCTTGAGGAACAGGGGCTGGGTTGGAAAAACAGCTTTGGTAGTGGCAAGGGTGGCGATACCATCACCAGTGGTATTGAGGGCGCCTGGAAGCCCAATCCCACCACCTGGGATAATGGCTATTTTGATACTCTTTTTGGTCATGAATGGGAACTGGTCAAGAGTCCTGCCGGTGCCTATCAGTGGCTGGCCAAGGATGTTAAAGATGAGAATATGGTCCAGGACGCCCATGATCCGTCTAAAAAACGTCGGCCAATGATGACGACTGCGGATCTGTCCATGCGTTTTGATCCGATTTATGAGCCGATCTCCCGGCGCTTTCACAAGGATCCGGAAGCCTTTGCCGATGCCTTTGCTCGTGCCTGGTTTAAGTTGACCCATCGTGACATGGGCCCCAAAGCGCGTTATCTGGGTTCCGAGGTTCCCGCTGAAGATCTGATCTGGCAGGATCCGATTCCCGCCGCCGATCATCCATTGGTTGATGCCGCAGACGTTGCTGCTTTGAAAGCAAAAATCCTCGCTAGCGGTCTTTCCGTTGCCGAGATGGTTGCTGCTGCCTGGGCGTCTGCTTCGACCTACCGCGACTCCGACAAGCGTGGTGGTGCTAATGGTGCGCGCGTTCGTCTGGCTCCGCAGAAAGACTGGAAAGTTAATAAGTCTGCGCAGGTGGCCAAGGTGCTGAGTGTTCTGGAAAAAGTTCAGCAGGACTTCAACGCAGCTCAGTCTGGCGGCAAGAAAGTATCCCTTGCTGACCTGATCGTGCTGGCTGGTGGTGTTGCTGTTGAGGTGGCGGCCAAGGCGGGTGGATTCGCCATAGAGGTCCCTTTTACTCCGGGGCGCACTGACGCCAGTCAGGAACAAACCGATCTGGAATCCTTCAGCTTCCTTGAGCCGGAGGCGGACGGTTTCCGAAACTATCAGAAAACCGTCTACACGGTGCCGGCTGAGCAGATGCTGGTAGACAAGGCTCAGCTACTGACCTTGAGCGCACCGGAAATGACGGTCCTTGTTGGTGGTCTGCGCCTGCTCGGTGCCAATGCCGATCAGTCACAGCATGGCGTGTTTACCAAGCAACCAGGTGCCCTGAGCAACGACTTCTTTGTCAACCTGATTGACATGGGCACGGTATGGAAGCCGGTATCAGAAGCTGGTGATGTGTTTGAAGGACGCGACCGTAAAACCGGCGATCTTAAATGGACCGGTACCCGCGTCGATCTGGTCTTCGGCTCCAACTCGCAACTGCGTGCCCTGGCGGAGGTTTACGCCCAGGCCGACACCAAAGAAAAATTCGTGAAGGATTTTGTTGCTGCCTGGACCAAGGTGATGAATCTGGATCGGTTTGATCTGAAGTAGATTTGAGATTTGTCAGTTGCAGGTCAAATTAATAGCGCGGGGTTACCGATAGTCGGTGCCCCGCGCTTTTTTTGCTGAGGTCAACATCAAGGTCGTTAGGCCATGAGCTGTGATTGAAGGCTGAACTATTCAATATCAAGGATCTCACGTAATCATGTGTTAGAGCATTCGGGACAAATCGGCAAAATCAACAGATCAGGAGCAATTGTTTTTCGCAGGGTTCTTCAGGTATGCGAGTAATGGTTTTATCCCTATGATCGCCAATACGGCGGTCGCGACGGCAAACCCAAGTAGTGTCCCCCACATTACACCGTATAGAGGGTAAACCAAAGATACCGTCAGGGCGTAGGCAATAACGGACCAAAGCCCGTATGGGAAGTTTCCGAGAATGCTCTGTGCTGTCTCGGGCCCATATTCCCGGTGCAGCAAAAACACCAGCGGATAAAGGGCCACAGGAAAAGCCGAGAAGATACCGGCCCAGCCCGGACCGACGATGTCAGCGAACTCGGTGACGATAAGAACGAGTGACGCCGTGAACATCAGTCGACCAGCAACCAGACGGGCTGACCATGTCTGGGGCGCAACCATCTGTTTAACCTTATTATTGCGAAACAGGATGCAAAATACAGTCGTGGCACTGCTGGCGATGACCAACGCGGTCAGCCTCGTCGGATTTATTTGACTAACCACGAGGGCCGGCAACAGATATCCTGTCAGAGCCAGGATTGAGGTCATAAAAAGCGCTGCGGTTCGTTGTGAAACACGGTAATAGGTATAGGCAAAGCACTGCGACGCGAGTAGTCCACAGAGGTTGAATATTGCAGCGTCAGCTGCGAATTGGGCGCCGTACTCCAGACCGTAAAAATGCAAGATGATGGCGGTACCGATTGGATAACCGGATAACAGGCCAGCCAGTCGGACACTGATCTTTTCGGCAATAAACGAAAGACCGAGAACCGCCAGTATGGTGATGCCGATTTTATAGAGCAGCAATGCGGTCATGGCAGGACCTCTAAGCGGTTACAAATTCGATCTTGGAGAGTAACATAGCCTTGACTTATTTCAGCATGATTTGATCATACCGGAGAGCTTTTCGATTCCTCGCGGTATATCCTCAATAGTGATTCCTCCGAAACCAAGGATCAACTTATTGTTTTTTGGTTCGCCCGATATGGAGAAGTCTGAAAAAGGCAAAAGCCGACAGCCACATTGCTGCGCCTGATCTATGAAAACTGCTTCATCCTCCAAGCTTTTGGCCAGCTCCAGAACGATATGAAGGCCGGCCCCCTGGCCGATTATTTTTGCTTTGTCCCCAAAATACTGCCCGATTGCTTGGAGTGTTATTCCATGTTTCTTCTTATAAAATATTCGCGCACGACGGATGTGTTGCTCCCAGTGGCCCCGTTCCATGAAAATAGTCATAGCCCGCTGCGACAGCAGGGAAACTTGTGACAAATGGTTTCTGAATATGCGTTGGTAGTTACCTGAGAAGGAGCGCGGGAGAACCATATAGCTCAATCGTAATGCCGGAGAAAAAACCTTTGAAAATGTCCCTTGATAGATAATATTGCTGTCAGGAGACAGCCCTTGTAACGATGGGATGGGCTTGCCGATATATCGAAGTTCACTGTCATAATCGTCTTCAATAATGATTCCATTCCTGCTTTTTGCCCACGAGATGAGTTTCATTCGGTCGGCCACTGGCATGACATGGCCCAGGGGCATCTGATGTGATGGCGTGACGTAGACTGCAGCGTCAGAAAGTGCGTTGAGCTCATGGATGGCAAGTCCTTTGAGACCAACATCAATAGGTATTATGGTGAAACCATGGCTTTGAAATAACTCCTTCGGCAGACAATAGCCGGGATTCTCAAATACCACCTCTTTATGACTGTCCTTGAGGAGTTGAGCCACGATGTGCAATCCCTGCTGTAAGCCTGAGCAAATGACGATCTGATCTGGAGAACAGAGAACACCACGTGAGTGCTCCAGGTAAAATTGAATATTGCAACGCAGCCCCCATTCGCCCTGCGGGTCATTGTAATGGGAAAAGTCCTCAACCTTTGCGCGGAGAGCGTCAAGGAGGCATTTTCGCCAGAGTGCTGTCGGAAATATTACCGGATCAAGGCGGGCCGGATGAAAATCATAGGGATAACTCTCAACGAGTTTAGGATGAAGGTCCTGTTTCCGTTGAACAATTTGAGAAGTTACCGCGAATTGCTTGTCAATATCGGAGATGAAATATCCACTGCGGGGTTTACTGTAAATATAGCCCTCAGCGCGTAGCTCTTGAAAAGCGCTTTCGACGGTATTCCTGCTGGTTGTCAGTTCTTCAGCCAGGCCAAGAATTGAGGGCAACTTAAAATGCGCAGGTAAGGTTCCGGTAAGGATTTTCTCACGGATTTGCTGGAAGAGTTGTCTGTAAAGTGGCGTGGTATCGCTGCTGTTCAGTGTAAACATAATCAACCTGACCCCATCATTTATTTCTAATCTATACCTTCTTTAGGGGTCAAAAATCAAATATACTCTTTTTTGTCTACTAAAACATTTCAACACTAAACGTCAAGGAGACGGACATGATTGCAGAAAAATTACTTGAGATCCTGAAAAAGGATGGTGTTGTTTCAATTGCCACGCTTGGCGAGGATGGCCTTCATATGGTCAACACCTGGAACAGCTACGTCAGCATCTCACCGGCAGGACGCTTTTTAATTCCTGCGGGTTATATGCAGAAGACAGAGGAAAACATTAAGATTAATCCTGAGGTTGCGATCACGACGGCGAGCAGTAAAGTTCAGGGGCTGCATGGAGCTGGTGCGGGGTTTTTGATTAAAGGGAAAGCCGAATTTTTAACGGCAGGGCCGGATTATGATATCTTGAAGGAAAAATTTAGCTGGCTCAGGGCAACGCTTGCCGTCACAATTGATTCCGCAGTCCAGACCTGGTAGCAGGCAGCAGCCCGGAGTATGGTCAGTTTTACAGTCTCTCGTGTTTAGGGGTATTGTTGATGGATATTACGGAAAAAATCCTGGAAGTTATGCGTGCTGCAGGGCAACCACTCAATGCTGGAAAAATTGCTGAAATCGGGGGATTTGATCACAAGGCGGTGGACACAGCCATGGCGCTATTAAAAAAAGACGAAAAGATTGTTTCACCAAAGCGCTGCTTCTGGACACCGGCATAAGCGCTCGAACACGTTCTCAACCAAGTCACGTATTAATATAATACCCTGCAACCCATAATCTTTCGTATTTTGCAGGGTAATAGGGTCAAAGGTCGAATTTCGCATGGGATTCGACCTTTTTTCTATCATATCAAAAGTTATTCCAGCTCTTAAGAAAAGATGAAATCGGCAATGGCAACGGAGTCGCACAATTAAATCAGAATAAAAGCGTAGTCCGTTGCGCCCATCGAATACCCGAGCTGTTGCCATTTCCCCTGATATTAAGGGCCCGGTTTTGCCAACGCACTGATTTTGGCCGCAAGAACAAAGTCACTTTCTGTCAGCCCGTCAATCTTGTGTGTCCAGATCCGTACAATGACAAGACCCCATGTCAATGTGATTTCCGGGTGGTGGTTTTCATGTTCGGCGACTTCACCGATGGCATTGGTAAAGGCCAAAGCCTGCTTGAAGTTCCCGAAGTTAAAGGTGCACATCAAATGATGCCCAGTTTCAACCGACCACTCCGGCGAGAGTTGGCCTGCCAGGGCATCTATTTCGTTTCCGGTTAAAGGCGGGATCCCGCCCTTGCAAGGAATGCAGCTCCTTTCAGCAAGATTGCTGGTTTCTATCATTGACTCCTCCTTATTCGGTTGGAGTTTTTGTAGGCAGCTTTTGCAAAGGATAAAGGCTATCAAATCGCGAGCTGATAGCCTTTGCTATTTAAAAAGTCGATGATTTGAATCATTTGCTCAACCGTCTTAGGGTCTGCTTCGACTCCCGGATGACGCACTTTTGTCGATGTGAAAATCCCCATCCGCTGCAATAAATGTTTACGCAATGAAATGCCGACAGCCGGTTGAAATTCCCAGCGGGTCAAGGGGAGAAAATCATAAAACAGCTGCCTGGCCGCATCCCAATCTCCCGCCTCGGTGTAATCAAACAGTTGAACCAGTAACTCAGCATAAACAAAACCGGTCATGATTCCTGTTGCTCCCAGTTGCAGCTCTTCCAGGGCGTAGTTTCCCCCCAGGGCACCGAAAACTTTGAGCGGTTTGCCGACGGTCTTTTGCAGTGCCTGCATTTTCATCCCGGTGGGCGGATCCTCCAGTTTAATATATTGAATGTGCTCTGCAGTGCTGAACATATCCGTAATCAGTTCCACCGACATGGTGATACCGGTCACCGCGGGATAATCGTGAATCACACAAGGTATCTGCGCTGCAGCGGAGACCTGCTGATAGTATTCGAGTAGTGGTTTGTCTTTCTGGATTCCATGCGGCCCCAGCAGCAGGGCGTTCGCGCCCAGGTCACGAGCTTTTTGCGCCTGAAGCCGGGCTGGATCGGTTGCCGGTGCCCGGGTGCCGACAACAAGATGCATATCGCCGGGCATATGTTTGCGAAAAAATTTGATTATTTCGGAACGCTCGCTGTCAGTCAATTTGGGGCCTTCACCGAGGGCACCCATAATGGCCAGCCCGTGCACCTTTTTCTTGGCCATGCAATCCACGAGTCGCTCAATGCTGGCGTAATCAACCTCCCCGTTATCCAGAAACGGGGTCGGGACAATCGGGTAAATTCCTTTCAGGTTCATAGGGGCCTCCGGTATGGATAGGAAATTGTCAGAATGGGGAGCTAAAGGTTGCCCTGACAATGACCATATTATCAGTTTTTGCTCAATCGCTAGCAACATCTTTGACATCCCGTCGCAAATCAAGCTTTTACCGGTCGTTTGAAGCCTCAATCAGGTTCCGGTCGGGATCTCGAAAAAACTGACTTGAGCGGATAAGAAGCTCCGGTTATGCGTCCGCCTGGCCAAAAGGGTATAAAATGAAAAGCCTCAAGTGCAATCTGCCGTTTCATCGGATATTTATGTAAGCATTAAAAAGAATGGAGAGGATTTTGGCGGGAAATATGGTAGAGTTTCTAAATAGATTCGGAAGTCCCGAATAGTAAAATTTATTCTACAACCAAGGAGGAAGACAATGAAAAAAATGATCAATAGTGTTTTGGTGGCTGCCATGGTGTTGGCTCTGGCTGGTTGTGCCACGCAGTATACTCTGGCCCCGGAAGATGAAAAGTTGATGCAAGACGCCCTGGCTGCGTCGCAGGCGGTAGCTGCTTCGGCACAGCAGGCGCAAGCTGCTGCAACCAAGGCTGAAAACGCTGCCACCAGGGCTGAAAACGCTGCGGCAAAATGTGAAAAATCCGTCGCTCTTTGTGACGCTGCTGCGAGTTCAGCTCAGATCAGTGCCGACCGCGCTGAAGCAGCTGCCGATAAAGCCGCCAAGGCATTTGAGCTAAGCCAGCAGAAATAAATATCTCGGTCAACAGGTTGATAACAACAAAAAGCCCCGGTTCTCCGGGGCTTTTTGTTGTTATCGGGGCGCATTTTGCGGCGTTGTCACAAGCTGCGGTACGCCAGTGCGCTGCTGAAGGATGAGGCGTACCTGCTGCCAGTCGATATCGGCCTGGGGGGCAATAAGGTCACGTTGTCGCAGGACTTCCGCTATGGGGGCCTCTACCCTGTAGGCCGGATCGGGGTGGGCTTCGAGATACAGTTGTCCCTCCTGGTGTCCCAGTTTAATCGGCTGATCTATAATCGTTACCGCCATACCGATGTGCACGCGCTCAAAGAGCAGCTGGATATGTTCAGGGTAGAGGCGGATACAGCCACTACTGACCTGACGACCTATACCAAAAGGGCGATTGGTTCCGTGCAGACCGATGTGCTCCTGGGAAAGACCAATCCAGTAATTACCCAGGGGGTTGTCCGGTCCGGGTGGAATCACTGCCGGCAGCTCCGGATGTTCAGCGCGCAAACTCGGCGGTGGCGTCCAGCTGGGATTGGCAATCATGGTGACCACCCGATTATTGCCGGTCGGCGTGTCGCGGCCTTCGCGGCCGATGCCGATGGGAAAGACACTTGTCAGGGTCTGTTGCCGCCCTTCGCGGATCAGGTACAGTCGCTGTTCAGCCAGGTTGATGGTGATCCCCGGTTGCGCCTGATACGGGATGATGGCCGCGCGGGGAATCAGGAGATCGCGCTCAACCGGCGGTCGCCAGGGATCGATGGTGGGGTTGGCATTGATGAGGGTGCCGTAGCCAATGCCATGCCGGCGCGCCAATTCAATCAGGGTGTCGCCGGGTTGAATCAGCTGATAAAAATTCTCGCCTACCAGGGTGTCGGGTTTAAGAGCGGCACCGCTTGACGATAAGGTCATGAGTAGTAGCGCGAGCACCGGAAGTACTGTTTTTGTAAGTTTTTTTAAGGTCATAAGTAGCTTCTTGTAAGTGCTCCGTTAACGGCAATGCTGCAGGAGCTGATTTTTTAAGCATGGCGTCGTATCAGAAATAGGGTGAGAGCCCCTGTACAATCTGTTCAAAAGGACGAATTTCCTCCAGCAGGCTTACGATATCACAGCTGTTGTCCCCATTGGCAATTGTTGCCAGGGCGGCAAAATAATCGTGCGTCTGGGTTGGGGTCAGGGTGAAGCTGCCGACCTGGGCCCGTTCGATAGCGATCTTGCCGCCACCGGGCATTTTTATTTCGCGAAATGGATGGCGATAGGACAGTGCTGTCCCAACCCTGGTTTCCGCATAGTCGAGCTGAACACATGGATGATAGTCATGCGCACAGATCAGCGGCCACAGAGATGCGGAAAAGAAAATCTGGTCGCCACCTGGGGTACGCGTCCACAAGGCTGGATCCTGATCGGACAACCGGGCGATGACGGATTGCAGAGGTTGTGGTGCAGACTTGATGGAGCAGCTGCGCAGATAGCCGGCGCTGGTTAGCTGCTCATGGCTTTTGCCCATATCCATGGCTCCGCGCGCGCGGGCAGCGATCTTCTGGTAGCGGTTCTTATAGACAAAGGAGCAGTAGTTTATCGGCAGTTGCAGGCGCTCATCGCGGGCATAGTTCAGCAATTCCAGGGCCGTCAGTTCGGATTCGAGAACGGTAATTTTTTCACCATGAAGATAGCTAAAGGGGCGTTTTTTGAAATGACGATAGTTATGGTTTGTCAAACGTAGCTGATGGAGATTGAGAAAGTTGATACCGCCGTCAGCTATCTTTTTCAAGGAGTTTTTGAGACGCTGTATTTCCTCCGGCACCGCCGGGATCTCAATGGTCACCGTCGGAATCAGCCCCACCGCGAGCATGGCCTGGTCGAGGGAATAATCAAGAGCGCCGATATCAAAGCGAATCTCATCGAGCCCGCAATCACGCAGGCGGGCGAGAATATCCCGGCTCACGAGGCTGCCATTGGTGTAGATCCAGCTGTGGATCTTGTCGCCGAAGTGTTTTTTGACAGTTAACAGATAGTCAAGGGATCGCTCCAGAGTCAGCAAGGGCTCGCCACCGGACAGGCTGAAGCCACGAAACCCAAAATGCTTCAGATAGGTCAGATAGTGATCGGCTGAAACAAAGCTGAGATTGTTGGTTGTCGGTTCACCGATGTCATCCTGTGAACTGGGGCAGTAAAAACAGCTCAGGTTGCAGCGGCCGTTGACAAAGAGGCAGGACCATGAACCTTCGATGCACAGACGACAACCGGGAGATAATGGTCCCATATGGGGTTTGGTTCCATGGCAGCTGGAAAATCCCCCTCCTTGTATTAGTTTCGTGATCAAGTCATGGCGCTGCTGCTCTGCTTCGGTGACCTGGCGGGGCTGAACAAAATTCAGGTCAGGGTAGATATCTGAATAGTCTTGCTGATTCTGATGGATGAACCGGTTTTTGCTGTTGTCGCTTAACGCCAGGGCCATGAGGGTGCTCCGCTACAGGGTTTGAAAGATGAGCATAAGTAGCTGAAGCCTCGCGCTAAAACAATTAAAAAATGATGTCATCGTGCGGATTTCCGCTACTGATTCTCGTCTTTCGCTTTTTGTCTATCTGTGGAATAATGCAAAAATTTCGTTCTTGCCAAAAGGTCACCCATGTCCGACAAGGTTCAACGTCTCTATCTGGTTGATGGTTCTTCCTATATTTACCGAGCCTACTTCGCTATCCGCCATCTCTCCAACTCAAAGGGTGAGGCAACCAACGCCATTTACGGTTTTACCACCATGTTGCTGACGTTGCTGCGGCAGGAACAGCCCGACCATATTGCGGTGATTTTTGACAGCAAGGGTCCAACCTTTCGCAAGGATCTTTATCCCGACTATAAGGCCAACCGCAGCGCCATGCCGGAGGATCTGGTACCGCAGATCCCGGTCATCAAGGAGGTGGTAGCGGCGTTTCGCATGCCGGCGCTGGAGCTCCAGGGCTTTGAGGCCGATGATATTATCGCTACCCTGGCACGTCGTTATGCCGCCCAGGGGCTTGAGGTAACGGTGGTAACCGGCGACAAGGATCTGATGCAGATTGTCGATGAGCGTATTCGTCTGCTCGATACCATGAAGGGGAAGGTGTCAGGGCGCGGGGAGGTGATTGAGCGCTTCGGTGTTCCACCGGAGCAGGTCCTCGAGGTGCTTGGCCTGGCAGGAGACAGTTCCGATAATATCCCCGGGGTGCCCGGTATCGGTGAAAAAACCGCCAGTGCTCTGATTCAGGAGTTCGGCAGTATCGATAACCTGCTGGCTAACATCGATCAGGTCAAGGGCAAAAAGCGTCAGGAGAATCTGCGTGAATTTGCTGAGCAGGCACGTCTGTCGCGCCGCCTGGCGGCTCTGGTTGAAGATCTTGATCTGGAGGTCGAACTGGATCAGCTGCTGCTGGAAGAACCGGATGCCGATGTGCTGCGAGCGCTGCTCAAGCGCCTGGAATTTAATAAACTGCTCACTGATCTGCCGGCCCTTAAGAGTCAGCCGGCAGCAGATTCATCTGCCGATTATCGCATGGTTGTCAGCGAGGCGGAGCTGGATAGCTTGATTGCCGAGCTGAAAAAAGTCGATACCTTCGCCCTTGATACTGAAACCACCAGTTTGACGGCGGTTCAGGCCGATCTGGTCGGTCTGTCTTTTGCCGTACGGGCAGACGCCGGCTGGTATGTGCCGGTGGGCCACCATTATCTGGGGGTGCCTGAGCAGTTGCCGTTGCAGCTCGTCATCGAAAAACTTAAACCGCTGTTGGAAGATCCAGAGATTCGGAAAATTGGTCAGAACATCAAATACGATGCCCTGGTGTTACGCCGTGCCGGTATAGAGCTTGCGGGTATCAGTACCGATACCATGATTCTGTCGTACCTGACCCACCCGGAGGCCAAATCCCACGGCCTCGATGCCCTTGCTCTTGCCCATTTGAATTATCGCACCGTGCCCTATAGCGAGGTCGCCGGCACGGGCAAAAAACAGATCTGTTTCAGTGAGGTTGATGTCTCCAGGGCGACCCGCTATGCGGCGGAAGATGCTGACATCACCTGGCGCCTGGCGGACAAGCTGATGCCGGAGCTTAAGGACGAGGCGAGCCGTAAACTCTTTACCGAGGTCGAGATGCCGCTGGTCAATGTCCTCACGCGTATGGAATGGGCCGGTATCCGCATTGACGCTGATTTTCTCGGTACCCTCTCGGCGGAGATGGGTGAACGCCTCCAGACCCTGGAGGAACAGATTCATCAGTTGGCCGGCGGCGCTTTTAATATCAACTCACCCAAGCAACTGGGAGAAGTGTTGTTTGAACGCCTGGGACTGGCCAAGGGCAAAAAAACCAAGAGCGGCTGGTCGACCAACGTCGAGGTGCTGCAGGGACTGGCCGATCAACACGACATTGCTGCACGCATTCTTGACTATCGTTCAGTCAGTAAACTCAAAAGCACCTATACCGATGCCCTGCCGCGCCTGCTCAATCCCGCCAGCGGGCGCTTGCATACTTCCTTTAATCAGGCCGTGACGGCGACCGGGCGGCTTTCGTCGAGCGATCCCAATCTGCAGAACATCCCGATCCGGACCCCCGAAGGACGGCGGATTCGTGAAGCCTTCATTCCGCAGGAAGGCTGGGTGCTGCTGGCGGCAGACTATTCGCAGGTGGAGTTGCGGGTGATGGCGCACATGGCCGATGTGGCTGACTTAAAGCAGAGTTTTGCCGCTGGTGAGGACATTCACCGCCGCACCGCTTCGGAAATTTTCAACGTGTTTCCGGAAATGGTGACGCCCGAGATGCGGCGGCAGGCCAAAACCATCAACTTCGGCGTGCTGTATGGCATGGGGGCCTTCAGTCTGGCAAAGGATCTGGGGATCGGTCGCGCCCAGGCCCAGGAGTTTATTGATCAATACTTTCTGCGTTACCCGGCGGTGCTTGAGTTTCTCGAAGAAAAAAAGGCCCAGGCCCGCGAACATCAGTATGTCACCACCCTGCTCGGGCGGCGCTGTGCCATTCCGGAGATTAACAGCAGTAACGGCGCGGTGCGCAGCTATGCTGAACGCAACGCCATTAACTATCCGATTCAGGGCAGTGCTGCCGATATTATCAAGGTCGCCATGGTGAATATCGACCGGCGCTTGCGTAGCGAGGATTTGCAGACCCGAATGTTGCTGCAGGTTCATGATGAGCTGGTGTTTGAGGCCCCGGAAGAAGAGCAGGAATACGTCGCGGCATTGGTTCGCCACGAAATGGAAAAGGCGGTCGCTCTTGATTTGCCGCTGCAGGTAGATTTGGGAACGGGTAAAAACTGGGCGCAAGCCCATTAAGAATATGGGCTGTCGCCCAGCTATAGCAGAATCTTAAGGAGATTATATTTGATGAATTTGAAGCGCTACGCAGTTAAGGATATGGTTTGTCCGGAACTTACCGATGTTCCGCCCCTGGGGATGGATGCCGTCTCCCTGGAAATGGATATCCGTCATTACTACACCAATAACCTCGGGCGCGATCAGCATTGTCGTTTGCTCTACTACGCTTACGAGGCCCTGGCCCTGACCATCCGCGATCGCTTGATGGAGCGCTGGAAGAATACCCGCCAGGCTTACGAGGATGCCGATGCGCGGCGCTGTTATTACTTATCACTGGAATTTCTGATGGGACGCACCCTGGGGAACGCGGTGCTCAATCTGGGGCTGGATCAGCAGATCGAAAAAGCGCTGACGAATCTCTGCCTGCATTATGAAGACCTGGTCGATGCAGAGCCGGATGCCGGCCTGGGTAATGGTGGTCTCGGGCGCCTGGCGGCTTGTTTTCTTGATAGTTGTGCGACCCTGCAACTGCCGGTGCACGGCTACGGTATCCGCTACGAGTACGGCATGTTTCGCCAGAACATCAACAATGGTTATCAGGTCGAAGAGCCGGATCACTGGCTGGCGATGATGAATCGCTGGGAGGTGGAGCGGCGCGAGTATCGCCAGCGCATCAAGTTTGGCGGCCACAGCGAACACTATTATGATGACAATGGCAGGCGTCGGGCGCGTTGGGTTGATACCCAGGATGTGCAGGCGATACCCTACGATGTTCCGATCCCGGGTTTTAAGAATGGTACTGTCAATACCCTGCGCCTGTGGCGCGCCGAGGCCACCGAAGAATTTGACCTGGGGGAGTTTAACGCCGGGGATTATGCCGGTTCGGTGGCCGCGAAGAACGAAGCCGAAAAAATCACCATGGTGCTCTACCCCAACGATGCCAGTGAAAACGGTAAGAATCTGCGTCTGGGGCAGCAATATTTTCTTGCGTCGGCCAGTCTGCAGGATGTGATCGCCCGTTGGACAACCATCAAGGGCAATGATTTCAGCCGTTTTGCCGAACTGAATTGTTTTCAACTCAACGACACCCACCCTTGTTGTGCGGTGCCGGAATTGATGCGCCTGCTGCTTGATGTCCACCATCTGACATGGGATGAAGCCTGGGAGATCGTTCAGGCTACCATGGCTTACACTAACCACACCTTGCTGCCCGAGGCGCTGGAAAAGTGGTCGGTGCGCATGTTCCAGCACCTGTTGCCGCGTTTGCTGGAAATTATTTATGAGATCAATGCCCGTTTCCTCAAAGAGGTTGCCCTGCGCTGGCCGGGAGATCTGGAGCGTCAACGGCGCATGTCGTTGATAGAAGAAGGGCCGGTGCCGCAGGTACGCATGGCTTACCTCGGTATTGTCGGCAGTTTTTCGGTTAACGGTGTTGCAGCGTTGCACTCACGTCTGTTACAGCAGGGACTGTTTCGCGACTTTTACGAGATGTGGCCGCAAAAATTCAACAATAAGACCAATGGCGTGACCCAGCGGCGCTGGCTGGCTTATGCCAACCCGCTGCTGGCAGAGTTGATCAGCAGCCGCATCGGCAGTGGCTGGACCACCGACCTTACCGAACTCAAACAGCTGGAAGTCCTTGCAGATAACACTGAGTTCCGGCAACAGTGGCAGCAGGTCAAGCGCGCGAACAAAGAGCTGCTGGCTGATTTTGTTGCAGAGAAGTGTGGGGTTGCCTTTCCCCTAGACAGCCTGTTTGATGTGCAAGTCAAACGTATTCATGAGTACAAGCGCCAACTGCTCAACGTTTTGCATGTGATTCATCTTTACAATCGGATCAAGCAGGGTGATACCGCAGATTGGGTGCCCCGTGCCATTCTGATTGGTGGCAAGGCCGCTCCCGGGTATGCCATGGCCAAGCTGATTATCAAATTGGTTAACAATGTCGCTACCGTGATTAATCACGATCCCCAGGTCGGCAATCTGCTCAAGGTGGTTTTCCTGCCCAATTACAATGTCTCTGCCATGGAGATTGTCTGCGCCGGTACCGATCTGTCCGAGCAGATTTCTACCGCGGGCAAGGAGGCCTCGGGCACCGGCAACATGAAATTCATGATGAATGGCGCCTTGACTATCGGTACCCTGGACGGTGCCAACATCGAGATGCGTGAAGAGGTTGGCGCGGAAAACTTCTTTTTGTTCGGGCTCTCGGCCGAGGAGGTCGAAGAGCGCCGCCGGGACTATGATCCTGCTGGTATTATTGCTGCGGACAAGCCTCTGGCGCAGGTGATGCAACTCTTGCAGAGCGGTCATTTTAATCAATTTGAGCCTGGGATTTTCGATCCGATTATCCGCGCGATTCTCAACCCCGACGATCTGTGGATGGTTGCCGCTGATTTTGACAGTTACCGGATTGCCCAGGAAGAGGTGTCAAGGGCCTATCGTGATCAGCAGGGCTGGACGCGGATGAGTATCCTGAATAGTGCCTGTTCGGGCAAGTTCTCTACCGATCGTACGATGCACCAGTACAATGAAGATATCTGGCGTCTGCAGGCGGTAGCGGCAAAAAAGGTTGGCGAAGACGGAAAATTTCTTTAAAAAGACTGACAGGGGTGCTGTCAGATCAGCACAATCTGGTTGCGCCCCTGATTCTTTGCCTGGTAAAGGGCATCATCGGCGCGTTTGAGCAGTGTGTCGATGGAATTATCATCAGCCTGGTGCATGGTGATGCCGAGGCTGACGGTGATTTTGATGATTGAGCTGGTGGGGGTGAGGACCTTCAATTTTGAAATGGCTTGTAAAAGACGCTCACAGATCTTTAAGGCGCTCGCCTTGTCGGTGTTTACCAGTACTGTCGCAAATTCCTCGCCACCATAGCGCCCGAAGATGTCGGTTTCACGCAGTTCCTGATGACAGCAGTCGACCAGGCGCCTGAGGACTTCATCACCGACACTGTGACCGTGGGTGTCGTTGACCTCTTTGAAATAATCGATGTCAAGCATCAGCACCGCCATATGTGAGCCATAACGCCTGATGCGAGCCAGCTCGCTGGTCGCGCGGTCGATAAAATGACGGCGATTGCTGGCTCCGGTGAGCGGATCGGTCGTTGCCAGCTGCAGCAACTCCTCTTCCATGCGTTTGCGCGCTGTAGTGTCACGCACCGTCGAGAAAATCCGCCGCCTCTCCGGATCGGGATACGCGCTCCAGGCCAGCCATTTAATGCTGCTATCTTTGCAACGGCAACGGTTTTCAAATCCGACAACGCTTTCTCCTCGATTCAGCCGGGCAGCAACATCAGTGCTGCTGTCGAGGTCTTCTGTAACGACCAGATCCAGCCAGTTTTTGTCCCTAAGCTCTTCAGCAGACCATCCCAGGGTGCGCCCCCAAGCCGGATTGGTTTCGATGAACTGCCCAGCCATGGTGCTGATGCTGAGCATGTCCAGAGAGAGCTCGAAAATTCGCTGGCGGCTGGTTTCGGCGCGTTTGAAATCGCTGATGTCGCTGGCATTGATGACAACAAACTTTGGCTGAAGATCCTGACTGCGCAAGGGATGGTATGAAACATTAAAAAAACGTTGACCATTTCCGGGGCAGTCAAGCCAGCGTTCGGCCTGAATATGCTCCCCGAGAAAGGCGCGTTCCAGAATTGGCCGGGTAAATTCGCTATAGGTGTCATCGCCGACCATTTGTTTGATATGGGTTCCGATGAGAAACCGACGCTCTTTATCAAATGCTTCGAGGTAGGCATCATTGACCATCTGAAACTGATGATTGCGATCCACCAGAGCAATCAGATTGGGACTGGAGGCAATGATCTGCTCGTAACGGCGCAGTTCTTCCTGGATTTCGTGGGTCTCGGTGATATCTCGAGCGAAGATGGATATGCCGATAATTGTGTCTTTGTCACGTACCGGCTGGATAATGGCGGCATACTCACGCCGATTGCTGCCGGGATAATTAGTGCGCAGGGTTTTGCCCCGCTGTGCCAGTTTCAGGCTATGCAGAATGAAATCGACCTGATCAGGAGGGAAAATGCTGGTGATTGCCATGCCGGGGAGAACATCAATTCCCTGGACACTCTTTAATAAATCCATCGTAGCCAGATTGGCAAAAATAATAAGTCCTTCAAGGTCGACAAGAATAATCAGGTCTTCGCTGCTGTCAAATAACGGCCTTAACTCCTTGTCAACCCGCGTGATCGGAAGAATTGACTGGTCGGCGCCGTTTAAAACGAGCAGCTGCTGCTCCAGTTGATTGATCCGCTGTCTGGCCTGTTCAAGTTCCAGTTTCAGCAGATCGGGCAACGGTATTTTCATGCAGGACCCTCATGATTATTTTGATTTGGTCCGGGATGCTAGCATGCTTTTATAGGCGGGTGTAGTATTTATTTGCCGTTCTGTTCAGGATGTTGTGCGGTTCAATAGCAGATGAGCTGTTAAGGAGGGGTCAACTTTACGAAGCCTCAGGACTGTTGGCAGCATTTATCTTCTGCGGCCCTGATTTGATCGGTTTTTTGGTCGCTGCGGCAATGCCGCGAATCATGCCATTGAAGACAAAAAAATGAAAAGGGGTGACCAGATACCAGTAGAGCAGACCCAACAGCCCTCTGGGCAAAAAGCGGGCGGTTTGCTGAAGGGTGGTCGTGCCATTGTCCTGCTCGGTTAATCTGAAGGATAAAGTGGCCTTGCCCGGCAGTTTCATCTCAGCAATCAGCAGCAATTGCTGCTGCGGTTTGATCGCCAGAACGCGCCAGAAATCGACGACATCGCCGGGATAAAGAGCGGCTGCGCTGCGCCGTCCGCGTTGCAGACCGACGCCGCCCCCAAGACGGTCAATCAATCCGCGCAGCTGCCACAACCAGTTAGCATAGTAGTAGCCGACGTCGCCGCCGATGGAGGTGACGGCCGGCCATATTTCTGCAGCTGTTGCGTCCAGGACCAGCTCGCGAGAATCTTCAAAGGCGCTCCCTCCCGACCAGCTTGGATCACCGGCACTGCTCCATTCTGCCGGGTGCAGATTTCCGGAGTCGCTCCAGGTGGTTTCAACCTGTTGCTGGCGAATACGGTCGAGGGCCAGGCGGATCGCCCTGCGCGCATCAAAAAGTTCCTGGGGCAACAGCCCGGTGATGCTGTTTTCGGTGCAGACAACCGGATTGCTGAGACCTTCAGCCAGGGGGCGGGCGATGGTAGCGGGAACCGGAGTGACCAGATGAATCCAGTAGGAGCTCAAGCGTGGTGTCAGCAGCGGGATCGGGATGATTAACCGTTTACGCAAGCCTGCTTCTTCGGCATAGATTTCCATCAATTCGCGATAATTGGTCACCTGCGGCTGACCGATGTCGAAGGTTCTCCCAATCGTTTGCGGTTGTTCAAGGCAGCCGATCAGATAATGCAGGACGTTGCGCACGCCGATCGGTTGACAGGGGGTGCTGACCCAGCGTGGTGTGACCATGACCGGCAGGCGATCGACCAGGTAGCGGAGAATTTCAAAGGAGGCGCTGCCGGATCCGATGATCATCGCCGCGCGCAGAATAGTGACCGGCACGTTCCCCTGGCGCAGGTAGTCGCCAACTTCGCTACGTGACTGCAGATGGTCGCTTAAGGCGGCGTTATCTTCACCCAGTCCACTTAAGTAGATGATTTGCTCCAAGCCGGCATGGCTTGCGGCATGGGCCATGTTTTCTGCGGCAATTCGGTCGGTATTGGCAAAATCGGTGACCCCTGGAAGCATGGAGTGAACCAGATAATAGGCGGCGCGGCAGTGAGCCGCCGCTGTGGTCAGGCTGTCAGGATCAAGCACATCCCCTTTGATGATTTCCAGGTTAGAATGGTCTCCCCAGGGGCGCCCGGCCAGTTTTTTCGGGGTGCGCGCCAGGGCTCTGACCCGGTAGCCGGCATCAAGCAGACGTGGAATCAGGCGCCCACCGATGTACCCGCTGCCGCCGGTGACCAGGATCAGATTATTGTTGGAATTGTTGCTCACGCGCGCCTCCTGCAGCAAGGGGATGATATGGGTAAACCGACAACCCCGGGATTCTTTCGTTGCTGATTTCTGCTAATATGCGACAGGTAATAATAATCTGCCCAGCGAGGAGAGTATAGCATGGACGATAAAAATGATAAGATCCGGCTCGGTATCAGTTCCTGTCTTTTGGGTGCACAGGTGCGTTACGATGGCGGCCACCAGCTTGACCGGTTCCTGCGCGACGTGCTGGGCGCATATGTCGAGTACGTGCCGGTCTGTCCTGAGGTTGAGGTCGGGTTGCCGATTCCCCGGGAAACCTTGCGGCTGGTAGAGAACGCTGAGCAGCAGGTGCGCCTGGTTTTTTCGCGCAGCGGTGAGGACATCACTGAGCGTATGGAAGGCTGGGCGCGCGAGCGCGTCAAGCAATTGGAAAAAGAGCAGCTAGACGGTTTTGTGTTCAAGGCAAAATCACCCAGCAGCGGCATGGAGCGGGTTAAGCTCTATGATCGCAACGGAGTGCCGAAACAAGTCGGGGTCGGGGTGTTTGCCCGTTACTTCATGCAGAACTTTCCCCTGCTACCGGTTGAAGAAGATGGCCGCCTGAATGACCCTCGCCTGCGCGAAAACTTTATTACCGCGATTTTTGTCCTCAAGCGCTGGCGCCAGATGCTTGCCAAAGGCTTCAGCCTTGGGCGGCTGGTGGATTTTCATACCCGCCACAAGCTGCTGATCATGGCGCACAGCCCGCAGCATTATCGGCAGATGGGTAAACTGGTAGCTGCGGGGCGGGATTATCCTCTGGATGAACTGCGCGAGAGCTATCTGACTGAGTTGATGACCGCCCTGCGCCTGAAAACCACGGTGAAAAAGCAGGTCAACGTCATGCAGCACATTCTCGGTTATTTCAAACGCCGGCTTACTGCCGATGAAAAACAGGAAGTACTCCAACTGATGGAAAATTATCGCCAGGAGTTGGTGCCGCTGATCGTTCCTTTAACCCTGCTGAATCACTTTGTCCGCAAGTATGATCAGCCTTACCTGCGTCAGCAGTACTATCTGAATCCGCATCCCAAGGAGTTGAAGCTGCTCAATCAGATATGAAACTTCAGCCGAGGGTCAATTCGATTTCGGGTGGATCGCTCAGCGCCTTTTTCACTGAACACTGGTCAATACTGCGCAGGATCGCCTGCTGGTATTTTTCCGGAAAATCGGTCGGCAGGCTGAGTTTCATCCTGATGGTTTCCAGTCGCCGGGTGTCAGGGTGGCGCTCGATATCCAGCGCAATGGCTAATCCTTCGGTCGCGAGTTGACGCTGCTGGCAGAAGCGCAAGGCATAAAAGCCGGCGCAGGTTGCCACCGAGCTTAAAAAGAGATCGTAAGGGGAAGGCGCGGCATTGTTGCCGCCGTCCTCGGGCGGCTGATCGGTGAGAATATCGAAGGAACCGACACTGGCGGCAACCTGAACGCCGCCGGGAAAACTTACTTCAACTGTGGGCATAACCAACGACTCCTGATAGCAAGGTGATATTGAGTAGCTCCCAGCTTACCCCAGCAGTTGCTGCATCTGCTGAAAAAACTGATTGGCGCTTTTTTCCTGCTCTTCTTCCCCGCCATCGGCCGGTATCCCTGCCATTCGGCTGGCGACCAGCTGTTGCGGCAGTTCCGCCAGAAAGCGGCTCGGTTCACGCAGCTCCAGTTTGCCATGTTTACGACGTTGACGGGCACCCAGCAGTACCAGCCGCTTTTCGGCGCGGGTAATACCAACATAGCAGAGTCGCCGTTCCTCGTCGATATCACAGGTGACATCCAGGGATTTTTTGTGCGGCAAAAAGCCCTCCTCCATCCCTGCAAGAAAAACCACCGGAAACTCCAAGCCCTTGCTTGAGTGTAGACTCATCAGCGTCACCGTGTTGCCGGACAGCAACTTTTCCTTATCGTCCTTGCCGGCGGGATCAGCATCGAGCAGGGAGATGGCATCGACAAAGCCGGCGAGGCTGGGGCGCTCACTGCGCTCAATATAGCCGCCCAGGGAGTTGAGAATTTCGTTCTGGTTTTCAATCCGCCGCTGGGCGGTTTGGGGATCTTTTTCCTGGCGGTAGATTTCATCTGCCAGTTTCAACTCGCTGAGCAGATCGCGCAGGGTGTCGAGCAGGCGCAAAGGGTTCTTGAATTTACGCTGGTAATTTTTGATCAGGGTGACAAAATCAGCGATGGCGGTCAGGGTCTTTTGCCCCACACCAGCGAACTGTTCGGGTTGCTGCAGCAATGTCCAGATGCTGGTGTTTTGATCGGCCGAGCAGCGGATGATCTGATCGATGCTGCTTTCTCCGATCCCGCGCTTGGGATAGTTGATGATACGCAGCAGATTTACCTCATCGGCGGGATTAAGGATGGTACGCAGATAGGCAACCAGGTCGCGGATCTCCTTGCGGTCAAAAAACTGCTGACCACCAATCAGAACATAGGGGATGTTGTCGTAGCGCAGCTGTTCCTCAAAGGCCCGGGATTGGGTGTTGGTGCGATAAAGGATGGCAAAATCGCTGAATTTTCGCTGATGCCGAAAACATTCGGTGTGGATCAGTTCGACGACCTGGCGCGCTTCGTCTTCACTGTCGTCACAGCGCAGATACTCGATGTCGTGCCCCGCCGGACTACTGGTCCACAGGGTCTTGGGGCGACGCTGGCGGTTATTGGCAATCAGGTGGTTGGCGGCCGCCAGTATATTGCCGCTGGAACGATAGTTCTGCTCCAGCTTGATGACCCGCGTTCCGGGGAAGTCCTTCTCAAAATCAAGGATATTGCTGATGTCGGCGCCACGAAAGGCATAGATAGATTGATCATCATCGCCAACAACACAAAGATTGCTGTGCCCTCCGGCCAGCAGTTTGAGCAGTTGATACTGGACCGGGTTGGTGTCCTGGTATTCGTCGACCATCTGATAGACAAAGCGCTGTTGATAGTGCGCCAGAAGCTCGCTTTGTTCTTCCAGCAGGCGGACGGTTAAAAGCAGCAGATCGTCAAAATCGACAGCATTATAGGCCTTTAGCGCTCGCTGATAACGCGGGTAGATAGTTGCTACCAGGTGCGACAGAGGATCGCGCTGGTTGGGCTGATACTGCGCGGCATCAACCAGACGGTTCTTGGCCGCCGAAATCCGCCAGAGGATCTGTTCGGCGTCGCGGTTTGTGCTGTCAGCTCCGGTTTCGCGCAGCAGTTCGCGGATCAGGCGTAACTGGTCGCTGCCGACATAGATGGAAAAGTTACGTTTAAAGCCGAGGCGGTCGATGTGGCTCTTGAGAATCTGCACACCGAGGGCGTGAAAAGTGGAAATGGTCATCCCCTTGACGGCGTTGCGGCCGGTCAGCTCCTGTACCCGTTCGCGCATTTCGCGCGCCGCCTTGTTGGTAAAGGTGACTGCCAGTATCTGTTCGGGACGGGTGCCCTGGCGCAACAGGTGGGCAATCCGGCAGGTAATGACCCGGGTTTTGCCTGAGCCGGCGCCGGCCAGCAGCAACAACGGGCCAGTGCCGTGGGTCACCGCCTGCCGTTGTTGGGGGTTGAGTTGATTCAGATCGAACATGGTGGTTTGCCTGCCGGGTGAAGTAGTGGAACTATCTGATACCCGAGAACGTCCGGCGGGTCAAGGGGATGGCTGCCAGGAAATTCATCGAAGACTGATTGGCCTTTGAATAAAAAAAGGAAGCTTTAAGTAAAGCAGTTGATTCTCTCAGATGCTTCTGCTAGATTGCGCGCCATGTTTCGAATTTCAATCATTATTATCAGCATTCTCTGGGCCTCACTGCTGTTGATTTCCTGGAGCGGGGCGACACCTGCATCAGATGAGTCGGCGACGGTAGCGATTACCAGCAACCCGTCCTGAAGCCTTAAATTCCAGGCGAGGGGCTGCGTCTTTGTTTTTTACAAATCGCAGGTATGCAGTGTTGCACCTGGGAAATGACTCCCCTGGCGGGTTCCCCGCCGTTCCAGCTCCGCCCCAATCGCATTGAGTACCTCCCATTTATTGAGTGACCACAAAGGCGCCAGCAGCAGCTCGCGTGGGCCATCGCCGGTCAAGCGTTGAATCAGGGTTCGAGGTGGCAGGCACTCAATCACATCGACAACCAGTTCGACATAGTCCTCCATTGTCAGAGTGCTGATTTCTTCGGCAAGATAACTGTCGCCTAAGGGTGTGCCACGTAAAACGTGGAGCAGGTGGAGCTTGATGCCGTCAACACCGAGCCTGGCCATTTCCCGCGCCGTATGCAGGATATCATCACGGCTTTCACCGGGCAGACCGATAATCAGATGGACGCAGACTCGCAGACCGCGGGTTTTGGCACGCTGATAGGCATCAAGGAAGCAGGCATAATCATGACCACGACCAAGGTAGCCGAGGGTACGGTCATGGCAGCTTTGTAACCCCAGTTCAAGCCAGAAATAGGTGCGCCGATGATATTCTGCCAGCAGATCGAGCACCCCATCGTCAACGCAGTCGGGACGCGTTCCGACTGCCAGCCCGAGCACTTTGCTGACATTCAGGGCCTGATCGTAACACTGTCGCAGGTGTGCGAGCGGGGCAAAGGTGTTGGAGTAAGGCTGGAAGTAGGCAATAAACCATTTGGCCCGGTACTTGCGTTGCATCAACTCTTTGGCCTGCTCGAGTTGCCGGGCAATGTCTGTCTGACGGGAAATGCCCACCGCCGCCGAACCGGAGCTGTCACAAAAGATGCATCCGTGACTGTCGCGCCCGTTGACGCGGTTGGGGCAACCAAACCCGGCATCTACAGAAATCTTGTGAACCCGGCCACCGAAGCGATGTTTAAGGTAGGTTGAGTAGAGGAGCATTTTTTCTTTGCGCATGGCGTAACTATGCCAGCCTCGTCAGGTCAGGGCAAGGCGTTAATGGTAGAATAAAGGCAGAATAAATATGCGGGGATTAAGTGACATCCCGGGTGAAAAATTGTTACACTGTGCACCGGTAACCTTGATTGGATTTTAGCACCAAGGGTGCCTGATTGTTATCTGACAACATGTCGTGGCTTTAATGGACTGATTCTTCGTTGCGTGCGGAGAATCTCTTCACCGCTTCATGCGCCGACCTCTGGTTGTAAAAGGACTGACATGGCTTCCCCTGACGTTTCTACTGACTCTCCTGCACAATTGAAAGTCTGTATTCTCTGGCATATGCATCAACCTGACTACCGTGATCCAGTCGGTGGCCAGACCCTGCTTCCCTGGACCTGGCTGCATGGTTTAAAAGATTATGGTGAAATGCTCGAAACCGTGGCCGAAGCCAGGGCCAGAGTGACGGTTAATCTGGTTCCCTCGCTGCTGGAGCAGCTTGAACGCTATGCCGAGGGCAAAGATCAGGATCGCTGGCTCGAACTGATCCGTCGACCCGCAGATCAATTGACAGCGGTAGAGCGGCAATTCATCGTCGAACAGTTCTTCTCCGTTAATATTGAGACCCAGATTCTGCCCAACCGCCGCTACCATCAACTCTATCTGCAACGGGGAGCTCTTGAGCCACGGGCCGAGAGCTTCAGCCCTCAGGATATCCTCGATCTGCAGGTCTGTTTTTTGCTTGCCTGGACCGGGTATCATCTGCGCCGGCGCTCATCCCTGGTCAGCGCGTTACTTGAACGCGGTGGTCTCTATCATGAGGAGCAGAAGCAGCAGTTACTGCTGGTGTGTCATGAGGAGATCGCGCGCATTATCGATTTCCACCGGGAACTGGAAGCGGCCGGACTGATCGAGATTACCGTAACCCCCTACGCTCATCCGATTCTGCCCCTGCTCTGTAATCTGCAAAGTGCCTGGGAACCGTCGCCAGGTCTGCCGTTGCCGGCCGCCGACTTTCGCCATCCGGATGATGGGCGGCTGCAGGTGCGTGAAGGGTTGCGTATCGGGGAGAGGTTTTTCGGCAAACGCCGTCGTGGGATGTGGCCGGCAGAAGGTGGTGTGAGCCACGAAGCGGCGCTGCTGATGCAGGAAGAGGGGGCCTTGTGGGCCGCGACCGATGAAGACATCCTGGCGCGCAGCCTTGATGGCGGACTACGTGATCGCAGTCGGCTGTATCGGTTTTATGAGTATGAAGGGCTGCCCCTGATCTTTCGCGATCGAGAGCTGTCCGACCGTGTCGGTTTTCTTTATGCTACCTGGAAGGCAGCCGAAGCGGTGGCTGATATCCAACAGCGCCTGCGGCTGATTGCCCGCCTCGCGCCCGGGGGGACGGTGGCCATCATCCTCGATGGTGAAAACTGCTGGGAGCGTTACGCGGACAACGGCTACCCGTTTTTACGCGATCTTTATCAGATGCTTCACAACGACGACCAGTTTGTCATGGCAACCATCGCTGAAGCGCTGGAGCAGAGCACACCGGAACCACTGACGCGGCTGGCCGCCGGATCCTGGATCCGTTCAGACTTCACCACCTGGATTGGTCACCCTGAAGATAATATTGCCTGGCAGCTGCTTTATCAGGCTCGCCGCGATTGCATTACTACCGAGGTGACCGAGGCACTAGCTAACCCGCAGGAACCCCCGAGTGATTTGGTGCAGGAATTGTTGCGTGCTGAAGGCAGTGACTGGTTCTGGTGGTTCGGCGATGAGCATTCGAGTTTGCAGGCTGACATTTTTGATCGCTTGTTTCGTTTGCATCTGGAGGGGATGTACCATCTTAAAGGGTTGCCGGTGCCGGTATCCCTGCAACAGCGCATTAAACCCAGAGTGAGTACTATCACTGGGGGCTATGAACCATCGGCCTGCTTTACCCCGACCATTGATGGCCGCATCGGTGATTATTTCGAGTGGCTGGCCACCGGCTGTATCGATCTCGCTGTTGGGGGCGCCATGTACAGTGGGCGCGAAGGCCTGGAGCATCTTTACTATGGCTATGATAATGAACATCTTTATTTTCGTATCGATCAGCCCGATCTGCTCAGGCGCCTGTGCGGTAAAGATGGTTACTTTGAATTGCGCCTGAACGGCAGTGGTCTGTTTCATGTCTGTTTCAGTTTTAGTGATAACCGGGTCAAGGTTCTGGTTGACGGCAAACAGGTTCCCGGCGGTCGCGGCGCATGCGACAAAATTCTTGAGTTGGCGGTGCCGGTCGAATTGCTGCAACTGGAGCAGGGCAAGAGTATTCGCATCAGTTGTCGTGTTGTACGTCAACAACGTGAAAATGGCCGCTGGCCAACGGAAGGGGACGCGGTTTTGTGCTATCGCGGCAGTGCCCTTGATGAAGAAAACTGGTCGGTTTAACCGACTGAAAGGATAGATGCCTTGTCTGAACTGCGTTGGGATCCATTAAAAAATAGCTGGGTGATTATGACCCTGAGACATAGTCGCCGCCCGCAGGAATTCCTCCAGAAGCGGCAGGAAGATTGCGAATCGGGCAGTTTTGATTATCAGCGGCTGCAACTTAAGGATACTAACTGTCCATTGTGCAGCGGCAACGAGGGGCGGACACCACCGGAGATTATGGCCTGTCGTCCACATGGGAGTGCACCCAATGAGCCGGGTTGGCAGGTGCGGGTTATCCCCAACAAGTTTCCGGCTCTGCATATTGAAGGGGAGCTGGAGAATCGGGCGGAAGGGCTCTATGACCGGATGAACGGTATCGGCGCGCACGAACTGATTGTCGAAACCCCGGATCACGGCAAATCTCTTGCCGATTTGAGTGAGTCCGCGATTACTGAAGTCCTTAAGGTTTATCGCGCGCGGATGCTTGATCTGCGCAAGGATAGTCGCTTTCGCTATATTTTTATTTTCAAAAACCATGGCGTCGGCACCTCTTCGTCTATTACTCATTCTCACTCCCAACTGATGGCTGTGCCTTTGGTGCCACCGCTCATTTTTAACGAGTTGAAATACTGCCGACGGCACTTTCAGCGGAAGGAACGTTGTTTGATCTGTGACCTGATCCATCAGGAACAGCAGCATAAATCACGGATCGTCCGCGATGACGGCAATTTTCTGGTTTATACTCCCTTTGCTGCGCGTTTTCCTTTTGAGTTGATGATTGCGCCGCTTGCTCATCATCATGATTTTACCCAGCAGAGTGATCAGCAGCTGCGCTTGCTGGCGCGTACCTTGCGTGATATCCTGCAGCGCTTGCGGACCGCGTTGCGCGATCCGGCCTATTCCATGATTCTGCACAGTTCACCGCCACCCCATCCACGCATGGGGCGGCCGGATTACTGGGAATCTCTTCCGGTTGATTATCACTGGCATATCGAGCTGGCTCCCAAGCTGACACGGTTGACCGGGTTTGAATGGGGCTCCGGTTTTCATATTAATCCGACGCCGCCGGAAGAAGCCGCCGAGTTCTTGCGCAGTGCCGAGCCGGGACTATAGATGATGTCTGCACAGCCTTTTTCACAGCGCCACTATCCCCTCGATCTTCACTGCAGCCGTAAGGTCTGGGACGCAACCAACCTGACCAGCTACTTTCGCCACGACCAGCGTCCGGGGCGCACCTTTATGCGTCACCTCCTCGCTGATGCCCTGCGCGCTCAGTCTGCACAGGGCATCACTGCCGCTGAACTGGAGCTGCTGGCGACCCTGAATCGGATCCTGCGTGAGGTGGCAACGGATTTTTTGCGCCGCCGCGGTTGTCGCTTGACCAAAAATGCCATGGAGATTGGCGACAGGCGCTTGCCTATGCCGGGACTGATGACCAGCTTTTCCTCCTTTCTCGATTTTTTTCCGGCGTTACCCCTGCAATTGGAGCCGGTTGATCCAGCTACCTATGTAGAACAACTTGGTGATCGTGGTGAATGGATTGACCTGTTGCTTGAGTTGGTGCTGCTTTATGTTCAGAGCCACAACCCGGCCCTGACCGGCGCCCGTTCCCTGTTTGCCGAAGAGGAGCAGCAGCTGCGTCGTATCAGCGCCTACGACAAGCAGCTGACCCTGCTTGATGAGGCCCTGCCGGTTCTTGATGATGGCTACGCCGCTCAGCCGCAGACTCTGCTGGCACGGTTACTTGAGCCGCTGCGCAAGGGGAAGGATCTTTACACCCAGGTGCAGTTGCTGCGCGATGTCTGGGCTGATCTGTTGCCACCGGAACTGCTGACGCGGATCAGTATGGCGATCCAGCAGTTTGAGGTAGAAGGACACAAGCCGGGACTTCCCGGGCCACCGGATCTCACGCCGCTTGATCCGGCCGCCTATAAGGATCATGAATATGCAAGTTTTACCACCGACCTGGCGTGGATGCCGCGCGCAGTGTTGCTCGCAAAATCCACCTACGTCTGGCTCGAGCAGCTGTCGCGGCGCTATCAACGGCCGATTTATACCCTTGACCGGATTCCCGACGAGGAACTCGATGCGCTGGTTGAATACGGTTTTACCAGCCTCTGGCTGATCGGTATCTGGAAGCGTTCCCAGGCTTCCCTGAAGGTCAAGAACCTCTGTGGTCAACAGGATGTCGCCGCTTCAGCCTATGCGATTGATGATTACGTCATCGATGACAAACTCGGTGGCGAGCCGGCGTTTGAACAGTTGCGCAATCGCTGCCTGCAGCGTGGTCTCGATCTGGCTTGTGACGTGGTCACCAACCACACCGGGATTGAGTCGGCATGGCTGCGCGAGCATCCGGACTGGTTTGTTCAGTTATCCTATCCTCCCTATCCCGGTTATCGTTTCACCGGCCCTGATTTGAGCAGCAGCCCGGATTACAGTATTCAGATCGAAGATGGTTATTACGACAATTCTGAAGCGGCGGTCGTGTGCCGCTACCAGCAGCGTCAGAGCGGCGCAGTGCGCTACATCTACCACGGCAACGACGGTACCCATCTGCCGTGGAATGATACGGTACAGCTCAATTACCTGCTGCCGGATATGCGTGAAGCGATGATTCAACTCATCATCCGCGTTGCCAGGCGTTTTCGCATTATCCGTTTTGACGCCGCCATGACCCTGGCCAAGCGCCATTTTCAGCGCCTCTGGTACCCGTTGCCGGGTGCCGTCGGGGGAGTACCCTCACGCAGCGACCATGCCCTGAGCCAGCAGGAATTCAACCGCTATTTCCCGGTCGAATTCTGGCGTGAGCTGGTCGACCGGGTGCAGCTCGAAGCCCCCGACACCCTGCTGGTGGCCGAAGCCTTTTGGCTGATGGAAGGGTATTTTGTCCGTACCCTGGGGATGCACCGGGTTTACAACAGTGCTTTCATGAATATGCTGATGCAGGAAGAAAATGCCAAGTACCGTCAGACCATCAAGAATATCCTGGTGTTCGATCCGGCCATTCTCCAGCGGTTTGTCAATTTCATGAGCAACCCCGATGAAGAACCGGCTATTGAGCAGTTCGGTGATGGGGATAAATATTTCTGTGTTGCCACCATGCTCGCCACTATGCCCGGTCTGCCGATGTTCGGTCATGGTCAGATCGAAGGTCTGCGTGAGAAATACGGGATGGAATACCTGGCACCGCGTTGGGACGAACCGGTCGACAGACCGTTACTTGAACGCCATCGGGTTCGTATTTTCCCACTGCTGCGACATCGTGCCCTGTTCAGTGGCGCGGAAGCGTTTCAGATGTACGATTTTGAATCGGTTTACGGGGTCGAAGAGGATGTCTTTGTTTACAGTAATCAGCTTGAAGAGCGCCGGGTGCTGGTGATCTGTAATAACTCGGACAAGAGCATTGCCGGTCGCATCGGTGCTCCGGTCACCATGGCCGGGCGTGCCGGCCGGGATCTGGTTAGTGCCTGCGCCATCGACTGCAACCAGAAATTCGTTGTGATGAGCGATCTGACGGACAACCTCCAGTATCTGCAACCGGCTGCTTCCTTGCGCCGGGGAGGAGACTTTACCCTCGCGCCCTACAGTGCTCGGGTGATTGCCGCCTTTACCGCACACCAGGACGAGGATGGACGCTGGCAACGCCTCTGGCAGCAATACGGTGATCGCGGCGTAAGTCACCTGTGGCTTGAGCATGACGGACTCTTGCTCCAGGACAGCTGGCCGCTGCTAAGCGAGCTCCTGAAACTGCCCCGGCCCCAGCGGGCGCGCCGCCAGATCCGTCAGTTGCTTGCCGAACTGGCATCAATTTACACAGCCCGGCCCCTCGCCGCTATGCCACTGGACTATGTCCTCGAAGTCATGACCCGAGGACGTTATCCCGATCTGCCGCGGCAGCAGGAAGGTTATGGCGAACTGGCCTGGTATCTCGACCGGGCCGATACGGATGAAGGCTGGTTCGGGCTGTTTGACCGGATCTGCAACCGCTATCCATTACGGCCACTACTCGGTTGTCACTACTACGATTACAGCGACTGGTGTGTTCATCAGGATCTGGAGCGTTTCTGCCTGGTCCTGCTCAGCTACCAGCTGTTTCGTGAGCGAGATCTGATCGCTGCGGAACCGATGGTCATGATCGATCGCACGATCGAGCTGCTGCGTGCTGTTGCCGGAGTGCAGCGTCAGGCGCTGAAGGTCGGCTATCGCGTTGATCAGTTATTGGCGCAACTGGATCCGCGGCCATCATTGATGGAGCCGCTGCCGGCACAAGCCGAAGGCCTGAAGATCCTCTTTGTTGCTTCCGAGGCGGCCCCGTTTGCCAAATCGGGGGGGCTGGCAGATGTCGCCGGTTCCCTGCCGCGTGCCCTGCGCCTGCTCGGCCACGATGTCCAGGTGGTCATCCCCGCCTACCCGCAGATCGACAAGGCGCCGGTGATCCCCCGCAAGGCGCCGCAGAGTGTTGAGATTGTCATGGACGGGGCGCCGCGTCGCGCCAGCCTCAAACAGGCGGTTTACGATGGCGTTCCCTATTGGTTCATCGATACCCCGGATCTGTATCAGCGTGATGGCCTTTACTCCGGCCCGGATGGTGATTATCCTGATAACGGCATGCGCTTCGGGTTTTTCTGCCGGGCCTTGCTGGAACTTGCCAGAACCCTTGATTTCCCTCCGGATATTATCCATCTGCATGACTGGCAGACCGGCCTGGTGCCGGTGTTGCTGAAAACCAGCTATACCGGCGATCCGTTCTTTGCTAGGACCAGGACCCTGCTGACGGTTCACAACCTGGGCTACCACGGCACCTTCCCCTTCGCCCTGCTGCGGCAACTTGAACTGCCGGGGGATCTGACCAGCCCGACGGCGCTGGAATATTACGGTAATCTGTCGCTGCTCAAAGGAGGGATCGTCTTTTCCGATCTGGTCAACACGGTGTCGCCGACCTACTGTCGTGAAATCCAGACGGTAGAGCAGGGGTACGGCCTTGATGGTCTGCTGCGCGAGCGCAGCGCGCATCTCCACGGCATCCTTAATGGCCTTGACGAACGGGTCTGGAATCCCGCTCAGGATGCGGCCCTTCCGCATAATTACGGCCCACGCCAGCTGAAGAACAAGCAGAAGTGCAAAACCCTGTTGCAGCAGGAATTGGGGCTGGAGGTACGCGCCGATGTGCCGCTGGTGGTGGTGATCAGTCGTCTCGATCGTCAGAAGGGAATCAGCCTGATCGAGACCATCTGGCCGCAACTGCTCGAGCGCCCTTTACAGTTTGCCCTGCTTGGCTCAGGCACCCCTGAGAATATGCGTTTCTGGCGGGAACGCCAGGGTTTAAACCCCGGCCAGGTCTCTATCAATCTGACCTTTAACGAGGGCCTGTCGCGGCGTCTGTATGCGGCGGCGGATCTGCTGCTGGTGCCGAGTTTATATGAACCCTGCGGTCTGACCCAGATGATTGCCCTGAAATACGGCGCTCTTCCTCTGGTGCGTCGTACCGGCGGGCTGGCGGACACAGTTGTGGATATTGACGAGTATCCCGCCGCCGGCAACGGGTTTGTCTTTGATCATTTTGACCCCTGGCTGTTGCTGGCTACTATTGATCGGGCCTTGCGCTATTATCACCAGCCCGCAACCTGGACCAAACTGGTCAAGCGTGGCATGACGCAGGATTTCAGCTGGACGCCAGCGGCCCAGGAATACCTCAAGCTCTATCGCCATATGATCCGATTGCCGGTTACCCTCGAAGAAGCAAAGGATACTCTCAGCAAGCAATAAAACAGGCGGCAAAGCAGTAGTTGGTGGGTTCTGCCCCGCTGTCAAAGGAAGAGCTGATGGGCTACGTGGCAAAAGGCGCGTTCTGGATCGGGGTCTATCTGTTGCTGATACTGACCCCGTTGGCGATTCTGCTGATCGAACCGGTGCCCCCCGGTAGCGGCTTCTGGTGGGATATATCGTTGGGGTTGGGGTTTGCCGGCACCGCCATGATGGGGATGCTGTTTCTGCAAACGGCCCGCTTTCGCCGTGCTTCAGCGCCCTTTGGTATCGATATTATCTATTATTTTCATCGTCAGGTAGCGCTCGTCGCCGTTCTTTTTATTATCGCCCACCCGATCATTCTGCTGATCCTCAAGCCGCAACTCATTGACCTTTTCAAGCCGGGGGTGGCACCCGCCCATCTGTGGGGTGCGGTTGTCTCCACCCTGGCGCTGCTGGCGCTGGTAGTGACATCGATCTGGCGCAAGCAACTTGGCCTCGATTATGACCTGTGGCGGGTTCTCCATGCGCTGCTGGCGGTGCTGGCGCTGGGCCTGGCGATCTGGCACGTGCTGGGTGTCGGCCATTATGTCGATACCCCGTGGCGTAAACAATTGTGGGGCACCTTTTCCCTCTCGTGGTTGCTGCTGCTGGTGTATGTGCGTTTATATAAGCCGCTGCAGCAGTTGCGCCATCCCTACCGGGTGGTTAAGGTGAAAGAGGAGCAGGCGGACAGTTGGAGCCTGACTGTTGAACCGGATGGTCACAGAGGGTTGCGCTTCGCGCCGGGACAATTTGCCTGGCTGACCCTGGGATGTTCCCCCTTTGCCCTCAAGGAGCATCCCTTTTCCTTTGCCGGCAGCGCCGAAAAGGTTCCGGCCCTGACCTTCACGATTAAAGAACTGGGTGATTTCAGCAGCAGCATCAAGCACGTAAAGGTCGGTCAGATCGCCTATATTGATGGTCCGTACGGCGCTTTCAGCCCCGACCGGATGACGGCCGGTGGTTTTGTCCTGATTGCCGGTGGGATCGGTATCGCACCGATGATGTCAGTGCTGCGAACCTTTGCTGATCGTCAGGAACAGCGGCCGCTCACTTTGTTATACGCCTACAACACCTGGGAGCGTCTGACTTTTCGGGAGGAGCTGCAGGCGCTGGAGCAGCGGCTGAATCTGGAAATTGTCTGGCTGCTGAAGGACCCTCCCTGCGACTGGTCAGGTGAGTCAGGGTTGATCACTGCCGATCTGCTCCAACGGCGACTGCCGCTGACAGATCCCGAACAGTCTTACCTTATTTGCGGGCCGGTGAAAATGATCGAGTTGACGGAAAAACTGCTGCATCAGGGTGGAGTTTCGCTGGCGCGAATCCATTCGGAACTGTTTGATATGGTATAATGCGTTCATAAGGAGCAACTGGATGAGACTTCTGTTTGCCAACCTGCTGGCCTGGGTGACCGGGATGCTCATCATGGTGATGGTGATCCTGTTTGCCTGGCTCCAGAACGGTTGATTTGATGATAGAGGCCCGGCTCTACGAAAAACGCCCAGACAGCCAGGTTGCCTGCCGTTTGTGTGCTCACTGCTGCGTGATCAAGTCTGGTGACCGAGGACGTTGCGGGGTACGCGAAAATCGCGATGGCATTCTCTATTCCCTGGTTTACGGGCATACCATCGCCCGCCATGTTGATCCTATCGAGAAGAAACCCCTGTATCATTTTTATCCCGGCAGTCGCTCCTTTTCCATCGCGACCCCCGGCTGCAACATGCACTGTCACTGGTGCCAGAATGCCGGGATCTCACAGGTGCCCCGTGACCTGAAATTTCCTGTCGGCGATGCCATGGCGCCGCAGCAGATTGTCGTCGCCGCTGAGCAGAGCCACAGCCGTTCCATCGCCTACACCTATACCGAACCGACCATCTTTTTCGAGTACAGCTTCGACACTGCGCGTTTGGCCCATGATGCTGGGATGGCCAATGTCTATGTCAGTAACGGCTATATGACGGCAGAGATGCTTGATCTGGTTCATCCGTACCTTGATGCTGCCAATATTGATCTCAAATCCTTTCGTGAACCGACCTACCGCAAATATGCGGGGGCCCGCTTACAGCCAGTGCTCGACAGCCTCAAACGACTGCGTGCCCTTGGTATCTGGCTTGAAGTCACCACCCTGATCATTCCGGGAATCAACGATGATCCGCAGGAACTTAAAGAACTGGCCGAATTTATCGTCACCGATCTGGGTGCTGATACCCCCTGGCATGTCAGCCGTTTCTATCCCCAATACAAACTGGAGCACCTCCCGCCAACCCCGCCCGCCACGATTAACCAGGCTGTGGAGATCGGACGAGCGGCCGGACTGAACTATATCTATGTCGGTAATCTGGGGGTCGATGGCGACACCCTCTGTCCGGGTTGCGGTGCTGCCCTGATCCAGCGTCGGGGGTATGACCTTCGGCACAACCGGATAGCCAGGGACAACAGCTGCCCCGATTGCGGTCACCGCATCGCCGGGGTGGGAATGACTGGACGCTGAGTTATCGGTGCGCGGAGCGCTGATTTTAGAAGGTAGGATCGGCATGGTTCATAAAATACGATGAATCTGAACATCAAGGATCAGGGGCGCTCAGGTTGATGCCCTTTTCCCCGCCCGCCTGTTTGTCATAATAGCCCTATGAATCTTTTAACCTTTCCAGGTATTCTTTCCACTCAAGCGGCAGCAGGTCCTTCTTCCGGTTGTTGCAATCTTTGCACGCTGGAACGCAGTTGCCCTTGGTGCTGCGGCCGCCGCGGGTTATGGGGACAATATGGTCGAGGGTGAGCTCTTTCGGAGAAAATTGCCGGCCGCAATAGTGACAGATGCCGGTAGCGACGCGGTTCCTCCACCACCCCTGCTTGCGAAGTTCCCGGGCTTTTTCGCGTTCCCGGCGAAGTTGCTGCTCATCAATATCTAAAAAGAAATCCACTGGCGTTGGGCCTTTGTGCTGGTCAGCTGGTTAATTCATTTATTCAGCATGATAAAGCCAACCTGGCGACCGGTATTCCCATGATCGCGCCGGTACGAGAAAAACATTTCTGCCTGGGTCACGGTGCAGTGACCTGATTCTTCGATATCATCAGGTTTCAGACCGGCCTGTTCCAGTTGCAGGCGGCAACTGCGGGTGAGGTTGAGGTGCCAGTGCCCCAGGCTGGTTTCACGGGTAATCTCGTTCCAGAAACCACTCCCCTGGCGAAAAGCATCACGCACAGGGCGATCAACTTCATAGCTGTCGGCACCGATGCCGGGGCCAATTGCTGCTATCAGATCCTGTGGTGTGCAGTCAAAGTGGGTCGTCATCGCCTTGATGGTCTTGGAAATCAGGCCGCCGGCCGCGCCGCGCCAGCCGATGTGGATAGCAGCGATAGCCGTGTGTTGCTTGTTCCACAGCAGTAACGGGTAGCAGTCCGCCGTAAGAATGCCGATCATGATGCCGGGTTGATTAGTCACTATCGCATCAACCTCGACCTGGACGAAATGGCTCAAGTCGAGATTGGGTTCGTCGATCAGCAACAGATCATTGCCATGAACCTGCTTTACCGTCAGCAGTTGATGTAAAGGAAGATCGAACGCACGGACAAAGGTTGAGCGGTTTCCTTCGACGTGAGCTTTAATATCTTCGGTATTGGTACCAAGGTTCAGGGAATGGTAGGGGGGGCGACTGACCCCGCCGTTACGGGTACTGAACCCGGCAGTCAACCCGGTAGCTAGCGCGGCGGGCTGCAGATAGGATATTTTCCCGGTGCGGACCAGTTTCATGACAACAACTCCATGGCAAGATGATGGTAGTACCGATCAGGTCGGGTGGCCGTTGCCGGCTGTATCGTGGTTTGACACACCCGGTTGCAGGTAGGCGATAATATGACGCAGCGGCGCTGGGATGTCACTGCTAAATTCGAGATATTCGTCGGTACGTGGGTGAATAAACCCGAGGGTGTGGGCGTGCAGGGCCTGTCCGGGTAGCTGGCGGATCAAGGTGCGCAGGTGATGATCCTTGAAGTTGTTAAGCTCCGAACGCCGACCATAAAGCGGATCGCCTACCAGGGGGTGGCCCGATTCGCTTAAATGAACACGAATCTGGTGGGTGCGACCAGTTTCCAGTTGCAGGCGGATCAGGCTGAGCTTTACGTTTGAGAAATTGTCAATAACGCGCCAGTGAGTAACTGCCCGCTTGCTGTTTCTGGCTTTGGTGCTGAATTTTTTCCGCTGAACCGGATGGCGTCCCAGCGGCTGATCGATGGTCCCCTTGCGGGTTGACAGGTGGCCGTGGATCAGGGCGAGATACTCGCGTTTGATGCTGTGCTGGTGGAATTGTTCCGCCAGATGCTGATGGGCCTGATCATTTTTGGTAACGACCAGGACACCGGAGGTATCCTTGTCGATACGGTGGACGATGCCGGGGCGCAGGGTGCCGCCAATGCCGGCGAGATCAGCGCAATGATGAAGCAGGGCGTTAACCAGGGTGCCGCAAGAGTTGCCCGCGGCAGGATGGACCACCATGCCGGCTGGTTTGTTGATAACAATCAGGTCCTGATCTTCGTAGAGGATATGCAGGGGAATATCTTCAGCCAGAGCTGTGCTGGGCTCTGGTGGTGGTAGCAGAACCTCAATGGCTTCGCCACCTTTAAGTTTGACGCTGGCTTTAGTTGCCGTGCCGTCGCAGGTAACCTGTCGGTTGTCAATAAGTTTTTTAAGTTGTGCCCGGCTGATATCGGGCAGGGCTTCGGCGAGAAACGCATCAAGGCGCTGCGCAGGAGCGTCATAGGGGAACAACAGCCGCCGGGACAGGGTCATTTACCAGATCTGGCTTTCGATTTTTCCGGCCTGTTTGATCATGACATCAACAATGGCGCGCTCATAGAGATGATCACGATTAGCAAGATCAGCCGAGACGCGCGAGTAGAAATGTTCGCGCCCCTCTTCCAGTTCGGCATCCATCAGTTCAAAGATATTGTCACCTTTGATCCCTTCGGCCACCTTGTCCTGATTATACAGGGCGATGTCGGAAACAATCGCTCTGGCCAGGCGAAAGGCCAGATCGGGATTTTCAACTACTCTTGCCATAGATCATGCCTCCTGTGTTGCAATCTGGTATATCAAGAATTTAATTCTATTAATTTTTCTCCTGGTTGGCAAGGGATAAACGGAGAAAATCGTTTTTTACGATTAGTAAAGATAATTTTTGTTGAAAATGGATTTATTTATGGTAAAATTAAGAACATATTAATCAATATTTTTAATGTGTTTAGCTTTACTATTTCCTCGTCGAGAAACAAGGTAGTAGATGGATACCCCAATCCCCCCCATTAAGGTGCTGTTTGTTGATGATGAATCGGCGTTGCGGGCCTTGGGAGAAGATCTGCTGGTTGAAGAAGGTTACGACGTTGTTTGTGCCTCCAGCGCTCGTGACGCGCTTGAAGTGTTTGCTCAGCATGGGCAACAGGTTGATCTGGTTGTGACCGACGAGTCGATGCCGGGAATGACTGGTACCGAGTTAGCGCAGCAGCTGTTTCAGCTGGCACCACAGTTGCCGATTGTTCTCTGCTCGGGTTATCTGTTGTCCATGGCGAATGAGGAGATTGGGGCAACGAACATCAAGGCCGTTCTCGCCAAAACCGATGTCTTCTTTAAGCTGCCGGCAACAATTGCCGGTCTCTTCCACCGAGAACGGCACTGAGTAGAGCCGATCGCCTCACCATCCCAAAAGTCTGTCAGCGCAGGATGATAAACACCAGTGCGGCTAGAATAACAGCAGCAACAAAGATTGGAACCAACGGCACTGTTTTGCCGGGTTGTTTCGCTGTTGCGGCTGTCAGTCTTCCGACCACGGGAAAGCGTTCGATGACCGAACGGACATGGGGGGCGGTTTTCAGATCTTCGGTTAAATCCCGGCCGGCCTGGTGGACCCCCTCATGATTTCCGTTGTCCCATCGCTTGCTGCTGCTGACGTCATAAATTACACCACTGACGGCAACATAGGCAGGGGTACCGTTCTGACCGTTGAATTGTGCAAGTTCTTCCGGTGTCATTCTTTTCTCCCATCTGATTATTACTGATCTGCGCGCTTCGTTTTTTTTCCTTCAAGCGGCTGGTTTCCCTAGCTGTATTTTTCCAGTCACTATGATAAACAAAGGTAGCTTTCAAAGTAGATGGTTTCGCAGAAACTCGCCAGCTGCGGCACTGCTAGCGTCACCTCACTGCTTTGACGTACCTTGAGGACATTACATTGTTCAACACTGGCTGCCCATGCCTTCGGCGCATTTTGCTTAGCTGTCAAACATGATGATTTTCAGGAAAAAATCAAGAAAAACACGTAAGGGAAAGTTTTGTCAACAAATCCGGACCGGGAAAGGGTAACAACGATGACTGACGAAAAAAAAATAGGATTTATCGGTGGTGGTAATATGGCCGAAGCCCTGATTAAAGGGCTGCTGGCGAGTAACTTCTCCGCTGCCAAGCTGGTTGTTTCGGAGCCGATTGAAAGCCGTCGTGATCATTTGCACGACGCTTTCGGAGTGTCGCTGGCCCAGAGCAATACTGAACTGGTCGAATTGTGCGAGATTGTGGTGCTGGCAATCAAACCGCAAATTGTTGATGAGGTGCTGTCTGAAATGGCAACTGCCTGGGATGATAACAAGTTGATGGTATCGATTCTGGCGGGCGTCACTTGTGCGGGCATTGAGAGGAAGTTTGCCGGATCGCCGCGGGTTGTCAGGGTGATGCCGAACACCCCGGCTTTGGTTGGTGAGGCCGCCAGCGCAATATGTCGTGGTACCCATTCCACCAAGGATGATCTACAGATCGTTCGCGAGTTATTAGAAAGTGTGGGCATGGTTCAGTTGATCGATGAACGCCAGATGGACGCTGCGACGGGCTTGTCCGGATCCGGACCCGCTTATATTTATACGGTGATTGAAGCTCTTGCAGATGGTGGTGTGCGCGAAGGGCTGCGCCGTGATGTCGCTCATGCACTGGCGGTGCAGACGGTTGTGGGGGCCGCGCTGATGGTACGCGAGACCAAAGAGCATCCAGCAATATTGCGTGATCAGGTCTGTTCTCCCGGAGGTACCGCCATTACCGGGGTCAGCACCCTGGAAAAAAACGGGCTCCGCACCACCCTGATGGAGGCGGTCTCAGCGTCGGCGGCACGCTCGCGCGAGTTGGGCGGCAATTGATTGTCATGACCAATGGGTAGGGCTTTTGCGGCGTGAGAAGACTTCCTTTTCATTACGGCTGGGTGATTGCTGTTGCCTGCATTCTCACCACTTTTTGCTGCTTCGGTCTGGCGCGCTTTGCTTTTGCCATGTTGTTGCCGGGAATGCAGGAAGGATTGAGCCTGTCCTATGAGCAGATGGGCTATCTGGGGACGGCCAACTTTGTCGGTTATCTGCTGGCCGTTGCTGTGACTCCCGGCTTTCTGACGCGTTGCCGTCCACGGTTGACCCTTGGCATTGGCCTTGCTCTGATTGCCGTGACTCTGGCGGCCATGTCTGGAGCCCGCACCGTTGTTTGCCTGCTGCTGCTCTACCTATTGACCGGTTTTGGTAGTGGCCTGGCGAACATCTCCGGGGTGGTACTAATCGCTTTCTGGTTTCGCCGCGAGCGCCGTGGCTGGGCCGCAGGATTGATGGCTGTCGGTAGTGGTCTGGGGATTATGTTTTCCGGATGGGTGGTCCCACGCTTGAATCGGCTGGAAGGTTTTGAAGGCTGGCGTTTAAGTTGGCTGCTGTTTGCGCTGATTGTTGCGGTCCTTGCCTTGAGTGCCTTTATCCTGGTGCGTAATACTCCGGAAGAATGTGGCTTGCAACCGGTCGGGCTCACGGCGGCGCTGACCCCAACCGATCTCAGTAGCAGCTACCCTGCAGGGAGCGGACGGATTCTGTTGCTGCTGGGACTGCTTTATTCCGCCTTTGGCCTGACATATATGGTGTACGGCACCTTTTTTGTGACCAGCCTGGTTGCTGAACATGGCTACTCGGAAGCCCTGGCGGGGCGATTCTGGTCGTGGGTGGGATTTTTCAGTCTTTTTTCCGGGGTCGTGTTCGGCGCCCTGTCAGATCGCATTGGTCGGCGCCTGGGGTTACTTCTGGTTTTTATGATTCAATCGGCGGCCTATCTGCTCGCGGGGTCGGGGGCAGGCGCTGTGGCTCTGATGTTGTCGGTGGTTCTTTACGGGGTCACGGCCTGGTCGGTTCCCGCCATCATGGCCGCAGCGGTCGGCGATTATCTCGGTGCGGCTAAAGCCGCCGGTGGTTTTTCGCTGATTACTTTCTTTTTCGCCGGTGGCCAGGTCTGTGGTCCGGCTATTGCCGGCATGCTGGCAGAGTATTTTGGAAGTTTTTCTCCTGTCTTTCTGCTCGCAGCCCTGATTACGGTTGCGGCATCACTGTTTTCTCTGACCTTGCCCGGCGCATCTTATCCTGCGTCCGGATAAACCATCCTAACCCCTTTGATGGTCGCGATAATGCTGGTCGATCAGCGGTTGCAACTCCGCATGTACGCCGGGAAAGCCGCAGACCAGGATACGGTCACGGTAGGGGGAATAGGGGAGCCCCCGTTCGTTACTTATCTCACAGCCGCTTTCAGTGAGGAACAGTAATGCGGCCGCTACATCATAAGGTTTCAGGTCACTCTCCCAAAACCCCTGGAGGAATCCGGCAGCGACGTAAGCCAGGTCGAGGGCGGCTGAACCAAAACGCCGAATGCCACGGCAACGGTAGAGGACATCCTGAGCACAGGCAAAAAAAGGAGCGGCCAGATCGGCAGAACGGTAGGGGAATCCAGTGCCGATAAGGGCCTGATTCAGAGTTAGCCGGCTTGCTTGGCGGCAAGGCCTGCTGCAATGCTGGAACCCCTGGCCACGGACAGCACAGAAACTCTCGGCGGAGGCTGGGCGCCAGATGACACCAAGGTCGCTGCGCCCTGAAACTTCAAGGGCGACGGAGATGCAGAATTGATCGAGACCACTGAGAAAATTGGTGGTGCCGTCGATGGGATCGATAATCCAGCGCAGCGCAGCGCTTCCCTCCTGCCCGGTTTCTTCGCCATAAAAACCGGCCTCGGGCAACAGCTTAGCCAGCGCCTCTTTGAGCATGTTTTCAGAATTGATGTCGACATCAGAAACAAGTTCGCGGGCATCTTTTTCGTTGCCGCTGCCTGGACCCAAACGGCGGAACTGACGGAGTTGATAGTCTCCCACCGTTCGGCACAGGCTGGTGACTGCTTCAAGCAGATGGTTATCGATCATCATCAGAGCATTTTCCCACGACTGGAGAAGTAGCGGTGATAGGGATTGAAAGTGCGCCGGTACTGACGGATCTCGAGAATGATGATGTTAATGATGCTGGCGATAGGGACACCGATAATCATCCCCAGGATTCCGTAGAGTTTGCCCCCCATAATGATCGCCAGAATCACCCACAATGGGTGCAGATTGGATACCTTGGAGATGAGGATCGGAATCAGAATCATATTGTCGACGATAACCTGGGCGATGAGAATATACACACATAAAATCCACCAGAATTGAGGACCAACGCCCAGGTCCACCAGGGCAATAGTAATCCCCGGCAGCATGCCAAAAATTGGGCCGACGTAGGGAACCAGGTTGGTAACCCCGGCGACTACGGCAAGAATCGGGGCGTAGCGGATATCGGTAAGCGCCAGCCCGGCCCAGACTACCAGTCCGACAATAATGGCTTCAATGATTCTGCCGCGAATAAAATGGGACAGTTGCCAGCTGACGTGGGCATAGATATCCAGCACCATTTCAAAATAACGATTGGGGGTGAGGGAAATGAGCCCGCGCATGATGCGACGGCTGTCACGCAGAAAAAAGAAGGAGAACAGCGGTACCAGAATCAGCAGGCTGCCGATACGCATGGCCGAGCGCGGGGTCTGCACCAGGACGGCGCCGATCAGCTCCTGGGAAAAATTTCGCAAGTGATTGCCCAGGTTGTAATGGGCGATAAATGGAAAGTGCTGTTGCGCCAGTTCGAGCAAGCCGGTCAGGTAAACAATGGCAAAACTGATGTAGCGTGGCACATCGGCTTTGAGCGCCTGCATCATGCCTCGCCAGTTAGGTGGGCCGATGATCAGCATTAGCAGGATCACCGCTGCAGAAAACAACAGATAGATGATAAAGATGGCAAAGGTTCGGTGAATACCGCGATTTTCAATCAGGCTTACCAGTGGTTCAAGCATAAAGGCGACGATCATGGCAAGAAGAATCGGCAGAAACAAGCCGGCAGTTGCCGTTCGTAGCAGGGTGGTAAAGGTGGTAGCAGATGAATAAATGGCAATCCCTGAGGCGATTGCCGTGGTCAGAACCAGGTACATAACCGCTACCTGGGCCCGTCTGAAGCCGGTGGAATCACTCATTGTTCGGTTCCTGTGCAGCTGTTAACCTGGTCTGCAGCAGCTCCAGCTGCTGGCTGCACTGGTGCAGGCGATCGGCGAGAACCCGGTTCAATCCAAACAGGATTTTTGCGGTTGGTGCCGGATGGCTAATGGTCGCCTCGAGAATGTCGGAACGGAACAGTCCTACCAGCGATGAGGCGGTTGTCGCTCGTGCACTTGCCGTGCGCGGACGGGTTCCGGTCAGAGCGACCTCGCCAAAAAAATCGCCCGGCTCAAGAATTGCCTGCTCAGCTTCCTTGCCGTTGTTGTCAACCGAGAAAATCTGTACTTGACCGGAACGGATAATGTACATCCCGGAACCGATATCCCCTGCCGAGAAAATCATTTCATCTGCTTCAAAATTACGAATGTGAACAATTTTCTCAAGGAACTTAAGTTCCCGCTGGCTGAGTTTGGAGAACATCGGTACCTGGCTTAAAAAATAAGCGAGGGTCAGTTTGCCTGCTTGATTGCGGAAAATATTCTGCCAGAAAGGATTTGGATTCATAGGTCATCCCGGGGCATGATGGAACTGCAATAAGGAAAAAATGAATAATGAAATCATGATGCAGCGGCATGATATATCAGCCGCCTGTACCAGTTCCAGAAAAATTCGAATCCAGGTGGTTTAAGAAGGTTGTAGCGAGAGTATCACAGGGAATTGAAAAGACAAAAGCCCCAACTTTTTTGCGTGGTGCTAAAAGGCTGGGGCTTTCGTTTGCATTGTGACAAAGCAGGGGGTTACTTGTTCTCAGCCAGCAGGGCTTCTAAGTCGGGAACACAGCCACCACAGCCGGTGCCGGCGGTGGTGGCCTCCTGTACTTCTTCAACGCTGGTGAGGTTTTGCTCCTTGATGGCTTTAACGATGGTGTCACGATCGACATTCATGCAGTGGCATACAGTTTCAGACATAACGGTCTCCTTTGATGGTTGGTTTTTCTTGACGTCGCAAGTATACCCTCAGGGTAGCGGACTTGGCAATTGACGTGTGAGTTTTTCACAACAAAACCCTTAAGGATTAGCAAACCGGCGCTCCTGTGCTCCGATCAGGGTCAGTGATTTTTCAACCCTGAAACGAACCAGATGTTTCGGTCCTTTTTCCTGATCTTGTCCTGGTGTCAAGCTTTTACGAGTCATCTGCTGCGCCAGGTTCGGGTCGTTAATTTCGTCAATTTTTTGCAGATATAATCGGGTTCCCTGGTAGCCGGCACCCGATTCAATGAACATGTAGGCTGCATGAGGGTTGGCGCAGATATTGTTATATGACAATCGTTCCCGCATCAAAAATATCAATGTGCCGTCTGCCAGTACGGTTGGTCGGGCATAAATAGCGCTGGTAACATTGCCCTGAGCGTCAGCGGTTGATAAAATGCCGACTCCCTGGCTAGTCGAAAAATAGTCGTTGAGGGTCATGCTTGGCTCCTGTTTGTGCTGTCGCGAGGTTTTATTTTTGTCCACGACAAACTATAACACACCTGATATCATTAATTGTAGGGTCGGTCGTTTATTTTTGTATGCCGTTGATATGGATATTCTTTTTTGCTGCCGGAACCAGGAAAACCGATGTTCAGCCCAGACCTGAAAAATTATCCCCAGGCACCCGGCGTTTATCAGATGCTTGCCGGCGATGGGACCATCCTCTATATCGGCAAAGCGCGGCGTCTGCGTTCACGCCTGCGTTCTTATTTCTCGGCAAAGGGGGACGGTCGTCAGCAGATTCCCTTGCTGATGAAGAAGGTCCAGGGCATTGAGGTGATCGTCACCGATACGGAAAAAGAGGCTCTGCTGCTGGAAAATACGCTGATCAAGCAGCATCGGCCACGCTACAACATTGAACTGCGTGACGATAAAACCTACGTCTCGGTACGTATCGACCTGCGCGAAGAGTTTCCCATCATGGAGGTTGTCCGGCAGGTGAAAAATGACGGTGCCCACTATTTCGGCCCCTATTCATCGGCGGCAGCTATCCGCGCAACCTTGAGACAGATTTACCGCATTTTCCCCTTGCGTCATGCACCGATAGAACGTTGCCGGCAGCGGCAGCGTCCCTGCTTGTTTTATCAGATCGGTCAATGCAGCGCTCCGTGTCACGGCAACATCAGCAGCGCCGATTACCGACGTCTGGTGGACGGGGTCATCCAGCTCCTGGAAGGGAGAGAATCAGAAGTGATCGCATCCTTGCGCCAACGGATGGAGGTCGCAGCTGGGGCCATGGATTATGAACAAGCGGCGCTGGTGCGTGATCAGATTCGCCTGATTCAGCAAAGTGTTGAAAAACAGAAAGTAACAGCGCATGGCGGCGGTGATCAGGACGTGATCGGCCTGCATCAGGATGGCGGTGAGGTCGAAGTCACCCTGTTGTTTGTGCGCAATGGCAAACTGATTGGACGCCGCAGCTTTCTGCTTGAGTGGGTGCTTGATCTGCCCGAGTTGTTACACGGATTTCTGCTCGATTTTTATGCCCGCGATGTCATTGTTCCTGACCAGCTGATTCTTCCCTTCCCCCTTGAAAGCCTCTCACTGCTGGCCGAGTGGTTGAGTGAAAAACGTGGAAAAAAGGTGCGCTTACTGACCCCTGAACGTGGTGAAAAGCGGCGTCTGAGCGAACTTGCTAGGCGCAATGCCGAGGAGTCTTACCGTCAGCGTGGACAGCGTAAACAAGCGCGCAAAAACCTGCTGGTTGAGCTGCAGGAGCGCTTAAAACTTCCACATTTTCCCCGCCGGATCGAGTGCTTCGATATCTCCAATGTGCAAGGAGAGTTGGCGGTCGGCAGTATGGTTGTGTTTGTAGATGGTGAACCGCAGAAACAGGAGTATCGACGCTACCGGATCAAAACGGTGGTCGGCGCTGATGATTATGCCTCATTGAGCGAGGTGCTGCAGCGCCGGCTTGAGCGTGGAGTGGCAGAAGGTTGTCTGCCGGATATGATTCTGATCGATGGCGGCAAGGGGCAGCTTGGTGTTCTGGTCGACGTGATATCAGGCATGGGCTTAACAGGGCAGATCGGTGCTGTCGGGATAGCTAAGAGCCGGGTTCTGTCAAATGTTAAAGGCAAGGTGGTAGAACGCTCTGAAGAGCGGTTTTTTGTCCCCGGGCGAAAAAATCCGGTGACCTTTCGTCATGGCTCTGCTGCTGCCTTCTTGCTCGAACGTCTGCGTGATGAAGCTCATCGCTTCGCTATCAGCTTTCACCGTTCTCTGCGTGGCAAGCAGGGGCTGCGCTCCACTTTTGACCAGATTCCCGGGATCGGCCCGGAGCGCCGTAAGGCCCTGCTGAAGCATTTCGGCAGCCTTAAGCGTTTACGGAAGGCCACAGTGGATCAGATTCAACAGGTTCCCGGCTTTTCTGCAACACGGGCACAGCAGCTGGTTGAGGCATTGAAAAACCAGCTCGATTAGTTTGTCGGAAGAAATCCCCGTTTTTTCTGCTCTGAGGCTCCAGGCACAAAAAAGCCCCCCGCCTGAAGTCGGCGAAGGGCTGGATTTGCAGCATTGTGATGAGTTTGTCGGTTACTCGACGCTGACGACGGCGTCTTCAACGATCAGGTCGTAGGCGTAGCCATGACCGAAATCTTTGTCAATAGTGAGCTTGCCGCTGGCAATGACGACATCGCCCACCTTGAGTTGGGTGTTGCTGGTCAGGGTCAGATCGTGGGTGCCTGCTTCGGGATTGCCCGAGCCGTCCTGCAGGTGGATCCAGTTGGTGCCCATGATCTGTGGGCTGAATTTCACCACTTTGCCACGCAGTTGGATCTCCTGACCGGACAGGTTGTCACGAGCAGCGTAAATTTCTTCAATGTTGTGTCCGTTTTCGAGTTTTTCGAGGGCGGTCACGGTAATCGGTGCAGGAGCAGCTCCGCCCATGCCGGAGATGGGTGGGTGCCCGGCCGGCATCTGATCTGGTGCGGGGGTCTCAGTTGAAGCTGTTGCCGAGCTGGCGTTGAGGATTGACTCAACAAAATAGACCACGTCAAAGGTTCTATCGAGGGTCTGGCTGTGGTAGTTGTGCATCGCCATGCCATCGGGAACAACCACCAGATCGCCAACGCTGACGGCAAATTGGGGTGTTGCTGCCCAGACCTGGTCACTGCCGGTGTCGACCAGGACATAGGTGTAGCCAAGAGCGTTCATCGTCTCAACTACATCTCCACTGATGTTGTCGGTTGTTTGCTGCGGCGTCACTGCCGGGGTCGGGGTTGCTGCTGGTGGCTGGGGGCTGGCGCTTTGGTTGTTGGAACTTTGTTGGCATCCAACCAGCAGTGCCATGACTAAAAATAATACAAGATAGAGAATCCGATTTTTCAAGGTAGCCTCCGAAGCTGGTGTTCACGATGTTAAAAGGTGGTATTGCTAAACGCAAAAGACAATAGCACAGGCTTTAAATCAGCAACAATAGTTGAATGTTCTTTAGGAAATTTATGTGCTGATACACAGATCGCGACCGTAGAGATGTGTTGTCGATCGCAGACGCAGGCGCAACGATTCATCCAGCGTGTTTTTGCTGAATCGCCACGACCAGTTGCCGGTGGCGGTTCCGGGAGTATTCATCCGCGCTCCTTTGTCGAGGCAGAGAATATCCTGGAGGGGGATGATGCTGAGGCGGGCAACACTGGCCATGGCGGTTTCAACCAGCAGCCAGGGCATATCTGCAGAGCGCAATCCCAGATATTCCTTAACCCGGTTTTTGACTCTGTCGTCAAGCTGATTCCACCAACCAAGGGTGGTGTTGTTATCGTGGGTACCGGTATAAACAACCGAATTACGGCGATGATTATGGGGTAGATAGGGGTTCCTGGCGTCAGAATCGAAAGCAAATTGCAGAATTTTCATGCCGGGGAAGGAAAAATCATCCCGCAATTGTTCTACCTCCTCAGTGATAATGCCAAGATCCTCAGCGATGATCGGCAGGTTGGAATAGCGTTCAGCCAGCAGGTCAAACAGCTCTCGTCCGGGGGTGTCCATCCAGTGACCGTTAACTGCCGTCGGGTCGTGAGCCGGGATGGCCCAGGAGGCAACAAATCCGCGGAAATGATCGACCCGTAACAGATCGAACAGACTGAAATTCCAATCGAAACGCTGAAGCCACCACTGGTAGTTCTGCTCCTTGAGTTGGTCCCAGCGGTACAGGGGGTTGCCCCAGCGTTGCCCGGTGGCACTGAAATAATCCGGAGGCACCCCGGCGATCAGCGTCGGCCGCTGGTGTTCATCAAGATGAAACAATTGGGAATGGGCCCAGACGTCGGCAGAATTCTCGGCGACGAAAATCGGCAGATCACCGAAGATCAAGATGCCGCGTTGTTGTGCGTATTGGTGTAATGAAAACCATTGTTCAAAAAAGACAAACTGGAGATACTTGTGCCATGAAATCTGGTCGGCAAGCTCCGATCGACATTGCTCAAGGGCTGCCTGATCGCGGCGTCGCAGTGGTTCCGGCCAGTCCTGCCAGTTACGGTATTCATGGTGCGAACGGATCGCCTCGAACAGGCTGTAATCATCCAGCCAATGATGTTGGGCGTGACAAAAGTCGGTAAAGCTTTGATAGCGCAGCGTGTCCTGCTGACCAAAAAATATCTTCCAGGCTTTGCGCAGCAGAGGCATCTGGGTAGTTAAGGCAGCGGCGAAGTCACAATGGGATGCCTGCGCTGCGGGAGGCGGTAAATCACTGACGTCAAGGTCATTGGTCTGGACGAGGTCAGCCAGACTAATCAGCAGGGGGTTGCCGGCAAAAGCTGAAAAACAACTGTAGGGGCAGTTGCCGTAGCCGGTTGGACCAAGCGGAAGGATCTGCCATACTGATTGCCCGCTAGCGACGAGAAAATCAATAAAATCACGCGCTTCTTGCCCTAAAGAACCGGTATGCTGTGCCCCCGCAAGGGAGGAAGGGTGTAGCAGTATACCGCTGCAGCGTTGTTTCAGCATCTGGTTTTCCTGTGTGCGGTGATCAAGTAAATAGATTATTTCTAACACGCTGTTGAGAGTAAAGCATCGCTTTTCTTGCCGATTGGGTGTTGCTTTGTCTGTAACTTAAGTAGAGCTCAGGGGGAAATAATGCGCCCGGCCTGATGCTGGATATCGACGATATCAAGCATATTGGTGATACGACCAACCTTGAGCTGATCCTTACGATTGTAGAAATCGAGGCACAGGCCACAGCTGGCAATATCAACACCAGCGGTTTTGAGCGCCTTAAGGGTATCAAGAACCTCTGACCCGGTACAAACCAGATGGACTGCGCTGTTAACAAACAAAATAGCTGCCGGCAGCGGATCGATTTCGAGTTGGGTCATCAGAAAGTTTCTCAGCAGCAACCGGCCAAAATCGTCATCACCGGAGCCCATGCGGTCGCTGCCACAGTAAATCACAGTTGCTCCTGGCGCGGCTGCTTGTGGGGCCGGGCTGGTGGCTTCGGCTTGTGCTGCCGGCGGCGACAGTTCCATCCGATAGCCGTCAGGAGTGGCCACCGCGGTGGTTTGATATCCCATTTTTTCCGCCAGGCGGGCAACATTGTCGCGGCAGACATCGTCATCAACCAGTACTGTCAGTTTATCGGTAGCATTGGCCAGAATCTGTTTGCGCGTTTCAACAACAGGGTATGGACAGGCATGTCCGCGATAGTCAAGTTCCAACATGAAAAACTCCTGTAACATCAGTTTGTTGATTTAGGTTCGGCAAAAAAAAGAAAAAAGCCGGCGTCCGGGTGGATTGTCGAGTAACAATCTAGCACAGATTTTGTGGATAAGGAGTGAATTCGATAGCTGTACCTCTGGCGATCAGTTTACCCGGAAACCAGTTGGACAAGGGTTTCAATATGGGCGGTCTGAGGAAACATATCAATTGGTTGCAGCCGTTTGATCTGGTAGCCACCGTCCAGCAACTGCTTTAAATCCAGCGCCAGGGTGTCAGGATCGCAGGAGACGTAGATGATCTGGGTCGGGCGCAGCGCGAGAATGCGGCGGATCAGCTCAACACCACAGCCTTTGCGCGGCGGATTGATGGAAACCAGGTCGGGGGTGACAGCGAGATGCTCAAGCTCCGTCATCGCGTCACCGGCAATAAATCGACAATTGCTCAGCTGGTTAAGGGCGGCATTGGCTTTGGCATTACGCACCGCTTCTGGAACAACCTCAATGCCGATAACGCTGCGTGCTCCTTTGGCCAGGCTCAGGGCAATTCCGCCGATGCCGCAGAACAGATCAACGACCGTTTCTTTGCCGCGCAGCTCAGCCCAGTCAGAAATCAGGGCGTACATCCTTGCTGCCTGCCGGGTATTGACCTGGAAAAAGGATTCGGGGGCAATATGCATCCTGATGTCATTAACCTGTTCAATCAGGTCGGGATGGCCGAGGAGTTTGATGGATTCATTACCGAGGACCACGTTGCCGCCGGAGCTGTTGACGTTCTGGTGGACGCCGATCACCTGGGGAACCTTTTTGACCAGTTTTTTTGCGAGTTTGGGCAGCTCCTGATAATCCCGGTAATGACAGACAAAGGTCACCAGGGCGCGGTCGTTATCGGGGCTGACGCGGATCAGCAGATAGCGCAACAGGCCGCGCTGGTGGCGCGGGTTATATACGGAGACCTGCTGGCGGGCGACATCATCACGCACAATGGCAGCGATACGGTTGATAAGTGGATGGTGAACCGGGCAGGCGGCGATATCGACAACATCGTGGCTGCCACGCCGGTAGAGGCCAAGGAGCAGCTTTTCCCGTTTGCGCGCAAACACCAGCTTGGCGCTGGTGCGATAGCCGAGGGTATCGACAGCGGGGAGTACCGGCAGGGCGGCAAAACTCTCTGCGGGAATCAACGCGGTCAGGGCGTGTTGCACCCGCTGTTCTTTGAATTGAAGTTGCGCCGGGTACTGCATGCTGACCAGCGGGCACCCCAGGCAACTTAATTCAAGAGGACAGCCGGGCTGGGCGGTACGCAAGGGGGATCGGCGCAGTATTTTGAGCAGGCGGGTAAAGATATGGGTGCGTCCTCGATGTTCCACCTCTGCCACCACCGTTTCAGCAGGGAATGCACCCTGAACCAGGGCAGTGCGGTTATCTTCCCGGGCGTTACCGACCCCTTCGTTATCCAGTTCGGTAATGGTCAGCTTAAGGGTGTCAAGTTCCGGGCGGCCGGTTTTTTTCTTTTCAGTGTTTTTTTTCATCATGTTTAAGTATCTGGCTGTCTTTTCCTGGTTGAAGAAACACGTGGATGCAGGCTGCACACTACTTCTTGTGTGCGCCCGCTGTCAAACATTGTCGGTTGTCTGGTGGTTAGTGATGGGGTAGACTGCGCTGCGCAGTTTTATCTGTTAACGTCGGAGGTCTTTTGTGGGTCGTAAAACGCGTCAAATCAAGCTTGGCGGGCTTCTAGTCGGTGGTGATGCACCGATCAGCGTGCAGTCGATGTGCAGTACCGACACCAGGGATGTCACCGCGACTTTAAGCCAGATCACGGCCCTTGAGCAGGCCGGTTGTGAGATCGTCCGTTGTGCGGTACCGGACCTGGACGCTGCCAGGGCGCTGAAACAGATTCGGAACGGCTGTCATATCCCGCTGGTGGCTGATATCCATTTCGATCATCGCCTTGCTCTGGCGGCGATTGATGCCGGTGTCGACGGGTTGCGCATCAATCCCGGCAATATTGGCGAACGCTGGAAGGTGTCCGAGGTCGTGCGGGCCTGTCAGGAGCGGCAGATCCCGATTCGTATCGGCGTTAATGGTGGTTCGCTGGAAAAAGAATTACTGCGAAAACATGGTCAGGCTAGCGCAGCGGCGATGGTTGAAAGTGCCCTGGGGCATATCCGCCTGCTCGAAGAGGAATCTTTTGAGCAGATCAAGATCAGTCTCAAGGCTTCTGACATCGGCCGTACAGTTTCGGCCTATCGCCTGCTGGCGCAGCAGGTTGACTACCCCCTGCATGTCGGCATCACCGAAGCCGGGACGGTTTTCAGCGGTACCATCAAGAGTGCTATTGGTCTCGGCGTCCTGCTCAGCGAAGGGATCGGCGATACCCTGCGGGTTTCCCTGACCGGCGATCCGGTGACGGAGGTTCGTGTCGGCTGGGAAATCCTCAAATGTCTCGAGCTGCGCGAGCGCGGCCCGGTGTTCATCAGTTGCCCCACCTGTGGGCGCTGCCGGATCGACCTGATTGAGATTGCCAATGAAGTCGAAGCGCGGCTTCAGGACCTTCCCCTGCCGCTCAAAATTGCTGTTATGGGGTGCGCCGTCAATGGTCCCGGCGAGGCGCGGGAGGCCGATCTGGGGATCGCCGGTGGTACCGACGAGGGGATCCTTTTCCGGCGGGGGGAACTGGTGTGCCGGGTGCCTCAGGCTGACCTTGCCGACACCCTGGTCGCCGCCGCCTGGCAGGAGGTTGCCGAGCGACAAGCACCAAAAAAATAACCACACCGGCTCCGGTAGAGGTTAAGTACTTGCATTTGCAGGGTTCATCAGGTTAGCTTTTTCAACGACCGGAAAAGTTCTTCAACGGTAGCTGATCCCCTTTTTTCTGCCAGGCTGTTTTGCTAACAACTTCTTAATTTACAGGAAAAACCATGCGCTATTCCCAATATCTTTTGCCCACCTTAAAAGAGATTCCTGCCGATGCTGAGGTCATCAGTCATCAGCTGATGCTGCGGTCCGGCATGATCCGTAAAGTCGCTGCCGGGATCTACAATTATATGCCGTTGGGATTACGTTCCATTCGCAAAATGGAACAGATCATTCGTCAAGAGATGAATCGCGCCGGGGCCATCGAATGTCTGATGCCGATGGCCAACCCGGCGGAGCTTTGGCAGGAGTCGGGGCGCTGGGAAAAGTACGGCAAAGAGCTGCTGCGTTTCAAGGATCGCAAGGATGCAGACTTCTGTATGGGACCAACTCACGAAGAAGTGGTGACCGATATCATTCGCAACACGGTCCGGTCATACCGCCAGTTGCCCCTCAATCTGTATCAGATTCAAACCAAATTTCGCGATGAGATCCGGCCGCGTTTTGGTTTGATGCGCGGGCGCGAATTTATCATGAAGGATGCCTATTCCTTTGATCTGGATGATGCCGGTGCCGACATCTCCTATCAGAAGATGTATCAGGCCTATCGCAACATCTTCCAGCGTTGTGGCCTGCGTTTTCGTGCGGTCGAGGCCGATAGTGGTGCGATTGGCGGCAGTTTTTCCCATGAATTTATGGTTCTCGCGGAGTCGGGAGAGGATGCTATTGTTTCCTGCGATTCCTGTGAATATGCCGCCAACGTTGAGAAGGCCGAGGTACTGTGGACCGAGCAGGAGGCAGCAGCGCCCGGGCAGCCCCTGCAATTAGTGGATACTCCAAATCAGAAAACCATCAAGGAGGTGGCGGACTTTCTTGGCCTGCCTCCGACCAGTCTGGTGAAAACCCTGATTCTTCAGACCTCGACAGCGGATGTCGTGGTTGTTCTGTTGCGCGGTGATCGCGAACTCAATACCATCAAGCTTGCCAATCTGCTGGAAGTTGATTGGGTTCTTCCGGCCGAAGAAGAAGTTGTACGCCGCGTGACCGGTGCCCCGACCGGTTTTGCCGGCCCGGTCGGTCTGGATGTTCGTCTTCTCGCCGACAACGAAGTCCGCGCCATGAGCCATTATGTCGTTGGAGGCAATGCTGCCGATCGCCATTATACCGGGGTCTGTCACCCGCGTGATGTTGCTATTGACCAGTTTGCCGACCTGCGCCGTGCTGAGCAGGGTGACCCCTGCCCACGCTGCAAGGAGGGGCGGTTTGAGAGTTGGCGCGGGATTGAGGTAGGACACGTCTTCAAACTCGGAACCAAATATTCCGAAACCATGGCAGCGACGGTGCTTGATGATCAGGGACAAAACCGGGAGCTGGTGATGGGCTGCTATGGTATCGGCGTTGGCCGTACTGTCGCGGCAGCCATAGAGCAAAACCACGATGAGCATGGCCTTAAATTGCCGTTGCCGTTGGCTCCGTTCCAGGCGCTGGTGGTGATGCTCAATCCCAAGGATGAGCAGGTGCGTCAGACCGGCGAAGAGATCTATGAGCAACTATTGGAACAGGATGTTGAGGTGCTGCTCGATGACCGTGATGAACGTCCGGGAATCAAATTCAAGGATGCCGACCTGGTTGGTATTCCGCTGCGGATCACGGTTGGTACACGTGGCTTGCAGGAGGGGACGGTCGAGTTGAAAATCAGGACCAGTGGCGAACAGACAACCCTGGCACTGGACGAAGTTGTCCCAGCTTTATGTCGGCTTATTGCTGCAGCTGATGATGTTTGAGGTGATAGCGTCGTTGATGGGCGCAGGGTATGAGGTGGTATGACAGAGATTCGTGTCGAAAAGGGGACGCTGCACGGCTTGCCGCCGGAAGTTGGTCAGTTGCTCGCCAAAAAACCGCTGGAATTGCTCTGTATGTCAGCCGGCCATCTGTTGCTGGCGGATCCCCGGGCGTCGGCCCCGGTACTGTTGGCGGGGGTGCTGGAAGAAGGAGCGATCGCTGACCTGTTGTCGTATTTCAATATGTTCCGCAAGAGCGGAGTTCTCCATATTCTGCTCTCCGGGGGCAGCAAGTCGCTGTATTTTCAGCAGGGTGAGGTGGTTTTTGCAACCAGTACCTTTGAGACCGAAGACATCGGTTCAGTCCTCTTTTCTCTTGGCAAGATCGAACAGCAGGAGCTTCAGCATCTGCGCGAGCAGGTTACTGAAACCACGACCTTAGGGAAGTTGCTGGTTGAACAGGCATCGGTTTCCCCCAAAGATCTGTGGTCCGCCGCACGCAGTGAAGTAGAGAATATTGTCTATAATCTGTTCAACGCTGGACGCGGTGCTTTTTACTTTGAAGCCAAGGCGGTTGAACAGGAAGATATCTTGCGGCTGTCAATGAGCACCCAGAATATGATTATGGAGGGATTGCGTCGACTCGATGAAAAAGCCCTGTTTATGCGTAAGGTCGTTTCCCTTGACTATTATCCCTGTGCTACCGGCAAGGAAGTCGGAGATCTTACCGAAACCGAAACGCGTATGCTCAACCTGTCCGGCTTTGGACAATTAAAAGCGCGTGATCTGTTCAGAAAGTCGGGGGTGCGGGAATTTGACGGCATTCGTATCCTCTATGGCTTGCTGGAGCGCGATCTGCTGCGTATGCATGAGTCGTCAGGTACGGAAATCGATGGGGTTCTTGGACAGGTCCTCACTATTTATAATGGCCTGTTCCGTAAGATTCATGCTCCGCTGAAGCAGGCCAACCCACTTTTCATGGAAGAGATCGCCCTGGAGTTACGCGTTTTGCCGCAGCCTTATTCCTTTGTTTTGCGCGATGTCGAGTTTCGTGCCGATGGTACCCTGGATGGCCGCATTCTGGTGGACAATCTGGACGGGCTCGAGGCGCGCGACAAAACCAAATTACTGGTGGACTCTCTGGCGGAAGTTGCTTATCTGAAAAGCATGGCCGTCAGGCAGCAGTTGAGCGCTGAACAGGCCCGTCCACTTATATCATGCGTTCAGGAGAGTACCGCGCAAGCGCGTGCTCTGGCCGGGAGAGATGAATGAACGAAAGAGCCAAGGACTGTTTGATTTTTGCCCTGGATGTTGATGATTTTGACCAGGCGCGCTACTGGGTTGAAATCCTCAAGGATAACGTCGGTGTTTTCAAGATTGGCAAGCAGCTCTTCACCCGCTGTGGTCCGGCGGTGGTGAAAATGGTTGTTGAGCAGGGCGCAGATGTTTTTCTTGATCTGAAATATCACGATATCCCCAATACCGTCGCTAAGGCGGCGATAGAAGCGACTCGGCTCGGTGTGCGAATTTTCAATGTCCACGCTCTGGGGGGTGCACAAATGATGCGTACCGCCGTGGAACAAGTTGAGGGCTATTGTCATGAAGCCGGTTGCCCGCGTCCGCAGATGCTTGCAGTGACCATTCTGACGTCCTCGGATCAGGCGACCCTCACAGAAATCGGCATTGAGCGACCAGTTGATGAGATGGTTGTACGCCTGGCGCGATTGGCGCAAGCGTCCGGTTTTGACGGTGTGGTAGCCTCCCCCAGAGAAGCAGCCCTGATCCACGCCGCCTGTGGCGAGGGTTTTGCCATCGTTACCCCCGGTGTGCGCCCGGCGTTTGCTGCTGTGGATGATCAGAAGCGCATCATGACGCCGGCGGCTGCCATTGCCGCTGGGGCCACCGCCCTGGTGATTGGCAGGCCGATTTCTGCAGCTGCTGACCCACTGGCTGCTGCGGGGAAGATTCTTGAAGAAATCAGCGCTGCTCTGGAGGGTTGATGGCCGATTACCTGTATGGTATTAACCCGGTAGCCGAGGCCCTTGCCGGTTCCGGGCGAAGACCGCTGGAATTATTGCTGGCTGATACCAATCGTCAGCAGCGTCTGGATACCTTGCGTCGGCAGGCAACTGCTCAGCAGGTTGGCGTCCGGCAGCTGGATCGACAGGATCTCACCCGCCTGATCGGCCATGATCGTCATCAGGGCGCCGTGCTCAGGCTTGAACCATTTCGCTATCTTTCTCTGGAAGAGTTGTTTGCCCACTGGAAGCAATCAGAAGGTGACGCTTTTTTCCTGATCCTCGACGGTATTACCGATCCGTATAATTTCGGCGCTCTGGTGCGTAGTGCCGAAGGGGCAGGGTGTCATGGTGTAATAGTTGCCAAGGATCGTGCATGTCCGGTCACCCCGGTCGTTGAAAAAGCAGCGGCCGGTGCCCTGGCGCATTTGCCCCTATGTCAGGTTACTAATCTGGCCCGCACCCTGGAAGAGCTTAAGCGGGCGGGGGTATGGTGTTATGGATTGGCTGGCGAGGCCCCGGCCAAAGGTCTGTTTAGCGTTTCCCTGGATGGCCCGGTTGCCCTGGTTGTCGGTAGAGAAGGGGAGGGTTTACGTGTTAATATTCGCAAGCATTGTGATGGCCTGCTGGCGATCCCGATGGCGGGGGCTTTGAGCTCCCTGAATGCATCGGTGGCAGCTGGAGTTGCTTTGTTTGAAATCGTTCGACAAAGACGCAGGAATCTTGGCACGGAACCAGCACAAGGCTGATCAACGCAGGCGCTGGCAAGGAGAATGAATGATGGCGAGTACGAGTATGAAGACCGAAGGAAAAAAGCGGACGATCAACCCTCAGGAAAAAATCAACAAGGTGATTCTCGCCAGTCGCAAGCTGTTCGTTGAAAAAGGCTACTGCGGCGTTTCTATCCCGGATATCGTGACCGCTTCCGGGGTCAGTACCGGAGCGATTTACAGTCATTTTAAAGACAAGGAAACTCTGGCAAAAAGGATTCATGCTTACTCGGTGCAAGAATTCAACGACTTGTTGAAATCGCGCCTGAGCGGAACCGAGTCCGTGCAGGAGGTGCTCCGGGTGTTTACCTATCTGGTCTGTGAGTTGGTTGAAGAAGATCCGATCCTGATGAAATACATGCTCTTTATGCAGCATGGTGGTGCTGTTGCCGGTTTGTCTCCGATCTGTGATACCGATCCTTTCCGCTTTTTGCAACAATACCTGCGACGTGGCATAGACGAAGGCGTGATACGTTCCGGCCAGGATTTCATGGTCGCCGGTCTTTCCTATACCGGTGTTGCTTTGCGCGCGGCAGAATTGCGGATGGATGGGGTCCTGAGAGAGCCATTGACATTCATACGGGATATCCTGGTTGAAAACGGCTGGAATGCCATCAAGGCCTGAATCCCAACCAGCTCGAAAACAACAATGATCGGCAGGTTCTGTTTCGGGGGGAGAGCAAACTCCGTTGGGTGCGTTCTTTATGGTTGACATTCGCCCTGCCGATGCACTATAAGACGGCGCTGTCAGTGCGGAACATATGCCGGATTATTGAGAGGTTTTTTCCTTGCATTCCGGTTTTATCTGATATATAAGTCGCTTCTTGTGCTGGCGTAGCTCAATCGGCAGAGCAACTGACTTGTAATCAGTAGGTTGGGGGTTCAATTCCTCTCGCCAGCTCCACTTAGATAATAACGGGCAAGCCCGACAATTAAATAGATGCAGGTTCCCCTGGAGGGGTTCCCGAGCGGCCAAAGGGATCAGACTGTAAATCTGACGTCAGCGACTTCGGAGGTTCGAATCCTCCCCCCTCCACCATAAAAACTTGCCGGACAAGGGTTCGATATCTGTGCGCCAGGAGGCTGTCAAGCCATATGTACTGGGGCAGTGGCGGGCTTGGTGTCCAGATATAAGCAATCAGCTGTAAATTTTGGGCGGGAATAGCTCAGTTGGCTAGAGCGTCAGCCTTCCAAGCTGAGGGTCGCGGGTTCGAGTCCCGTTTCCCGCTCCATTTTATGTCTCTGCGAAGAAAAGGTAGCGCACCGGGCCCACATAGCTCAGACGGTAGAGCGCATCCTTGGTAAGGATGAGGTCACCAGTTCAAATCTGGTTGTGGGCTCCACTTATTCTGTTGAATTGACATGCAATGTTTTTCAGTGGTATTGGCTTCATCGTGGTTGCGGTAAGCTGGATATTTTCTATTAAAACCAGGTGTTAAGAAAACTAAGGAGGATTTCACAATGGCGAAGGCAAAATTTGAGCGGTTAAAGCCGCACGTTAACGTTGGAACGATCGGTCACGTCGATCATGGCAAGACCACCCTGACCGCTGCTATTACCCGGGTGCTGGCCGAGAAGATGGGCAAGGGAGAGGTCAAGGCTTTTGACCAGATCGACAATGCTCCCGAAGAGCGCGAGCGTGGTATTACCATCG
>NZ_JBXUCV010000003.1:0-302024 GCF_057178085.1 Pelovirga sp. C15f
AGAATGGATTGAAGCAGCCCTGGCCTCGAACCGGCAGCAACGGGAAGAGGTGTGGAGCCGAAGTATCGCCGTCGGCAGTGCCGCGTTCGTGCAGAAGACCAAGGAACTGCTGGGCTTGCGGGCCAAGAGGCGAAAGGTCGTCCTGGTGGGCGATGCTTTCATGCTGCGCGAAGCGCAAGAGCCATATGGCACCGATTTTACCTCTAAAAATAGACCTATAGGGGTGAAAACCGGGTAATCACGGGGCGTTTTCTCTTAAGTTTCAGGGGGATATCTTGGTCCGACCCCATCTGTAGCCGGAGCCCATGATTCAAAAACCTAGGAGCAAAATACGTCAAGGAAATTCCATCAAATATCCCTGGTCGAACTGTTTCATATTTGGAGTGGGCTACGGAAAATATCTAACAAGCAAATCAAGCGAATGGAATGGGGCTGGGTGCTTCCCGAAAAACAAAATCAAATTGTGGGAGTAGGCCGTTTCTTCGCGCCGCCACCGCTTATCGCGAACCGTTATGTGTAGGAGAGGGAGCCCATGATTAAAACTATTACCATAATTGGATTTCTATCGTTATTTATCGCCTTCAACGCGTATGCAGATGATAGTGATCGAATTGACCAGTTAGAAAAAGATGTTCAGGAGCTAAAGCTTCGAATCTCGAAACTAGAGTCTTTGCTTAGTAATCCAGCCGTTGCCCAAGATGTTGTAACCTCAAGTGATGGTTGGAAATCAATTTCGAATTGGAGAAAGCTAACCACAGGCATGAATCCAAGTGATGTGCGAAAAATACTAGGCGAGCCACAGAGGGTAGATGGAGGCAATATTGCATTTTGGCATTACCAAAATGGTGGAGTAGTCAATTTTTACAACGGAAAAGTAGACCGTTGGAGTGAACCGCGAGAGTGACACATAACAAGTGCATCGAGTCATTCGCTTCGCTCATTGGGACGCTCAAAAGCTACGCTTTTGTGCGGCCCTCACGCAAACGTTAAGCATATAAAATGACAAATAAAAAAATCGAAGATCAATTTATAGAGGCGCAAGAAGAAGCGACAAAACTACTCGCATCTTTAAAAATCGTCAAAAGTGCACCAAGAAAAATTTTAGGATTGGATGGTTGGATTTTTGAGCAAACGGTTCGCTATGCTATTGAAAAAGAATTAATAAAAGAAAAGATCTTTTGCGAATTTAAAGAACAAGAGGCAATTATTGGAAAAGCGAAGGTTGATCTTGTCTTTGGGCGTGCAGCAATTGAAGTTAAAGTGTCTGGATTTTATAGCGATGTTGAAAGTAAGTACTTGAAATATAAAAAATATTTGAATGAAAAAGGCTTAGAGTATTTTTACGTTACACTATACGAGGATTATTATCGCAATGTTGAAAAAGGAAGGCGGATATTTGGAAGAAATAGGATGTTCATATTAAAAGATGAAGGTGAATGGGAACGTTTTATAAAAGAATTAATAAAGGCCATAAAATAGCTTAACCACCCGCTGCAACCGATCGCTTTGCGTCGGGTGAGCTTGGCGTTAGGCGTGAAAATTAATATAAATTTGGAGGTGGTAATATGTCAGGCATGGCAGCAGACGATTTCCTCGTGCTTTTGGGAGGAATAGCCGGTTCAGCGGTGGGCGTTATTATCATTTTTCTCGTCATTTTCTACATCTTTCTATATTTTCTGATTCCCGTAATGGTCTTTTCAATTCATAAATCCTCTAAACGAACTGCAATAGCAGTAGAAAAAATTGCCAAACAGAATGAACAATTGGTCGACATCATTTCAAACAGTAGGGATTTCAGCTTTGGTGAAATTACGAGTGAAATATCAGAAAATAAATTCATCCAGTCCAAGAAAAAAGTTTAAGCTAATTGTTTGAACATTTGGCGCAATAAAACCTCCTAACAAACCAATGTCTTTAGGCTTTTAGTCAACTCGCTCTTTCACAATTCCAGACATAATGAACAACCTGACGGAAAAAACTTTTGCCGGTTTCGGAAAACTTCGGCGGTGTTCAAGCCGTTCATCGCTGCCGCTTATGGCTGGCGTTATCTGCCTTGAGCGTGGTTTGATCCAGCCAGCGACATGTAGACATGTATGAGATACGAATCATCCCAACCTGGAGTTAACTCGCAGATATGAAGATCGCACTGGGCACGGACCACGCAGGATATCGGCTAAAGGAGGCGGTCAAGGCTCACCTTATAAGGTTGGGCTATGACGTCGTAGATTTCGGTGCCGAGAACGAAGAATCGGTTGATTATCCCGATTACGTCATCCCTGCTGCCGAATGTGTATCTGCTCAGAATGCCGATTTAGCTATCGTGTTTGGAGGAAGCGGCAACGGAGAGGCGATCGCGGCGAATAAAGTAAAGGGTGTCAGGTGCGCCCTGTGCTGGAGCGAGGGGAGTGCACGTCTTGCGAAACAGCACAACAACGCCAATGTGATTGCGCTTGGCGGCCGGGTGGTTTCTCAGGAAGTCGGTCTCAAGATAGTTGATGCCTGGTTGACCTCAGACTTTGAAGGCGGAAGGCACCAGCGGCGCATAGATAAACTAACAACTTACGAATCGAATGGCGGCACATAACATGAGATAGAAGCAGGCAACAGAACCGCCTGGCCAGCGTCGCCATAAAACTGTTCATCTCCCCTACCGCTTTTCCACCTTGTTCATCAGCGCCAGCAGCAATCCCAGGGTGATAAAGGCGCCGGGCGGCAGAATCATCAGGATGACCGGTTGATAGCCGGCCCCGAAAACACTGAATCCAAGAAACTCACCGGCGCCGAACAGTTCACGAATGCCACCCAGGATAAAGAGGACCAGGGTAAATCCGGCCCCCATGCCAAGGCCGTCGGCAACAGCATTGCTGACCGGATTTTTTGAGGCAAAGGCTTCAGCACGTCCCAGAATCAGGCAGTTACAGACAATCAGGGGAATAAAGATGCCTAACGCCTGAAATAGATCGTAGGTATAAGCCTCCATCGCCAGTTGCACCACGGTAACAAAGGAGGCAATAATCAGGACAAAGCAGGGAATTCTGACCTTGGCGGGGATCAGATGGCGAAAGAGGGCAACGACGGCGTTGGAACAAACCAGCACAAAGGCCGTGGCCAGCCCCATGCCGAGGCCGTTTTCAGCACTGGTGGTAACCGCCAGCACCGGACACATTCCCAGCAGGAGTTTAAAAACGGCATTTTCCTTCCAGATCCCGCGCTTGAAATCAGTTGTCAGGCTCATGGGTTATCCCCCTGTGCGATGATTTTATCCTCATGCTCACGGTAAAGTTCCAGCCCGGTTCGCACCGCCCCGACCACTGCCCTGGAAGAGATCGTGGCACCGGTCAGTTGATCGAAGTCTCCCCCGTCTTTTTTTACTCGCCAATCATTGCTGTCAAGGGTCTTGTCGACAAACAGCGCCTTGTACCAGGGCTCGCTGATTTTATCCCCAAGGCCGGGTGTTTCCGAATGGGTGAGAATTTCGATAGCATGGACACGGTGATCGGGGCGTACACCAACCATCACTGTAATGTTGCCACTGTAACCGTCGGATGCCACAACTTGAAAGGCGGTTCCAACCAGTTGCTGGTCTTTACGTCCCCGATAAAAAATCGTATCGACTGGCCGGCCCTGACGGTCGCTGCCGGTGGTGATGGTCAGGGTATCGGTGTCAGGGCTGTTATCGAATTCCGGCAGTACGGCACTTAAGGCCCGCAGCATCTGCAGCCGGCGCTGTTCGGCAATCGGTTCGCGGGTCACGCTTTCAACCGCGGCGAGGATGGCGCCGGAAATGGCGGCAATCAGGGTCAGGGCAATGAGCAGGCGCGAAAATTCCTTCATTGCATCCCCCCGGCCTCATGGTTGTGGCCCCCATAGATTTCCGCCCTGGTATAGCGATCGATCAATGGAGTGGTCGCGTTCATCAGCAGAATGGCGAAGGAAACCCCTTCCGGGTAGCCGCCGAACAGGCGGATCAGCACAGTCAGCAGACCACAACCACAGCCGAAAATCAGCATTCCTCTTGCCGTAATGGGGGATGTGACCATATCGGTAGCCATGAAAAAGACGCCCAGCATCAGGCCCCCGGTCAGCAGGTGGAACAGCGGGCTGGGGTAGCGGGTCGGGTCAATCAGCCAGAAGATGCCGGCCATGACCACGACACTGCCGATAAAGCTGACCGGAATGTGCCAGCTAATTACTCGCTTAAAAATAAGAAAGAGGCCTCCCAGCAGCAGTACCAGTGCCGATACCTCCCCCAGGCTCCCTGCCATCAGTCCGTAAAAGTAGCGGTCAAAGCCACTGGTAGCCATCTCGGGCAATTGGCCGGTGAGCATCACCGCCGACTTCATTTCACCTAAGGGGGTAGCACTACTGACCGCATCAAACCCCATACTTAATGGTGCCGGGGCGGTCCAACTGGTCATCTGGACGGGGAAAGAGATGAGCAGGACAACGCGGGCCACCAGGGCCGGATTAAAGGGGTTATAGCCGAGACCACCAAAGATCATTTTAGCGATGACAATAGCGATAGCCGCGCCCAGCAGGGCCATCCACCAGGGACTGGAGGGCGGCAGGTTGAGGGCCAGCAGGATTCCGGTCAGGGCGGCCGACCCATCACCGATGGAAAGCGGCTGCTTCATCAGCTTGCAGCACAGCGCCTCACAGGCAACGCAGCCGAGGGTACAGATCAATAGTACCTTGAGGGCCGGCAGACCAAAAAATACCACCGCAACCGCAATCGCCGGCAGGAGCGCATAAATTACCAGCCGCATGATTTTGTCGGTGGTGACACCACTGTGGATGTGAGGTGATGAGGAAATATACAGGGCTTTGTCCACGTCAATGTTTCCTTTTGGCTTCCATAATCGCCCCCTTGATTTCACGAATCGATTGGACCAGGGGCAGGGTGGCCGGACACTGGTAGGTACAACAGCCACATTCGATGCAGTCAAGGGCATTATAGGCGTCGGCTTTTTCTACCAGACCGAGCCGCGCACAGAGGGCAATGACCGTCGGCTGCAGATGGATTGGGCACACTTTAACGCACTGACCGCAGCGTATGCAGGGGCCAGGCTTTTTAATTGAGATATCCTGGTGACGTAGCACCAACAGCCCGGAGGTGCCACGAATCACGGGAGCCTCCAGGGATATCTGGGAGCTGCCCATCATTGGCCCGCCCAGAATGATTTTCCCCGGGTCATCACTAAAGCCGCCGCATTGCTCAATCAGATGAGTCAGGGGGGTGCCGATGACGACCCTGAGGTTGTTGGGTGTGCGAATTCCCGCCCCGGTAACCGTTGTTATCCGTTCCACCAGGGGGCGGCCATGGCGCACAGCCGTGCTGACGGCAGCTGCGGTGCCGACATTCTGGACAACCGCACCACAATCCATTGGTAACTTGCCGCTGGGAACCTGGCGACCGGTGATCGCTTCGATCAGCTGTTTCTCGGCTCCTTGCGGGTATTTCACCGGCAGTGGTTGAACCTTGATCGGTGTACCGGCGCACAGCTTGCGCATGGCGTCGATGGCATCAGGTTTGTTGTCTTCGATGGCGAGAATCACCCGGTCAACGCCAAGAATTTTGCGCAGAATCAGAATCCCATCAACAATGGTGGGGCCTTCTTCCAGCATCAGGCGGTGGTCGCCGGTCAGGTAGGGTTCACATTCCACCCCGTTGATAATCAGGGCGCTGATCGGGCGATAAGCAGGGGGTGATAACTTGATATGGGTCGGAAACGTGGCGCCGCCGAGGCCAACAATCCCTGCCTGTTGCAACAACTGGCATAACTGGTCAGGGTTCAGGCTGTCCGGGTCGTTTGCCTGTAAACCTTCATGCCAGCGCTCAGCGCCATCCGGGCGAATAACGACGGCGGGTAAAGAGCGCCCGACCGGATGGGGACGGGCTTCAATGGCAATCACTTCGCCCGAGGTCGGGGCGTGGATCGGTACCGACACCGGGCCGACGGCAGCACCGATCTGCTCCCCTTTGGCAACCTGTTGACCAACCGAGACACAACATTCTGCCGGTGCACCGATATGTTGCAGCATGGGAACTATCAGCTCGTCCGGCAGCGGGCAGCTAACAATTGTCCTGGTGGCCGTGGTTGCTTTGTTGTCGGGGGGATGAATCCCGCCGGGGAATGTTGGTAGCTTCATGTTTTGACACTTTTTTAAGGCGGTTAAAACCTGCCGAACTCTACTCTGCTGATGACGTTGCTTCCGGGTCCGGATCTTTTGCCTCGCCGTTGTCAGCCAGATCGCGGATACATTTCATCGGACATTTGGCAATCGCCAGGGCCGCACTGTCTGCCTGAGCATAATTGACCCGGGCAAGAAAGTTATCGATGGTATAAGCCTCCGGGACGGTTTTTTTACAGATGTTGCAACCGATACAGCCGACCTGACAGTATTTTCGTACCTCGGCCCCCTTGTCGTGGCTGTTGCACAATACGTGGGTGGTCACCGCCTTGGGTGCCATGATGATCACCTGGCGGGGACAGGTTTTGAGGCACTGCTCGCAGCCGGTACATTTGTCACGATCAATAACAGCGAGATGTTCCGGAGTTATCGTGATCGCACCAAACAGGCAGGCGCGCACGCAGGAGCCAAGCCCAAGGCAGCCACCGGGACAGGATTTGGGGCCACCGGCCAGCTTTTGCGCGGCATTACAGTCCTCAAGTCCCAGATAATGATATTTCTGTCGGGCCAGATCGTCCCCGCCCTGACAGATCACCACAGCGACCGCCGGCTCTTTAACCGTGATCTTGACACCTAGAATAGCCGCCAGCGCTTCTGCTGTCTGCTGTCCGCCCGGTGGGCACAGATTCGGAGCCAGCCGCCCTTCGGCCACTGCCCGGGCGTAGCCGGAACAGCCTGGTTCGCCACAGGCGCCGCAGTTGACTCCCGGTAATGCGGCCAGAATGGCTGCTTCCCTGGGGTCGACCTCGACGGCAAACTTTTTGGCGGCGATCCCGAGAGCGGTGGCGGCGACCAGGCCGATGCCACCCAGGCAGGCTACGGCTGCAAGCATCAGCTTATTCCTTTTCTCATTACATTTTCACCAGTCCCGCAAAGCCCATAAACGCCAGCGACAGCAACCCGGCGGTGATCAGGGCGATGGCGGTACCGCGAAAGGCATCAGGAACCGGGCACAGGTCGATGCGTTCGCGCAGTCCGGCAAACAGCACCATGGCCAGGGTAAAACCGATCCCCGCGCCAATGGCAAAGACCAGCGATTCAATAAACGAGTAGGAAGTCTGAATGTTAAGAACTGCAACCCCGAGAACGGCACAATTGGTGGTGATCAGCGGCAGAAAGATGCCTAACGATTGATAAAGGACCGGACTGGTTTTCTGGACAATCATCTCCACCAGTTGCACCAGTGCCGCGATGACCAGAATAAACGCAATGGTTTGCAGATAATCAAGGTTAAAGGGGGCGAGAACGAAATATTGAATGAACCAGGTGACGACGGATGCAACCGCCATAACAAAGATAACAGCCATCCCCATACCGATAGAGGTCTCGACTTTTTTGGAAACGCCAAGAAACGGGCAGATGCCGAGAAATCGCGCCAGTACAAAATTATTGACAAAAACGGCACTGACAAGAATCAGGATGAGGGAAACCATAAGCGACACTCCCGTAGACATAACAACCGAGACGGCACACCATCATGAATGGAGGCCCCGGTTTTGTCAAAGAGATTTAACCAAACGCTGTTCGTCGGACGGGTCAGGATCAGGTTGACGGACGGGTCTGCTGCTTGAAATAACGGCGCTCCGGACGACCGACGGTTCCATACACCAGTTCGGTGGTCAGCTCGTTATGAGCCACCAGATACTCGAGATAACGCCTGGCTGTGGTGCGTCCGGCGCCGATCAGCGCGGCAACCTCTTCAGCACTTAAGCCCTGGGGGTGAGGTTGAACAAAAACCGCCTGGATTTTTTTCAGGGTCAGGGCGTCAATTCCCTTCGGGTGGATCGGCTCGCCGGCGGTGGCACTTTTGTAGGGATGCAGCAGGCGATCGACAGTGTGTTGATCCAGGGTTGCTTCAGCAGTCATACGCAGACGGTATTCACGAAACCGTTCAAGGGCTTCTTTGAAGCGCTGAAACATGACCGGTTTGAGGATATAATCGAAAACGCCGCCATGGATAGCTTCCTGCAGCGGTTCAAGTTCCTTGGCTGCGGTAATCAGAATAACATCGGTGGCCTGGTGACGGGCACGCAGGTTCCAGAGAATTTCAGTGCCCTTGCCTTCAGGAAAGTACAGATCAAGCAGAATCAGGTCCGGTTTCAGCAGGTCACTCATTTTTTCTGCATCGTCGAGATTGCCGGCAATGCCGCAAACACAGAAACCTTCCAGTTTTTCAGTGAAGTGGCGGTGAATTTCGGCAATCTGGGGATCATCATCAACAATGAGAATTTGTAGCGGCATCAATGACTATCCTTTTCTTTTGGGATGAAAACACTGAACATCGCCCCGCCCAGGTCACTATCGGAGATGGTCATCTGCCCGGCCAGGTCGGCCAGGGCAAGTTTTGCAAGATACAAGCCCTGACCCCTGTCGTTGCTTTTGGTGGTGAATCCGCGCATAAATATATCATTGGTCAATGCAGCCGGGACGCCGGCACCTGAGTCCTCGATTTCAAAAACCAGATCGTTGCCGATATCGGTCATTGTCAGCCTCACCCGGGGCGGACGGGTGTGGATGAGGGCCGCATCGAAGGCATTATCGATCAGGTTGCCGAGAATGGTGATGGTTTTTTCCCGATTGAGGGAGGCTGGAACGTCGATCAGCTGACTCTCCGGGTCGATGGTGAAATCGATACGCAACTCCTTGGCGTGGTTGTATTTGCCGATCAGAAATGCGGCCAGAATCGGATGCGGCACTGCTCGCGCCAAAAAGGCGATCAATCCCTGATAGCCGGCGGATTCCCGGCTGATCAGCTCCAGAGCCTGTTGGGCATGACCGGTCTGGATGAGTCCGGCGATGGTATGAAGTTTATTGGAATATTCATGGGTTTGCGCGCGCAGCATCTGGGAGTATTCCTTGACCTGGGAGAGTTGGCGCGCCAACGTGTCAATCTCATCCTTGCTTCTGAAGCTGGCTACAGCCCCGCAAATGGCATCATTTTCAATCATTGGTACCGTGTTGATAATCAGGGCACGGGTTCCTACCATCAACTCCTGGTCGACCCGTTGCTCGCCGCCGTCAAGAATTTTACTCAGTTTAGCTCCCGGTAAGACGTCACGAATGTGATGCTGCAGGACCTCCTGCTTGTCCTTCTTGCCTAGAATTTCCAGTGCCTGCTGGTTGACAACCGTTACGGCAGCATCGCGATCGATGGCAACAATGCCTTCGCGGATCGATTGGATGATGGTATCCCGCTCAGTAAAAAGATGGGCAATCTGTTCCGGTTCGAGATTGAAAATCGCCTTTTTGAATCGCCGCGCAATGGTGATCGCGCCAAGGATGCCCAGGAACATCAGGAGACTGACCATTCCCACCGCACGCAGACGATGCATCAGGACGATGTTTTCAACATCATCCAGAAGATAGCCAACCGACACAATACCGATGATCTCACCGGCCTGGTTAATAATCGGTGCCTTGCCCCGGATGGAAGGCCCCAGCGTGCCAACTGCGCGCGAAACATAAAACTCCCCCTGTTCAAGGGCCCGGTCGTTGTCGCCGCCGACCATTTCCTTGCCGAGACGATCAGGCATAGGGTGGGAAAAGCGGATGCTGTCGCGATTACCGATCACAATAAATTCAGCACCTGTCTCCTGGCGCAGATTTTCCGCCAGTTTCTGCAGTACCGCTTCCGGATCGGATGCGACTACCTGTTCTTTTACCTGGGGCAGCTGGGCGATCATTCTGGCGGCCTGCAGCGCCCGTTTGCCGATTTCATCTTCCAGTACATTGCCGATAATCAGGGTGTGGAATCCACCGACAATCAGGGTCAGCGGTAGGACCAGCAGACACACAAGCAGAATCATGCGGCTTTGCAGGCTGGAGAATAGTTGGGACAGGCGCAGCTGCATAGATGGTTCTCGCTCCCGGTTTTTTGTTCGGAAATGCTATTGCGCTGGTATGAAGCCGCCAATCTGCCGAAACAACGAATGCTACAGCGATGGATCAGGCTGACATTGTTGCATGAACAAAATGAACAGAATAGTCCTTATGAAACAAAAAATCATTATGGTGGAATTCTTTACAAGTTGCTTTGGTGGGCTACAATGACAAAAGAAAATCAAACACTGTTTTTGGCGGACTGCGGCATTGTCCGTATTCCTTGTTCCCCAGCCTATAAAGGAGATCGTGATGAAGTATTTAAAAGCTCTGGTTCTGGTCTGTGCGTTTTTGTTCATTCAGCAGTCGGCGATGGCGTTTGAGCCGCGTAACGTTCTGTGTATTGCCCCTTCTGATCCGGGCGGTGGCTGGGATTTCACCTGCCGCAATATGGCGCCGATTCTCTCCGACCTGGACCTGGTCAAAGGGCGGATCCGCACCCAGAATATGCCGGGTGCCGGTGGTGGCGTCGCTTACGCTCATGTGGTTGGTCAGCAGAAGGGTAACGCCAATCTCCTGGTAGCCGCATCGACGGCGACAACGACCCGTCTCGCGCAGAAGATGTTCCAGGGCTTTGATGCTGCGGATGTCCGCTGGGTCGCGGCTCTGGGTGCTGATTATGGTATCGTGGCCGTATCCCCCAAAAGTCGTTTCCAGACCCTGGATGACCTGATCGCAGCCCTGAAAGAAAATCCCGCCGGGATGAGTTTTGTCGGTGGTTCCGCCGTCGGTGGCTGGGATCATCTGAAAATGCTGATGCTTGCCGACGCAGCCGGTGTTCAGGATCTTAAGTCAGTCCGTTACACCAGTTTCAGCAGTGGTGGTCCGGCGATTATCGAGATCATGGGTGGTCGTGCCGATGTCTTTACCGGCGACGTCAGCGAGACCCTGACCCAACTGGAAGCCGGCAGCCTCAAGGTGCTCGCGGTTCTTGGTGACGAGCGACTGCCGGGAGTGCTGGCCGATGTGCCGACAGCTAAAGAACTTGGTTACGATGTCATCGGCGCCAACTGGCGTGGTTTTTATATGCCGGCGGGCGTGACAGATGAGGAATATGCTTACTGGAGTGATGCCATGAAAAAGCTGGCAGCATCCGAGAAGTTCATAGCCCTGCGTGAGCAGAACGGACTCGCCGCTTTTGAGCGCACGGGAACGGCAATGGATGAGTTTGTTCTGAATCAGGTCAAATCGCTGGAAAAATTGTTCGCCCGTATGGGGCAATAAATCAGAATTGTTGATATATCGGGTCCGGCCCTTTTTGGGCGGACCCGATAACTGCCTAATACGAGAAGAGAGCGGAACCATGAGCGATCGTATTGTTGCTGTTATGTTGCTGGTACTGGCACTGGTTTTCGGGCTTCAGGCCCTGGCCTATGTGCCGATTGGATTTACCGACCATCTGGGCGCACGGGTTTTTCCTCTGGCCGTTGCCCTGTTGATGGTGCCCTTGACCCTGGTGCTGTTCTTCGGTCGGCACATGGCCGGAGTCTGGCCCAGTGCACGAGCCTGGCGGGTGGTGATTCTGGCCCTGTCGGTGCTGGTGGTTTACGCGCTGGTGATTGAATCTGTCGGATTCATCATCGCGACAATGGGCGTATTCATTGTTTACGGGAAGCTCTATGGCGCCTCGTGGTGGAAAACTGTTGTTACCGGGATTATCGCCGCGATCGCCCTTTACGCACTTTTTGTCCTGGCCCTGGATATGTATCTGCCCCTCGGGTCGTTTTTTGAGGAGTTGTTCTGATGGATGCTTTTCAGTCATTAATGCAGGGATTTTCCGGTGCGTTGATTCCCCTCAATCTGCTGGTAGTGTTTCTCGGGGTCACGGCGGGGACCGTTATCGGTATGCTCCCCGGCATCGGTCCGATTAACGGGATTGCGATTCTTATTCCCATTACCTTCGCCATGGGAATTGATCCGACGTCGATGCTCATCCTCTTTGCCGGGATTTATTATGGTGCCCAGTATGGCAATTCCATCAGCACCATCCTGCTCAATGTGCCGGGAACGCCGTCGTCGGTTGCCACGGCGCTCGATGGTCACCCCATGGCCAAAAGTGGACGCGCCGGCCCGGCTCTGGCAATTTCTGCTATCGCTTCCTTTATTGGTGGGACGGTTGCGGTTGTCGGCTTGATGTTTTTGGCCCCGGTCCTGGCAAAATGGGCGATCCGCTTTGGTCCGGCGGAATATTTCGTGCTGATTCTGTTTACCTTTACCATGCTGTCAGCTTTGTCCGGGAAGCAGTTTATCAAAGGGTTGCTGGCCACCGGTATCGGCCTGATGCTGGCGACCATCGGCATCGATGCGGGAACCGGAATTCCACGTTATACCTTTGGTCATCTGGCTTTTTATGACGGGCTGGATTTTGCCGTGGTCACCATCGGACTGTTTGCTATTTCCGAAGTTTTTCTTCTGATCGAACAGACCCGGGGCGTCACTGAGTTGAATACCAAACTGGGTCGGGTGATGGTGACGGCAAAGGAGTTTGTTTCCTGCTGGTGGGGAATGATTCGTTCTGCTGTTATCGGCTTTTTGATTGGAGTTCTGCCGGGAGCCGGGGCAACTATCGCCAGCTTTATGGCCTATGCCACCGAGCAGCGCCTGACGGATAAAAAAGGAACCTTCGGGACGGGGGACATCCGGGCGGTAGCGGCACCGGAATCGGCCAACAATGCGGCGGTGTCAGGTGCTCTTATTCCGATGTTGACCCTTGGGGTGCCCGGTAGCGGCACCACGGCGGTGATTCTTGGCGCCCTGCTGGCCCTTAACCTTAATCCCGGCCCGTTGTTTATCGCTCAGCATGGTGACATGTTCTGGACCCTGATCGCGTCTATGTATATCGGCAATGTGATGCTGCTGATCCTCAACCTTCCCCTGGTCGGCCTGTTTGTTAAAGTGCTGTTGATTCCCCGTTATATCCTGGTGCCGGGAGTGGCGATGATCAGCTACGGCGCCATTTATGCCGCCAGCAGTTCGATAACTGACCTGATGTTGATGACCGGTTTCGGGTTGCTTGGTTATCTGATGCGCAAAACCGATTTTCCTCTGGCGCCGGTCATTCTCGCCCTGGTGCTGGGGCCGATGATGGAAACCAGTCTGCGCCGGGCGTTGTCATTGTCCAACGGTGACTGGGGGATTCTCTTTGCTTCCCCCCTGGTGATGGTACTGTGGGGACTGGTAGCGTTATCGGCACTGGTACCGATGATCCGTTCATTACGCCGCGCCCGTGCATACAACGACAGCGAACAGCATTGACGAGCGCTGGCAGGGATTGTTCAACAAAAAGATGTTGGTGACAAAAAACGGCTATCCGCGATCAGCTTCGTGGATAGCCGTTTTACTTTAGTGGCGATGCTCTCTTCAGGATCACAGCGCTTGAGTAGATACGGGTGCCAGCACTGCTCAGAAGGATCAGCTTTTACCACAGGCTTTCAGAAACAGCCGAAGAATATCAGGCTGGTTGGCTTTGATGTTGCCGGCCAGAAAGTCAGAGAGCCCCGGGCGGTAATCATCGTTCCAGACCTTGAGAAAAAACTCCTTGCTGGTTTTGCAGACACAGTCGGCCGCATCGGTCGTTCGTCCCTGATCGACTTTGCATTCCGTCGGATAAAGCCAGACCGTTCTTTTGATTTCGTCGATGGAAAAATAGATGCTGGTTGGTTCCCGGACGATGCCGGACTGATAGCTCTGCGGCAGATCGGTGAATATCTGTTCAATCATCATAAACTGCTCCGTAGTGCAGACAAGATCAGATGCCCGTAACCGGTTTTAAGGTTACGGGCATCGCTCGTCAGGAGTGCTGAGCGTTGATTTTCTCTGTCAGCAGCGGTACCAGCTGTTTCAGGTCACAGACTGCAAGTACGTCGGCGACCTCGCCGATAGGAGCATCCTTGTCGGTGTTGATGGCGATGACAAACTCCGATTTTTTCATGCCGGCCAGGTGCTGGATCGCACCGGAGATGCCGCAGGCAACGTAGAGTTTTGGTGCAACGGTCTGCCCGGTGGTGCCAACCTGGCGACTATGCTCAGCCCATTCGGCATCAACGACAGGCCGGCTGGCGGCATATTCGCCTTTCAGTGCTTTAGCCAGAGCGTCGATCATGCCTAGGTTTTCCGGCTTGCCGATGCCCCTGCCGGCGCCGACGATCACCGTGGCTTTTGACAGATCGACGCCCCCCGCTGCTGCCGCTTCATAACCATTGAAGCTGATCGTTCCCGGTTCCACCCCCGGCAGGTCAATGACTTGCGGCGTTGCCGACGCCGGGGTTTGAGGGGTAAATGCGCCGGCCTGCAAGGTGACTACGGTCAGGGCTGTTTTGACTTTAACCTGGCGGCGCAGTTTGCTGTTACAGCAGGGAACGATCAGGGTCCCCTCTGTCACATCAACCACTTCAGAAACCTGGGCAGCCTTGAGGGGCAAAGCAACGCGTGGTGCCAGATCCCAGCCGTAGGAGGAGTGGGGGAACACGATCATCTGCGGCTGCTCTTTGGCAACCACGTCAAGCAGGAGTTTTTTGTGGCCGTCAGGATTGAAATCACCGACGCCGGCGCTGTCGGCCAGGTACAAGGTTCCGGAAAAGTTGGGCAGGGAATTTTTTGAGCCCACCAGGAACATGGTCGCTTCAGCACCCAGGCGGGACGCGAACTCAATCAGTTCGGCACAGGTTCCCAGGGTTTTACCGTCTCGAGATTCGCCAACCAGAAGTATCTTCATCGTGGTCTCCTTACGCCAGGACCGTGGTTTTATCTTTAATGATCTTGAGGAGTTTTTCTGCCAGTTCGGCCGGATCCCCCTCAATAATCAGGCCACCGCTGCGTTTTTCAGGCAGGGTGACAGCGAGGGTTTGCTGCTGGGATTCCACCGGTTTGAAGTCGGCAAGGGGGACTGTCAGCAGCTCTTTTTTCTTGGCCTTCATGATGTTCGGAAGGGTTGGATAGCGAGGTTTGTTCAGACCCAACTGACAAGTAACCAGTGCCGGACTGTTGCAACTGACCAGTGCTCTGGAGCCCCCTTCCAGCTCCCGCTTGGCGATGACTTTACCGTCACTCCAGGTGAATTCTACCAGGGTCGTAAGGCTCGGCAGGCCGAGCATTTCGGCAACCAGAACCCCTACCTGCGCGCTACCGCGATCCTGGGATTGCATGCCGGTAAAAATCAGGTCAAAGGTGTGTTGGCGGGCGTATTCGGCAATGACAGCAGCTATTGTCATGGGGTCACGTTGGTGACTGTCGGAGTCCAGAATATGCACTCCTTTGTCCGCGCCCATGGCCAGGGCTTTCTTGATGGTTTCCTTGACCCGTTCCGGCCCGATACACAGGACTGTCAGCTCGGCCGTCCCGACCTGTTCTTTCAATTGTACTGCTTGTTCCACCGCATACTCATCGTATTCATTCATGCGCCAGGCAAGGTCAGTGTCGTCATACCAGGTCCCTGCGGCGTTGACCTTGAAGCGAGATTCCATATCGGGAACCTGTTTGATGCAGACAAGAATCTTCATAAGTTACTCCTCTATGTTGATTGCGGCTGAACCCGGTTGCGCGCTTTGACCAGAGCCGTTGTTAAGCAGACCCAACATCCGATTTCACCCTTTTTTATTGATTGCCATCTCCGCAGGTAGTCGGCTCAGCAGCAATTCCGCCAGGTCCAGTGGTTTAAGCTGATCACTCAGGTCGGCGCCCTTGATACCGTCTTCAAACATGGTCAGGCAAAAGGGGCAGCTCGACACCAGGGTGCCGGTGCCGGTGGCTGCGGCCATTTCAGCACGTGCTTCGCTGATCCTGCTACCAATGGTTTCATCAGCAAGTATCCGGCCACCGCCGGCACCGCAACAGAAAGACTCCTGTCCGTGCTTGTTCATTTCTGTCAACTGTGCCCCGGCAGCTGCCAGGAGCGCGCGCGGCGCCTGGTAGAGATCGTTATGCCGGCCCAGATAGCATGAATCATGATAGGTGCAATCGGCCTGTTCCGGCTGCAGTTGCAGCAGGCCGCTGTTGATCAGGCCGGCGAGAAAGTCGGTGTAGTGATGAACCGGCAGAGTCAACCCGAGCTCACGATAATCTTTATTCAGGGTGTTGTAACAATGGGGACAGGTGGTGACGATCTGCGGCGCGGAAGTCGCGGCAATATTCTCGATGTTTTCCCGGGCCAGGGTTTGATAGAGATATTCGTTTCCCATTTTGCGCATCGGTTCGCCGCAGCATTTTTCGGTTTTGCCGAGAATGGCGACTTTAACTCCGGCGGCAGCACAGAGGGTGACGAAGGCTTTGGCGACCGCTTGATTGCGTTTGTCAAAAGAAGCATAGCAACCGACGAAATAAAGAATGTCAGGGTTTTGGGTGTTTGTATCCACAGCCGGTAATCCCTGTGCCCAGTCACCACGCCCGGCAAACGCCAGACCGAAAGGGTTGCCGTTGACCTCGGTATGTTCCATCGCCGCGGTCACCTCGTCACCAGGGAATTCCCCTTCCATCAATACCAGGTTGCGCCTGACATCGACAATTTTGCGGACGTGTTCGATGACCGCGGGACAGCTTTCCTGACAAGCCAGGCAGGTCGTGCAGGACCAGAGGACATCCCGCTCAAGGGTCTCCGCCAGATTGGCCTGGGGTTGCTGGAAGGCGACCTCACCTATCTGCTTGACCAGTTTCATCGGCGACAGGGGTTTGTCCGTTGCCCACGCCGGACAGCGATCCTGACAGCGTTTGCAACTGGTGCAGGCATCGGCATCAAAGATATCCTTCCAGGTCAAGTCCATTACCGTTGCGGCACCGTAATTTTCGGCATCTTCGTTTTCCAGATCCACCGAGGTCAGCATCCCCTTGGGACCGAGATCGGAGAAAAAATAGTTGAGACTGGTAGTAAACAGATGGCGCAACTTGGTTAGCGGGATAATGGCGATAAAAAGGATCGCCAACAGTAGATGCCCCCACCAGGTGATCTGATGCAGGTTGCGCAGGGCCGTCTCCTCAAAACCGGCAAGACGGTTGGCAACGAGCAGGCCGATGGGCGACCACAGAGCCAAGGGCGTGCCAAGTTCGGTAACCGCCATCCGCGCCCCTTCGATGATAAAACCACTGATCAGAATTGCCACCAGTAAGCCGTGGATGATCCAGTCATCCTTGATGTTGTCGAGCCCCGGAGGGCGAACCAGAGTGCGTCGGATCAATAACCCTGCCAGCATGAAAATGGCCAACACACCGGCAATATCGAGAATCAGGGAAAAAAACAGATAGAAGGTGCCAGTCAAAAAGCGAACATCAAACAGGGGGTCTGTCAGGTCAGCCTGGATGAAGATCAGCAAGGTACCGATAAACAGGAGCAAAAAACCCCAGAAAAACAGGGCATGGGCGCTACCCGGAAGGCGCTGGTAAATGACCCTGGTTTGCAGCAGCGTGCCGCGGATCATATGCTCCAGACGCACGGGCCACTGATCAAAGCGACCCAGAGGCTGTCCCAGCCGATAGGTCTTGATGCGTCGTGAGAACTGATAGCCGAGGAAGGCAACAGCTGCTAGCGCCAGCAGGTACATCGGGAGCAGGGTGCCCAGGCTCTGGCCGATATTCCAGTAGATTTCGCGTGTATACTCCATGGCGTTCCTTAAAAAAAGACGGTGTGTTGGTATTGCTCAATGTCGATAAAAAAGAGTATATATCAGAGTTGCTGTCAACGCCTTGTGATTTTCTTTATATTACCTTAACGTAAAGGTTAGTTTAAAAAATAACAGCATTCTATTCATATTTCAACAATTAAAGACCCCATCAGGACAGTTTTCGAGCGGGATTGACAGCCTGAATCGAGGGTGTTATTAAGTGGAAAAGCTAACGTAAAGGTTACTCTCTTGAAGAATAACGACAAAGAATTGGTGCAGATTGGCGAGTTGGCCAACAGGTTGGGAATTACAACCCGGACAATCCGTTACTATGAGGAGATCGGCTTGATGGGACCTCCGGAACGGCGGGTTGGCGGGACCCGGACCTACGGTCGGGAGGATGTGTTACGTCTGAAATTTATTCTCAAGCTCAAAGAGCTGGGCATCACGCTCAAAGAGATGCAGGAGCTGGCGCAGAATTTTGATATCAATCAGCAGGATTTTCACACCATCACGCCAAAGCTGCTTGAAATTCTCGATACCCATATCGCTAAAGTAGATAAGAAAATAGCAAGCCTGGCCTCTCTGAGAACTGAAGTCGTGGCTTATCGATCCCGCATACTGGGTATTCTTAATGAAAGGGTCCCGGTAGTGAAATGAGCGCTGTCTCTTTTGAGTATACGACCGCGATTGAAATTCGCTTTGCTGATCTCGATGCCTATGGCCATGTCAATAACGCACTATTTTTCACTTATCTAGAACATGCTCGCGTCAAGATGTTTCAGGAATATTTCGGAGATTTTCTCGACAGCCCCCTGCTGTTTCTGGTGGTACGCGCCGAATGTGACTATCGCCTGCCCATTACCTTGAATGACCGCCTGCAGATTACCCTTAAGGTTGAACAGCTCAGACATTCAAGCTTTACCTTAACCTATCTGCTCCATGATGGCGGCAGTCGCGTTTTCGCTACGGCCAAAACCGTCATGGTCAGCTATGATCCGCAGGCGAAAAAACCAGCTGCACTGCCTGTCAACATTCGTGAAACCTTTGCCCGCTGTGGTTCGTCCGGGTGAGCGTGTCCTGGGTAAGGAGATTCTTGTGACCAAAACACAGAACACAACCTATCAGATCGTCGGCATGCAGCCGATTTCCCGTGAATGTCTGGTTTGTGGGACGGAAAACGCCCTGGGAATCAAGGCCCAGTTTTTTGAAACGACAACGAAGGAGTTGATCGCTCTTTTTACTCTGCACAACCAGCATCAGAGTTATCCCGGCATTGCCCATGGCGGTATTTCCGCCACCGTGCTGGATGAAGTGATCGGGCGGGCGATTATGATCGATCACGATCATCAGACCTTCGGCATCACCCTTGATCTGCAGGTGCGTTACCGGCAACCGGTGCCTCTGGATGTTGAGCTAAAGGTGGTAGGGCGTATCGACGCCAACAAGGGGCGCCTGTTTGAAGGTAGTGGAGAACTTTACCTGCCTGATGGTACCGTTGCGGTTGAAGCCCATGGTAAATACATGAAGCGCCGCATTGACCAGATTACCACCGCTGATTTTACAGAAACCTCGTGGGTGGTGCCCGAAGACGAGACCCCTTCAACAATTGTCATATAGTCTCTGTCCAACGCCGGAGCGGGAGTCCTGCACCCTGTGCTGCGACGGAGCAAAATACAGCCCGAAAAAATATATTATCAGGACGTTAGGGCAGTACCTTATTCCAGCGATCAATTGCCACCTGCTCGAACAGGCCGGCTCTGGCGTAGGGATCGCCGGAGGCAAAGCTTTCCGCGGCCTGGCGATCGGGCAAATCAAGAATAACCACCGATCCGCACATCTGTTCATCCCCATCAAGCAGTGGACCGGCAGCAAAGAGCTGAGGGCCGAAACTTTTTAAATACTCAACATGAGCGGGGCGATTTTTCTGCCGCACAGCCAGATGGCCTTTTTTATCAATACAACGGATGACAAAGAGCATGGTTGGCCTCCATTTTTTTTGATGTGATTGGTTTTTTAGGTAATCGAGACTAGCATAAACACAGAGGAAGGGTGAGACGATTTCGCTTTTCTATGGCCCCGAGGCCCTTCTTTACAGGCAGTGACAGGGGCAGCATCATTTTAGCCCCTGCCAGAGGATCTATTTCAATAAAATTTTCGGGTCAAAGCCGATTCTCACCCCTCCCCAGTGTCTGCCGTTGACGGTGATCGGCAGGGAAAGATCACACAGAATTTCCCCCGTATCACGCATATAGGTCTGGAGCAGAAAGCTTTCGCTGTTGCGCGCGCTGCGCAGACCGGTTTTGTCATTGAAGAGGCGTTTGTCGCGACTGTTGAGGGTGTCAAAATGGGGGTCACCCGTAATCGGTCTGGTATACTGACTGTTGTGGGTGGGCGCGTATCCATTGGTATCGACACAGATGGCAAAAATTCCGGAGGCAACTTGCTGCAAGGTTTGATCGCAAAGGGGCTGCAGCCGCTGGGCAAAAACTTGATCGTAGCTGGTGCGGTATTTAGCCGGTTTGGTATCAGGAACCTGCTGGTAAGAGGTGTCGAATACATTGGTTCCGGATTTCGCTAAATTTGTAATGTGTTCAGTGACCTGTTCCCGGAACTGTCGTCCGGCGCTGAGAACCTTCTCAAAAGGACCTTCGCCGGTAATAAAACGGGAGACCAGTTCCTGCAGGTCTTCACTGGTTTTCTGCAGATCAGTAGCCACCTCTTCAGACGAGTCGGTCTTTTCGGCAACGATCATGCTTAATTCATTGATGTTTTCAACCTGCTCATGGGTCTGCATGTTGGCTGCCGAGATCTCTTCTACTGAAGCGGTAATATGAGTCAGCAGGTTGTGGTTTTCCTCAAAGTCTCTGATCATCCCTTCATAACTGTCATAGGCGGTTCGTGAAGCGTTCATGGTGTGACCGGCAGCTTCATTGATCGCCCTGGATTCGCTTAGGGCGCGGTCGATGCTGGTCAGCATGTCGGTAATTTGTCCGGCAATCTGCTCGCTTGCCTGGTTGGCTTGCTCAGCCAGTTTTTTAACTTCGCTGGCAACAACGGAAAATCCCTTGCCCGCCTGGCCGGCACGGGCAGCTTCAACGGCTGCGTTAAGGGAGAGCAGCCCGGTTTGGAATGATATCCCCTGAATAGTCGAGATGATTTTCCGAATGTCGCGGGATTTGTCCCCCATCTCCTTGATGGAGAGGTCATGTTTGTGAATCTGGGTCAGCATGGTTTCCATGTTCTGGTTGACCGACTGCAGTTCCTTCATGGCTTGGCGTGCGGAATCGAGATTCTCCGAGGTAGAAGAGGCGATCTGCTGGGTGTTGTCGGAAATAGTATTAAGGGTTTGGGTAGCAACCTGACTGTTACCGAACACCAGTCGCGACAGCTCGCCCTGTTCGCAGGCTTTGCTCGAAGCCTCCTTGGCCTGTGACACCACGGTGGCGGCTCCCACTGCCGTATTGATTCCCATACGCCGCAAACTCAGGACCGTTTCTTTGAGACGTGATATGAAATTATTATAGTTTTCCGCTAAAGTACGAAATTCATCGTGGGTTTCTGCCGACAGTTTGCCGGTCAGATTCATATCGCCGGTATTCATGGCTGAAAGTTGCTGATTGAGTTTGCGTACCGGACGGACAACGAGATAGATCAGAAACAACAGAGAGCCGATCATGGCGATGGCTGATACGCCGATTATGCTTGCCGCCTGCCACAGGGTTCGATCAGCAATCCTGGCAATCTGTTCCGGCGGTGGAACGCTGTTGCCGGCCAGGAGTTCGCGCAGACCGATGATATTCAGATAAAGAGTTCCCAGCAGGATAAGTTGCAATACCAGCAACAGAACAATATTACCGGAGAGCTTAAGGGTCAGATTGTAAAAGAAACGTTTTTCCAGCCAGACGTATAGCTCACGAAAAAGATTCATGGTGAAGCCTCATTATGGGTGTTTTGAGGTACTGGCACCGGGGACCCAGCGCTTATTTTCAGAATAAATTATGTGATACGGCCTAAGACTGCTTTACTATATTAATCAGTTGGCCGGGGTCCCCTCCAAAATAAAACAGGGTTATTTTTCCCTGGAGGTCCAGATTCTTATAGAAACAGGAGAAAGTCAACATAAAAATAAACACAAACTCATTGTTCTATGCTAACAAAAAGGGTTGAAGTTGCTTTTTTGGTAATATACGTACTCGTGACTGCGCCACAATATGGCAAACGACAAACATCAAAGGTGAGGAAATTCAACGATGGAAAAGCTCAACGTATTGGGGATCTGTGGAAGCTTGCGTAAGGCGTCGACCAACCGGGGGCTGCTGCGCTGGGCACAGGGTTGCGCGCCGGAGGGAATCCAGATTGAGACAGCTGATCTGAGAGAAATTCCTTTTTTTAACGCCGATCATCAGCACGATAAACCGGAATCGGTGCTGACCTTGATGAACCAGACTGAAGGTGCCGATGCCCTGTTGCTGGCCTGCCCGGAATACAATTATTCGTTGGCGCCGGCCCTTAAAAATGCCCTTGATTGGTTGTCGCGGGCACCGGACAATCGCCTGTTGACGGGCAAACCGGTGGCGATCATGAGTTCGGGTGGTGGCCAGGGCGGCGCCAGGGCCCAGTATCATCTGCGCCAGGTTTGCGTCTACCTTAATCTGCACCCCCTCAATAAACCGGAAATATTCTGCCATGCATTCAGCGGCAGTTTTGACGAGCAGGGGAATCTGGTTGATAGCCGGGCCCAGCAGCAGGTCCGCGAGCTGCTGGTAGCGTTGCGTGACTGGCACAGTCAAGTCAGCCACCATTAAAGATGCTGTTACGGACCTCTTTGATTGGTGCGCTGCTCCTCGTGGTTGTGGCTTGCCAGCAGAACCGAGCTGACCGCTATGTCCATCTTTCCGGCGAGACCATGGGTACGACCTGGTCAGTTATCCTGCTGCCTGTCGATGCTGATACGAGAGCAATAAAGCAGGGGCTGGAGGGACACCTCGAACGCATCAATGCGCTGATGTCCACCTATAATCCGGGATCGGAAATATCCCGTTTTAATCAGCAGTCCGGCAGTGACTGGTTTTCTGTCAGTGAAGATACCGCGCGGGTGGTTGCGCTGGCGCTGGAGGTCAGCCGTCTGACTGATGGTGCCTTTGATGTCACTGTCGGGCCCCTGGTCGATCTCTGGGGGTTTGGCGCGGTACGGCCGGAGTCCTTACCCCCTTCTCCAGAGCAAATAGCCGAGATTGCTGCCGCTGTCGGTTACGAAAACCTGCAGCTGCGCCAGGAACCTCCGGCGATCCGCAAAAAAATTCCGCAGCTACACATCGATTTCGCCGCTATTGCCAAAGGGTACGCCGTCGATGTTCTGGCGAACTACCTGGATCAGCAAGGGATCGAACAGTATCTGGTAGAAATTGGTGGCGAGCTGAAAATGAGGGGGGTACGCAGCGACGGCAGTCCCTGGCGCATTGCGATTGAAGCACCGTTGGAGGAGGTTCGCGAAGTCGCGACGGTATTTTCATTAACGGATATCGCCCTGGCAACCTCCGGGAATTATCGCAATTATTACGAAGAAGATGGGCAGCGTTATGTTCATACCATCGATCCGGCCAGTGGTCAGCCGATTCAACATCAACTTGCTTCAGTAACGGTTCTTGACCCTGTTGCCGTCCGGGCGGATGCACTGGCAACAGCGCTGATGGTGATGGGGGAAAAACGCGGAAAGATGTTCTGCGAAGAACACCGGATTGCCGCGTATTTTATCATTCACAGCAAACCGGAGACGATTAGCTACTCCAGCCCGGCTTTTCAGGCGCTGTTGCAACAGATAAAACCTTGAAAATCTGTCTATAATTGAAGGCAGTTCACCAGGAATTTTAGTCGGTTTTCGAGGATCAACGGCGTATTCGCACCCAAACCTACCCATAATTTTTTGGCTGCCCCCGCCGCTGGTGGATGATCAGTAGCAGGTGCTGTGAGATTCTTCTGCATAACGAAACCTAAGTCAGGCAATCCCAGCAATTTAAGCTTGAGATGCCTTGCTGCTAGCGTTTTTGTTGTTAGAATTCTATTTACAGGTTCAGCAAATATGCTATTGGTGGAGCTCTTTACCGGAGAGCTTTGATCCGTTTGCTTACTCATTGTCCATTTGAGGCAGTTATGTATTTTGACTCAACCCTGCTGGAGAATTACGAGCTGGCTATCTTCGTCAAGATTATTCTGGCTGCTGTGGCCGGGGCAATTATTGGCCTGGAGCGAGAAGTTCATGGTCGCCCGGCGGGGTTGCGCACTCACTTGCTGGTTGCTGCCGGTTCCTGTCTGATGATGATCGTCTCTGAGGCGTTTTTTCTGAAATATGGTGACCTGCCGGGAACGGGCGTGGTCAGGCTTGATCCGAGTCGGGTGGCGGCCCAGATTGTCACCGGTATCGGTTTTCTTGGCGCCGGGGTGATTATCAAAGAAGGATTGATTGTTCGCGGCTTGACTACGGCCGCTAGTTTGTGGATGGTCGCCGGTATCGGCATGGCTTACGGTATGGGGATGCTCACCGTCGGCACTATCGGCACTGCAGTTTCCTTGTTTTCCTTGTTGGTTCTCAAAAGATTGGAACCGCGCATCAAAAAAAACCGTTATCTTCATCTTACAGTGACGGCAAGGGCGGTGCCGGATGTGTATCCCCAGCTTGAACAGGTGTTCAGCGAGAACAATTTACGTATGACTGATATCGAAGCCGATCTGGATATCGAAAAAAATCAGATTGTCTATCGCATGGTTTTAACCCAGCATAGAGCCCGCATTGGGCGTGAAATGTCTAAGATCATCTCGGGGATTGATGGAGTACAGAAAATCCTGTACAAATAATTTGAGAATCTTTATAAAAACTGCGGGAAATAGTTTTCCCAGCCAGAAAGGCATGCTGAAGCAACCCAGCGGCAATTAAATGCCCGGAAGCGGCTCTTTCCTGCCCTCCTAAATGACACGACGCATCCTGTCCGCGGCTCTTTTCTTGACAACTCCTTCTGATTTATAGTGGTTGAAACCCATGCCTTATCGTGGAGGTCAAGCTCCATGGCCAACCTGTATCATTCGACCGCAGACAGGTTCCGATCCTTCCTGTTCAGACTGGTCAAAGTGGAACTGGAAGAGATCAAGCCGCTGTTGTGGTCTTTCAGCTATTTTTTTGTCCTGCTTTGTTCGTACTACATCGTGCGACCCTTACGGGATGAAATGGGCATCGCCGGCGGGATCGAACATCTGCAATGGCTCTTCACCGGAACCTTCCTGGCGATGCTCGCAGCGGTCCCGCTGTTCGGCTGGATTTCTTCCCGTTTTCCGCGCACAAGATTTCTCCCCCTGGTTTATCTCTTCTTCATGGGCAACCTGCTGATATTTTATCTACTGTTCCATTCCGGATTGACCCATGCCTGGGTGGCTCGGGCCTTTTTTATCTGGACCAGCGTCTTTAATCTGTTCATCGTTTCGGTTTTCTGGAGCTTCATGACCGACCTGTTTACTGATGATCAGGCCAAACGTTTGTTCGGCTTTGTCGCCGCCGGTGGCACCGCCGGAGCTCTGGCAGGCCCGGCGATCACCGCTTCTCTGGCTGTCCCTCTTGGTGCGACCAACCTGCTGCTGATTTCTGTGGCGGGTCTGGGTTGGGCGATCCTCTGTATTTATCAACTGAGTGCCTGGAGTGAAAAGAAATCGCTTCCTTCGCCGATTACAGCGAGCCCCGACCAAAAACCACGCACAGAAAAAAATTCGGTTCTGGGTGGCGGAGCCCTGGACGGGTTGCGAATGATCATGACGTCGCCCTACCTGCTCGGAATATGTCTACTGATCCTGCTCTACACGACCCTTTCCACTTTTCTCTATTTTCAACAGGCTGAGATCATTCGTGACAGTTTCAATGATCCCGCTCAGCGAACCAGAGTCTTTGCCGCTATGGATCTGGCAACCAATGCGCTAACCATCCTCCTTCAGCTTTTTGTGACTGGCCGGATCGTCAAACGGTTCGGATTAGGCTGGGGCCTGGCACTGATCCCTCTCCTTTTGAGTTTTGGGTTTCTCGCGCTGGCATTTCTACCAGCGCTTGGAGTGCTTGTCGGCGTTCAGGTTGCGCGGCGAGCAGGGAACTATGCTTTAATGAAACCAGCGCGGGAGATGCTCTTTGTGATCCTTGACAAGGAGCAAAAATACAAAGCGAAGAATATCATCGACACGGTCATTTATCGCAGCGGCGACGTTGTCAGTGCCTGGGCCTATGCCGGTCTGCAGGCGCTCGGTCTGGGGCTATCCGCAATTGCCCTGTTCGCCGTTCCGCTCTGTGGCGGGTGGGCATGGGTCAGTTACCGCCTCGGCAAACAGCAGGAATCACGGACAGCAGAAAAGGAGATGACAGAATGAAAACCAATGAGCTCTCATTATCCAGACGGCAATTTGTCGCCACCATCAGCGTTGCCGTAGCATCCTTATATCTCACTCCCTGGCAGCTTAAAGCAGCCGAACCCGCTCTGTTGCGTAAAATCATTCCTGGAACTGCGGATAGTTTACCGGTGATTGGCCTGGGCAGTTCGCGTACCTTCGATATCGACAGCGACGCCGCGCTTATTGCAGATTTTGTGACATTGATTCGGGAATTCTTTGCCCAGGGTGGCGAGCTGATCGATTCATCCCCGATGTACGGTTCCGCCGAACAGGTCATCGGCATCTTGCTGAATAAGGCCGGTATAGGTGACCGATTGTTCGCCGCGACCAAGGTCTGGACCGATGGAGAGCAGGCCGGGATCAGACAAATGGAGAAGTCAGCACAACACTGGGGTGTTGACCGCTTTGATCTGATGCAGATCCACAATCTGCGTGACTGGCAAACCCACTTAAAAACCCTCAAAACCTGGAAGGCTGAGGGGAAAATCCGCTATCTGGGGATCACCACCTCACATGGGCGCAGCCATCGTGAGCTGGAAACCTTGTTGCGACAGGAGCCCTTTGATTTTGTCCAGCTCAGTTACAATATCGAGGATCGGTCGGTCGAGGAGCGATTGCTGCCGTTGGCGGCCGATCGCGGTATCGCGGTCTTGGTGAATCGCCCCTACCAGCGTGGATCGCTGTTCCGCGCCGTCAAAGGAAAAACTCTGCCCGACTGGGCTGCCGAGTTTGATTGCCGTAGCTGGGGCCAGTTTTTCCTCAAATATATTGTCTCTCACCCGGCGGTGACCTGCGTCATCCCGGCAACCACCAAACTACACCACCTTCAGGACAACATGGGTGCGGGGATTGGGCGGCAACCGGATGCTGCGCTGCGCAAAAAGATGGAGGTTTTTTTTGACGCACTGATCTAGAAGCGTCGAGATATAATATCTAACCGATTGAATTAAAAAGAAAAAACAGATTATCACATTGACAGGAGGCTTAGCCATTAGTACAAACTTCATCCTTGATCTTCATGAAACCCGTCTTGCTTACTCTTCAGAGAATGGTGAGATTGAGGTTCTTTGCGGTATCGATCTCTCCCTCGTCCCCGGTGAAACCGTTGCGGTTATGGGCCCCTCCGGATCCGGAAAGTCCTCGCTGATTGCCGTCGTCGGGGGCTTGGAAGTTCCGACCGGCGGAAGCACGAAGGTTCTCGGCCTTGATCTGGCAGCTGTCGGAGAAAAAGCGAGGACGCATCTACGGCGACAGCAAATAGGAGTAATTTTCCAAGCCTACCACTTAGTCCCGGCCATGACTGCTTTGCAGAATGTCGCCCTGCCGCTGTTGTTGGCTGGGGATGCCGGCGCGAATCAACAGGCAGAGCAACTGCTGAGAGATGTAGGCCTGGCGCATCGCCTGACGCATCGGCCGAGTGCGTTGTCTGGTGGAGAACAGCAACGGGTTGCCATTGCCCGCGCATTTGTTGCCAAACCGAAACTGATTCTGGCCGATGAGCCGACGGGTAATCTTGATCAGGCGACCGGAGCGGCCATCTCCGAGATCATGTTTTCGATGACCCGCGAAAGTGGCGCCTCAATGCTACTTGTCACCCACGATGCTGATCTTGCCCGCAGGTGCGATCGGATGATTACCATAGACGGCGGACGGATCAAGGTCTGATATGTCAATATTCACCGAGCGCCAAATGTCTCTTCGCATCCTTGCTGAGCTTCTTAAGACGGAACTGGTCGCCGGAGTGCTCGGATTGCGCTTGTTCCTTGCCTGTGTCGTGGTTGCGACGGTGATGCTGGCATCCGTGTGGCTGCTCGGCCAGGGGTTGAGCGGAGCGCTGGACGCTAGCGGACCCCGAATCCTCGGGGGTGATCTGGCGATTTCCGTTGTCAATGTTTCTCTCGATCAACAGTTACAGCAGCGTCTTACGGAGCTGGGAACGCTTTCGCGGGTGGCCGAACTGCGTACCTCTGCAACTGCAAAAAACAAGAGTCTGACGGTCGAACTCAAAGCCGTAGATGAAAACTATCCTCTCTTCGGCAACCTTGAGGTGCACAGCGAAGCACCGTTCTCCAACGATCTGCAGACGCCAAATGAACGCGGGGAGGCCTTGGTCGATCGTAGCCTGCTCGCGCATCTGGGTATAGAGCTGGGTGACACACTTCAGCTGGGAGAGACATTCTTCATCGTTCGTGCCCTTCTTGAGAGGGAACCTGATCGTCTCTCCTCTGGTCGTTTCATGGTCGGTCCTCGCGTGTTGATTTCTTTAAGCCGGCTTCCGGAGACAGGGCTAACCGGGTTCGGTTCGCTGATTGATTATCGCTATCGTTTGCGCCTTGACGATGCAGTTGATCTCGATAGCGCCCTTAAGGTCCTGGAACAATTGAGACCTGAGCATGGCTGGGAGGTGGAAACACCCGGGGATGCCGCCGAACGAGTTCGCCGAACGATTGAGCGGACAACGACTTTTCTGGGCATGGCCGGTATTGTCGCATTGATTATTGGCTTGAGCGGAGCCTGGGCGTCAGCTCAAGTTTGGGTTAGCCGTCGTTCCAAAACTATTGCGCTGTATCGCCTGTCAGGAGCGACCCCAAACACGGTGGTCTGGTTACATGGCACCATTATCGCCTTAAGTGGCGGGATGGGATTAGGCCTCGGGTTACTGCTGGCGATTGTGTTGGTCTACGCTCTCATGGAACAGGCAGTGGCCCAACTCCACCTGAACTGGGAGCTGTTGTCGCTCTTGGGTCCGGCGCTGCAAGTGAGTACCATCATGGCAATCGGACTGGTTGGGGCCAGTTGTGCGGCGTTATCCAGTGCTGCGAAAATTTCCCCCGGTGCGGCGATGCGCAGTGGCGAAGCGCAATTAACAGCACACCCTCGGCATGTCTGCGCCGGCGCCATCATCGTCGCCCTGGCTGTTCTGATAGCCGTGTTATCTCTGCCGGATCCGAAACTTGCCGGTACCGCCGCTGCAGGCCTTATTTGTGCTGTCGGTCTGCTAGGGCTGGGGGGCTGGCTGCTTGCTCGACAATCCACCAGGATCGTTCCTCGACGATTTACTTCCCTGGTTATATTGCAGGGATTGTCACTGTCGGGAGCAGTGGCCATCAAGGTCATTTCGATTGGTATTGGCATTGCCGGTATCACGGCAATTGTTGCCGCACAAAGTTCACTGGAGAACGCCCTGAGATCAGAGCTGCCTGATAAAATTCCTGACCTGGTGTTGCTGGATGTTCAGCAACACCAGGTCGATACGTTGAAAAATCATATCGAGCAAGATGTCAATCTGGGAGGGCTGCAATCCTCGCCTTTCATGCGAACCCATATTTTAGCGGTGAACGATGTACCTGCTGAGAAAGCCCTTGTTTTGGAACGAAAATCCTGGGTTATTGAAGGGGACCGGAGTTTTGCCTGGACGGCGGAAGCGACCGGCGCCGAACTGCTTGCAGGAGAGTGGTGGCCCCCCGACTATACAGGCCCGCCCCTGGTTTCCGCCGAGGAAGACCTGGCCGAAGCCTTCGATTTGCAACCGGGTGATAGGCTGACCTACAGTGTCCTGGGTAGAACCTTCAATTCTGAAGTTGTTAATATTCGTAAAGAATATCATCGAACCTTCCGCCCGGAGTTTCTCCTTGTCGCTTCTCCGGAACCCTTTCAGGACGCGCCGCATTCCTGGGTCATGTCGCTTGAAGCGACCAACGATCCTGCCGTTGATGGATTTATCAGACATCTGCAGAGATCTTATCCCAATATCACCACGATCGATGTTCGACCCATTGTTTCGGCCATTCGCGATATTCTCGATGGAGCCATCCTTGCGTCTTTGATCGTCGCTATGACGTTGTTGATGGCGGGAGCTTTATCACTCACGGCCGTGATTGCTGCTGATGTCGATGGCCGCAGGGGCGAAGCTCTGGCCTTTACCCTGATCGGAGCGTCCCGTCGGGAAATCGGCCTGGCACGGTTGGGAGAGGCCGCCAGTATTGGGGTATTGGCGGCTCTTATCGGTGGGTTAGGGGGCCTCCTGGGAGGCTACTGGCTGACACAGGAAGCGCTTCATATCAGCTGGCAGCCGGGGGGGTTAGCCTGGGTTATCCCGGTTTTGCTTGGACTTGTTGCTGCCCTGGTTGCCGGCACTGCCGGAGGATTGGGGGCGCTACCCAGAGGTCGTGGTGAGGTAGCACGCCACTTAGCCAACTGATTTTGTAAAAGGTGTTTGAATTAAGGTCGATACTCGCTCAGGCAATGTTTGCGAATTCAACAGTCATTCCTTGTTGAGCTGCCGCTTAACAAGGGATGGTGTGGACTGAAGATCCCCGGTACGGTACAAGGGGAGATTTCTCCCTGTTGTCCTCTGCTTCTCCTCTTATAGTCGCTGATAGACCCATGCGGTTTTCCCATCTGTCAGGGTTAGCTGGAGTCGATGATAGCGTTCTCCCGCCCGTTCATAACGGTCAAGACGCCGCAATCCCTGCGGAGTCACAGTAAAAACCACGCCCAGCGTTTTTGCTGATTCAGCTTCAATAATATCAAGCCCCTGTTTGCGGTAGCCGGGCAGGTGCGCCGGGGCTGGGTCTGTCAGTTCGCGGGTAATGAGCAGTCGCACCAGCGGATTGCGGAGGGTACCGTAGGCAAAAACACGCTGCTCACCAGCGTTTATCTCAACAGCAGTAGAAATGGGCGGAGAATAGTTAAACGGGCTGACGAAGGTCCACCACCCCCAGCCGCTGACAACCAGCACCAGTATGATCACCAGGTGCAACAGGCGTTGGCGCAAGGTGAATGGCCGGCGAGCAGGTCTGATCAGGGGGCCAGCCATTTATTTTCCAGTTCTTCACGCCAGCTACCGAACCAGCGCTGCAACGGGTTGCGCTGGAACTGTTGAAATCTTTCGCAGCAGGCATTAAGCCGCTCTGTATCCGCTGCTAATTCTTCGATTCTGACCCAGTCGTTCCAGGATAGATGAAGGCCCCAGTCGGCTTTATGAATATCGCAATTGGGCAGGCGATAGTGAAAGGTCGGTCGCGCTTTGATCAGTTCGTCGGCGGTTACGTTACGCACCCGTTTTTCATCAAGATGGAGAAACAGGGGAAGCATGTCCAGAGCGCGATTACGGGTCGGGTTGTGGTGCAGGTAGTCGTCGATCAAGGTGTCCATGTCAGGTTGGTAATCGGGATCGACGACCTTGAGAATGTATTCACTGGGGAAAGGATCAACGTAGCTGGTGATGCGGCGGGTGAGGTCAACAGCGGCACGATCAGCAATCCAGTCATAACAGCATAAAAAGGCTTTGAAGATAGCCCCGATGATGGCCGGGTCGGTGGCAGGTACTTCCGGGTTCAACTGCATACCAAAGGCGTTGACAATATGATCGGAGGTGCCCTTGGCTCCTGTGGCACGGAGTTTTGCAATGAGGTCTTCGGTCTGCGGCAGTCGCTCAAAGGGGAGCGGCGGGGAAACAATTTCCAGAGGGACAATGGTCTCGGCAGCCCAGGCGACCACTTCCTCAACTGAATTTTCGAGCCCCCCCTCCAGGGTGGTTGAGTCACGGGTTTCGCGCCCCATTTTTTTGAGCAGATTAAAATCCAGCTCAACCATCCAGTCACCGGCATCGTCACCATGCAGGATGCGGGCATAACGCCCATCGGAGGCAATTTCGAGCTCAAGGAAATCGGCGACAATGGCAGCCAGCTGATTGAGATCAAGGCCGCTCATTTCCAGTTCTATACCAACCCGGCGCGGCTTGCCCTCCGGATTTGTAAGCCATGGTGGCATCTTAAGCTCATGTTGCTGTTTCATCTTATTAAACCCTCCAACGGTGTCAGGCTTTAATTATTAGCCTTTTTGGTGATGGCACATAAGGGGCACTGATCAATGCAGTTACCACACCCGCTGCACAGGTAGGGGTCAACCACTGCCTTTTTTCTGCCATACCCCTGGGGCTGATCGCTCGACAGGGTCAGGGCAGCAAAAGGGCATGCAGCGACGCAAGCGCCACAGCCACTGCAGCGTTTGCTGATAGTAATTGTCATGGCAAGAGGGCTCCTTTTGCTGCAGCGGTGGTGTGGAACATTATGCAGAAAAGTCACCCACAGGAAAAGGTGGAAGGTAGTAGAACCTGCCGGCACCAGCCATCATCCTGGGGCACTGAGGATTTCAGCTTTCAGCCGCTTGAGGGATGTCTTTGAACATACGTATTCGCCAATCGCTTTTTATTGGCGGCAAATGTTCTTTAACGAAGACTTATCTCATCAGTGCCGAACCGATGACCAGCCGATGAATTTCATTGGTGCCTTCGTAGATCTGAGTGATCTTGGCGTCACGCATCATCCGCTCTACCGGAAAATCCCGGGTGTAGCCGTAGCCACCAAGCACCTGAACGGCTTCGGTAGTGACCCGCATGGCGACATCAGCGGCAAACATCTTGGCCATTGCTGCCTGTTGCCCATAAGCTAATCCATTACCGGCCCGGTACGCCGCCTGATAGACCAGCAGACGCGCTGCTTCAATCTCGGTTGCCATATCAGCAAGCTTGAATAAAACACCCTGAAAAGTATAGATTGGCTGGCTGAATTGTTTGCGTTCTTTGGCGTAGCTGGTTGCGGCTTCAAAGGCTCCCTGAGCGATGCCCAGGGCCTGGGCGGCGATGCCGATACGCCCGCCATCGAGGGTCTTCATCGCAATCTTGAAACCCTGCCCCTCGTCGCCCAGCAGATTGTCGGCCGGAATCCGGCAGTTGTCAAAAACCAGTTCCATGGTGGGCGAGGAGCGGATACCCATTTTCAGTTCTTTTTTGCCGAAGGAAAAACCGGGGGTGTTTTTCTCGACGATAAAGGCGCTGATTCCCCGATGTTTTTCGGCATTTTTATCGCTGCGCGCCAGGACGATATAGGTATCGGCGTCACCGCCGTTGGTAATGAAGTTTTTGCTGCCGTTTAACACCCACGCGTTGCCGTCTCGCACGGCGGTGGTTTTGGTGCCACCGGCATCAGAACCGGCACCACTTTCGGTAAGACCGAAGGCGCCGAGGGTAAGCCCTTGTGCCAGGGGCCTAAGATAGCCCTGCTTCTGTTCTTCGGTGCCGAACATAAAGAGCGGATTGGCTCCCAGGGAGAGGTGCGCTGACAGGGTGACCCCGGTCGAGGCACAGACCCGTGACAGTTCCTCCACCGCAATGGCGTAGCTGATATAATCGGCGCCGGCACCACCATACTCTTCCGGAAAAATAATCCCGGTCAAACCCAGCTCTGCCAGTCGGTTATGCATCAATGTTCGGTCAAAGCGCTCTTGTTCGTCCCGCTCAGCGGCAGAAGGAGCCAGCTCCGATTCAGAAAAGTCACGCACCATCTGACGCATCAATTTGTGTTCGTCGGTCAGCTCAAAGATCATGATCGTCTCCTGTTGTCATCCGCAAGGTGCTGATTCCATGTTTATGAGAATTGCGAAAAATCCGCCTTGCGCCCCTGTAAAAATGCGCTGATGGCTTCCTGTGCTTCCGGCTTCGCCAACTGGTTCAGGAACAGTTCTCCCTCTTTGCGCATGATTTCGGCAATTCGGGACACTTGGTGTTCCTTGAGCAGGGATTTAGTCAAACGCACGGACTCCGGCGGCTGGGCTGCCAGTCTGGTCGCTTTAGCGAGAACTTGCTCCTCCAGAGTTGCAGAGCCACAGAGTTGGTTGATCAAACCGTATTCCAGGGCTGTTACGGCATTAATCATTTCACCCAGCAGTAACATCTCCGCCGCCCGCTGCGGGCCGATTCGTTGGGGTAAAAGAAAGCTGGAAGCCGCTTCCGGACACAGACCCAGGTTGACAAAGGGCAGTTGAAAGCGTGCGGTTTCATCAGCGTAAACCAGATCGCAATGCAGCAGCAAGGTTGTGCCGATACCGACCGCAGGACCACTGACCATCGCCAGCAACGGCTTTGTGGCCTGGCTGATTGTCCGCAGGAAGCGGAACACCGGGCTGTTTTCTCCCTGCGGCGGGTGTTTGCTGAAATCAGACAGATCATTGCCACTGGTGAAGCAGTTGGCGGTGCCCTGTAACAGAATGACCCGCACCTGCCGATCCTGTTCTGCGGCTTCCAGGGCCGAGCTCAACGCATCGTACATCGCCATGGTCAGAGCGTTACGTTTCTCCGGTCGAGCAATCCCGATTCTGAAAATTCCGTCGTTAAAGCAGGTTGTTATAAGGGGTCTTTCGGTTGCCATTGGTTCTCCTTCCAGGAAAAACAATCATCCAGGTAGCAGCTCTCAGCTCAGATCGGTGTCAGTGCCGCGTCATAGAGATCGGCAACCGGGGAAAACAGACCGATGGTTTCCAACGCTTGCCGCAGCTGCCGGGGCTGGTGGAGAAAATCACGGATAAAGACCAGCTCCGAGGCTTTCAGGTAAATAGCAAATGGCGGACATTGTTTGCCGGCAAGGAGCTGTTGAGCAACCTCGGCGATTGAGTAAGCCGGGTCGATCTGCTTGATCTTCGTTGCGCGCTCCAGAAGCTTGGTGACGTAAAAAAGGATATTGGTATCGACTCCTTCAATTGAGTAACGATGACCGGGAAGAATGGTCCTGTCGCGCAGTTTGGCAAGCTTGAGCAAGGTCGCACAATAGGCATCGTAATTGCGAAAACGTTCACCGCTGAGAAGATCTACATCGAGCAGTGGTGACTGAAAAATTCCACGCAGCAGCACATCACCGGTGACAGCCCAGTGCGGGCCGGCCAGGACCAGATCGCTCTGGGAATGGCCCGGGCAGGGGATCACGTCGATGCCCAGATGGGATGGCAGTTCGTCCTCAATGATGAGGTAACGGGTCGGCAGAGCGGGAAACACCGAGCCATCTTCCATGCTGGCCGCAAAGCGGCTGAGAAATTCTTTGCTGAAGCCAAACACCTGCAGCAGTTCGTACATCAGTTTAAGACGTTTTTCGTGCTGTTCAATTTTCAGGCTGTCACGAAACGGTAGATAGACCGTCGCATCTGTGTTTTGCTCCAGCCAGTGGGCCAGCCCATAATGATCAATGTGGCAGTGGGTGATGATGACATGGCGCAAGCGCGTCATGTCGAGGTGCCGGAGCAGATATGTCTTGGCTTCCGGCGACGGCGGCCCGGTATCAAACAGAACATCTTCGCCGGCGATGGTTGTTGTATAACAATGAACCGGGCCGACCAGATAAGGAGTGTCGAGGGTATGCTGCTGCGGTAATATCTGCTGTTTCAAAACAGATATTTTTCCTTGTCAATTGCCGCTTTCGCCAAGGTTCGTTTGGCGTTGAGCAAGCCACCGGCATCATATTTGGTAAAGCGCCGAACCCCGGACAGGATCATGGTTAAGGTATCCCCCTCCTCCACAAAGTAGGCGGCCTTGCGGGCGGCGGTGGCCGCCTCCTCGCTGGCGTTGAAGGTGAAGACTTTAACCGCTGCAGCAAGCTGCTCCCGGCGCGCCCGGCTTAAGCCCGCGCTGATTTTTTCGGCGCGCAGAACGGCACTTTCAATGGCAAAAATCTGGATAATGATATCCGCCGCCGCCATCAGGATTTCCTGTTCATCGGAAAGTTTCTCCATGAATTTCTGAACGCCGGCACCTGCTAAAATAAGAAATAAAGTCTTCAGGTTCTGGATAGTTGCCTTTTCTGTGGCGAAGGGGATGCTGGTGTCGATCTCTTCGAAAGAAGGAGTCATCAGCGCTTCAAAGGCTTTCATTGCCTCGCTTTGGAGGGGTAATTCTCCTTTCATGGAGCGGCGCAGAATCACCCCCGTGATCAGCAGGCGGTTGATCTCGTTGGTACCTTCAAAAATCCGGTTGATCCGCTCATCCCGGTAGTAACGTTCAGCTGGATACTCACTGCAGAAGCCATAGCCGCCGTGGATCTGTACGACTTCATCGACGGTTTTGGCCAGGACTTCACTGCAGAAAACCTTGGAGATACCGCATTCGGCGGCATACTCTTCGATGGCCTTCTGATAGTGCTCGTAGTAGTCAGGAATCCCTTTTTCGATGGTTGCCAGCTTATCGTCAAGTAATCCAGCTAAACGGTAGACCAGTGACTCAGAGGCGTAGATGGCAGCGCTGAGATCGGCAATCTTCTCCTGGATGGCTCCAAAAGCGGAAATCGGCTGGCCGAACTGTTTGCGTTCATTGGCGTAACGGATCCCTTCTGCCAGGGCCATTTTGGCTGCACCGGTGACACCGGCGCCCAGCTTGAGGCGACCGATATTCAGGACGTTGAAGGCAATTTTGTGGCCTTTGCCGATCTCACCCAGAACGTTCTCCACCGGTACCCGGCAATTATCGAGAGTGATCTGGGTGGTCGAGCTGCCTTTGATTCCCATTTTCTTCTCTTCATTGCCGACGATCAGACCAGGAAAGCTTTTTTCCACCAGAAAGGCGGTAAAATGCTCTTTGTCGATCTTTGCAAAGATGGTGAACAGTTCCGCAAAACCGCCGTTGGTGATGTATTGCTTGGTGCCGTTTAGCAGGTAATGAGTGCCGTCGTCGCTTAAGGTGGCGCTGGTTTGAGCGCTCAAGGCATCGCTGCCGGAACCGGGCTCGGTCAGACAATAGGCAGAACACCAGTCTCCACTGATGATCTTTTCAAGGTACTTTTCCTTCTGTTGCGCCGTTCCGTAATAGATCAACGGCAGGGTGCCGATGCCGGTGTGGGCGGCAAAAGCAACCGAGAAGGAACCGCTGGTGGAGATCTTTTCACCGACCAGCATGCTTGACGCCTTGTCCAACTCCAGACCGCCGTCTTCCTCGGCAGCATCCATCATCAGCAGGCCGAGTTCGCCACACTTGCGCATGCCGTCAACGACGTAGGAAAACTCCTGGTTTTCAATCTCCTCCAGATGGGGCAGGATTGTATCGGTGACAAATTTTTCCGTCGTTTCCGCAAACGCACGCTGCTCATCGCTGAAATCTTCCGGGGTAAAAACATCCTGACATTGTGTGTCGGCAATGAGAAAATCTCCGCCCTTCCTGATCTTTCCAGCCATAATGAGTACCTCGCAAATAGTGTAAAAGTGTGTAAGCTTTATCCATACAGGTCATTTTAATGATTTATCAATGGGAGTACGTTTCCTTGCGGGTAAAATTCGTTTTGCTTTAAACAGCTACCCGCAGCGTTCGCGCACATCCAACTGCAGATGGATAAATCTTCATGCACCAGCGTCATATTTTCTCAAATATCCCCGCCGCCCCCATGCCGCCGCCGATGCACATGGAGATCATGCCGTAGCGGCAGTCGCGGCGTTGCATCGCGTGCAGCAGGGTGGCGGTCAACTTGGCGCCGGTGCAGCCCAGGGGGTGCCCCAGGGCGATAGCGCCGCCGTTGACATTAATCAGCTCCGGATTCAGATCGAGATCCTGGATGACGGCCAGCGACTGGGCCGCGAAGGCCTCGTTGAGTTCGATCAGGTCAATGTCGCCTAATTTCAGCCCGGCCATCCTCAGTGCGGCCGGAATCGCCTCGACCGGACCGATACCCATGATCTCCGGGGGGACTCCTTTGACGGCAAAGCTGACAAAGCGTGCCAGGGGTTTGGCAGTGAGCGTTTTAAGAAACTCCTCCGATACAACCAGGACCGCAGCGGCACCATCGGTCATCTGCGAGCTGGTGCCGGCAGTGACCGTGCCGTTCAGTTTGAATGCCGGAGCGAGCCGGGCGAGCCCTTCGATGCTGGTGTCGGCGCGCACACCATCATCAATGCTGATCAGTTTTCGATTTTTCTGCAGCTTATTGTTGACAATTACCGTCTCTTGAGCTTCTACCGGAATTATTTCGTCACTGAAGTTGCCGGCGGTAATCGCCGCCGCTGCTTTGCGGTGACTGGCAACCGCAAAAAAATCCTGCTGCTCACGGCTGATGGCATATTTGTCGGCAACTAACTCGGCAGTGATGCCCATGGAGGCGTAGCTTTCCGGCCAGGAGTTCACCAGTCCGGGGTTGGCGCTGTACTTGTTGCCACCCATGGGAATCATGGTCATGGACTCGGCACCGCCGGCAACGATACAGTCGGCGAAACCGGCGATAATCCGTTCGGCAGCGCTGGCAACAGTCTGCAGGCCCGAAGAGCAGAAACGATTGATGGTCTGGGCCGGAACCTGGTAGGGCAGACCTGCTTTTAATGCAGCGATACGGGCGAAGTTCATCCCCTGCTCCGCTTCCGGAAAGGCGCAACCGATCATGACATCATCAACGTTCATGGGATCAATGTTGCTGCGTTCGATCAGTCCCTTGATGGCAGCAGCGGCCAGATCATCCGGACGCATATCCTTGAAGCCGCCCTTTTTTGCCCGGCAGCCGGGAGTGCGGTAGGCCGCGAGTATGTATGCTGTTTTCATGGTGGTTTTCCTCCCGATATTATCCGTAGGGGCACGGCGCGCCGTGCCCCTACCTGAATTCTGATTAGTTACGCAACGGCTTGCCTTTTTTCAGCATGTGCTGAATGCGTTCGGCGGTTTTCTTGTTGCCACAAAGCTTAAGGAATGCCTGACGCTCCAGCTGCAGCAGATAATCCTCGGAAATCATGGTGCCGGCGGCAACATCACCACCACAGATGACATCAGCGATAATACCGCCAATCTCCTTTTCATAGGCGGTGACATAGCCACCCTGTTCCATGTTCCAGAGGCTGGTTCTGATGCTGGCAGCAATATCGCGGCCAGGTGCCGGAATATTTTCCAGCGGCTTCTGTGGACGGTAGTTGACGGCCAATCCGAGGACCTTCTGTTTGGCGTCCGCGATCAAACGATCGAGATCCATGCTGATGCTGTCACCGCGCCGCATGTAATTCAGTTCGTACATCTCAGCTGCGCCCATGGACACCGTGGCCATGCCGATCTGCTTGAAATATTTGAAGATAAAAGGACTCGGATCGATATCGCCGTGGCGCGCCAGCTCGACCGCACGCAGGCACATCTCCTTGGTGCCGCCCCCCGCCGGGATCAGACCTACACCGATTTCAACCAGTCCCATATAGGTTTCCGCGTAGGCGTTGATGGCGTCGGCATGGAGGCTGAATTCGCAGCCACCGCCGAGGGTCATACCGAAAGGCGCTGCTACCACCGGGACCTCAGAATATTTGACGGCCATGGTGGCTTTCTGAAAGGCGCGAACCATCATGTCGATGTCCTCAAAAGCCCCCTCCGCCAGCGCGACGGCGAGCAGCATCAGGTTGGCGCCAACGGAGAAGTTGGTACCCTGATTGCCGATGACCAGTCCAACCCCCTCTGTCTCGGCGCGCCTGATCGCTTTGTGGGTCATTGCCAGAATATCGCCGCTGATGGAGTTCATCTTGGAGTGAAATTCAAAACCAAAGACCCCGTCGCCCAGATCGAGCAACGAACAGCTGGCATTTTTCTCAACCACGCCACTGCTTTTCTTGAGGATCTGCAGGTTGATCTCCCCGTCTTTTAAGGGGACGGGGCGATACTCACCGCCGTTCAGATCGAAATATTCCTTTTGGCCCGCGTCGTTGAAGCGGTAAAAGGAGGTCACCTTTCTCAGTATGGCCGGAACCGCCACGCCATCCTGCTCAGCGCGTTTCGCGAAGTCAGCAACGCCAATGGCATCGAGCATTTCAAAGGGGCCGATTTCCCAGTTGAAACCCCACTTCATGGCATTATCGATGTTAAGCACATCGTCAGCTATTTCCGGAATCCGGTTGACTGTATAGATCAGGGTGTCGCGCAGGGTCTTCCAGGCGTATTCCGCCGCCTTGTCCTGTCCGCTCACCACCATCCTGATCTTCTGTGCCGGATCATCGACCATTTTGACGGCCGTAATCGATGCGAACTTCGGCTTTTCAGCTGGTTTGAATGAACCACTGGTGTAATCGTAGTAGAAAATCTGGCGCTGCCCGTCGACTTGCTGTTTTTTGTAAAACCCTGCCCTGCTCTTGTTTCCGAGCAGGCCATTGTCGATCATCTGCTGCATGAATTCAGGGACGACAAAGGTCTCCCGCTGTTCGTCGTCGGGGAGCAGTTCGTAGGAGTTTTTACAAATGTGCGCCAGAGTGTCGATACCGACCAGGTCAACGGTACGAAAAGCGGCTGATTTTGGGCGTGCCGTGGCCGGACCGGCAATGGCGTCAACCTCTTCAACGGACATCCCCATGGCAAGCATGTGCTCGATTCCTTTGAAGATGGCGTAGACACCGATGCGATTGGCGATGAAGTTGGGCGTATCCTTGGCGTAAACGATGCCTTTGCCGAGGCGGCGGCTGATGAAGTCGGCCATGCCCGTTACGACCGCCGGATCGGTTTCCCGGCAGGGGACGATTTCGAGCAGGCGCATGTAGCGGGGTGGATTGAAAAAATGGGTAATCAGAAAGTTTTTGCGGATCGCGGGCGGCAATACCTGTGACATCTCGTTGATCGACAAGCCGCTGGTATTGGAGGAGAGAATCGCTCCCGGCGCCAGATGGGGAATCAGTTTTTCGAACAGCTGTTTTTTTATCGGCAGATGTTCGATGACGACCTCAATCACCCAGTCACAATCTTTCAGTTGTGGCAGATCATCCTCGAGATTGCCGATGCTGATTCGGTCGGCGTAGGCGGACAGGTAGAATGGCGCCGGCTTCATTTTGAGCAGTCCCGCCAATCCATCGTGGGCGATCCGGTTGCGCACTTGTCGATTTTCCAGGGTCAACCCTCGGGCCTGTTCAGCGGCGTTCGGCCCTTTGGGAATAATGTCAAGGAGCTGCACGTCAAGGCCGGCGTTGGCAAGATGGGCAGCAATGGTGGCTCCCATGACTCCAGCCCCGAGAACGGCGACGCGTTTGATCTGTCTCATTTTTCACCTCCGTTGGCCAGATAGAGTTTTTCTATCTGCTCTTTGTGGATGGTATAGATTTCCTTGCGCTTCTGCTTCATGGTCGGGGTCAGTTCTCCCCCTTCAATAGAGAACTCCCGGGCGAGCAAGGCAAACTTTTTAATTGTTTGATAGGAGGGTTGACCCTGATTGAACAGCTCTACCCGTTCGTGAAAGAGCTCCAGCACGCGGCGGTTGTTAACCAGTTCGTCGACCGCCAGGTAGTCAAGTTTCTCCCGCTGTGCCAGTTCAATCAAACGTTCAAGGTTCGGCGTCAGCAGCGCGACCAGATAAGGTTTGGTGTCACCGTAAACAAAGGCCTGTGAAATATATTTATCCAGCTTCAGGGCGTTTTCCAGTAGCTGGGGAGGGATGTTCTTGCCGGCGGCGGTAATGATAATCTCTTTTTTTCGGTCAACAATGGTAACGAACCCCTGGTCATCGATGGTGGCGATATCGCCGCTTCGAAGCCAGCCGTCAGCCATGGCTGCTTCGCTAGCGGCTTTATCTTTATAGTAGCCCTGCATCACCTGCGGCCCTTTGATCAGCAGTTCACCATCTTCCGCAAGTTGTAGCTGGGTCCCTTTCAGGGGGGTGCCTACCGAGCCAAAGCGCAGATTCTGGTGATTGTTCAGGGTCACCGCCGGACTGGTTTCGGTCAGCCCGTAGCCTTCAAAGACCGGCAGGCCGATAATCCACATAAACTCGTTGATGGTTTTATCCAGGGGGGCTCCGCCGCAGATGAACGAGCGCAGATTACCGCCGAACTTTGCGCGAATCTTGCTGAATACCAGCTTGTCATAAATACTGTACTTCAAGCCCAGCAATCCAGGAGGTTGCTTGCTAATGTAGCGTTTTTGGACATAATCACGCCCGACCTCAATCGCACGGTGGAATAGCTGGCGTTTCAGAGGAGAACTTTGGTGGACGCTTTCGTAGATACGTGAGTGGATCTTTTCGAACAATCGCGGCACGCTGACAATGAAGGTCGGTTTGATTTCAATAATATTTTCAAGGACGGTATGGACACTCTCGGCGAAGGCTATATGGCTGCCGAGCAGCAGCGCGCTGTGATAGCCGGCGGTGCGCTCCAGAACGTGACTTAAGGGTAAAAAGCTGAGGAAGGTGTCTTCCTCACTCAAGCCACCGAGATGTTGATGGCCGGTTGTTGCGTTGCTCAGCAGATTGGCTTGGCTCAGCAGCACTCCCTTGGGTTCACCGGTCGTGCCCGATGTATAGATAATTGTGGCCGGCATGTCAGCAGTGATCGAATCAACTTCATTTTCAATGAGCGTTTTTTCGTCTGCGGTCAAAGGATGTGAGATTTCAGAAAGCTGGTAAAGAGTGTAGACCGGCAGTTTCTGGTCGCCAAGAAAGCGCTCAAAAGAAATAATCAGTTCTACCTGAGGCAGTTGATTGCGCACCCCCAGAAGTTTTTCATACTGCTGTCGATCGGAGACAAAAATGATCTTCGCGGCGCAGTGATTGATGATGTAAGCGGCCTGGGCGCCGGTATTGGTGGCGTAGATTGGAACACTTGCACCTCCGGCGGACTGAATACCGAAATCTGCAATGGCCCAGCCAATGCGGTTTTCGGAGAAGATGGCAACATTATCGCCAAACTTCATCCCGGCTTTACGCAAGCCCCGAGCTGTCATCAGCGCCCTGATGTAAAATTGCTGGTAGTTCAGGGTGATATAGCTGCCGCTGCGTTTATTGCTGAGTGCCGGCCTTGCGGCATGGAGTTCAGCGGTTCGGCGCAGCATCTGCGGCAACGATTGATAGGGACAGTTCGCATGAGGGGTGGTGGTCATGGTCTGAGTCTCTCGCTGGTTCTGGTAACGCTGCGGTGTAAATCCGGCTGTGCATTGTTCGTTTAGTCTATCTAACCTTAACGTTCACGTCAAATTAATAAAACGTTTTTCTATTGCCCTGCAGAGGATTGTTGGCACCACAGATATGGCTAGGGTTGTTCGGATTTTTTTATCGGCAGCAGCATGCAGGCCAGCGCCGGCAGCAATAGAATGGCGCCGAGCATGTTTACCAGAAACATGAAGGTCAACAGAATACCCATGTCGGCCTGAAACTTCAGGGGCGAAAAGATCCAGGTCGCGACGCCGATGGCAAGGGTGACCCCGGTAAATACAACACCGTTTCCGGTGACTGCCAGGGTATGCAGATAGGCCTGTTGCAGGGTCATCCCCTGACTGAGGTTGCTGCGCAGACGACTGAAAATGTAAATACCGTAATCAACCCCGACGCCAACCCCCAAGGCAACCACCGGCAGGGTCGATACCTTCAGGCCGATTTCCAGCAGACTCATCAGGGCATAGGCGAGCAGTGATACCAGTCCGAGGGGCAGAACGATACAGAGTACCGCTCTGATCGAGCGGAACTGGGCATAACAGAGCAGCATAATCGCACCGAAAACATAGAGCAGAATGGGAAACTGGGCTGCCGAGACCTCTTCATTGGTCGCCGCCATCACGCCGACATTGCCGGTCGCCAGACGAAAAGAGATGTTTTCGTGGCTCTGTTGCTGACGGTAGTTTTTCACCTCCATGATGATGCGATCTATGGTTTCGGCTTTATGATCCTCGGTGAAAATCATGATCGGCATCACGCTGCAATCGGAATTGAGGAGGCGACTGCTGGTCGGAACATAACCGACTGCCTGCACCATGCTCGACTGGTTGCGGGGCAGCACGCGCCATTTAAGGCTTCCTTCGTTCCAGCCGGAATAGATGGTTTTGGCTATTCCCGGCAACCCGACCACCGATTGTACGCCGGGTACGTTGTTCATGTGCCAGGCAAAACGGTCAATAGCGGTCATGATATCATGATCAATACAGCCATCCGCATCGGTCTCGACGATGACTGACAGCAGATCAACGCCGATGGAAAAATGGCTGGTAATGACCTCGCTGTCAATGTTGTAGCGCGAATCGGTGCGCAGCTCCGGTACCCCGCGATGCATATCACCGATCTTGACATCAGCACCTTTCCAGGCTCCAAACGCAAAAAGGACCAGCGCTATGGCGATAATAATACGGGCAGGGCGCGGTTCGGCAGCTTGTTCGAAAAAACGCCACACCGGCTTGAGCACCTCAACCTGTTGATTAACCCGGCGGTTGTAGCGGTTGCCGGTTCTGACATAGGAAAGCAGGATCGGCAGCAGGATCAGATTTGTCAGAATGATGGCGGCGACACCAAGGCTGGCGGTGACTGCCATCTCCTGAATCACCTGGATCTCGATCAGGTGGATGGTAATAAAGCCGATGGTGTCACTGGCCAGGGCTACAAAGCCGGGCAGCAGCAGTTGCCGAAAACTGGCCCTGGCTGCGTCAATCCGCTCGGTGCCGGCCCGGACTTCGGCCGTGTTAGCGGTAATCATCTGCACCGCATGGCTGACCGCGATGGCAAAAATCAGAAATGGTACCAGCAGCCCCATGGGGTCGATTCCGTAGCCGAGAAGCGGCAGCAGGCCGAGTTGCCAGATCACTGCGGTTAAGGAACAGGCCAGGGGGATGAGCGTGAGGATCACTGAACGGGTATAGAGAAACACCAGGATCGTGGTAATGACAAAGGCGATCAGAAAAAACAGCACGACCCGCTGGGCACCGGCAGCAATGTCTCCCACCACTTTGGCAAAGCCGATGATGTGGACATCGATCTGGTCGCTCTGATACTTCTCGCGGATCTGCTCTTCGAGCAGGCGGGAGACATGGATAAAGTCGAGTCGTTCGCCACTGCCGGGATCAATTTCCAACAGTTCAGCGCTGATCATGGCGCCGCTGAAGTCCGTGGCTACCAGACGCCCGACGATGCCGGCTTTGAGAATGTTTTCGCGAACCCGCTCAAGCCCTTCCGCGGTGGGGGTAAAATCGGCCGGAACCACATTGCCGCCGGCGATGCCATCTTCTACCACTTCGGTATAGCGGACATTCGGAGTAAACAGGGAGCTGACCTGGGAGCGGTCGACGCCGGGGATGAAGAAAACGTCATTAGTCGCCTGCTCAAGGGTTGTAAAAAACTCAGCAGTAAAGATGTCTCCCTCTTTGGCCATCAGGGCGATCATGACCCGATTGGCGCCACCGAATTCCTTGCCGTGGTCAATGTAGGTCTGCATGTACTCGTGCTCAAGCGGGAGCAGTTTGGAAAAGCCGGCATCGATGCGCAGCTGGCTGAGGGAGATCGCCATCAGGATGGTAATAACGAGGAAAATGCCCAGGAGCAGTGGGCGCTTACCAAAAATAACACCTTCCAGCAAGTTGGTGATCCGATCGCGTTTCATGTTTTTCTCTCGTCGTAAGCGACAGTTAGTGGAGCAGGGATTGCGGCAGCAGGGTCACACCAAAATCTCCAACAGCAATGACCTGGCCGGCAGTCGTTTCCAGCAGTTTGCTGAACCCCTTCCGATCCGGTTCCTCGCGGGTCTTTATGCTGAAATCTTGTTCAGTAACAATAAGTAACGTGCCACTTAATCCCGCAATCAGCAAAGTGCCATCTGCAAGCTGCACAGCGCTGGTCAGGCCGGCATCGGTGCCGGTATCGAGTGGGCGCCAGGTTTCCCCCCCATCGTCAGAATGGAACAGATTGCCACGCAGGCCATACAGGAACAGGCTGTTTTCAGTGACCGGGAGAAGGCCGAAAAATGACCCCTCATAGTCGGGGTAGAGTTCATTAAAGGTTTCGCCGTGATCGCCGGATTTGTATACCGTTCCAGCTTCAGCCGCGATGTAAATGGCGGTGCCGGTAGTGGCGATGGCGTTCAGGTGGAAATCATCCTCGCTGATCCAGCGCTGTTCCCAGTTGAGCCCACCATCGGTTGACTCAAAAAAGGTTCCGTAGGCACCAACCGCAAAGGCAACTTTTTCATCGATAAACAGGACATCGAGAAAGGGTGGTTGTTCGTCGCGATCTTCGTGAACCAGCTGCCAGCTGTTGCCACCATCCGCAGTACGCAGAATGGTGAGATCGTGACCAACGGCCAACCCCTGCTGGCGGTCGCTAAAGGCAACGGCGGTAAGGGTAGCCCGGGTTGGAACGATGATCTGCTGCCAGCTTTTTCCGTTGTCGGTACTGCGCAATATGTGTCCGCGTTCGCCAACAACGATCAGGGTGTCATCCGCTTTTGCCGCTCCCAGCAGCAGGGACTCCGTCGCCAGGAGGGCGGGGACGGAATTGTCGGCGGCTGTGACATTGATCGGACCCATGGTGATAATCAGCAGACAGATCAGGCTGATGAGTTGATGTGATGTTTTGATGAGAAGACTCATAACATTCCTGCTATGTCGAGGGCGATGGATATTGAGGGGAATTGCAAAGGGCGGGTTTGATTCCCTCCAGGTGTTGCCGTCTTAGGGGTGCCGCATTCCTCGCCTGATGTTTCGGTGCGGTTGATGGCTGACCGGGTGATGGCAGGGGCGCCGCATGCGCCGCCCCTGCCGGTTTAACCTCAACGCCGTCCGGCGCGTCGCAAAGCGCCCTGAGAGAAATCCTGCTCGCTCAGGGTTACATCGAAATTATAGGTAGTCGACTCATTGTCCATTCCCAGCGCCAGATAGCGCCCCGACTGCAGGTCATAATGAGCTTCCACCGTGGTCCAGTAGGTGGGCACATCATAATAGTTGATGCCGTGCCCTTCCGAGACCCGCCACAGCTGGTCACGGTTATCGTAGAGATCGGCGGCGACGATCTGCCAGGAGTCTTCATCAACATAAAAGGTGCGTTTTTTGTAAAGATGGCGTGATCCGTCACGCAGGGTTGCTTCGATCACCCAGACTCGATGCAGCTCATAGCGCAGATGCTCCGGATTCAGGTGCAGCGGGGTGAGCATATCGCTGTAACGCAGCTGATTGCTGTGGAGCTTATAGCTGTTGTAGGGGACGTACAGTTCTTTTTTGCCGATCAGTTTCCAGTCATAGCGGTCAGGGGCGCCGTTGAACATGTCGAACTGGTCGGTGGTGCGCAGGCTGTCCGAGGCGGTGCCGGGGTTGTCGTAGGCGACATTGGGTGCACGTCGGACGCGGCGCTGACCGGGATTGTACACCCAGGCACTGCGTGGCTCGGCCACCTGATCGAGGGTTTCATGAACCAGCAGCACTTCACCTGCCAGACGCGCCGGAGCTGTGACCTCCTGGCGGAACATGAGGATGCGATTGTTCATTTTCTCTTCGGTCATCCCTTCCTGGGAATAGACCAGGCTGAACATGTCCTCAAACTGAACCAGAGTATAGTCACCACCTCGTGTTAATGCCGCCTGGGCAATGCTGCGGGTAGCATAATCTCCACGATAGCGCAGCATGTGATTCCATAGCACTTCAATCCCGCTTTTGGGAATCGGGAAGGGGATACCGACAACGGTACCTTTGACGCCGTCACCATTGTTGACCAGCTCGGCCGTCTGGGCGACCTGCTTGGTGGCGTCGTAGATGCGTTGCGGTACCGAGGCGCTGCGGCGGGTCGGATAAACATTCATCACATAAGTATCGTAGTTTTCCAGCAGGGCCTGATGACCGACAGTCAGCCTGTCGCGGTATTGATCGATATTGGCGGCGCTGATGGTGAACTGAATCTGGTCCCCGGCAAAGGGGTCGACATGGTGCTGGCCCTTGACATAGCCGGCGGGTGGGTTAGTGATCCCCCCGTCCCAGGGCGGGATGGTGCCGGCGGCGTTGGCGGCGCGCTCAGCGCCCAGGGGGGTCAGATCCTGCCCGAGGCGGGCGGCCTCTTCAGCGGAGATGGCTGCCAGAGAGGTGCCGGCAGTGCCGACGATCAGCAGTGCTGCGGATAGCCAGGAAAATATATGCTTCAACATGGTGGTGGCTCCTTGTGAAAATTAGAAAAAGTACTTGATCTCAGCGGCCAGGAAATCACGATCATTAATCAGATTGTAACGTCCGGCACCAAAAAACTCGGTATAGCTGATATCGGTCGCCCATTTGTTCTGATAATTAGCGCCGAGGCCCAGAGTGACCGCCTTGCGTCCTTCAACAAAGTTGCCGCCCGGTCCGGGAGTGGTTCCGCTCACATCATGCGCCCAGGCAACCCGTGGCGACAGAGTGACCGAGCCGATGGCGTTGTTGAAATCCAGCTTGGCGACCATGCGGTAGCCCCAGGAAGTAGCGTCGGCAAAGGCAGAGGAGGGTTCGGTTTCCCCGTAATGCGCGCTCGCAAGTTGTTCGTTTCCACTGATCGGAGTGCCGGGGCCATCAAATCGGAGTTCTTCCTTACTCGGCATGCCATGGACGTGAGTCAAACCGACTTCTCCAACCAAAGTAAACTGGCTGGCCCCGAAGGTAGGCCCGAAAAGTTTGGTCGCAGTTGTTTGAAGCTGAGTGACATCTTTGAGTTGATAACCCTGGATGTAATGTTCATAAGGATTTGTCAGGGTGTCTGTATTGAAAATTTGGTTGAAGTTGGCAAGGCCGGGGTTGATTGGTCCTAGAGCTGCAAATAACAATTCAATGTCGTCCATTTGAAGTGGAACATCTTTTTTATAGGAGATCTCTCCCTGAAGAGCGATCCCTGTATTTTGAAGGAGGGTATTGAAGCTTGCCCCAACAAGCTTGATATCTTCCGGATACTCAACAATGTATTCGGCTGTTTTAGCATATTCATTTACAGCATATGCCTGTGCTAGAGCAGCATCGCCCGTTGTGGCTGCATTAACTGCCCCTGTGGCGACTGTTTGTGCCGTTGTCACGTCAAGGCCCCCGGAAACACCGGCAGTAGTCCCTGCTGTAATTCCGGCACTAATAGCGGAGGCAGGATCTGATGGATTGGAGGCAAATGTTGCCGCGAAAGTTTGCGCAGCGGTTCCAGCTACTAGTGTTCTAAGTGCCCCTATTCCGGTTCCAGTACGAGCACTAAGAACCGGAAGACGACTATGGTAGTTAACAAAGAAAAAGCCAAATTCAGTGTCATTAAGCCCCGGAGCAAACAGGCGCATGGCGATACCATACTGGCCGTCGTCATCTGCATAGATGGTTTTCCCGCGCGGCACCATGTTAAACCGATCATCAGAATCAGAAAATAAGGCTCCGGTCCAACTTTCACCTTGATCGGACCATTGTCCAAAGCCGAGCATAACCCTGTCACCACTTTCGCCGGCAAAATCATTGGTGCTCCAGTAGCTGCCGGTCGGGTCAATCTTGGTTTCTTCCCATTCGTACTGATAGAAGGCTTCAAAGCTGATATTTTCCGTCGTGCTGATAGAGCCGGAAACCATGCCTACCGGAACCAGCCCTTCACGCAGTTCGGCCCCGGCGACACGCAGCTTGCTGACATCGAAGGGGTTGATGATGTTGATGCCGTTCTGGATGAAGGTGCTCTCTCCCCAGCTTAGCACCTGCTGGCCGACGCGTAGCTGAGCCGGAGCGGAGGCGATGTCGAAATCCCAGTTGAGGTAGGCATCCAGCAGGGTGGCATCCTTGCCGACCATATCCTTGGCATCGCTGCTTAATTCCGTGCGGGCACGGCTGCCATCGTTGTTCTCAAAATCGTAAAAGGCGGTGCCGCGTACAAACAGGCCGAAATTACGCCAGTTCAGGGCCAGCTCACTGGTGACTTTGGCGGTATGGTTGATCAGGTCGCCTTCGTCGTAGTTGAGGTTGCCGTCATCAAAGTTCAGAGAATAAGCATCACCTTTGCCGGAGTTATACTGCCGATTGGCCACACCGATCAGGTCTGAATCTCGGTCCTTCATGCGCCAGGCGGCACCGTAGGACAGGGTGGTGTCGAGGTTGCCGCTGACTTCATCTCCAAGGCTGAACTGGAAAGCGGCAGCAGGGGTGGCCATGCTGATCGGCAGCGCCACCAGGACGCTGACCAGCAGGGCATTGAGGCGGTGAACCAGAGGGTGCTTTGACGCAGGTCGGCTGTTCATTCGGTTCCTCCTTGAATCGCTAGTGTACGGCAGGGGCCGCATGAAAAACCCTTTAAAATACTCATCTCAGGCAGCATATTGAATTTGCCGTGACGATAATGCCAGGATGAACATCTTTGCCGGGTTTATATAAAATAAAGCAGAATCTTAGCCTTGACGATCTGGAGGTGCAAGGATAAAAAACCGTTACATCCGTTGCTCGAAGTACTTTCTGCTGGTGATGGGTCCCCCTGAAGGAAGAACATCTATCATTATTGACATGTCATGTTCTTCAGGTTTTACTTACATCTTACGTTAAGGTCAATAAAAAAAATAACATCGTTCTGTTTTGGTGGCGTCTGTTTCTCTTTCCGGGATTGCGGTAGCGGATATTTTCCTTGGCGCCTGACAGGCGAGCCTCTATAATGCCGAGCTGATGGATAGCAAACCTTTTCCCCTGTCTTTATCGAAGGAGCAGCTTGTTTATGCGATATCAAAAGTCTCAAGAATTTTTTGCCCAGGCTCAGCAGCTTATCCCCGGTGGTGTTAACAGTCCAGTGCGGGCGTTTAAGTCAGTAGGAACGCAGCCGATTTTCATTGATCGGGCGATGGGCAGCAAACTCTATGATGTTGACGGCAACGAATATGTCGACTATGTCGGCTCCTGGGGCCCGATGATTCTTGGTCATTGTCACCCCAGAGTGGTCGAAGCAATTCAGCAAGCGGCAACCAGGGGCGCGTCTTTCGGTGCGCCAACGGCCCTTGAGACTGAGCTTGCTGAGCTGGTCAATCAGGCCTACCCCAATATCGAAAAAGTCCGGATGGTTTCTTCCGGTACCGAAGCGACCATGAGTGCTATCCGCCTGGCGCGGGGTTTCACCGGTCGTGACAAGATTCTCAAGTTCGACGGTTGCTATCACGGTCATGCCGATTCCCTGCTGGTCAAGGCTGGTAGCGGTGCAGCGACCTTTGGCGTACCGACCTCCCCCGGGGTGCCGGCGGACTTTGCCAAATATACCCTCACTGCCACTTACAACGACCTGGCTGAAGTCCAGCAGATGGTGGCGGCCAACAAGGGAGAGATCGCCTGCATTATCCTCGAGCCGATTGCCGGTAATATGGGTTGCGTACCGCCGCGCGCGGGTTTTCTTGAAGGCTTGCGCACGCTCTGCGATACGGAAGGCATCCTGCTGATCATGGATGAAGTCATGACCGGTTTCCGGGTAGCTTATGGAGGCGCCCAGGAACGCTATGGTGTGCGCGGTGACCTGGTCTGTCTCGGCAAAATCATCGGCGGCGGACTGCCCGTCGGTGCTTTCGGTGGCCGGCGCGACATAATGGATTCTCTTTCGCCGCTGGGGGGCGTCTATCAGGCCGGGACCCTGTCGGGTAACCCGCTGGCCATGAGCGCAGGTATCGCCACCCTCAAACTGCTGCAGGCAGAAGGTTTTTATGAGCAGATTGAAGAGAAGACTGCTTATCTCGAAAAGGGGTTGCAGCAGGTGTGTGCTGCTCAGCCGGTAGCTACCCGCTGGCAACGGGTTGGTGGCATGTTCTGCACCTACTTCACCGAAAGGGAAGTTTTCTCCTTTGCCGATGCGGCTACCAGTGATACGGAAACCTTCGGGCGTTTTTTCCGTGCCATGCTTGATCAGGGGATTAATCTGGCGCCCTCACAATTTGAAGCGGGCTTCATGAGCGTCGCCCATTCGCGTGAAGATCTGGACAAGACTATCACCGCCGCCGACAAGTCCTTAGCTTCCCTGAGGGGCTGAGAGCGCCTGATGTAGCGTAGAAAAGCGGTTGACTTGAATGGGGCTCTGTGCTAGTTAAGGGTCGCTTTGGCGGCCATTTTCCGGCTGGAAAAACCTTACATGAACGAACAGGAACGCGAACAGAAGCGCAGGTTGTACCGCAGTCTCGGTTTTTTGTCGTCCATCGGTATTTCGATGGTAGCGGCGACGCTGCTGGGTCTGGCAATCGGTTACTACCTTGATCAGTGGCTCGATACGCGTCCGATTTTTACTATTATCATGTTGATGTTCGGCATCGCCGCCGGTTTCCGCAACGTTTATGTCCTGACGTCATGGGAACTGCGCCGACAACAGAAAGATCAGGACGAGAACCCCCAATGACTGATCAGGATGCCGGTCTGGCGAAAGCTCTGGCGCGGCGTAACTGGGTGATCCTGGCACTGATGGTCGCTATCAGTCTGTTGTGGCGCTCCGCTGCGGTGACCCTCGGCGTGCTTGGCGGTGGTCTGGTTATCGCCCTCAATTATCACTGGATGGGGCATTCTTTGACCAAATTGCTGGCCGACCCACAACGGGCGCCGCAGCGTAAAGTCTTCGCCGGGATCAACTATCTGCTGCGCCTGGTGGTGATGGGTCTGGTGATTTACCTGCTGCTTGCTCATGTCAAGGTTCATCCCATTGGCCTGGCTGTCGGCTTATCTCTGTACGTTGTCAATCTGATGTTCAGCACGATCAGGCGATTGTATTAAATATAATATAGGTAAAGTTTAAAAACGAAAGAGAGAGCTTTTATGGTTCATCCTTTTATGTTTCTCGAATGGTTTGCCGATTTGGTCAGTCTGCATGTCGGCCCTCACGTTCTCTATACCTGGCTGGCAATGGCCATTCTGCTGTCCGGAGCCTGGTTGGCGAGCCGAACCATCAGCATGGTGCCGGGCAAAATGCAGAACTTTATGGAAGCGGTCATGACCGGTTTCGACAGCCTGATCGAAAATGTCATGGGCAAGGACGGCAAACCGTATTTCCCTTTGATTGCCACTATCGGCATGTTCGTCCTGGTGGGGAATCTACTGGGGTTGGTGCCTTCGTGCTTTCCGCCGACCGCCAGTCTTAATACCAATGCCGCACTGGCTCTGACGGTCTTTTTTATGACCCACTATATCGGTATTAAAAAACACGGCTTTCATTACATTCAACACTTCATGGGGCCGATCGTCTGGCTGGCTCCGCTGATGATCATTATCGAGATCCTCAGTCACCTGGTGCGTCCCATTTCCCTGTCGTTGCGTCTGTTCGGCAACATGTATGGCAAGGAAATCGTATTGATGATCTTTTTTGCCCTGGTGCCGTTGTTCATGCCGATCCCGATCATGTTTCTCGGGGTGCTGATCAGTATGATCCAGGCGTTTGTTTTTGTTCTTCTGTCGATGATTTATATTGCCGGCTCCCTTGAGGAGGCCCACTAAAATACAGTTTATTCATGTCTTCACAGGGGTGAAGACATAAGTCCTATACTTTTAGGAACAATCACTATTCACAACCGCACAAAAAGGAGCAGTACCATGGATTTTTTCACCTGGAGCATCATCGCAGCAGCATTCGGCATGGGGATCGGTTCTATTGGTACCGGTATCGGTATGGGTATCGCAATCAGCAAGGCGTGTGAAGGCGTTGCCCGTAATCCCGGCGCATCCGGTAAAATTCTGACCAACATGATGGTCGGTCTGGCCCTGATCGAGTCCCTGGCAATTTACGTCTTCGTTATCTGTATTATTGCGCTGTATGCCAACCCTTTCACCGACACCGTGGTTGAACTGATTCGTGCCGGTATGGGTGCTTAAAAAATAGTTTTTAACTTCTGCAGATTTAAGGGGCGATCCTCACCTGGGTTTCGCCCCTTTTTTTGTATATTGTATACAGATAGTAAAATCACACTATGCAGATTTTCGCCGATGTTTCGGTGTTTTAATGAGGATTGCCGCCAATATTGAGGGATTTTTTGTTGCAATCGAACGGCGTTCGGAGTAGTGTTCGCGCTGTATGTTTAAAATGTACATCCAGGCTTGCTGTCCTGGATTCAATTCTGCCACTGAGGTGTTGAATCATCGGGTTCTTCTCCTCTTGCCTTTTCTTCGATGTATGTCTGTTGTGCTGGATCTCGAACGAGGTATTTTTTCAAGGAGAATATCAATGCGTAGGCTTCTGTTCTGTTTTGTTCTGTTGCTAAGTTTCATGTCGGTTGCAGCGGTTGCTGCAGCAAGCAACCTGGTAGCGTCGCCCGAAACCTGTCTGATGTGCCATGAAGATGTCGTTTCCGCAGACAGCTTTGCGGCATCCGTTCATGGTCCCAATGGCTGTGTTGCTTGTCACGTTGATCTGGTTGATGTTGAAGCACATATGAGTGGTGAGCTGATGCCGCAACCACCATCCTGTGTGCGCTGTCACAAAGCAGAAACGCAAGAACACTACACCAGCGTTCATATGCTCTCTGGAATTGAGTGCTCCACCTGTCACTGGGACATTCATGAACACACCCCCTGGCAGGGAAATAAAGCTACAGCTTCGGCAAAATGCGCCGAATGCCACTTCGATTCCCATGATGTCTGGCAGGACTCGAGTCACGGACAGGCCGTACTTAATGGAAATATGGAATCGGCTGGTTGCCTTGACTGCCACGAACTTCACGCGATTCAAGAAGTTGGCGAGCCCGGCGATCGGGGTTACTGGGAGTTTCATACCGATGCCTGTCTGAAGTGCCATGCAGATGAAGAGATGATGTCGCGAAATGGCGTCACGACGGTAGCGGTTGGTTCATATCTTTCCAGCTATCACGGTAAAAATTACCGACTTGGGTATGCCGAGAATATTGCAGGGTGCTCTGATTGCCATACGTCCCATGCGGTTCTCCCCCATGATAACCCGAACTCGAGCCTTCACCCTGACAATCTGGTAGCTACTTGTGGCGCCTGCCATGAGAATTCGTCATCCCAGTTTGTAAAGTTTTATTCCCACGGGGACATGACGGACAGCGAAAACTATCCGATCCTTTACTGGACTTATGTCAGCATGACAACCCTGTTGGTGTGTACCTTCGGGGTGTTCTGGATTCATACGTTGTTCTGGTTGTTCCGGGGTTTTGTTGAAAATCGCCAGAAACATCGCGCCATGATCGCCGGGCATGTCCATGTGATCCCTGACGCACATAAGATTTATCGTCGTTTTACCAGGGTTCATATTTTCCTGCACCTGCTGGTCATTATCAGCTTCCTGCTGCTGTCATTGACCGGGATCCCGCTCAAGTTTGCCGATCAGACATGGGCGAAGATCATGATGGACTTCCTGGGCGGAGCGGCTAACGCGGCCTTCATGCATCGCATTGGTGCCGCTATTACCTTTATATACTTTGGTGCTGCCCTGTTTATGAGTGCCAAGTTCTTGTTTTATAAACTTCAGTATCCGGCTGAATTCTTCCAGCGCCTGTTTGGTCCGGAGTCCCTGTGCCCCAACCTGCGGGATATTCGCGACGTAACCGCGATGGTTCGCTGGTTTCTCTTCCTCGGGCCTAAACCGACCTTTGAACGTTGGACCTATTGGGAGAAATTTGACTTTATCGCCGTCTTCTGGGGTATGTTCGCCATCGGTGGATCCGGTCTGATGCTCTGGTTCCCTGAGTTTTTTGCGGCCTTTTTGCCGGGCTGGTCTCTTAATGTTGCCACTATTGTCCACTCGGATGAAGCCCTGTTGGCAACCGGATTTATCTTTACTGTCCACTTCTTCAATACCCACGGAAGGCCGGAGAAGTTCCCCATGGACTTTGTTATCTTCAATGGTGAGATGAGCAAAGAAGAGTTCATCGAAGAGCGCGCCGATCAATGGAAGCGTTATGAAGAAGAGGGCGTTCTTGACCAGTACGTTAAAGAGAAACCAAGCGGTATCGCTTATGATTTCTTTATCAAGGGCTTTGGCTTCCTTGCCCTGTTTACCGGTTTGGGACTATTGTTCCTGATGATTTATGCTTTTATCTGGGGTGGATTTTCCCATTGACCCTAACGAGTTAGTGTCTGTAACAAGGGGCTGCCATTGGCGGCCCCTTTCTTTTACAGGAGAAAAAAGATGAAAAGAGATCTTATCTTTTCAATAGTTGCGATTTCGATCTATATCCTGGGAGGATTGGCAACCTTTGCCGGCGTCGGGCTTATCCTGCTGATGAAGGGTAAGGATTTATGGGGTCTCGGCGACGGGCATACCCTCGGATATTTGTTTGTCTGTGTCGGATTGGTACTTTCAGTCCTTGGGGTGATGGTAATGCGTATTTTGCGCAATCGAATGTGAGAAGCGACTGGGGAATCATCATTCTTGCAGTATCGTTTTAAAATGGTAAAATTCATCCGGTCAGGGTTGCGTGGCTGTTCTCTGGCGTTGACAGTTGTTGAGTAAAGTGCTAGCTTTCGTTACCCTGCCACTTAAAAACATCGTTTTATTTAGGGCCATTTTAGGTGTTCGAAAATTTAGTCATTTTATTGCCGTCCAGACTTTGCGGCACGATTTGATTGCGCTGACATGTGAAGGAGAGTGTTATGGATACGAAGTTGGCCGATATCCCCAAGGCCTTTTTTAAAGGCATTGCTCGCAGTAGAATTGCTTTGCTTGGTGCGATGGTCGTGACGGTTACTTTCCCTTTTTTGGTTGGGGCCGTTCTCTATGATCTGCTGGTCGGGATACCAAACGCTTATTTAAGCGGTTTTCTCTATATGATCCTTGGCCCTGGATTTGTGGGCGGACTCTTTTTGATTTTTATCGGTCTTTTCTTTGCCAGGGGCAAGGAAGAGGTGCGGCTTTTTACCCTTGATTATCTACGCGACATGCTGACCGATCCTGAAGGCTACAACAGGGTACGCAAGCTGGTTTTTGTCGGTGTTTTTCTCACGTGTGTCAACCTCTTTGTCGTTGGTGTCCTGGCCTACAGCGGATACCATTATATGGAATCCAACGCTTTTTGTGGTGAGGTTTGTCATGTCCCCATGACACCCGAATATACCGCCTATCAGAACTCGGCCCATTCGCGGGTGGCCTGTGTTGACTGTCACATCGGCAGCGGTGCTGACTGGTTCGTCAAATCAAAAATTTCCGGGGTGCGCCAGCTTTATGCTGTGGTCGCGGATACTTTTTCGCGCCCCATTGAGACCCCGGTTCATGGTTTGCGGCCCGCCAGCGGAACCTGTATGCAGTGCCATCGTCCCGAGATGTTTCATGGTGATCGCCTGCGGATTAAAGACAAATATCTGGAAGATGAGCAAAATACCCATGTTCAGACCGTGCTGTTAATGAAAATCGGCAGCGCCGGTGATCTGGCGGCTGAATCCCACGGAATCCACTGGCATGTCGATCCGGGTAATGAGATTACTTACGTTGCCGCAGATTGGGCACGGAGTATTATCCCTGAAGTTAAGCAGAAAACCGCCGACAGTGCTCAAATTGTTTATCGTGATGCAGAGGCCGATGATCAGATTGCCAACGCGACCCATCTTCAGGAACGGGTGATGGATTGTATTGATTGCCACAACCGTCCGAGCCACGTATATCTTGACAGGGATGATGCTCTGGATAAAAAGATTCTGTCGCGTGAAATCCCTCAGGAACTTCCCTTTATAAAAAAGCAGGCCAAGGAAGTCGTATCGGTTGTATACGAGACCCAGGATGAGGCGAAGGCTGCAATTGCCAGCGAACTGAGCAATTTTTACCGCACCAACTATCCCGATATTTATAACAACAAAAGCCAATTAATTGATCGGGCCGTGACCGGAGTACAAGCGGCTTATACACAAAATGTCTTTCCTGAAATGAAAATTCAATGGGGTACTTACCCAAATTGGCTGAGTCACGATGGTTGCTTCCGTTGCCATAACTATGAGCATGAGGCTCAGACCGGGGAGCTCATTTCCATGGACTGTGAAACCTGTCACACGATTCTGGCAGAAGAGGAAGAGAGTCCGGAAATTCTCAGGACACTACTGGGGAGTCAATAATAATCAAGGTAATGATTCACTGCTACTTAAACGCATTGGTATTGTAGCAATCACTTGAAAAGGAGCAATCATGATGAAATCTGTGGTTACGGGGATGTTGGTATTACTGACCGTCTTTTTTGTCAATAGCACAGCTTTTGCCAGTGAGCATAAGGCCACTGTCTCGGAATGTATCGACATGACCAAAAAGGCTGCGGCGATGCTTCTTGAAGACCAGGATGCCGCCCTAGCAGAGATTTCTAAAAGGGACGGCCAGTTCGTCTGGAAGGACTCCTATGTGTTCGCCATGAACCTTGAGGGGAAGATGCTGGCCCATCCATTTATGCCCGGTCTGCTGAAAATGGACAATCTATTGAGAACTCCCGATAAAAATGTGGATAATCCTAAGCTGCTCTTTGTTGAGTTTGTCGTCCTGGCCAGCACCAAAGGCGAAGGGTGGGTCGAATATATGTGGCCTGAGCCGGGAAGTACAAAACCGGTAACAAAGGAGACCTATATCTATCGTGTCCCGGATACCAACCTTTTTGTTGGCGCGGGGATTTATCGCTAGTTGACCTACTCGCTTCCATTTAAATTCAGCAAGATACCAGGCGCTTACGAAAGTAAGCGCCTTTTTCATCGTGCATCCAGCGCCAAGCAAGGAATGGTTCTTTTCGATTGACTTTCAATAGCCATCCCATAATAATAGAACAGTGTTTGAGGCGGGGGTGTCGATTTGAAATTTGGAGGATAGAATGAAATCTGCTCTCTGGATGCTTTGTGTGTTTTCATTCATGTTTATCGTGGCGCCGGTACTTATCGTATTGACTTGTCTTGGTCCCCTCGGCGCAGGACCGGGAACTGTTTTCATGTACTGGCTTCCGGTCGTCTTATGTGCTGTTAGTGTCGCCGCTTTAATTTTTTATCGCCAAGGTGTGCAACCTTAGCAGGTATAATCGTACCTTTTGATAGCAAGCCAACTTTGCCCGGGGAAACTGTTCCTTCGGGCATTTTTGTGTCTGCCGGGGCAAGTAAAGCAAAAAAGTAGTCCTGATGACAGGTTTCAGGTTATTGTGTTCACCAGTTTATCAATGAAATTAATTGCAAGAGGAGGAGCAGATGTCAGATATAAAGAATAAATATTGGTTGGAGGCTTCACAGACAGCACTGTTGGTTATTGATGTACAGGACAAACTGGTAGGCGCAATGGATCAGCAGCTTTATCAGCAATTGTTGCAGAATGTCCCTCTGCTGATAGAAGGTTTTAAGACTCTTAATTTGCCGATTATCGCGACCGAGCAGTATTCCAAAGGGCTCGGCCACACGATTGCAGAGTTGCAGGATGCCACCGAACAATACTGTATTGAAAAGTTGACCTTCAGCTGCTGTGGTGATGATGGCTTTGTCTCTGCTCTGGATAAAACCAAAGCTCGTCAGGTGGTGGTAGTTGGAATGGAAACCCATGTCTGTGTGTTGCAGACGGTGATCGATCTGCTCGATCAGGGCTATGTCGTCCATCTGGTGCGGGATGCGGCGAGCTCACGCTTTGTCAGTGATTACACCAATGCCCTTGAATGTGCAGCCGCCGCCGGGGCTGTGATAACAACAACCGAAACGGCACTCTTTCAGCTGGTCAAAGTGGCCGGCGGTGATAACTTCAAGACTATTTCAAAGCTGGTTCGTCAGCGGACAAAATAATGGAACTACGGGATGCAGATCTACGGCGCCTCAAGCAAAAACAGCAGCAGGAAAAAAAGGAACCGATCAGCCTGGAGCGGCCTGAGGTACGACCAGAGATACCATTTTATATTGCATGTCCGACTGAGCGTGAGGCGTAACCGATGTCGAACCTAGTATTAATGTTGTTGATTGCTTGCGGCGGCGTTGCAGTCGCGATTCAGCCCTCGATTAACGCCAGACTGGCACAGAAGACCGGCTTTCTCGAAGCCGCAACCATCTCCTTTGCCGTTGGCACCCTGGCGCTGCTGCTGGTTTCACTGTTGTCCGGTCAGGGAAGCTTCAGACGGATTGTCGAGGTTCCCTGGTGGCAACTCAGTGGCGGTCTGTTCGGAGCTTTTTTTGTCACCATGACCATCGTCGGCGTGCCGCGTATCGGGACGACGGCGGTGCTGGCCCTGACGATAGCGTCACAACTGATGGCCGGAATGGTGATGGATCATTATGGGGTTTTCGGGATGCGTGGTATTCCTATTGACGGTAAGCGCATCGTTGGGGTTGGGCTGCTGTTGATTGGGGTCTTTCTGGTGTGCAAGAGATAAATCGGGAAACCGAAGAATCTCAATCATGCCAGAAGAAACGCAAGGGATCCTGGCTGATGGCGGTCAGCAATTTGTTCAGTTCCAGGGTTGGCCCGGCGCTGAGATAGAGCTGCCAGTGTGAGCCGTTATGGTGGTGCAGGCTCCACTGATTAAGTTCCGGACTGAAACGAAGTTGTGCCATAGGCAATTCGCGGGTTGTCGCAGTCTTGCCTGTTCCCTTTCTGAGTTCAAACAGGTGAATCTGTAACCCGGTGATGCGGAAACTGAGTTGACGCGGGCTACTCGGATGCTGGATGGCACTCCGGCAGAAATCATCCAGTTTACGTAGAGCACTTTTATGTAAAAATTCCGGCAGCTCGCTCATGGCGGGCACTCTGCGCAGCGGGAGCGGAACAGATTGGTACTCAAATAACGATCGCCCCGATCAGGCAGGACTACGACAATAGTGGCATGATCTACTTCCCTGCTCAGGTTCAGGGCACCGGCCACCGCCGCTCCACTTGACATGCCGACAAATAATCCTAGCTGTTGAGCCATTATCCGCGTGGTTTCAAACGCAACCTCATCCCCTATCATCAGTTTTTTTGCCAGCCGGCGTTCATCGTAGATGGTCGGGACAATTGCCTCTTCCATGTTTTTGAGTCCTTGAATCTTGTGCCCCAGGCTTGGTTCAATGCCGACAATCTCGACCCTGGGGGCATTTTCATGGAAAAACCGACTGGTGCCCATCAAGGTGCCGGAGGTGCCCATCCCGGCTACAAAAAAATCGATATCTCCAGCTGTTTGATCTAAAATTTCCGGTCCTGTCGTCCGGTAGTGTGCCAGCGGGTTGTTAGGATTACTGTACTGATCAGGCATGTAGTAGATGTCGGGGTTTTCAGCCAGAATCCGATGTGCCAGGCGGATAGCACCATCAGTCATTTCACAGCCGGGCGAGAGAACGACTTCAGCACCATAGGCTTCGAGGATGCCACGGCGCTCGACGCTGACACAGGCGGGCATGACCAGCTTGACCTTGTAGCCTTTGGCGGCGCCGATCATGGCGATGGCAATGCCGGTGTTGCCCGATGTTGGTTCAAGAATGATCTTGTTGTCGTTCAGTTCGCCCGATTGTTCTGCCTGTTCGATCATGTGCAGGGCGGGGCGATCCTTTACCGAGCCGCCAGGGTTGCTGCCTTCAAGTTTAGCCAACAAGCGGATATCGCCGCGACCGGTCAGGCTGGAGATGTCAATCAGGGGGGTATTACCGATCGAACCGATCAGGTCGGGTATGCGATGAATAACTGATTCAGGACCGCGCAAGGTGGATTTTTGATTAAATGATGCCATGAAGTGGCCCACCCGCAGCGCCAAGTTCGTCGACCTGCTTTTCGATAGCGGGATGATCTATCAAGGGTGGCGCATGGTGGGGTTTAATGCGCGCATCGATCACCACAGAACCATCACAGCCCCAGTGCTTGCTGCGATTCCAGGCAGCAATGCCGTACAAATCGGTTGCCGGATTGGAGCGGGTAAAAGTCACCCACAACCAGTTGTCGAGCGCCGCCGCACAGAAATCACTGTCGTCGACAACGATAATCAAGGGAAAGGCGTTGATCGGATGGTCACTTTTGTAATACCTGCACAGGCGCAGCAGGTCAGCATCGCCTTCAATGCTTGTGGCGCTGCAAGTTGGCCCATTGACCAGCAGGACACCGGCAGTGGCCGGACGTGGAGTTGAAAAACCGACCGGCAGATCAAGCTCAGCAGGCATCTGAGCGGACAGCTCGCGGCGTTTCTCGCCGGTGGCGGCCATTACCACCTTCGATCCCTGGTTCAGACCGTGACCACTGTAGTCGAGGGTGTCGATGGTGGTTGATGTATGAAAATGCAGGTCGCGGCGCCAGTCGATGCGTTCAAGCATATGCTGGAAGAAGGCAGGAATATCGTGGATATCAAGGGCGGGATTGTCGTTCCCGGAGGTTATCAATAAATACTTGGCGAGGGAGAGTTGTCCCTGGCCAAGAATAGCGCAGGCCTGGGTGAGCAGTTCCTGGGGACGATCGGTCTGCTCGAATGGGGTGTAACGTTCACTGCCAATGGCCAGCAGCAACGGATGAACGCCGGCAGCATCAACCGCATGTACCGCTTTAATGCCGGGCAGCACATCGGGAATCAGCGCGCCGGTAAGCTCGTGGATAAAGGCACCGAAGCTTGTATCTTCCTGTGGCGGTCGACCAACGGTAGTAAATGGCCAGATGGCATCAGGACGATGATAGACCCGTTCTACCTTGAGAACCGGAAAATCATGGGCAAGGCTGTAATAACCAAGATGGTCTCCAAAGGGTCCTTCCGGTTTGAGCCGGTCGGGATCTACCGTGCCGCAGATAACAAAATCAGCTTGTGCCGGCATCGGTAAAAACCCTTCCGGTTGCACCATGTTAAGGCGATGACCACCGAGCAGTCCGGCGAAGGATAGTTCCGGCATCCCTTCCGGCAGTGGCATGACGGCGGCTACGGTCAGGCTGGGTGGGCCACCGACAAAGACATTAATCTTGAATGGCTGTCCTTGGTCAATGGCCTGACGCTGATGGACGCCAATGCCGCGATGCAACTGATAATGGAGGCCGGCTTCATGATCGGGCTCATAAGCGTTGCCGGAAATCTGTACCCGGTACATCCCCAGGTTGGCATGGCGCAGCCCGGGAGCGTTGGCGCTTTCACTGTAAACCTGAGGCAAGGTGATAAAGGCACCGCCGTCATCCGGCCAGCTTTTGATCTGGGGCAGAGCGCTCAGGGTGGTTTGCCCGGCGAGAATGGGGCCGTTGCGGACCTTGCGCGGCAGCAGATGAAAGGCTCCAAGCGGGGCGTTAAGCAGAGCCGCAGGAGAACGTAACAGATGCTTCGGGTCGAGCTTGAGCTTAATCAGGGTATCGATACGTCGCAGGGTGTCGCGAAACAAAAAGCGGGTGCGCTCCAGGGTGCCGAAGAGGTTGGCAACCGCCGGGAAACGGCAGTCCCTCAGGTTGGTGAACAGCAACGCCGGCCCCTGATGCTGGTAGACCCGTCGCTGGATGGCCCCGGCGAGCAGATCGGGATCGATGGGGAGGTTGATGCGGATCAGCTGGCCGCTCTGTTCGAGATCCTTGACGGCCTGTCTGAGGGTTCGGTATCCCATAGTATCACTATCCAAGCTGGAACAAGCAGGGGTTGTTAAAACGGCGCCGGTGTATTCATCACCTGGAAAATATACCGGGAAAAATTGAGCAGCAACGGATCGTCATTACGCCCTTTTTCCATCACCACAGAGCGGCGGCGGCGATGCGGAAAGCCTTCGACATAATGGCAGACTAGCTCCCCTGATTCAAGAAATTCACTGACCAGGCTGCGCGATAAAAAGGAAATCCCGCCCCCGGCCAGAACCGTCTGGCAGGTCAGACGCAGATCATCAGATATCACTACACCGCTAAAGTTATCCAAAGAAATTCCCTGTTTCTGAAGCCCCTGGGTGATCAGCTGGCGTGAACTGCAGCCTTCTTTACGGGCATAAAGGCATTTGTTGAGCAACAGATCCAATGTCAAATTCGGTGTTGGCAGACCAAGGTGGGGTGAGCTGACAAAGACCAGTTCATCATCCGGCAGGGGGTAATGATGAAACATACTCAAATCAGTGTTGTGCGTGTGCTCAACCACAGCGATGTCAAACTCTTTTTTCAGGACGCCGTCAAGAGCTTGATGGGGGCTGTAAAAAAGAAAGTTTAAATCAGCCTGATTGCGGGCTTCAGCCATAAACAGGTTGAGCACCTTCGGCAGATAAACGGTACCGAAGGTGGGAGTGCAGCATAAGGACAAGCGTTGGCGTTCCGGATTTCCTTTGAGCTTCCCCAGCAGAGACTCTTCGATGTCCAGAATCCGGCGGGCGCTCTCGAGTACGGTGGTTCCGGTAGCAGTGAGGGTTGGGGTCGTGCCGCTACGGTCGAACAGGCTCGCACCGTAGGCTTCCTCCAGAAACTTGATCCGTTGCGAGACGGCAGACTGGGTCAGGTGCAATTTGTCTGCCGCGCGGGAAAAACTGCCACAATCGATAACAGCGAGCAGGGTACGTAAGTAACGGGTATCCATAATTTCCCTGACGTTAAGTGAAGGATTGAATGGGGCTGATTGGTTTTCTAAATATCTGAAGATCAAGATATTAGACACTTTAATATACCTATTAAAATCATTCGCTACAACAGGGTTTCACTCCCATGTAATATACGCTGTGCTAAACCACAGGTAGCAAATGATCCAATGGTACTTTCCCGAAGAAGGGAGGTGGCTGGAGTAAGTGGGAAGGTCACATCGACTACATATGGTTGAAAAAGGAAACATCACGTCTCATGGGGAGACACACACAAGGAGGTAACATGCAATTCAAGTCAACCGGCACTTCTGTCGGCAGACTGTTTGGCCTGCTGATCCTGGTAGCTGTTCTGGCGGCCTGTGCCACCGGAACCATCAGACAGAAGATGCTGAACATGCCGCAGATTGAAGGTGCCACCTATGTCGGACAAGAGGTTTGCCTCGGATGTCACGATATAGAGGAAAGTTTCAAGAACAATGTCCATGGCCGTCTGGCCGATTTTGAGATGATGGGCGCAGAAAAAGGCTGCGAATCCTGCCACGGTCCCGGCAGCCTGCACGTCGATGAAGGGGGCAACCCTGACGTAATCCTGCGTCTGGCCGAGCTCAGCGCAGATCAGACCGGTGCCGTCTGTGCCACCTGCCACTCTGACGGCAGCCTGATGGACTGGACTCACAGTGAGCACGCATTGGCCGATCTGAGCTGTACCGAATGTCACGTCATGCACACGGATCAGCCCCTTGCCGCCAATCTCAAGCAGGAAGATCCGGAGCTGTGCTACAGCTGCCACCAGGAAATGATGGCCAAAAATAACTTCCCGTCACACCATCCGATCAAGGAAGGGAAAATGACTTGCGGCGACTGCCATAATCCGCACGGGGAGTTGACCACCAATGAGCGCACGAACGACCTTTGCCTGAACTGCCACAGCCGTTACCAGGGGCCGTTCGTGTTCGGTCATGCACCGGTTGAAGATGATTGTACCATCTGCCACGATCCTCACGGTACCGTTGCCAACAACCTGCTGGTCCAGAATGAGCCGTTCTTGTGCCTGCAGTGCCATGAGGGACATTTTCATCTGCTGCGTGAGTCGAATTTTGTTGTTTCGGGTACCCCCACTGATGCTGCCAATATTGTCAACAAGCATGGCAGCGAGGGTTTCCAGACATCGTTCGGCACCAAGTGCACCACCTGCCACAAAGTGGTCCACGGCAGCGATTATCCGTCACAGCCTTTAGGCGGTCACGGTCTGACTCGTTAACTTGAGGAGGTATTAACAATGAAGCAACGCCAGTTATGGCTGCTTGCAGCGCTGTCGCTTGCCTGCCTGATCGCCACCACCACCCTTGCCGCGGCCGAAATGCAGACCAGCGGCACGGTGGAAATCGGTGCCGCAGGCATGGATACCAGTGACAGCCCGGCACGCGTCAATGAATTTGTTGGGACCCGTTCGGAAGAGGGTTTCAGCTTTGCTCCGAAGCTGTCGGTTGACAGCTTCGGCGACAATTCGGCCCTGAAATTCGATGTCGACATCATGGGTCCTCGGGATCAACAATATCAGCTTGATGTTGATGCCCAGCGGGTGTTCAGGCTCAAAACTGACTACCAGGTTCTTGAATACTGGAAGGATCATGAAACCCTCGACCAGATGGGCGCGACCGGACGTGGCGACACGCTCGGTGGACAACCCAGCGTGACCACGGATGAGATTTTTGCAGAGCTGATCGAGGCTGGTGAGGCTGCTGTTGTCGGTGGCGGAACCATCAACTACGATCCCCGTGAAGCTTATGAGCAGGAGCTTTCCAACGACTACATCGGTACCCGCCGGGAGTTTAAGGGAGATGTCAGTGTGACCCTGCCGACCATGCCCAATGTCAGTTTTCATACCGGTTGGCGCAGTGAAACGCGTCAGGGGATGGAGCAGGCCATCGGTGTGACCAAGTGTGACAACTGTCACGTCACCGCATCTGGTAAAGACATCAATGAGCGGACCGAAGAGTTAACCTTTGGTGCCACCGGCCGCTTCGGCAAGGTGACCGTGGAGTATGATTACCTCCAACGAACTTTTGATGAGCGTGCGGATGCACCAACACGTTATTTTGAGGATGCGCAAAACGGTACAGCATTCAATTTGATTTATGAGGCCGGTGATTATGCCTATGCACGTACCCCTGACTCAACAAAAGACAGTCACTCACTCAAAGGGCGTGTCGATTTTTCTGCTGATACCGCCCTGTCGGCAAGTTATGTCAAGTCCGATGTAGAAAGCAGCAAGGATGCTACCCAGACTGAATATACTCTGGAAAATGACCAGTTGCGCACCGAATTTGAATCTTTCGGGGCAAAACTGTCACACCGCCTTGCCAATGGGCTGCGCTTGTCATTGCGCGGCAACTCGTATGAGATTACCGCTGATGACAACATCATCACCATCGATGCCCGTGAGGCTTCTGCGAGTGCTATTGCGGCCTGGCCTGGTGATGTGGATGACGACTGGCATACTGCCGCTACCCGCGAAGTGCACGAACTCGGTGCCGATCTGATTTATCGTCTGACCACCGGTACTACCGCCCGCCTGGGATATGAATACGAAGAGATTGACCGGGAGGAAGAAGATCTGGGCCATACCAAGACCCATACCCTCAAGGCGGCCCTCAAAACACGTATCAATAAGAACCTGTCCGGCCGGGTCAGCTATCAATATCAGAGCATCGATGAGCCGATGGCCGGCGCCCATATCGGTATCGCTCAGGGGGACCCGATAGCTACAGAAGATCCTCTTGGGTCAGGTCTCTGGTATTATGATTTGACAGATGTCGGGGTTGCTCTCCCGGCGGCAGGCACAGATCGAGTATGGTACTGGACCGATGTTTATCCTAATCGTCAACTGGAATCGACCAATCAGGCAGAAGATGTCCATGAGCTGAAGTTCAGCAGCACCTGGTCACCGAAGAGCAATCTGGCAGCTACGGTATTTGCTCGTGCCCGGATGGAAGAAAATGATCGGGTCAAGTATGAGCAAAGCACCTATGTGCCAGGCTTATCGATCTGGTATGCTCCTACCGGCAAAATGAACCTGACCATGGCCTACACCTTCAACAAACAGAAGACCGAAAACCAGATGTGTGTCGGCTGGTACCATGGCTGAGCGAACGACGTCGCGTCGAGCCAGTTTGGCTCGCTTTGTAACACCGCTGAATATGAATCCGATGTCCACACCCTCGCCCTGAACATGGATTATCAGGCTACCACAAAACTGCGGCTCAACGCCGGGGTGACATATAATAAGGCTGAAGACGAGTGGGATTGGGGCTCCTTTACTGAAAGGGCAACGCTCTTTCCCAAAGGTGGTGCCGATTTTGGAACCCCGCTTAATGAAGCGACAGCTGCTGCCACTGGTGCATTCTCACCAGTCAACTATGATACCTGGGAACAGAATGAGAATATCGACAGCTACTCAGACCTGTCCTATGAGCAGTATCAGTTTACCGTCGGTGGCTTGTATGATTTTACCGAGACCTTTTTCACCCGGGCCTCCTTCACCTATGACATTTTCGACATGAAGGAAACCTACGTATACGGTGACGAAGATGGAACGGCCTATTATGGTTACGTCGGTTTTGGCTGGACTTTCTGATGTACTGATTTGTCTTGATGTTATGTAGAAAAACGTTGCCCGGTTGTTTTCAACCGGGCATTTTTTTTTGCTCGTACTGCTAACTCGATCCCTATTTAGATTAAAATGAAAATGCTAGACCGGCTGCGCCCGCCCTGCTGCTTAAAAAGCCGATAGTAAAGAGACAGCAGAGTTCAGAAGGGTCTGGTGTCTTCATGCCGCCGGATTGATTAGATAACGGCTACTCACATTAACCCGGTCATCGTTACGCTACCGTTCCCGGCCTTTTTCATTGACACAAAGAACCAAGTATCTTACTGTCCAGACATATCATAAACTGAATGCTTGCAAGCAGGTTTGCGGTCGCTCCAGCTGGTTTAGCCGGAGTTAGGTTGGTGATTATTATCAGTCAATGGTGGTATTGATTAGCACGGATGAACGAACATTCCGTCAACTATAGAAGGAGTAGTAAAATGAAGAAAATTGTTGTTCTGATCGCCTGTCTTACACTCATAGCTCCCGGCATGGCCTTTTCTTTTGACATCAGTGGTTGGGAAAACGCCAACAAGGATCGTGGCCAGTGGGCCTGGTTTACCGGACAAGCACAAAAATGTAATGAAACAATTCCTGTCCCCGGCTCGAAAACCCGTGCTGAATGGGAAAAAATGCTGACTACCGATAGCGATCTGCCCTGTGATGGAGCTGGTTTGAGTCAGCGTACGATCAAGCACATCTTTTTATTTCTCCACACCCATGCCTCTGATTCCGATAATCCGATGAATCAGAAACCTGAATCCTGCGGTTAATCGCGACAAGTGACAACTCAGAAAAAACGCTAGCTGCCGACAAAAAAAGGTTGCATGCGTGGGTGTCAGCGGTGACCGTTCCGGACGGGCTTTTTGGGGATCTGATGGGATGAGATCGAAGATGGCAACGATAAGAACAAAAAGCGGTGCTACTTCGCCTTGTCCTGTTGCATATAAAGCTGACGGTACATTCGAAATAAGAAAATAACGTACGATCTTTTATAAAATGCAATGAAAAAGCTAAGGTGGCTCGCTTCGGTGAACCGCCTTTTTTTTGTTTGTGCCGGCAATTACAGAGCGATCACCCAATGCTGTTGCATAAGGTGACGACCATCGCTATGATGCGCAGCATGAATGCACTTGAGATTACAGATCTGTATAAAGAGTTTGCAGGAGCGCCCGCCGTCAAAGGTTTGAGCTTTGCTATCCCTGAGGGAGAAATTTTCGGCTTGCTGGGCCCCAATGGGGCCGGCAAAAGTACCACCATTAATATGATTGCCGGTGTCGTCAGGATCGGTCGGGGTCAGGTTCAGGCTTTTGGCTATGACAACCAGAAAGACTATCGCCACACCCGTCGTTTACTTGGAGTTGTTCACCAGGAGGTGGTGGTAGATAATTTCTTCACTATTGATCAGGCGCTGGAGATCCACTCAGGCTACTACGGCGTCAAGGATGATCCCGCCTGGCGTAACCTGCTGATTGATCGCCTCGGGCTTCGCCCCCATCTGGGCAAGATCATGATCAAACTTTCCGGCGGTATGAAGCGACGCTTTATGATTGCCAAAGCACTGATTCACCGACCGCGTTTGCTGATACTCGATGAGCCGACCGCCGGAGTCGATGTTGAGCTGCGTCATGGTTTGTGGGACTTTGTCAGGGAAATCAACAAGCAGGGTACGACCATTCTACTGACGACCCATTATCTCGAAGAAGCCGAGCAGATGTGCGATCGCATCGGCATCATGCACCACGGTGAAATGATCGCCCTTGAACCAACCCATGAACTGGTGCGCAAGCTGTCCAACCGCCGACTGAAACTGTGGCTGGAACAATCATTGACATCAATCCCGGCAGAATTAGAACATTTTGCGCCATCATTGGAAAACGGCGGAAGCATCCTGCAGTTGAACCTGCCTGCCGGGGAAAGTGCCGGGTTGCTGCTTGCTCAAATTTGTCAATCAGGATTGAAGATCAGGGACCTGGAGACTGACCAGAGCGGTCTGGAAGAAGTTTTTATTCAATTAACCGGTATGGGAGGAGGAAACAATGGACCCGCAGCCTGATAATCGCTTTTATTCCTGGCTGCCCTTCTTCACCCTGCTGCGTAAAGAAATTCTGCGCTTCAGGCGGGTTTCAACGCAGACCTTGCTGGCACCGATTGTTACCGCCTCCTTGTACCTGTTTGTCTTTGGCGCCACTCTTGGTAACCGTTTAAGTGTGTTGGAGGGGTTCAGCTATGCGCAATTTGTTATTCCGGGCCTGATCATCATGGGGGTCATTAACAACTCCTTTGCCAACACCTCTTCGTCCCTGTTTATGTCACGCTATCTCGGCGGGATCGTCGATCTGCTGGTAACACCGGTCACCCCACCGCAATTCATCATGGCCTACACCCTGGCTGCCATGCTGCGTGGCTTGCTGGTCGGGTCGGTGGTGCTGGTGATTTCCTTTTTGTTTGCCACCCTGCCCTGGGAATACCCTTTGCTGGCAGCCCTGATGGCGATGATCGCCAGTTTTCTGTTCGCCCAGTTTGGCTTGATTGCTGCGATCTATGCTCATAATTTTGATACGCTGTCGGTCTATACCAATTTCATGATTCTGCCCTTGATCTATCTGGGGGGCGTTTTTTATCCCATTTCCATCCTACCGGACCCCTGGTCCTCTCTCTCTTATTTAAACCCTCTGTTTTATCTGATCGACGGTTTTCGCCATGCGATCATTGGTGTCGGCGATACCAGTTTTGCTGTTGCTTTCGGTGTCAGCGCGACAATAGCGGCTACTCTCTTTGTCTGGGCCGCCTGGCTGATCGGCAAAGGCTACCGATTGCGCTCATAGACAGTGAGGAAATAGTGCTCAGCGATAAAAACCGCGCTGCCTACGTAAAATTCTATGATGCGGTCAGGGATGAATCTGTGCTTGACCAAAAAACGACGGTCCTGGTCGGTCTGGCTGCGGCCATGATCAGCGCGTGTGACCCGTGAGTACGGCATTACCTCGGCGTTGCCGAGGATGCGGGAATTGTTCCTGAAGAAATTGCCGCAGTACAGGGGGTTTGTATGGCGGTTGCGGCAGGCCGTGTCAATGCGCTGATGCGGAAAATTGATACCGACTTAACGAAAGCAAAAGGCGTGAAGGATGAAGAATGATAAACAGGGAGCTCCAGCGGAGGACTCTCTTTTGCGCGTTGTCAGTGCGGATAGGTGCTTTCGTGGATTAGTAGCTATTACCACGCAAACCGTTACCGACATCTGTATCAAACAGCAGACCGATCTGACCGCAACAGTAGCGCTGGGGCGCCTGTTAACCGGTAGTGCCCTGATGGCAGGGCTACTGAAGGGCAGTCAGCGCTTGTCCCTGACCGTTGAGGGCAATGGCCCGATCGGAAGAATGGCGGTTGAAGCCGATGCACAGGGGCGTTTACGTGGCACCATCCGTAATCCGCACCCCGGTTTACCCCCTCGCGACAACAAATTTGATGTGGCTGGAGCCATTGGCAAGGCCGGTTTTCTTACGGTCACGAAGGATCTCGGGCTGAAAAAGCCTTATCAGAGCACGGTGCAATTACAGACCAGTGAGATCGGAGAGGATCTGGCCTGGTACCTGAGCAGTTCAGAGCAGGTTCCGTCCTGTCTGGGTCTGGGCGTCGAGTTCAACAGTGACGGTAGCGTTGTCGCCGCCGGCGGATTTCTGATCCAAACCCTGCCACCGGAATTACCGGAAAAAATTGATTCATTGGTTGAGCGCATTGAACTTTTGCCGCCGATCAGCAGTATGCTGCGCGAAAAAATTGCCGCATCGGAGATTCTTGCGCGGGTCTTCGCCAGTGAAAGCTTCGCCGCCTGTGAAAGCATGTCTCTGCGTTTTTCCTGCCCCTGCAGCCGCGATCAGATAGAGGAGATACTTATAGGCCTCGGCCCAGAGGAATTATCGAGCCTGGCACAGCAGCAATCAACAACCAGCGTACGTTGTGAATACTGCTGCACAGAATATTTGTTTGATGCCGAACAGCTGCGGAAGCTGGCGCAATATTGAACTGCAGATCGCAGACTGAACTGATCAATAGACACAAGAGAAAACACGATTATTTTGGTGGGGATTCAAAAATCCCTGAGGTATCAAAGGAATATGAGCGGGGGTCGATTTGTGCCTCTGCGGATTCCATCACGAAGCCTTGTGAAAGCAATATACAAAAACAGCATGGATTTTGTCTAAAAGCAAAAACTATTGTAATTTCAATATAAAAAAAGCGACACAGGTCAGACCAATTGCATACAGTATACTGTATTTTTTGCTTGACAGAGTTGCATCAACTGTCTTAATTTTCGTCACACTGTGGCGTTAAAACGTGTTTTGACGAAAACCACGACACGTCTTCAATGTCTTCTGAGGAAGGAGCGTTTCCTATGTTGGACCTTTACCTGCCGATAATTGTTGTCATCGGCATCGCTTTCGCTTTTGCAATCGGTTCGGTTGTCTTTTCGCGACTCATTGGCGTTAAGCGCTACAGCGAACTGAAAATGTCTCCGTACGAGTGTGGTGTACCGCCTATCGGCAACGCCAATGAGCGCTTTTCCGTCAAGTTTTATCTGGTAGCCGTAGCGTTCATCGTTTTTGACGTCGAGGTCGCCTTTCTCTACCCTTGGGCCATTGTGTTCAAGCAGCTGGGCTGGTATGGCGCTATCACAATGGGAATTTTTGTTTTCGTGCTGGTTATCGGCTTTATCTATGACTGGAAAAAAGGAGCTCTGGAATGGGAGTAGGGCAGCCCACAACATTAGGTAGCGGCTTCATCACAACAAGCCTTGACAAGCTGGTTAACTGGTCTCGTGCAAGTTCCATGTGGCCCATGACCTTCGGTCTTGCCTGCTGTGCCATTGAGATGATGGCCACCGGTGCCGCGCGTTTTGACCTTGACCGCATGGGTATCCTGTTTCGTGCTTCGCCACGTCAGGCCGATGTGTTAATTGTCGCGGGGACCGTTACCAAAAAAATGCTCCCGGTTATCTTGACCGTTTATGAGCAGATGCCGGAACCGCGCTACGTTATTGCCATGGGTGCTTGTGCATCTTCCGGCGGTATTTTTGATACTTACAGTACCGTCCAGGGAGTCGATGAACACATCCCTGTTGATGTTTATATCCCCGGTTGTCCGCCCCGTCCCGAGGGGTTGCTCTATGGGTTGATGAAGCTGCAGGAAAAAATCCGCGCGGAGCGTAATACCTTCGGAGCGGCTATCGGCATTGGTGACGTAATTCGCAGTTAGGCTTGATGGCCGACTGTTCATGACAGGAATAAATCGATGAGCGATCTAGCAATTGTAGAAAAACTCAAGGCGAAATTCTCTTCCGAAATTATTGACGTAGTCGAGTTTCGTGGAGAAACCACGGTGACCGTCAATAAAGAAAAAATTGTCGATATCTGTACCTTTATGCGTGATATCGGCGGGTACAACCTTCTTTGTGATCTGTGCAGCGTTGACTATCTTGGTCAGGCCCCTCGTTATATGGTCGTTTACAACCTCTATAACATCACCACCAAGGAGCGGATTCGCCTCAAGGCACCGGTTGAAGAGCAGAACGCACAGATTGCCACAGTGAGCGCTGTCTGGGGCACAGCCAACTGGATGGAGCGGGAATGCTGGGATCTGATGGGGATCACTTTTGTTGGTCACCCCGATCCGCGCCGGATTCTGATGCCTGCAGACTGGGTCGGTCATCCGCTGCGTAAGGACTATCCTGTTCAGGGTCCGGATCGAGAGCCCTATCAGGGACGGCTTTCTTAATCTGCAGGTGGCAGGCATAACCACAACTGGGTGAGGCATACAATGGCAGTGAAAAGCAACGAAGTAATGACCATCAATATGGGACCTCAGCACCCGTCAACTCACGGGGTGTTGCAGTTGATTCTTGAACTTGATGGTGAAATTGTCCGTAAGGCGACTCCACACATCGGCTATCTGCATCGCGGCATTGAGAAACTCTCCGAACACCGCACCTACCATCAGGTTATTCCGTTGACCGACCGCCTCGATTATCTGGCTCCGATGAGCAATAATCTGGGCTACGTTCTGGCGGTCGAGAAGTTACTTGGTATCACGGACCAGATTCCTGAGCGTGCCAAGGTTGTCCGGGTCTTGCTGGCTGAGTTGACACGGCTTAAAAGTCACCTGGTCTGGCTGGCAACCCACGCCCTGGATATTGGTGCGATGACGGTATTTCTCTACTGCTTTCGTGAGCGGGAAGTGATTACCGATCTGTACGAAAAAATCTCCGGTGCCCGGATGACGTCAAACTACTTCCGTGTTGGTGGTCTTTCCGCCGATCTCCCCGCTGGTGTTGAGCAGGAAATGCGTGAATATGCAGAAGGGATGCCCGCTCATATTGACGAGTACGAAGGCTTGCTCACGGGTAACCGGATCTGGCAGAAGCGAACAATCGGTGTCGGTACAATCTCAGCCGAGGCCGCTATCGATATCGGGATTACCGGCCCAGGGCTGCGTGCTTCCGGCGTTGACTGGGATCTGCGTCGTGATAATCCCTACAGCGGTTATGAGGACTATAAATTTGAGGTCCCTGTAAGACACGAAGGTGATACCTTCGCCCGTTACAAGCTGCGCCTTGACGAGATGCGCCAGGCAAGCCTGATTATTCTTCAGGCCCTTGACAAGTTGAAGCCGGGTCCAATCCTGGCAGATTGTCCGAAAGTAGTCCTGCCGCCAAAGCAGGATGTTGTAAATACCATTGAAGGACTGATCCACCACTTCAAAATCATCACTGAAGGTTTTAAGCCGGAAGCCGGAGAGGTTTACCAGGGGATCGAAGCCCCCAAGGGTGAGCTTGGATACTACCTGGTGTCGGATGGCAGTACCCATCCCTATCGCATGAAAGTGCGGCCACCGTCCTTTATCAATCTTCAGGGATTGCCACAAATGGTTGAGGGGCGGTTGCTGGCTGATGTTATCGCCGTTATCGGAACCCTTGACATCGTTCTTGGCGAAATCGACCGTTAATCTACCCGCTTGTACTATGAGGACGCTATGACAGAAATCGTGCAGCAAGCTGAGGAACAGGTCGAAGAACTGGAAGAAATTGATCTGACCGCAGCAAATGAGGTGATCGACAAGTATATCGATATGCATGGCAATCTGATGCCGGTGCTACAGGGGATACAGGAAGCCTATGGTTACATCCCCGAGGTAACGGTCCATCTGGCTGCTGAACGCCTCAATGTCTATGCCAGTCAGATCTACGGAGTACTGACCTTTTATGCTCAGTTTCATCTCAAGCCGCGGGGTAAATACATTATCCGCGTCTGCATGGGAACTGCCTGCCACGTCAAGGGTGCCGGTCGCATCGGTGACGCTATCGTTGAACGGCTGGGAATCGGTCACGCGGAAACCACTGAGGATCTGAAATTTACAGCGGAGTATGTCGCCTGTATCGGAGCCTGTGGGATGGCCCCAGTCATCATGGTCAATGATGCAACCTACGGAAGCATTACTGTCCAGAAAACTGCCGAAGTTATTGAAAAATATAAGGCAATGGACTGATTCAAGGAAGACACCGCTTTTGGTATCGAGGAAAGATTCTATGTCCGAAACTGCTGAAAATCTGAAGGTCCTTATTTGTACGGGAACTGGTGGGCTTGCCTCCGGTGCTGCAGCTGTTGTCGCAGCCTTTGAGGCGGAGTTCGAGAAAAAGGGTGTTGCTGCCAAGATCGGCAGTGCCTGTGATGTCAGTTCTACCGGCTGTCGCGGCCTCTGTGCCAACGATGTTCTGGTTGACATCTGCAGGCCGGGAGAAGAGCCGGTTACCTACGATTTTGTAACGGCTGACCTGGTTCCCCAGATCGTTGACGAGCATGTTCTGGCTGGCAACCCGGTTGAAAAAAAGGTGGCAGGCCCTTATTACCACAAGTTTCTTGAAAAGCAGCAACGGATTATTTTCTCCCGTTGCGGCACCATCGACGCTGAAAGCCTGGATGATTTTCTCGCTCATCGTGGTTTTGAAGGAATCAAAAAAGCCGTCACCATGAGTCAGGACGAGGTCATAAATGAGGTTAAGAAGTCCGGATTGCGTGGACGTGGCGGTGGTGGTTTTCCCACCGGCTTGAAATGGTCTTTTGCTAAAGGATCCCCGGGTGATACCAAGTACCTGATCTGTAATGCGGATGAGGGCGATCCCGGGGCTTTTATGGACCGCTCGGTGCTGGAGGGAGACCCCTATGGCCTGATTGAGGGTTTGATGATCGGTGCCTATGCCATCGGTTGCAAATTCGCCTATGTCTATGTGCGTGCAGAGTATCCGCTGGCGATCAAGCGCCTGCAACTTGCCATTGATACCTGTTACAAAAAGGGATTCCTCGGCAAGAACTGCCTTGGGCTGGGTTTTGATCTCGATATGCGCATCAAGGCGGGGGCCGGTGCTTTCGTCTGTGGTGAAGAAACTGCTCTGATGGCTTCCATCGAGGGGCAGCGAGGCATGTCCCGGCCGCGTCCACCATTTCCGGCGGTTCGTGGTTTGTGGGGCTACCCGACCAACATCAATAACGTTGAAACCTTTGCTAACGTCGCTTACATCTTTTATAACGGCGCAGACTGGTTTTCCTCCATCGGTACTGAAGGAACCAAGGGAACCAAGATTTTTGCTCTGACCGGCAAGGTCAAGCACACCGGTCTGGTCGAGGTTCCGGCCGGAACCACCATGAAAGAAGTTATCTACGATGTCTGTGGCGGCATTCTCAATAATCGCAAATTCAAGGCGGTACAGGCTGGTGGCCCTTCCGGCGGTTGTCTGCCGGCGGAAGCACTGGATGCCGAGGTTGATTACGATTCCCTGATCAAAGCCGGCGCGATGATGGGCTCCGGTGGTCTGGTGGTGATGGACGAGACCACCTGCATGGTTGATATCGCGCGGTTTTTCCTCAATTTTACCCGGGTTGAGTCGTGCGGCAAATGTATTCCCTGTCGGATTGGCCTGAAGATCATGCTCGAGATTCTTGAGCGGATTACCCAGGGCAAAGGCCAGGAGGGCGATATCGAAATGCTCCAGGACATGGCCTACGATATCAAGAAGAGTTCGCTCTGTGGTCTGGGTCAGACCGCCCCGAATCCGGTTTTATCGACTATCCGTTATTTCCGGGACGAGTACGAGACCCATATCAGGGAAAAAGAGTGTCCCTCCCACAGCTGTAAGGAGCTTCTGCACTTCCGCGTGATTGAAGAGAAATGCAAGAAGTGTGGTATCTGCCCACGTGTCTGTCCGGTGGATGCGATTGAGTGGGAAAAGGGAAAAGTAGCCTATATCGACCTGGATAAATGTACCCGGTGTACTTCCTGTTACGACGCTTGCCGTTTCATGGCGATTGATTGATCGCGTTCACAGCTTGAAATATAAGAGGTCAAGATGGTTAATCTAACGATTGACGGAAAACAGATCACAACCGCCAAAACGTCGACAATCTACGAGGCGGCCAAAGAGAACGGTATCTATATTCCAGTGCTCTGTTATGCCAAAAAACTTCTTCCTTATGGTGCCTGCCGTATCTGTCTGGTGGAAGTCGAGCAGATGAAGGGGCGCTTGATCCCCTCTTGTACGACGCCGGTTACCGAAGGGATGGTCGTCACGACCCTGTCGGATGAAATCCGCAAGGTACGCAAAACTGTTCTTGAGTTTCTCCTGGTCAATCATGTGGTTGATTGCCCGGTCTGTGATAAGGGCGGAGAATGCGACCTGCAGGATCTGACCTACGAATATGAAGTCGTTACCAATCGCTTTCAGGGGGAAAAGTTTGACCTGCCTACCGACGAAGTCAATCCCCTGATTGAGCGCAACATGAACCGCTGTGTATTGTGCGGAAAATGTGTTCGGGTCTGTGATGAAGTGGTTGGCTATGGTTCTTATTCTTTTATCAACCGCGGCTTCGAAACCAAAATTGCTACCGCTTTTGACCGTGGGTTGAATTGTGAGTTCTGTGGACAGTGTGTGTCCATGTGTCCCGTCGGCGCGATTCTGCCTCGACCCTTCAAATTCAAGGCGCGCCCCTGGCAACTTAAAGAAGTCGACTCTGTCTGTGGCTACTGCGGCAACGGTTGTACCGTGACCCTTGGTGTCAAGGACAATCAGGTCCAGACCATCCGCTTCAACGAAGATACCGGTGTCAACCATGGCAATCTGTGTGTTCGTGGGCGCTTCGGTTATTCCTACGTCAACGACGCCAAGCGCCTGACCAAGCCCCTTATTCGCAAGGGCGGCGAACTGAAGGAGACGAGCTGGGACGAAGCTCTTGCTACCATCGCTGAAAAGTTCAAAGCGGCCGGCAAGGATCTCGGTATCATCAGCGGTGCACGCCTGACCAATGAAGAACTTCTGTTGCTCAAACGTGTCAGTTCAACGATCGGCACCCATAATCTCGACCACTCCGGAGGCGAGTGTTACAAAGGACTCACAGAAGGCTTGAGTGGGACCATGGGCATCAGCGCTTCAACCGGCACCTTCCCGCAGGTTGAAAAGTGTAATGCCATTCTGGCGATCCGCTCGGACTTTTACGAGACTCATCCGGTGTTCGGGATGGTGATTAATCAGGCTATTCGCCTGAACGAAGCGCAGTTGGCCGTGATTGCTGACAAGCGCGGCAAGTTGAGCAAGCTTCCCAACGCCCGCACTCTGATGCATAAGCCGGGCTGTGAAATCAATATGATCAATGCCTTGTGCCAGGTCATCATTGCAGAGGGTCTGGCAAAAACAGATGATTTGCAAGGGCTGGCCGAGCTGACCAAGGCGCTTGAAGAATACACTCCTGAAGCTGTAGCCGGGATGGTCGGCGGTGACGCTGAAGCCATCAAAAAAACGGCGCGCGAACTGGCCGGCGCTCAGAATGCCGCCATCGTGGTTGCTTACGGCTTGCCGTATACCGCTAACAGCAAAGAAATTGCCATTGCTGCTTCAAACCTCGCCCTGCTGACAGGAATAGCTGGCCGCGAAGGTTCCGGGTTATATCTGTGTGGTGAAAAAGCTAACAGCCAGGGTGCTGTAGATCTGCAGATTATACCGGGCCCTGCGGGACTGGGAGCGCAGCAGATGCTTAATAGCGCAGCACAAGGCAACCTGCCGGTGCTTTATCTGGTTGGTGAAGATCCCGTTGTCACCTACCCTGATCGAGGCCTGGTCGAAAAGGCCCTGGAAAAATCGTTCTTGGTGGTTCAGGATCTGTTCCTGAGCGATTCGGCCCAATATGCTGACGTCGTTCTGCCGGCTGCATCCTTTGCCGAAAAAGACGGAACCTTTACTAATGCCGAGCGGCGTATTCAACGTCTCAGGGCCGGCATCAAGGCTCCCGGCGAAGCAAAAACCGACTTTGCAGCATTTAACCTGCTGCTCGGCAAGTTGCAAAAAACTGCCCCGGCAACGCCGGCAGCAGCTTTTGCGGAGTTGACCGGTGAGGTTGCCGGTTACAGCGGCATCCACTACGAGCAGATCGGTGCCCAGGGGCAGGTCTGGGGTGGTGAGACCCTCGTCCCGGTAAAAAAGGTTCTTATCCCGGTCGCCGGCAGTCAACCCCTGCAGGCCGAGTACCAGTTGCTTGTTGGTAGCGCGCTGTATCACAGCGGCTCGATTTCGACACGCTCAAAGGGACCCATGTCCGTTTGTCCGGAACCTTACATTGAGCTTGGCCGTGACGACGCAGCAGCATTCAATGTAAAAACAGGAGACATGCTTCAACTCAAAGCTGCCGGCGGGATTATTCAGTCCAAGGCCAAGGTTGATAATCGCCTGCCAAAGGGCGTGGTCTTTGTTCCCTACCACTTTGCTGGTCTGGGCTTGAATAAGATCTACACTGGTCAGTCAGTTATTGCGGTTGAGCCGTCAAAGCTCTGAACAGGAAACACAACACTGTACTGTTGATAGCTTCTATCGACTTAAAATCGGCAGAAATGCCATAGCTGATGAAGGAAGAGGATGGTCATGACGCCAGAAGTTCTGACACTCTCGAACACACCGATTCTGTTTACCGTTGCGATGCTGCTGAAAATCGCGGTGGCCTTTGTGGTCATGATTTTGATTGTTGCCTATGCGACCTACGCCGAGCGCAAAATCATTGGTCGTATGCAGACCCGCATGGGGCCGACGATGACCGGGCCAAAAGGTTTGCTGCAGCCGATTGCTGACGGGCTGAAACTCTTTTTTAAAGAGGATATGATCCCTTCCCAGGCCCATCCTTTTGCCTTTGCTCTGGCACCGATGATGCTTCTGGCCCCGTCTTTTGTCGCAATTGCAGTTGTTCCCTTCGGCAGTGATTTTCACTTTACCTACGATGGTATTCAGTATGTTGTGCCGATGCAGATTGCTGATCTGAACTTTGGCGTGCTGTTTATCCTGGCGATGGCAGGTCTGGGGGTCTATGGAATTGTTCTGGCAGGTCTGGCTTCGAACAGTAAATACGCTTTACTTGGAGGTATCCGTTCGACAGCGCAGATGATTTCCTACGAACTGGCGGCCGGACTATCCATCGTCGCCGTCTTCATGCTGTCGGAAACCTTGAGCCTGCGCGGTATTGTGCTGGCGCAGCAGGGGCCGCTCTGGGGCATAGAGGCTCTGAAGTATATCCCCAACTGGTATATTTTCAGCCAGCCACTGGCTTTCGGGTTATTCCTTGTTGCCTCAATGGCAGAGATCAACCGGACTCCGTTTGACCTTCCCGAAGCCGAGACCGAGCTTGTCTCCGGATTCTGTACCGAATACTCATCGATGAAGTACGCTCTGTTTTTCATGGCCGAGTATGCCAACATGATTACTGTGTCAGCCATCACCGCGACTCTGTTCCTCGGTGGCTGGAGCGGACCCTTCTATGGCTGGATGAACTTCCTGATCAAGGTTTTCGCCTTCATGTTCTTCTTTATCTGGATTCGGGCGACCTTCCCACGTCTGCGTTATGATCAACTGATGCATTTGGGTTGGAAAGTTATGCTCCCCCTGGCGCTTGCAAATATCGTGATTACCGGTATTGCAGTACTGCTCTGGCAATAACCACAAGTTGCGTAGAGGATAGATATGTTTAAAGAGTTTGCCAAAGGCCTGAGTATCACGCTGAAGCATTTGCTTCCCGGGCATACCACGACGGTGGAATATCCCAAGCAAAGATTGGAGATTGCCCCGCGCTTTCGTGGATTGCATCGTCTGGTGCCTGCTCAGGACCGTGAAAAATGTGTCGCCTGTTATCTGTGTCCAACCGTCTGCCCGGCTAAATGCATCACGGTGGAATCGGCAGAGAACGAAAAGGGCGAAAAATACCCAAGAGTCTACGAAATCGACCTGCTGCGGTGTATTTTCTGTGGCTACTGCGTAGAGGCTTGTCCGGTTGAAGCTATCGAAATGACGAGCGCTTACGAACTGGCCAACTTCAAACGTGGCGATTTTATGTTTGACAAAGCACGTCTTCTCAAGTCGTAACAAGGAGCTGCGTACCCAATGGAAATCCTATTCTTTTATCTTGTTGCAGGGGTCGCGATTGTATCGGCGTTTTTTGTTGTCAAATGCCGTAATCCGATTAACAGCGCTCTGAATCTGGTAACGACCTTTATCTGTCTGGCAGTTTTCTACATTATGCTCGAATCTCCCTTTATGGCAGCCATTCAGATTATCGTTTATGCCGGCGCCATTATGGTGTTGATCATCTTCGTGATCATGCTGCTCAATTTCGGACAAACCATCAAAGGGCGTTATACCCATGGTCTCGCAGCGGGCGGGCTGGTCTCCGTACTGCTCATGTTTGTAGCCACCCAACTGGTGCGTACCGGTGATGCGACGGGAACCGGCGGTCCGATAACCAGTGCCATGATTGCTGAGGTTGGTCATACTGAGCTGATCGGACGGACCTTGTTTCTTGATTTTGTCCTGCCCTTTGAAATTGCAGGGGTATTGTTGCTGATCGCCATTGTCGGCGCGTTAATAATTGCCAAACAAAAAGTCTAACAGAGAACGACCTGGGAGATAAACCATGATTACTGTCACTCACTACCTAATGTTGAGCGCAATTCTGTTCGCGATAGGTACCCTCGGAGTCCTCACACGTAAAAATGCCATTGTTGTTTTTATGTGTATTGAGGTCATGCTCAACGCGGTAAATCTGACCTTTATCGCCCTGTCACGACATGTCGGCAACTTGGATGGTCAGATCTTCGTATTCTTTGTCATGACGGTTGCTGCTGCTGAAGCGGCTGTAGGTCTGGCGTTGCTTATTGCGTTTTACCGCAATAAAGAGACTCTCGACGTCGACGATTTTAATATGCTCAAGTGGTGATATCTACCACATTTACGGGTGTTTCAGCTAATAGGAGAGTTTGATGTACGGTAATCTGTGGCTCATCCCATTCTTCCCGCTTCTTGGGGCGATAATTAATGGCCTGTTCGGCAAGAAGATCAAGAATGAAGCGGTCATTGGCGGTATCGGTACCCTGATGATATTCCTTTCATTCCTGGTAGCGGTACAGAATTTCTTCAGACTGATCGGGGATACCGAAAAAGTTCATGAAATCGTTCTCGCTTCCTGGATGACGGTTGGTAACCTCCAGATCAACTGGGAGTTGTTGCTTGACCCCCTTTCCGCTGTAATGATTCTGGTGGTTACCGGGGTTGGTACCCTGATCCATCTGTACTCCATCGGCTATATGCACGGAGAGACTGGCTACTACAGATTCTTCAGTTACCTGAACCTCTTCGCCTTCGCCATGTTGATGCTGGTACTGGGCGGCAATGCCCTGGTCATGTTTATCGGCTGGGAAGGTGTTGGTCTCTGCTCTTATCTGCTGATCGGTTACTACTACGAGAAGAAGAGCGCCAGTGACGCAGCGAAAAAAGCCTTCGTTGTTAACCGTATTGGCGACTTTGGTTTTCTGTGTGGACTCTTTATTCTGTTCTGGGCGCTTGCCGGCCAGGGTGTCTGGACGATCAACTTTGTTGAAATTGCCGCTAATGCTCATCTGCTTGAAGCGGGCGGTGCCCTGGTTACAATTATCACCCTGGCGTTCTTTCTCGGTGCTACCGGTAAATCCGCGCAGATTCCGCTCTTTACCTGGCTTCCCGACGCCATGGAAGGCCCAACCCCGGTTTCCGCTCTGATCCATGCAGCAACCATGGTTACCGCTGGCGTCTATATGATCGGCCGGATGAACATCCTGTTTGCCATGGCTCCATCAACCATGATGACGATCGCCATTATCGGAGCAGCGACGGCATTTCTCGCCGCCTCCATCGGTTTTGCCCAGAATGATATCAAACGGGTACTCGCTTATTCTACCGTGTCCCAGCTGGGATACATGTTTCTGGCCATGGGTGTCGGTGCCTTCTCGGCCGGTATTTTCCACTTGATGACCCATGCCTTCTTCAAAGCCTGTCTGTTCCTTGGTTCCGGTTCGGTTATCCATGGGATGCACCATGCTTACCATCACGCCCATCTCCATGATGATCCACAGGATATGCGCAACATGGGTGGTTTGCGCTCGAAAATGCCGATTACCTTCTGGACTTTCCTGCTGTCTACCATTGCTATTGCCGGAGTACCCTTTTTCTCCGGGTTCTTCTCCAAGGATGAAATCCTCTGGTGGTCCTTCGGCTCAACCGCTGGTCACCCGATCTTCTGGATTATCGCCGTCAGTGTTGCCGGGATGACGGCATTCTACATGTTCCGCCTGGTGTTTATGACTTTCTTTGGTGCCCAGCGCACAGATGCCCGTGCCAAGGATCATATCCCTGAGTCCCCCTGGACCATTACTGTACCGCTGATCGTTCTTGCTTTCCTCGCGGTTGTCGGTGGTTATGTTGGGGTGCCCAAGATTCTTGGTGGTGGTAACCACTTCGGTAATTTCCTGGCACCGGTTTTTGGCCATGCCCAGGAACTGTACCATCTGAATGCTCACGGTTCCCATGCCCTGGAATATACCCTCATCGCCCTGTCGGTCAGTATCGCCCTGTTCGGCATCTACATGGCCTGGTTGATGTACATGAAGAACCCCGGGCTGCCAGCTCAATTTACTGCGAAGTTCGCAGGTGTCTATCGCTTTGTTTTCAACAAGTGGTACATCGACGAACTGTACGATTTCCTTTTTGTTAACCCCTGCAAGCGTTTCGGGACCTTCTTGTGGAAAATCTTTGATGTCCGTCTGGTGGACGGTATCGTCAACGGTTGTGCCTGGGTTGTTAAAGGAGTTGGAGCCGGTTTGCGTTACACCCAGACGGGATATATGTACAACTACGCAGTGGCCATGGTGGTCGGCGTAGTCGTGATCGTCGGCTTTTATGTCTTTGGTTAACTGTTTATTCTGCCCGCGAATACGATAAAGCTACAAGGAGCGTTTCCACATGGCTGACAACCTTCTCAGTATTATGACTTTCTTCCCGTTGGTGGGTATGATTGCCCTCCTGTTTATTCCACGGGACAATGACGCAATGCTCAAGAGCTTTGCCTTGGCTGTATCTTTGATTACATTCGTGATCAGCCTTCCTCTGGCTTTTGACAATGTGTTCAAGACATCGGGCGGGATGCACTATCGTGAATTCTATGAGTGGATCCATGTTGGTGACTTTTTCCAGATGAATTACAACGTTGGTGTTGACGGCATCAGCTTGTGGCTGGTGATGTTGACAACCTTCATTATGCCGATTGCTATTCTGTCTACCTGGAATGCAGTCAAGAAAAACACCAAGGGTTTTATGGCGATGCTGCTGTTGCTGCAGACCGGGATGCTGGGCGCCTTTATCTCCCTTGATCTTTTCCTTTTCTACATTTTCTGGGAGTTGATGCTGATTCCGATGTATTTTCTGATCGGGATCTGGGGCGGTTCCAACCGGATCTACGCGGCCGTCAAGTTCTTCATCTATACCGCTGTCGGTTCGTTGCTGATGCTGGTCGGTATCATCTTTGTCTACTACTACGCAATACAGTCGGGTTCACCGGTTAGTGGTTTTGGGGTTCAGGAGTTCTATCAACTGAATATTCCATATGGCGCCCAGTTCTGGTTGTTCCTGGCCTTTGGTTTCAGCTTTGCGATCAAAGTCCCTATGTTTCCGTTACATACCTGGTTGCCTGATGCTCACACTGAGGCGCCGACCGCCGGTTCTGTTATTCTGGCCGCGGTGCTTTTGAAGATGGGTACCTACGGTTATGTACGTTTCGCCATGCCATTGTTTCCCGAGGCCCTGCATACCTTCATTCCGTTTCTGGCCTTTCTTTCGGTTGTCGGCATCATCTATGGTTCATTAGTGGCCATGATGCAGGATGATGTAAAAAAACTGGTTGCCTACTCGTCTGTTGCTCACCTTGGTTTCGTTATGCTCGGTCTGTTTGCCCTGAATATGCAGGGGATGGCCGGTGGTATGCTACAGATGATCAACCACGGTATTTCAACCGGTGCACTGTTCCTTATCGTCGGCTTTCTCTATGAGCGCCGCCATACCCGGCAAATTTCCGAGTTTGGTGGTTTGGCAACCAAGATGCCGGTTTTTGCAACCATGTTTCTGATCATTACTTTCTCGTCAATCGGTTTGCCCGGAACCAACGGCTTTGTTGGTGAATTTCTGGCACTGATGGGAGCGTTTGAAAGTAATCTTCGCTGGTACGCAGTTTTTGCTACAACCGGTGTTATCCTCGCGGCTGTTTACATGTTGTGGGTCTACCAGCGGATCATGTTTGGTAAGGTGACCAATCCCGCTAACGAGAATATCAAGGATCTTTCGGCGCGTGAAATTGTCATTATGGCACCATTGCTACTGTTTGTTTTCTGGATCGGAATTTATCCCAATACGTTCTTTGATAAGATGAATCCCGCTCTTGAACAATTGCTTGCACAGATAAACAACCAGCAGGTTGCCATCGTTGAAGTCGTGCAGCCTGTGGTTGCGAATGTAGTTGATACTAAATAATTGTTGATTGAATAAACACTGGTTCCGAGGAGCTGTTCGATGGAAAATCTGGTTCAAGAAGCCATCCAGAATGTGAACTTGCATGCGGTGATGCCGTCACTGATACTGACAGTAGCAGCAATGGCACTACTTCTGGTTGCGGTCTTTTCTCCACGGGGTAAAACTGCACACATTGCCTGGCTGAGTGTTGCCGCATTAATTGTTGCCGGTATCGTCACTATCATGGGATGGAATGATACCCAGTTTGGATTTGCCGGATCGGTGCAACTTGACAACTTTGCCGCCTTTTTCAGCATGATCTGTATTATTGCTGCCGGGCTGGCTATCCTGATGTCGGATGAATACCTCAAGCGCGAAAATTTCCCGGTCGGCGAATATTACCCGTTGATTCTGATCACCACGGCAGGTGCTATGTGGATGGTTTCAGGCACTGACCTGATCACCATCTTCCTTGGCCTTGAGGTTCTTTCAGTGTCTCTTTACATCCTGGCCGGCTTCTTCCGTGATCAGGTACGGTGTAACGAGGCAGGTCTGAAGTACTTTTTCCTCGGCGCCTTCTCGACCGGGTTTTTACTCTACGGCATGGCCCTTCTTTACGGAGTCAGTGGAACCACCAAGATTTATGATATCGCCGCTTATATTCAGGCCAACCCGGACACAACCACCAATATGATGTTTGTTGCCGGCGGTCTGTTGATGCTGACCGGCTTTTTCTTCAAGATTGCCGCAGCCCCTTTTCACATGTGGACCCCCGATGTGTATCAGGGTGCGCCAACACCAATCACTGCTTTTATGAGTGCGGGTCCAAAAGCAGCTGCCTTTGCAGCTTTGATCCGCGTGACTTTTATTTGTCTTGAAGGGATGCAGGATCATCTGACAACCGTGTTCTGGGTCCTGGCAGTCTTGACCATGACCGTCGGTAACCTGATCGCCCTGAACCAGAAAGATCTCAAGCGTATGCTCGCTTACTCCTCCATCGCCCACGCCGGCTACGCCATGGTCGGCCTGGTCGCCTGGAACGAGATTGGCTCAGCCGGCATCCTCTTCTATATGCTTGTTTACACCTTTATGAACATGGGGGCCTTTGCGATTCTGGTACTCATCGGGCGTAGTGGTGAAGAAAACCTGACCCTGGACGGTGTGACCGGCCTGGGATATAAAAAGCCGATGCTGGGTATTGCGTTCAGCATCTTCCTCTTTGCACTGATGGGCCTCCCGCCAACAGCCGGCTTTTCCGGAAAGTTTTACATCTTTGCCGGCGCCATTAACTCCGGTTACATCTGGCTGGCGGTGCTGGGCGTACTCAATTCTGCGGTATCACTCTATTACTACCTGCGGATCATGATCTTTATGTACTTTAAAGAGCCGCAGGAAGATTACGCCTGGGTGAAAATTTACCCGGCCACCGCGGTATCGATCGTGATTTCTGTCATCGGCGTTCTGTACCTCGGTATCGTACCCGGTTCGGTAATGCAACTTGCGCGCATGGCGGGCTTCTGATTAATAACATAAAATTCTAAAAAAAAGCCCTTCAGTTCGCTGAGGGGCTTTTTTTTTGGTAGACTGAGTGACCTTTACGACAATGGATATTATTAGATGGCATTGAGAGCATTTCTGCAACAGCTGCTGAGAGACAATGAAGTCAAAAGAGTAACGACTGAGGTCAGCCCTGATCTTGAAATCGCAGCAGTGTGTCGGCGGGAATATCTGTCTGCTTCCGGCGGGGATGCCCTTTTGTTTGAGTCAGTTAAAGGAACAGCGGTTCAGATTGCAGCTAACCTGTTCGGCTCCAGTGCCCGGTTGCTGAAGATGCTGGAAGTTGATGAAAGGGGTCTGATACAAAAGATCAGAACAATGATCGCTTCGGGCGGGCAGGAAGCTGCAATAAATCTGACGAATGCTTGTCACGCTGTTTCCAACGATTCCCCTGAGCCGGATTATCAGCACGGAGAGTTGTCCTTGTATGATATCCCGGCACTGCGTAGTTGGCCGGGAGAAGAAAATCGCTATTTAACCCTGGCACTGTCCCATAGTGTTTCACCCGCTACCGGGGTTTGTAACCTGGGGCTTTATCGCGCAGCATTGGTTGGTGAGCGGGAAATTGCCCTGAATTTCGCACTGGGTTCCGGTGCCGCTGAACATCTTGAAATAGCGGAGTCCCGGGGGGAATCACTTCCGGTCGCCCTTATCCTTGGGGGGGATCCGGCGTTGTTCTGGGCTGCAGCAGCACCCTTGCCCCGTAGCTGTAATGAGTATGGCTTTGCCGCTGCGATAACCGGTCGGGCGATCACCTTTTCGCCCTGCCTGACCCAACCATTGAAGGTTCCTGCAAGTGCCGAAATTCTTATTGAGGGTGAGATAAAACCAGGAGCAAGGGTCAGCGAAGGTCCATTTGGTAATCATACCGGACAATATGTGAAGCGCGAAGATTGTCCGCTCATGGAGGTCACAGCGATTCGCCACCGAAATCATCCCATCCTTCCGGTCACAGTCGTTGGCCCTCCACCGAGTGAGAATATCCAGCTGGCGAAGCTTAACCAACTGTTGCTGCGTGAAATGCTTAGATTTGATTTTCCGCTGATCACCGATCTTGTTATGCCGGAAATGACAGCATTTCATGGAGTTGCGGTTATTGCCGTCAGGCAGTGCTCTGTAACAGATATTGCCGGTTTGATTTGTCAGCTGCGTGCAGTGACTTGCCTCGGTCGATCCCGCCTGCTGGTGCTGGTGGATGATGACATTAATATTCACGATTGCAACTTGAGCTGGTGGCGGGCCATTAACTTGCTGGAACCGGATCGGGTCATCGCTAACGGTAAAGGGTTCATCCTCAACGCGACAGGGGTTAACAGGGGTCAATTGGTTACAGAAGATCTGGGGACAACAGCTCTGGTTGAAAGTCAGGACTATCAGATATCGAGGGAAACGCCGGTGTCTTTACAGCCATGACAGATCAATATTGTGAGGATCGTGAACGTGCCTTGACCACACTGCAACAGGTGTTTGGCTTTCAGAGTTTTCGACCCCATCAGGAAGATGTCATTGTCAGTCTGATTAGCGGTCGTGACGCCTTTATTCTGATGCCTACCGGAGGCGGAAAGTCGATCTGTTTCCAGATTCCAGCCCTGATCAGAACGGGGGTAACGATCGTTGTGTCACCTCTGATCGCCTTGATGAAAGACCAGGTAGACAGTTTGATTGCCCTGGGGATTCGCGCGGCCTGTTATAATTCGAGCCTGACAGCGGGAGAAGGTCGCGCGGTTCTTGAGCAGTTGCGTCAGCATCAGCTTGATTTGCTCTATGTGGCCCCTGAGCGCGTGATGAGCGCTGATTTTATAAACCTATTGCAGGGGGTGACACCAGCCCTGTTCGCAATTGACGAGGCGCATTGCATCTCCCAGTGGGGCCATGATTTTCGCCCGGAATATATTCGTCTGGGGCAGTTGCGCACTATTTTTCCCACCGTACCGATCGCAGCCCTGACGGCAACGGCAGAAAAACAGACGCGTGCGGATATCATCAGCTGCCTGCAACTGAAGGATCCATATCGGGTAGTGTGCGGATTTGATCGGCCCAATATCCGCTATAGCCTCGTTGATAAAGTGAAGCCGTACCAGCAGCTTGGTGAATTTTTATTTCGTTATAGAGATCAGGCTGGGATTGTTTATTGCTTAAGTCGTAAGCGGGTTGAAGAAGTCGCCGATAAATTAAACCGGGACGGGTATAGGGCCGCAGCCTATCATGCCGGGCTGGGTCCGGAAGTGCGGCGCTCGGTGCAGGAAAATTTTCTGCGCGATGATGTTCAGATTATCGTCGCTACTGTGGCGTTCGGCATGGGTATCGACAAACCCAATGTGCGTTTTGTCGTACATTATGACCTGCCAAAAAATATTGAAGGTTTTTACCAGGAAACCGGGCGCGCCGGTCGTGACGGGTTGCCTGCGGAAGCATTGCTCCTGTTCGGTTACGCGGATATTGCCCTTCTGCGAGGATTTATAGAAAAAATCGAGGACCCTGAGCAGTTGCGCACTGAGTTGCATAAACTCAACGCCATGGTGGCTTTTGCCGAAGCGGGGATCTGCCGGCGGCGGATCCTATTGGGTTATTTTGGCGAGATGATCGAAGCGGATTGCGGTAACTGCGATAATTGTCTGCATCCGCCCGAACAATATGATGCTACAGAATCTGCGCGCAAAGCGTTATCCTGCGTCTACCGGGTTGGCCAGGGTTTTGGCATTGGACATGTGGTCGATGTCTTGCGTGGCGCTGAAAATCAACGGATCAAAACAATCAAACATGATCGGCTCTCAACCTATGGGATAGGAAAGGATGTCAGCCGCGACAACTGGAATTATTTGCTGCGGCAATTGATTCAGCTGGGCTATCTCGAGCAGGATGTTGCCCGCTACTCGATACTGAAGCTGACTGAACAGGCGCGGCCGTTGCTGCGAGGCGAAGAAAAGCTCAAGCTGTGCAAGCCGCGAATCAGGGTGCAGCGCGGCAAAAAGAATGAGCATAAGATTAAGGGGCAGCATTACGATCCGGCGTTGTTTGAAGAGCTGCGCAGGGTACGTAAACAGATAGCCGATCGTGACGGTGTTCCACCCTATGTTGTATTTGGTGATGCGAGCCTGGCGGAAATGGCCCTTGCATTGCCGACCAGTGAGGGTGAATTGATGGCTATCAATGGCGTTGGACAAGTTAAACTGCAACGTTACGGTAATGATTTTATCGAGGCGATCAACGGCTTTCTCTGTCGTTAATCCTAAGGTCCAGGAGGTATTTTGAAAGTCATATCATTTAACATCAATGGATTGCGGGCACGTTATCATCAGTTACAGGCGCTGGTCGAAAAGTATGATCCCGACATCATCGGTTTGCAGGAAACCAAGGTTCACGACAGCGAATTTCCCCACGAACAGTTGGCGGCCCTGGGCTATCATATTGTTCATCATGGACAGAAGGCGCACTATGGGGTTGCAACCCTGTCACGCCGGCAGCCCCTGTCGGTGATGAAGGGATATCCCAATGAAGACCCGGAACATCAACGGCGAACCCTGATCACCGCTTATCAGCTGACTGATGGCGCCACTGTAACGATTGTTAATGGTTACTTTCCGCAAGGGGAAAGTCGCCACCATCCGGTAAAATTCCCTCATAAACGCGATTACTATGAAAATCTGCACAATTGGCTGACAAATGAAGCAGACCCGGAAGACCAGTTAGTTGTTCTCGGGGATTTGAATGTGGCGCCGACGGATGCGGATATCGGCATAGGTGAAGAAAATGCCAACCGCTGGCTGCGCACCGGTAAATGCAGTTTTCTGCCGGAAGAACGCAGCTGGTATGAAAAACTATATGGCTGGGGCCTGCTGGATACCTGGCGGACATTGAACCCGACTGTGAGCGATCAATTCAGCTGGTTCGATTATCGCTCACGTGGCTTTGAAGCCGATCCCCGCCGCGGGTTAAGGATCGATATGATCCTGGCGACCAGGAAGTTACAGCAGCATTGTGTTGCCGCCGGCATCGACTACGAACTGCGCAGTATGGAAAAACCCTCTGACCACTGCCCGATTTGGGCTGAGTTTGCACTCTGAGCCCGCACCGGGCGGATAATAAAAACGATCAATTTGCGAAGCAGCTATGAAAACTGTCAGTGATTAAAATCGCCAGTTGACGAAGACCATGGCCGGAGCAATTTCGTTGGGAAAATTGGAAAACCACTGCTTTGTTTCGTTCATGATGTTGATCAGACCAATCTGGATGCCTTGCTCAGCAGTTTCTGAATAGTTTAGAAATCCAATCTGCAGGCCATTCAGCTTCCCCGCATAGTTGAATGCCGACCATTGGACTCCTGATAAAGTACCGGAAGCGTAGTTTCCAAGCCACGCCAGCTGGACCCCACGATAGTTCTCAGCATAATTTCCCAGCAAGCCGAGCGACAGTCCTGAGCTGTCACCTGTTGAACCGTTGATGATACCTAGCGCGAAAGCTTTCTGTGGATTTTCGCTCCAGATGCCAATAGAAGCCCCATTGATGAAGGTAGTTCTGGCCTCGAGAGCGACATCCGGAACCAGGCTGAGCTGCAGGCTACTGTTGTTTGCGAAGGCGCTGGTAGCGAAAAAGCAACAAAGTAAAACTAACAAAAACTTCTTCATCGATGTTCTCCTTTTTCTGGTGTTGAAGCCCAAGTATAAGCAGAAAAGGCCCAATAAATTAGACCATTTACTGATAACTGCCAGGCCACAGGGACTAGAGTTTATTCTGATTATGTACTTTACCACATCTAGATATAAACCAACATTTCTGTATCCTTCAGAGTTTATATTGGAATCCCATGAATTCAACCAGTGGTGAGATTTTTCCGGAAAGGAAAAATAACTTGAACGTTGATTTTTCAGTCAAACGGATAGACAGGGGTTTCATAACAGAACAAAAGCTCGCTCGCAACATTTACATCACCTTTACATCGATATTGGTATGCTGATAATCAGGATTCCATCACCAGTAAAACGGACGCGTAAAATCATGACAAGGAGGTAAAGATTTCGTGCTGAGCTAAAACGTCCATTGCTGCTACGTACTAATGACCATTCTTGAAAAGAGAGGTGAAACATGAAAAAACTAATTGCCCTGACAACTTTTATGCTGCTGGTTCTGGCCTCGGTGGGGTTTGCCGCTATCACTCCTGAGGATGTCGAAAGGGTTGATTTAAGCAACCAGAGCAACCTGAAGTTCAAAAACCTGCCCCAGTATCAGTCTTACCAGAGAAACAACGAAGATACACAAATGACCGAATACGCGGGTTCTGTGCCCCACCGCAAGCATGACAATGTCAACCCGTTGCCCGAGGGCTATAAGCATGCTCAGCCGTATCTGAAAAATTTGTGGCTCGGCTACGCCTTCAGTTATCAGTATGATCGTGCCCGTGGTCATACCTATGCTTTTGATGATGTGTTCAAGATTGACCGCATCAATCGTTACAGTGAGAAGGCCGGTTTGCCGGCAACCTGTATCAACTGTAAAACCAACACCATTCCCGACTTTATTAACGCCTTTGGTGATGAGTTCTGGTCCTCCGAGTTTCATATGTATCGGCCGGTTCACGACGGTAAAATGAACTCCATCGGCTGTACCAATTGCCATGACCAGGAAAATAACTTCAGGCTGGCGATTACCAGTGTTCCTTTGGACGATGCCCTGAAACGTCAGGGCAAAGACTGGCGTGAAGCATCCCGCAACGAAATGCGGTCCCTGGTCTGTGCCCAGTGTCATGTCGAGTACTACTTTGAGACCGGTGTTCACGGTGTTGCTGCCAAGCCTCACTTCCCCTGGGACAACGGCATGAACCCTGATAATATGTATGAATTTTACAGCAATGGTCGCCCGACACCTGATGGCTTCAAAGGGCAATTTGTTGACTGGAATCACGCGGTTTCCAAGTCCCCGATGATCAAAACCCAGCACCCTGAATATGAGATGTACAGCGATAGTATTCACGGCGCGAACGGTGTGTCCTGTGCCGATTGTCACATGCCGCGCATCAAGTCGGGTCCGGCAACCATTTCCTCCCACCACTGGACCTCGCCCCTCAAGGACGATGAGGGGATGAGCGCCTGTATGGGCTGTCACGGTGACAAGACGCCTGAATTCATGAAAGGCCGGGTTGAATATCACCAGGAGAAAGTCTGGAAGCAACTGAATATTGCCCAGGAAAAATCGGCACGAGCCCATGAAGCGGTGCGCATGGCTTCCGAACACCCCGACCTGTCCCCGCAAAACAATACCATCCTGAACGAAGCCCGTGAACTGGTGCGAAAAGGTCAGTGGTTCTGGGATTATGTGTCGGCAGAAAACTCCGCCGGTTTCCACAACCCAAGCAAAGCCCTTGAGACTCTGGCCCTGTCGCAACAGTACAGTGATCAGGCCACCCAACTGGCAATCCGCGCCACCGACTATGCCATTGCCAAGGCCATGGATAAACCGATTAATGAGCTGGTGCCGCCGATCATGGAGCACAGCCGTAAGCTGCAGCAGAGCCAGGCACATCTGGATTCTCACCCCTGGTTGGGCTACCTGCCCCTGTTGCCGGAAGCTGATTTGGTCTGGAACGGCTATGAAAGAGTAAAATAGGCCAAAACCAACACCACTTCGATTAACCAGTCGGGGCAGGGGTGGTGACACTCCTGCCCTGAAAGGGAGTTAGATATGAAACAAAAAAGCTCAATCGTCTGGATCGTGGTCGTGGTTGTCCTGGCAGTGGTTCTTCTGGGAACCTGGGGATTGGCCGCGAAAACGTCAACGGATAATTTCTGTGTAACCTGCCATGCCTATGAAAAGGTTTCATGGGACCATGGCCAGCACCCGGACATCGGCTGTATCGCCTGTCACACCAAAGGGATAATCAAGGATAAAACCGCCGGTATGCGTAAAGTGTTCCTGACCCTGACCGATCAGGTCGATCCGCACCGTGACAATCTGCCCAGTTACCTGGAAAAAACCCATGAAAACTGTGTTGCCTGTCACATGACGGAAGAAATCGTGGAGATGCTGCCGCACTTCAAGGCGCGGCACGATGAGTATCTCAAAGCCACTCCGACCTGCATGGGGTGCCATGATGCCGGCCACACCCTCAAGCTCAAGGATCTGCGTAAAGAAAATGCCCGCTTGAGGATCTGATCCGTAGATCGGTCGAATCAGATCCTGAACAGACCTGGCCCCCGCTTCCGACTGGAAACGGGGGCTTTTTCGATCTCTAGAGGATCAACCTTCGAATCGATATCCCTGACCCAATACCGTGACTATATATTTCGAAGCTGCCGCATCGTCCTCCAGCTTCTGACGCAGATGCTGGATGTGGACATCGATGACCCTGCTCCAGGAGTAGATCGGCGAGTCTTTCCACAGGGTGCGCCGTATTTCTTCCCGGGTCACCAGCCGCCCACGATTTTCTGCCAGAAAGGTCAGCAGCTGAAACTGTTTAGGGGTCAGTGCGACCGGTTCGCCGCGCAGGGAAGCCTGGTGATTGGCTACATCTACCAGCAGATCGCCGGCACAGATGGTGATAGCTGGTCCCGCGACCGGGGTCTGTCGCAAGCGGGCGCGGATCCGCGCAAGGAGCTCACAGGTTTCGAAGGGTTTGACCACATAATCATCAGCACCGGTCTCAAGGCCGATGATTTTGTCCTGCAGTTTATCACGGGCGGTCAGCATAATGACCGGTATCTGCGGATGGGTCGCTTTGCATTCCTCACAAAAAGTGAGACCATCGCCATCGGGCAGAGTCAGATCGAGGATAATCAAAGATGGAGAAGCGGTCTTAAGAACCTCACGCGCATCAGCCAGATTGGCGGCAGTGATGACATCGAAACCGTGCAGTCCGAGGTTGGCTTTAAGAACGGTGCGGATATCGGCATCATCATCAACCGCCAGCAGGGTTATTTTCTCACTGTTGCTCATGAGTGAATCTGCTCCTGATTGTGGGGATGAACAGGCAGGGTGAAATGCACACAGACGCCGCTTCCGTCGTCGGGGTCAGTAATGCCGATGGAACCGCCGTGGGCGGCAATAATAACGCGACATATTGCCAGTCCAAGTCCGCTCCCCCCCTTTTCCCCGGCGCGATAGAAACGCTCAAAGACCTTTTCTCGTTGTTCAACCGGTATGCTTTCCCCCTGATTGCAGACCTTCACCTGAACATAGCCATTATTAAATCCGGCACAGACAATAAGAGAAGAATGTTCCCTGGCGAACTTGACGGCGTTACCGAGCAGATTGATCAGCACCTGACGCAGACGATCCTCGTCGGCTTCAATGAGGGGCAACTCAGAAGGCAAGGTGCAAAGATCGAGACTGCGGCGTTGCGCATCATAGGTAAAAGACTGAACGCATTCGCTGATGATATCCATCAGATCGATCCGCGTCAGGTTCAGTGCTCGTTCCGCACCGGCTTCGATATATTCGATATCGAGCATGGTATGTACCATGCGGATCAGACGCTCAGTGTTTTTCTGGACAATTTCAAAAAATTCCAGCAGGTCGTCAGGGCGGGCAGCATCAAGGGGTGATGCTTGCTTCATCCGCGCAGTAATATATTCCACGGCCCCCCTGATCGAGGTCAGAGGCGTGCGCAGCTCATGGGCAGCGCGGGCAAGAAACTCAGATTTGCGTTCGCTGGCATCACGAATCTGCTGGTTGAGCTGTTGCAGTTCAAGCGTCGCATCGCGGACCTTGTCTTCGAGTTCTGATTGGTACTCTGAAAGGCTGGCGGCCATCTCCTCGAAAGAGCGAGACAATTCTTCGAATTCGTCACCGCTGCGCACAATAGCGGCGGGAGGGGGGCCTTTTTCCGAAAAATGACGGATCGATGTCGTCAGTTCATCGACCGGTACCAGGACCATGCGGCGTAAAAAATACAGCAGGGTACTGCTGAGCAGAATCACCAGCAACAGCATGGAGCCGAACATCAGATTACGATTGGTTTTGGCCTCAGCAAAGATTTTTCCCAACGGCAGGGTGACGCTGATGGCACCGCGGACCCCCCCGACCTGGTATCCCTGATGACAAGCAAGACAGGTTTCCTCAACGTAGAGTGGTGAGATGTAGCGCAGGTAACTGGTATTATCCAGTTTCTCCATGGCAATGATTTCCTGCAGGGGTTCTTCCTCAAAGCGCAGCAAGGCCGCACGTTCGAAATCGTCAGGGGCATTTTCGGGATTCGTTAGTGTCAGGCTGGTGATGTGAAACCAGAAGAGTCCTTTGTCACGGGCATAGCTGACCAGTTCCTTGGTGACCATGGCCGGGGTTTTGCGGGTGTAGCGCCGTGCCTCGGAGCTGCTGCTCTGAGCTTGTTGCAGCGGTCCGTCCTGGGCCCAGGGGAGTTGTTCAACAAAAACTCCGCCATGATCGGAAATCCAGCGCCGCATGATGACAATCTGTTGAAATACCGCCCGTGCCTCGTTCTCAGCCTGACGGATAATGAGTTGCTGCTGACGCTCGTTGATGACGTAGAAGGTGGTACTCAAGGAGATCAGCAGAATCAGACTGCAACCGATCACCAGTTTGTAGCTAAGACTCATCTTCATTAGTCTATCCCGCGAATCCCAGGGTGATCTAAACAAGTTACCGGAAATTTCTTCACCATAGCAGATATGGACTGATTTGTCGTTTCCCCGGTTCTCAGGCTGTGCCTTTTGAGTGGAGTCTTAACAGCAATTGTCCGCTCGAAAGAATGACGGCAGCGCAAAGAAACAAACTGGTATAGCCGGCCAGATCGCTAATGACGCCCAGGATGATGGCGCCGATAAAGGCCCCACTGTCAATACCTCCGGTAAAGATGCCGGTCACCTTGCCACGGGCCGAATAGGGTTCATCGCGGATGGCCATGGCATTCAGGGCTGGAAAGAGCAGGCCGTGGCCGATGCCGAACAGAAAACCAACCATCAGCAACATCAGACCATTGTCAACAAGGGGCACCATCACTAGCCCGCCGGCAGCAATCCCCAGGCCCCAGGGAATAATTTGAATCTCTCCGACGCGATCCGCCAGTCGTCCGAGTAATATTCGGGTAACAACAGCTGCCGTCGCGTAAGCAAAAAAATAGATGGAAACAAAACTCAAGTTTTTGCTCTGGGCAAAGGGAGCAATGAAGTTCCCGGTGGCGGCCAGACCCACTCCGAAGAGTAGCGCAATCCCTCCACTGATGAGCATTTTGCGGGTTTTCAGCAGGGTAAAGAAGGAAGCAGAGGCCGGAGCGCTTGAGGCCAGCAGGCGATGCTGATCAGGGACCGGAAGGTGAAGTAAGAAGGCCGCGGACGCAAGGCCGGAAGTTGCCAGAAAAAAAACAGAAAATCCGTAGTTGAGCATGAGCGGTTCGGTGATCAAAGGGCCCAGGGCCAGGCCGATCAGTCCGGAGGTGCCGAATATGCCTATCCCTTCATTGAGCCGTTGAACCGGAATAAGATCAATAATAAAGGTAAATACCGAGGTAAAGCAGATCGCCAGTCCGATACCATGTGCGATCCTGAGCACTAGCAGCACCCCATAGTAATTTTCAAGGGGTCCTCGGAGCAACAGGTGCAACAGGGGGAGCAGGGTCATTATGATGCAACCGATACTATAGCTGCGTTTGCGCCCGATGCGGTCGATTATTTCCGCAACCCAGGGGCGGCTTAAGGCTGATGCGAGGGCAAAGATTCCCATGATGATGCCGATGTCCCGGTCGCTGCCGCCCCTCTCGATGATAAAGAGCGGAAACAGAAAAAAGGCGGCATAGCTGGAAACCAGGGCCAGGTTGGCAACAAACAGGGCGGCAAAAGCCGGAGTATACAGACGCATGAGCAGACTAGGCCAGGAATTCCGCTCCGCCCAGGGTGAGCAGAGCGAGGGTCAGATAACGAAAAGCTTTGCCGGTCGTGACCAGGACAAAAAAGCGCAGCAACGAAGTACGCAGGGTGCCGGCGACCAGACACAGGGGATCACCTGCCACCGGCAACCAGGACAACAGCAGGGATAGACTGCCGTAGCGTTGAAACCAGTTTTCCGCACGCAGCTGGTGACGAGGTTCAATGCCTAAGACCTCGCGTATCAGCCAGGGACCTCCCCAGCGACCGACCAGGTAATTGGTGGCACCGCCGAGGGTATTGCCGATGGTTGCAATCATGATAACAACCGCCGGTGATTTTCCGTCAAGCAACAACGCCACCAGCAGCCATTCAGAGCCCAGGGGGAGCAGGGTGGCTGCCAGAAAGCTGACGATAAACAGGGCCGCATAAGTATGTTCAAGAGAAATATCGGGCATGACCGGCATCATAACAGACGCTATTGTGAAAAACATAGCGCGGAAAAGCCCTTGTGGGTTACCTTGGTGAACGTGTAAATTGTTTGAGACTTTTTCACCGGAACCGTTGCAACATATGTAAGGGCCACATCATGACGATGACCAGAGAACAGGCGTTTGCCAGGATGAAAACCCTGTTGGAGATGATCAAATTCTCCCACACCATCTTTGCTTTTCCTTTTGCCCTGATGGGTGTCATTCTGGCTTCTCTGGCGAGTGGCCACGCGCCGGGGTTTGGTCAGATCTTCTGGATCTGTGTCGCCATGGTTGGGGCACGCAGCGCCGCAATGGGGGTAAATCGGCTGATTGATGCGCGCATCGATGCCGATAATCCGCGCACCGCCGAGCGTCATATCCCCAGTGGTCAGGTATCGGTGGTTGAGGCGTCCCTATTTATTCTCGTAGCAACGGCCATTTTTCTTCTTGCCGCCTGGATGCTCAATCCCCTTTGTTTCAAACTTGCTCCGGTTGTCCTTGCCCTGTTTGTGCTCTATGCTTACTGCAAGCGTTTTACCCATTACGCCCATGTCGTCCTGGGCTTGTGCCTGGCCGCTGCACCCATTGGTGCCTGGATCGCCCTGCGTGGTGATATCGGCTGGCCGGTCATTGCCCTGGGGTTGGCGGTGCTCTTCTGGGTCGCCGGTTTTGACATCTTTTACGCCTTGCAGGATTATGATTATGATGTCAAGGCCGGACTTCATTCCGTGCCATCGCGCCTGGGTATCGACAGATCCTTTACCTTGGTGCGTGTTTTTCACGCCCTGATGCTGTTATTTCTGCTGCTGGTCATGCCCGGCAGCGGCCTGGGCTGGATCTATTTTGCCGGCGTGGTCGTCGTCGCCGGGTTGCTGGTGTACGAACACAGCCTGGTTAAGCCCGACGATCTGTCACGTTTGGATGCGGCTTTTTTTAATATGAACGGTTATATCAGCGTGACGATTTTTGTATTTACTTTGATTGATGCGTTCGCGTAGAGGCGGAATTAAAAATATAGAATACAGGAGTCAGGAGGTGTCGTCGTTCTTCTGGATTCTGTTTCCTGAATTCTATATTCTGCCTTTTTCCGCGCCCCTGTGGTAAAGGATTTTAGCGCTTTATGAAAAAAATCGTTGTTGGTATCACTGGAGCCTCGGGGTCGATTTATGGTTTGCGCCTGGTCGCCGAAGTCCTCGCTGCCGGTCACCAGGTCAGTGTGCTTATCACCACTGCCGGGCGTCAGGTCACAGCTTTTGAAACCGGGCTGCAGTTAGGGGAAAGTACTCAGGAGTGCCGAGCATTGCTTGAAGACTACTTTTCCAACACCAACCAGCTTAAATACTATGCCATCGATGATTTTTTTGCGCCTATCGCCAGCGGTTCCAGCGCCCCTGACGCGGTGGTGATCTGCCCCTGTTCCATGGGGACCGCCGGTCGCATTGCTGCTGGATTATCGGATAATCTGCTTGAACGGGTTGCCGACGTTACCCTGAAAGAACGCCGACAATTAATCCTGGTACCGCGCGAAACGCCCTTCAACCAGATTCATCTGGAAAATCTGCTGCGTCTGGCGCAGGCCGGGGCAACGATCCTGCCGGCCATGCCGGGCTTTTATCATCAGCCACAAACCCTGGAAGATCTGGTGACGTTTGTCGTTGGCAAGATACTGGATACCCTGGGTGTTCCCCACCAGTTGTTCAAGCCCTGGGGTGCCGATGCGTGATGATATGGATGAATGAGGAATGCAATGGAACAGATCAGAGAGAAGATCCGCAACGCAAAACGCCTCAGTGATGAAGATGCTTTAAAGCTGTTTGAATCTTTTGAACTACTTGAAATCGGTGAGCTGGCTGCTCAGGTCAATAGAAGAAAAAACGGCAACAAGGTTTATTTCAACGTTAACCGTCACCTCAACTATACCAACCTCTGTGTCAACCAGTGTGCCTTCTGTGCCTTTGCCCGCGAAGCGGGGGATGCACGTGGTTACACTCTCGATCTCGATCAGGTGCGTGCCAAGGTGCGTGAAGCGGAGGCTGCCGGTGCCACCGAGATCCATTCTGTTGGCGGCCTGCACCCGCATCTCCCCTTCGACTTTTATCTGAAGATGCTGCGTGCCATCAAGGAAGAGTCCCCCAGGCTGCATATCAAGGCGTTCACTGCTGTTGAAATTGATTACTTTGCGAGAATCAGCGGTAAAACGGTAATCGCTGTTGTTCGTGATCTCAAGGAGGCGGGCCTGGGCTCCATGCCCGGTGGCGGTGCCGAGATCTTAGGTCAACGGGTGCGCGATCAGATCTGTCCGGAAAAAATCAGTGGCAAACGCTGGTTGGAGATTACCGAGATCGTTCACAACTGTGGCCTGCGCACCAATGCAACCATGTTGTTCGGTCATCTGGAGAGTTACGCCGACCGGGTTGAGCACTTGCGCCTGTTGCGTGAACTTCAGGATCGTACCGGGGGCTTCCAGAGCTTTATCCCCCTGGCGTTCCAGCCCGACAATACCAGGGTGCCGGGAGCGACCGGTGTCAGCGGTATTGATGCCTTGAAAACCCTCGCCATCAGCCGTCTCTATCTCGACAATTTCCAGCATATCAAGGCCTACTGGGTGATGCTCGGCATGAAAATCGCTCAGGTAGCTCTGTGCTTTGGGGTCAATGACATTGATGGCACTGTGATCGAAGAAAAAATCGGTCACGATGCCGGTGCTGATTCTCCCCAGGTACTGACTCGTGAACAGCTGATCACCCTGATCCGCAATGCCGGCCGTCAACCGGTGGAGCGAGATACCCTCTATCGGGAAATCCGGGAGTATTGACAACGTGAACTTGGTACCGACGATCACCCGCGAACGGGCCCTGAAGCTGCTGACCAAGGCCGACCTTCTGGAAGTCGGTAAACTGGCCGATGCGATCCGGCAACAAAAACATCCCCAGCGGCGCGTGACCTTTGTCGTTGACCGCAACGTCAACTATTCCAACATCTGTGAGTCGAAGTGCCGCTTCTGCGCTTTTTACCGCAACGATGGGGATGCGGACGCCTATCTGCTCGATTATGAGGCGATTTTTGCCAAGGTTCAGGAACTGGTGGATAATGACGGAACCCAGCTGTTGATGCAGGGGGGATTGCACCCGACCCTTACGATTGACTGGTTTGAAGAGTTGTTCCGCCAACTGCGGCAGCGTTTTCCCCAGGTACAGATTCACTCTCTGTCGCCGGCGGAAGTCATTCATGTCGCCAAACTCTCCGGCATCAGTATGGAAGACTGCTTGCGGCGGTTGCAGGCAGCAGGTTTGGCATCGGTACCGGGTGGTGGCGCCGAGGTGCTGGTGGATGAGGTACGCCAGGAGATTTCCCCTGACAAGATCGGCTGGCGCCAGTGGGCAAGTGTTATGGAAGAGGCTCATGGTTTAGGGATGCGAACGACCGCGACCATGATGTTCGGCAGTCGCGAAAAACCGCAAGATATTGTCGAACATTTGTTCCGGGTGCGTGAGATCCAGGAGCGTACCGGTGGTTTTACCGCTTTTATCCCCTGGACTTTTCAGCCTGATAACACCGAACTGGGTGGCGAAAAGGCCGGTGGTGTCGAGTATCTCAAGGTGTTGGCTCTGTCACGCATTGTTCTCGATAATATCGACAACATCCAGGCGAGCTGGGTAACCCAGGGGGCAGCAATGGCGCAAGTGGCTCTGTTCTTCGGCGCCAATGACTTAGGCGGTACCATGCTTGAAGAAAATGTTGTCGCCGCCGCCGGTGTTTCTTTTCGCATGTCCCGGCAGGAGATTGTCGGCCTGGCGCGCGGCGCCGGCTTTACCCCTGCCCGGCGGACCACGGAATATCAGATTCTGGAGGAGTACTAGCTTATGCTGCCATTACGTAAAAATATCGCCGAGATGAAAGGCTACGTTCCCGGATTTCAACCCGACGGTCAGGGCTGGATCAAGCTGAATACCAATGAGAATCCCTACCCCCCGTCACCGCAGGTGGTTGCGGCGCTCTGGGAAGAGTTGGGGGATGATGGTGGCGGATTACGCAAATACCCTGATGCCGGCAGCAAGGAAGCGCGAACAGTTGCGGCGGAGCTTTACGGGGTTGATCCGTCCTGGGTGATCATGGCTAACGGTTCTGATGAACTGCTCAACAACCTGATTCGCGCTTTTGTTGCTGAAGGAGAGGAGATTGCCTATCTTCACCCCTCCTATTCCTATTATGCCACCCTGGCGGAAATCCAGGGGGCAAAGGTGCGGACCTTCAGTCTGAGCGACGATGGCCGGATTGATTTCCCCGACCGCTATCATGGCAAGCTGTTTTTTCTCACCAGTCCCAATGCTCCTCTGGGCTGTGCCTTTGGCAATGACACCATCGCCGATCTGGCAAGGCGCTGCAGCGGCGTACTGGTGGTCGATGAAGCCTATGTCGACTTTGCCCGCGAATCGGCTTTGGAGCTGGTGAGACAATATGAAAATGTGGTCGTTACCCGCACCTTCTCCAAGAGTTACGGCCTGGCCGGAATGCGCTTGGGGCTGGCGGTGGCGCGTCCTGAAGTGGTGGCGGCGCTGGATAAGATCCGTGATCACTATCACCTTGATCGCCTGGCCCTGGTGGCGGCAACTGCGGCCCTGCAGGATCAGGACTATCTGCGCTCTACGGTTGCAAGAATCTGTCGAAACCGGGATGAGGTGCGCGATAAACTGATAAGTTGCGGTTATCGGGTGCTCCCATCGCAGGCCAACTACCTGTTTGTCAGTCCTGCTGATGGCAACGGCAAGCGTGTTTATGATGCTCTCTATGCGGAAAAAATTCTGGTGCGTTATTTCTCCGATCCGCGTTTAAGCCACGGGGTACGTATCTCCATCGGTACCGAAGAGGAGCTGGCGGCAACCCTGAAGGTGCTGGCCACTCTTGGTTGATCGTCTTGTTGCGAATAAATCTGACGGCAACCGGATGGGGTTGAACGAAAGCGGCAACGGTTTGAGGGAAACAAGTGTTGCCGCGCAAGAGAAATCCCGTCCGCTTGCAGACCTTAGATCTCCAGCTATGTTGAATGGTCGTTCTCCCACTGACTTTGCCGGTTCCCTGTTAGGCTGGTATCAGCAGCAGGGGCGGAGCCTGCCCTGGCGCAATACCCGTGATCCTTACCGCATCTGGGTTTCCGAGATTATGCTGCAACAGACAACGGTGGCGACGGTGCTCGGGCGGTATGATGTGTTTCTTCAACAATTTCCGACCCTCGCCGATCTGGCAACGGCACCGGTGGAGCAGGTGATCGATGCCTGGGCGGGGCTCGGTTATTACTCACGGGCGCGTAACCTGCATCATGCCGCTGGTCGGATTCAGACTGAGTACGCCGGCATTTTTCCGGCAGATCCTGATATTCTGCAGCAGCTTCCCGGGATTGGTCGCTCCACTGCCGGGGCGATTGTCTCTTTGGCTTTTGATCGCTCTGCGCCAATTCTTGATGCCAACGTGCGCCGCGTTTTATGCCGCCTGTTTGCCCTGCAGCAGCCACCGCGCTCTGCTGCGGCAGAAAAAATGTTGTGGAAGTGGTCAGAATTGCTGACCCCGACACAGCAGGTTCACGATTATACGCAGGCGATGATGGACCTGGGGGCAATGATTTGTCTACCGACAAATCCGCAGTGCGAATCGTGCCCGGTGAACACTTATTGTCTGGCGTATCATCAGGGTTTGCAGCAGGATATTCCCCTGAAAACCGTGAAAAAATCGATTCCAACCCGGTATCAGGCGGTTGTGGTATTACAACGGCAGGGACGTCTGCAGGTACGCCGGCGCCCGGTGGATGGTTTTCTTGGCGGACTGTGGGAGTTTCCGGCCCTCGATCTTGACAGTCCAGACATGGCTGAAGCTGTAGTTCGGCGCTTTTTACTTGAGGTGGGGTACGGCTATGAGCCTGTCCCGGTTGGAACCAGTCGCCATATTTACAGTCATTTCAAACTTGAATCGCTGGTATATCTGGTGAATCTTACCGACAGTTTGCTGATTGCGGAAACGACAGGTCAGTGGAAAACCAGAGCGGAACTGGAAGAGTTGGCTCTGCATGGTGCTCATAAGAAGGTATTTGAGAAGGTTAGAACTGCAGGTGTGTGATCTGCGGATAATAAAAAACAAGGACAATAAGAATGTCATTACCCATGATTTTAACACGCGCAACGGAAGTTGCAGATTTTGCCGCCGAGCTTGCCGGACATGAATCCTTCGCCGTCGATCTCGAGGCCGACTCCATGCACAATTATCAGGAGAAGGTTTGCCTGCTGCAATTTACCACGCCACAACGAACGGTGTTGATCGATCCGCTGGCGGTTAACAATTTGGACTCTCTCAAGCCGCTGTTTGCCAATCCTGATCAGCCCAAGATCTTCCATGCCGCTGATTACGACATCCGCTCCCTGGGACGTGATTTTGGTATTTCTGTCAGCGGGCTGTTCGATACCATGATCAGTTGCCAGTTTCTCGGCGAGGAGCGCTTTGGCCTGGCCGATGTTCTAAATAAATATTTTGGCGTCGAGCTGAACAAGCGGTTTCAACGTGCTGACTGGTCGCTACGCCCCTTGTCAGCCGACATGATCCGCTATGCCGCTGAAGATACTTGCCATCTACATGACCTGGCGCAATTGCTTAAAGATAAGCTGCTGGAAAAAGGGCGGCTCGAATGGGTTAAGGAGGAATGTGGGCTGCTCGAACAGGTGCGTTTTTCCTGTCAGCAGGGCCCTTTGTTTTTACGTTTTAAAGGTGCCGGTTCCCTGAAACCGCGCCAGCTGGCGGCCCTGGAACATATGCTGGTTTGGCGCGATGATGAAGCCCGGCGACGGAACATTCCCCACTACAAGGTGCTGGGGAATAAGCCGCTGCTCGAACTGGCGCGGTTGCTGCCCGAGGGGCGTCATCAATTGGAAGGAATTGACGGCCTGCCTCCGCGGCTGGCGGGACGCTATGGGGGCGCGCTGCTACAGCAGATTGGCCAGGCTCTGGAACTGACCGCGGAGCAATTGCCAACCTACCCACGCAGCATCCGAAAAGAGGTTGATCCGGCAGTGGAAAGTCGCCTGACCGCATTGAAAAAATGGCGGACTAAAATGGCGACAGAGTTGCAGCTGGATCCCGGAGTGCTGATCAATAATGCCCTGCTGGAAGAGTTGGCTCAGTACAATCCCCGCAGCATGAATGATCCGGCGATTGCTGAACTCTTGAAACGCTGGCAGCAACAGGTTTTGGCGGAGGGAATTGTCGCAACACTAAAGCGAACCTAAGCGTTGCAAAAGTAAGATATAATCTGTGAGCTGTGAGCTGTGAGCCGGTGTTGTTTTGTTTACGGGAAAACTCGCCTGATGGCTCAGACATTCCTCCCTGCACTTAACAGCACCGGCCCCCGGCTTGTGACTTTTACCTGCTCTCAGGCAGAAGGCCTGGTCATGCTTGCCGGGTCAAGCAGGCGATCAAGAACCTCCTCGTCAACGCCATCGTTCAAGGCCAGCTCACGCAATGTCCGCCCGGTTTTGTGCGCCTCTTTTGCCAGTTCGGCGGAGCGGTCGTAGCCGATTTCCGGCACCAGCGCGGTCACCAGAGCCAGGCTCTGTTCGAGCAGATTACCGCAGCGTTTTTCGTCGGCCTGCAGCCCCTGCAGGCATTTTTCGTCGAAGGCGCGAATAGCATTGCTGAGCAGTTCAATGCTTTGCAGCACGTTCCACCCCATCACCGGCATCATGACGTTCAACTCGAAATTTCCCGACAAGCCTCCCAGCGACACAGTGGCATCGTTACCGATCACCTGGGCACACACCTGGATCAGGCTTTCCGCCATCACCGGATTGATTTTACCCGGCATGATCGAACTGCCCGGCTGTACTGCCGGCAGGATCAGTTCACCGATGCCGCAGCGCGGGCCGCTGGCGAGAAAACGGATATCGTTGGCGATCTTAAAGAGACTGACGGCACAATCTTTCAGGCTGCTGCTGGTTGCAACCAGAGCATCTTTTGCTCCTTGCGCTTCAAAATGGTTTCCAGCTTCACGAAACGGCAGACTGGTTTCGCGCGCAACGGCGGCAATGGTGTCAGCGGCAAATTGTGGATGGGTATTGATGCCGGTGCCGACAGCGGTTCCTCCCAGCGCCAGTTCATAGAGGCCACTGGAGCTCACCGTCAGACGTTCCTGCGCCAGTTCAACCTGGCGGGCGTAGCCTGAAAAGACCTGTCCCAGGCGGATCGGCGTTGCATCCTGAAGGTGGGTGCGGCCGATTTTGAGAATGTTGTCAAATTTTTCCGCCTTGTCATTCAGGTGCTGAAAAAACTGGTCAAGCACCGGCAACAGCTTGTGATGGAGTTCTTCCGAGCAAGCGATATGAATAGCGCTGGGGAACACGTCATTGCTCGACTGCCCCAGGTTGACCTGATCGTTGGGGTGGACGGCTTTGCTGACCATTGATTTGCCCAGTAGTTGAGCCGCCCGGTGGGCGATCACCTCATTGGCGTTCATATTGCTGCTGGTACCCGAGCCGGTCTGGAAAATATCGACAGGAAATTGCTCAAGGTGCCCCCCGTCGGCAATTTCGTGCGCGGCGTCCCGAATCGCCTCCGCGATATCCTGAGGCAACAGCCCGAGGCGATGGTTGGTTGTCGCCGCATGTTTTTTGATCAGTCCCAGAGCGCGGATCAGGGACGCCGGGAGTGGCTGTCCGGAGATGGGAAAGTTATCGATGGCACGGGCTGTTTGCGCTCCATACAGGGCTTTTTGCGGTACCTTCATCTCACCTAATGAATCCTGTTCGGTCCGATATGTGGTCATGGTGCTATCCTTTCATCATTGAATATTTGATCAGCCCCTCGTGGCTAAGAATAGCCGACTTGTCGTCAGAGTCAAAGGCGCTTTTATTCGCCTCGGGCATCGGCTATGATGCCGTCCATGGAAACCCTCGCCCTGCTCTTAATTTTGTTCTCCGCTCTGATGCATGCCCTGTGGAACCTGATGGTCAAGCAGAGTCATGACAAAACCATCTTCATCTGGTGGATGTTTCTTTGTTCGTGGCTGCTCATGACCGTGCTGATGGTCGCCATCGATCTGTTCCCGGTGCTGACGCCACGGTCGATTGTGCTGGCGGCGCTGGCCGCCTTCTGTTTTGTTTTATATCACTGGCTTGGCGGGTTTGCCTACCGCCAGGGGGATTTGTCAGTCACTTACCCGCTGGCACAGACCGCCATGTTCTATGTCCCGATCTGGGGGGTGATGTTTCTCGGGGAGCGACTCAGTTCACTGGGGATTCTTGGGATAGCGTTGATTGCCCTTGGTGCTTACTGCATTCAATTGCGTGCTCTAGGGTTGAGGGATTTTATCTATCCTTTTACCCAGCTTGCCAATCCATCGGTGCAGGCCGCCCTGCTGGCCGGGCTGGTCTACTCCATCGGGGTGATTATTGACAAGGTCGGCGTTGATGGTTACTCCCCTTTCGGTTTTACTTACGTGCTGGTATTTTTCATGATGGTTTACATGACGCTGAATCTGCTGCGGCCACGCTACCGTGGCCGGATTCTGCGCGGGCGGCAGGAAAACCCCTGGCTGCTCATCTGCTCCGGGCCGGTGATTCTGGCGTCGTTTCTGTCATTTCGTTACGGTCTGGTGCTGGCGCCGGTCAGTTATGCGGTGCCGGTGCGGCAGGTCAGTCTGTTGATCGGGGTGCTGATCGGTCTGTTGTTTCTCGGGGAGTCTTTTGGCCGGATTCGTCTGACTTCTGTCGGGTTGATATTGGCGGGAGTATTTTGTGTGTGGCAGGGATAATTGTGAGCAGTGAGCAGTGAGCAGTGAACAGTGAACAGTGAACAGTGAACTGGGGAGGAGTATCCATGAAAAATATAGCTAATTTTCTGTTTGAAGTCGGGATGCTCAAGCGTACGCCGCGCACCGGTTTTCAGTTTCTGGGTTCGGGTGCCCAGTCGGTGGCTGAACACAGCTTTCGCACAGCAATGATTGGTTATGCCCTGGCTCAGCTTGACGGCAAAGCCGATGTTGCGCGAGTATTGCAACTCTGCCTTTTTCATGACATTCCCGAGGCCAGAACCGGTGATCTGAACTACGTTAACAAGAAATACGTGCAGGTCGATGAGAATAAAGCCGTCGACGATCTTGCCCGAGAGCTCCCCTTTGGCGACGATTACCGTGATACCCTCAGGGAGTTTGCTGCCCGCGAGAGCTACGAGTCACAACTGGCCCACGACGCCGACCAACTCGAGCTGGTGTTGTCCCTCAAGGAGCATAAGGATCTGGGCAACCGCTATGCTGATGAGTGGTACCCTTTTTCACGCCTGCGTCTGAAGACCGATATCGCCAAGGAGCTGGCGGAAACGATCTGGGAGACCGATTCATCGAAGTGGTGGTTTGATGAGGATCATCAGTGGTGGGTCAATGGTGGTAACGGAAAATAGCTTTACCCCATCTGCGGCGTTATCACACTGATTTTCATCCTCGACGTGGTGCTGCCACGCCTGCGGTGAAAATCCCTGTGACGCCTTGCATCTGAGGCAAATCTCTTTCCCGGACAAAATGGACGTTGGGCCTCTCTGCAAAAGAAATATTCAGTTTTCATAAACTATTTAGCACTGTCCTTTGCACCGGGTCGGGGGTCCTGTGGCAAGGGTGTTTGTCGCCATGGATGGCGACAACAAGCGGTCATGGATGACCCAACGGGAAACAATCGCGTCCCTTGGCATAGGATTCCCGACCCGGTGCTTAACAGATACGAATTTTCAATCGACGGCTTGACCACGAATTTTCAAAGTGCTATTGACCTTGAGCACTGAACGAGATTGATCATAAGGAGTAAACAATGCTTGATATCAGATATTTACGGGAAAATTTTGATACGGTGCAAGCGGCTTTAACACGCCGTGGCGGCAATATTGATCTGTCGGGATTTTCGGTCCTTGATCGGCAGCGCCGCGAACTGCTCGGCGAATCGGAAGGCCTTAAGGCGGATAAGAATAAGGTGTCCGAAATTATCGGGCGCACTAAAGACAAAAGCCAGGTGCAGGGAGAGATTACCCGGATGAAGGAGGTTTCTGCCCGCATCAAGGAGTTGGATGATCAGCTGGCGCAGGTAGAAGAACAATTAAACGAACTGCTGATGGGGGTGCCAAATATTCCTCATGAACTGGCACCAGTCGGGGCGTCGGAAGAGGACAACCCGGTGGTGCGCACCTGGGGTGACAAGCCGCAATGTGATTTTGCACCCAAGGCCCATTGGGATCTTGGTCCCGACCTTGGTATCCTCGATTTTGAACGTGCCGGCAAGATTTCCGGTGCGCGTTTTTGCCTGTCAACCGGTGCCGGTGCGCGGTTGGAGCGGGCACTGATCAATTTCATGCTCGATCTGCATACCGATCAGCACGGTTACACCGAGACCCTGCCGCCGTTTCTGGTCAATCGCGCTTCCATGACCGGAACCGGCCAGTTGCCTAAGTTTGAAGCCGATCTGTTCCACACCGAAGATGTCGATCTGTTTCTGATTCCGACGGCGGAAGTGCCGGTGACCAATATCCACCGTGACGAAATCTTAAGTGAAAAGGATCTGCCCCTATGCTACACCGCCTACACTCCCTGTTTCCGCAAGGAGGCCGGAGCACATGGGCGCGATACCCGGGGATTGATCCGTCAACATCAGTTTAACAAGGTGGAGCTGGTGAAGTTCACCCGTCCGGAAGATTCCGATGCCGAACTGGAAACCTTGCTGCAGCATGCTGAAAAAGTATTGAAACTATTGAAGCTGCCCTATCGGGTGATTGATCTGTGTACGGGTGATATCGGGTTTTCTGCCGCGCGGACTTTTGATATCGAAGTCTGGCTGCCGGGGCAGGACTCTTACCGGGAAATTTCTTCCTGTTCGAATTTCCGCGACTTTCAGTCCCGCCGGGCAGCCATCCGTTTTCGTCGTGACGGTGCAAAAAAGCCGGAACTGGTGCATACCCTTAACGGTTCCGGCCTCGCTGTCGGTCGCACCCTGGTGGCGATTCTGGAAAATTATCAGCAGGCAGACGGTTCAGTGATTATTCCCGAGGTTCTGGTTCCCTATATGGGAGGATTGCAGAAGATTGCGGCGCCAGTGTAAGGATGCTGCCCGGGAAGAATGACGGTCTGTTTGTGCTTGCTTTTTATGTCAAGGTTGGTTACCCTTCGAAAGTTTTTCGCAAGACGTCAGCGATTAAACGGAGGAGTGGCCGAGTGGCTTAAGGCGGCGGTCTTGAAAACCGTTGAACGAAAGTTCCGTGGGTTCGAATCCTACCTCCTCCGCCAATTGTTTAGTATTGCAGGTAGAAGGATTCGAAGCGAAGCGAACGCTGACTTAATGTCAGAAGAGCGGCCATGGATGGTCGCGGCAGTGAGCGCAGGGGAGCCGACGCAGGAGCCACCGTGATGGTGGCGACAAAGTGGGCGAATCCTACCTCCTCCGCCAATTGTTTAGTATTGCAGGTAGAAGGATTCGAAGCGTTAGCGCGCTGACTTAATGTCAGAAATGCCAGGAAAAAACAGCTTAGGTTGATTTGCGGAGAGGTGACCGAGAGGCCGATGGTGCTCGCCTGCTAAGCGAGTGTAGTGTATGCTACCGGGGGTTCGAATCCCCCCCTCTCCGCCAGTTATTTAGTACAACAGGTTAAAGGATTCGAAGCGTTAGCGAACGCTGACTTAATGTCAGACAAGCGACCATGGATGGTCGCGGCAGTGAGCGCAGGGGAGCCGACGCAGGAGCCACCGTGATGGTGGCGACGTAGTGGGCGAATCCCCCCCTCTCCGCCAGTTTTACAAAGCTATTGACAAAAAATCGATTCTGGGTGATAAACTCATCTCTTTGCGCCTCTAGCTCAGCTGGATAGAGCGTCTGACTACGGATCAGAAGGCCGGGAGTTCGAATCTCTCGAGGCGCGCCATTAAAAATCAAGGACTCAGCCATGACAGCTGAGTCCTTTTTTTTGCTTTTTTGTTAGCGAGGTTCCGAAAGCTATTGGCGTCCACCATTGTGCCAGGGTTAATCCGTCAGTACTATTGTGCTGTTACTTTGCGAGCCAACTGCCATTGGCCTGTTCGATAAACCATCCGCTTTTCGCGTTATCGCGCCAGGATGCTGCAAAAATTTCCTGCACCTCGCCGGCCCGATCGGGAAAACCATTGGCGCGGGCGATTTCTGCATAGAGGCGTTGACGATCAGCATTCTCCTCATTCACCAGACGAGTTATCTCGCCCCTGGTTCGCAGGTCAAGTCCTTCCGTTGTACGAACCTTAAGCAGTGCGTCTGAACCGATGCCGATATGTCCTGAATCAAGATAGGGGAAGAGGCGGTCAGAACGCTGCTTCATGGCCTCTTTCACCGCCCGGATCTCCGGGGTGGTGACGTTGATATCCTGGGCAGCATAAGCGGTGGTGGGGCCGCTCAGCCAGCGCAGAAAAGTGCCGCGGTTTCCTGCTGGCGGTTGGGTTGCGGGATCTTGCGGCAGATTGCGTTCACCCCAGACCTCTTCAACAATTTTATCGGCGGCGCCGCGCAGTTCCTCAGCCGGGAAGTAGATGTTAATAGTAACGCACGCGGCAATGATCAGAAGCGGTAAGGTAAGTAACGGACGAAGCATTATTTTCATATCTATCTCTCCGGCTTGGTTAAGGAACTGACATCATTATATCACGACAGGAAGGGCGTGGCAGAAAATCAGCGTGTTGCGGTGCGATCAATGCGCTCCAGACGGCGCAGCATCTCGCGGAACGATATCCCCGTCCCTGGTGCCAGAATATCAATGCGCGGCGGTAGTAGCCCACCATCAACCAGGTGCAGATCTGAGTCGCTGCGGGCAGTTCCTTTGAGTACAAAAACATCGTTGCGCAGGACACAGAATAGACCAATTTTACGGTAGCGATAAAAATCGATAAAACGATACACTCCGCGCGAGAGGGCTGCCGAAAGTCCTCCCTGGCTGATCACCGTCAGGTTATTAAGGGCTTTGACGCTGATGTTGCGCTGCCCCTGCTCACGGGTGGAAACTTCAGCGACGAAAGCCGAGGGTACCTTGCCAAATAAACGCAGTTCATGGATGTAGCCGTCCATAATGCCGTTGATTTCACCAAAGGCAAAGGTTCTGGTCAATTGTTCGAGATCAATCCCATGAAAGTCGATATCCCCTTCAAGACTGCGATAGGATGAAAAAATATCGCGTGCTCTGAGGTTGCGGATCTGCATAGTGCCCCCAAAGACATCGATGTGGGCCTCTCCTTCCGATTGCAACATACCGTCAAGATACTCAAACTCACCAAGATCAGCGGTCAGACTTCCCTGCATGGGTGTCAGTTCCAGCGCCTGGGTGAGTTCCTGAAGATCGATATGCTCGATCCGGGAGTGACCACTGATAGATAGACCGGCGGAACCGTGACCAATGCCCAGGTTTTCAATCAGAATCTGGCCGCTGGCCAGATTCAGTTTCCATGGGTCCATAAAGGTCAGACGATTGGTTGTTGCTGTGAAGGTGAGATAACTCGCCGCGCTGTCAACCGGCCCGGATTGAAGTTGCGAGAACGCCAAAAATCCGTTGTGCGCGATACCTGAAGTCTCATCACCGGAAGAAAGCATAAAAGGGATCTCACCAGACAGATCGAGTATGCTGAAATGTGCGGTGCGGTGTTGCAAGCTGAAGGTATCAGGATGAAGGACGCCGGTGATTTTCCAGCCATCAGTCCCCCAACTTCCGGCGCCGACAGCTGCCAGGGTACCGCTTAAGTCAAGCTGTTCCAACTTTGTGGACAGGGTTGCCAGCAGCGGTCGCAGATGCAGGTTGAAGCCTGTTTCAAGTTGCGAAAACACAAGCTCGCCGCTAAATTTCAGCACCTCGGAATGCCAGCTTCCATGTCCCTTAAGTTGACCAATAGCGGGCAAAGAGAGGGTGATCCCATCAAGTTGTAACAATTCCGAAGCGTTATTCCAATCGGCTTGCAGGTCAAAATCGACGGGCAGCTGGGACAGGTTGCCGTAGAAGGAACGAAGCAGTGCCTCCTGCACCAGGGTAGAGCCCTTCAGTCTGGAATGCAGCCGTTGTTGTACCTGGTCCCACACCACTTTACCGGTAAGGTCAAGGGCCCCTCCGGCCAGCGCGCTCATATTATCGGCGGAGAGATATTCAAGGTTTTCGATCTTCAGTGACGCAATGTCCAGTTGCAGGGTCGTTGCGTGCCAGCGCGCAGAACCCTGCAATGTCGCAACGGGAATTGATAAACCATGACCGGTCATTGCTGAGTCCAAGCTTAAATCGGTTAGCACAAGCTGCTCTTGTTGCCAGAGAAACCGGCTGCTGACGCGGCTTGTCGCGAAATCAAAACCGGCAGCTTGTAGATTTTCACCGGTGAAGTTGAAATGACCCCGGATCCTGTCTGTCTCAGGATTCAGCTGCATCTGTCCGGTGAGCCACCCTTTATTTTCGATAAGATGCGGCCAGCGGGAAAGGGAAAGCGTTCTGGCCAGAGAACTTATGGAGGTTCGGTACAGTTGGGCAATCAGCTGTTCAGAATTGCCGGCTAGCGTCAGCAGGGGAACTTTCGCCAGGTCAAGGTTGAGGTTGCCGGTCAGGTTGTCAATAGATCCCTTAACCTCGAAGTTGCCACGCAATGGCGATATATTCACAGTCATAGTGCCGGCTGATGGTGGTGGTCCAACCCCATGAAATTCGCCGCTCAGTTCCAGGTATTGATCCAGCCATTCGGCTCGTGCTGTCCATTCAAGACCACCACTGACCGGCAGGGTTTGCTCTTGGCCTACAATCTTTGGTATCCGTGCCAGATCAAGGAATGTCCCTTGCGCGGTGGCAGCCACATGCTTATCCGTTCCCTGCACAGTTAAAGATACGGGGGAGCCTTCTGCCAGTCGCGCTTCTCCTGTGGCGTGCCATTGCCCTGGATCGCCGGAAACATTCAGAAGTACATTGTTCAGCTGAGAACGAACGTCACTTTTTGTTAATTGTATAGCGTCAAGGCTAAGTTCCCCATGAATCTTTCCCGCACGTATTTCCACCCCCAGGCGCAGGTTCTGTGCAGAAAAATCGACGTCAGGTGGCAGGCGCTGTTGCATTCTCCCAAGAGCCAACCAGGAATCCAGTTGTGTCCGGTCAACCTGAGTCATCACCAGTTCCCCTCCCGCCACCAGTCCGTCAGCTGCCGGGCGCAGGGTTAAGGGTGCGGTGAGCAGTGAGCGGCCATCGAGGTTAAATTCATCCAGTTGTAATTCGGGTTCGGCAGCCCATTGCACTTGACCGCTGGTCGACAGCTTGAGTGGGGTCTGCCCTTCTTGCACGGTCAATGACAGGTGAAACATTCCCGATGGAGCATCATGCTGATTGAATTCAATGGCGCGCACTGCAACGGTCTGATTCGTCAACTCAAGATCGAGACGGCCGCTGTTAACCGTCAACCGGTCGATGCGGATCGGCGGTTTTCGCAAGTTGATGGGGGCAGAACGGTCCGTCCCTGAAATAAGCGCTGGCTTGAAATAAATTTCCGGTTGTTCCACCTGCAGGGCGCTGAGCCGCCCGCTTAATAGCTTTGCGAGAGTAAAATCCAGGATCAGGCCGGACACCGTCACGCGATAGAGATCGGTATGATCTACAGTTATTCCCCGAACACGGAGCTTCCCAGTGTCCAGCGCGAGCTGCTCAATTGTGACCCGTGCCTCGAATGTTGTGGCAAGAAACTGTTCAAGGCGAGGTCTGGCAAGATTGTTCAACAGCGGACTGCGATATTGCCACAGCGCAAATATCATGATCACGAACATCAAGGTCAAGGCGGAAGCAACCAATCCTGCAATCCTCATGCATTGCCGGATCCGACTGTGCCCCCGCTCGTGCTGAGGTGATGTCATCTGCTGTGGGCCTTTACTTGTGTTTAGTTGTTGCCGCGGTGTTATTTGCCCTTCATCATAGCAAAAAGTTCAGAGAAACTATGGGAGAATTCATCTGGAAATTCTGGCCATGATCCGCTATGCATACAGATCTGTCATTGTGTTCCTTTGTCCCTGGCTGGAGTTTTTATGATTCCGCAAAAGTACGAGTTTTTTGTTTTTACCTTTCTGATGTCCCTGTTTATGTCATTTCTTATGTCGGGAGTGATTACCTTCATCAATATGGGATTGGTTGAAGGATTTGTCGGGTTGTGGATCGAAGCCTTCATCAAGGCATTTGTGATCGCCTATCCGACGATTATGGTGGTTGTGCCTCAGGTTCGTCGCATCGTGAAGATGGTGGTGCGGCAACACTGAAGGTCAAAAGGAAAAGAGCTGATATCTATTGTCGGTTAACCGTCCTTTTCGACTATGTCAGCGGCCCGTTGCAGGGCGTCATCGATATGGTCAAAAACGTTAGCGCTACCGATCTTATCAATAAAGCCTGCGCGCTTCATGGTTGACATAGGGTCAGGATTGACACCGGAAAGAATCAGTGTAGTGTTCATCCTGAGGGTGCGCTGGTGCAGAGTTTCCAGAGCTTGGAGTGCCGTTGCGTCGATAGCCGGGACATGGCGCAGGCGCAGAATCAGCACCTTGGGTTTACCGGAGACCGTTGCCAGAGCATTTTTGAACTTGTCAGCGGCGCCAAAAAAAAACGGTCCGGCGATTTCGTATACCTCAACCCCTGCCGGCACCTGGCGCAGGCGTAGTGCCAGGGGATCATCCATGTTTTCTTCTCTTTCGCTCAGCGCTATTCCGACTTTTGAGACTTGAGTTGTTTCGGCCATGCGCCGCATAAACAGCAAGGCTGCAAGCACGACCCCCACCTCGATAGCGACGATCAGGTCGACAAAAATGGTCAGGGCAAAGGTGGTGACCAACACCAGCACGTCACTACGGGGACTTTTCAACAGACGTACGAACAGGTGCCATTCACTCATGTGCCAGGCGACTACAACAAGAATGCCGGCCAGAGTCGCCATGGGGATCAGTGCCGCCCATTTACCGAAAAACAGCATAATCAGCAGCAGGGTCAGGGCATGGACAATGCCGGCAACGGGGGTGCGCCCGCCATTTTTAATATTGGTGGCGGTGCGGGCAATAGCGCCGGTTGCCGGGATCCCACCGAACAGGGGTGAAATCATGTTGGCGGCTCCCTGGGCAATCAACTCCATGTTGGAGCGGTGACGGCGCTCGGTCATGCCATCGGCGACAACCGCCGACAACAGGGATTCAATGCCCGCCAGCAAAGCGATGGCGAGAGCCGGCGCAAAGAGTTCACGCATCAGTTCCAGGCTGATGTTCGGCAGACGCGGCATGGGCAGGCTCGTGGCAACACTGCCAAAGCGGCTGCCAATGGTTTCAACCGGTAACGCAAACAGGTGAACGACCAAGGTGGTAAGGATAATTGCCAGCAGTGATCCGGGAATCTTGCGGGTAACGCGCGGCCACAGCAGGATCATCGCGATGGTCGCAGCTCCCAGTCCGGCCGCCCAGGGGTTGATGCTGTCGATATGGGTGGCGTAGGCGGGCCATTTTTCCAGAAACTCGGCCGGAACCTGCTCCATCTGCAGACCAAACAGGTCACGCAACTGACCGGCAAAGATGATTAAAGCGATCCCGGCGGTAAAGCCGACGGTTACCGGGTAGGGAATATATTTGATAACCGCCCCCATCCGCGCCAGCCCCATGAAGATGAGCAGGATCCCGGCCATCATGGTGGCAGTCGCCAGGCCGTCGTAGCCGTGTTTCTGCACGATGCTGTAGATGATGACAATAAAGGCACCGGTCGGCCCACCAATCTGGACGCGACTGCCGGACAGAACGGAAATGATCAGGCCGGCAACGATGGCGGTATAAAGTCCCTGTTCGGGCTTGACCCCCGAGGCGATGGCAAAGGCGATGGCCAGCGGCAGGGCGACGATGCCGACGATAATGCCGGCCAGCAGGTCGGAGCCAAACTGGGAACGGCTGTAGCCTTCCTGAAAAACGGTAACAAGTTTCGGGACGAGTTTGGACTGGGACATTTTGCAACCCCTGGCAGCAGATCAAGGTTGATCATGTCCGTCGGCAGCGAGGGCAAACAGGGGGAGTCCAGGTGTCGGCGGAATAGAGCTATTTTTCACACCACAAGAATAGTGTTGTGCGGCATCGATACTAGCGCCGTGACATGCTGATGGCAAAGGAAAAATCCCGGCGGTCCTGTCTGTCATCATCTGCAATCTGGCATCGCCGCAGGATAGTGTCCCTGATCGGGACGATGAACAGATACCAGCGCGTTGTTTTCACCATCGGTTTGCCCTTTTTAGAATCCATCACCCCCTGCCGTCCCATCCAGTACCCGTCGTGCGGTTTGTTGTTTGGGTATATTGCGTTATAGTTGAAGTCTCATGTTATTAAGGTCTTAGATGTCACTCTACGGCAAGGCATCAGAATTGATCAGTAGATATGGAGGTTGGAAGATGAATAAGGCAAACGCATTCAAGAAGGATAAGACGGCGCAACTCTACCGTATGGTGATGGGGGACCACCTGTGCCCATTTGGTCTGAAAAGCAAGGATCTGTTAGAACGTCATGGGATCGAAGTTGAGGATCATCATTTGACCTCTCGTCAGGAAACGGATGAGTTTATGGAAAAGCACGGGGTCAAGACGACTCCTCAGATATTTATCGATGGTGAACGTATTGGCGGCTACGACGCATTGCGAGAGTATTTTGGGCTGGATTCACCCGATGAGGATAAGGTCACTTACGAACCGGTTATCGCCCTTTTCGCCACAGCATTACTGATGGGGTTGGCGGTCAGCTGGACGGCGACTGGTACGCCGCTGAGTGTCAGGATGCCTGAATATTTCGTGTCTATCGCCATGTGTCTGTTGGGGCTTCAGAAACTCAAAGATGTGGAGAGTTTCAGTACCATGTTTCTCAATTATGACCTGTTAGCTCAACGCTATGTGCGCTATGGCTATGTGTACCCATACGCCGAGACGATCGCGGGGATTTTGATGCTGGCAGGTGTGCTCATCTGGCTGGCTGCCCCTTTAGCCTTGTTCATTGGTACGGTGGGCGCGGTCTCGGTATTTAAGGCGGTATATATCGACAGGCGAGAACTCAAGTGTGCCTGTGTCGGAGGAGACAGCAATGTGCCGCTGGGTTTTGTGTCGCTGACAGAAAATATGATCATGGTTGGTATGGGGCTGTGGATGTTTTTCCGCACCTATGTGTTTTGATAAGAAAATCTTCCGAATTAATAAACTGATCTTTAAAGCCAAGAGGAAAAAAGATGGCAAGAAATACAAGTCTTCGCAACACCTGTGAACGGTTTTTAGATGATGCCTTCGATCTAATTGATGTTCCTTCGGAATTGCGGCAGATGATGCGCAGCCCGTATCGTGAAGTCCGTTTCGAACTGCCGTTGAAACGGGATGACGGCACAATCAAGTTGTTTTATGGGTATCGCGTTCAGCACAATCAGAGTCGTGGCCCATTTAAGGGGGGATTGCGATACCATCCCGATGTCAATCTGCAACACTTTATCGGCCTAGCTGAAATAATGACCTGGAAAACAAGTCTTTGTGACCTTCCTTTTGGCGGTGCCAAGGGTGGAATTAACTGCAATCCCCGGGAGCTGTCGGATAAAGAGCTGGAGACCCTTACGAAACAGTATGTCCGGCGCATGTTGACCCTGCTGGGGTCCGATCGTGATATTCCGGCGCCGGATATGGGGACAGGGCCGAAAGAGATGGCCTGGATTCTTGACGAATGTGCCCACAATGATGGATTTAATCCGGCCGTTGTTACCGGTAAGCCGCTTGAATTAGGCGGCGCGGCCGGGCGTCTTGAAGCAACCGGTTACGGGGTAGCCTTGATGACAGCTCAAGCTGCGATTGCCGAAGGAATTGAAGTTGACGGAGCAACGGTTGCAGTTCAGGGGATGGGGAATGTGGGCAGGTATGCTGCCCGGTTTTTAGCAGATCGTGGTGCAAAGATTGTGGCGCTGTCAAATTCGAGCGGTGGTTTGTATCAGCAAAGTGGACTTGATGTTGATAAAATTCTCGATGAGATGGAGCAATCGAACAATCTGAAAAAACCACTCGATGAACTCACCGGTGATTTTGACACCATCAGTAACGAAGAACTGTTACAGCTCAATGTGGATATTCTGATTCCCGCTGCCGTCAGCGGCGTTATTCACGAGGACAACGTGGAAAAACTCCAGACAAAATTGATTGTCGAGGCGGCCAATATCCCCGTCAATTGTAGTGCCGTTGATATTCTGGAGGAGCGTAAAATACCCGTTGTTCCTGATATCCTGGCAAATTCCGGTGGGGTAACGGCTTCTTATTTTGAATGGGCGCAAAATCGTCAGCGTTGTCAATGGAGCAGGAAAAAGGTCATGACAAAATTGGAAAAACGGCTGAACCAGGTATGGACCCTGGTTGAAAAGAAGGCCGCTCGAGAACGGTTAAGCTACCGCCAGGCCGCCTATGTCATTGCTCTTAAACGGGTGATCACGGCCGTCAACCTGCGGGGTTTCTAGCAACCGTGACAGCAGATTGATGATACAGGTCTTGAATATCAAGAAACAGCAGCAATCCTGAAAAGCTTTGCGTGAAGCTGATCTGCTGTTAATATGATCTGGCCGTTCAGCTGTTCGCGAGTCTGAAACCGGCGCGATGTCATTTTAAATGAGAAGTGAACATATCGATGAATGATAATAAATCAAAATCAGAGCCTGCCGGCTCCTCCCCGCCAACATCAAAAGACAAGAAATCCATCGAATGGGTCTATCAGAATGTCATGGAGTACCTTGATGTCGGCATCATCGTACTTGACCTGTTGGAAGACCGCGTTGTTTATCAGAATGCCAGTGCCGTCGCTTTGCTGAAAGATGAAGTGGATCCGGAGAATTGTGAGGAAATCTGCCAGCTGTTGCTGCCCCAGGAAAACGGTTATACCAGAATTGAAGGGTTGGAAGGTCAGCAGACCACTCTTTTCGGCAATCGCGTGATGGGTTATTCCGTGTATACCATTGCTGAGCGTACCTGTTTTATCATGCTTCGCGATGTTACGGATAAAATGCGCCTGATGTCCATTGCTGAAGCCGTCAATACCATGGATAACATCGGCTATACTTTTTCCGGCATTCGCCATGAAATCGGTAATCCCATCAACTCGATTAAAATGACGATGAGTGTCTTGCGGCGTAACCTGGACAGATTCCCCCCCGACGTTGTCCATGAGTATATCGATCGCACCATCAGCGAGATCGGCCGGGTAGAATATCTGCTGAGATCATTGAAGAATTTCAGCATGTTTGAGACTCCTGAAATCAAACCCCTGGATCTTCTGGTCTTTATCGAAAAATTTGTTCAGCTGGTTAAGTCTGGTCTGGATAAAGAGCCGATTCGTCTCCAGCTGGACATACCGGCGGATCCGGTGTGGGTGGCAGCTGACGCCCGCGCTTTACAGCAGGCGATGCTGAATCTGCTGACTAACGCTACTGCCGCCATGGAGGGTCAATCTGACCCTTTACTGGTCATCAGTGTTCAAAGACGCTCAAAGTTTGTCACGGTCAAGGTCCGAGACAATGGTCGTGGAATCTCCAGGGAAGATCAGCAACACCTCTTTAAGCCTTTTTATACCACCAAGGTGTTAGGCACCGGACTGGGGTTGGTGATTACCCGCAAGTTGCTGGCACAGATGGGCTGTAGTATCGAAATCTTCAGTACTGAAGGTTCAGGGACCACTGTCAGTATTTTTCTGCCCTGGGCCAAGGAGAAGGCTGATGCTCGCTAACCATCCGACCCTGCTGATTGTTGATGATGATCGACTGTTTAATGATGTCCTCTGCGACGACTTGCGCTCTTCCGGCATTGCCGTTATGCAGGCCTTCAGTGGTGAAGAGGGACTGCGTATCCTTCGGGAAAAGCGGGTTGATGCGGTGCTGCTTGATCAGAAGCTTCCTGATGGTGAAGGAATAGACTTTTGTTCAGCTTTTCTGGCTCATAACGATCAGGTAAAAATTATTTTTGCGACCGCTTATCCGGAGTTCAGTCTGGCCGTGCAGGCGATCAAGGCCGGAGCCTACGATTATTTATCCAAGCCTTTTGAACTGGAGGATTTACACCTGACGTTGCAGCGGGCGCTGAAAACCCGTGAACTCGAGCGGATAGAGGAATTCCAGAGATTCAGGCGCGCGCGGGAAAGTAAAGCCGCCCTTTTTGTCGGCAGTCAAGCTGGTTTTGCCGAGGTTGATCGTCTGGTGGATCTGGCAGCGGCAGAAAAAGTGCCGGTATTGATTACCGGTGAGACGGGAACGGGAAAAAACGTTGTTGCTGCTGCCATTCATTACCGCAGTCCAGTGCATGAAGGGCCTATGGTCGGTATCAACTGCGCAGCTCTCCCTGAAACCCTCATTGAATCGGAATTGTTCGGCACTGAAAAAGGGGCTTTTACCGGGGCGACCAGTAGTCGCAAAGGCCTTATTGAAATGGCGGACGGCGGCACCCTGCTGCTTGATGAGGTCGGCGAAATGCCTCTGCATTTACAGAGTAAGCTGCTGGGTGTTCTTGAAGACAAAAAAGTCCGGCGTCTGGGTGGCAGTGTTTCACGCCTGGTGGATGTGCGCATCATCGCCGCAACCAACCGTAATTTAGCCCAGGCCATGAAAGAACAGCTGTTTCGGGAAGATCTCTATTATCGCCTGAACGTTCTCCATATCGATTTGCCCCCGCTGCGTAAGCATCCTCAGGACATCCCCGCCCTCTGTGATCATTTTTTGCGTGAGATCGGGCGCGGGCGGACTTTTTCCGTGACTGATGATGAATTGCAACGACTGATGGCTTACCAGTGGCCGGGCAATGTCCGAGAGTTGCGCAATGTGATTGAGCGGGCTGTCATTCTTCAGAAAAATGGCCTTATCAGCCCGTCGCAACTGATCAACCAAAAATCACAGCAACGTTCAGAGTCGGCTTTACCTCAAGAGATATTGCCATTGGCTGAAGTAGAAAAAATGCATATTGAATCAGCCCTCAGGCAGTTGCATGGGAATCTGGCCCGTACCGCCAGAACTCTGGGGATCGGGCTTTCCACGCTTAAGCGCAAAATTAAAGGGTACGCACTTAACTAACCTGTTCATTCTGACCCGGTCAAATTGAACGGACCAGTCAGTTTGACCGGGCACTTCACGATTTCAAGTCCTTCCTCTTTATCCTTTCTTTTCTTTAAAACCCTAATATGACTGGAGTGCTTGGATTTTTCTGTGGTCTGGCATGGTCGTTGCTCTTATTTCAACGAGAGGTGTATCCCATGAAAAATGTACTTATTGCCGACGATGAAAAACCGTTCCTGCTCAGTCTCAAAGACGGTCTTAAGGAACACGCCGACAGTTTTACCGTGCTGACCGCTGAAAACGGTGCCGCCGCCGTATCTATCCTCCAACAAGAGTCCATCGATCTGCTGGTTACCGACTTGAAAATGCCGACAATGGATGGTTTTGAGCTGCTCGCCCATCTGTCGCGACATCATCCGGCTGTGCCGGTCATTGTGATGACGGCTTTTGGTACCCAGGAAATAGAAGAGCGATTGAACCGTTTTGACAATTTTCACTATATCGAAAAGCCTCTTGATATTGAACATCTTGCCAATGCCATCTACAAGGCGCTGGGCGATGCTTCGCGCAGTTTTATCCGTGGGATCAACCTGGCGACATTTCTGCAGTTGATACAGATGGAGGGAAAAACATGCACGTTGAAAATCACATCGACTCAAGGAAGTGGCCTGCTGCATATCAAAAAAGGGCAACTCTACGCTGCAGAGACCAAAACAACCAAAGGTGAAAAAGCAGCCCACGAGATAGTTTGTTGGGCAAATCCGGAAATTGAAATGGAGCCTGTATGCCGTCCAAAAGAACGTGACATCAATACCTCCATCGAATTTATTCTGCTCGAGGCTTTTCGTATCGAAGACGAGCGGCGAGAAACGCAAAGGCATGACCATCCACCGGAACTGCAGGAACTTTCTGATGCTGCATTCAGTCAGACACAAAAGGAGAATTCGCTTATGGATCACTCCCGCCAATCTGCCGGGGCACCCCTTAAACAGCCTGGCAGCGGTCATCTAAAGCTGCGTGATTTTATCCGGAAGCTGGCAGCAGTTAAGGCTTACGCTTTGTTCGATGAACGTGACCATCTGCTTGAGAGTTCTGACCAGGAAGGCAGTTTTGACGGACTGGTTCCATCTCTTTACCTGCTTCCCGGCCAGGGTATTGGCGCGATCCTCGGGAGGCCCCTGGGTTTTTTAGAGCTAAAACCCGACCAGGGATTGCGCCGCGTTCTTTTCAGGATTTCCAAATTTCAGGTAGCAGTGACGTTGGCAAACGGAGCACGCCTTGATCAGTTTATGGCCCGCTTTGTGCCGGCGCAAAAAAAATAACCCGTTTTACCTATTGGTAAGGATGCTGTTATGGCGATGCAGGCAATAATCAATGAACTCAGGCAGATGCCGGATGTGCACGGCGGCTTCTTTTTTCATCGTAAAAACGGTTTGCGGTATAAAGATGTGCCTTCTTTATCTGAGGACTCGGGGCTTAGCGACATCGGGCGACAGTTCACCAAGATCTATGCCGCACGGCGGCTCAACTTCCCCGATGTCCAGGATATTAATCTCTATTTTTCCGGATCAGCACTGCTTTCACGGGCCATTGATGAGCAGTTTTTTCTGGTACTGCTGTGCGATCAACATGTCAACAGCAGCTCTGTGTCGGTGTCGCTGCAACTGGCCTTCGAAGAACATCGGAATGAGTTGACGATGGCTGCACAAGGGCCTGTAGCCGATGACACGAGTGAACTCAAGGGGCAGCCGCTCAGTCCGCAGCAGGCCCTTGAGGGCCCCCTTAAACAACCTCTGGAGGAGATTCAGCGCACACTGGTTGATCTGATGGGACCCATGGCTGAATTCGTCTATGAAGAAAACCTTGAAAAATGGATGGCTGCGGGCCGGATCGGGATAGATCAACTTCCTGCGTTTGTCGAGCTGATCGCCGCTGAAATGCCGGATGCTAAAAAGGCCATGGCTTTTAAAGATCGTTGTCGCCAGTTGATGTGAGGATTGTCTAAATTCTGCCAACATGCCCACGCCGGGTAAGGAGAACACCATGGAAGAAAAAAAATCCATCTTTAATCTTTTCACCAAAATACTTCTAGCCATGCTGACGGTGTCGATTGTTCCGGTCCTGGGGGTCTGGTTCTTCAATTACCAGTCGGCTACCGATAACAGCAGCAGGCAGGTCGAGGAACGGCTGTCGACTTATGCCCTGAACCTGTCCCGCGAGGTTGATGGCTGGCTCGATACGAACCGTCGGATGTTGACACAAAATGCAGCCCTTAGTGACATCAGAAATATGAGCAATCTTCAGCAGGACCCTGTTCTTAAATCAATAACCGGAGTCTACGGCTGGACCTATCTGGCCTTTACGGTTGCTCCGGATGGCACCAACATTGGTCGCAGTGACGGTAATCCGACCACCTTTTACGGTGATCGCGATTATTTTCAGCAGGTGATAAAAGGCCAGCCTTTTGGAAAACAGGTGCTTATTGGTCGTACTTCCAATCGCCCGGCGCTGATTCTCTCTACCGCTATTCGCTCGGATAATCAGCAGCTCAGGGGGGTTCTGGCAATTGCGATGCATCTTGATGATATTTCACGGAGTGTTGCTAATGCCCGTATCGGTACTTCCGGCTTCGCCTTTTTGCTTGATGAGGTCGGTCAGGTCATTGCTCACCCGTCAGACGAGTTCACCAGTACGCGTAAAGATCTCAGTTCCCACCCGGCTTTTCAGGCCACCGAACGGAGCGCCGGCAGTGTGATTTTTGAAAATGAGCGTGGAGAAAAAACCATCGCATTCACCCAGCGTACCGCAGATGGTTGGGTGGTTGTCGCCCAGCAGCCCTATGCTGAAGCCTATGCAGCGCTATCGGATTTGAATCGCAATTCTTTTGTGTTGTTGCTGGTAGCGGTTGTTATGGGGTTTATTGCTGCCTTATTGTTTTCGCGGCAACTTTCTCTGCCCATCCGCCAGCTGACGGGTGTTGCTGATAGTTTGAGTCGGGGGCAAATGGGTGTTACCGTTTCCGGTGTCGGTCGTGGAGATGAAATCGGTGCCCTTGCTCGTGCCATTGATCGCCTCGGAACCAGCATCAAGTATGCCATGGAGCGCGCCCGTAAGGCCAAACAGGGGAACTCTTGACAGAAATCATCCAGGAAGCCGGTTTTTCAGGATTGGCAGTAATGACTATTTTCGCCGGCACCACCAGTCGTAGGCCCCGCTCACGCACAGCAGCAGCAGGATGATGCCACTGAGCGGGATGATCAGCAGGTACCAGGAGCCGAGCCAGGGTTCGAAGATGCGTCCATTGTGAAACTCGAACAGGTAATGCCACATTGACATCGGCGCTGCCGCAGCCATTTCAGCGGACATGACAGGTAATGATGGCTGCTCTGCCGTCATCGGCAGCATGCCGTCATGATAGTCAAAACGCACATAAGGGTAGCCACCTGCCATTACCACACCACTGACCAGGTCATTGCTCTGGTAGGGGTTGCTTTCCTGTAGCCCGGGCCGCCGCAGCCGCCAGATCCGCCCCTGATGCTCCTCGACAACAAAGAGCCCGCTGAACGAGCCGATCAAGAGCTGGCCATCCGTCATCCCCTCCAGCACCGTTACTCCCATGCCGTGGATAGGAACGGGCAGGTTGAGCGGGCGAAATTCCCCTTGCAGGTCGGCCGCGCCGCGCCACAATCCGTTCTGGGTTGAAATGATGATGGTACCGCCACTGCCGGCAGTGGCGGACTGAATCTTGCCACCGAAGCCGCTGGAGCGGGGTGAAAAATGCAGCAGGGGGTTGTCGGCGTCGAGACTGTGGTTAACTGTTGCCAGCAGCAAAGGCGGCCGCAGAAAAACCCCCGACCCGGCCAGAATCATCAGGATGATAAAAATCCAGATTCCCAGCTTGAGATGATATTTCCAGCACCAGCGAAAGAAGATGCCGGGCGGTTGACGTAAGGTTGAAAACTTGCGATTGCGCCAGGGCACAAACCAGATAATCAGACCACTGGCGCCAAGAACCACTAGAAAAATGCCGCTGATATCGAGAATGATTTTTCCCGGCGTACCGAGAATGGCTCCGTTGTGGATATCGTGCAGTACGCGGAATAAGGGCACCCTGGCGGCCGAATCCTGCTCGCCAACGGCAAGTTCTGCCGGAGTAAAGTTCAGGGTTGAGGCATTTGCCTGCCAGGCGGTGAATTCGGAAAAGGCGATAATTCGACCATCTGTTTCAACCAGTGCTACCATGCGTGGAGATGATGGGGCTCCCGGCAGGGAGATTTTCGACCAGGGATTGTTCCCCTGCTTCTGATAGAGTCCACTGCGGGTGGCCGCCAGGAGACTAGGATCAGCGGAGTCTTCATTCAGAATCAGTAGATCGACGCTGTCGCGGTCATAGGCTGATGTCGGAAATCCCTCCTCCAGAAGTGAGAAGTTGCGACCCTGATCATCGCTGCGGGCAATTCCCGATTTTCCCGCCAGATACCAGGTGCCGTCGGCGGTGATGCTGCCGCCACGAACCAGCATCCGGTTCCAGTTTTTGTAATTGTAGTCATCAGGGATGATGGACGGCGGCGTATCGATGGAACGGATCCACTCGGGATGATTAAGCAGCAGTCCTGATGCCCCCATGGCAAGCAGATACAGACCCAGGACCAGACCCGGATATTTGTGCATTGTGCTGGAAATACGAAAGCTTAAGCGGCGGGTTGCCATAGACCTTATCCTCAGCCGTTTGATGTGATATTTTTTAATAACGCGGCCATGCCGACGGGTACGAGGTAAATATTCATTTTCAGTCATCCTGATTAGCAGCGAAAAGGTACCCCAGACTGCGGCATCAACATTTGATCAAGATCAATTTTGTCAATTTATTCCCCGCCAGAGCGAGATTATGAACAACTTTTTTCAACATTTCCCCGCAACAGGTGCCATCTGTGCGCACCGGGGTGCGCGTTCCATCGCCCCGGAAAATACCATGCTGGCGTTTGAGATGGCTCAGCATTGTGGTGCTCATCTGCTTGAAACCGATGTCCAGATGACCGCCGATGACCAACTGGTGCTCTTTCATGATTGCGGTCTCAGGCGGACCTCGAATATCTCTGATCTCCCCCCTTTTGTCGGAAGAACCCGTAACAGCCTGACCTCGTTTACCTATGAGGAGTTGCAGCTACTCGATGCCGGAACCTGGTTTCTTGACAAAGACCCCTTTTACACTGTTGCCGGTGGTGATATCGAGCTGCCGATGCAACAGCTGATAACATCGGCGCGCATTCCCCTGCTGAGGGATCTGCTGAACTTTTGCCGGGCCCGCAATTTTCCCGTCAATCTGGAAATTAAGGGTAAGCTGCCAATGAAGAAGATGCAGCGACGAATAGAGGTATTGCTGGATTTGCTGGTTGCGATGGATTGCCGGGATCTGATATTAGTTTCTTCTTTTGATCATGATCAGCTACGATGGATCAAGCAGATGTGTCCGCACCTGCCGACCGCAGCCTTGACAGAGTTTCGTCACCCCGAAAGCCTGCTCGATTATCTTCAGGATCTGCAGGTAGACGCTTATCATCCGGCGGAATACATGGTTGATGCCGAGCTGGTTTCCCTGTTGGATCGTCACGGTATCAGGCTTAACACCTGGACGGTCAACGATCAACAGCGCTTTGCTCAGCTCGCGCAGATGGGGGTGACCTTTGTCTGTAGTGACTGGCCACAGCGTATGGTTGCACAGGAACAAACAAGATGTTGACAGATGCCCCACCGGATCATTATTTTATGCAGGCGGCGCTGGCTGAAGCCTCCATTGCTGACAATCTCGGTGAGGTGCCGGTCGGTGCGGTTCTGGTTCATGACGGCAGAATCATCGGTCGTGGTCATAACCTGCGCGAAAGCAGCAATGATCCGACCTCCCATGCCGAAATGATTGCCATCCGCCAGGCCGCGATGGATTTGGATTCCTGGCGTCTGCTCGATTGCACCCTGTACGTGACCCTGGAGCCTTGCGTCATGTGCATGGGAGCGATTATTCTGGCGCGCATTCCGCGTCTGGTGTACGGTTGTCGCGATCCCCGCGTCGGCGCGGCAGGTTCCATCTATAACTTCGCTGAGGATGAGCGGTTCAATCATAAGGTTGATGTAACCGAAGGGGTATTGCAGCAAGAGTGCAGTCAGCAATTGAGTAATTTTTTCCGCAGGCTCAGGCAGCAAAAGAAGGAACACAAGCTCAACAAATAGTGACACTCACGGAGGGGTGTCCGAGAGGTCGAAGGTGACAGACTCGAAATCTGTTGTAGCGCAAGCTACCGTGGGTTCGAATCCCACCCCCTCCGCCAGTAAAAACAAAGGGCCCAGCCAATTATGGCTGGGCCCTTTGTTTTGCGTTTTTCTACTTTCTCATAATGCGGGTTCTACCCTGAATTTATGGACACTTCAAAAAAGCCTATAGTGGCGCAAAGGAGTGTTTAAGAAAATCGGGCGCGATTCTGTGCTTAATTGAAAATCAAAATAGCAGTGGGTCGTAGTAACCATTATCATGGAATTTTTTTTAACTTGCTGCTTATCGTATAACCTGAACCGCAAGCTCAACCGAAGAACGCAAAGTGTTCGCTACTATGCAGCCCTTTTCTGCAATAGCGACAAGTTTGGAAAATTCATCGGGGGCAGAACTATCACCAGATATCGAAAGACTAATTGCCACGAATCGGCTTGGCCCTTCATCAGATAGTTGCCCCGTTACATCTGCTTTAACATTGCTAAGGACAATTCCTCTCGCTACTGCAGCAGCCAGCAGATTACTCATAAAGCAGCCTCCGAGGCCAGCGAGAAGAGCTTCTCCTCCCATCATGCCTTTATCGTCTCCTCCCTTTGCTTTCGGGCGGTCCATTGTAAAACTGTGATCACGCGCACAGGCTTTAGATGCTGAGGCATTAATTTGGTTTACCGTTAATGATACTTCAGGCATGTCATGCTCCTATACTAATTAAATGGTTAAACTTCCCAAAGACCCTCCCGACTGGCACCCCTGCTTCGATGCTATATACCTTTTTTGTGTAGTACGTTAGTGACTTGTGAGAAAAGTAAACTTGTAGGAGAGGATAAATCAACTTCGAGAAATTTTATCCTCAAGTTCAACCAGACTGCCAACCGTAATCGTTGGTTCGATTCCCCAAGGATCGAAAACGGCCTCAAGGGATCGGCGAACCCAAGCTGATTTCATGCCTGCGGATATCGCACCGATTACATCAAACGGGTTGCTGGAGATCAACCACGATTCCCCCCCGGTCGCCTGTGACTTCCGAAGAAAGTGACTATAAACAGCCGGATTCGGCTTGAATGACTTGATGTCATCGACACTGACAACACCAAGGAACAACTCGCGGATACCCGCGTTGTTAAGCAGTATTTCCAGGGCATCAACCGTGCCATTGGAAAAAGCGAAGAGGCGATGTCCTGCGTCTTTCAATCGGGCCAGCCCTTCTTTGGCGTCATCAAAAGCCGGCAGGACACGATAGATGGCCAATAATTCCTTTTTCTGTTCAGCGCTCAGAGCGGATCCATAAGAGATGCAGGTGTAATCAAGGGCCTGGCTGGTGCAGACGGCAAAAGTTTCGTAATTCTGCATCAGCCCTTTGCGAAACGAATACTCTAGCTGCTTGTCACGCCAAGTCCTCGAAAAAGCATTGGCTTTGTCGCCGACCAGTTCTTTCAGTAATGTCAAGACACCGTGCGTATCAATAAGTGTCCCGTACACATCAAATGCCAGAGTTGTCACCGTTGTGATCTCCTTGTAATTGTAATGATAGAATATGCTCTTTAATTCACCGAAGTTTAACACAAAGAAGTGTTTATTATAAATCTCGGACCGGGGTGCTGTCAGGGGCCCCGGTTTTATAAAAGAAAGTTATCGATCCTGCCTATCGGCTCCTAGCTAAAAGTGTGCCGTCATCACGGTGCGCAGGGTTCTGGATGAAGTGAGGGTCAAAGGCGGATCTGTCCTTAATTCAGGTTATTCTTATTTCCACAAAAAAGCAGTTGAGATAAGCTGACGGCTGCAGGCCAAATTCGCGCAGAAGGCGTCCAACTATCCTGCAGGAGCAAAAGGTTGTTCTGATGCCCGTCCTGTAGCTGGATTGTTGGTTTTTCGTTATTAGCATCCTGGAAGGTTGTCCCAGATGATGGCAGACATATTTACCCTGCTACAGCAAGTGTCCTTGTTTCTTCTGGTTGCTTATCTGTTCAGTAAATCATCGGCATTCAAATCGTTGGCCGGAAGCACTCTGCTGGTTAATCATAAACTGATTTTGTTCGTGATTTTTTGCGCATTTTCCATCACTGGTACCTATATCGGCTTGCCATTAGAGAGCAAGCTGCTGAATATCAGTGTTATCGGCATCGTGATTGCTGGATTGGCCGGAGGACTCTGTCCCGGGCTCGGCGTCGGTGCTGTCACTGGCCTGTATCAGTTGATGACTGATCAATCAGTTGAGGCTGCTATGGTTTATGGACTCGTCGCGGTTATTCAAGGTGGCCTGGCGGGGGGAATTCATTTGTACTTAAATCAGCGTAACCAGTCAGATCAGTTGTTCAGTCCGGCGGTCACCCTGGTTGTCGTGCTCTGTTGTGAATTGCTTGGGTTGTCCATCTTTTCGCTGGCATCGGGCTCTATTGATGCAATCTGGTTCTCTATCAGTATTGATATGTTGCCGATGGTGGTGATCAACTGCCTGGGGGCGACCCTGTTCATGACTATGATGCGTGATCAGAAGATCATGCAGGATAAGGTCGGCGTGATCTTTTCCGCAAAGGCTCTGAATATAGCCGAGCGCAGTCTTGGGATTCTAAGTCAGGGTTTCAATGCCGAGACGGCGCAAAAATTGGCGAAAATCATATACGATGAGACCGGAGTCGGGGCGGTCGGGATCAGCGATTGCGAAAAGATTCTGGCTTTTATTGGAATTGGTGATGATCATCATTTGACCGGTTTGCGGATTGCATCTCCTCTAACCCAGGAGTCGATTCGGGAAAACAAAGTCCTTTACGCTGATGGCATCAAGGAACATTTCACCTGTGCCCTGTCGTCCAGCTGCCCGCTGGGCTCCGCCCTGGTGGTGCCGCTGCGGGTTGATAATGAGGTGGTTGGTACGATCAAGCTGTATGAACCAAAGAATAAACTGTTTTTAAGTTTGAACAAGACCTTGGGAGAGGGGATTGCCAAGTTACTTTCCGAGCAGTTATTGCGTGATCGCTACGAAAACCAGAAAAATCTGCTGGTGAAATCGGAACTAAAGTTGATTCAGGCGCAAGTCAATCCGCATTTTCTCTTTAACGCCCTGAACACGATTGTTGCCGTTGTCCGCAAAGATCCTGACCAGGCGCGTAATCTGCTCCTGCACTTGTCCAACTACTTTCGCAAAAACCTTAAACGATCCGGGGATCTGGCAACGCTTGAGGAAGAGCTTGATCACGTCAACTCCTATCTATACATCCAGAAAGTTCGCTTCGGTGAAAAATTGCAGGTCATACAGGATATCGACAGTCAGTTACTTAAAACAAGAGTGCCCACTTTCACCTTGCAACCGATAGTAGAAAATGCTGTCAAGCATGGAATTTCAAATATGCTGGAGAATGGTGTGGTGAAAATCTCCGCTCGTTGTGAACAGGATAAAATGTTGATTGAAGTGACGGATGATGCCGGAGCCTATTGCGATAAGCTACATGGCGACGGTTTGGGAATGAATATTGTCGAAAAACGTATTCAGAATCTCTACGGACAGCAATACGGGACGAAGATTTTCTGCACACCTGGTGAACTAACCAAAGTAACCCTGATTCTCCCCTGTAAACAGGAGAAGCCCTGATGATAAAAATATTGATAGTCGACGATGAATTTCACGCCCGCGACGAGCTGTCAGTGCTACTTCAGGAACTGGGCGAAGTCGAGATTATCGGCAGCTGCGCCAATGCCATGGATGCAATTAAAGTGATCAACCATGAGCACCCTGATGTGGTTTTTCTTGATATCAAGATGCCGGTTCTTGATGGCTTTGACCTGCTCGGGATGGTCGACGACGAGGTGATGCCTTATGTCGTATTTGTCACTGCTTTTGACGAGTTTGCCTTGAAGGCCTTTGAGGAAAAAACCCTCGATTATTTGTTGAAGCCGGTCGATCCGGAGCGTTTGGCCAAAACGATGGTCAAGGTTCGAGCTGCGGTGGCCAGTCAAAGTCACCCCGATTACGATATCGCACCACTAAACCGTATACCTTGTGTCAGTGGGCACAAAATTAAACTGATCGATCCTGTCGCCGTTGAATATGTCCATTCCGACATCAGCGGTGTGCGTGTCTTCTCTGCGGATGGCGGTTTTTACACCGAGTTGACGTTGAAGCTGCTGGAAAAGCGGGCCGGCTACTTGCGTTGTCACAAGCAGTATCTGGTTAACATTGATGCGGTTGATGAGATTATCACTCTGGAAAACGGCCAGGCTGAAATCGTCACCAGAAGTGGGCATAAGTTACCGGCCAGCCGCCGTTATTTACGCAAAGTCAAAGAAGTTTTCGGATTATAAGAGCGGGCGGCATTTCTGTGTTCTTCCGCTTAGGGCTGATTTTTGACCGTTAACCTCCCCCATCCTGCCTTTTACCTGTAATCACCTTTCCCCTGTTTCTGCTCTGGCCTATGCTGTTTTTAACGACGGGATGCCCCCGCAAAAAAAAAAGACAAAAAGGAGATTTGAAAATGGGTGAAGCTGCATTGTCCTATTGGTTGGAAGAGTTTATTAATCCCTCCCCTCAGCCCTGTGATGCTGATCTGGAGTATACGGCTGTTCCTGCCGGTGAAAGCGATGATGATTGGAAATACGGCTCTGATTAAGTGTGGGATCTGCCGATTGTCCGGACTGAAACAATAGCCAAACGCCTTTGCCGTGTCTGGCTATTGTTTTTTTGGGCGTCACGAAATTTATTGAACGGAGAAACAGCATGTCAGTCAGAATCATTATTGTTCGTCATGTCCCCGAAGATACGCAGAAGGCTCAGACATTGAAGCCGCTGTTGCTGGAAATGCGGGCTCTGGCCAATGTCCAGCCTGGCTATGTGTCAGGAGAAACCCTGGTCAATTATGACGATCCAAGTGAATACGTGGTGCTCAGTACCTGGCAGACGTTGAAACACTGGAACATCTGGTTGAACAACGACCGGCGTAAAGAGTTGCAGGCCAAGGTGGATGCCTGTCTTGGTACGGAAACGCTCTATTCGGTCTATTACAACGGCTGATACTTCTGGGGGTGATCAAAGGATGAGGCGATGATGGAAGAAAAAATAAATACCCTTCTCGACAAGCGCCGCAAGGCACTCGAAGGCGGCGGCATTGATAAAATCAACAGACGCCATGAGAAAGGTCTGTTGACCGCGCGGGAACGTATTGACCTGTTGGTCGACGAGGGGAGTTTCGAAGAGTTTGATATGTTTAAAACCCATCGCTGTCACCACTTTGGCATGGAGAAAAGTGCACCTCTCGGCGATGGTGTTGTCACCGGTTATGGAACCATCGAAGGGCGTCTGTTCTATCTGTTCTCGATGGATTTCACCGTACTTGGTGGAGCCCTGTCGGAAACCTTTGCTGAAAAAATCTGCAAGGTCATGGACATGGCAATCAAGAACGGTGCCCCACTGATCGGCCTGAACGACTCAGGCGGTGCCCGAATACAGGAGGGGATCGAAAGCCTGGCCGGCTATTCAGACATATTCCTGCGCAATGTCATGAGTTCCGGAGTTGTTCCCCAGCTTTCCGGTATCTTTGGCCCCTGTGCCGGTGGTGCAGTCTACTCGCCGGCCCTGACCGACTTTACCGTTATGGTCCGAAATAACAGCTATATGTTCCTGACCGGGCCAAAAGTTGTTAAAGCCGTTACTCACGAAGATGTTGATGTCGAGACTCTGGGGGGTGCCGATGTTCACACCACCCGCAGCGGTGTGGCGCATTTTGCTGCTGACAGTGAAGAACTGGCCATCGGATTTCTGCGTGAGTTGTTCTCCTATATCCCGCAGAACAACATGGAATCACCTCCTCGCAAAGATACTACCGATCCGGTCAACCGTGAAGAGCAGGGCCTGTGCCTGATGATCCCGGAAAATCCTAACCAGCCTTACGATATTAAACAGCTGATCGCAGCGACGGTGGACGACGGTCGATTTTTAGAAACTCAGCCTGAATTCGCTCCTAACCTGATAACCGCCTTTGCCCGCTACGGTGGACAAAGCGTGGGCATTGTCGCCAATCAGCCGATGAATCTGGCAGGTGTGCTTGATAACAATGCCTCGATTAAAGGGGCCCGTTTTGTTCGCTTTTGTGATGCGTTCAATATTCCGCTGGTGACTTTTGTCGATGTTCCCGGGTTTCTTCCCGGAACGGCCCAGGAGTACGGCGGTATCATCCGCAACGGTGCCAAACTGCTCTATGCTTATGCCGAGGCAACCGTGCCGAAGATAACTGTGACCGTAAGAAAGTCTTACGGTGGTGCCTATTGTGTGATGAGTTCCAAGCACCTGCGCGGCGACATCAACTACGCCTGGCCGACCGCTGAAATTGCTGTCATGGGTGCTAGAGGGGCAGCGGAAATTTTGTTCGCCCGCGAGGTTAAGAACAATCCAGAACATGCCCAGGAGATTATGAAAAAAGGAACTGCAGAGTACTCGGACAAATTTGCCAATCCTTACGAAGCTGCCGGGCGTGGCTATATTGATGCGGTTATTCTGCCACAGCGGACGCGTTTCAGAATCTGTAACGCTCTGGTGATGCTGGAAGGCAAACAGGACAGTAATCCACGAAAAAAACATGGCAACATCCCGCTTTAGTAACTATGTCGTTTGTAGGAACGGATTGAATCATGGAACCAGGATTTCATAACATTCTTAATGGCCATGGAATCGGCATTATGTTTACCGGAATGCTGATAGTTTTCTCCGGTTTGCTGCTTCTGAGCGGCTTTATTATCGTTCTGTCTAAGGTTGTCGACCAGAAAAAAAAGATCAAGCCCGGTCCGGACCCAATATTTGCAGCAACTGAAGAAGCGGAACCCACTCCGGACGAGTTGATTGCCTTGATCTCCCTGATTATGTATCTGGAAACCGAGCGTAGTCTGGGTGAATCGACTCAGTTGACCATCCCCCGGCAGAGCCGGCAGGGTTCGATCTGGGCGTCTGCCGGAAAAATGCGATCGCTGTCCGAAGGAGGATCCCATGCGTAAGTACCAGCTGAAATTGAATGACAAAGAATTTGAAGTTCAGCTGAATAACCTAAGTGCTGATGAAGCTCAACTGGAGATTAACGGCAAGAGCTACGTTGTCTCCATCTCTTCGGTTTCGGAAGTTCTGCCGGAGGGAACTCCGGCTGGAATAATACCGGTTGCCACCGTTGTCAACAAACCAATATCCAGACCGGTGAGTGCCGATGACGGTACCGTGCTTGCGCCGATTCCAGGAGCGATCCTGCAGGTCCATGTCAAGGTCGGTGAAAAGATCAAGGTCGGACAGGCGCTTTTTAAAATGGAAGCGATGAAGATGGAAAACGAGATCAACGCCCGACTTGACGGCACTGTCATGGAAATCAACATAAAATCTGGTGACACGGTCAATCAAGGTGATGTGCTCATGCTCATCGAATAGGTTGGAATGATTCCGGGCCGACCAGACTTTTTTTAGAATAATAGAGAGTTTTACATGGACATGTTGATCAGTTTTATTTCGACTACCGGATTTGTCGCGATCACCTGGCAGAATATCGTCATGATTCTGTTCGGCTGTCTGTTTGTTTATCTGGCGGTGACGAAAGGGTATGAACCCCTGTTGCTGCTGCCGATTGGTTTTGGACTGATCGTCGGCAACATTCCTCTGCCTCCCGGAATGTCCAGCGGAGAAGAGGGAAGTTTTTTTTATATCATCTATCAGGGTGTCAGTCAGGGGATCTATCCTCCCCTTATTTTTCTTGGCGTCGGGGCTATGACCGACTTCTCTTCCATGCTCAGTAACCCCAGGCTGGTTTTGCTGGGAGCGGCTGCGCAGTTTGGTATCTTCATCACCCTTATTGGTGCCCTGTTCATTGGTTTCGCCCCGGCCCAGGCCGGTGCCATCGCTATCATCGGTGGTGCTGACGGTCCTACGGCGATCTTTCTGGCTTCGAAGCTGGCACCGGAATTACTGGGTTCGATTGCCATTGCTGCCTATTCCTACATGTCACTGGTACCGGTGATTCAGCCGCCGATCATGCGCCTGCTGACATCCAGGGAAGAACGGCGAATCCGGATGGAGGTGTCCCGCCAGGTCAGCAAAAAAGAAAAAATTATTTTTCCGATTGCCGGTTTCCTGATCTGTACCTTGATTGCTCCCGGCTCGATGGTTTTGATTGGCTGCCTGTTCATGGGTAATCTTCTTAAAGAAAGTTTGGTCACCGAGCGTCTGGCAAACACCGCGCGTAACGCTATGATCGATATGCTGACAATATTGCTGGGATTTTCGATCGGTGCCCATACTCTGGCCGAAAATTTTCTGACTTTGCAGTCGATCGGTATTTTTGTTATGGGCGCAACCGCATTTGCCTGCGCGACGGCCGCCGGAATCCTCTTTGCCAAGTTGTTGAACCTGTTTTGCAAGGTCAAAATCAACCCGCTGATTGGTGCCGCCGGCGTGTCGGCAGTGCCTAATGCGGCCAGGGTTGTCAACAAAGTTGGTTTGGAAGAAGACCCGAATAATTACTTGTTGATGTATGCTATGGCCTCCAATGTTGCCGGAGTCGTGGGTTCCGCAATTGCTGCGGGTGTGCTTTTGACGGTACTCCTTCCGTAACGAATAATTCGGCAGCTCAGGGTTGTCGCAGGGCTACCCCTTGGTCTTTAAGTGTCGGCATTATGGGCAAGAGACAGCTCAATTGAAAAATCGTAAAGATATTTATGAAAAGGCACGACAGAAGAATCCCTGTCGTTGGACGCGATGATTTAATCGCGCATTATCCGTAATACCAAAATGGCCCAACCTGATTTTAAATCGTTGGGCCATTTTGCATGTCGTATTGAACACCGCGGGGTTCAGAGCATTCGCAAATGTGGTGATTATTTATTATATAAGGTCAGACCTCTGTGGTTACTTGCAAACCTAGGCCGATCATCACCGTTCCGGTGACGCCATCAAATAGCTGACTGACTCTAGGCCGCTGTAACCAGGTTTTGAGTTGTTTGACCATCAGAGCCAGCAAGCACTGCCAGATCATGGCGATGATGAAATGCAGTCCGGCAAGAAATAGCGACTGCATGAGTGCTGATCTGACCGGATTGATGAACTGCGGCAAAAAAGCCATATAGAAAATCGCAGTCTTGGGGTTGAGTACGTTGGAGAGAAAGCCCTCGCGCAAGGACCGGATGACGCGAAAAGTTCCCATCACGGGCACACCGTTAACGAGCTGGAATGACTCATGTCGGAGAACCTTGCGCCAACTACTGAGCCCCAGCCAGATCAGGTAACAGGCTCCTGCCAGTTTCAGAGCGCTGAACGCCCAGGCAGCCTGTAGCATGATCATCGAGATTCCCACCGCAGAGATTACTGCATGAATAAAGAGGCCAGAGCAGATGCCAAGACTGGTAGCCGCACCGTCGTACCAGCCGCTGCGGGCGGTGTTGCGGATGACCAGCATGGTGTCGACCCCCGGCGTGATAGTCAGCAGGGTGATGGCGATCAGGTAAGTCGTGAGAGAGGCGATTTCCATATTCTCAGTCAAATTATAAAGGTGAAAAGTAGAATTGTTATCCAGAACTTTGATAACTGCCCTTAGCCTGGTGACCAGTGCCATTTGGTGTTCAACAATCAGGGTAAAGACTACAGTCAACAGAAGAAATGTTGATCAGTATCTGAACGTTTCCAGTCGCACACTGGGTAACGAGCTCTGGGTTCCGGTCAGGTATTCGTCAACACAGCGGGCAACTTCACGCCCCTCGCTGATCGCCCAGACCACCAAACTCTGTCCTCGACGGCAATCACCAGCAGCAAACACACCGTCGACCGAGCTCATACGTGTTTTTGGATCGGTTTTGATGTTAGAGCGTTGATCCGTTTCACAGCCGCTTTGCTCCAGCATTGCCGAACGAGGTCCGAGAAAGCCCATCGCCAGCAGAACCAGATCACACCTCCAGATTTTTTCACTTCCCTCGATCTTCTCTGGTCGACCGTTCGACCAATCGACCTTGACGGTTTCCAACCCGGTCACCTTGCGGCCACTGCCGATAAAACGGGTTGTCATGAGTTCATAGTGAACATCTCCACCGAGAACTTGCATCTCCTCAACCGAGGAACTGATGCGTTGAATACGTGACCACTGCGGCCAGGGGTTAGATTCAGCACGCTCTGCCGGCGGTTGACCTAACAACTCAAAGTTAACCACGCTGGTTGCGCCCTGACGCATGGAGGTGCCGATACAGTCAGACCCCGTATCGCCGCCACCAATAACAATAACCTTCTTGCCCTTGGCGCTGATTACCTGTTGTTTGGGATGCAGGGCGGCGATATCACTATCGCCCCAGTTGGCGCGATTCTGTTGCGGCAAAAAATCCATCGCAAAGTGGATTCCATCCAGATCGCGGCCCTCCACAGGAAGATCTCGCGGTTCTTCGGCACCGCTCGCAATCACGACCGCGTCGTAATCAGACTTGATTTCGTCGAAGGTCACATCCTTGCCAACTTCACAGCAGTAACGGAATTCAATTCCTTCGGCTTCAAGTAGATCGATACGGCGTTGAACTTTTTCTTTGCGGAGTTTGTAGTGTGGAATTCCGTACATCAGTAGACCGCCCGCGCGGTCGGTCTTTTCAAAGACGGTCACCCGGTGGCCGGCCCGGTTAAGCTGCTGGGCGCAGGCCAGCCCGGCCGGGCCGCTGCCAACGATGGCGACGGTTTTATCACTGCGGTGAACCGGCGGCCGGGGAACGATCCAGCCTTCCTCGAATCCCTTGTCGACAATAGAGACTTCGTGCAGCTTGATCGTCACTGCCGGTTCGTTGATTCCCAGAACACAGGACGTTTCGCAGGGGGCGGGGCAAACCCGACCGGTAAATTCTGGAAAGTTGTTGGTTGCGTGGAGGGCTTTCAGCGCCTGTTTCCACTGACTGCGATAAACCAGATCATTCCACTCAGGGATCAGGTTGCCGAGCGGGCAGCCGGACATGCAGAAAGGCACACCGCAATCCATGCAACGACTTGCCTGGGTTTTGACCTTCTCTTCACTGGGATAATCGTAGTGTTCGTCGTGATGCTGAAGACGCTCATTGACAGCTCGAATGGTGGCGTCACGTCGTCCATGTTTGATAAAACCGCGTGGATCACCCATGAGCGGCCTCCTTCTCATTGTCGGCTCTGGTTGCGCGCTCATTCAGTACTCGGCGATATTCGTGAGGGAATACACGGACAAAGCGTGACAGTTGCCGATCCCAGTCGGCGAGAATTTTAGCTGCGCGAAACGAGCCGGTTTCTTCGTGGTGGGTTGTAATGATTTCCTTGAGCCACTGCGCATCCTCATCCTCAGCAGCCATCTGCTCAAGATCGACCATTGCCAGGTTACAGCGGCGGCGGAAGCGGTTATCATCGTCGAGCACATAGGCAAAACCGCCCGACATGCCGGCCGCAAAGTTACGCCCTGTGCGGCCAAGGCAGACCATGCGGCCACCGGTCATATATTCGCAGCCATGATCACCGGTTCCTTCAACGACGGCTGTCACACCGGAGTTCCGCACACAGAAGCGTTCGCCGGCCTTGCCGGCAAAAAAGGCCTCACCGCCGGTTGCACCATAGAGAACGGTGTTGCCGACGATCGAGTTCTCATGCCAGACAAATGGGGCTTTGCTATCTGGATTGATGACGATGCGACCACCGGCCATGCCTTTGCCGACATAATCGTTCGCTTCACCGGATAGATGCAGATAGATACCGGGGGCCAGAAAAGCACCGAAACTCTGCCCGGCGATGCCCGACAGCTTGATATTGATGGTGCCGGCGGGCAGACCGTCGCGACCGTGACGCATGGCGATCTCACCGGAAAGCATGGTGCCGAAGGTTCGATTGGAGTTGCGGATCGGTAACTCGACATGGACCTTTTCCCGGCGCTCCAGGGCCGGTGTAGCAAGCTTGATCAACTCGTTGTCCAACTGCTTTTCGAGACCATGGTCCTGGCCCTGAATACGTCGAGTGGCAATGTCGGCACCGACTTGAGGTTTGGCCAGAATATTTGAAAAGTCCAGCCCCTGATTTTTCCAGTGTTTAATCGCATTATCCATCTCTAGATACTGGGTCTGGCCGATCAGTTCATCAAGGCTGCGAACACCCAGATCGGCCATAAGTTCACGGACCTCCTCAGCGAGGAAGGTGAAATAATTAACCACATGCTCCGGTTTGCCGGCAAATTTTCCGCGCAGGGCTTCGTCCTGGGTGGCGACACCGACCGGGCAGGTATTAAGGTGACATTTGCGCATCATGATGCAGCCGACGGTGACCAGCGCCACGGTGGCGAAGGCATATTCTTCAGCGCCGAGCATGGCGGCGATGATGACATCGCGGCCGGTACGCAGTTGTCCGTCTGTCTGAACGATAATCCGTCCGCGCAGATCGTTAAGTACCAATGTTTGTTGGGTTTCGGCCAGCCCGATTTCCCAGGGGATGCCGGCATGCTTGATCGATGATGACGGTGATGCCCCGGTCCCACCGTCGTAGCCGGCAATGATAACGCGCTCAGCGTGGCCCTTGCTAACCCCGGCCGCAACGGTTCCGACGCCAACTTCACTCACCAGTTTGACGGTAATATCGGCTTTCGGGTTGCAGTTTTTCAGGTCGAAGATCAGCTGGGCAATATCTTCAATCGAGTAGATGTCATGGTGCGGTGGAGGCGAGATCAAGGTGACTCCAGGAACGCTGTAGCGTAGTTCTCCGATGTAGTCACTGACCTTGTGTCCAGGTAGCTGCCCGCCTTCTCCAGGTTTAGCTCCCTGGGCAATCTTGATTTGCAGTTCATCGGCGTTGACCAGGTAATGTGGTGTCACCCCAAAACGGCCCGAAGCGACCTGTTTGATGGCACTGCGGCGCAGGTCGCCATTTTCATCGGGAGCGTAGCGCCGTGGGTCTTCACCGCCCTCGCCGGTGTTTGACTTACCACCAATCCGGTTCATTGCAATAGCCAGGGTCTCGTGTGCCTCGGTAGAGATTGATCCAAGACTCATTGCGCCGGTACAGAACCGTCTGACGATGGCGCTGACCGGTTCAACCTCTTCCAGCGGAACAGGCTGATTCTGTCGTTTGAATTTGAACAGTCCGCGTAAGGTACAGAGCTGTTCGGTCTGATTGTTGACTTGTTGCGCAAAGCGGTCGTATTCGTCGCGACTTCCGGAGCGTACTGCATGTTGCAGCAAGGCAATGACCTCGGGGTTCATCAAGTGCAGTTCGCCTTCGCGGCGCCATGAATATTCTGACCCGCGCTCCAGATCACGATTGGGGTCTATATGTTCAGTGAAGGCTCGCTGGTGGCGTTGCAGACTTTCGGTCGCGACCTCCAGCAACCCTGCTCCGCCGATGCGGCTGGAAGTGCCGGGGAAGTACTGATCTGTGAAATCCTTATTCAACCCGATGATCTCGAAGATCTGGGCACTGCAGTAACTTTGCAGGGTGCTAATCCCCATCTTGGAGAAGACCTTAAGCAGTCCTTTGCCAATCGCCTTGATATAGTTCTGAATGTACTTGTTGACAATATCGGTATTTTCATCCGCCTGAGTGTTGCCGTCCTGCCCTGGGAGCATTCTCAGATTGACCATGCCATGCAACGTTTGCAGCGCAAGGTAGGGGTTGATCGCCGCCGCTCCGTATCCGACCAGTAGAGCAAAATGATGAACTTCGCGTGCTTCACCGGTTTCGACAATGAGTGAACACTGGCTGCGTTTGCCAACCCGGATCAGGTGATGATGGATACCCGCCAAGGCAAGAAGCGCTGGAATCGGTGCTTTTTCCATGCAGACGCCACGGTCCGACAGCACCAGAATGGTGCGGCCGGCGTCGACCGCAAACTCGGCCTCGATAAATAATTCCTCAAGACGTTTTTCCAGCGCTGCCGGCCCCTGATCTGCCGCAAACAGGGTACTCAGAGTCGTACCACGGAAACCCTGGATGTCACTATGGCGCAACTGTTCCAGCACTTCATCGGTGATAATCGGGTGGTCAAGTTCCAGCATCTGGCAATGTTCCGGGCCGGGCATCAGGATATTGCGGGCTGGTCCGATGTACTGGGTCAGGCTCATGACAATTTCTTCGCGCAGGGGATCAATCGGTGGATTGGTGATCTGCGCAAAGAGCTGTTTAAAGTACCAGTAGAGCAGCTTGCTTTGTTTCGACAAAACGGCAACCGGTGTATCGGTACCCATAGAGCTGACCGGCTCCTGGCCATTGAGAGCCATCGGAGCAATAATCTCCCGCATTTCTTCCAGCGTGTAACCAAAACTCTCTTGAGTTCGGCGCATTTTACTGATACTAGGGACCTTTTGGCTGGCAGGTGCCGGCAGATCCTCTAAGTGGATCAGATACTCGCTTACCCAGGAGGTGTAGGGCTGGGCTGCAGCCAGCTCTCCTTTGATCTGATGATCTTCCTTGAACTCCCCGGTTTCCATGTCAACCAGGATCATCTTGCCCGGAGCCAGCCGTTCCTTCCGCAGAATCTTATCGGGTGGAATGTCAAGAACGCCAGCTTCGGAGGCGTAAATAATCTCGTCATCAGTAGTGATCCAGTAACGGGCCGGACGCAAGCCGTTACGATCAAGAATCGCGACTATCTGTTTGCCGTCGCAGGCGACAATATTGGCCGGCCCATCCCAAGGCTCCATCATGGTGGCATGATATTCAAAAAAGCCTTTAACATCGGGGCGCAGGTGAGCTTTTGAAACCCAGGCCTCGGGAACCATCATCGCTAATGAATGGGCCAGACTTCGTCCGGTAACCACCAGCAATTCAAGGGCATTGTCGAAACAGGCGGTGTCAGAACTGCCTTCAATGATGACAGGGTCAAGGTCAGCAACCGCATCCTCCAACTCAAGGTGCGCAAACAGGGCGGTCCGCGCGCGCATCCGGTTGATGTTGCCGCGCAGGGTATTGATCTCGCCGTTGTGGGCTACATAGCGGAAAGGTTGAGCCAGATCCCAGGTCGGGAAGGTATTGGTGCTGTAGCGCTGATGGACAAAGGCGACCGCGCTGACTAGACGTTCATCGTCCAGTTCGGGAAAAAAGGTATTCAGCTGCTCAGACAACAACATCCCCTTGTAGAGGATGGTGCGGCTGGAAAGCGAGCAGACATAAAACAGCTCTGTGCCGGCCAGTTCGCCGTCACGAATTGCATTTTCGGCGCGTTTGCGTGCCAGAAAGAGCATCAGATCGAGATTTTCAGTCTTAACATCACCCCGGCCGACAAAAATCTGCATGACCACCGGCTCCATCGAACGAGCGCTGCGACCGATGCTGCTGCCATCGGTTTTGATGTCACGCCATCCGAGGAGCTGGCAACCGACGCGGATCAATTCGCTATTCAGCACTTCGATACACATAGCGCGAAATGCATCGTCCTGTGGTAAAAACACCAGGCCGGCGCCGAACTCACCAGCCACCGGCAGCTCGAAATTACAGACGTCACGATAGTAGGCATCGGGCATCTGGATCATCAGACCAGCACCGTCACCATCCAGCGCATCAGCGCCAACGGCGCCCCGATGAGTCAGGTTATAGAGAATTTCAATGCCACGCTTAACGATACTATGACTTTTTTTGCCTTTAATGTTGGCGATGAAACCGACACCGCAATTATCGTGTTCGTTGGCTGGATCGTAAAGGCCCTGTGCGGGCGGCATGCCGATGTGGTTCGTCATAACGGGTCCTGAGTTGTTGGAGAAACTAAAATAAGTGCACGCAAAGAGCAGCCATTGTCAATCTGGCTTCTATTGATTGTGTGCAAAAGATCAGGGATAAAATGCTTGTAAGCGAAACTGAGATGGTCAGCATCTGAAGAAACTTGCCATGGGCGTACGAGTTTCAAAACTTACGTTGAAGTTGCAAGCGGCCCTGTGGTTGCCTTACGAGATCACATCTGCTGCAATCTTAACCACATTTAGTGCGCTCGACATCTCTTATAAAAATAGCTTATTTTTCTTGTGTAAACCAGTCTTTTCCCACTATCAAAATCTAAGACCTATGAAACAGGGGGATGTCATTGATTTTGTTTTATATTATCTTCATATCTAAAATTTAGATGGATGAGATTACTTAAAAAAACTGCATTATCAGGAAAACCCCACCTCGCCCTCCAGAGGGGATCCTCGTGTGTTTAAGTCTGCAAGTTATCGAAGTGAGTTTCCCCTCGGCAGGGTGCTTATTGGCCGGATTGTGAACGGAACAGGGAACTCAAAAAGAATCTGAGAAAAAAATTACCCTTTTGGTTGTTTACTGCTTGCAATTGATAACCGCTATCAATATAGTGGTAATCAACAGAACAAAGCTTGTTGTGGCAGGCGAGCCAAGTTCCTATTCATTCTTATCCTCCTTTCGTGGTCAAGAAAGCCAGTTGCGGCACCTCCCCGCAACTGGCTTTCACTTTTTCTGATTCTTTAACTTAACCCTCACCTGCACAGATCCGGGCCATTTATGTGATGGAATCTAAACTGTGGGATTATTTTATATGCCAAACAAGACGTTGAAAACGACAGCACTTTGGTTATGGCTGACAATGCTACTTGTTTTTGGGGTTAGCTGTACTGGAACAAGCAGTGTCGTGGAATCGGCACAGAAAACACAGACCCTCTGCTCCAGTGAATGGTATCAGTATATAGAAGAGACAGTAACAACCGGAGATGACCACGGACACGGACCAGATGCCGGCTCTGATGAATGGAGGTCAGTGATCGAATTTAAACTTGGTATTCGAGGCACCTCCACTATTCCGCAACGCGACAGCGAAGCCTGGTGTCGATATATCGACCATCTCGTACAGACTGAATCGTCATTTGACAACTAGATATTTCTTAAGTGGCGGATGCCGTTAAAAAAGGGGGAAAGGTTGGCCATGAATGATTCATTTACAGCAGACTCGAAAATCAGTTTTCCTGGTTGCAGAAAAACGGAGTTCATCATGAAATCCATCCGTGCTTTTTCTAACTCATCACTATCACTGGTTATCGGCCTGGCGTTTATGGCTGTTGGTTTGACGGGCGCATGGGCTCAGGCTAGCACTGATACCGCGCTAGCACCTGAAGTCGCCAGCGGCTTAACCGTCAGACCGGTGGTCAAAACCAGCACCTTTGCAGTAGCTGCCGCGAACCCTTTGGCAACTGAAGCAGGCTACAATATTATCAAAAAAGGTGGATCAGCCGTTGATGCCGCCGTTGCGATTCAGGCGGTGCTGACCTTGGTTGAGCCACAATCCAGCGGCATTGGGGGTGGTGCTTTTTTGATGGTGTCGGAAAAAGGCAAGGTGATGGCTTACGATGGACGAGAAAAAGCGCCTTCTAGTGCAACGGGTGAACTATTTATGATCGACGGTGAACCGTTGGCCTTCCTGGATGCCGCGGCCAGTGGTCTGTCAGTTGGTGTGCCCGGCACCATGCGTATGTTGGAATTAGCGCATCAGCATCATGGTAAACTATCGTGGTCAGATTTATTTCAGCAAGCCATCATCCTGGCCGAAGAAGGTTTTGACATTAGTCCAAGATTGAACTTTTTACTGGAAAGCGATCCGCGTTTACGTGACGATCCGCTGGCTGGCGCTTTTTATTATAATAGCGAAGGTAAGCCGCATCCCGTCGGTCATAAACTCCAAAATCCCGCACTGGCAACGGTGTTGCGTTCAATCGCAGAGAATGGCGCTTCGGCAATACATGAAGGTGTGATTGCTGAAGATGTCGTGCGACGTGTGCAAAACCACCCCAAATATGCAGGCAGCTTAAACCTTGAAGATATGGCTGCCTACGATGCCAAAGTGCGTGCAGCAATCTGTACCCCCTGGAAAACCTTTGATGTCTGTGGTTTTCCGCCTCCTTCATCAGGTCACTTAACCGTGATGCAAATATTGGGCATCATGAGTCAGCTTGAGACCCCGGCAAAGGTGCTGGACAACGGCGTTCCTTCCGAAGCCTGGTTACACCAGTTCTTGGAAGCCTCACGCTTAGCATTTGCTGATAGAGCGATGTATATCGGTGATCCGGATTTTGTTGAAGGATTCGGAGGGAACTGGAGCGCCATGCTTCATCCTGATTATTTAAAATTGCGCGCCGGTCTCATCGGGGAAAAGAGCATGGGAAGTGGCGGTGCGAGTGCCGGTCAGCCGTTACCCATGACGGCAAATGTTTATGCGTCTCAGGCTGATCAGCCTGAATACGGAACCAGCCATATAAGTATTGTCGATCAAGACGGTATGGCGATTGCCATGACCACGACGATCGAAGCGGCATTTGGATCGCGAATCTTGTCAGACGGAGGATCTGGTTTAGCCGGTGGATTCTTGCTCAACAATGAATTGACTGACTTCTCGTTTCGCCCGATGGATAGTGAAGGCCACCCCATTGTAAACCGTGTTGAGCCGAACAAAAGACCGCGTTCCAGTATGAGTCCAACCCTGGTATTTGATCAGGAGTCAGGTGAGCTTGTTGCCAGCCTGGGTTCACCCGGTGGTGCGGCGATCATTCATTACACCGCTAAAACCATGATTGCCATGTTGGATTGGGGACTTGATCCGCAAAGCGCTGTCACACTTCCGCATGCTGTCACTCTGGGCGGCACTGTCTTCCTAGAAAAAGATGGATATCCGCAATCAACGCTGCAAGGCTTAATTGAGCGTGGCCACGATATGAGCTGGCGCGCCTTGACCAGCGGATTACAGGCCATCCGTAAAACCGAAAGCGGTTTTGTTGGCGGAGCAGACCCACGTCGTGAAGGTCTGGTTTTGGGGGATTGATTTGTGTATTCTAAAAATCAATCCCCCAGTCACACCCAACTAGCTTGGATACTCCGTCCTTGACTGCAAAAATCAGAGTTCGATCGTCGCACCCAGAACCTTCAAGAACTTCGATAGCCAATCTGGATGGGCCGGCCAGGCTGGAGCCGTGACCAGATTTCCATCAACGTGAGCTTGATCAACGGGAATATCCATGAATTTTCCGCCGGCAATCGTGACGTCAGGACCAACCGCAGGATAACAGGAGCAGGACCGCCCCTTAAGAACCCCTGCCGCAGCTAAAACCTGAGCACCATGACAAACAGCTGCTATCGGTTTGTTGCTTGAAGCAAAATGCTGGACGATCTTCAATACGGCATCGTTGAGGCGAATGTACTCCGGCGCACGTCCACCAGGAATAACAAGCGCGTCATAATCTTCGGCCCTAGTGTCGTCAAACGTGGCGTTTAAGGCAAAGTTATGGCCAGGTTTTTCACTGTAGGTCTGATCACCTTCAAAATCATGAATGGCCGTACGTACCGAATCTCCTGATTTCTTGCCAGGGCAGACAGCATGTACCGTATATCCAACCATTTGAAGTGCTTGAAAGGGCACCATCACCTCATAGTCTTCGACAAAATCGCCTACAAGCATTAGGATTTTTTTGACTGTCATCGCGGACTCCTTTGGGCTGGGTTGTTGGATAAATTCAAGCGTTTCTCTCAATGGTGTCCCTAGCTCTTCAATCTTACCAGGTTATTTTGATACGGCAATTTCGGCTAACCTGGATTAATAGAAAAACTGGTTGGATCGTCAAGCGAGGATTGGATGTTCTTAGGGTCGTGCAGGATGAGAAGTGCCCTCAACCCTGAGATTGAGAGGGTTTCATATTCTACCAGGTGACATGCCACTCAGGATCGAATCCTGGTCGCCACAACGCTTACGGATCTTTGTCAAAAGGTATTAAATCCTCATTATTTAGAAACGGGAACAAGTATTTCATTGCGACGCATAAACCAGGGGACAAAGGGCGCGTTGTAACGTGCCCAGATTGGTTCTCCGATAACCGACAGATCTTCTTTTTGAATCCAGGAGTCCAGCTTTATTTTGTTTTTCTGATAGTTTTTTTCACTCCAGAGCCCAGTGTAGCGAATTGCCGCCATACGTCTGGCAGGAACTTGCCGCAGTGTCACCAGAGGATCGTCGGGAACAGGTAGGGTATCCATATCGTAAGATGCGGGCATCATGAAGCTGACCACCCACTGATCACCCGACTTCTGTTGCCCGACCGGAGCAGTCATGTCAATTTTTTCGCCGGTTTGCTGGGAAACCGGGGCCGTCATGGCAATTTTTGCCTGCGTCCGATTTTCTCCGGAGATGTAACGAAACAGGCGCCGGAAAGCGTTGCTCCCAGCTTCATCAAAGTCTCCCGTGACATAAGTCTCAGCGAGGGTATGAGGGGCATAATCACGAAGCTCAAAAGAATCTTCGACTTTAACGACTTCGTATGCGGCCTCTTCAGTAGCCATGGCGCTATGTGCTCCTGAAAACAATAAGATCATGATGAGGATAATCAGTGGGCTTCGTTGCATAGTCATTTGCCTCCTGAGGCTGTTTGCAGATAGTCCCGTTTCGAGGTGGCGGGTCGCTGGCCGCACTGTTGCCGAGGGAAGGTTTGCTCGACAATTCGGCGAGAAAGTCCAGAGTGTCCGCAAAGGCAGGCGTCCAGTGACGCAGCGGCAGGGCCAGACTGGCGACCACCGCAACATGGCCGTTGTCCTGATAGAAACAGGTTTTGGCCGTCACCCCATGGGCACGTAGTTTGTCGGCCAGATTTTGGCTGTGCTTAACCACCACGGTGCTGTCACTCAGGCCATGAATCAGTAGACTGACGGGGCTGTTTTGGTCAACAAAGTTAATCGGGCGCGACACCGCTAAGGGTTCAGCCGGGGCAAAAATTCGCTTTAATTTCCGGCTGCTGAGGGCGAAATCATCGTAGGGACCGGCATAACCGATCAGTGCCATGATCAGCTTATGGTCAAGGCCGCTAGCCTCCACATAGGCAGGGTTGTAGGCCAGCATGGCGGCGATATGTGCACCAGCGGAATGCCCCATCAGCACCATCCCACGATCTGCAAAACCCTCCCGTTCAAGCCAGGCCAACGAATCGGCACCATCAACGATAAAATCGGGGAACAGATGCTCCGGATAGACGCGGTAATCAGGGATCGCCACCCGGTAACCCGCAGCGGCAAAAGCCTGGCCAATGAAACGGTAGTTATCTTTGCTCCCTCCTGTCCAGCTTCCACCGTAAAAAAACACCAGGGTTGGCACATCAGCTCTTTCCTGTTCCGGCAGGTACAGATCAAGTTGCTGGCGTGGGTGGTCGCCATAGCGAGCGCTGATGATCTCGCTATAGCCATCATTGGGTACGGCCAGGTCCAGCATGCCATAAACACAGCCCTGCAGGAACACCAGCAGGCATAAAATCAGTAATAACCCGCCATGTTGATGTCTAATTCGATTCATAAGCTTTATCTGCGTGGCTCCTGTCGATAAGGTTATCATAACCTGGTCAACCTTGCTGTTGATGTTATGGCACCCCAAGAACCTCCATCAGTTATGAAATTCTATTCTGACGGGTGCCCGGATGATGTCTCGCTGTTCCTGCCGTCTTCCATGTAAAGCGCCTCGATCTCTGCGGAAAACTGCTCGATAATTGGTTCCCTGCGAACCTTGAGTGTGGCGGTAATCAGTCCGGAATCGATGCCCCAGGGTTCAATGGTGGCATGGACACGATGAATCTTGGCGTACCCGGGGAATTCCTTCAATCGATAGCCTATTTTTTCCAACAGAATCCTTTTGACCTGTGGACGGTTCAACTGGCTCTTGTCACCGGGATCGACTCCGAGTTTGTCAGCGAGGATTTTCCACTGGCTCGGGTTGACAACGACGACGGCAGCCAGAGAAGGGCGGTTTTCCCCGACCACGAGCACCTGTTCGAACAACGGATCGGTGACAATGGCGAGCTGAAGGTCCTCCGGGGGAACCTTCTCGCCGTTAGAGAGGACGATAATCTCCTTGGTCCGACCGATGATGTAAATGCGGCCTTTTTTGTCGATGCGGGCCTGATCACCGGTGTGAAGCCAGCCGTCTTCGTCGATAATCGACTTGTCCATTTGCCAGTAGCCGAGCATCAGGTTCGGACCTTTGACCAGCAGTTCCTTGTTCTTGCCGATTTTTACCTCGACTCCGGGCAACGGTCGGCCGACGCTCAAGGGCTGGTTGTCCTCGAGAGTGTTAACCGAGATGATCGGACTCGTTTCGGTAAGACCGTATCCCTGGAGAATATTGATGCCGAGGCCGATAAAGGTCTGGGCAATCGGGGTGGACAGCGCGGCGCCGCCGCTGATCGCCAATCGTATCCGACCACCGAGACGCTGCTCCAGCTTGGTGCCGACAAGGCGTTTGAGAAGTGGCCAGATGAGCAGTTGAATGGCCCAGGGTTCGCGGTTGCGATGATACTGGAAATGGTGCCAGCCTGATTTGACGGCCAGATAAAAAATCTGCCGGGCCAGCCAGGATTCATCCTTAAGCTTAAGAGTCATCTTGTTGTATATCCGCTCGAAGATACGCGGCACGGTGACCAGAACCGTCGGCCTGATGGTCAGCAGATCTTGCGCCAGCAGATCGATGGAACGGGCAAAGGCGATACAGGATCCGGCCATGATGGAGATATAATAGCCGGCGGTCCGTTCGAACATATGAGAGAGAGGCAGAAAGGATAACATCTGGTCATCGGTGTAGACGGCCACGCGTTCGAGGCCGGCGGCGGCGTTTTGGATCATGTTGTCGTGACTGAGCATGACCCCTTTCGGGGGGCCAGTGGTTCCGGAGGTGAAGACGATGGTCGCCAGACTGTGCGGGTCGGTTGTCTGTTGGATATATTTATGCGCAGCGATTCCGGGCAGCCAATCGTTGAGCTGGCGCAGTCGTTGATCGCAGTCAACCTCGCAGACCGTCTGGAGGGTGACAATACGTTCGATAACGCTGAGTTTGTCACCGACTTCCTCAATGCGCTGCCATTGTTCGAGCCCGTCGGTCAGCAGTAGCCGGGCTTGTGTGGATTGCAGAATATAAGTGAAATTTTCCGGTCGATCATTGACATAAAGCGGGACGGTCACCAGTCCGAGCCCGGTTGCGGCCAGGTCGAAAAGAACCCATTCCAGGCAGTTTCTGAGCATCACGGCGACCCGGTCACCGGCCTGCAAGCCCTCCTTGATCATCGCCTGCTGCCAGCGTGCTGCCAACTCAGAGACCTCCCGCCATGTGCATTCCTGCCAGCTTTCCGTCTCTTCGAGGTAATAGCGATAGGCTGTTTTTTCGGAACTGCGCTTGATCCGTTCAACAAACAACCCGGCAAGGGTTTTGGCGTCTTGTGGAGCAATCAGGTCAAGGTTTTTCATGAGCAACTCCCTGCTGTCAGTGGTGCGAACCCTCTCGCTCTCGTAAATAATGCATGGGACCACCAGTGAAGGGGGCAAACCCGGTCCCGAAAATCATGCCGGCATCTACTAAATCGGCAGAAGCGACGATTCCCTCGTCAAGGCAGGCTTGTGCCTCGGCAAACAAGGGACCGAGCAGTTGACTGGTCAGCGCTTCTGGTGGTTCGGGCTTTTTCCATTTTGCCCGGTTGCGGCGCTTGCGGCCGTTCTTATATTGAAAAAACCCCTCGCCGCTCTTGATACCGAGTCGTCCATTATTGACCATGCGTGGCAGGACATCCGGAATCGGCTTGTCGAAATATTCGGCAAAAACATGTGCCACGGACAGGCAGATATCGAGGCCGACGCTGTCGGCCAGATGCAACGGACCCAAGGGCATGCCGAAATTGAGGGCCGCCTGATCGACAGTCTGCGCATCATAGCCTTCTTCGACCAGTTTGACTGCCGCCATCAGGTAAGGCATCAGCACCCGGTTGACCAGGAACCCGGGAGCGCTTTTGACCGGCAGCGGCAGGCGTCTGATCTGTTTCACGAAAGCTTCGGCCCGGGTTAAAATGTCCTCGCTCGTGGCTTTCGCATTAACGACCTCGACAAGGGGCATCCTGGGGACCGGGTTGAAAAAGTGAAGTCCGAGGCAACGTTCCGGGTGTTCGAGGCCGGCTGCGAGTTCCTCAAGAGGAATGCTCGAAGTATTGCTCGCGAGAATGGCGTCAGAAGCCATGCGTGGTTCGATGTTTTTATAGAGCGTTCTCTTGGTGTCGGCATCTTCGACGATAGCTTCGATGATCAGTTCGGCATTTTTGATGCCGAGACCGGTTGGGTCGGCCATGAGACGATCATGAGCGGCCTGGATACGATGGGTTTTGCGGAGCTTTTTGCGAAACAGTTTGTCAGCTGCTGCAATCGCCTGGCCGAGAGCTTTCTGATCGAGATCCTGCAGGCTGACATGAAGTCCCTGCAGGGCACACCAGGCAGCGATGTCCCGCCCCATACTGCCCGCGCCGATGACATGGACCCGGGAAATGGGATCCGCCTTTTTCGCCAGGTTTTTGAGCTGCATCTGCAGAAAGAAAACCCGCACCAGGTTCCGGACCGTGGAACCGTTCAACAGGTCGGCAACAGATTCGGCCTCGGCCCGATACATCTGTTCCGGCTTGTCGCCATACCGATTCCAGAGATCAATCAGGGCCCTGGGTGCCGGGTAGTGCCTGGGGTCAGCTTTTTCAGCGGCTTTACGCTTCAGGTACCAGGCCACCGGTGGCCGCAACAGGGCGCTGTTGGTCAGCCGGGTCGACAGCGACGGTCTGCGCTGCGCGGGTGGATCATTGATGAAAATGCGGATGGCGTTGTCCAGTACCCGGAGCGGCACACTGGCGTCGACCAGCCCCACCTCGTCCGCCTGGCGTGCCGTCAGGCTGCGGCCGGTTAGCATCAGCTGCAGGGCCGGGAGAGCTCCGATCCGCCGGATCGAACGGACGGTCCCACCAAATCCGGGATGAATGCCGAGCTTGATCTCGGGAAAGCCGATACTGGTTGCATCGGTATCGACAGCGATCCGGTAGCGGCAGGCAAGCGCCAGCTCCAATCCGCCGCCCAGGCAGGGACCGTCGATAACGGCGATTGTCGGGGGCGCAAGATGTTCCAGGCGGTGCAGGGTTCGGTGAACCCCGCGAAGATAGTCAGCCACTTGATCCGGATCGTTGAATTTTGTGAATTCCGACACATCGGCACCAACAATGAAGCTGCCGTCTTTACCGGAGCGCAGGGCGACTACCCGAGGGCGCACCTCCTCGATGCGGGTGATGACATCATCAAGTTCCTTCATCACGTCATAAGAAAGGCTATTCTGGGAGCTGTCGTGCCGATCCAGGGTTACATTCAGGGTCCGGTCTTCATCAAGCGATAATATCCAGTGACGAAAGCCGGTGTGTGCGGTCATTGTTTTTCTCCTTTGTGCGACTGCGAGGCGGATTTTTCAACGGAAACCAGCATGGCTCCACCCTGGCCGCCGCCAATGCAGAGAGAAGCGATCCCATGCCCACCGCCCCGATGTGCGAGTGCCTGTAAGAGGTGCAGGACGATGCGTGCTCCGCTGGCACCCACGGGATGGCCGATCGCCACCGAGCCGCCATCGACATTGAGGGTTTCTGCCGGTATCTGCGGAACCAGGCTTTTGCGACCCAGTTCCTGCTGCTGCCATGCGTCGTCTTTAAGAGCGGCGAGACAGGCGAGAACCTGACCGGCAAAGGCTTCATTGATTTCCCACAGATCGATCTGCGGGTTGTCCAGGCCGCTGGTTGCGATCAGCTGGTCCATGGCATAAACGGGACCGAGCCCCATTTGTGCGGGATCGAGGCCCGACCAGGCGGCCTGGTGAAGCCGTCCGAGGATCGGCAGATCGAATCGTGCCACCGCCTCTTCAGCGGCCAGCAGCAACAGGGTTGCACCGTCGGTGACCTGGGCGCTGTTGCCGGCGGTGACCCGGCCATAGTGCCTGTCGAAGACCGGCTTGAGTCTGGCCAGTTTCTCCATTGCACCGTCGCGGCGCAGACCCTCGTCCGCCGTTACCGCCTGTCCGTCGGTAGTATAGAGGGGAAGTATCTCATCCATGCGGCCTTGATCTAAAGCCGCTGCCAGGCGGTTGTGACTGCGCAGGGCGAAGCTGTCCATCGCCTCGCGGGAAATACCGAAGCGGGTGGCAAGGTTCTCGGCTGTTTGTCCCATGCTAAGGTTGGTTGTCGGATCGGTGAGTCCTTGCAGCAGCCCGATCACCGGGGCAAAATCGCTCGGACGGATACGGCTGATGATCTTTATTTTGTCGAGAAAGCTTTTGGCCTGTTGCCAGTCAGCGAGCTTCGCCACCATGCTGCCGCACCACAGAACCGGTGCGTGACTCATCGATTCAGTTCCGCCGGCGAGAATGAGTCCGGAATAGCCCCCGGCAATGCGTTCGGCAGCGGTGGTAAGGGCCTGCATACCCGAAGCGCAATTGCGTTGTACAGTCCAGGCCGGCACCCGTTCGCCGCAACCCAGGCGCAGGGAAACGACCCGGGCGATATTAGCCTCATCGGCGGCCGGGATGACGCAACCCAGGATGACTTCGTCCAGCTCTTTGGCTGCAAAGCTCTGGCGAGCCATGAGTCCGCGTCCGACAGCAACGGCCAGGTCTGCGGCACTGAACGGTCCCGGCCGACCCCTGGCCTTTAGAAACGGAGTGCGAGCACCGTCGACGATATAGACGGGACGGGGGTAGCCCTGGGTTCGGGTTTGTTTGTTTGTCACCATATGTCTCTCTTCAGGTATGTATTTTTGATTCACTGGCGATTTTTCTTCAGCCTTTATAGCGCCGGTTACGTCAGAATGCGTCGACCGCGATGACCTGTTTTCTGAGCTTGCGGGCCTGTTCCAGCTTGTGACGTTGATCGGGGTTCAGGATCCCCTTGCTCACGGCCCGGTCGAGTAGATCGGTGCTGTGGCCATCGAGGATCCCGGCTTTGATCGCGTGGCGCAGATCTTTTTCAAAGGCGTCCGTTTCCATCGCCAGATGGAAAGCTTCCGTCAGAATACGATCCGGCGCATCTTTGTCTTCCGACAGATAGAGCCCGCCGGTCAGCAGATCCCGCTGCGGTCCCGGGCTCAGGAGCATGGCCGCGAGCTGTTTGCCGAGCCTGTCATCAGGCGGTGTTGCCCAAGCGCCGAGGGGGAAAATCAGAACGCGCAGCAGCAGGTTGAGAGGCAACGGCAGGTTGCGAATTACCGCAAGAAAGCTTTCCTGGATACGGAACAGGGAGCGGCGGCAGCTCCATTCCAGCAATGCCTCCTGATCGACGTCGGATTTTGTTTCCGCAGTTTTCAGGGCGGCGGAGAGGAAATACAGTTCGCTGAGGATATCGGCCATCCGTCCGGTGAGTTTCTCACGCAGCTTGAGACCGCCGCCGAGGGTGCCCATAAGCAGGTCAGCGGTCACGGAAAAAGCCGTCGCGAAACGGGTCGTCTTCTGAAACCAGCGCTTATGAACGGTTTCCGGGGCGGCGATGAAATAGCTACCGGTGAGAGCATAAAAGAGTGCCGAAGCGCCGTTGCGCAGGCTTAGTGCGATGTGGCTGAAGAAGGCTTCGTCAAAATCGTCGAGGGCCTCTTTCGCGTCGCTGTTGTCAGCGGCATGCAGCTCCTTGAGGATCCAGGGGTGACAGCGGATCGCGCCCTGACCGAAGATGATCATGCTGCGGGTGAGGATGTTGGCTCCTTCGACAGTAATGCCGATGGGGATGGCCTGGTAGGCCCCGGCCAGATGATTGTTGGGGCCGAGGCAGATCCCCTTGCCACCTTCGATATCCATGCCGTCGTTGACCACAGAGCGCATGCGTTCGGTGAGGTTCTGTTTGGCAATGGCCGAGATGACAGCCGGTTGATGACCCTGGTCGAGAGCAGCGCAGGTCAGCTTGCGCACGGCGTCCATAAGCCAGGTCTCACCGGCGATGCGCGCCAGAACCTCCTCGATTCCCTCAAAGCGGCCGATGGGCAGGCCGAATTGACGCCGGACGGCGGCATAGGCGCCGGTGTCGCGCGACACCATTTTGGCGGCCCCGACACTCAGGGCCGGAAGGGAAATCCCGCGTCCGGCTGAAAGACATTCCATGAGCATTAGCCAGCCGCGTCCCGCTCCTTTGACTCCGCCAATGATCATGTCGACCGGGATAAATACGTCCCTTCCCCAGTTGGGACCATTCATGAAGGGAACATTCAGGGGATTATGGCGCTGGCCGATCTCGATACCGGGGAGATCGGTCGGAACCAGCGCGCAGGTGATACCGATATCTTTCTTGCTGCCGAGAAGCTGATCGGGGTCAGAAAGGCGAAAGGCCAGTCCCAAAAGGGTCGCTACCGGTCCTAGAGTGATATAGCGCTTTTCCCAGTTGAGCCTGATACCGACGATTTCTTCTCCCTGCCACTCGCCCTTGCAGACGACACCGGTGTCGGGAATCGAGGCGGCATCGCTGCCGGCATCGGGGCCGGTGAGAGCAAAGCAGGGGACCTCTTCTCCGCGCGCCAGGCGCGGCAGGTAGTAATCCCGTTGTTCTTCGGTCCCGTACTGCATCAGCAGTTCGGCGGGGCCAAGAGAGTTGGGAACCATAACGGTTACCGCGGCAGTGAGGGAGCGCGAGGACAGCTTGGCAATCAGGCTGCTGTTGGCCATGGCGGAGAACTCAAGACCACCATAACGTTTGGGAATGATCAGGGCGAAAAATCCCTGCGATTTGATAAAAGCCCAGGCCTCAGGCGAGAGGTCATGACGCTCGTTGGTAATCTCCCAGTCATCCAGCATGGTGCATAGCTCATTGACCGGACCGTCTATGAAGGCCTGCTCTTCATCGCTCAGGGTTGCGGAAGGGAGCTCCAGTAGTTTTTGCCAGTCGGGGCGTCCACTGAACAAGTCCCGTTCCCACCAGACGCCGCCGGCCTCAAGGGCTTCTTGTTCAGTCATCGAAAGCTGCGGTTTGATTTTTCGGAACAGGCTTAACAGTGGCCGGGTCAGGATCCGCTTGCGGACCTTGGGGATGTTGAGTATCAGGGCGACCGGAATAAAAACGCACCAGAGGGTGACTACCAGTAGCAGCGGCCAGCTCCAGCTGGTAAAGAACAGCATCGCCGCGATAACAGCCGTATGCAGGATAAGGGAGGCTTCAAAAACCAGCAGCAGCCAGAAAATCAGAAGAATCAGGAAGATGAACAGCATCGGGACCTCCCTTGTAAACGTGGCGACAGGGTGGGTTCAAGGGGGCGTGAATTGTATTGAAGAAGTGCGTCATTGTTGCCCCCCTTTCTTTATAAAATAGCTCATGAATACGAAGATGTAAATGGACCCGGATCGTAAGCTACCCTTGCATGTAGACAGTTACTAGAGTTTCAGTGTTCTTTGACAGATATTCAGCCGTTCGTTGATAATCAGGCAGGAGGGTACAGCTTCTTATTTTGGTCCGTTTCAGGTCGATTATCCCTCTTGACATCATCAGAACAGCAGGAGCAGAATCTGCCCATGCAGCCGAAACCTGTTTCCAGTAAACAGGTGCGGGGGACCCACTTCTTGGGGCGAACTTTCCAAGCGGCTTTTTTAGCCGTGAAGAAACAGGACACTTTCAAGTCCGAGCCCGTCAGCTAACCTCGTAGGCGTTTGAAAGGGCAGGCGGCAATGCCAGCCAACGTCGGTGTTCTACCGGTGTTTTGCCCTGAAGAATGACATCTTGTGCCACTTCGTCAATCATCGACGATTCGGTTCGGGATTAAATTTCAGGAGTCTTTAAGTGAAAATTCTTATCGTTGGAAGCGGTCAGGTCGGTTATTTCTTGTGCGAACGTTTCTCCCGGGAAGGGCATGAGGTCACTCTCGTCGATCACGACCAGGAAGCCGTTGATCGGGCGCAGGATCGACTCAATGTTCTGGGTGTTGTCGGCAATGGTGCCAGCGCTGAAATCCTCGAAGAAGCGGGCATCAAAAATGCCGATATTTTTATTGCGGTCACCAACACCGACGAAGTCAATATCCTCGCCTGTCTGCTGGCGCGTGAATATCAGGCCAAGACTCTCATTGCCAGAACCAGAAACATCGAATTTACCCACCACAAAGCGATTCTCTCGAAAGAGAAGCTCGGCATTGATCTGCTCATCAATCCGGAAAATGCCGTTGCCGAGGAACTGTCAAAGCTGGCCTGTAACTCAAAAGCTTTTGATGTGGTCGAATTTGCCGACGGTCATATTCTCTTTCAAGGCTACCGGATCGATAACAACAGTCCCCTATGCAATCTCACCATGGCTGAACTTGGGGATTTGCGCGGCATGTATCGTTTTGTTGTAGCCGCCATCAGTCGTGGCACCAGCACCATCATCCCCCGCGGCGATGACAGTATTCAGGCCGGTGACCGTATCTATGTCTTTGCTCTGGCAAAAGAGCTTCCGGCCCTCAATTACCTGCTGCAATCTGCAACAGACAATGAAAAAACTTCACGCCGCGCCTTTGTCCTGGGTGGGGGGCGAGTTGGGTTGCAGGTAACAAAAAATCTCGAACGGGAGCACTTTTATACCAAGCTCATTGAACGTGATGAGGTGCGCTGCAATAAACTTGCAGAACAGCTCGACAAAGCGGTTGTCATTCATGCTGAGGGGCTGGATGTCCAAACCCTGCTTGACGAAGGGCTGGAGGATGCCGGAGTGTTTATCGCTGTCACCGATAACGATCAGACCAATATTCTAACCTGTTTGCTGGCACGTCAGCATCGTGTACGGCGCACCCTGGCATTGGTGAGTCAGCCTGAACTGATAACCCTGGCCTCCGACCTCGGTATTGACGCCTGTATTTCTCCACGTCTGGCGGCGGCCGGTGCGATCCTCAAGTTTGTCCGGCGCGGTGATGTTCTCTCCATGGTTGCCCTCGAAGGAAACAATGCCGAGGTCCTGGAAATTGACATCAGTCACAGCAGCGGTTTGTTTGAAAAACCCCTGACCGAATTGCATTTTCCTCGCGGGGCGATCATCGGCATGATTATTCGCGGCCAGGATTACGAAATTCCTGCCGGCACCAGTGTTCTCAAGAAGGGGGACCGGGTCATTGTCTTTGCCTTGCCGGACGCCGTTACCAAGGTTGAGAGGTTTTTCAGCTGATATGAATCTGATCCTGACCTTTCGTCTGCTCGGTGGCCTGTTGTTGTTTCTGGCCGCTACCCTTCTGCTGCCCCTGCCTTTCTCCTGTTATTACGCTGATGGTGCCTGGCCGGCCTTCATTTTTTCGGCGCTGGTCTGTGGTGGCGTCGGTGCGGCTCTTTTTTTCACCTGCCGCAGCACCAAAGAGATGTCCCTGCGTGAAGGGTTTGCGATTGTTACCCTGGGATGGAGCACCTTTGCCCTGTTCGGAGCCCTGCCTTATCTGTTTTCCGGGGCAATAAGTACCCCTCTTGACGCCGTCTTTGAAACCATGAGCGGCTTTACCACCACCGGTGCCACCATTCTATCCAACATCGAAATAGTGCCTGAAAGCGTACTGCTCTGGCGTGCCTTGACCCAGTGGCTCGGTGGTATGGGGTTCATCGTTCTGTCTCTGGCCATTCTGCCGCTAATGGGGGTTGGCGGCATGCAGTTGTTCAAGGCCGAGATGCCGGGACCCACAGCGGATCGGCTCAAGCCACGGATCCAGGATACCGCCAAATTGCTGTGGGGGATCTATGTCCTGCTGACGGCGGTGCTGATCATCCTGTTGATGTTCGGTGGCATGAATTTCTTTGATTCCCTCTGTCATGCCTTCACAACCCTGGCGACCGGTGGTTTTTCGCCACGCAACGCCTCGGTCGGTGCCTACAATAGCGCTTATATTGACTGGGTTATTTCCCTGTTTATGTTTCTGGCGGCGATCAACTTTTCCCTGTACTACCTGGCGTTGCGCGGCCGTCTGCGCGACTTTTACCGTAATGAAGAGCTACGCATTTATCTGCTGTTAGTGGTCGCTATTGTCCTGCTGGTTATGTGGTTCAATCACGGGACGGTCTACATCTCCATCATTGACAACTTACGCTACAGTGTTTTTCAGGTGACTTCCATCATCAGCACTACCGGCTTTGGTACCGCTGACTATGTTCAGTGGCCGGCAGCCTCCCAGCTGCTGCTGTTTTTTGCCATGGTAGTCGGCGGCTGTGCCGGTTCAACTGCCGGTGGCATCAAAGTTGCCCGGCTACTGCTGCTGTTCAAGCACGCCCAGGTGCAGATCTATCGTCTCATTCACCCGCGCGCGGTGCGCCTGGTCAAACTCGGGACCAAGCCGGTTGATCGTGATGTCATGCATTCAATTCTTGGATTTTTTGCCGTCTGGATGGGGGTTTTCTTTATCGCCACCCTCTTGATGGCGGCAGCGGGTCTTGACGTGCTTTCGGCCGCAGGCTCGGTCATCGCTACCCTCGGGGTTGTTGGCCCCGGGTTCGGCAGTGTTGGCCCGGTGGAGAATTACGCTCAAATCGTCCCTTTTGGCAAAACGGTGCTGATACTCTGCATGCTGTTGGGGCGGCTGGAACTGTTCACGGTTCTGGTCCTTTTCGTGCCTTCCCTCTGGCATAAATAAAATATCTATATACCAAATACCCCTCTGAAAAATTTATACAGTTATTATCAACTGTGATATCAGTCAGTTAGCCCTTGTGGCCGGCGCTGGCAGCGGATCTGAAGTGTCCTTCCTGTATATTTTGTCTATATATCTCCGGTCTTCTTTCTGATGGTGGTACTTCTGGTGATGAAAATAATTTATCAATAATATCAATACTCTATGGCATTTACCAAATGTTTCTCATGATGTTGGCATGCTCTTCGCTTTATAGCAGGTCAATACAAACACTTGCTGATCATCAGCATCGTCATAGGAGGACGCCATGAAAACCACATTACGTAATACCCTGATCGCCCTGTTGACCTTTTCTTCTTCCGCTTTTGCCGCCAGCGGGACCGGTGCCGGTGAAGGAAGCCTGCTGGTTGCTTTGTTCTTCGGTTTTTTTGCCGTGATCATTGTGTTCCAACTGGTTCCAGCGACCCTGATGCTGGTCGGTATCCTCAGGGGTCTGTTTGGTCGTGACCGCGAAGCCATTAAAGTCAAAAACTAATCGTAGCTTACTCACCAGAGGATAACGACCATGCGTGGATTATTGATCGCCAACAAAGACCCCCAGGCCCGAAATCGCTTAGCGGATCTGTTCAGCACTGACCACTACCAGGTCTCGACAACGGGTTCGGTCGCCAATGCCCTTGAGGCGATTATCAACAAAGAGATCCAGGTGGTGGTGCTTGATGGACAGATCGACCAGCACAATATGGCCCGGCTGGTGCCGTTGCTGAAGAAGTGCAACCGCCATCTGTCGATCATTCTTGTCAGTGATGAGTTGCCGCTGGAGTTGATGCGCCGTATTCGTCAGGAAGGAATTTTTTATCATGCACTGAAAACCAGCGGGATTGAGGATTGTGAAGAAATCCATACCGCGGTTCAACGTGCCTTCACCAAATATGAGGAAGTAACCGCGACCGGTGCTTCCCGACCAAAGGAGAGAATCATGTTCAATGCAAAATCACTTATCTCAACTGTCGCTGTGATGTTTCTGCTTGCTTCCCCTGCGTTTGCGGTTGATACCGCCGTGACCTACAGCAGTGGTTTGCTGGTGCTGCTGTTCGTCGGCTTTTGTGCCCTGATTATCGTGGCTCAGCTGGTACCGGCGGTATTAGTGCTGTTCGGCATGACCAAGGCTGCTGCCCAAGGCTCGCGTAAAACGGCTGCTGCTAAAAACTAAGTCACTTCAATAGCTTTTGCACTATTACCGGGGAGACCGCTAACCAGCAGTCTCCCCGGTGCTGTTTTTATTGGATGTCAGGAGGTCGAGTAAACCATCCAGAAACCCCCGGCAATCACCAGGATGCCGCAGATTTTTTTGACCATAATCGCCCCTTTGGAGCGTTCATTCCAATTCAGGTAGGTCTGGATCATCTCGGTGAAGGTGCCTGCCAGGATGATGACGATGCAATGACCGATGCCATAAAGGATCAACAGAGTAGTACTGAATAACAGGCTTTGCGAGGCGCTGCTGAAGGAGACGGCGAGCACCGGTGCCATGTAAGCGAAGGTGCAGGGGCCAAGGGCAATACCGAAGATCAATCCGAGGAGAAAAGCTGAAAGTGGTCCCTTGCCGGCTATGCCGACGCTGCCAGGTCCGGACCAGGGCATGGGAATCAGGTCGAGCAGTTGCAGACCGACCAGCACGAAGATTCCCGCGACAATCCAGATGCCGATCTGGCCGACATCACCGATCATCCGTCCGGCCAGGGCGGTGATCAGACCGATCAGGGCGATGGTGATAAGGATGCCGACGGAAAAGAGGGTGGAGAGATAAAAGGCCCGCCAGGTCGACATGCGCCCCTTGCCGTCAATAAAACCGACAATCAGCGGGATACTCGCCAAATGACAGGGGGACAGCACAACGCTGGCGATACCCCAGGCGAATGCGGCCAACAGTGCCATCAGGGGCGCACCACTCATAGCATTGTTTAGGGCGAGAAATAACGATTCCACTAAAACCATCCTGTTGGTTAAAAGGTATACCCAAGCTCTTTCCAGATGGCGAGGATATCATCCTTGCCGATAAAGCCAACGCGGCGGTACAGCTCTTGGCCGCTTTCGTCATAAAATATCTGGGTAGGAATCATCCTTATGTTAAAACGCGCCGCCTTGTCCCGGTTTTTCCACACATCAATAAAGACGACATCCATGCGTCCCGCATACTCTTCAGTCAAATTACCCAGAATCGGTTTCATCAGTTTGCAGGGAACACATTCATCTGCGCCTAAGTCAACCAGCATTGGCCTGCCCGTGCCGAGGGTGACATCGGAGGCGGATGAGGAATTTTGCGCCGACTGGTTGCAGCCTGCAAGGCTAAGAACCAACAGCAGGGATGCTAACAGTACTGGGATGATACGGGGCAGCATAGGATTATTGGCCTTTCAGGTAATCGGCAATCTGTTCAGCTGAGAGGAGTTTGCCCTGTGAGATAACTTTGCCGTCGATGACCAGGCCGGGGGTGGTCATAACCCCGAAGGCCATGATGTCGTTCAATTGAGTGACCTTTTCCAGTTCTACGTCGATACCAGCCGCTTGTGCTGCTGCCTGGGCATTGGCTGTGAGATCGTTACATTTTTTGCAGCCGGTTCCGAGGATCTGGATTTTTTTCATTGCGTTGCTCCTTGTTTATTGTGGTTGGTTGGGAGGCTTTCAGGGGAAGAAGTGTCCGTAGATCAAGCCGCTGATGGTTGCCATAATGACCACCAGGGTGACAAAGACAGTGGTTTTTTTAAGTCCCATGACACTGTTGATGACCAGCATGTTGGGCAAGCTCAAAGCCGGGCCGGCCAGCAGCAGTGCCAAAGCCGGGCCGTTACCCATGCCGGCACCGATCAGACCTTGCAGGATGGGCACTTCAGTAAGGGTAGCAAAGTACATGAAGGCGCCGACAACCGAGGCGAACAGGTTGGCCTCAAGGGAGTTGCCTCCGACCAGTCCCGCAACCCAGGTGGAAGGGATCAGCCCCTCATTGCCCGGGCGACCCAATAGGGCGCCGGCAATAAGGACCCCGAAAAACAGCAGCGGCATGATTTTTTTGGCAAAATCCCAGCTGTTGGCCGACCAGTCACGCAATTCATCGGTTTCACTGCGATCCAGAGTTGTCAGCAGGGATAGACCGATGACCCCGACCACAAAGGGAATCAGCGGATCATCCGGCCGGATCAGTGCCGCAATCATGACAGCCGCTGAGGCTATGAGCATTTTGAGCTTGTCGACGCCAAACCACAGGACCAGAATGATCGCCAGCATGATCGAGAAGAAACTGGTCAGATACCACTTTGATGCAAAAATTGCTGCCCAGAGACCAGAGCCTTCACCGGAGTCACCCCAGTTGGCAAAGACCAGAATACCGACCATGCTGCCGAAGTAAAGGGCGTTCTGCCACAACGGGCGAGGGACTTCAGCGTCCGGCATGGCAGCGGCATCGATCCGCTGCTGATCGTCCTTGCGGAAGATAAACTGCATCAACAGGCCGATAACCACAGCAAAAACAATGGCGCCGATGGCACGAGCGATCCCCATTTGCGGACCCAGAACCGCACCGGTTAACACAATCGCAAGGATGTTAACCGCCGGGCCGGAATACAAAAAAGCACAGGCGGGCCCAAGACCTGCTCCCATGCGGTAGATACCGGCAAAGAGGGGAAGAATCGTACAGGAACAGACCGCCAGCAGGGTCCCGGAGACCGAGGCGACCCCATAGGCCGTGACCTTGTTGGCCTTTGGTCCAAGATACTTCATCACCGCCGCCTGGCTGATAAACACGGCAACAGCACCGGCAATAAAAAAGGCCGGGATCAGACACAGGATGACGTGCTCCTGAGCATACCAGCGCACCAGATAGAGAGCTTCCCAGATGGCGGCTTCTACCCGACCGCTGGTTTGCAGCCATTCGATCGGCAGATAAAAGCATAAAATAAAAACCCCGATGATGATCGCCAGGATTTTCAGCTCGCTAAAACGCTTCACTTGGATGCTCCAGACTTTGCTATTTGGCAAAAAAGCCAATAGTTGAACTAAAAAAATACCCGTAGTTATCGCCGCAAGGCGTCATCGCGCTGCGAGTTGAGAACCGATTCGACACAACCAAAAAAGTTAAGGATACAGTGCACCTTTAAGCGGTAAAAAACCTGATTGCCACGTTTGTCGTCCACAACAATTCCGGCCTGGCGCAATACCGACAGATGTTTGGAGATGGTGGAAATATCCGCGCCGATCATCGCGGTCAGATCACAGACACAGCGTTCCCCTTTTTCCAGTTCCTCGACAATGAACAGGCGGGTTGGATGAGCCAAGGCCTTGATCACCCTGGTGCGGGCCAGTAGTTGGGATTTTTGTTGTTGGAATTTCTCTGAAGTCGTTTGCATATTTGGCAATATAGCCAAAGACATGAGGAAGTCAAGTTAATTTTACTTTGGACAACAGATTGGCCTCGTTACTTGACATTCATCCGCATGAGCAGATACCTTAGGTTTATGAAAAATCTTGCTCACATCTTTAAAGCACTCTCGGACGAAACCCGTTTGCGGATTCTGGCTCTGTTAAGTGATGGAGAGCTTTGTGTTTGCGATCTGATGGCTACGCTGGATTTGCCTCAATCGACGGTTTCGCGTCATTTGGCCTATCTACGCAACGCCGGTCTTGTGGACGACGAGCGGCGCGGGGTCTGGATGTTTTATCGGCTCAAGCAAGCGAACCTGCTGGGTGATGAGCTGTTACGTCTATTGCTTGAAAAGCTGAAAGAGACGCACCAGGTTCAATCGGATCAAAGAGCACTCGACCGTTTGCCCGGGGCTTCCGAAAAAAAATGCAGCTGAGTTTTTTTGTAAAATCAATTCGCTTATGCGGATAGAAGAGGGGAGTGTTTCAGAATGAAAAAAGTTCTGTTTTTATGTACCGGCAATTCCTGCCGTAGCCAGATGGCCGATGGCCTGATCAATCATGATTTCGCTGGTCAGATTGAAGCCTTCTCCGCCGGCACTGAACCCCATGGTCTTAACCCCAGGGCGGTCGCGGTGATGGCAGAGGTTGGTATCGATATTTCTGCCAACAGTTCTGATCAGATCAGCAAGTATGAAGGGCAGAATTTTGATTATGTCATTACCCTGTGTGGTGATGCCAATGACAAATGTCCCCTGTTTTTCGGTGGTGTTAAAAGGAGCCATATCGGTTTTGACGATCCACCCAAGGCGACCGGTAGTGAAGAAGAAGTGATGAATGTCTATCGCCGGGTCCGGGACGAGATCCGCGCCCAGCTGGGTGATTATTTCCGCAATGAACTGGCAGGGAGTTAAGGGATGACGAAGCAAAAGCTCGAAGGAATCAGTTTTTTCGAGAAGAACCTGACGCTCTGGGTTGTCCTTTGCATGGTTGTCGGGGTGCTGATCGGTAAATTTATGCCGGCGGTTCCGGAAACCTTGAGCAGGTTTGAGTATGCAAAGGTTTCCATCCCGATTGCCGTGCTGATCTGGCTGATGATCTACCCGATGATGATGAAAGTTGATTTTGCCAGTGTTAAAGATGTCGGTCGAAACCCTACCGGACTTTATGTCACCTGGATTGCCAACTGGCTGATCAAGCCGTTTTCCATGTTCGGGATCGCCGCTTTCTTTTTCTATATTGTTTTCAGCCCCTTTATTCCTCCGGATCTGGCCAAGGAATATCTGGCCGGCGCGGTGATACTGGGAGCCGCACCCTGTACTGCGATGGTCTTTGTCTGGAGTCATTTGACCCGCGGCAACCCGGCCTATACGGTGGTTCAGGTCGCCACCAACGACCTGATTATTCTGATTGCTTTTACTCCAATCGTCGCTTTGCTCCTCGGGATTGGCGGTATCAGTATTCCTTGGGATACCCTGTTTCTCTCGGTGGTGCTTTTTGTGGTGATTCCTCTGGCTGGCGGTTCCGCCACCCGCCATTATGTGATCACACACAAGGGCAAGGATTATTTTATCAACACCTTTTTACCTAAATTCAATAATATTACCATCGGTGCCCTGTTGTTGACTCTGGTGCTGATTTTTTCATTCCAGGGGGAAGTGATTCTCAGCAAGCCTTTTCACATTGTGCTGATTGCAATTCCCTTGATCATCCAGACGATCTTTATCTTTTTCCTGGCTTATTATGGTTGTTTGAAGTGCCGGTTGAGCCATGATATTGCCGCTCCGGCCGGGATGATTGGTGCCTCCAACTTTTTTGAACTGGCGGTCGCTGTCGCTATTACCCTGTTCGGCGCCGCCTCACCGGTGGTGCTGGTGACAATTGTCGGAGTGCTGGTGGAAGTACCGTTGATGCTGGCATTAGTTAAATATGCCAATCGTACTCGCGACTGGTTTCCGACGGCTTATTGACCAGGGAGTGAGGTTGGAGGGTAAGGGGATCAGGATTTGAGGCTTGAGTGCAAACGTTGCTGGTCGGCCAGGCGTTTACCGCCTGGCCGACCCCCGCCTCCCCGTGTAAAAAATATGCATTGCAGGATGAAAAATCAGCGAATGCTGTAGTCAGCTACCAGCCAGGCACCATCCTGGTGGCGGAGTAAAATGACTTCAGCAGCCTTGTTTTTATGCCGGGTACGCGCTTCAAACTGGACGATCAGATAGTCGCCATCAGGAAAGCGTGGATAGATGCCGATGGAACGCAGTGCCGTCAGCTGTCGCTGCTGAACCGGCCCCAACAATAAATGCGCCCGTTCAATATCGGCTACAAACTCTTGCTCATTCTGGGTCAGCCGCAGCAAGGGTGAGGCCTGGCTGTAGGCACCACTGCTGTTGCCACTGTCGATCATCCGGGCAAAGTGTTCGGCCGCTGTGACTGCATCAGCCGAGAGCAGATTTGCCGATGCGCCACTGACCCCAAGCAGCAGGCTGCATAGCCCAAGCAGACTGATTGTAATCATTTTTTTCATTGCCCCTCCATCGTCAGCTGAAATAGTTTGGGATTATTTTTTTTCATCCAACCATTGAAAAATCTTGTGGATAGAGGTTGGTTTCTGAAAAATTTTGCAGCCAAGTTGTTGTGCCTGTTCATATTCCTCACTCGACCAGTTCCCCGAAATTATCGCCTTGGGGACATTTGCCAGTTTGCAGCCGCGATCAGTAATCCACTGGATTAACTCAAGTCCGCTCATCTCCGGCATCTGATTATCGGTAATCAAGGCATCGGCACAGACGTTGCCGGCACAGCTGTCGCAGCGGTTTTTATCAGTGATATAGCTGATCGGACTGGCAAAAGCTGTGACCTTAAAATCTATTTCCGTCAGAATTTCTGTCATCAGATCACGACAAAAAGGATTGTCCTCAAACAGCAGTGCAACTTTTGGCGGCATAAAAGGCCCTCTCTGATGACAGCAGGATAGCGTATGGCACCCATTGTAACAGCGATTTCTGAAAAATTTCTGACTGGGAGGTGCCGGTGCCCATTTATTCTGAAAAAAATTGAAAATTTTGCCCGGCAAACTGTGATTTGTTATGAATTTCCTGATAGGATCCTTGCTTTGATGTATCGCTTTAATAAACAGCTGCAGCTAAGAGCCTCAAGTGCCTGGTCACTGTGCCCCTCACAGCCTGGGAGGAACAGTCCGTACCAGACCGGCAGCAAGAATGGTATCCAGTTGATGGATCCGGCGTTGCCGACGGTGGTCACCGACAAGAAGGTCGCGATAGATAGAAAGAGCAGCACGTTTTGCCGCTTATAATGGACAGTTTGCTGCGTGGAATAGAGCGGCGGGAGGTCAATAATGGATGATCAACGAATTATTGTTGAAAGCTGTGAAGTGGAGCTGGTGATGGTGAATGGATTACGCATCAGTGGCGAAGCCTTCCTGCAGTTGCAGGGGGTTTACCTGACCGGGCCGCAGCGGGTTGGTGAACTTCTCAATAGTGACGAGGCCTTCCTGCCGTTACGCCGCGACGGTCAGGTGCAACTGGTCAATCTGGAACAGACCGTTTCAGTGTCGCTCTCCGCTGAGCAGGAATTTGATCCGCTGCTGACCCTCGGTGAGGAACATCGCGTACGGGTTGAGCCGGTCGCCGGTGATGCTATTGAAGCGAGAATTTTTGTTAATTTGCCGGGTAATAAAAGCCGGGTTAAAGATTTTCTCAATCAAAAAATTCGTTTTCTGCCATTTCTGGACAATGACCGGGTTATCTATGTTGCTCGTAAAAAAATATTGCGGGTGACGGACTAAGTTTTTCAAGTTGTCGGATCTTCAGCTTCGAGCAAACAGCTTGTGGCAGTGCCAGCAACAAAACACATAATAGTTAAAGGTAAAAAACATGATGTTCTGGTTTATTTACGCGCTGACCGGCGCAGTGGTTGGGGTGCTGGCCGGGTTGTTGGGAATCGGCGGTGGGATTGTGATCGTGCCGCTGCTCACATTCACTTTTGTCGCCCAGCAGTTCCCTGAAACCTATATTCTTCATCTGGCTCTGGGAACCTCGCTGGCAACCATTATTGTCACCTCCATTTCCAGCTTTCGTGCTCACCATGCTCGTGGCTCGGTTAACTGGTCGGCAGTTAAAGGACTGGCTCCGGGTATTCTGCTCGGAACCTTTATGGGCACCTGGGTGGCGGCACAGCTTAGCAGTAAATTTTTAAGCGTGTTTTTTGCCTGTTTTCTCTATTATGTGGCCATTCAGATGTTGCTGAATATCGCTCCGAGCCCCTCACGAAGCCTGCCGGGAAAGGCCGGGATGTTCGGCGTTGGCGGCATCATTGGCGGAATTTCGAGCCTGGTGGGTATTGGTGGCGGGACGATGACGGTACCATTTCTGGGCTGGTGCAACCAACCCATCCACACTGCTGTGGGTACCTCGGCAGCCGTTGGCCTGCCGATCGCTGTTGCCGGTACCTTGGGATATCTGATGAATGGCCTGTTGGTTGCCGACTTGCCGAGTGGTAGTCTGGGCTTTATCTATCTCCCGGCCTTGCTTGGCGTGGCGGTGGTGAGTTATTTCACCGCCCCCTTTGGCGTCCGGCTTGCCCATGCCTTGCCGGTTGCGCGTCTGAAAAAAATCTTTGCAATTTTTCTGTTGTTGATGGGAACACGAATGTTCCTGAGTTTTTTTTAAAGAGTCCTTCGTCCCTTGAAAGGGTTTGTTGATGGAAAATTTCTGGATGGCGCTTGGACTGACGGTTTTCGCCGGCATGGCTACCGGATTCGGCAGTCTTATTGCTTTTATGGCAAAGCGCACCGACTTTCGCTTTCTTTCTATCGCCACCGGTTTTTCAGCCGGCGTCATGCTCTATGTGGCCTTTGTTGAAATATTCTTTAAAGGGGCTGAGGTATTGACCGAGGCGTTTGGCGACTACTGGGGGCACTGGATCAATGCGGGCGGTTTTTTTGCCGGCATGTTGATGATTGGTCTGATTGATGCCCTGATTCCCGCAGCCGAGAATCCGCATGAGGTCCATTCCGAAGCTGAAACCCGGGCCATCCGTAAAGAAGTAGAGCCGGATGCTTATATCCGCGAACATGGCCTGGAAAACAAAAAACTGATGCGCATGGGGCTGTTCACAGCTCTGGCGATCACGATTCATAACTTTCCGGAAGGGATCGCGACATTTCTCGCTGCCCTTGAAGACCCTGCTCTTGGTGTTGCTATCGCGATAGCTGTGGCTCTGCATAATATTCCGGAAGGTGTCAGTGTCTCGGTACCTATTTATTATGCGACCGGCAGCCGACTCAAAGCTTTCTGGTATTCGGTTCTCAGCGGTTTGGCTGAACCTCTGGGAGCGATTATCGCTTATTTCGGTATTGTGATGTTTTTTGGGGGCAGCGACGGTGTTGTCCCGCCGGAAGTGATGGGTTTTCTGTTCAGCGGCGTCGCCGGCACCATGGTATATATCAGTCTCGACGAACTGCTGCCTACGAGCAGGGCTTACGGCAAGGGGCATGACAGTCTGATCGGGCTGGTCGCCGGTATGGTGGTCATGGCGTTGAGTTTATTGTTGATGATGTAATTGGTGAGCCTGATGGATATGTGCCGGCAATGGCAATAAAACCAGAACTGAGACATGGACGCATGACAGTCAGGGGTCAAAGGTGGCCGATCTGGAGCCTTGTCGGATTTTTTTGTTTGATCCTGGCCGGTTGTTCTGAAATCAATTTTTACCGCCAGGCAGCACAAGGTCAATGGCAGCTGCTGGCACAACGTCGTGATATTCAGGAGCTGATTGCTGCCCAACAGACGCCTGCTGACTTGAAGCAACGTCTGGAACTGGTGCAGGCGATCCGTGATTTTGCCAGCGCGGAATTGTTGTTGCCTGACAATCGCAGCTACCGTACCTATGCTGATCTCGAACGCCCCTATGCGGTCTGGAACGTTGTCGCCGCCCCCGCCCTGTCAGTTGATCCGCTCACCTGGTGTTTTCCGATAGCCGGTTGCGTACCCTATCGCGGTTATTTTGATGAGACCGCAGCGCACCATCTAGCCCAGGAACTGGAAGCCAAAGGATACGATGTTCATGTCTATGGAGTCCCTGCCTATTCAACCCTGAACTGGTTTGATGACCCTGTTCTCAACACCTTTATTAACTACCCTGAGCCCCACCTGGCCGGGTTGATTTTCCATGAACTGGCGCATCAGCAGCTGTACGTCAAGGATGACAGTACCTTTAACGAATCCTTTGCCCGGATGGTGGAAGTCGTTGGTGTTGAGCGCTGGCTCAGGTTTCGTCAGCAACAGGACCAGATCAGTAGCTATCTGCAACATCGGTCGCGTCAGCAGGAATTTATTGATCTGGTATTGCTGGTTCGTCAGGAACTTGAGGCTGTGTATAACAGCGATGTTTCGGAATCTGTCCAGCTCGCAACCAAAGAGCAGCTGTTAAGTCGATTTCACCAGCGCTACGCCGTCTTAAAACAGCAATGGGGAGGGGACAGAGGTTTCGACGCCTGGGTCAATCGCTCCTTGAATAACTCACACTTTGCTTTGGCAGCGACTTATCATGATTATTTGCCGGCCTTTTTTACCCTCCTTGAGCAATCCGGCGGCGACTTGCGTTCTTTCTATCGGAAGGTGACAGCGCTCGCCGATTTACCCTCGCCCCAGCGTGACGCAGCGTTTCAGGCGTTACGCCCTGCTATAACAGAAGATGCCGTCAGCGCATCAACATCATCGACACATTGATGTCAAAAATCCAGCGTATCTTTCCGTCGGCCTGGACGACTTCAATAAAGATGTGTCTAAATATTGACACATTATCAAAAAATCATTATATTCAGCTACTGATAAGCCCCAGGTAAATGCTCAGAGGCCAATAAAGATTGTTGCAAAAGAGCTGTGCCCCTCGGAATTGGATACCATTTTATGGCAACAACTGATGATTATTGTGGAATGATCGGCAATTCGCCGCAGATGCTGGAATTGTTTGATCTGATTGCCTGCGTTGCCGAAGAAGGCAGCAGTACGGTTCTCATTCAGGGCGAGAGCGGTACCGGTAAGGAACTTATTGCCCGTGCGGTTCATGACAACAGTCCACGCAAGGCGGGCCATTTTGTACCGGTGAACTGCGCCGCTATCCCTGATGAGCTGCTGGAAAGCGAATTGTTTGGATACGTCAAAGGGGCTTTTACCGGCGCCATGCAGTCAAAAATCGGTCGGATTCAGCATGCTGATGGTGGCACCTTGTTTCTCGATGAGATCGGCGACATGAAATCGACCCTGCAGGCCAAGCTGTTGCGGGTGTTGCAGGAACGCGAAGTAGAACAGGTCGGAGGGGTGCGGCCGACCAAGGTCGACGTGCGGGTCATTGCCGCTACCCATCAAAACCTTGATCATCTGGTTGCCTCTGGTCGTTTCCGTGAGGACTTGTACTATCGTCTGGCCGTCATTCCGATTATTGCCCCGCCACTGCGGGAACGGCGTGCCGATATCGCGCTGTTGATCGAGCGTTTTATTGATCGTTTTACCCGCCGTAAAACTGATCGGCGCACCACTCTGGATCCGCAGACGCTGCAGAGCTTGATGGCTTTTGACTGGCCCGGCAATGTGCGCGAGTTGGAAAATCTGATTCAGCGGCTGGTGATTCTTCATCGCGGCCAGCGGATCAGTATGAAGGAATTACCGGAAAAATATCGTAGTGAACATGCCGTCGCGATGTTTGACGGGCATGGGAGCAGTCCTGCGCCGGGCATCGAAACGTCGGCGGTGGCTACGAATTCTCTTCCTGCTCCACCAGCCGGCATTCAATGGGGGGATGACGGGATTGATTTTAACACCCTGATCAGTGATTTTGAGGATCGACTGATACTCGAGGCGATTTCCCGCAGTGGCGGCAACAAGAAGGAAGCGGCGCGTTTGCTGAACCTTAAACGCACTACCCTGATCGAAAAAATCAAGAAGAAGAATCTGCCGGTTTAACTTGATTACGGCTGGGAATTAACTGGCTTTTTTGAAGTGTTGGGATACTTTATCCTGAATTTCATCAGTGCTGGCCGGGATCACCAGGATATCCCTGGCGCCATATTTAACTGCCCGTAGTACCGCTGAACGGGTCCACTCTTCACCGGCAAAAATCAGCGGTGGCAGGGTGCGTCCAGCCGACTGCAGCTTGATCGCAGCGGCAAACCCTTTTTCTCCCACCTGCGACATAACCAGAAAAATGCCCAGAACCTGGTGCTGCTGCAGCAGTGACTTGATATCATCCTGAAAGTTTAACAACCGGCAGTCGTAGGATGCGCCGGTGAGAATGTCAACAAAGGGTTCAGCTGCACTTTGCTGATCGCTTAATATCAGAACAATTGGCGATCCGCCGGCACTGACAGCATCTGTTTCTTCCCCGTCAGTTGCGCTGACCGGGGTGTCTGGGGGTGGTCCGCCCCCCTCACCGGCGGCCGGTGGTTGCGGGCCAGGTTGAGCTGCTGTCTGTCGGGCTTCGTCAACAGCGGCAGCATGGCTGTCGCCAGTAACTGCGGCCGGAGCATCCAGATCAAAGACGTCAGCCGGAAAGATCAGGTACAGGCGATGGAGTTCGTAGCCGTCCATGGCGATGGCAAAGGACGCCAGGTAGTAGCTGTCTTCAACAAACGGCTGATCAGAAGAGGGATCAATCTTGGTTGGGACGACGGTCTGACTTTCGGTGCGGACAAAACGTAGCTGCTTCGGGTAGCGATCAAGAAAAACCTGGGTTAAACTGCCGGCCAGAATATTGGCGATCTCACCATAGGCATCGGAAACTTCTCCCTCGAACTCCCCCTTTCCCATCTGTTCGGCAATCTGGTCATCCGGCAGCATGATCAGGGTGCCGCCCATGGCAATCGCATCGGGAACCTGGGTGAGTAAATAGCCGACCCCGGTTTTATCTCCGCTGACCTTCATCTGGGTCAGGATCGCCTTTTCCTGGCAATGTGAGGAAAAAAAGTCCTCTTTGGTGGTCATGAGCAGCTGGGTATCACTGCATTTGAGGGTCTGTCCGAGCAGGGCACCGATTTCTTCGCCAATCTGGCCGATGGTGGTCTTAAAGACAACATCGACAAGTTTTTTGGCATCGACGAATTTCGGTTTTTTGGCTGCTGGAGGTGCTGGTGCCGCAGGTTGTGCGTCTGCTGCTGCGGCAGGGGGTGGTTCCGTCGGCGTGACAGGCGACGCTGGAGCGGCCTCTTTTTCTTGTGTTGCTGCCGCTGCCGGCGTGGCTTCTTCCAGGTCAAATATGGGCAGCGGAACGACAAATTCAAAGACTCCGAGGTCGGTTTCGTCGATGGTCAACTCACAGCTGGCAACATAATAATCTGCCGGGGGAAAGGGCGCGTCACTTTCCATGTCAATTTTGGTGGGAATCAGCTCTTCAACCGTTTTCTTAACAAAACGCAAGGTTTTTGGGTATTTGTCGACAAACGCCTGGGTCATGACGCCGGCAATAATATTGGCTACCTCACCAAAGGCATCAGCCAATTCACCGTCGAGTTTTCCGGATTGGACGTTTTCTTCGATGATATCCTGAGGGAGCATGATCAGGGTGCCGGCCAGAACAGCGGCAGCAGAGATGCGATTCAGCAGAAAACAGTTGCCCTCACGCTCGCCACTGACCGCCATGCGCGTGAGGGCGGTTTTCTCGCGCGCCGGATTGCTGAACAGTTGTTCTTTTGAGCAGGTGCGAAGCTTGATGTCGGAACAGCTTAGCATCTGTCCCAGCAGGGCGCCGATTTCACCGGCCAGGGTTTGCAGGCCGGCCTTACAGATTACATCTATGAGAGCCCTTTGCTTCAAAATAACCTCGCGTTGCGAAGATGAGAGCAGGGCTAGTTAAGTTGATATTTGATCTCAACAAAAAACTGACCCTGGCTGATGGTAAAGGGTACGACAACCTGCTGACTGCCTTTTGGAGCAGAAATAACGTAGGACTGCCCGGCTACTGCCGTCGGAATGGCCAATTCAAGGTTGATATTTTCTGTGCTCAAACGTTCCTTGATGCCGCCGGCCAGCATGTTGGCAATCTCACCGAAGGCATCTTTCACGTCGGTATCAACCTCTTCCAGTTCCATGTCGAGCATAGCCCCGGCCACTGCCAGACCGACAGGGCTGGGGCAGTGGATGCCGAGCATGGCAGAAAGACCGCCGGTCAGACCGATCATGGCGGAGACATGACAGCCGATCGCCTGTTTGCCGGAAACAAGGGGAGGCGATGCAGCGATATCGATGAAGATCATGCAGTTGAAGATCTCTTCGGTTGTTTCCGCAATAATTTTAGCAAAATCCACATGGATATCCTTGATGATAGCAGTTTCTCCGGTTTTTCAGTCTGATCAGCTCTCTTTACGCAGCTGCAGTTCGACCAGAAAACCCAGGCCGTCAAAAGTGAAAGGAACGCTGACGGCCTGGGCACCGGCAAGACAGTCAACAGAATAGTCTTCTCCGTAGATTGCTGACGGCATCGACAGCTTGATATCGCTGCCACTGGGGTCAAGAATCGACTTGATGCTGCCGGCAAGCATATTGGCCAGTTCGCCAATAGCATCACGGACGTCATCGTCAATTTCCTCAACATCCATACCTAAAAACGCCGTCGTCACAGCCAGGGCGGCAGCATTGGTCATGTGGATGGCGAGCATCCCCCTGGTGGCACCAGCCAGGCCGACAATCCCGGAAATGCTGTTGATCAGTTTGTCATTGTTGCGAATAAAGGGCTCACCGGGGGCAACGTCCAGCATGATCATGCTGGAAAAGATCTCCTGGGTGGAATCGATAATATGCTGTGCGTGCTCCACTCTCTTCTCCTTTGTGCTGTGGCGGCTTATCTTCCTCGGGGGAAAAAGCAACTGTGAGGGGGTGTGCCGTTACAGCAGGGCACCGAGGGTTTCGTTAATCAGTTCCGGAGTAAAGGGTTTTTTGATGGCTCCCTTGGCACCGTAGGACTTGGCTTCATCAATAATATCAGCACCGGTCTCGGTAGAAATCATGACCACCGGAATATCCTTGATGGCGGCAATTTCCGATTTGGCTTTGAGGAATTCGAGCCCGTTCATATTGGGCATATTGATATCGCTGAGAATCACATCGACCTTATTGCCACTCAACACGTCGAGGGCCTCCTGGCCGTCACCTGCTTCGAGGATGGTGCTGAAATCGATGCCGGCCTGGCGCAGCGCCCGTGAAACAATCTTACGCATGGTGTTTGAATCGTCGACAATCAGGACCGTTTTTCCCATAGTAAAACTCCTTTGTTGATATGTTTGATAAAGAGTAACAGACGGTTATCCATTGTTACTTTTGGTAGAGGGCAACCAGTGATTCGCCGACCGCAAATATTTTCAACGGTTCTTCATCGCTATTGATCAGATGCCAGACTACGGTATGTTCATCCGCCTCCGGAAGCTTTCCGGATTCCAGGCTGGGCAGGCCGATTTTGTATTCCTGGTTGGGGAAGAGTTTGGTCATAAACAGGCCACCAATGGTATTAAGCAGTTCGTTCAGAATATCATAGGCCTGTGATGTGGTGACTTCCTCCTCGTCAATGCCAAAAACATTGCCGGAAATTTTTTTTAATAACCCGGCAGGCATTGCCAGGCGGATCTCACCTTGAACCGGGTCATTAATCAACATGCTGCTCCAGGTCAGTTCCGCAGCCGGAATGTCTGTCGGTGCGCCGTGCTCTTCAATGACCTCCATAAAGACCATATTTTCCAGGGTTTGCTGGACAGCTTTAATCATTGCCGGGTAAAACGGATGGTACTGAGTCATGCGGGGTCTCCTCAATGGGGTCCTGTTAATCCAGAAATTTTTCCAGAGCGTCCATCATCATCGGCGGTGAAACCGGCTTGTTAAGCACCCGATAAGCACCAAGTTCAAGTAGTTGTGCTTCTTTGGCGGGGTTGCCGGCACTGGTGATGACGATGATCGGCATATCACACAGTTTTGGGCTTGCCTTGACCCATTTAACCAGGGTCTGCCCATCCATCACCGGCATGTTCAGGTCAGTTAACAACAGATCTGCCGGTTGTTCCTTGGCGGCTTCAAGAGCCTGTTTGCCGTCCTCAACTTCAATAAATTCAGCATCGCCAAGACCGACAATCTGCAGACAACGTTTAATGAACATCCGCGCGGTTGCGGAGTCATCAGCAATAATAATGCGTTTCATCAGCTTTTTTCTCCCTGGTCAGACAGCGATTCTGTCAGTTTGTTAAATTCTGTATCTACTGTCAGCATAACATTCGCCAGAATATTTGCATTAATTTGAAAATAGTCGGAATAGCGCGGGTCGAGCTTGTAGCGCATGCTGTCGGAGCCGGTACCGAAGCCACCCATCATGGCGATACTGTCACCCAGGTGCACTGCATACACTAGTGGACGGAAGACGTCCTGCGCCAGAGATGGTTGATGATGATGACGAATCGCTGAAACCAGTTCCGACGGCAGCTGCCAGGCGATGGCAAGGGCTTCGCCGGCAATCGTATGATCCACTCCGACCAGTTCTTCTTCTGCGGCCAGATAATCGAGGCTGTCGTGGCTGCTGATCAGCTCGACCGCCTCCGGCGCACTGCCGCGCAGATAATCAGAGATCAGGGCTTTACCGATGTCGTGCAGCAACCCGGCGGTGAAGGCCAGATCAGGGCTGAGATCTGCTCCCGATTGAATCACCACCTCGCGTGCTGCAATAGCGGCGCGCAGATCGTGTTTCCACAAATCGCCACCAGCCGCTTCATAGCCTGAAAGTTCTTTAGCAAACAGTTCACCGGCACAGCTTTCAATAGCAATACTGACAATAACCTGCTGCCCCAGATAGGAAACGGCGCGATCGACAGAGGTGATCTGGTTGACCAGACCATAGGCTGCAGAATTGACCACTTTAAGAATCCTGGCAGTCAGGTTGGCGTCGGTTTTCACCAGGTTGACCACATCCATCACTTCATGATCAGGTTGCGAGGTGATCTGCAGAAGGCGGCTGGCGCTGGCAGAGATCATGGGTACCGATGAAACAATTGTCTGCAGCTCAGTCGGATTGATTTTTTTTACCATGATGTTTCTCCTAAAGCTGCCAGTTCGGCTTGCCGGGTGAGCTGAGTGTGACCTGTCCTGCCGCAACCGAGATGGAAACGGTACGGCTGTAGTTTCCACCGAGATCTTCAGCAATGGCTCCCATGCCGTAAGACCAGAGGATTTTTTTGATCGCCAGTGCATTGCGCTTGCCGATCTGGAAAGTGTCGTTGGTATCCATGACGTTGGCGCCACCACAGAGTTTGACGATGATCCCCTTGCCGCGCCTGTCGCAACCCATGTTCGCCATTTGCGCCAGCAGCTCCGGAATCGCGGTATCGGCAAAATAACCGGGTTTTTCAGTGGCTTTCTGCTTGTTGATGGAGGAGTCCGGCAGAGCAATGTGGGCCATGCCGACGCAGCGTGTTTTCGGATCAAGAAAAATCACGGATACGCAGGAACCCAGCGCAAAAGTTTTAATGCTGTCCTCCGCGTTATTCGACGCACCGTAGTCGCCGACACCAAGTATCATTTGCCCCATCTTATTTTTTCTCCGCCAGCAGCTTCAACAGGGAAGTTGCAATGTGATCGAGGGGCACCAGGCTTTGTGCTCCTCCCTTTTCATAAGCTACTTTAGGCATGCCAAAAACCACCGATGTAGCCTCATCCTGAGCAATACAGCGGGCACCCGCCTGATACATGGACAGCATTCCATCGGCGCCGTCTGAACCCATCCCGGTAAGCATGGCACCAATCGCATTGGCGCCGACATGTTTTGCCACCGAATGCATCATCACATCGACTGAAGGGCAGTGACCACTGACTTTTTCCGGGCCTCCCAGGCGCACCACGTAAAAACCGCCGCTGCGAACCACCTCAAATTGTACGCCGCCGGGCGCTATCAGGACCAGGCCGGTACGTACGCGATCACCTTGCTCGGCTTCTTTAACCTGCATGGCACAGAGCTGATTCAGGCGATCGGCAAACATTTTGGTAAAACCGCTCGGCATGTGCTGGACAATAACCGTTCCCGGGGTTGTCGCTGGAAAATCCTCCAGCACCCGCCGAATCGCCTCGGTTCCACCGGTCGACGCCCCGATAGCAATGACCTTGTCGGTCGACTCCGCCAGGGCAGTGGCTTTACCGACTGTGCCGGCGGTCGAGGGATCGACCCGTTTGCCTTTCCAGTGGGAAACATTGGCCCCGCTGGCAATCTTGACCTTGGTGCGCAGTTCCATCAGCATGGAATTGAGCCCGGCAGTCACATTACTGGTTGGTTTGGCAACAAAATCGACCGCACCGGCGTCCAGCGCCTCCATCGTGATCTGCTTGCCACGTTGGGTCAGGGAACTGACCATCACCACGGGTATGGGGTATTGCGGCATCAATTTGCGCAAAAACGCGACCCCATCCATGCGCGGCATTTCGACATCGAGGGTCAGGACATCAGGTTCCAGCTCTAGGATGCGATCACGGGCAATATAAGGATCAGAAGCGGTTCCTACCACCTCAATGGCCGGGTCGAGGGCAAGGCCCTGGCTGAGGATATTACGAACCAGGGCAGAATCATCAACTATCAGCACCCGGATTTTGCGTTTCATTTACAGGGTTCCCTTCTGGTAGAGCGCCGGTTTCAGGTAATTGTAAAGGGTCTGACTGCGTCCCAGGGTTTCTGAATGGCCGATAAAAAGATACCCGCCAGGCTCAGTACACTGATGGTAGCGCTGGACCAGGGCTTCACGGGTTGGCTGGTCAAAATAAATCATGACATTGCGGCAGAAGATCATGTGAAAGGGTTTTTTGAAAGGAAAGCTGGAGTTCATCAGATTGAAGCGTCTGAAGGTCGCTTCTCTTTTGACCTTGTCGATCACGGCCATATTGTCGTTGCCGGCTGCAGTAAAATATTTGCGCCGTAGATTTTCCGGCAGTTGCTTGACCCGCTCAGCGGCATAAACACCATAACGAGCAATGGTCAATGCCCGATCGGAGATGTCGGTCGCCAGGATGCCCGCGTCCCATTTGCCGTAGTCATTACCCAGATATTCCATCATCAGCATCAGCAGGGTGTAGGGTTCTTCACCACTGGAACAGCCGGCGCACCAGATCCGTAATTCCTTGCGATTCTGCTGTCTGAGTTTGTTAATGGTGGCCGGCAATGCGGTTTCGGCAAAATAGTCGAAGTGGTCTTTTTCACGGTTGAAGTAGGTGTGGTTGGTCGAGATCAGATCGACCAGTTCACCCAGGGATTTTTCCGTTTTGTCGCCGGCCAGATAGTCAAAATAAGCAGAAAAGGTTGACAGCCCAAGGTTGCGCATCAGTTTTTGCAAGCGGCCGACGAGCAGCGAACGTTTCTGATCGGTCAGGTTGATGCCGAAGCGTTCATGAATCAGATTGCGCAGCTGGACAAACTCCCGGTCCGAGATCGACATGGTGTTGGTATACTGTGGAGCCTGTATGGTGCTGTTGTTATCCATGAAGGTTATCCGTTTATTCTTCGTCGCCGTCGCTCTGAATCAGTCGCTGCATTTCACCACTGAACAACAGCTTGTGAACATCCAGCAGAATGATGACGCGATTGTTCATTTTTCCCATCCCCTGGATATAGCTGTTATCGCTGTTTTTGCTGGTGCGTGGTGCCGGTTCCACGTGGTTTTCCGGGATATCCGCAACCTCGCTGACCTCATCAACAACCAGACCAACTTCGGTGGAGTCAACATTGATGACAATAATGCAGGTACGATCATCATAATCGCGCGCCGGCAGTCTGAAACGGGCACGCACATCCATGACCGGTATCACCTTGCCGCGCAGGTTGATGACGCCACGGATAAAGGCGGGCATGTCGGGAACTTCCGTAATCGATTGAATTCCAATAATTTCAATAACATAACATATTTCAATGCCGTAGTTTTCACCAGCTAAGTGAAAGGTGAGGTATTTGTCCTTCTGGGTGTCTTCGTTATCTGAGCCATTCAGAGAGAGATCTCCTGCCATTTATTTGTCTCCTTTACTGATTGCTGCGGCATCAGCCAGTTCTTTTTTGCTGTCAAATGATTCAACCAGGGTGCCGACATCGAGAATCAGGCTGACACCGCCATCGCCAAGGATGGTACAACCGGAAACACCAGGAACAGTGCCGATAAAATCAGACAGTCCTTTGATAACGGTCTGCTGCTGGCCGAGGATTTCATCGATAAACAGGCAGAAACGGCTGTCCTGGTATTCGAGAACAATCAGGATGCCGTCGCAGAGTTGTTCTGAGTCGGGTTTTTTATTAAGAATCTGATGCAAGCGGACAACCGGAAAAAAGTGTTCCCTGACCCGCGCCAGTTCGTCGCCGTCAGGGGTGACGGTAATCTGACTCATCTCGGGGCGATAGGCCTCAAGGATAGAGAGGGTTGGAACGATACAGGTGGTGGTGCCAACCCGTACCATCATACCGTCAATGATCGCCAGAGTCAGGGGGATGCGCAGATTGATGCGGGTGCCCTGGCCAAACTTACTGGTGATATCGATCTTGCCTTTAATCTTTTCAAGGTTTCTTTTTACAACATCCATACCGACACCACGGCCGGATATGTCGGTAACCTGGGCGGCGGTGGAGAAACCCGGAGCAAAGATCAGGTTGTTGATCTGTTTGTCCGTCATGTCGGAGCCGTCCCCTTCAATCAGTCCCTTGCTGATGGCTTTCTCAAGAATTTTATCGCGGTTTAAGCCGCGGCCGTCATCTTCAATGGTGACCCACACTTCACCTTCTTCGTGGCGTGCCGAGAGCTTGATTGTCCCTTTTTCCGTTTTGCCGTTGGCACTCCGTTCGGCGGGAGTTTCAAGGCCATGATCGAGGGAGTTGCGCAACAGGTGAACGAGGGGGTCGGTGATGGTCTCGATGACGGTTTTATCAATTTCCGTTTCTTCGCCGATCAGTTGCAGATCAACCTTTTTGCCCGCTTTTACAGAGATATCATGAACCAGCCGGATCATGCGCCGGAACAGGCCGGAAACCGGAATCATCCGGATGGACATGGCCATTTCCTGGAGTTCCCGTACCAGTTTCGACATGTGCTGCGCCGCCTTGCCGAAGTTTTCCAGCTCTAACCCTTTGAGGTCGGGGTTGTGAATCAGCATGTTTTCGGCGATAACCATCTCACCGATCAGGTTGATCAGATTATCGAGTTTGCCCAGTTCAACGCGAATATCCTGGCGTTTAGCCGGAACCTTGGAACGGGACACCGGTTTGGCTTTGGATTTGGCCTCATCACTTGACTCCTGCTGGCGTTTAAGCGCCTTGGCAAGCTGCTCCGGGGTAGCACTCCCCTGTTGCATTAGGATTTCGCCGACCGGTTTTTTCTGGATTTCCACGGCAGAAGAGATCGCCAGTTTATCAACCCCTTCCTCGGCCAGCAGATCGCCGAGCAGGGGGGTTATGAGGTTTTTCAGGTCTTCGAGGTGGGAGTCAAGATCCTCGATAAAATCCTCTTTGCCGTCGGCAATATTGTTCAACCCCTGTTGCAGCAGATCGAGGCTTGCCAGGAGCTGCTCAGTTGGGTTGTCAACCGCGAGCCTGGAGCCGGACTTCACCCGATCAAGGACATTTTCCATCTGATGACTGAGTTTTTCCAGGTGGCCAAAGCCAAAAAACCCGCAGTTTCCCTTGAAACTATGAATATTGCGAAAAATATCGCCGATGGAATCAGGGTCCTCAGGATGCTCTCCCCAATTGAGCAGTCCCTGTTCTGCGTTTTGCAACAGCTCGTTGCTTTCCTGTACAAAACTGTTGCGCATTTCCTCGGTGATCTCCATCTCTGGAAAAACCAGTTCCGGTTCGCCGGATACAGAGGCGGCAGAAGTGTCGGCAATAACATCTTCAGAACCTTCTGTGCTGCCAGTGGCGGGGCCATCGATGGCCTGATGGAGTTGCGCAGAAATAGTATCGGCCGCAGCACTCATAGCGTCGTCGCTGAAACTGGCATCAACGGCATCAAGGGCATCTTTAGAGAAATCACAAGCGGCACAGAAGAGGGTGACGTGCTCCGGTATCAGTTCCATCTCCTTGTTGCGAATCAAATCAAGCAGGCTTTCGGCGGCATGAGCGACCCGGGTCAGGTGAGTGAACTCGAGAAAACCGGCGCTGCCTTTCATCGAATGGAAGAGACGGAAGATGGCATTCATGGTTTCGGGATCGCTGTTTTGCCCCAACTCAATGATCGCAGGTTCAAGCTGTTCAATCATGTCCCGACTTTCGGTGACAAACTCCTGAATGATTTCAATCTGATCGTCGTCGAGGTGCATACTCATGGCGGATCCCCACTAAGCAACATACATACAGACTAGGTTGCAAATTAAACAATGATTAATAATAGTCAGCCGGCTATCAGAAATAAAGGATTTAATGATATTTCTGATAGCCGGAGGGTTCATGGATAAAAGGTTTTTTTGCGGCTCATTGCTTATGGGCAATAAAGCGCCCATATCCATCGCGGTCTTCCTGCTCGATATGATTGACCAGCCAGTCCTTCAGAAACTTGTACACATCGGCGGGCGCCATTCTCTCTCCGGATTTGAGTTTGCCGACAAACGTACTTACCTTGTCGATGAAGCTTTTGTGAATACGGCAGTGGGCCTCATAACCAGGAAATTTGTGTTTGCGCATCAAATCCTCTTCAGCGCGAAAGTGAGTTACGGTGTAATTCACCAGTTCATCGACAATCTGCCCAACCATCATCCGGTCGCCACCATCTTTCATGCAAACAAAGAGCTGGTTGATAAGATCGAGCAGGCGGCGATGCTGTTTATCCATCAGGCTGATACCGGTGTTGAAGCTGTCCTTCCAGGCCAGGGTGCCGTTATGACCAATTGATGGGGTGGTTACTCCCGACTGGCCCCAGCCGGACGGCGCGGCGGGAAGTTGGTTTCTGACGCCGCTCGGTGCCCGTGACGTCGAGTCATGATTTTTCAGGATAAAGCGGCTAAGTTGATGTTTGAGCTGTGCTGCCTGACCGGCAAGCTCGGCACTGGTCGCGGCACTTTCTTCTGCGGTTGCGGTGTTTTGCTGAATGACCTGGTCGATCTGTTGCAGACCGGTGTTGATCTGGCTGACACCCTGCGCCTGCTCCTGGCTGGCAACTGAAATTTCGTCGATCAGATCGGACGTCTTGCCGATGGAGTTGACAATCTCTTTTAACGCATTCGCGGTTCTTTCGGCAATCTGGGAGCCATTGGCGGTTTTTGCTACCGAACCCTCAATCAGCTCTGCCGTTTCTGCTGCGGCTTTGGCGCTGCGTGCTGCCAGATTGCGTACCTCTTCGGCGACAACCGCGAACCCTTTGCCATGTTGACCGGCACGAGCTGCTTCCACCGCGGCATTCAGGGCGAGAAGGTTGGTCTGGAAGGCAATTTCATCAATGACTTTGATGATTTTACTGATATTGTGACCGGCATCACTGATATCCTTCATGGCCCCGATCATTTCCGTCATGCGCTCACTGCCGACATTCGCTGCAGATCGCGCCGAGGTGGCAAGTTCGCTGGCCTGACGGGCATTTTCGGCGCTGGCGTTGGTCTGGCTGCCGATCTGGTTCATCGAACTGCTGATCTCTTCAACCGAAGCTGCCGAGGTCGATGCCCCATCGGATAAATGCTGTGCCGATTCGCTTAACTGGGCACTGCCGCTGTCGATCTCCTCTCCTGCCGCCTGGATGCCGGCAATGATCTGGTTCAGATCCTCGCCGAGAGTTTGCAGGGCGTTGCGCAGGGTGTCATGATGGTCATGAGGGGTCACTTCAAAGGTCAGATCGCCTTTGGCCAGTTGTTGCAATGGCGCGACAATCTCATTTTGCAGGCTGTCCGCCAGTGCATCCAGGGTTCTCCCGGTTTCGCCAAGTTCATCATTCTGGGTCAGATTAAGTCGTTCATCCAGGTGACCGTGACCGATGTCGGTCAGAACCTTTCTTACGCGTGTAAGGGGAGCAACCACCAGTTTCCTGAGCATGAGCAACAAAGCCAGCCAGATGATGATGAGGCAGCTAAATCCGAGGACAAGGCTGCTGATCAGGCTGCTGCGATTGCCGGCGGCGGCCATCTGCAGCAGATGTTCCCGCTCCTGGTTGAGCTTGTCGAGACTGAAATCCACATAGAGAACACCGGACAGGGTGCCTTCTTCAGCGTCGGGGTGGCACCCCATGCAGTGGGATTGAAACATGTGGCCATGGGCCATGAAATAGCTCGTCGAGTTTTCCTGCTTGAGGCTGTAGTTCTCGTCGGTGCTGGTGATGTTCATCGCCGGTTGACGAGAGCCGATTTTATCCCGCAGGCTTGAGTAGATGGTTACCCCCTGCGGGTTGGTCAAACCGACTTCAATGACGCCGGGGACCTCACCCAGTCCGACGACCAGTTCATCAAAAACATCCATTTCGCCACGCTCGAGGGATCCCTTGGTCCCAATCTCCAGACTGCTGAACACTCCCTGCGCCTGCTCCAGGATCGTATCATGTAGTGCACTCAGGGCCTCTGTTTCCTGCTCACGTACAATGCCACGTGTTTGCAGTGCCGACAGGGTGAAGCTGATACCAAGGATCACCAGCAGAATAAGAACGAGGCCCCCGCCCACTTTGGTCTGGATACTGTTTAATTTCATGATCTTTTCCTGTTGTGTAAAGATAGTAAGAAGAGGATTGGCCCATAATCATTAATAATCTATCATGTTGTTGTCCGCAGCGCAACGGAAAAAGGATGCACAAATAAAAAAATTTAATTATCGATAATCTGGTTCTCAGTGGTGTCTGAAAGGGCTGGTGGCACGCAAGGATAGTTCAGGAGTAAAATCTCACGTACCTTTGGTCGGGCATTGCGGGACCTTGCCGGGCAGGTATGTTATATTTAGCGCTGGCTGTGAGATTTTGGGGCTGAGCTTTTTTTACGCCGCCGGCGATTGCGGCGAGCCGGAGCATCCAGTTGTTTGGCGGGGGTAAAGACCGCGCTGTTCCACTGTTGCAGCAGTGGGAGCAGATCGGGTCGGACCTTCGTCCAGAGGGTAAAGAGTTCCAGGGCCGAGACGGTGGCAGGATGGCGCAGAAATTTCTGTTCGCCGCGCTGACCGCGACCGCGAACCAGGCGGAAGCAACCGATGAGCAGATCACGTGCCTGCAGACGGATGCCGGCGGCTATACTGAAATAGCGGCAGTGGGGGGTGAGGATATCGTTGGCGGATTGCAGGGCAGTTGTAATGGGGGTGCCGCGTTCCGGCGGGCAGCTATCCATGAACAGGCGCAGATAAAGAGCAGCCAGGGCAAAGCTTTCATCGATGGTGATGCCGCCGTGGGTGCGGGCATCGACCTGCGCGAGCATGGCAATCCCCTCGTCGGTGCCGGGATAACCGGCGAGCAAATGAGGGAGCATTCCCAGTTCGCGGCACTGATGCAGCACCGGTGCGGCAATGCCGTAACGGAACAGCGCCATGATTTCTTCGCGCACCCGGGCCGGCGCAGCCGTTGCCAATAGTTCTTTGTGTTGATCGATGGCCGGAACAATATTATCGCAGAGCTTGAAATCGAGACGCGCAGCAAACTCGATGGCGCGCAACATGCGTACCGGATCTTCGACAAAACGGATCAGCGGATCGCCGATGACGCGAATCCGGCGTTGATTTACATCGGCAAGGCCGCCGACATGATCGATCACGCTGAAATCAGCAATGTTGTAAAACAGGGCATTGATGGTGAAGTCGCGGCGGTAAGCATCTTCACAAGGAGAGCCGAAAAGGTTCTGGACAAAATGCAGATGATCGTCCGGATTTTCCGGGAGTTCTCCAGCTGTGACCTCACGGCGAAAGGTCGCGACTTCGATCACCTTGTTGCCGGCAAAGCGGATATGGGCGAGGCGAAACCGGCGTCCAACCAGAAAACAGTTGCGGAACAGGCGCTTGATCTGATTGGGGGTGGCATCGGTGGCGATGTCGAAATCTTTTGGCGTACGTCCGAGCAACAGATCACGCACGCTGCCACCCACCAGATAGCTGTTGAAGCCGTTACGGTGCAGTCGGTACAGAACCTTGAGACAGTCCTCATCGATCTGCCGGCGTGAGATCGGGTGCTGGTCGCGTTTGAGGATAACAGGTAAATCAGAATTCATGTCAGTCCGGTGTTTAAAAGCATAGTTGATGTCAGGCGGACTATAACAATTCGACCCGTACCCTGTAACCCATAAAATGTCACAGAGGGGTGGTAATTCACAGTGCAAGATACGATTGACGCAGTGGTTATTCTCGGCGCGACTGCCGGTGGCAAGACCTCCCTGGCCGTAGCGGTGGCACGTCATTTTGGCGGCGAGATCATCTCCGCCGATTCCCGTCAGGTCTACCGGGGAATGGATCTGGGAACCGGTAAGGATTTGACGGAATACGGCGAGGTTCCCTACCACCTGATCGATATCGCCGAGGCCGGCAGTGAGTATAACCTGTTTCAGTTTCAGAATGACTGTTATGCCGCTATCAACACTGTGCATCAGCGTCGCAGGCTACCGGTGATTTGCGGCGGAACCGGCCTCTACCTGGATGCGATATTGAAGGGCTACCATCTGGTCGAGGTACCGGTTAATCTGCAACTGCGTGAGCACGTATCATCCTGGAGCGATGAGCAGTTGCGGCGAAAACTACTGGAAATCAAACCCCGGCAACACAATCGCACCGACCTTGATGAGCGTGAACGACTGCTGCGGGCCTACGAAATTGCCCTCGGAGAAACCCGTGCCGAACCGGTCGATCCCTTTGTCTGGCGACCACTGGTGTTCGGTTTGAAATGGCCACGTGAGATGCTGCGGCGCCGGATAAGCGAGCGCTTAAAACAGCGCCTGGAGCAGGGGCTGATTGCAGAAGTGGAGAATCTTCATGCCGGCGGAGTAACCTGGGAACAGTTGGAATTTTATGGCCTCGAATATCGGTACATTGCCCATTACCTCCAGGGCAAGTTGCGCCGAACTGACATGGTTCAGCAACTTGCCGGCGCCATCGGTCAGTTCGCCAAGCGCCAGGAAACCTTTTTCCGGCGCATGGAGAAACACGGCACGCAGATTAACTGGCTTAACGGGCAGAAAGATGCGTTTGCCCAGCTGTGTAGCATCCTAGAGCACTACCGGATCAATCGCTAGATGCAGCGTCGGCTGAAAAAATATCTGCATCGTCGGGCGGTGCTGACTCCCTGGCAGCCGGCAGGGAGTAGTGCGTCAGTGGTTGATGCAGCAATTGTCATTCCCGCATTGGCGGAAGCAGAGACTCTACCGGCGACCTTGCAGTCTCTTGCGACCAACGCTCCTGAGCTGTTGCAGCGTACCCTGGTGATCGTCGTGGTCAATCAGCGGACGGATGCTTCGCCGGCACTGCGCCTCAACAATGAAACCACCTTGTCCTGGCTGGTATCCCAACCCTGTCTGCCTTTGCAGCTGGCGTGGATCGACGCTGCAAGTCCCGGGCTGGAACTGCCGGTCGGGCAGGGGGTGGGGATGGCACGCAGAATCGGCTTTGATGCGGCATTGCACCGCCTTAACTGGAACAACGACCCCTTCCTGATCTCTCTCGACGCTGACACCCTGGTTGATCCTGATTATCTTAGCGCCCTGTTCCGGCATTTTGCCACAATACAACCAAGCGGCACCGTGCTCCCCTTTCGCCACCAGGCGGGAGCCGATTCCGGTGAAGAAGAGGCAATCCGCGCCTATGAGCTCTACCTGCGCAGCTACCTGTTCGGTTTACAACAGGCCGGATCGCCCTACGCCTATCACAGTATCGGCAGCGCTTTTGCCTGCCGGGCGCAGGGCTACATCGCTGCCGGCGGGATGAACCGGCGGCTGGCCGGGGAGGATTTCTATTTTCTCCAGCAGATCAACAAAATCAGCGGGGTTGCCGCGCTCAAGGGGACGGTGGTGCGTCCTGCGCCCCGATGTTCTGTGCGTGTACCTTTTGGTACCGGGCGTATTGTCGCGCAGCACCAGCGGGGGGAAGCACCAGCTTACCGTTTTATTGATGCACAGGCTTGTGCCTTACTGCGCGAGTGGTTGTTGCTGGTAGCAGCGCGGCCCGATCGTTCGGTAGAAGATCTGCTGAGCCGGGCACAGCGGATCTCGCCGGAGCTGGCCGGTTTTCTGATGGAACGCAATTTTGCCGCCGTCTGGGTGCTGTTGCAGCGTAATCACGCTGGTAACGAGCACCGTTTGCGCGCCTTTCATCATTGGTTTGACGCCCTGCGTACCCGCCAGCTCCTTACGCGCCTGACGCAGACCAGCGGCGATCCCGTCCCGCTGGTCGATGAATTACTGCGCTGGGGCGGATATGCCGGCTACTGTGATGCCGTGACGCAGCTCAGATTGCTCGAAAAATTGCAGGGGGTTGCCGGGCAAGGTGAGTGCTGAATAATTACAACTATTCAGCACTGCTTTAACCTGGTACCGGCAAGGTTTTACTTGGCTACACCAGGGCATTGATGGCAGAATGCGTTTTTTAATATGCTTTCCCCCCAAACTTGTAACCTAAGCACAGGTTGATTCTATGACACTGCTTTATCGGACACTGTTGTTTTTATTTTTGTTGCCAACCTTTGCCCTGGCCCAGCTGCCGGGTCAGCTGCTACAGGATCTGGCCCCGGTCGATGGGGTGGTGCTGATGGCCATGGGCGACTCCTGGCTGGTGGATCTGGATGCCAATCAGAATCTCCGTCCCGGCGATATCCTTTCAGTTATGTCCCCCGGTGAAACCATTATCCATCCGCAGACCCGCGATATTGTAGGTCGTATCGATCATGTTGCGGGATTTCTGGAAGTGACGCGGGTTTTATCCGGTTATTCCTACGCCAAGCTGCTGACCGAGGGATTAAACCTGCAGGCAGGAGATCCGGTGCGTCGCTTCGAGCAGGTTCCTGCTTATATGGATGGTTCTGTTCCGGAAGCCCTGGCACAGGAGCTCAAGCGCAATCTGAGCCATTTTGAGTGGTTTGATCAGCCGCCTGAAACCGCCGACACGGCTTTGGTTTTTCATCTGCAGGATGAACGATTAAGCGTCAGTGGAGTGGCTGGCGCGCTGGTCGGCAGTTATCGTTACAGCGAGGGGCAGGTGCTGGCCTCGCTGACCCCCACCATTCGTCAAGCCGAGCCGGTTGCTGCTGTTGACCCCGAGCGCAGTGCCCTTAATCGTGGTGTTGATTCACTGCTTGGTACCGTCGGCCTGGGGCGTGGCGATACGCGCCTTGAAGCGCCGGGGATCGCTCGTCAACAGCAGTCCGATGGCGTCTGGATCAGCCCGCCCCTGGGTGAGAACCCGGTGGCGCTGGCGAGTGCTGATCTGACCGGTGACGGACGCACGGAGATCGCTGTAGCCCTTGAAAATGAGCTGCGGATCATGCGCATGGAGGATGGTCAGCTGGTCGCTGTCGGGGTTGTCGATTTCCCTGCCGGGACACGCTTGCTCGCTATTGATGCACATGATCAGGAAGGCGATGGTCAGGCCGAACTCTACATCACTGCTGTTATTGGCACTGATCTGCGCAGCCAGGTTGTCGAGTTTCGTAACGGCCGCTTTGAGCGGGTTATTACCATGGTCAACTGGTTCATGCGGGTGGTTGATCTGCCGGGAGAAGGAGCAGTTCTCCTCGGCCAGCGCATGAGTCGCAGTGATGACCCCTTTTTGCCACCGGTTTTCCGCGTTGAACGCAATCGCGATCGATTAATACGCGGCGCGGCTTTGGATCTGCCGGCACGGGTCAATCTGTTCAGCATGGTGCCGGTTACCGCCGCCTCAGGCGAAACCGTCTATATTTCTCTGTCGGCCGCTGATCGATTGCAGCTGGTCAACGACAGCAATGAGCGCCTGTGGCAATCCACCGATCATTTCGGCGGTTCGGATGCCAGTTTCTATCACCGTCCGGAATCTGAGGCGAGCAATCGTGTGCCGGTGGCCATCCAACACCGTCTGGAGCCTCTAGCCACAGGGGAAATTCTGACCGTTCAGAATCAGGGTTCGCGATTGCTGCAGGGGTTGCGTACTTTTACTGATGCCCAACTGGTAGCTTTTGAATGGGACAGTAACAGCCTGCAGTTGATAGAGCGCTGGCGTACCCCCGTGCAACAAGGCTATATCGCTGACTTTGTCGTTGCTGATCTGGATGATAACGGTGATCTTGATCTACTGGTAGCCATGCGTTTTCAGGAAAAAAACATCCTTCAGCGCGGTCACTCCGCGTTGATGGTGTTCAAGCTGCAGCAATAACTCCTTTCAACAACGGCCGGGTTGATCTGCAGTGATCGGTTCGGCCGTTGCTTCTACAATCTGCCAGGATTCCCGACACTCCCCATGAATATTCTTTCCCTCCATCAGGTCAGTCTGGCGTTCGGTGGCCCTAAACTGCTCGCTGCTGTCAATCTGCAGATCGAGGCCGGTGATCGCATCTGTCTGCTCGGACGCAACGGTGCCGGCAAATCATCACTGCTGCGCCTGCTCAATGGTGACATGCCGGTTGACGCGGGTGAAATCCAGCGCCGTCAGGGAGTGCGGACTGCTTATGTGCCCCAGGACTTCCCCGCCCGTTGGCCGGGGACAGTGCGAGACTATCTGCATCAATGTGGCCAGGCCCACGGGATTGATGAACTCACCCTGCAGGTGCGCATCGACCAGCTCGCCGGGCGGCTGGAATTGATGCTGGACGAGTCACCGATCGACCTTTCAGGTGGTCAACAGCGCCGCACCCTGCTGGCGGCCGCACTGATTCTTGAGCCTGATCTGATTCTGCTCGACGAGCCGACCAACCACCTGGATATCGAGGCGATTATCAAGCTTGAGGAGCTGCTGCTGAGGCTCGGCAAGACCCTGGTGTTTGTCAGCCACGACCGTGCTTTTGCCCGCCGTCTGGCAACCCGGATTATTGAGCTGGATCGTGGCCGCTTGCATGATTATCGCTGCGACTACGACACCTTTCTCGTGCGGCGACAGGATGTTCTGCATGCTGAAGAAAAAGCCTGGGAGCGTTTTGATCAAAAGCTGGCCGAAGAGGAGGTATGGATTCGCAAGGGGATCAAGGCGCGCCGTACCCGCAATATGGGGCGGGTGCGCGATCTGCTCAAGCTCCGCGAAGAACGGCGCCAGCGTCGTGAGCGCATCGGCAAGGTGCGCCTGAATATTGACGAGGCACAGCGCAGCGGGCGCATGGTGGTTGAGACCGCAGGATTAGGTTTTGCGTATCCTGGCAACCCGCCGTTGATCGATAACCTCGATCTGCGCATCATGCGTGGTGATCGTATCGGCCTGCTCGGCCCCAATGGTTGTGGAAAAACCACCCTGCTTAAGTTGCTGACTGGTGAGTTGCAGCCGACGGCCGGAACCCTGCGCCTGGGAACCAATCTCGAAATCGCCTATTTTGATCAATTGCGCGAACAACTTGATGGCGACCGCAGCGTCAAGCAGAACCTCGCTGATGATCATGATCAGGTTATTATCAATGGCCAGCCGCGCCATATTTACGGCTACTTGCAGGATTTTCTTTTTACCCCTGAACGTGCCCGCACGCCGGTACGGGTTCTGTCGGGTGGGGAAAAAAATCGTTTGCTGTTGGCCAAACTGTTTACCCGTCCGGCCAATCTGTTGATTCTTGATGAGCCGACAAATGATCTTGACATGGAAACCCTGGAACTGCTGGAGGAGTTACTCCTTGATTATGAGGGCACGGTATTGCTGGTCAGTCACGACCGCAGCTTTATCAATAATCTGGTCACCAGTTCCCTGGTGTTTACCGGTAACGGCAAGGTCGAAGAGATCATCGGTGGCTATGATGATTGGCTGGCGCAGAAGCCGGCGCAACGGGTTGACACCGGACAAAAAGAAAAAACAGTGGCTCTCGCCCGTAAACAGCGGCCACGCAAACTGACCTTCAAGGAAAAAAGGGAGCTGGAAGAATTACCCCTGACTATTGAGGAGCTGGAACGCGAGCAGGCTGAGCTGCACGCCACCATGGCCGATCCGACCTTCTACCAGCAACGCAACAGCGAAAAGATTACCGCAGCACAACAGCGACTGGAGGCAGTAGAGCAGAAGTTGGAGGCAGCTTATGGACGCTGGCAGGAGCTGGAGCAGATTCCGGAGTAAGAGGGGCGTAAAAGCAGAATTCAGAATATAGAATATAGGAGGTTGTGCCCTTCTTCTGAATTCTATCTCCTATATTCTGTATTCTGTTGTTTATTCTGCCTATTCCAACGCTTCAGCCAGCAGGTCGAGGATATGGACGGTGTGCTGTTTGCCGCCGGCGTGATTGATGCTGTCCTGCAGCTGCATCATGCAGCCGGGGCAGTCGGTGGCGACCAGCTCGGCGCCGCTTTCCTCAATCAGGGTGGCTTTTTTGGCGCCGATCTTCTTGCTGGTATCGTAGTGATAGACCGAGTAGGTTCCTCCCAGCCCGCAACAACTTCCAGGCCCCGGTAATTCGACAAAATCGACCTGGGGCAGGGCTTTGAGGATCGCCCGCGGCTCCTTGGTGATGCCATGATTGCGCAGATGGCAGGGATCGTGATAGGTCACCTTGATGGATTTTTCGGCCTTGGGGAGTTGTTCGAGCTTTTCCGGCAGTCCCTGTTCCACCAGATAGACGAAGATGTCACGAATTTTCTTCTGATAATCCCCTTCGCCATTAATCATCCCCGGATAAATCTGCCCCAGGCCCGAGTGGCAGGAGGCACAGGCGGTAACGATGGTGTCGTAGCGGTGCTTGCTGAACATTTCGAGATTGATCGATGCCAGTCTTTCCACGGTGTCACTGGCTCCGGCTGATACTGCCGGCAGACCACAGCAGGCCTGCTCCCGGGGAATCAGAATCGTTACCCCGAGAAATTTCAGCGCCTTGATCAAGGCCTCGCCACTGTCCGGGTACATGTAGTTGATGCCACAACCGGTGAAAAACAGGACAGTCGGGGCGCCTTCCTTGCCGGGGATCAGCTCCGGAAAGCGTTCCCGCAAGGGTTTAGCGGTGACCGGTGGCAGGGTGCGGTCGGCACTGATGAAAGGGGCAGGGAAACGCAGGCGCAAGCCGCTGCTTTCAGGGATTTTTTTGAATAACAGGTGCGATAGCTTGCCGCCACTTTTAGCCAGCAGGTTCATCAGTTTCGGGTGCTTAAGCACCGTCGCGACGCCGAAACCGAAAGTCGACAGCCCCTTGCGCCGGGCGATTTCGCGCCGGGTAGCGGCGACGATCTCTTCGGTATGGACCTTGTTGGGACACTGGGCATAGCAGCTGCCGCACAGCAGACATTGGGACATGTCGAGGAGGAACTGATCTTCGAGATCAACCTCGCCGTCGAGCAGGGCATCTGCCAGGGCTATTTTCCCCCGCGCGACCCGACCCTCATGGTGTTCGGCACCAAACGCCGGGCAGTGGGCACGGCAGCCACCGCACTTGACGCAGTGCTTTATCTCATCGCGATAATCTTCAAGGGTTTTGAGTTTGGGCATGGTGAATACCTTTGAATACAGAATATAGAATGTAGAATACAGAATGAATGGTCTTAACTTCTGTCTCCTATATTCTGTCTTCTATATTCTGCTTTACATCACTTGGGAAGATTTTACCCGGGTTGAGGATGTTGTTGGGGTCAAGGGCTTTTTTGATGGTCTTCATGTAGTCGATGGCGGCCTTGCCCAGTTCCATGCCGACAAAGGGCGCCTTCATGATCCCGACCCCGTGTTCGCCGCTCATAGTGCCACCGAGTTCCAGGGCACCGGCAAAGACATCGGCGATGGCCTGGTCGGCTTTTTCCTGCTCACCGGGAATCTTGCTGTCGATCATGATATTGACATGGATGTTGCCGTCACCGGCGTGACCGAAATTAACAATGGGGACACCGTATTTGTCCGAAATCTTATCTATTTTGCGGATCATCTCAGGTACTTTGGAGCGTGGCACGCAAATATCCTCGTTGAATTTGTCCGGGTTCACGCGGCGCAGCGAGGCTGATACCGAACGCCGGATCTGCCAAAGGGCATCACTTTCCGCCGGGGTTTCGGCAATGCGGGTTTCCACCACCCCTAATGGTTTGATGATCTCGGCGATTCTGTGCGCCTGCTTGTCGAGAAATTCGCGGTCACCGTCGACCTCAATAATCAATACGGCGCGGGCGCCCTCCGGCACTTCCAGGCTGGTGGCGTCGCGTACGCAGTCAAGGGTGCGACCATCCATGAATTCCAGGGTTGCCGGAATGATCTTGCTGCGAATGATGCTTGACACCGCCCGGGCAGCACCGTCGATGGAGTCAAACAGTACCAGCATGGTTTTTTTGGCTTCCGGCAGGGGTAGCAGTTTGATGATGATTTTGGTGATGATCGCCAGGGTGCCTTCGCTGCCACAGATCAGTTTGGTCAGGTCGTAACCGACCACCCCCTTCATGGTCGGACCGCCAGTGGTTATGATGTCACCGGTCGGGGTAACAATCTCAAGTCCGATGATATAGTCCTTGGTGACGCCGTATTTAACACAACGCGGACCCCCGGCACACTCGGCAACGTTACCGCCGAGGGTCGACATTTTCAGGGAAGCCGGGTCGGGCGGGTAGAACAGGCCCACCTTTTCCACCGCTTTTTGGAAGTCTTCGGTAACAACTCCCGGTTCCACCATCGCCACCAGATTTTCTTCGTCGATTTCGAGGATCCGATTAAGGCGGGTCAGGCCAAGGACAATACCGTCAGTACTGGTCGGCAGGCTGCCGCCGGTGAAACCACTGCCGGCGCCGCGCGGATAAACAGGGATCCGGTGCTGGTTGGCCAGGGCCATGATCAGGCTGATTTCCCGGGCGCTGCCGGGATGCACCACCGCCGCCGGTAGAAATTTGCGCTGGGTGGCATCGTAGGAATAACAGATCAGTGAGGCTTTGTCGGTAAGGACATGTTCTTTGCCGACGATCTGCACAAGATTACGGATGATGGTTTTATCGAGCATGGGGCGCCTTTCAATTGCTTTTTTTTTGCAGGCTATTATAAATAAATAACCAGAAAAGTCTACTTTGACTTGCCGAACCAGCCGGTCTTTTCCGCATAGGCCTCGACCCGATTACGTCCCTTTTTCTTGGCGCTGTAAAGGGCCTGGTCCGCACGCTCAATCAGCACCGTTTTGGTGACCCGCCGTTCATTGGCATTGCCGTCAAATTCTGCTACACCAAGACTGACGGTTACTCGATAGTCGTCGCCATCGTACTCAAATTTATGTTGTTCAATTTCGGTGCGGATTTTATCCGCCACTTTCAGGGCGTCCTGGATGGTGGTTTCCGGTAACACGAAAACAAATTCTTCACCGCCGTAGCGGGCGCTCAGATCATACTCGCGAATCATGCCGGCACACAGTCCGGCAAACTCCTTAAGCACATAGTCTCCCGCCTGGTGTCCGTAGAAGTCGTTGAACTTCTTGAAGTTGTCGATGTCCGCCAGAATCAGGCAGAGCTTGTTGCCAAGGCGATTGCTGCGACTGATTTCCTTATCGAGAAATTCCTGGAAATAGCGATGGTTATAGATGCCGGTCAGGCCGTCAAGGTTAACGATCCCTTCGAGGTAGGTGTTTTTTTCTTCCAGTTCTTTGGTCAACTTCTCCAGTTGCATCTTGGCCTGTACCAGTTCGCGATTGATCTGTTCATAGCTCATGTTGAGCAGACTCAATTCGATATTGGCCTGTTGCAGCAATTCAGGAATTGATGCTGTCCCCTGGATTTTCAGGCCAAAATATTCAGCGGCAGTAGCCACTTCGGTATTGACCCTGGTCAGAATCTGGTCAATGGCGTTGGTATCGAGCTTGAACATTTTGCGCGCACCGTCACGAAACGGTGTGTGATAGCCAATGGGGTTGCCAGAATACATGATATTGGCGACCAGGGACGCCAGGTGGGCGACCCGGATATCAGTGAGCAGCCCGGCATTCTTGCCGGCGTACCCTGACGGGTTGTGATGGTGAGCAATCGGGATTGCCAGACTGTCGGGGAAGTTCCAGTGACGCGCCGCCTCGCCGCCAATAAAGGCATGGTTAGCGCCGATCCGCTCTTCTTCCAGCTGCAGCAGTCGCTCCTCATCCCCGTCAGCCTCCTGCAGCAGCTCGTCGTAAAGTTCACGGTAGGCGCTGGCAAAAATCAGCTTGCCGAGCTTCTGCAGCAGGCTGACGGTAAATATGTCTTCCGGATCACGCTCTGAAGAGACCTTGGCCATAATCAGTTTGGCGGTGACCGCTGCCGCTAACGACTGTTCCCAGAACTGTTCGTAGTTGAAACCGCCGCCGTGACGGGGCCGTTCAAGATTCAAAAAGGAGAAGGAAAGCACCAGGCTGCGAACGGCGTTGGTGCCGAGGATGGCGACGGCCTGTTGAATGGTGCCGACCTCGTTGGGAAAATTATAAAAAGAGGAGTTGACCACCTTGAGAATTTTGGTTGACAGGGAAACATCCTGGGCGATCAGTTTACTGATGTCATAGGTCGTGGTTTCTTCCTTGCCGGTGATGTTGATCAGGGTCGAGGCGACCGTGGACAGGGTCGGCAGGGAGCCCGATTCGATGACCTTTTTTAAAACCTCTTGTTGGGTTGCCATGCTGTGTTTTTTCCTGTCGCCAAAGGCTCGTGTTCAGGTTGCCGCCGGAGCAGTAACGATCGGCAGGATCGTTCCACCATCGGGAATAATCACGGTGGAAAAATTGCCGGGGAGGGAGGGTATGACCTGCTGGAGCGCCGTCTGCAGATCAGGGGATTTTTCCATCCCCATGGCGGCGGTTTGCTCACTGCTGAATTCACTGATCAGCAGGATCCGGAAGCGTCGTGAACGGGTCAGCACGGCATGAGCGGTCTGGCCGTTGATCTGGTAGTTTGCGCGCAGGGCGGTTTCAAACTCTTCAAGATCCTGATAGCGGAACCAGTCGAAAAAGGTCGGATACCCGAAGCCGTCGCGACAGGCGGCAAGAAAAATAATCGTACCCCCTTCTTTGACCGCACGGCAGCCGTAATCAAGGGCTTTTTGCGCCTGGATAAAGTTGATGTCTTTAGGCTCGCCGCCGCAGGAGATAATCGCCAGATCGGCGGCAGCGGCTACCGGCACGCTGTAAAGGGAGCGTACCAGTTCGCAGCCTGCCAGGTGTGCCTGTTCCAGCTCCCCACAAAAGACCGCGACGATCTCCTTGTTCGGGCCCAGCACGGTGTTCAGGAGAAAATCGGGTTCGACCCGCTGCGCGGCCTGCAGCAGATTGCGATGGACCGGGTTGCCTGCGAGCACCCCGGTTACGGCGGATGGATGTTTGCCGCCCGTTTCCGGCGGATTAAACACCGCAAAATGGCTGGCCATGCAGGTCTCGCGGCTCGCCACCCCGGGTACCAGCCCCTTGCGACCACCACCGAAGCCGGCAAAATAATGAAAGCCGATGGTGCCGGTGACAATCACCCGATCTGCTGCCGTCACCCGGCGATTGATCTGCACCGGGATCCCGCCATCGGTCACTCCCAGGTCGACCAGCTGCTCAGGATCGTCACAATCATGATCGTAAACTGCAATGCGCCCGTAGAGAGGGCCGAGGATCTTGCGGTGTTCCTCTGCTGACTGCCCACGATGGATTCCCAGGGCGATGACGATGCTGATGTTCGCATCCGGGATGCCGCAGTGATTGAGTTCGTCAACCACCAGGGGCAGATAGACTTCGCTGGCCGAATACCGGGTTATATCGGAGGTGACGATCACCACCTTTTCACCCGCGTTGATAATCCCTTGTAACCGCGGCGTGCCGATGGGATTGTTTAATGCCTCAGTGACCAGCTGGTGCGGTGGCCGCGACGTCGCGATCTCCTCCATCTGCAGTATTCGGGCACCGGGCAGATGGCAGGGGATGCTGGTGGAGCCGTATTTCAAAACAACATTGGTCATTGTTTAATAGCCTTTGATCATGCCGCCATCAATCTGGATAATATCGCCGGTCATGTATGAACAAACCGGTGAAGCAAGAAAGGTGACGACGCGGGCAAATTCGTCAGTTTTGCCATAGCGCCCAAGGGGAATCAGTTTCTGATTTTCTTCGCGAATTTGTTCAATGGCAATGCCGCGCTGGTCTGCCTTGAGTTGATCGAGGTAGACCGTGCGATCAGTAGCAACTCGCCCCGGCGCTACCGTGTGGACCAGAACATTGTCCTTGGCCAGTTCGTTGGCCAAGCTCTTGCCCAGCCCCAGCATCCCCATGCGAAAGGCATTGGACAGCAGCAGGCCGGGAATCGGTTGTTTCACTGATGAGGAGGTGATATTGATGATGCGCCCGCCGTTTTTTTTCAGGGCGGGCAGGGTGGCGCGAATAGTCCGTACGTAGGCCAGCAGGGTCGATTCGAAGGCTGATTGCCAGTGGGTATCGTCGAGCTGATCGAAGTCACCCCCCGGCGGCCCACCGGAATTGTTGATCAGGATGTTAATCCCTCCCAGCTGTTTGCGGGTCTCTGCCACCAGTTTGCTGATATCCTCGGCTTTGGCCATATCGGCCACGCAGGCGGCTACTGTACTGGTGGTCTGTGCGGCAATCTCACTACGGGTTTGTTCCAGTACCGTCGCGTCGCGACCGGTGAGCATGACATTGCAACCTTCGAGCGCCAATTGGGTGGCGACCGCCCTTCCCAGCCCCTTACTCGATGCCATCACCAGTGCTACCTGTCCTTGTAATTGCAGATCCATGGATATTCTCCTTGTAAAAAAGTCAATTATCACCTTACTGTATCATAAGTCCCTCAGACAAGAGTCAAATAACCGTTCCTGCTGACTTTTCCACCTCCGGTAAGCGCAAGGATATGGTTGCAGGTGAACGGACGGCTGTGCTAAATATTTTGTAACTATTCAGCTCCATCTTTGTCACCGGCCCCCCGACCCGGTGCTGAAGAAATACAATAATTTTTTTAATGTCATGAAACAATCAGCAGGAGATATGTGCCATGGATCTGCAAATTCTTCCGATTAAACATCTCAAGCCACGGGTCAGCGACGAAAACAACCTGGTGTTCGGCAAACAGTTCACCGATCGCATGTTTGTGATGGAGTACGATAGTGGTAAAGGCTGGCATTCCGCCCGCATTCAACCTTACGCCCCGTTTGTGCTTGACCCGGCAGCCATGGTTTTTCACTACGCCCAGGAAATTTTTGAAGGACTCAAAGCCTTCCGTCGCGCCGACGGCACCATTGCCCTTTTTCGCCCCGCTGATAATGTTGTGCGCTTCAACCGCAGCGCCCGGCGCATGTGCATGCCTGAAGTCGATGAAGGCTTCTTTCTCGATGCCCTGCTTGAGTTGATTCGCCTCGAGGCCGACTGGGTTCCCCATAATCAGGGCACCAGTCTTTACATCCGCCCGACCATGATTGCCACCGAGCCGATGCTCGGGGTTCGTCCATCTAACAAATATTTGTGCTACATCATTCTGTCGCCGGTGGGGGCCTACTACAAGGGCGGGGTTGCACCGGTAAAAATCTGGATCTCCGACTTTTACGTGCGCGCTACCGAAGGCGGTACCGGTGAAGCTAAAACCGGAGGCAATTATGCCGCCAGCCTCTATGCCGCCAAACAGGCAGCCGAGAACGGTTACGACCAGGTGTTGTGGCTTGATGCCAAAGAAAAGCGCTTTGTCGAAGAGGTCGGCAGCATGAATATGCTGTTCGTCTATGACGGAAAGATTATTACCTCGCCCCTGCGTGGAACCGTACTTGACGGCATTACCCGGCGCAGTGCCCTGACGCTGCTTGGTGAAATGGGCTACCAGATTGAGGAGCGTGCCTTGACGGTAGATGAGGTCATGGAAGGGGCTAAAACTGGACGGTTAACCGAAGCTTTTGGTACCGGCACAGCGGTTGTTATCTCTCCGGTCGGTTCCTTTTGCTACAAAGATTCCTGCGTCCAGTTGGGCGACGGCAAGCCCGGTAAACTGACGATGGAGCTTTATCATAAGCTGACGGCTATCCAGTACGGCAGGGAAGTGGATTCTCACAGCTGGGTCACATTACTGTAGTTCTCGTCTCTTAAGACCAGATGCGCCCCTTGGCGCATCTGGTGCATGACTCCTGTTTGTCCTTATCTCCCCGCGATTACAGATTTTCTGAGACCCCATCAAAGCCATGAATTGTGCCCTGGTTGTAGAGGCGCAGATGACACTGATCCAGTCCATAGAGCATCAAGCCCATCAACAATACGGGCAGGAAATGTTCAGCGATGCTGCCGGTGAAGCTGTAGAAGAAATAGAACGCACTGCGATAACCAAGGTGGTTCCAGGTGCCTGTCGGTTTGGTTCGGTAGGCCAGTGCCTTCAGCCCCAGAACCACGGAGGAACCAAAATAGACGGCCAGAGCGGCGCTTACCATATAGGCCGGCGGTGGGTAACCGAGGATCTGGCGCAGAGGTTCGGAGGCCATGGCAAACAGGTTCAGGTCGCGCACATTGTAAGCACAGATACTTACCAGGAGAAAAAGAAACAGTTCCCACAGGTTGTGGCGTGCGAGGTGATGTCCATTGTCACGCAATGCGCGGATCTTCTGCAGTTGACTCATGTGGGGGGGGATGCCACCCTCGGATTGATGATATTTTGTCATATTGGCCTCCACCTTGACTAAGGTTTTTGCAAGTCTTGTTATTCATTCAAAGCAGGAGTCGTGCCAACTTGTTTGGCTGTTTTACCTTGAAAAAAGGTGGTTTTTGTCGGTTTAAGGGCGTTTATTCCGAGGTATGTTGAACCTTTTTACTGTCTGGCAGGAAATTTCTTCATCGATAGGAATAATATGAAGCAAAGAGCAAAAGAAAAAAGAAAACCCCAGTTTTTTAAGCTTAGTGGGGATTAAATGCAGCAGGGCGACACCTGAAGGTGTCGCCCTTGATGAAGTCATTCTGTTGTGCCATGTGTCAGTGGGTTGAAACCGTACCGACATGTTCGGGATCGGAAACCGCTTCATCGCTTTCTTCCCACCCGGTCCACATGGTTTTAATGTGTTCAAGCGGTGTGTGGCCAAGGGTGGTCAGGTACATATGGGTCGGCAGGAAGGCGATCAGGCAGCAGGCGAGGAGAAAATGAAAATTCATCAGAATCTTCAGGCCGCCCATCATGACGATCACGCCACGCAAGGGTTCGACATTGGTCATAAAGATGCCGGTCAGGCTGACCAGTGGCATCAACACGAACATGATGGCCAGATAGGCCGATTTCTGCATCGGATTGAATTTATTCCTGGGGGTCGGGTGGTGCGGATTCTCCCAGCCCAGAAAGTAGGTTAAAAAGTAGAATTTTATCTGACGCAACAGCCCGTTTTTCAACTCGTCAACTTTAGGAACATAAAGGTTTGCCATCGAGCGAGCGATGAAAACATAGTAAAAAAACCAGAAGGTGAAGGATATGGCGACAACAAATCCGGCGGTATTGTGAAGGTAGATGACGGATTTATAGTTGCCGAGCAGAGTAATGTACTCTGGAAATCGGATTTGCGCCCCGGAAACGGCCAGGGTGATAATACCGAATGCGTTCAGCCAGTGCCAGATGCGTACAGGTGTTGGTTGCAGATATACTTTTTTATGTTCACTCATGATCACTTCCCCTTAGTGTTGGCGGTTTTTGCGGGTTAAAAAGCGCAGCAGTCCATGACCAAGCGGCATCACCAGGCCACCGCAGATAATAATCAGTCCGATAATGTTCATCGACGCGCTTCTGGTTGTGCCAACCATATAAAAGTCGGGCGTGCCGTAGAGAGCTTCAAGGACGGCACCTTGCTCGACCGCGATCCGTTGGTAGCCGCCGTCGCGATTCGGGATTGCAAGAAAACTGGTTTGCATACTTTCCGGCCCGGACACGTGACAAAAGGTGCAGTCGTAGCGGTTGTCAAGCGTCGACAAGTCGTGCGACACGTCGCTCGGCACCATGGTTCCTGCCAGGCGCAGATCACGGTACTCCGGGTTGCGGTTGAAGCGTTTCAGCTCCTTTAAGGTGATGAAATTGTCACCGTCGCTATCGATCAGGCTCAGGATTCCAGCCTCCCCGCTGATGTCCTCTAGTGTGTGGTAGCCGGGCAGCTCATAGCCGCTCAACAGGCGGTCATCCTGTTTGGCAACAATATTGAGCACTATCTCGTATCCTTCAGAACCGGTATGGCAGGTGATGCACGGCAGTTTGGCGATATGCAGATTGGCCTGCGGCAGCCATTCCTTGTGCCGTTCGACCATCGCTGGTGTGTCATGACACTTAAAGCACTTGTCGTTCATGTCGTACCCGGCCATAGCGTCCATGGCGCGAACCTCATGGGGGTTGTGGCAATCACCGCAGGTGGCGTAGTTGGCATGATCGGTCATCATATATTCCTGCCCCAGATGATCGTGACAGTCGAGACATGTGGCTCTGTTCAGTTCACTGTCGCCATTGGGGTGTTCGTCACCGATCGCCTCATGGCAGGTGCTGCAGCCGAGCAGGGCATGGGCGGTAGTGTCAAAGGTTGTTGCCTCGATCAGTAGCGATTCGCCGACCATATCCGCATCACCATGGCACATGAGACAGTAATCCGCATCCATGGCCGACAAGGAGCAGGGGGCAAAGAGCATGACCGAAAGTACCGCCATGCGTAGTAGATTGTTAAAGTGGCAACAGTTCATTTTGGTACCTCCCCGCGCAAATCCTAAAAAAGTAAGACAAGTCGGTCGCAATGACCGCATGAAGACTGATTTTCATCTGGTTTTCACCGGCACCGTCTTTGCTTCTTCCTGAGTTTTTTTACCGAAGATTCCTTTTACAATGCCGAAAACCATCGCCATCAGAGGAGCAAACTGAAGCAGGATAATCAGTGCGCAGGTTCCCAGAAACAGATAGGTCAGTACCATACTGTTGTCTTCACGTGCACCCGTTTGGGCGAAAGCGGGGGCGATGCTGGCAAAGGAAAGGATCAGCGACAGGGTGATTTGTTTGATTTTTTTCATGACATACTCCTTTTAAAATGAATAGATGTGGAGGCCGGTGGTCAGTTGGCAATCAACCGAGCTCCACCCAGCGCATATTCAACAACAGAAACAAGCTCCTCATTGTCTTCCTGGTTGACTGGCTTCAGGGCATGGTAGAAGATTCCGTCTTCGCGGATGCGGCGCAGGGTTTCCAGCGAACTGTCATCGGAAACCAGAATGATTCTCAGGTCTTTGTTGCAGCGCCGCATCAGGGCAATAACATCAACAGCGGAAATCTTTTCTTCAAAGCTGTCACCAAGAATCACAATCGGCTGATTCTTTCTCACAATCTGGGCGATGGCATAGGCGGCAGAAGCGGTTGTGGTGACTTCGTAGTTCGATTTTTCAAAGAACTCCGCCATTTTCTTCTGCGCGGAAGCATCGCGATCAACAATCATGACTTTACGTGCATACATGGTCGACTCCCTTATTTGGTTCAGCGGGTTGATTTATCGACGAGGGTATCCCTTCCATTGCAGGTTTCCTTGATCAGTCCGGAAAACATCAGGATAGCGGGTGCGCATTGAAAGCCGATGATGGCGCCTGCGAAAATGATAAAGAGCTTGGTCAGAAGGGTCGTTTCGAAGCCCATGACCTCCAGCAGAAACATTCCCGCGATTAATAGCGGCGCGAGTACAAGAACCAGACAAAGATTACGAATTCTATTCATGAGATTCTCCGGTATTGAAAGAGATTTATTATCTTATGTGGTTTTATAGCAAGTTGAGTGCCACAACTTAAGGCTGGTCAAAAAATTTCAATAACTCAATTAAACCAGTAGCTTATATTTTGTTCCACGAATAATGATGGGAGATTGTGAATGGCAGAAGCTGCCCGGGGAGGTTTGAATTCCTGTGGGACAGGAAAATTCTTTTCTTTCAGGAATCAACCGGGGGGGGGTATCGCCGTACTGAGAATGATATTACCTGTGTCTGTTCGGCACCGGATCAGCGGCCATGGCAGGGGCTAAAACCGTGACGATGCTACAACCCTTTTTTGCGGGCAGATGAGAGGGGCAGTGTCTGAATGCGGATATGGGCGGGCAGATCTTTGGCATACAGGGTTTTTTGTTCGCCGGCGCAGAGCAGGGATTGTTTCAGGGTGTTGATCAGTTCGCGAACGTTGCCCGGCCAGGAATAAAGAGTCAGCAGATTAAGATACTCGGGAGACAGTTGCTTTTCCACAACTCCGGCGGCGGCGCACAGCTGTCGGCAGCAGTGCCGGGCGAGGTGCTCAATATCGGCGCTGCGACCGGCCAGAACCGGCAATACAATGTGGCATTCGCGCAACTGGTCGAGCAGGTCGGCGGAGAAATTGCCGTGACGCACCAATTCATCGGGGTCGTTGCAGCTCAGACTGATCAGGCGGCAGGTAAGAGGCTGTTTTAATATGTTCGCTAGATGATCCTGTGCCGCCGGCTGCAATTCGTCGATATCTTCCAGAATCAGGCTGCCGTTGCCTGCTTCATCAAAGAATGCCCCGATGCGCGCCATGGTGGCGGGTTGACTGAACTGGCGGCAGGGGATCGTAATCAGGGGGCATTGCGCGCGCCTAGACTGGCGGTGTATCAGCTGGGAAAAAAAGTTTTTCCCGGTTCCGGTGGCACCCTGAATGAGCACCGCAGCGTCAGTCTCCGCCATGGCATGCGCCAGTCCGACGGCGATCTGCATCCGGGCATCCACGGCGATAACAGGTGGCTGCCGAGGGCAACCTTTTTCTGTCTTCCGATCACTGGCACGCAGGGCCTTTTCCTGTTCGGCAGGAGCGCTTTCCCGTGACGCAGGATTGTGCTCGGTCGGCTCCGGGCTGGTGGTGAGGTCATGCAGTCGTTCAAGCAGTTGTTCGAGACATGTACGGTTCAGATAGAGCTGTTCAATCAGTGACTTGAGCTCAGGGATGTTGGGAGCGCACTGCTGTGTCATGACATGCCCGCCTTTTTGATTGGGTTTGTTAATTTGAACAACCGCGCACCCACCCTCAGTCTCAGGATGGATCCGGTTAAGGAAACGCTGCTTTTGCTACCAGCAGGGAAACATGCATAAGCCGCGCCAAACAACAGGCGGGGGGTGGATGGGGGGCGTGGAGTGCCGATCAGCTCTTGCGGCTGATGTCGTATTTTTTCAGCAGGGCGTAAAGACGCGATTGTGACAGCCCGGAGATGTCGCAGGCCAGCCCAATATCCGTATGGGCCTGGGACATCAGGGCGCTCAGGTATTGCTGCTCGGCACGGCTTAAGACCTCTTCGCGGTAGTCCTGCAGTTTGGGGAGGATATCGGAGGTTGTGACCGGGACCGAAAGGTCCGGTTCGGCGTTGTTTTTTTCCATAGCGGCACGGCGCACATGAACGCGGATATGGCTTGGCAGATGCTGGGGGAAGAGGGTGGGGTCAAATTGAGCAGCAGTGAGAGTTCTTTCCAGGGTGTTTACCAGTTCCCGGACATTGCCGGGCCAGGGATAGAGCATCAGCATGTTCAGGAATTCAGCATCCAGCCCTTTGGGGCCGCTTAAGTGCTGTTCGCAGAAGCGATCGACATAGTGGCGCGTCAGTGCCTTGATGTCCTCTTTGCGTTTACGCAGAGGAGGGAGTTCGATCACAAAAGAGCGTAAGCGGAAGAGCAGATCGCTACGAAAAGAGCCTTCCTCAGCCATCGCATCGAGGTCACGATTGGTCGCGGCGATCAGGCGGAAATCACTTTCAATTTCGCGTGCTGCGCCGAGAGGGCGAAAGCGATGTTCCTGCAGTACCCGCAGAAAGGATTTTTGCAGGCTCATCGGCAGCTCCCCAACCTCGTCGAGGAACAGGGTACCTTTGTGCGCCTGTTTCACCAGCCCGTCTCGATTGCGTTCCGCGCCGGTAAAGGCACCCTTTTCGTGGCCAAAAAGCAGGCTTTCCACCAGGGTTTCCGGCAGGGCAGTACAATCGACGACGACGAAATGTTCGCTCCGGCGAGCACTGTTTTCATGAACCGCCCGGGCGAACAGTTCTTTGCCGGTGCCGGTTTCACCACTGATAAAAACATGAGCATCGCTCCCCGCAGATTGCGCGACCAGATCAAGACAGGCATTCAGAGCAGGGCTGTTGCCGATGATGTTGGGGCGGTGCAGTGGGACAGGTTTTCTGCCGCGCAGCACCTCCTGTTTTTCTTGACGATATTGGAGTGCGCGTTCCAGCGACAGGGTGATCTCCTTGATGGAAAATCCCTTCTCGATATAATCCCAGGCGCCACTTTTGATAGCGAGTTCCGCCCCATCCGGGTCACCAAAGCCGGTAATGATGATCACCTCAGGCGCTGACGGCGTTGCATTTATTTGTGTCAGCAGATCCAGCCCGTTGCCGTCCGGCATCTTGACGTCAAGAAAGGTGATGTCAAAGTCGTGCGTTTCAACCAGGGTTCTCCCCTGTTGCAGGGTAGTCGCACAGGTTGCCGAGTAGCCTTTGCGTTGCACCAGCGCCGACAGGGTCGCACACATCATTTCATCATCATCAATAATCAGTATGTTGCTCATTTGCGACCTCTGGCCCGGGGGCTGCTTTATGACTGAGTAGTTGTGCCACCGTTGCCACCAGTTCTCTACGTTGGACGGGTTTTAACAGCAACTTGCTGATTCCCAGAGCCGCTATGTTGGCATTGCTGACGGCCGGTTCGGTTTCCGGCGTTGAGCCGCTGCAGAGAACAATCGGTAGCCCCGGCTTGAGTTTCAATACTTCTGCCGCTAGCTGGGTGCCGGTCAGTTGGGGCATGGTCTGGTCGCTGATCAGCAGATCGCAGGAAAAAGCATCCTGGCGCAGCAGGTCAAGCACGACCCGGCTGTCGGTATGGGCGGTTACCTGGTAGCCGCAGCGTTCGAGCACGATTTTCATGGTGGTGACATAGTCGGCTTCGTCATCCACGAACAGGATATGCCCTTTGCCGGGGGCTTGTTCCACCCTGCTGGTATCGACATCAGCGCTGATGGTTTCTGTGGTTGCCGGCAATAATACGGTAAAGGTGGTGCCGCCTTCAAGAATACTCACGGCGGAGATATGCCCTTTGTGGGATTTGACGATGCCGTGGGCGATGGACAGACCAAGTCCGGTCCCCTTGCCCTGTTCCTTGGTGGTGAAGAAAGGGTCAAAAATGCGATCCAGCACATCCCGACTCATACCGTGGCCGTTGTCGGTGACCATCAGGCGTACATAGTTGCCCGCAGGGAGTTCAGGATAATTGGTCCGGTCGTCGGCTGACAGGGTGATCTCGTCAAGACTGATATTCAGAACGCCATTGTGTCCGGCCATTGCATCGGCGGCATTGGTACACAGATTCATGATGACCTGATGGATCTGGGTCGGATCAGCGATGACCAGGGCCAGCTGTGCGGGAATTTGCTGCTGTAGCTCAATAGTGGTCGGCAGGGTGGCGCGCAACATGCTCATACATTCCTCAACCACAGCGCCCAGGTTAGTGGGTTTTTGCGGTTGCTCGCTTTTACGGCTGATCGTCAGAAACTGACGGACCAGACTCTTGCCACGCAGGCCGGCCTTGAGAATCAACTCGAGAAACGGGCGCTGAGGGTCGTGCTCCGGGACGTCTTCCAGGCACATCTCGGTGTTGGTGATGATGATCGCCAGAATATTATTGAAATCATGGGCGATGCCACCGGAAAGGGTCGCCAGTGCTTCCATTTTTTGTGCCTGCCGCAACTGGCGTTGCAGCACAACTTCCTGACTGATGTCCCTGACGGTAGCAACATAGCGGATGACGCTGCCGTCAGTGTCGAAGACCGGCGCGATCCAGGCATCAATGTCGTAGACGCTGCCATCGCTGCGCTTGTTGATGAAGTGTCCCGAATAGGGCTGGTTGGTTGCAAACACATTGAGGATGGCGCGGTAAAATTCGGGATTGCGCTGGGAACACTCAAAGTTGTGCAGAGAGGTGCCGACGCATCGACCTTCCGGAACTCCGCACAGATGGAGAAAACTGAAGTTAACGTATTGAATGATGGCCTGGGTGTTGAAGGTGATAATGCCGTCCGATGTCTGATCCATGGCCGCCGCCAGCATCAGGCGCTCTTGAACCTCATCGTGATGGATCTTCTGCATGCGCAGCGTCCTGATGCCGTAGGATAAGTCTTCCGCCATTTCCGCCAGCAATTCAGTTTTATCCGGAGTGAACGCATCCTTTTGTCCGTTGAAGATGATCAGCGCGCCGTAGGTCCGCTCATTGTCGACGAGCGGCAGGGCAATGCAGGATGCGTAACCGTACTTGCGTACTTGCTTGAGCCAGGGTCTAAAGCGGGAATCAGCGTGGAGATTCTGAAAAATAACTATTTCACCGGTACGAATACAGGTTCCGGCCGGTCCCTGCCCAATGTCGATGTCAGCTGACCAGCTGGCCTTGAGATTTTCCAGATAGATATTGTCGGCTCCCCAGTGGGCTGCCGGTTTGAGACTCTTTTGTGGGTTATCTTGCTTAAAAGCGACCCACGCCATGCGATGTCCGCCAACTTCGACACAGATGCGGCAGATTTCCTGCATCAGTGTCTCTTCATCCTCCAGTCGGGTGATTGCCCTTGAACATTCACTGACGCTTCGAAGGGAGCGATTGACTTTCTTCAGGGATTCCTGGGTTTCGGAAACGGAGGCTTCCCAGAAGCGCAGTAACCAGTAGAGCATGATGGCGGAAAATATGATGAAGAACCAGTGTCCGATATTGGTCGAATGCTGGTTCATTTCAGGGCGATTCAGCAGGACCGCAAAGAGATGATCCGAAAACAGGTTCCAGAAGGTGCTGATAACGAGAAACACCAGGGTGACAATGATAGCGGTAGGACGATCGGATTTTTGTGCAGACGTTGTCATGAAGCTGATCTTTCTGAAAAAGCCTGGTGGTTAAGAGAAAAACAGTTGTGCTTCAACGTTAGAATTAGTAACAAAAAAGCTTGGCAAGTCAATATGATTCGCCATTGTTTTTCAATGCACTAATTGCTTAAGTAGGTTTCGGATAGTGAGTACGGCATCGTTTGCAGTATCTGGGCCGGTATCTGCCCGTGCGTTATCTGGGCATGAAGCAGGTGGTGCAGGAAAAACGATATAATAGTCGTAGCCACCAAGGGGCCAGGAACAGAAAGAGAAACGATCAATGGGTTTTCTGGGTGGACTGGGTGGCGGAAAACTAAAAAAGCCCCGGTGAAGATCACCGGGGCTTTTGGTTAAGCAGTGAATTCTAATCGAATTAGAAGTTCACGAACAGGCCAACGCCGCCAGCCATGGCTTCGAGGTCGTCGTTGGTGCCTTCACCAGTGAAGTCCCAGTACTGCAGTTGCAGACCAAGCTTGGTGTTTGCCATCACGGCATAGCTGAAGCCGCCAGCAAATACCATTGCGTCTTCGTAAACAGCGACACTATCTTCATCGTTAACGCCGTAGAAGACGGAAGCACCAAGGGTCAGATCGTTGCTGACCATGAAGTTACCGTAGAGGCGACCGGCCATGATACCGGCACCATTACCCAGCAGGGCAAAGGGGCGGCCAAGGTCAATTTGCTCATTGTCAAGATTGGTACCAATAGCTTGGATCGGGTCCCAGCCACCGAAGTCGTTGCCAAGGATCTGATACTGTACATCGTCTTCATCGCCCATGGCGTAGAAGGCCTGGCCACCAACGGTAACGGTTTCAGATGCAGCCATGGAAACGTCAACGAAGAGTTGCAGACCGTAGGCATCCATCGTTGCGCTGGCATCACCAGTGAAGTAGTCAAGCTCGGCAAACATCTTGAGGGCATCAAAGCTCTGGGCATAGTTCAGGCCGAGAACATAGACGTCTTCGTCATTGTTTTTTTGTCCACCAACAAAAACATTGGCTGCGTAAGCATCAGTCTTGTGCGCGACATTAGCGCCATAGTAGTAAGCATCAGAATCTGCACTGGAGCCGCCATCATTGTCAACCATGAAGAACAGGGAAACCGGGATCTGACCTTTAACGTTCAGCATCAGGCCGTTGTCCTGGGCATCAAATGCGGTCTGGCCAAGAGTGGTGTAGAACTGGCCGGCACGCAGGTGTAAGGCACCCTTCTGGATATCCAGGTGAGCGCGGTCCCACTGCATAGGATTATTGCTACCGGTTACTAAACGACCTGAACCAAAACCGGTCTGGCTTCCCCAGTTAGACTCAGTGGCATCCATGCGGAAGGTCACGCTGACGCCTTCAGCAACGGAGAACTTGCCACCGATCCGCAGGCGCTGATCAGCCCAGGTTGCAGTGTTGTCGGCGCCGTCAACATCAACATGCCAACCGCGTACACGCATTTCGCCGTTGAGGCTCAGGCGGTCTTCTGCAAGAACCGGTGTTGCTACTGCGATCGCCAGCAGGACGATCAATAAACTTGCTAATCTGCTCATTGGTGTTACCTCCTAAGGTAATAGTTTTGCCGAAGTCATTTCGGCGGTTTAAGTTCTGCTCAACTTAAAAACTAGCCATTTAACGTCCATTGCACTTTACATTTGGGTGGTGCGTTATTCTTGCTCGGTAGTATCTGAACAGCAGTATCTGTGCCAAACTGCTGGTGTTTTGCTGAATTTAACGTAAGCTGCTGATGTTGTGTTGTTATTGCTGATCATGCTGCGAGGGCTTGAGTTAACCCGAAGGGGTCTTTGTGGCTGCCGCGCAACAGGTTGCTGTAGGTTTTTTGCTACAGCGGCGATGTTTTCGGCTGTTGTGATGAATGTCTGCTGGTCAATGATGTTGCTCTTTCGTCTGTGCATGGTAACCGTAAAAGCAGGTGCTGCCAAGCGAACGCTCATTAGTATAGTGAGCTTATCGTTGATGTCAATAAAAATCAGGGGTATTCAGCATACAGAATACAGGAGGTGTTGCGCTTCTTCTGGATTCTGTATGCTGTATTCTGCCTTCTGCCTTTCAATGTCCACACTGGCAGATTTCCGTCAGGACACCGCCGGTGACCTTGGGATGCAGAAAGGCGATGAGGCTGTTGTGGGCCCCTTTGCGTGGGTTTTCATCAATCAGGCGGACGCCGTCGGCTTTTAGACGCTCCAGGGTGGCGATAATATCGTCAACTTCGTAGGCCATGTGGTGAATGCCCTCGCCGTTTTTGGCGAGAAATTTGGCGACGGGTGAGTCCTCGGCGGTAGCTTCAAGCAGCTCGATGCGGCTCTCGCCAACGATGAAAAAAGCGACCTTGACCTTCTGCTCCTCGACAACCTCGGTTCCCTCAAAGGTCATGCCGAGCTGATCGCGGTAGAAGGGGATGGAGGTGTTGAGGCTGTGCACGGCGATGCCGATGTGGTTGATTTTGGTAAGCATAGGGGCTCCTTGAGGACAGAATATAGAATGAATATATTGCTTTGACGGTTAAACATTAAAATGTAGGGGCGGGGTTTCCCCGCCCTGAGCGCGGAAACCCCGCCCCTACACCAACGCAGGATTCAGATATTTATACCCATATTCTGCCCTTCAATGCCTTCTAAACGCTTCAATTAATCGCCTTGCCGCTGCGCCGGGGGTGGTGATGCCGGTGCTGACAGCGGTTTGCAGGGGGTGGATCAGGGGGGCGACATGCTTGTCGGTCATGAACAGGGTTTTGAGTTCATCCATGACCTGGGCCCACATCCAGTCGCTGGCCTGGAGGCGGCGCTTCTGCTCGAACTCATCATGCTCGCGCATAGTTTTAACAAAGTCGAGAACCGTCTGCCAGGTTTCGTCGATTCCCTGCTTTTTGAGGGCGCTGCACAGTAGCACGGGTACAATCCAGTTACGGCTTTTGGGTTTGAGCAGGTGCAGGGCATTCTGGTACTGCTTGCGGGCCAGCTCGGCGCGGGGTCGATTGTCCCCTTCAGCCTTGTTGATGAGGATGGCGTCGGCGATCTCCATCACCCCTTTTTTGATCCCCTGGAGTTCGTCCCCGGCGCCGGCGAGCTGCAGCAGCATGAAGAAGTCGACCATGGAGGCGACGGTGATCTCCGACTGACCGACGCCGACGGTTTCGACGATGATGACATCAAAACCGGCCGCTTCGCACAGCAGCATGGTCTCGCGGGTTTTACGCGCCACCCCGCCTAGGGTATCGCCGGCCGGAGAGGGGCGGATAAAGGCCTTGTGCTCGCGGGCCAGCTCTTCCATGCGGGTTTTATCGCCCAGGATCGAGCCGCCTGATAATTGCGATGAAGGATCAACAGCGAGAATGGCGACTCTATGGTCGCGGCCGATCAGATCCATCCCCAATGCCTCGATGAAGGTGCTTTTGCCGGCACCGGGCACCCCGGAGATGCCGACACGGATGCTGTTGCCGGTAGCGGGCAGCAGGGCGTCAAGGAGTTCAGAGGCCTTTGCCCCGTGATCAGGATTACGGCTCTCGATCAGGGTAATGGCTTTGGCCAGGGAGCGGATGTTGCCGGAACGTACGCCGGTGGCGAGTTGCGAGATAGTAGACAAGGTTAAGGCTCACTGTGAGGCAGAATACAGAAGACAGAATACAGAATATAGAAGGTGTTGCCCTTCTTCGGTATTCTACCTCCTGTATTCTGTATTCTGTATTCTGCTTTTAATTCTATTTTTTGCCTTCTATGGCATCCAGGGTTTGCATTCCCGAGGTGGTGATCGGGGTGCCGGGGCCGAAGATTTTGGCGGCGCCGGCAGCAAAAAGGACGTCGTAGTCCTGGCGCGGGATGACGCCGCCGCAGACGATGGCGATATCATCGGCGCCGAGTTTTTTCAGCTCGGCGGCCAGTTGCGGCACCAGGGTCTTGTGCCCGGCGGCGAGACTGGACACGCCGACGACATGGACGTCATTTTCCACCGCCATCTTGGCAGCTTCGTCCGGGGTCTGGAACAGGGGGCCAACATCGACATCAAAACCGGCATCGGCGTAGGCGGTGGCTACTACCTTGGCGCCACGGTCATGACCGTCCTGCCCCATCTTGGCGATGAGGATGCGCGGGCGCCGTCCTTCCCGGGCGGCAAAGTCGTCGACCCGTTTTTTTAATTCGGCAAAATCACTGTCTTCACTCACGATCGACCCATAGGCTCCGGAAACAAGTCTGATTTCGGCACGGTGGCGGCCATAGACCTTTTCCATGGCATCCGAGATTTCCCCGACACTGGCACGTTGACGCGCAGCGTTGACGCAGAGTTCGAGCAGGTTACCGTTGTTATTTTCCGCTGCTGCGGTGATCGCGTCAAGGGCGCTCCGGCATGCGGCTTCGTCACGCGCGGCGCGCATTCTGGTCAGGCGGCTGATCTGGCCTTTGAGAACTGCAGCGTTATCGACATCAAGGGTTTCAATGGGATCTTCTTTGGCAAGTTTATACTTGTTGACCCCGACGATGACGTCGCGACCGCTGTCAATGGCGGCCTGCTTCTTGGCGGCGGATTCTTCGATCCGCAGTTTCGGCATGCCGGTTTCAATCGCCTTGGTCATGCCGCCGAGCTCTTCAACTTCATTGATAATGGTGCGTGCCTCTTCGATCAGGGCATTGGTCAGGGACTCCACATAGTAGGAGCCGCCCAACGGATCAACGACATTGCAGATGCCGGTTTCTTCCTGGATCACCAGCTGGGTGTTGCGGGCAATGCGGGCGCTGTGGTCGGTCGGCAGGGCGATAGCTTCATCCAGGGCGTTGGTGTGCAGGGACTGGGTACCGCCTAATACCGCCGCCATGGCTTCGATGGTGGTACGCACGACATTGTTGTAGGGGTCTTGCTCGGTCAGACTCCAGCCGCTGGTCTGGCAGTGGGTGCGCAGCATCGAGGACTTGGGATTTTTGGGATTGAATTGATTCATCAGCTCGGCCCACAAAAAGCGCGCGGCCCGCAGTTTTGAGGCTTCCATGAAGAAGTTCATGCCGATGGCAAAGAAGAATGACAGGCGCGGCGCGAAGGCATCAACATCAAGCCCCTTGGCGATGGCGGTGCGTACGTACTCAAGGCCGTCGGCGAGGGTAAAGGCCAGCTCCAGGGCGTTGTTGGCGCCGGCTTCCTGGATGTGATAGCCGGAAATGGAGATGGAGTTGAACTTGGGCATGTACTTGCTGGTGTACTCGATGATGTCACCGATGATGCGCATTGAAGGTGCGGGCGGATAGATATAGGTGTTACGCACCATGAACTCTTTAAGGATGTCGTTCTGGATGGTGCCGGCCAGTTGCTCCGGCTTAACCCCCTGCTCCTCGGCGGCGACAATGTAGTTGGCCATGATCGGCAGCACCGCACCGTTCATGGTCATGGAGACGGAAACCTTGTCCAGCGGAATATCGCCGAAGAGGATCTTCATGTCCTCGACCGAGTCGATGGCGACCCCGGCCTTGCCGACATCACCGACAACGCGCGGATGGTCGGAGTCGTAGCCGCGGTGGGTGGCGAGGTCAAAAGCTACCGACAGCCCCTGCTGGCCGGCGGCGAGATTGCGCTTGTAAAAGGCGTTGGATTCTTCCGCTGTGGAAAAGCCGGCGTACTGGCGCACTGTCCACGGACGACCGGCATACATGGTCGCCATCGGTCCACGGATGAAGGGTGCGAGGCCGGGCAGGGTATCGGTATGGGGAAGGCTGGCGGTATCAGCTGCGGTATAGAGCGGCTTGACGGTAATGCCTTCAGGCGTGTCCCAGTTGAGGGCGGAAAGATCCTCGCTCTTTTTCTCCTTTTTGGCCTGGGCTTCCCAGTCAGAGACGGTTTTTTTGTCAAATTGGCTCATGGTTTTAAACTTCCTTCCTGAAAATGGAATGTTCTGGGCACAATCTTTTTTAGCCACCAAGGCTCGAAGGACACCAGGTAAGTCTGAAAGACCTTATATGTAAAGACTTAAGGATTTGCTGTAATTCAAGTTTGGCCTCTCCTGGAGCTCTTGGTGTTTTGATGGCAATTTTTTAACGCGTCACCACCGCCAGGACTTGAACCGTTTCGCCATCCTTGGCCAGCAGTCGGTGTCTGACGGTGGAATCGAAATAAACAGCATCCCCTTCGGCAAGGGAAAAGCGCTCATCATTGAGTATAATCTCGGCATTGCCCTTCAAGATCAACAGGAACTCCTCCCCCTCATGATTATAGAGGGTTTCCTCCTGGGCGCGTTCGGTAACCGTGAGGACAAAGGGCTCCATTTTTTTATTGCGCTTGCGGTACGAAAGGGTTTCGTAGGTATAGCCGTGGCTGGTGCCGTCCTTGGAGATAACCCGACTGACAATGCGGCGTTCGCCGCGGCGGACAATTTCGTAGCGGTTGGTCTCTTCTCCCTCCTCGAAGAAATGGCTCATCTTGATGTCGAAAAAACGGGCGATCTTCGACAGGGTAGCGATGGGAGGCGAGACGTTGTTGTTTTCGATCTGGGAAATCAGCGCCGGAGAAAACCCGGTTTCATTGGCGACATCCTGCAGGGTCAGCTTGCGTTGCTTGCGCAGGGTTTTGATTTTCTGGCCGATGTTGAAGTCCATGTGGTTCCTTGCGATTGCAGCAATATAAAGCTGTTTTGTTCCCGCTTCGTATAGCGAACATGGTCAAAAATGTCAACCGGAATAACTTTAACCAAAGTAAAAACAATCAGAGTGTTCAGGCCCTCTTGTGGATAGCCCCCTGTAGCATATTCAGGCTCTTCCGAATATTTATGGGGAGATGAGAGGGACTGTGCTGGGCTCTATGGGAAGGATTTTATTTAAGTCTGACTTAATTCTATGGCCGCTGTCAATTCATCCGGCAGCAACCGTTGTTTTTTTGCTTGACAATCGTGGAACAGAGATTATTATTATGCCGTTGTTAGCACTCGATCAGGTTGAGTGCTAACAAGGAAAAAGTAAGGAGTCGGTCGCAGTATGATGCCCGATTCCGGATTCGTTGACAACTGTTGCGGGCAAATTTTCCGCGGATTGAGGCTTGAAAGGAGAGCACAAGGTATGAAAATCAGACCAATGCAGGACCGTATCATCGTTGAGCGTGTAGAGGAAGAAACCAAAACGGCCGGGGGCATCATCATCCCTGACACGGTTTCCAAGGAAAAGCCCCAGGAAGGTAAAGTCGTTGCCGCCGGTAAGGGCAAAGTGACCCCCGAAGGCAAGGTGCTGCCGCTTGATGTCAAGGTGGGTGACCGTGTTCTGTTCGGTAAGTATGCCGGCAGCGAGATCAAGGTTGACGGTAAGGAATACCTGATTATGCGCGAGGACGACATCCTCGGCGTTCTTGGTTGATTTAACCTTTTGTCACATTGACGACAGGTGATCAGTAAACTGAATCAATAAGCAATCAAAATTCATGGAGGATATAAGAAATTATGGCTAAACAACTGTTATTTTCACAAGAAGCTCGTGCCAAGATTCTTGACGGCGTCGCTGTTCTGGCTGATGCGGTTAAGGTAACCCTCGGTCCCAAAGGGCGTAACGTCGTGATCGACAAGTCCTATGGTGCTCCGCTGATCACCAAGGACGGTGTGACCGTGGCTAAAGAGATCGAACTTGAAAACAAGTTCGAAAACATGGGTGCGCAACTGGTCAAGGAAGTTGCTTCAAAAACCTCCGACGTGGCCGGTGACGGTACTACCACCGCAACCGTGCTGGCGCAGGCGATCTATCAGGAAGGCGTCAAGCTGGTGACCGCCGGTCACAACCCGATGGAGCTTAAGCGTGGCATCGACAAGGCGGTTGTTGCTGCGGTTGAAGAGCTGAAAAAGATTTCCAAGCCGGTAAAAGACCACAAGGAAATTGCCCAGGTTGGTACAATCTCCGCCAACAGTGACGAGACCATCGGCAACATCATTGCCGAGGCGATGGAAAAAGTCGGCAAAGAGGGCGTTATCACCGTTGAAGAAGCCAAGTCGATGGAAACCTCGCTGGAAACGGTTGAGGGGATGCAGTTCGACCGTGGCTACCTTTCCCCGTACTTTGTTTCCGATGCCGAGCGCATGGAATCTGTCCTTGATGATCCGTTGATTCTGATTCACGACAAAAAAATCAGCAACATGAAAGATCTGCTGCCGGTCCTCGAGCCGGTCGCCAAGCAAGGCCGTCCGCTGTTGATCATTTCTGAAGATGTCGATGGCGAAGCGTTGGCCACCCTGGTGGTTAACAAGCTGCGCGGCACCATCAACGTCTGCGCCGTTAAAGCTCCCGGCTTTGGTGACCGTCGTAAAGCGATGCTGGAAGATATCGCCGTGCTGACCGGTGGCCAGGTCATTGCCGAAGAGGTTGGCTTCAAGCTCGAAAACGCCACCATTGACATGCTCGGAACCGCGAAACGGGTTGTTATCGACAAGGATAACACCACCATTATCGATGGGGCTGGTGACGAGGTTTCCATTGAGGGACGCGTCAAGGTGATCCGTAGTCAGATTGAAGAGACCAGCAGTGACTACGATCGTGAAAAACTGCAGGAGCGTCTGGCCAAACTGGTCGGTGGCGTTGCCGTGGTTAAGGTCGGTGCTGCAACCGAAACCGAAATGAAAGAAAAGAAAGCCCGCGTTGAAGATGCCCTGCATGCTACCCGCGCTGCAGTTGAAGAGGGTATCGTCCCTGGTGGTGGTGTTGCCCTGGTACGCTGCCTGCCGGCGCTGAAGAAGCTTAAAATCGAAGGTGAGCAGAAGTTCGGGGTTGACCTGGTGATCCGCGCCTTGGAAGCACCGCTGCGTCAGATCGCTATCAACGCTGGTGTTGAGGGTGCCATTGTTGCCGATAAGGTTCGCAACGGCAAAGGGGCTTTCGGTTTCAACGCTGCTACCGATGAATACTGCGACATGATCGAGGCCGGCATCATTGATCCGACCAAAGTGACCCGCAGTGCCCTGCAGAATGCCGGCTCCGTTGCCGGTCTGATGCTGACCACCGAAGCGATGATCGCTGACAAGCCGGAAGATAAAGATGCGATGCCGGCAATGCCTGGTGGTATGGGCGGTATGGGTGGCATGGGCGGTATGGGCGGCATGATGTAAGCCCAAAAGCCTCACCAGAAGTTAAGTAGAAACAACGAAGCCCCCGTCGAGAATGAACTCTCGGCGGGGGCTTTGGTAGTTTTAAGGCAGAATTCAGAATACAGGAGGTAGAATACAGAAGAGGGGCAACACCTTCTATATTCTGTATTCTGACTCCTGGTTTTCGCCCCTTCAGCGTAGCAGCATCTTGATCGATTCTTCCCGGGGCATGGGGGGGACGGTCAGGCTGGAGCTGTTGTCATGATCAAAGCAGAGGACCTCTACCAGGGGTTCGTCCTTGCCCTGGCCGTAGGAAGCGACAATCGCCGCGGCGCGTTCCAGGGTGGCCTGCTCAGCGTCACCACAGAGTACACCCAAAGGTCCACTGAAATCGCGGCAGCGCAGCAACAGTCTGGATTTCGTCAAAAAACCTTCCAACGCCTGATTGTCTTCCTGGTTTCTGCCGACCACCAGTTTGGCAGTGGGTGTAAGGCGGAACTGGCGCCCGATCTTGAGCAGTTCGACATCGCTGACGTCGGCACCGGCATGATGGTTGAACAGATCGCGCAGTTGATTGGAAAACCCCCTTTCCGTCAGCAGGCACCCGCCGGCAACGGCGGGAAGTTCCTTCAGTCCCCATTCCCCGGCCAGGGCTTGCTGACGCTTGCGTGAGCGCCCCTGGATATCGAGCAGTTGCTTGCGGTCGACCAGGCCGTTTTCTTCCATCGGCGTTGGTGGCAGAAGGCGCGCGCTTAAGGGGCGCAAAATCCGTTCAGGAAAACCGGAGTGTTTGGCTACGGCTTTAAGGGCCGTTGAATTCTGGCTCATGGGGCGCTGCCCCAGAACTTCACCGGAAAAGAGAAAATCAAAGCCGCCTTCCTGCATTTTTTCACCGGCCAGGCGGAACATCATGGCGTGGCAGTCGATGCACGGGTTCATATGACGACCGTAACCATATTTAGGATGCTTGAGCATCTCCAGATGAATGGCACTGATGTCGGAAATGATCAGCGGGTGGCCGACGGCCGCAGCCGCCTTGCGCGCTTTTTCGGCGCCAAAAAACGGGGTGACAAAGGAAATGCCGGTAACCTCAAGCCCCTGGCGCATGAGGATCATGGCTGCGAGGGTGCTGTCGAGACCGCCCGACATGAGGCCCAGTGCTTTAGTCATTGTATCGTTCTCCTGTGAGGCAAATTAAAAAACCCCGCCAGAGCATGCGCAGGGTTTGTTGGTAGTGATAATGGGTAGTAAGGGGCAGCAGGTAGCAGGGAGTGGGTAGTAACTACCTGAGCCGTCAGGATTTCTTATCCTGTTCCTCTTCCTTGACTTCTTTTTTCTTGTGGGTGGTGACTTCCTCGATTTCTCCTTCTTCAATTTCCTCGTCGGAGTCGTTCACCCCTTTTTTGAAATTGCGCAGCCCTTTGCCGAGGGCGCTGCCGACTTGTGGCAGCTTGCCGGCACCGAAGATGATCATTACCAGCACCAGGATGATGAGCAGTTCCTGTGTTCCCAGTCCGAACATGGTGTTCCTCCTTGTATAAATAAAAACTATCGAAGATAGAAGACAGAATAAAACTTATTAATTCCAAAGGTTTTTTTCTGAGTTCTATATTCTATGTTCTGATTTGCTGCAAGCGGTGTAGTTTATTGATTCAGGCCGCTCAAGATACACCGGCTGAAGGAAAAAAACAATCATCCTTGCGGGATGAAAATAGATTTCTTTTGTTGCAACAGGCTGTTTGGGTGTATTTTGCTGGCATGGTGTTCATCTGGAGTGTTTTTGATGAACTTTTAAAAGGAGTGGATAGTGAAGCGACAACTGATTGACGTAGTCTACCCGGATGGAACCCGTGGGCAGGTCAGCAACGATGTCCTTGACGTACTGATTGCAACGGGGAAGATACTCAGATTTAGCCGCGCCGCCGGCTGGGTTGATATTGTTCGCGATCATGCGTGCTTGCGTGATTATCGCCGTGATGGCAACTATACCGGTCAGGATCGGCGTTCACCGTGGCAAATAGAAGCGACGGACGCAGATAGCTGATCACTGGTCCGCCCCCTGTCCGGGCTGCTTAGCCGATGCGCTCGAGACGTTCCTGCTCGGTTTTACATTCGATGCACAATGTTGTCACCGGGCGGGCGCGCAGGCGCTCCGGACTGATTTCAACATCGCAGCTTTCGCAGTGGCCGTAGCTGCCGTCATCAATACGTTCCAGGGCCTGGCGAATCTTGCTGATCAATTTACGCTCACGATCGCGAATGCGCAGCTCAAAATTACGGTCCGATTCCAGCGATGCCCGATCCGTCGGATCGGCAAAGTTGACATTTTCCTCATTCATTTCGGACACGGTTTTTCCGGCTTCCTGCAGCAGTTCTTTGAGCTGACGGTTAAGCAGCTCCCTAAATTCCCCCAGAGTTTGTTTGTCCATGAGCTTCCCCTTGTTGTTACTCTCGCCGGCTGTTTCTGCTGCCGTAAAGAGGTTAACAGTTGACGATGGTTAAAAAAGAGTGCTTCGCAACTGCGCCGCGATGACCAGCAACAGCACGGCGACAGCGAGCCAGGCTGAAAAGACATCGCTGCACTTGCGCGGAGGGTCAGCCGCCAACTGGCGGGCTTCATCGCTTAAGGCAGTTTCTGGTACCAGCTCAATCAGCCGACGCACCAGCTGGTCAAAACGGTCGTAGCTGTTGGAGATAATCATAAAATTGTCCTCAGTCGTCAGGCTGATAAAGACGCGTTTACGCACCCGGACAGCATCAACGGAGGCCAAGTCGCTGAAGTGGATCTGCTTTTTCCCCAGGGTTCGTTCCATCAGGACATGATCATGATAAATATGAACCCGCCGGCGACTGCTTTCAATAAAAATCAGCAGGGCCGGTGCCATGAAGGCGGCAAGCAGGTAGAGACGACCGGCAGGCATCCGGATTCCGATGCCGATAAGCAGCAACACCACGCCGAGGACAACGGTGAGCCCCATGGGGATCAAAAAGCCTTTGCGGATTTTGTAGGTGATACTGTCCATGAGGTGTTCCCTTGTTGCCAGGAGAATCAAACAGTAGTGCGCTCAAAGGTGCCACTTTTGCCGCCGGTTTTTTTTAACAAGTGAATCTGCCCGATTACCATCTCCTTGTCAATTGCTTTACACATATCGTAGATGGTCAAGCCGGCGATCGAGGCTGCGGTAAGGGCTTCCATTTCAACCCCGGTCTGGCCACTGACGCCGGCGCTGGCTCTAATGGTGACAATGCCGGCTGCAGGATCGGTAGTGAAATTGACCTCGACCGAGGTCAGGGCCAGGGGGTGACACAGGGGGATGAGGTTCGCGGTCTGCTTGGCCGCCATAATGCCGGCCAGGCGCGCGACAGCAAAAACGTCCCCTTTTTGAATTGACTGGTCGAGAATCCGCTGCAGAGTTTGTGGCTTCATCCGCACCTCTGCCCCGGCAACAGCCAGGCGGTGGGTGGCCGGCTTGGCGCTGATGTCAACCATGATAGCCTTGCCGTCATGATCAAAATGGGTCAGTTGATCGCTCATGTTGTTGACTCCTCAATTTGTGCTCGTTGCGCACAGGGCCGACATTCCCATGCCCAGGGACACTTAGCGCCATCCTTGGCCGCTTGACGGTCGCCATCCCTGGCGAAAGACACCCCGGTCGCGGGAACCCCGACCCTGAACAAGGGAGCGAACCTACTCAACGTCAAATAAAAATGATGTCGAGGGCCTCGCTGACCTGGTCGATGCCGGTCAGTCTGATGCCCTCGGGTACCTCGAGGTTCTTGATACTTTTGCGTGGCAGGACACATTCGCAAAAACCCAGACGCGCGGCTTCCTTGACGCGCAACTCCGGCTGGGTTACGGCCCGCACCTCGCCGGTCAAACCGACTTCACCAAAAATCACCAGTTTGGGGTTAATGATGCGGTTGAGATGACTGGAAGCCAGTACCGCGATAGCGGCCAGATCAATGGCCGGCTCATCCAGACGCACGCCTCCGGCGACATTGAGAAAAATATCCTGTCCGGCCAGAGACAGCTCGACTTTCTTTTCGAGGATGGCAATGAGCAGGGCAATGCGTTTGTGGTCGATGCCGATGGCGGTGCGCTGGGGGGTGCCGAACGAGCTGGCAGAGACCAGCGCCTGCAACTCGACCAGAATCGGTCGGCTGCCTTCCAGGGCGGGAACAACAACACTGCCCGCGCTTTTATCAGGACGTTCGGCGAGAAACAGTTCGGACGGATTGGTGACCTCGCGCAGCCCCTGGCCGCGCATCTCAAAAACACCGATTTCATTGGTCGATCCGAAGCGGTTTTTTACCGTGCGCAGGATGCGGTAAGGATAGCCGGGATCACCCTCAAAATAGAGGACGGTATCGACGATATGCTCCAGTACCCGTGGCCCGGCGATGGCGCCATCTTTGGTGACGTGACCGACGATAAATGTCGGTAGCCCCAGGCTCTTGGCCTGAATCATCAGCTGGCCGGAGCATTCCCGTACCTGACTGACACTCCCGGGAGCGGAATCGAGGTTGCTGGTAAAGATGGTCTGAATCGAATCGATGACCAGAAAGGCCGGTTTGAGTTCAACGATGCGTTGCTTGATCTGCTCCAGTGAGGTTTCGGCCAGCAGGTAAAGATTCTCAGTAGCGATATCGAGGCGGTCAGCGCGCATTTTGACCTGGCGCACCGACTCTTCAGCGGTAACGTACAGGGCGATGCCGCTGGTGGCGAGATGAGCAAATGCCTGCAACAGCAGGGTCGATTTGCCGATACCGGGATCACCACCTACCAGGATCAGGGAGCCGGGAACAACGCCGCCACCCAGGGTTCGATCTAGCTCAGCGAGGCCGGTGCGCAACCGGTCTTCGGAACGACAATCGACGATAGCCAGTTGGACTGGGCGCCCCGGTTCAGCCAGGGCACGGCTGTGAGCGGCAACCGGCAGCGACTGTTCTTCGACCAGACTGTTCCATTGTTGGCAGTCGGGACAGCGCCCGTGCCATTTGGGACTCTGGTAGCCGCAGTGCTGACAGCTGTAAACAGTTTTCGCGCGTGCCACAATAACTCCCTGGACGGATACCTGCTAAAATGAGTCGCCATCCTATTCTTAATGACCTGAATGTGTCAATTGAAGGCTGCTGATCTCATTTGCTTGTTTATGTGGCTCTTTCTTTACTGGGAGGAGTGAACCTATAATGTTAGTTTATGGTTAAGCACTTTACATGAACTATGATTCGGGCTCATAAAACATCTACCACTGAGGCACAGAGACACTGAGAAATTAATAAAAATCCATGCGTTCTTAGCTCCCCCTGTGTTTCAAGCGAGCGAAGCGAACGGGTGGTGAAACAATTTATTTCCTTTGCTGAAGCCAAGTGCATCAACAGGTTTTTTTTAGTCCCGGATACCAACTAGCTCAGGGGGTGAGATGTTGGAAAAAGGAATCAGTTACGCCGATCTGCTGGCAGCGCTGGAGGAGTTTAGTCTGCCGCAACGCGTCACTCTGAGCCGGATTCGCGAACGGCATCGCGAGCTGGTCCGCCGTTATCATCCTGACTGTGGCCAGGGTGATGACCCGGAGCGGATAGTTCGGATTAACGCGGCCTACGCGATTCTCAACGACTATGTCAGCCAGTATCCGTTTGATTTTTCGCGTCAGGCGTTTTATGAGCGCTATCCCGAAGAGCGGTTGCGCGAGCAGTTTTATGGTGAGAGTCTGTGGCAGGGGAAATGAGTATCAGGTCACGCAAAAAGCTTGTGGCAAAGAGGTCGTTGTGTGGTAACTTGATCAGCTTTGCCGGAAGTTAATTTTTTCCTTTAGGTGGATGATGTGAAGAGTGATCAAACAGCCGCGCTGACTGAAGTCAGTCGCCCCTCCCGCTATACTGGTGGGGAGCTGGGAAGCTTGTGCAAACCCGACGAGCAGGTCCAGGTGCGCATGGCGCTGGCATTTCCTGATGTTTATGATGTCGGCATGAGCCATATCGGTTTTCCGATTCTTTATACCATTCTTAACCAGCTTGAGGGGGTTGCCGCCGAGCGGGTGTTTTCCCCCTGGACCGACATGGAAGCCTGGCTGCGTGAGCACGATCAACCCCTCTGCTCATTGGAGTCACAGCGGCCACTGGCGCAGTTTGACATCATCGGTTTTACCCTGCAGTACGAGCTCAGTTATACCAACCTGCTGACCATGCTCGATCTGGCCGGTGTGCCGCGCCGCCACGAGCAGCGTGGCGAGGACGCCCCGCTGGTGGTCGTGGGCGGGCCCTGTGCTTTTAATCCGGAACCGCTGGCCGATTTTTTCGATGTGGCCCTGATTGGTGATGGAGAAGAAGCCGTTGTTGAGCTGGTCGAGCTGGTGCGCAAACGTCAGCACTGCGGCTGGTCAAAAACGCGCCTTCTGAGTGAGTTGGCTCGTCTTGAAGGGTTTTATGTGCCGGCCTTTTATCAGGTTGACTACTTAAAAGACGGGCAGGTTGGCTCGATCGCTCCGATCAGTGATGAGTTCCCGCCACGGGTGCGGCGCCGTTTTCTTGCTGACCTTGATAGGGCGGTGTTTCCGACCAATCCCATCGTTCCTTTTCTGCAGACGGTGCACAACCGCGTGGCAGTGGAGATTGCTCGTGGCTGCACCCGTGGCTGCCGTTTCTGCCAGGCCGGCTATATCTATCGACCGGTGCGCGAGCGTGAGCCGGAAACCATCCGCCGGCTGATCAATGAATCGCTGGAGCATTCAGGCTTTGAAGAGATCTCCCTGCTGTCCCTGTCCACCGGTGATTACAGTTGTATCGAGCCCTTGCTGCAGCGCCTGATGCGCGAGCATGCCGGGGACCAGGTGGCAGTCTCCTTGCCCAGTTTGCGTGTCGGCACCCTGACCCCGGAGCTCATGGACGAGATTAAAAAAGTGCGCAAAACCGGCTTTACCCTGGCTCCCGAGGCTGGGAGTGAGCGCTTACGTCAGGTCATCAATAAAGGCATCCGTGAGGAGGACCTGCTGACAGCGACAGCCCAGGCTTATCAGGCCGGCTGGCGGTTGATCAAGCTCTATTTTATGCAGGGGCTGCCGACGGAAACCGATGCCGACCTCGAAGCGATTATCGCTCTGGCTGCGGCAGTTAAAAAAAGCGGCAAAGGCACCGGCGGCAACGATGTCAATGTAGCAGTGTCAACCTTCGTCCCCAAGCCCCATACCCCGTTTCAGTGGGAGGCGCAGACCGGCCTTGATGAGACCCGGCGGCGCCAGTCGTTGCTGCGCGATGGACTGCGGCAGAAAAAATTGCGCTTTAAATATCATGAAGCGGAGTTGTCTTTTCTCGAAGGTGTGTTTGCCCGTGGTGACCGGCGCCTGGGCAGGGTAATTGAGGCAGCGACGGATCTGGGCTGCCGGTTTGACGGCTGGCGCGAGCATTTTGACTTTGTCCGTTGGCAGCAGGCTTTTGCCACCTGTGAGCTGGAACCGGAATGGTATCTGCGTCGGCGTGACGAGGATGAAGTTCTTCCCTGGGATCATATCGACTGTGGTTTGCCTAAGGAATTTTTCCGTGCCGAACGCCATAAAGCACTGGCAGGTGCGCCAACCCTTGATTGCCGTGATGGTGAGTGCCACGGCTGCGGGGTCTGTGACTTTGAGCAACTGCGCATGCGTTTTGTGCATGAAACGGTCGCTGAGTCCGCCGATATAACCGCGGAGGTTGCCGCACCCCAGGAGGCCCCGGAGCAGTTTACCCGGGTTCGTTTGACCTTGAGCAAGCTGGGGCGGGCGCGCATGATCGGGCATCTGGAATATCTTAAAATGTTTCAACGAGCGCTGCGGCGGGCCCGATTGCCTGTACGTTTTTCGCAAGGATTTCACCCGACGCCGAAGGTTTCTTACCTGGAAGCACTGCCCCTTGGCGTTGCCAGTCAGGCGGAACTGATTGATCTGGAACTTCTCTATCCCGTCCCTGTTGACAAGGTCGTTGAAGACCTTAATGTTCAACTTCCCGAAGGGTTCAAAATAATTGATGGTGACGTTATCCCCTGGAAGTCGCCGTCACCCTCGGCGGCGGTGGCTTCCAGCCGTTATCTGGTGCCGTTGCCGGAGCAGCCACCGGAAAATCTTGAAGAACGTCTCAGCTCCCTGCTGGCCGCGCCACACCAACGGGTGACGCGCATCAAAAAAGGGGAACCCCATACGGTGGATGTGCGGGAGTCACTGGTTGCCATGTCCCTGACGGAAAAGGGGCTTGAGATTGAGTTGACCAAAGGTGGGCCATTGCTGGTCGCTGGCTGGTTGCTTGACCTCGAGGTGGAACAGGTACGCCGCCTGGGAGTGATGAAAACGGGCAATCAACTGAAGGATTAAAATACGTAATTCAGAATTCAGAATATAGAACACTTCAAATCAGGAGAGAGTATGACCAAGGAGCTGGTAATTAATACCACCTCCCACGAAACCCGGGTCGCATTGCTGGAAGGGGGGCATATTGCCGAACTCTATATCGAGCGGGAGCGGGAGCGGGGGATTGTGGGAAATATCTACAAAGGGCGTGTGATCCGGGTTTTGCCGGGGATGCAGGCGGCCTTTGTTGATATCGGGCTGGAGAAGGCGGCATTTTTGTATGTCGCCGATGTGTTTGATGAAATTGAGGAAGTCGAACGTCACATTGACGGAGATGAGGTGGTTGCCGGACAGAATGAAGGGGAAACTTCCTCGCCGCTGCCGCCCATCGAGGATCTGCTGAAAGAGGGGCAGGAACTGCTGGTTCAGGTGTCGAAAGAGCCGATCGGCACCAAGGGCGCCCGCATTACCTCCCATGTCTCCTTGCCGGGGCGACATCTGGTCTATATGCCGACGGTGGATCATATCGGTATTTCGCGGCGGATTGAGTGCGAAACCGAGCGAGAACGCCTGCGCAAGGTTGTTGAAGAGATGCGTGAACCGGGCACCGGCTTTATTGTCCGGACCGTGTCGGAAGGCAAAAGTGCTGATGACCTGCGCCAGGACATGGAATTCCTTGTCGGTTTGTGGAAGAATATCAGTCGCGGTGTCGACAGTATCAGCGCGCCGGAACTGATCCACTCGGATCTGGATGTTACCAGCAAGGTGTTGCGTGATATCCTCACTGAAGAGGTGCAGCGCATCGTTGTTGATGACCTCGATGAGTACAACAAGATTCTTCGTTTTCTGCGGACTTTCATGCCGCGCATTAACTATCGTGTTGACCTGTACGAAGCAGAAGAACCGATTTTTGATGCCTACGGACTGGAGGTTGAGATCTCACGTGCCTTGGGCCGCAAGGTCTGGCTGAAAAGTGGCGGCTCGATTATCATCGAACAAACTGAAGCGTTAACCGCCATTGATGTCAATACCGGCCGCTATGTCGGCAAGCATAATCTTGAAGATACGATCCTTAAAACCAATCTCGAGGCCTTAAAAGAGATCGCTTTTCAGCTGCGCCTGCGCAACATTGGCGGCCTGATCATTATCGATTTTATCGATATGGAAAAAGAGGCCCACCGCGAGAAAGTGCACGCAGCCCTTGAAGAGGCGCTTAAGGGGGATAAAAACAAAACCAATATCCTGAAGATTTCGGAATTGGGGCTGGTAGAGATGACCCGTAAACGGGTGCGCGAGAGTATCGGGCGGACCCTCTGTGAGCCCTGCCCCTATTGTGAGGGGAAGGGATATGTCAAGGGTAAGCTGACCATCATCTATGAAATTCTGCGGGAATTGCATCGCGAACTTGCCGATCTGCCGGCCGGCCCGGTGACCCTGCTTGCTCATCCGCGCATCGCCGGCCTGCTGGTGGATGAGGAACGCAGCGGTATCGATGTACTTGAAAAGCGCTTCACCCGCTCGGTCCAGATCAATCCTCATCCCGAGTTTCATATTGAACAGTATGAGATTCAACTGGGCTGATGCCATTGTTGTGGCGATTAAATATTGAAACGTAGGGGCAGGGTCACCCTGCCCTGGGCGCGGAAAACGCGCCCCTACACCACCGCATAACTCCGCTATTTGTACACCGGCTTTGATTTAAACGAGACATTTCCCTTTTCGACGACAGGGCTGACGATGGCACGTAAACCGCGACTGCACTTCCCCGGAGCTATCTACCATGTGAGCCTGCGCGCTAATGGTGCTCAGAAGGTCTGTACCGAGGCTGCTGATTATACCCGGCTGCTGCTGTTGTTACAGGAAGGGGTAGAAAAGTTCGGCCACCTGGTTCACGCTTACGTGCTGTTGCCGACCGAAATCCGCCTGGTTGTTGAGGTGGATGAAGTACCCCTGACGCGGATTATGCAACAGCTGGGTTTTCGCTACACCCGCTGGTTCAATGATCGCCATCAGCAGCAGGGGCACCTGTTTCAGGGGCGATACAAGGCGATTCTGGTTGATCCGGAGCAGTATCTGCTGCCATTGGTGCGTGATCTGCATCTGGCGTCGGTTGCCGGCGCGGTTGATAGTGATCCGATGCATTATCCGTGGAGCAGCCATCGTGCCTATTGCGGCCGGGAAAAGGTGTTGTGGTTGACCCAGACGCTGGTGTTTGCCTACTTTGAAGAGACCGGCATCCGTGCGCTGATGCGTTTTCATGCCTATGTCAATGAAGGTCTGGTCGAACCGGCAGCGCTGAATTTTTATCGCGGTGGGGACTATGATCCACGGGTGCTGGGAAACAAGGATTATGCCCGCGGTGCCCTCAAGCTGGCACGTCAGGTTTCTCCGCCGAAGGTTGATCCGGAACGGTTGCTGGCACTGGTGCTGAGGGATTTTAACCTGACGGAAATAGAGCTCGGGGCGGCCGGTAAGAACCGTCACTGCGCACAGGCACGGGCCTTTTTAGGCTGGCTGTGTCTGGAGACGGCCTGTATGACCCTGACCGCACTGGGAGAGCGGTTGGGACGCGATGTTTCCTCATTAAGTTCGGCGATCCGGCGTTTGCAACTGGCCGCAAAAAAAGATACAAATCTGCTCGAACGTTATCAAAAACTGCATAAAAAAGCCCTGAAGCCTTAGCCGGCACAGTGCCTTTTGTTCAGCTTTCTTCCTCCTCAATCAGTTCCTTGCCTGCTTCTCTGAAATCGAGCAGGATCATGCCGTTGAACATATTGTCACGATATATTTCGAGCCGCAATAACCGGCCACTGCGATCAACCGAGACCTTGTCCCCTTCAAGGCGGGTCGCCAGATTCGGCCAGTTATCCTTATGCCCGGCGAGGGTGAACTGGTAATCGGGCAGGGGTTCGATCTGGACGTGGGAATGAACCGGCAGGATGGTGCCGGGGATGACCTCCAGGTAATTGCCGTCGATGATCATGGGTACCGTTGTGAGATCGGCGGCAATCTGGACCGGGCGAGGGTGGAGCAGAGCAAGACGGTTGTTGCCGTAGTGGATGCGGTAGCCGTTCCCTTCCGGCTGCAGGGAAATGAGGGGATTGGCAGCGCTGATGCTGGTTTGAGGATTGGCAGGCAGAGGAAAATCATAGAGATTGCGGTGCATCCGGTTCAGATCAAGGTGGATGCGTCCCTGTGCCAGCGTCATCTGGGCGTCTTCGCGGATAACCCGGGCAACGGCCTGGGGAGTGAGCTCAAAATCCCGGCTGAATGTGATGCCGAGCTGGTTCATCAGGGCTTCGAGGGCCAACAGATGATAATAGGTGCGGATATTTACCGGGTGAGTTTTACTTGCTTCAATGGAGATAGCAGGTTTGCCGTGACGCAGGGCAAACCAGCTGAGTGATTTGTGGGTTGGTGCATCCTGATCGAGACTGGCAGTACGCATATTCTTGATTTGAAAATAATCGTTGGTATTCAACAGTTGCGGAGTGATGGCAGTGACAATGGTTGCTGCAAACTGTTGCAGGTTGCCGAAACGGGTACCTGCCAGAGTCTGCTGATCGATGACCACAGACTGTCCCCAGCTGCCGGGGTTGCGTAGTCGGCTGACGCGCTCGGGGTGGTAGAAGCCGCTGCCGTCATGGAGGTTGACGAGTAAATCGACCTGCTGATCCAACACCAGGTTCTTGATTCTGGCGATGCTGTCATAGAGGGGATCGCTGCGTTCAATCCGGGCAAACTTCAGATTCATCTCGCCGCGCTCACGCAGAAGGATGGCTTCGGGATGAAGATTGGGGACAACCCATACTTGCCCGGATCTGATCTGATAGCGGGTGATCAGGGTCGCAGCGGCATGGATGCCGCCGGGTTCATCACCATCGATCCCGGCAGTGATCAGCAGGGTTGGTCCGGGTGCGACCCCTGAGTTGCGCACAAAGGAAAAATCTGCCGACGCTGTCGCCGTGCAGATAAAGATGAACATGAGGGACCCCAGCAGGTGGCGTATGCTGGCGGCGGCGGAGGGCCTTGATGGGCGCATGGACGATTCCTTCGTAAGTAAGCGGGGAATGAAGGTCCATCCTAGAGAAGAGACAGGGTCTATGTAAAGACTAATTTTATCACCCGGAGAGATCAGCCAGTAGATCGACCTCTCCGGGTTGTTCGTTGCGCCCTGGTGTTAAGGTGTTACTGTCGGCACCCAGGCCGGAATGGTATTGATGATAATGTCAAACATCGGAATGGCGAGCAAATAGGTGAACGCCACGGTAACGATAATGCTGACAATATTCAAACCAAAACCGCTTTTTGCCATCTGGGGAATAGTGACATAGCCGGAACCGAACACAATGGCGTTGGGTGGGGTCGCAACCGGTAGCATAAATGCGCAACTTGCGGCAACCGCTGCCGGGATCAACAACAGCATCGGGTTCTGTCCCAGTCCAACAGCAATGGCGGCAAGGATCGGCATGACCATGGCCGCAGTCGCGGTGTTGGAAGTAAGCTCAGTGAGAAAGATGATCAGCGCGGTAACCGCAATAACCAGCACCAGAACCGGAGCATTTTCCAGCAGGGTTACCTGTTGACCGATCCATTCCGCCAGTTTGGTGTCCTTGAAGCCTTCCGCCAGCGCAAGGCCGCCACCAAAGAGTACCAGAACCCCCCAGGGCATTTTGCTCGCCCAGTGCCAGTCCATGACAAAGATGTTTTTCTTTAAATTGATGGGGATCAGAAACAGCACCAGGGCGCCGGTCATGGCGATGGCAGCATCGGTAACCAGTTTCGGGTCAGCAAACAAAAAATCAATCTGCTTACGAAAAATCCAACACAGCGCAGTCAAAGCAAAAACCAGCGCCGTCCAGCGTTCCCCGGCATTCATGCTGCCCATTTTGCGCAGTTCGTTCGTGATCAGATCGCGCCCGCCGGGAACTTTCTTCAGTTTCATCGGGTTGGCAACCCGGGTCAGCCACAACCAGCACAGCGGCAGCATAACGACAACCAGGGGTACGCCAAAGCTCATCCATCTCGCAAAGGTAATTTCATAGCCGTAGGTTTTATTCAGATAACCGGCCAGAACGGTATTCGGGGGGGTTCCGATCAGGGTCGCGACCCCGCCGATAGAAGCAGCATAGGCAATTCCGAGCATCAGGTTGAGACCGAAGTTGAAGTTGCCCTGGGAGAAATCGATGGTTTTGTCGAGCCCCTCTTTTTTGCCCTCGTCGATAACATGTGCAATGATCGCCAGACCGATCGGCATCATCATGACGGTGGTGGCGGTATTGGAAACAAAGGCCGAGAGTGCTGCGGTGGCGATCATGAATCCGAAGATCAACCGTGATGGCGAAAAACCGACCACCTTGACGATGTTCATGGCAATCCGTCGATGCAGGTTCCAGCGCTGCATCGCCAGGGCGATGATAAAACCACCCATGAACAGGTAGATGAGGTGATTGGCGTAGGGGGCGGTGGCTTTGCCGGTCGACATGATCCCCATCAGCGGAAACAAGGCAATCGGCAGCAGACTGGTGGCGGGTATCGGCAATGATTCACACATCCACCAGGTTGCCATCAGTAGAGCGATTGCGGCCATTTTCTGGGCGGCAGGTTCCATGCCGGCCGGGGTCGGAATCATCAGCATCAGCGCAAACAGCAATGGTCCCAGCCAGAGACCGATCATCTGGCGACGACTGTACTCACGGGGTTCCCCTTCTTCGATGCCCCCGGGTCCCGATTTAAGCCTTGAGGCATGCTCGGCCGGTGCCTCTTCCATTTCATCAGCCAGATCAACATCGCGTTCCTGTTGGTTTTTGCTGAACAGCAGGTGTTCCTTGGTCAAGCGCTTGGCCATCGCTTTTGGACTGAAAACAAACAGGGATTTGGTTTCATCATGCATTTGCCAGAGGCGATCCCAAACAGTAGCTATCATCGATTAAACTCCTTTGTGGCAGGGTATAGGGTGCGAAAGGCTCACAGTAACAATTTTAAAAGCCAACCACGCATAGCAAAAGCAGCGCCAATGTCGCCAGTAGAACGATAGATTAGATTGAATTAGGGACTAACCGGCTGATTTTAATCAGTTTAAAAAATTGAGGGCAGGGTCGTTCCTGTGACTGAATAACACTGTTAGGCGCTTGTGATCGCAGGTGTGCCGGGGTGGTTTAGCGCAATATATGGCTAAATTCAGCCATGAGGCGTTGCGCCGGGTGAACAGGTAGAAATTTAAAACATGAGTTGGAAAATAAACTTCGTCTCTGTTCAGTACGGGAACCGAAGGCCGGGCGACAAGGATGTCGGCAGAACGTGTTATTGAATTTTTTTTGTGGTTTACGGTGGTGGTGCCCGAGAACAAATTTTTTGTGACTCATAACGTACCGTACCAGAGGAAGTTTTTGACTGTAAATTTCTTGACATGGTCCGGGGGTGTGGTTATAGTCCGGCGTTGCGGCGCAATTCCTGCGTTTGCGGTTTGAAGACTTTTCAAGAGGAGAATGTCAACAATGTATGCGGTGATCAAGACCGGAGGAAAACAGTACAAAGTTTCCGAAGGCGACCTGTTCAAGGTCGAAATGATCGATGGCGCGGTGGGTGATACCATCGAGCTCGATCAAGTCCTCATGGTCGGTGGCGCAGAGGTTAAACTCGGAACACCTCTCGTACCAGGTGCCAAGGTTAAGGCACAGATCGTTGCCCAGGAAAAAGACAAGAAGATTCTGGTCTTTAAATCCAAGCGACGTGGAGGTAATCGTAAGAAATACGGCCACCGTCAACCCATTACCCGGCTTAAAGTCGCGGCAATTGAAGCTTAAGGAGGCGATTCCAGATGGCTCATAAGAAAGCTGCCGGTAGTTCGAGAAACGGCCGGGACAGTGCAGGTAAAAGACTTGGAGTAAAGCGCTTCGGCGGCCAGCAGGTAAGTGCCGGTTCAATCCTGGTGCGTCAGCGTGGTACCACATTCCATGCCGGCAACAATGTCGGTTGTGGCAAAGACTATACCCTGTTTGCTCTGGTTGACGGGGTGGTGACGTTTGAAACAAAAGCCAAGGGCCGGAAACAGATCAGCGTCTACGCGGCCTGATCCTTTTTCGTGCTTAATTGATGCGTTCACAAAAAGCATCAAGTTCTGATGGCTAAGCAAAAAGCGCCAGATACCAGGCGCGCAATTATTGAACAATGAGGCGTGCTGATGTACGTCGAAGCAGTGAAATGATTGCAGCACGCCGCAGCTGGCGAGTTTTTGCGACGCCGTCATTGATTGGTTCTGAAGAACCCGGTACTGCCTGTCAGTTGCCGGGTTTTTCAGTTTGAGCACAGGTATTTCAGGTGCAGGTTGAAGCGATATGAAGTTTGTTGATCAGGTAAAAATTGATGTCAAGGCCGGTGATGGCGGTCGCGGTTGTGTGTCGTTCCGGCGCGAGAAGTTTATTCCCAGAGGCGGACCGGATGGCGGCGACGGCGGCCGCGGTGGCGACGTGGTGTTTGTTGTCGATGGTGGCCTTTCGACCCTGCTTGATTATCGCTATATGCGCCATTACCGGGCGCAGAATGGCGCGCCGGGGATGGGAAAGAACATGCACGGCAAGAGCGCTGAGCGGCTGGAACTGCGGGTGCCGCCGGGAACCCTGGTCTATGATGACGTCAGCGGCGACGTCCTGGCGGATTTGACCCATGAGAATACCGAATTCCTGCTGCTCCAGGGCGGGCAGGGAGGGCGTGGTAATGCCCGTTTTGCCACCAGCACCAATCGGGCGCCGCGTCATGCCCAGCCCGGCATCGCCGGCGAAGAAAAGAGCTTGCGGCTGGAATTGAAACTCCTTGCCGATGTTGGTCTGGTCGGTCTTCCCAATGCCGGCAAGTCAACCTTGATCGCAGCTATTTCTGCGGCCCGTCCCAAGATTGCTGATTATCCTTTTACTACTCTGATTCCCAATCTGGGGGTTGTACGCTATGGTGGTTACAAGACCCTGGTGGTGGCCGATATTCCCGGCCTGATCGCCGGCGCCAGTCAGGGGCAGGGACTGGGTACCCGTTTTTTGCGCCACGTTGAGCGTACCGACCTGTTTCTGCATCTGGTTGATCTGTCCTGTATGCAGAGCGGGGATGCTATTGATAATTTCCAGATGATCAATAACGAGTTACGCCAGCATGATGAATCCCTGGCGCTGAAGCCTCAGCTGGTGGTGCTGACCAAGATTGATGTGCCCGAGGTGCGTGAGCGGATTGAAGAATACCGTCAGCATTTTGAAGCGCTGGGACATCCGGTGCTGGCAATTTCGGCAGTGACCGGTGAAGGGATCAAGGACCTGGTTCATACCCTTGGCCGCGACCTGGAGCGGCTCCGCTCCGGTGACACGGAAAGGGATAATGAGTGATTCTGTTTCATCATCCAGGAATCCAGAATCCAGGAGACGGAATCCAGAAGAAAACCTGCTGAATCAGCAAGCTTTCTTTCAAATTCTGAATTCTATATTCTGAATTCTATGTTCTGCTCCCCCGCTGTTTGTTGTGGGGTAGTTCTGTTCAAATAACTCTATTGAATTGATATAGAATGAAACCTTATGAGAAATGCTTTGTTTGCTCATGTAAAGCGGGTTGTCATCAAGATTGGCAGTGGTGTTATTTCTAATGCCGCCGGCCTTGAGAATGATCGCGTGGCGGCCATTTCCGAGGATATCTGCCAGCTGCTCAAGCGCGGTCTCGAGGTCGTGGTGGTTTCTTCCGGGGCAGTGGCCGCCGGCAAGGGGCAACTCGGAATTGTCGGGCGACCGCAAACGATCCCGCAGAAACAGGCGGCGGCGGCTATTGGTCAGACCCGGATCATGCGCGAATACCGCGAAACCTTTCAGGCTCACGATTTTAATGTCGCCCAGGTATTACTGACCCGCGACGATCTTTCGAATCGCCGCCGTTACTTAAATGCCCGCAATACCGTCATGACCTTGCTGGAGTATGGTGTCACGCCGATCGTCAACGAAAATGATACGGTGGTGGTGGAGGAAATCCGTTTCGGTGATAACGACAATCTCTCGGCACTGGTCGCCAGCCTGGTCGAAGCCGATCTGCTGGTGATTCTCTCCGACGTTGATGGTTTTTATGATCGTGATCCGTCAAGTGACCCGCTGGCGCGGCTGATTCCGCTGGTTGAGCGGGTTACTCCGGAGATTGAAGCCATGGGCGGGAGCTCTCACGGGGTGCTTGGTACCGGCGGTATGGGGAGCAAACTCAAGGCGGCTAAGCGAGCGGCCTTAAGTGGTATCGGCACCCTGATTGTCAATGGCCGTGCTCCCCACATTATTGACCGGGTTTTTGCCTGCGAAGAGGTGGGAACCTATGTTCTGCCGGCCCAGTGCAAGCTGACGGCGAAAAAACACTGGATCGCCTTTTCCAAAAAGCCCCGGGGTAAGCTGCTGATCGATGAGGGCGGCAAGCGCGCCGTTCTCTGCGGTGGCAAGAGTCTGCTGCCGTCGGGAATCATTGGTGTTGACGGCGGTTTTGAGCGCGGCGATGCGGTGCGTCTGTGTGACCATGAGGGTAAGGAATTTGCCCGCGGAATTACCAGCTATTCACTGGCTGAAATCTTGCGGATTATGGGCAAGCAGTGCTCCCAGATCGAGCAGGTTCTGGGTTATAAGTATCGTGATGAGGTGATCTGCCGCGATGATCTGGTGGTGACGGCAGACAAGGAAGAGGAGGTCGGACAATGACGATAGCAGAGCAGATGCGCTCTCTTGCTGTGGCGGCACGCCAGGCAGCGCGGCGCATGGCAACCCTGTCGACAGTGACTAAAAATCAATTGCTGGTCGCCATGGCGGCAAGCCTGGAAACCCATCAGGACTGGCTGCAGCAGGAAAACAACAAGGACCTGGAGCGCGCCAGAGAATCCGGCATGGCTGCGGCCATGGTTGATCGTTTAACCCTGACCAGTGAGCGGATTGGCGCCATGGCCGACGGTTTGCGTGAAGTTGCCGCCCTGCCCGATCCGGTTGGCGAGATTACCGGCATGTGGCTGCGCCCCAACGGGATTCAGGTCGGTCGCCAGCGGATTCCACTGGGGGTCATCGGGATCATCTATGAATCGCGTCCCAACGTGACGGCAGATGCTGCCGGACTCTGTCTGAAGAGCGGCAACGCAGTTATCCTGCGGGGCGGCTCTGAAGCCCTGGCGTCCAACCAGGCGATCGGGAAGTTGCTGCAGCAATGTCTAGCCGAACTGGGGCTGCCTTCAGCCGCCCTGCAGGTCGTGACGATCAGTGACCGCAACGCTGTGACCGAACTGCTCAAGCTCGAAGAGCAGATCGATCTGATTATCCCGCGGGGCGGGGAAGGGTTGATCCGTTTTGTTGCCGAACATTCGCGGATTCCGGTGATTAAACACTATAAAGGGGTCTGTCACGTCTATGTTGATGGCGAAGCGGATCTGGCCATGGCCGAAGAGATCTGTCTGAACGCCAAGGTCCAGCGTCCGGGGGTGTGCAACGCCATGGAAACGCTGCTGGTGCATCGTGACAGTGCGGCAATTTTCGTCCCGCAGGTTGTCGCGGCCATGCGCCGGGCCGGGGTTGAGGTGCGTGGTTGTGAGGCAGCCCGGAAACTGGTGGCTGATCTGGTGCCGGCGACGGAGGAAGACTGGTACGCAGAGTATCTTGATCTGATTCTGGCGTTGCGCGTAGTGGACAGTTTTGACCAGGCGCGTGAGCATATCGAAACCTACGGTTCATTGCATACCGAAGTGATCGTCACCACGAACTATCAGCGTTCCCGGCAGTTTTTGCGTGAAATCAATTCCAGTGTGGTGATGGTCAATGCCTCATCCCGTTTTTCTGACGGCAACCAGCTGGGGTTAGGTGCTGAAATCGGTATTTCCACGACCAAGCTCCACTCCTTCGGGCCGATGGGACTCGAAGACCTGACCACACGTAAATTCGTGGTGTTGGGTCAAGGCCAGGTGCGTCCATAAAAATGCGCATCGGTCTGCTCGGGGGTACTTTCAACCCTATCCATAACGGCCATCTGCACATCGCCGAGGAGGTGCGCAAGAGCTGTCAGCTTGATCAGGTCTGGTTCCTGCCGACCTGTCAGCCGCCGCATAAGGAGGTTGCGGCGGCTGTTTCCTTCGCCGCGCGACTGGCAATGGTTAAGGCGGCACTGGCCGATCACCCCGATTTTGTTGCTTGTGACGTGGAAGGACAACGCGGTGGAACCAGTTTTTCGGTTGAAACCCTGATTCAGCTGCGCCGGCAGTATCCGCACCACGAATTTTTCTTTATCATGGGACTCGATTCGTTTCGCGAAATCAGCCTCTGGCACCGCTACCAGGAATTGTTTGGGCTGGCACATATTGTTGTGACTGCTCGACCGGGCTTTGACGGCACCCTTCAAGCGTTGCTCCCGGTTGCTATCGCCGATCGCTTCTGCTATGATTCGCAATCCAAAAAGCTGCAGTTTGACAAGGGTTTTTCCGTTATCCTGGTCGATCACACCAGTTATGACGTATCCTCTACCCAGATCCGTCAGTGGGTTGCGCAGCAGCGCAGCATTGATGGGGTCGTGCCGCCGGCTGTGAGCTCTTATATTGCCACTCATCAACTCTATGTTTGATGGCGTCGCAAAAACTCACCAACTGCTGCGTTGCTGTCATCGTTTCACTGCTTCGACGTACGTAGGTACGTCTCATTCTTCAACAATGACGCGCCTTGCATTTGGCGCTTTTTGCTTAGCCTTCTAACATGATACTTTTTTGAAAGCCTCATGTTCAGACGATAAAAAGGGAAAGAATTTGCAAGCCAGAGAAATAGCATTTGCAGCTGTAGACTACGCCCGTGACAAAAAAGGGGACAACCTGATTCTGCTCGACCTGCGGGGCCGCTCCACTCTTACCGATTATCTGTTGCTGGTTTCCGGGCGCTCTGATCGTCAGGTGCTGGCCATCGCTGAAAACATTCATACCGAATTCAAGCGTCAGCATCGGCTCTATCCCCTGTCGGTTGAAGGGATGGACAAGGGTCGCTGGGTTCTGCTTGATTACGGTGATGTGACAATTCATGTATTTCAACAGCCCATCCGCGAGTTTTATGATCTCGAAGGGTTGTGGAGTGACGCTCCGGAAGTTGCCCTGGAGCAGGATGTCTGACCGTGAAATTGCGCCTGATCTGTGTCGGCAAGCTTAATGCCTGGCAGCGAGCCGCCGCCGCCGATTACAGTGAACGTCTGCGACATTATGTCGGTTTTGAATGTGTCGAACTCAAGGAAGAAAAGGGTGGGCGCAAAGATTCGCCGGCGGTATTGCTTAAACGTGAAGGGGAACGCATCCTTGCCAGGGTAGGGAGCGCAGAACAGGTTGTGGTGCTGGACGAACGCGGACGCCAGTTCAGTTCTGAAGGTTTAGCGACGTTACTGGAAGAGGAGATGCTTCACGGGGGACGAGACTGGTGCCTGATTATCGGTGGCGCTTATGGCGTTGATCCCGAGGTGGGCAAACGTGCAGATCTGTGCCTGTCCCTTTCGAAAATGACCTTTACCCATCAGATGGCGCGCATTTTTTTGTTGGAACAGCTGTATCGTAGCGTTACCATCATTCGACATGAGCCTTATCATAACCCCTGATCGTTTCAGTTTTGATTCTGAACGGGGCAGGGCAGTATAGAGGAACAAGGTGCAGAATAAAGAAAATCTGGAAAACATAAAGCAGGATCTGCTGCGGTTGCGAAAAGAAATTATTGACAGTTCGCGCAAGGCGCATGCCGAGTCCCTGACGCTGGGCAATGACGGTGTGGCCGATATTGGTGATATGTCGGCTAACAGTTATTCTCAGGATGTATTGATGAGTCTCAGCCAGACCCAGCTGGGGCGAATCCGTGATATTGATGCCGCCCTGGAGCGGATTGAACAGGGGGCCTATGGGATCTGCATCGCCTGTGAAGAGGAAATTGCACCACGACGGCTTGAGGTTCGCCCATTTTCCCGTTACTGTATTGACTGCAAAGAAGAATTTGAAAAGTTTGGTGAATAATTTGACCCTGTTGCCGATGGTAGCTGGTCCAGCCAGGAGATGGTCATGATTTTAGTCGCTTTTTTTGTGCTGCTGTTTATTGCGTTTGCCTTGGGTTTTCTCTACTTCTGGGGGATCAATCCTGGTGATATCACCGTTTATCTGACCAGTGACCTCAGCTATACCGTGCCGGGCGCCATTATGCTCATGGCAGTTCTGCTGATGGGGCTGCTGATCGGTAATCTGGTTCATATTGCCAGCGCTTTTCTGCTTTCATTTAAGGGGTGGAAAAAGGGGCGTGATCTGCGTAAAGGCGAAGAGATCAGTACCATCTATCGCAGTGGCGTCGGACGCTTGCTATCCGGCGATCTCAAAAAGGCGCGGACCCTGCTGAAAAAAGCGCTGGATCGCGATCCGCGGCGGGTTGACAGTCATCTGGCGCTGGCCAGTGTCGCCCTGCAGGAAGGCAATACCCAGGAGGGGATCGATCTGTTGCAAAAAGCGCGCAAACTCGACCCGAAGGGGATCGAGGTGTTATTCAAGCTGGCGACCACCTACGAAGAGCAGGAGCAGTATCCTGAAGCCATGGCGATCTACAAGGAGCTGTTGGCGAGCGATGCCGATAATCGCAAGGCCATGCGGGCATTGCGTGACATCATGAGCAGGCTCGGTCAGTGGGATGATGCGCTGGGATTGCAAAAGCGGATTCTCAAAGCGACCTCTGCCGGTCCCAAGGTTGAGTTGGAAAAGCAGACCATGTTGCAATTACGTTACGAAGTGGCACGTCAGGCCCTGGAGCAGGGGGAGCTCGACCAGGCGATCGATACCTGTCGCGATATCATCAAGCAGGATGCCGGTTGTACCCCGGCACGGGTAACCCTTGGGGATGCCTACCGTCTGGCCGACAGGTTTGCTGACGCGGTCAAGGTTTATCAGGAGGGATATCGCGCTCTGCAAAAAAGTGTCTTTCTGGCACGTCTTGAAGATCTCTATATAAATGCCGAAGACCCTGCCGCGCTGCTGGCTTTTTATCGCAGTCAGATGGAGCGGGATCCCCAGGATCTGCTCCTCAAGCTTTATCTCGGCCGTTTGTGTCTGCGGCTGGAGATGGTCGACGAGGCGATGCAGCATCTGACGGACGTCGAGGCCACCGGCATTGATTTCACCAAGCTGCACCTGCTTCTCGCTGAAGCCCAGCGTCGTCGTAACCGTGTCGATGAGGCAATCAGCGAATACCAGAAAGCCCTCAATATTGACAGTCATCTCCTGCTGGGGTTTGTCTGTGAAGCCTGTAATGCCAAATTTGATACATGGTACAGCCGTTGTCCACAGTGCAAAAGCTGGGATACCCTGGTTCTGCCGGAACGCAAACAGATTCAGGAGGCGCGTATCGCCGATTTGCCCAAGATGATTCCTCATGGTGCGCGGGAGGTTGTGTGATCCCATCGCTGGTTGCTCTGGTTATTCTTGATGGCTGGGGGGAGAATGACAGTTGTGTCGGCAACGCCGTCTGTCAGGCGCGTACACCGGTGATGGATCGGCTGCTGACTCAGTGGCCTCATGGGCATCTAAGTGCCTCCGGACGGGATGTCGGCTTGCCGGATGGGCAGATGGGTAACTCTGAGGTCGGTCATCTCAATATTGGTGCCGGTCGCATTGTCTATCAGGATCTGACGCGCATCAGCCTGGCGATTGAGGAGGGCAGTTTTTTTAATAATCCGGCCTTGTCAGCCGTCTGTAACCAGACGGCAAGGTCAGGAAAAAAACTTCACCTGCTGGGCCTGGTGTCGGATGGGGGGGTTCATTCCCACATCAGCCATGTTGATGCGCTGGTGAAAATGGCCCAGCAGGCCGGCGTCACCCAGATCATCATCCACGCCTTTATGGACGGCCGCGATACCCCGCCATCAAGCGGACGTGGTTTTCTTGCTGGTCTTGAACAGCGGCTGCAACAGCTGGGAGCCGGCAGAATCGCTACGGTGACGGGGCGTTACTGGGCCATGGATCGCGACAATCGTTGGGATCGGGTTGAGCGCGCTTATCGGGCCATGGTGGAAGGCGTCGGTACGCCGGTGGCCAGCGCCGAGGCTGCCATGGAGCAGGCCTATGCAGCGGGGCAGACGGATGAGTTTGTTGAGCCGTGCATCATCGGCACCCCGGCAACCATCGATGATGGCGACGGGGTTATCTTTTTTAACTTTCGTGCTGATCGCGCCCGGGAAATCACCCGCGCCCTGACGTTCGCTGATTTCGATGGTTTTGACCGCCGCAAGGTACCACAACTCGCCAGTTATGTGTGTCTAACCGAATATGATGAAACCTACGATCTTCCGGTTGCTTTCGCGACCGAGAGCTATCCCGATATCCTTGCCGATGTGCTTGCTAGTGCGGGATTAAAGCAGTTACGCATTGCCGAAACGGAGAAGTACGCTCATGTCACCTTTTTTTTCAACGGTGGCGTTGAGCGCGCCTGGCCCGGGGAGGAGCGGGTGCTGATTCCCTCGCCCAAAGAGGTGGCAACCTACGACCAGAAACCGTCCATGAGTGCGTTCGAGGTAACCGATGAGATGCTGAAGCGGGTCGCAACCGGCAATTATCAGTTTATTGTGCTGAACTTTGCCAATTGTGACATGGTTGGTCACACGGGGGTTCTGTCTGCAGCGATTGAGGCAGTTGAAACGGTCGATGCCTGCCTCGGGCGGGTTGTCGATGCAGTTGTAGCCGCCGGTGGGGCACTGCTGATCACTGCCGATCATGGTAATTGTGAGCAAATGGCTGACGCCAGCGGACAGTCTCATACCGCTCATACCAGCAACCGCGTACCATTGATCCTGGTTGACCCGCACCGCACCAGGCAGCCTTTAGCAGACGGGATTCTCGCCGATCTTGCGCCGACGGTGATCGAGCTGTTGGGTCTGCAGCAGCCATCTGCAATGACCGGCCGATCTCTGCTGGGTCGTGCATAGGACAGGTCAATTGTCCGGGAATTCAGAAGACAGAATATAGAATTCAGAAGGAAAACCATTGAATGAATAGGCTTTCCGGCAAATTTTGACCTCTGACTTCTATCTTCCGATCCCCCGCGGCTGGTTGTGGGGGGAGAACATTGCAGGAGCTGTGGGGGGATGAAGCTCGCTGTCTGTTTGAACTGGTTGACTCACCTGCTGCCGCCGGTATGTCCTTTGTGTGGCGGCCGGTTTTCGCGTTCGGCGCCAGCGCCTTTTTGTAAGCGCTGCATGTCAACCATCACTTTTTTGCCGCCAGCGCGGTGTTCGTGCTGCGCTCTTCCCTTTGTCTCTTCCTCCGCAGTGTCTCCTCATCTGTGTGGCCGGTGCCTCCGGAACCGACCATCATATGCTGTCGTCTATGCCGCAGCCTTGTACCAGGGGCAATTACGTAGCGCTATCAGGCGTTTCAAGTTTCAACAGTACCCCAACCTCGACCGTCCCCTTGCCGGATTGCTGGTTAAGTGTCTGCCGGCGCAACCGGATGTTGATCTGCTCGTGCCTGTCCCCCTGCACCCTGACCGCCTGTGTGAACGCACCTACAATCAGGCTCTGCTTTTAGCCCGCGAGCTTGGTCGTCAGTGCCGCTTGCCGACAGCACATGATGTGTTGATCAAGTGTCGCAGCACGACCCCACAGCAGAGTCTGTCAGCGGCGCAGCGGCAAGATAATCTGCGTGGAGCTTTTGTCCTGAACCGGGAGGTCTCGGGAAAAAAAATCCTCCTGGTGGACGACGTGATGACGACCGGAGTGACGGTTGATTTGTGTAGCCGGGTGCTGCTTGCCGGAGGGGCTGAACGGGTCGATGTGGCGGTTGTGGCGCGGTCTGCGTTGGGATAGACAGTGTGCCTTGCGATTGAAAAACATTCCAACATGTTGGCGATCGATTCAGAAATGATATAGTTAGAGGACACAGCAAACCATTATCTAACATTGCCGGGATACCTGATGCTTTCAGAACTTTACCGCCTCATTGCGCGCTATCCCATGGAAAAGCTCCTGCAGCTTGTTCCCGCCGGTGTTTTTGTGGTCACTCCAGATCAGAAAATTGTATATTGGAATGATGAGGCTGCGCGGATTACCGGCTACCCAGCTGTTGAAGTGATTGGTCGTTCCTGCCTGGAGTTGCATGGAGAACCCTGCTGTCATGACTGTGCCCTTTTTGACGAGGCAGTGAGTAAACCGCTTCTGGAAAAAAACTGCGCCTTAATCAATAAGCAGGGCCGCAGAATAATGATAAGTAAAAATGCTGATCTGCTGCGTGCTGCGGACGGGACGGTGGTTGGCGGTATCGAAGCCTTTGTTGATCGCACCGGAATCAGGGAACTGGAGGTCGAACGAGATTCACTGCGTTCGGTGCTCAACGGGATGACGGATCCCATTTATATTTGCGACCGCAATTATCGACTGCTTTTTTTCAACCGGGCAATGGACAGGTTGATCGGCAAAATGACCGATCTGCCCTGTTATGAGGTATTGTATGGTCGGGCTGATGCTTGCCCCGACTGTCCCATGGATGAGGTGTTTGCCGGGAAGCTGTGTCGCCAGGAAACGCACCTGACCGGTACCGGGCGCACCTACGAGGTGCTTCATTCCGCCTGTTATTTCCATCAACAGCCCCAGTGCAAACTCGGTGTCTGTCGCGATATAACCGAGCGTCTGGCCATCAGGCAACGCTTGCAGCAGGTGAATCGTGAGCTCGATGCCTTCGTTTCAATGGTTTCCCACGATTTGCGTTCACCCTTGACGCCGTTAATCGGCTACGCTGAATTACTGCATGAACGTTACAGTTCTGTCCTTGATGATTTCGGCCGGGAGTCGATCAGTGAAATTCGCTCGACCGCAGAAGGCATGAAAGATCTGCTTGAGGATCTGTTGTGCCTGGCACGCGTCGGCCAGGTGCCGGTTCCGCCGGAACCGATTGCTACCCTGCGTGTGGTGGCAGATGTGGTGACCGAACTCGGTGAATTTATTCAGCGCCGGCAGGCGCAGATTGACATTGGTTGTATGCCCGATGTGCTGATTCCGGAGACGTTCCTTGCCGATCTGTTTCGTAACCTGATCACCAACGCCCTGAAATACGGAGTAGGCAAAGAGGATCCGCGGGTCGAAATCTTTGGTCATGTGGTTGGGGGACGGATTGAGCTGCTGGTGCGTGACCATGGTGCGGGGGTGGCAGAGGCAGAACGGGAGAAAATTTTTGAGCCTTTTGCCCGTGGCGATGGTGCTCATAAATACAGCGGAACCGGTATCGGCCTGGCGACTGTGGCGAAAATCGCGCGGGTCTATCATGGGCGGGTCTGGGTTGAGGAAACCTCCGGGGGTGGTGCTACCTTTGTGGTTGAGTTGCCAAATCCGCAGTCGCAATGTTAAACCGACTGATATTATGTCCGTCAAACAAAAAGACCGCTACTTCACCAGCAGCGGTCTTTTTGTGTCTTGCGTATTAAGGTGGTGTGCCAATACTATTCGCGCACGAAGGTGTCGATATCGGTTTCGTGAACCATCCCCATCAAGCGGGCATATTCCGACTCGATAATAATGTAGTGGTGTTCAGTGGACTTGGCGTTCTCTTCAAAGATCGCACGAACGCCAGGCTCTTCAATTTTTGCTGCCATGGCGCGGAGGCTTTCGGCCAGGCGCTTTTCCTTGTCCATGGCCAGTTCCATCGCCTTGCGGTCATCAAACTTCTGCAACAGGGCCTTGTCGAGATCGGAAAGCCATTCGCTGTTTTTCTCCGGCGGGGCGTCGATAAATTCATCAAAGGGGGGCAGCATGTCGCTGCAGTTGGTGCACTTGTCAAAAAAGTGCTTGGCGTGCTCACGCTCTTCTCTGGCCAGCAGTTCGAAGGTGGCGATGGCATTCTTGTCCTTCATCTGCTTGGCGGCGATCTGGTAGAAATTCATGGCGTTCTTTTCCGTCTTGACCGAACTGACCAAGGCGTTTTTGACTTCATTTTCGTTGAGCATGGGTGACTCCTCCTGTGTAATGAACTGAATAAAATACCAGTTAGGCTCCATCCGGACTCTCCAGATGGATAAAAATGCAGTTTGCTCCTAAAAGGCCTAATTTACGGCTGCCGGCGGAACGAAGGTGCGTTGAGCAAGCTCCTGGTCGATCATCATCAGCCCGCGGCCATCCCCTGCAACTCTCTTTAGTTTGGCGATAATATGATTGGCGGTTGCTTCTTCCTCGATCTGTTCGGTGACAAACCACTGCAGAAAAATCTGCGCGGCATGATTTTTTTCCTGCTGGGCCAGATCCATCAGGGCATTGATGCGCCCGGTGACGATCTGCTCGTGCTCGAGCGCGACTTCAAACACTTCCAGCGGCGACGCGTAATCACGATGAGGGGTGTCCATTCCTTGGAGAACCACCCGATTTCCCGTTTCACAGATAAAATCAAACATTTTTTCGGCGTGAGACATCTCTTCCTGGAACTGGATATTCATCCAGTTGGCCATACCGGGCAGATCTTCAGCCTCAAAAAAGGCCTGCATCGATTTGTAGATGAAGGCAGAATAGTGTTCGAACTGGATCTGGTCATTAATTGCCTTAACGAGACGTTCACTGAGCATTGATTGATCTCCTTATCGTTGTAATAGTCGCTTCAACACTCATTGTAAACGAAGTTGCCACGCTACTGCAAAGTTTGATTTGGAACAATAACAGATTCCTGGCCCTGATATCACTAAAAAACTGACAACTGATGTGACTTTGCAGCATACCCGATCCATGGTTGTCAGGCCTGCTATGGATCGGGTATGCTGCAATTCCTTGAGTCATTTTTCCTGCCAGGACGAACCGATGAAGATTAGCTCCTCCGAGTTTATCAAGAGTGCGACCAGCCCCGCGCATTATCCTGATCCCCAATTTCCTGAAATTGCCTTTGCCGGGCGCAGTAATGTTGGCAAAAGTACCCTGATTAACGTGCTGCTGAATCGCAGAAATCTGGTGCGTACTTCGGCGACCCCGGGGCGGACCCAATTGATCAATTTTTTCAATGTCAATCAGCGTTTTGTTCTGGTCGATTTGCCCGGTTATGGTTTTGCCAAGGTGCCGGCAGCAGTCAGAAAGGCCTGGGGACCGATGATCAGAACCTATCTTGAGATCCGCGATTGTCTGGCGGCAACGGTATTTATCATCGATATCCGCCGCACTCCTGGTGAGGAAGACCTGCACCTGCTTGACTGGCTCGAAGAATTCGGCGTGCCGACGATTCCGGTGCTTTCCAAAATTGATAAGGTCAGCCGCTCGCAGCGCCGCCAACATGTCGAGCGGATTGCCGCGGCGACCGGGTTGCCGGTGGACGCCTTCAGCCTGTTCTCAGCGCCAAACCGTGAAGGTATCGAGGATATTCGTGAGCGAATTGAGTCTGTTCTTGAGCAACAGACCACTGATGATTCATCAGTGGATGGTGAGACCAGATGAGCAAACCGACACGGGTTCATCTGTTGCGTCATGGCCAGGTTGAAGGTTTTGAGGAACAACGCTACAACGGCCAGGCCGATACCCCGCTGACCGTCCTCGGGCGGCGCCAATCCGCCGGCTTTGCCGGGCGTTTTCAGTATTGTCGACTGGCTGCAATCTATGCCAGTGATCTGCAGCGCTGCCGCTTTGCCGCCGACCAGATCGCCCTGTTTCAGCAGGCCCAGCCGGTTTATCGAATGGATTTACGCGAACTTTGTGCCGGCGACTGGGAGGGAATTTCATGGTCGGTGTTGCAGCGCGATGCCTCTGAGTTATGGCAGGCGCGTCTGCGTGATATCGTCCATACTCCTCCGCCGGGTGGCGAGAGTTTCTGTGCCCTGGCCGCACGCGTGCGGCCGGCGATGCAGCAGATAATTTCCTCACACCCGGGAGGTGAAATTGTTATAGTATCCCATGGCGGGGTGAACCGTCTGATTCTCCTCGATGCTTTGGGGGCACCATTGGAAAGTCTGGTGCGGATTGAGCAGGATTATGCCTGTCATAATATCATCGATTATTATCCGGATGGGCGTACGAGCGTATCCTTGCTCAATGGCAAATAGTTCTATGCCCGGGCGCGCTTTGTATTGTTTTGATAGTTTTATAGTAAGTTTTGGCTGGATAGTTGACATCCGGAAAACAGGGTGAGCAGCTGCTGGGTTTCTGTTCGGAAACTAGGTACTAAACAAGGGAGATCACAGATGAAGTCGATTCATGTCATCGGCGCGGGTATGGCTGGACAGGAAGGTTTTACCGCCCAGGCTTTAGCGTTGATAGATGCCAGCGATATTCTTTTTGGCGCCCCGCGACTGCTGACCCTGTTCCCTGACTATCGGGGAGAAAAGCAGCAGATCGATGATGGGTCGATGGCGGTGATGATTGAGCGCCTGCGCTTTTTTGAGGGAAATGCTGTAGTTCTGGCGTCAGGTGATCCGCTTTTTTTCGGTGTCGGGCGCTATCTGTTGCGCAATCTGCCCGAAACATTGATCGATTTTCTCCCCAATGTCACGTCGGTTCAGTACGCTTTTGCCAAGATTCGTGAGCCCTGGGACGATGCCATTTTTGTTTCGACCCATAGCCGTGATGTTAAAAGTGTTGTGGACCGGGTGGTGGCTAACGACAAGGCAGCTATTCTGACCGACGAGCAGGTCACACCGAAGATGATTGCCGCCGATCTGGCCGGACGTGCACGTTTCGGTTATCGGGTTTACCTGTGCGAGAACCTTGGAACAGCACAGGAGAAAATTCGTCTGACCAGCGTCAAAGGGCTGCTGGATCTGGATGTGGCCGCACTGAATGTGTTGATTCTGATTCGTGAATACGAAGAAGAAGAGCGCCAGGCGCTGCCGGCGTTCGGTATTCCGGATGATGAATTTTTAAGTGTCAAAAAAACCATGACCCGTGAAGAGGTGCGGGTCGTGACCCTGGCCAAGCTGCGCCTGCGCCACGATATGTGCCTGTGGGATATCGGTGCCGGTTCCGGCTCCATCAGCATTGAGGCGGATTACCTGTTGCCACAGGGGCGGGTGTTCGCAATTGAACGCAATGATGAAAGTCTCGGCTTTCTGCGCGAGAATCTGCGCCGTTTTAATGCCCGCAACGTCACCCTGGTGACCGGCAGCGCGCCCGATTGTCTGGATGAGTTGCCGGATCCCGATCGGGTGTTTATCGGGGGTAGCGGTGGCCATCTATGGGAAATTCTTGAGCAGGTTGACCAGCGCCTGGCGGTTGGTGGACTGATTGTCCTGAATGCCGTCACCCTCGATACCCTGACGGCTACCAACGATTATTTCAATAATGCCGGCTATCAGGTCGAAGTGGTTGCTCTGAACATTGCCCGCACCCGCCCGGAAACCAATTACAAGATGTTTGAGGCGTATAATCCTGTCTACATCATTACCGGGATGAAACAATAAGTCCTGTAGTGAACGTTAAGAATACACCATCCGTTGATGCCGTTCTCCCCTGGAGTCCCGGGCACCGCCCGCTGATGCTGGCACCGATGCAGGGGCTGACTAACTCGGCCCTGCGCCGCCTGTACCTGCAAAAATACCAGCCGGATCTGGTCTTTACCGAGTTTGTGCGGGTTCAGACCCAGACCAGGAAACGGGTCGCTAAAAATGAGTTGAGCGATATAAAGGATCATCTCGCGACGGCGCCACTGGTGGTGCAGCTGATCGGTAATGACCCTGCGGCTCTGGCTGATGCTGCGATACTGCTGCAGGCGCAGGGGATAGCACACATCAACTTGAATCTGGGTTGTCCCTACGGGCGCATGACTACCGGCGCCACCGGTGGTGAATTGCTGCGCCAACCGCAGCAGCTGGCCTTGATGCTGGTGGCGTTGCGGCGCGTTTGCCGGGGCAGCTTTTCGGTAAAATGCCGTGCCGGTTACGATGATTTAAACCAGTGGCAGAGCCTGTTGCCTCTGTTTGAAGATGCCGGTGTCGATTTTGTTATTCTTCATCCCCGTACGGTAGCGCAGCGCTACACTGGTGCTGCCGATCACCGGATCAGTGCTGCCATGGCGGCAGCAACCCCTTTGCCGGTCATTGCAAACGGCGATATCAACTCGACGCAAGAGGCGCGGACGTTGCTGACCGAGACCGGCGTAGCCGGGCTGATGATCGGTCGTGGCGCCCTGGCCGACCCGGTTATTTTTAAGCGGATTCGCGGAGCGGCGCCCAACGATGTTGATCCTGTGCACCGCCGCCGGGACCTCGGACACTTTATTGGTGACTTGTGGCCCAGCTATCTGCAAAAATTCTGTGGCGAACGACAGGCGTTGATGAAGATCAAGGATGTGCTGAACTTTATCCCCGATGCCGACCTGCAGCGGGATCTTGGCAAGCTTAAACGATCAACCTCGGGCGCGGCCTTTGTTGCCAGGCTGCGGCAATACTTTCCGGTTTAGCCAATCCCTCTTTTGTATCCGTCCAGCGCCGCCTCGTGGATCCCATGTCAAGGAGCACTTTTCGTCATCCATGACCGCTTGCTGTCGCCGCCCATGGCGACAGATACCCTTGTCACAGGATTCCCGACCCTGCGCAAAGGTAGAGGTAAATAGTTGCCCTTTTTTTCCAATAAAACCGCCAAAATTAATGTCATTGTGGTGGCTTAGCCACCCTCTGTCCACAATAAATCAACAGCCATTTGACAAGATGTAGTATTGATTTTCTGATTCATCCACCAGATATAGTGTTTTTGTCATTGTCATGCTGCTGCGGCCTGTGCTAGGCTCCACAACTGTGATTTTTCCAGTGATAGGGGCTTCCCCCCTGTTGTTTAACGTCTGTTTTTATTGACTGGTGACCGTCGGTCACGACTGTTGGGAGAGAGGGTATGCTGACATATATTCGCAAGCGCGATGGCCGCCTGGCCCCTTATGATGAAAGTAAGATAACCCAGGCCATCTGCAATGCCGTTAAGGCCGTGGGCGGTAGCGATTTTGAAAAGCCGGCGGAGATTACCCGTCAGGTCGGTGGTATCCTCGCTGTCCTTTACAAGGACAATAACCTTCCTTCGGTGGAAAATGTGCAGGATCTGGTCGAGAAGATTCTTATCGAAAACGGCCATGCCCAGACTGCCAAAGCCTATATCCTCTATCGTAAACAGCGTGAAGGGTTGCGCCGTACCCAGGAGTTCATGGAAGAGTCGATCGCTTCTATCGATTCCTATCTGGTGCGGGAAGACTGGCGAGTCAACGAAAACGCCAATATGGGTTACTCCCTGCAGGGGCTCAATAACCATATCGCCGCCAATATTACCAGCAACTACTGGCTCAATAAAATCTATCCCGACGATATTGCCCGCGCTCATCGCGAAGGCGATTTTCACATTCACGATCTGGGGATGTTGTCGGTCTACTGCTGTGGCTGGGATCTCAAGGATCTGCTCCTCAAGGGTTTCTGCGGTGCTTACGGCAAGGTTCAGAGTGATCCACCCAAACATTTTCGTACTGCTCTGGGGCAGGCCGTCAATTTCTTTTACACCCTTCAGGGAGAGGCGGCAGGCGCCCAGGCATTTGCCAGCTTTGATACCCTGCTGGCGCCTTTCATCGCTTATGACAAACTAGGCTACAAGGAAGTCCGTCAGTCTCTGCAGGAGTTCGTTTTCAATATGAACGTGCCGACCCGGGTCGGCTTCCAGACGCCTTTTACCAACATCACCATGGATATGATGGTGCCCTCCAATATGTCCACTGAAGCGGTGGTCATCGGTGGCCAGCTGATGGATCGCTGTTACGGCGAATTCCAGGCGGAAATGGATCTGTTCAATCAGGCCTTCTGCGAGGTGATGATGGAAGGGGATGCCTCAGGAAGAATCTTCTCGTTTCCGATTCCGACTTACAACATCACGAAAGATCTCGATTGGGAGAGTGATCGGCTGCGCCCGGTTTTTGAGATGACGGCCAAATACGGCATTCCTTATTTCAGCAATTTTGTTAACTCCGACATGGATCCGGAGGATGCCCGTTCCATGTGCTGTCGTTTGCGCCTCGATAACCGTGAGCTGCGTCGCCGTGGCGGCGGCTTGTTCGGCTCCAATCCGATGACCGGATCCATCGGGGTGGTGACCATCAACCTGCCGCGTGCTGCTTATCTGGCCTCAACCAAGGCCGATTTTTTCAGCCGCATCAGCGAGTTGATGGACAGCGCCTTTCGTTCCCTGGAGATCAAACGCAAGCAGCTTGAACGTTTTACCGATGACGGTCTCTACCCTTACAGCAAGTTTTATCTAGATGCAATTCGTCAGCGAAGCGGCAACTACTGGGATAACCACTTTTCCACCATCGGACTGATCGGCATGCATGAGGCCTGTCTTAACCTGATTGGCGAAGGGATCGACAGTGTCGCAGGGCAGGCCCTGTCAAAGGAAACCCTGGAGTTTATGCGCCGGCAGCTCGAGGCCTTCCAGGATAAAACCGGTCATCTTTACAACCTCGAGGCAACCCCGGCCGAAGGAACCAGCTTCCGCCTGGCCAGCGGTGATCGCAAGCGCTTCCCCGATATTCACTGTGCCGGTACCAGCGAACCCTATTATACCAACTCAACCCAGTTGCCGGTTGGCACCACTGAAGATATCTTTGCCGCCCTGACCCACCAGGATGACCTGCAGACCCGCTATACCGGCGGCACTGTTTTTCACGGTTTCCTTGGTGAGCGCCTCGAGGATTGGCGCAGCGCGCGTCTGCTGGTCAGGCGGATTGCCGAAAATTTCCATTTGCCCTATTTTACCTTGAGCCCGACTTTCACCATCTGTCCCGTTCATGGATATATCAGCGGTGAGCACTTTGCCTGCCCTCATGAACATGTTGAGCGGGCGGCCTGATTGGTGGCGTCGCAAAAACTCACCAACTGCTGCGTTGCCACCATCGTCTCACTGCTTCGACGTACATAAGTACGCCTCATTGTTCAACAATGGCGCGCCTTGCATTTGGCGCTTTTTGCTTAGCCACCTAACCTGATGCTTTTTGCGAAAGCATCCATATAACCCTGAAATAATTACAGGAGGAAATAATGGCGACCAGATGTGATTCAAAGACCGAAGTTTATTCGCGCGTGTGTGGATTTTTCCGCCCGGTGCAGCAATGGAACCGCGGCAAAAAGGAAGAGTTCAAGGATCGCTCTGAATATATTGTCGCACCAACCGAGTTAAAGCGCTGAAGCCGATTTCTGTTAAAGGGTTCCAGGGCACCAGCCTGCTGGATTTTCCCGGGCGGGTGGCCTCCCTGGTGTTTACCGGTGGTTGTAACCTGACCTGCCCCTTTTGTCATAATGGCGGGCTGGTTCAAAATCCAGATGACTACCCGGATATCCCTCTAGACGAGTTGCTGGCAGATCTCAAGGCACGCAGGAACTTTATCGATGGGGTTGTGATATCGGGCGGAGAACCGACCATCGAAGCCGGTCTGCCAGCATTTTTAACCGAGCTTAAAAGACTGGATCTGCAGGTCAAGCTCGACACCAACGGTCTGTTGCCCGACGCCATTGCCAACCTGCTCGAACATCATCTGCTCGACTATATTGCCATTGATATCAAAACGTCCCCTGAGCGCTATTCCGAGCTGCACAGCGTCGCAGTTGATCCCGCCGGTCTCATCGCAACCGTCGATTTGCTGCGTCACGTTGCGATTGAGGTTGAATATCGCACGACCTGCATCCCTGAGTTGGTAACCCGGCAGGACATCGATGACATCGGAGATCTGTTGCGCGGTGCGCCCCTGTGGGTACTGCAGCAGTATGTTGCCGAGCATGCCATGGACGCCGACTGGCAGAGGCTGGAAAAATACCCACCAGAGCAACTACGGGAATTCGCTACCAGAGCGCAAGAATATGTTCAGCAGGTGCAGGTGCGTGGAATCTAGCTGGTCCCTCTCGGGAAGCTCCGGCAGGAACATTACTGCAGTTTATGACAGAACAGGCAACGGAAGGTGGTGGGGTGGTTCTCTGAAAAGGGAACCACCTCGTTGTTGTGACAATCAGTGCAGGAAGCTTCTGCCGCCTTTCGTCCTTCTTTTGCCGCGATCTCATAAAAAGGTTCATGGGTTTCGTCACGCGGAACGGGAGCTGTGGTCTCTTCCGGGGCCATCCACAAAAAAGTGACGATGGCTATCGCTCCAAGTAGAAGAAAAATATCTCGTTTTTTCATTGTTTAACTCCGATTTCAAGGCCGATAAAACAAAAACGCTTTGGTCGTTGTCATTCCGTTTTAATAAACAGCAAATAAATAAACAACATCACCGCGACTGCACCGCCAATGACAATAATATAAAGACCGCCCCCTTCAAGACCTTCGGTGCCGGTACCTTTGGCCAATGTCAAAGAGATGGTGAGGATAAAGCCACCGAGGCCCGCGACAACGGCAGTAACGGCGCGCCAGCCGATCATATAGGTAATGAGGATGACAGCAATAAAAATGCCGATGAACCAGGGACTGCTGTGCAGTTCGCCTACGTTCCAGGCGTTGAGTTGCTCAATGAGCCGATCCGTACGAAATTTTTCAAAAAAATCAGCGGTCGATCCCCAGTTCATAGATTCCTCCATGAGAATTGCTGAAAAGCCCGCTCATACTAGCAGATCGCAGCTGCGCGAAAAAGGATTAATCTCACCATCGGACGGTGTGCGTCCGCTTGACTTTGATTACCTGCTTCTCTACGATAACCCGTCACGTCAGGGCCCTGGAAGGCGCTATTTTTTCGAAAATTTTTACTGTGGAGACGATGGTGCTGGGTAAGGCGATAGGTATATTTGATTCCGGGGTTGGTGGTCTGACGGTTTTTAAAGAGATAGCTGACCTGCTGCCGCGCGAAAACCTCATATATTTGGGTGATACGGCACGGGTTCCTTACGGCACCAAAAGCGTCAAGACGGTTCAGCGCTATGCGCTGGAGGCCGCTGAATTTCTTGTTGATCGCGGCGTAAAGCTGCTGGTGGTTGCCTGTAACACCGCATCAGCAGTGGCGCTTGAGCAGCTGCGCGAGCGCTTCCAACTGCCGGTTATCGGTGTCATTGAGCCTGGTGCACGGCGCGCGCGTGCCAGCCGTAACCGCCGCATCGGCGTCATCGGTACCGAGGGTACCATTAACAGTGGCCGCTACCCACAGGCCATCAGCGCCCTTGTCCCCGACGCCCGGATCTTTTCCATCGCGTGTCCGCTGTTTGTTCCCCTGGCCGAGGAGGGATGGGCTGAACACGAAATTACCCGGCTCACTGCCCTTGAATATCTGCAGCCACTGCTTGCAGCCCAGATCGACACGCTGGTTCTTGGTTGCACCCATTACCCGCTGTTACGTAATACCCTGCGCGGTATCTTCGGCGCTGACGTTCTGCTGGTCGATTCAGCCGAAGAGACCGCCAAAACCGTTCAGCAGTTATTTTGTCAGCAGGGGCTTGAAAATCCCGACAGCGGTGGCCGCCGCGAGTTTTATGTGACCGATGTGCCAACCCGTTTTGAGCGGGTAGGCAAGGCCTTTTTGGGCACGGAATTGGGGCGTGTTGTTCAGGTCGAAATCGGTTAAGGCGAGCAAACTGGGAAGGACGATTTATGAAACGAGTATTTTTTATCCTGGCTGGGGTGCTGATTATTGGCATTGCCCTGGGGTATATTCTTGGCTGGTTTTTTCAGGCTTCCAGGGATGAAGTGGCACAGATCCCCGAATTTATCGAGGAAGCCCCGGCAGAGCGGGAAGTCACCCTGTATTTTGCCGAACCCCAGGGGCGCTATCTGGCCAGGGAGACTGCCGTCATCACCGGGTGTGATGATGACCGTGACTGTGTTCGCGCTCTGCTCGAAGAGCTGATCAACGGACCCGGGGGGGACAATGTGCCGATTCTGCCGCCGACGACACGGATCGAAGGGGTGGAGCTGGAAAATGATCTGGTACGGATCAATTTTTCACGCCATCTAGTGGATCATCATCCTGGCGGCAGCATGTCCGAGCTTCTGTCAATCTATAGTCTGATCAACAGTTTAAGTGAAAGTTTCCCTTACCTGCGGCAAATGCAGATTCTGGTGGAGGGTGAGGTGCGTCAGACGCTGAAAGGGCATGTGCGCATAGATCATCCGGTCTATGTTGATTACGCTTTGACCCAGCCCCCTCGGATCACTGACGGGGATAACCAGCCAAGCCGTGATGAAAAGGACTATCGCGAGATTGAACGACTGATAGAAGAAGCTACCAAGGATGCTAACTGAGTGGTTTTCCAGTTCGAAAAGCGCTATTGTGGCGATGAATTGTTTCCGAACAGTTCCCCCCTGCCGGCTTCTTCTTGCTCAGCAGCCTGAGGTTGCAGTATAAACAGACAAACTTGAGAACTGCAGCAAATCGAGGAGCCGGGATGATAGTCGGTTATAATCACAATGTCAGTTACCGTGGAAAAACCTTCCACGTGCAGACCGAAGACAGCGGCCCGATACGCCCGCAACTGGTGACCTTACTGTATTTGGGTGGCACCATTATCTCATCCAAAAAGACCGTTTACGCCGATATTATCAAGGTTGATCATCTCGAAAAGGTGGTTGAGGAATTGGCCAAGGAGCAGCATAAGGGAATGCTGCGCAGCTTGACCCGGGGAGAGTTTGATCAACGCATTGCAGAGCTCGGAATCGCCCTGGAACCGGCACAGGTAAAAGCACAAGAGAGTGCTAAACCTGATGTGCAAACGATTGAGAAAATTAGTGAAAACGCAGATGAAATGGCTTCGGCTGCACCAGAGCGACAGAGTCCCGCCGCGATTGTGGCTGAACCGAGCATCGACAAATTCAAAAAAACCAAACCTGCCGAGCTTTCCCTCGAAGAGCTGATTTACGCCTATCTGACCGCTGGACAAAGAGGGTAGCAGCCTGTAACCAAAAAAAGTCGCAAAAGATTTTAGCGGGTCAGGAGCTAAACACGGTGAGAAGGCTGAGGGATGCCCGATTCTAACGCCACAGCCCACGCTTGTGGTTGCGAGCTTTAGCCTCTGCCACCAGAAACTGATCCTTTAATTCAAATTCGGCCCGACGATACACCGCCGCCAGCCCTTCTTCGATTAGCAGCTGATTAAGCAGACGTCCATCAGGGAGGTAGACGTAAGCCAGGGTTCGTCCGTGAGAATCTTTCCGGTCACGATCAAATGCCAGGCTGACAGTTTGATCACGGGTGTAGCGCATCACAAAGTCGGTGGCCTGCCGTGCCGTCTTTCGTAACATGGGTGGCTTGATTTTTAGTTGATGCTGGTAGAACCGATCACGATTTGACGCTTCTGTTTCGGGACAGTCAATTCCCAGCAGCCGGACGCGGCCAATGTTTTCTACCTCAATGGTATCGCCGTCATGAACCCAGGTTACCCGCCCGGAAACCGCTTCGACCTGCTGGCAGGCACCCAGCTGGACCAGCAGCAGCAGGGCGACAAGAATGCGCCCAGGCACTAACGCCCCCACAGCAGCCGGGCAAAAAAGCCGGTAAACAGCCCCCAGATCAGCCAGCTTACGATGATAAGTCCCGGCATCAGCAAGCCGAGATTAATGCCGCCGATGCCCTGATTCTGTAGCTGCGGGTAGATATAGACAATATCGACCAGAGCAGGAACCATGGCAACCCATAGGCTTTTGCGAATCCAGTAGCGTCTGCTGCGTGGTGACGCCACGGTAAAAAAATACAGCAGTCCCCACAGGCCACCAGCAAACAGCGGGGCATATAATGCCGGCAGGGCGATGCTGCGGGAGGAATTGATACCAAGTAAATGGATGATGCCCCACTGTCCGCCGAGCCATAAAAACAAACTGCTGAACAGGGCTCCCAACAGGCCGGCAACAAAACAGACGGCAAATAATGCGCTGGCTTTCGGCATGGGCTCTCCTTATCGACAGTGAGGAAGAAATAGGTGGTCGGTTTCCGCTGCTCGGGGGTTATCCAGCCTCCGGTTTCTTGCGCTTTTACGTCAGGTTCTCATTCATGCTGCCACTGCGAAAACCCTGTAAATCAAGGGTAACATAAGTGAAACCATTGGCTTTGCAGATAAGGATCAGTTCTTCCTTCAGGCTCGTATCGAGCAACCGCGGCATCTCTTCAGGGGCAATTTCGATGCGTGCCAGGTTGTCATGAGTTCTCACCCGATAGGTGGAGAACCCCTGCTGATGAAGCCAGCTTTCACAGTTGCCGATCTGCTCGAGCTTTTCCCTGGTAATCGGCGTGCCATAGGGAAAACGCGTCGCCAGGCACGCGAACGCCGGCTTGTTCCAGGTCGGAAGTCCCAGTTGGCGGCTTAATGCCCTGATGTCATTTTTGTTCAGGCCGGCATCAACCAGAGGGATGCGAATACCTAACCGGGTAACTGCTTCACGTCCGGGACGATAATCCTTGAGATCGTCCAGGTTTGATCCATCCAGCAGAAAGACATACCCTTGCTCTTTAGTGATAGCGAGAAAATGCTGATAGAGATTAAGTTTGCAGTGGAAACAGCGTTGCGGGCCATTTTCTACAAATTCGGTAAGCTCCAGTTCGTCGCCGCGAAAGAGGATATGCCTGACTCCCAACTGGCGGGTGAAGTCCTCACACCAATCCGTTTCGTGCCGTGGAAAAACAGGTGAGGTAGAAGTCAGTGCCAGAACCTGTTGCGGGCCGAGAAGGTCGCAGGCGACCTTAAGGAGCAGGGTAGAATCAACCCCTCCGGAGAAAGCGATGGCGACCCGGGTCAATTCTGTCAGATTCCTCTGCAGGTTCTGATACTTGCTTGCCAGGGACATTGCCAGAATCAGATAAAGTACATAAAGCGGTGGTCAAGTTCCTTTTCCAGACCCATCTGCTGCCCCTGGTCACACATGTCCTTGAGGGTGATGGAGTCGAAATAGTCACCAAGGATCTTGCTGCCCTCGGCCCAGATATGCTGGGTCAGGCACTGGTTGTCAAATTCACAGCAGGGTTCAGATTCGCCATCCTTGCGCCGCCCCTTGACACAATTAACCAGTAGCAGTTCACCCTCTGCAGCGAGAACGATCTCTTTCACGGTAATTTTTTCCGGGGGTTTCGCCAGGCTGTAGCCGCCCTGGGGACCGCGGCGACTCTTGAGCAGCCCGCCTTTTTTCAAGTCCTGAAATATCTGTTCCAGGTAGCGCGGCGAAATATTCTGACGCCGGGAAATATCCTTGATCTGGGCCGGCATGGAGCCGGCGTGGTAGGCCATGTCAAACAAAGCGCGAACGCCATAGCGGCTTTTGGTGGATAATTTCATCTGTTGTACCTCCGTCATTGAATTATAGAGACTATAAAAATCTTCAGTGATGTTGTCAAGAATAAAAGCTCGTTTTTAATGCGGGATTGTGGAGATACAAAAGCAGGTAAACAGATCATCTGGATGTGGTAACGGCTTCAGCTAAGGCGAATGCCTTCCGGCGTCAGGGCTATCTTTCCCTCTTTGTAAAGGCCGCCAACAGCTTTTTTGAACAATTTTTTGCTGATCCCGAGCTGACTGCGGATCATTTCGGGCGGGCTTGCGTCGCTCAGGGGAAGATATTCCTGCTGCTCCAATTGCCGGAGTATAATACCCTTGGCGGCATCAATTCCGGCGGCTCCTGCCGGCTGCAGGCTGATGTCGAGTTTGCCGTCATCACGAATTTTAGCTACATACCCGGTACGTTTATCGCCGCGCTTTAGCCCGGGCAGAAGGTCATCAGTGTAGATCACACCGGTATAAAGATGATTGACAATCACTTTGGCGCCGAGATCGGTAAACTGCCAGACGATCAGATCAACCGTGTCCCCCTGGCTTAAGTCACAGTTTTCCTCGCGCAGATATTTTTCCAGCCGCGCCGAAGCAATGGGACGTTGCTGGTCATCGTGACAGATGCGTACCAGGTAGTGGCGGCCAGCCTGCATCGGTTCAAGCTGCTCCGCGCGCGGGACAAGGAGATCCTTGGCGAGACCCCAATCAAGAAATGCCCCCTGAGGAGCGGTGCTTTTTACTGTCAGCAGGGCAAACTCTCCGACCTGCGCCAGCGGTTTGTGACCCGTCGCACACAGGTTCTGATGGCGGTCCAGATAGAGGAACACCGTCAGCTTCTCGCCGTTCCGGAGATTCGTCGGACATTCGCGGGAAGGCAGGAGGATTTCTGTCCCTGCTGTATCCAGCCAGGCTCCTTCGGGGGTCATCCGGGTAACGGTGAGCTGATAGTAGTAGCCGGGTTGCAACATGGGTCACTGATCTCCTGGGCGCGAAGCTGTAACTGCAGGAAGAGAAATCTGTCGACAGCATCCATAACCGATAAGGCAGATCAGCGCCAGCAGCAGCAGAAACATATTCCAGCCGAATTGTTGGTAAACTATTCCCGGGGCAAAGGAGCCGATGCTGCCCCCGGCGTAATAAAAGGCGACATAGAGGCCATTGGTCAGTCCCCGATGATGACTCCCCGCCATCTGGTTGACAAGCCCTGAGGCGGTAGTGTGAACCAGAAACATGGCGCCGCAGAATAGGAACATGGCAGCAAACAGAACGCCAACGAAAGGGGTGGCAAGGGCAGCAAGAATACCGCCCAGGACAATCAGCCCGGTACGGATCGTCCGAACTTCCCCTCCCAGATGACGGATAAACCAGGGCGCACCTAAAGAGGTGACGATGCCCATCATGTAGCCGGCATACATCAGGCCGATACGCATGGAATCGGCCTGGTCACTTAAATCCGTCAGGCGGAAGGGGATAAAATTCATGACCGCCGAAAAGACCAGAAACAGACAGAAGACTCCCAGGTAGAGGGGAAGAAAATTAGGCTTACGCAGAACCTCCAGCACGGCCTGCGGATGCGGGCGAACAAACCTGGTGCCGCTGGCGGGCTTGAGTCGGGTCAACAGGGCAAAGGCAATCACAAGGCTTAAGGCCAGGGCAACAAAACTGAAGCGCCAGCCAAAGATGTTGGCAATCAGGCCCGACATTGCGCGTCCGGCGAAACCACCGAAGATCGTGGCAGCGATATACAACGCCATGGTGCGCTGCAGGTTTTCAGCACTGGACCGGGCCGACAGCCAGGTCATCAGGGAGGTCAGCAGCGCCGGGATCAGCAAGCCTTGAAGCAGCCGGATAACAAACAGCTGAGGGTAGCTGGTGGCAATGGCAAAGAACAGGGCGGAGAGAGCGAGCAAGGGTACCGCCAGTTTCAGAATGCGGATCGGCGAAACCGTTTCCAGCAGATAACCGTAGACCAGAGGTGCCAGGGCCAGAGGAATGAAGGTGACGGTGGTCAGTGCCGCTGCCGCTTCACGGCTGACCCCGAACTCCAGCTGCAAGGCCGGGAGCAGGGGTTGGTGTGCGTACAGGGTCGACAGGGCCAGCACCGAGGTCAGGATGATGGGAATAAATTCCAGATAGCGACGTTGGGGCATCATGTTTCTGCTTCACAGGAGATGAACGGTTCAGTGTCTACCCTTTGCTCTAGCAGAAAAGGAGGAGGAAAGTACAGTGAATTCAGCGATCCAGGTGCCAGCCGCCGCCCAGGGCTTTATAGAGATCGACGGCGGCGCTCAGACGTGAAAGCTTCTGCTGAATCAGCTGGTCCTCAACCGCAAACAGGCTGCGCTGGGCATCAAGCAGGGTGGTCAGGCCGTCACTGCCCTCTTTATAGCGCAGTTCTGATAATTCCAGTGAGCGAGCGGTTTCATCGCGGATGGCGCGTTGAGTCTGCTCCTGGATCTGGCTGCGATGTATGGCCGCCAGGGCATCATCGACCTCTTTGAGGGCATTAAGTACCACCTTGCGCCAGTTTTCAACCAGCGCCCGCTGCTCTGATTCCCGGGCGGCAACCTGACCTCGCAGCCGGCCACCGTCAAACAGAGCGCGGGTCAGGGAGACAATGGCATCAGCTGAGTGCACCGGGCTGCCCAGTCCTGAAAAGGCAAGCTCACTGCTCGACAGCAGACTCGCTAAACCGAGATTGAGTTTGAGGGGAAACAGGGTGGCGCGCGCGATGTTGATATTGGCAGCGGCGGCGATCAGGCGCTCTTCAGAAGCGGCGATATCCGGGCGGCGCAGCAGTAGTTCAGCGGGCAAAACCGGGGTCACCGTGGGCACGAGGACCTCATCCAGGCCTCTTCCTGAGATGTCAAACCCCTGTGGAATCCTGCCAACCAGCAGCGCCAGGGCACGCAGGTTCTGGCGTTCCTGCATTTCCAGGGGCAGCAGGGCGTCGCGCTGTACCATCACCGTGGTGCGTTGGCGACTCAGATCAAGGGCGCTGGCTGCCCCATAGCGGTGGCGGGCTTCAACGATGGCAAATAACCGCTCGGCGATTTCCAGATTCCGGCGGGCGATGGCCAGGCGATCGCGGAGCGCCAGAATCTGCCAATAAGCATTGGCAACGCCGGCAACCAGGGACAGACGGGTGGCTTCATAATCGTGTCTGCCGGCGGCAAAAGAGGCCTTTTGGCCCTGCCAGGCGGCGATGTTGCTCCCCCAGACATCGATCTCGTAATTAATACCGAGTCCGGCGCCGGAACGTTCAGTTCTCGTTGTGTTACCGTCACTGGTCAGGGTGCGACCGACGTCGGTGGTGGCGTTAAGATTTAAGGTGGGAAACAACGAAGAACGACTGTTGCGCAAAGCGATCTCCGCCTGGATGACCCGTTCGGTGGCGATGCGGATATCGGGACTGCCGGCAAGGGTTTCAGTGACCAGTTCTTCCAGTTCAGCCGAATTGAACCCCTGCCACCATTGCTTTTCCGGAGGGTATGAGTCAGGGGCGGTTGCCTCATCCCAGGTTGGTGGCGGGACAAATTCAGGCGATTGCTGGGTAACCGGCGCGGCACAGCCAGCCAGCAGTGTCGCCAGGATGACTATGATGAGGGGATATAACGACTTCATTAAAACCTCACCTAATCCGACGCCAGCGCCACTACCGGGTCGAGACGGGCAGCTTTGCGCGCGGGGAAATAACCGAACACCAGGCCGGTAACAAAAGCGCAGCCAAAAGCCAGAAAGACCGGAGCCAGCGAATATTGAATCGGCGTGTCAAAAATCGCAATGATGGCGGCGGTGCCGAGACCGGCGATGACGCCGATGACACCTCCCAGCGCCGTAACCACCAGGGCCTCAATCAGAAACTGCTGTTGAATGTTACGCATCCGCGCTCCGGTGGCCATGCGGATGCCGATTTCCCTGGTCCGTTCGGTGACACTGACGAGCATGATATTCATCACCCCAATGCCGCCGACCAAAAGTGAGATGGCCGCAATAGAACCGAGCAGAATGGTCAGGGTATTCTGGGTTTCGGTGATACTGTCGATGATCGAGGCCATGTTGCGGATCTGGAAATCCTCGATACCGCCGTGACGCAGCAGCAGCAGTTGTTGCAGCTGCTCCTGGGTTTCATCGACGCGCGCGACATCTTCGACGGCAACGGTAATGTTGCGCAGATGACGCTGGCCGGTCAGGCGCAGGCTACCGGTGGTGTAGGGGACGAAGACCACGTCATCCTGATCGCTACCCCCCATGCCGGCGCCCATGGGGGCCATGGTACCGATGATCTGAAAAGGGATATTGTTGATCAGCAGGTACTTGCCCAGCGGCTCGCTGACGGGGAACAGGGCGCGGGCGACGGTCTGGCCGAGAACCGCAACGGTGGCGTAATTGCGCTCATCAGCTGCAGTAAAAAAGGTGCCACTGGCCGGCTTCCAGTTGCGGGCGATAACAAAATCACTGGAGGTGCTGTTGAGGCTGGTCCGATGATCAAATTCTCCGGCTCGCACGGTGATCGCGCTGCTTTGTTCCGGGATGGCGGCCAGAACATTGGGGAGATCGCGGGCAGCTGCGGCGTCTTCCGGTACCAGGGTGGCGACACCGCTGAATCCGCGCAGGTTGGGAGCGCCGGGCCGGACCATCAGCAGATTACTGCCGAGGACGCTGATTCGATCCACCACTGCCTGTTTGGCGCCGTCACCAATGGCAAGCATGGTGATGACCGAGGCTACGCCAATGACAATCCCGAGCAGGGTCAGAATCGTGCGGAAAATATTGCTGCGCAAAGAACGAACAGCAGTCCGGGTGGCTTCGAACAATTCTGCCGGATAGGAATTCACCACCGGCGGATGCGCTGGTTCAAAGGGCTCGGCGACAGTCGGGGTTGAGCCGGTAGTGGCGACAATCAGGCCGTCGCGGATCTCGATAATGCGGTCGGCATGGTCGGCAACCTCCTGTTCATGGGTAATCAGAATCACCGTGTGACCACGGTGTGCCAGGTCGCTCAGCAGCTTCATCACTTCGGCGCCACTGTGGCTGTCCAGCGCTCCCGTCGGTTCATCGGCCAGGATAATGCGCCCGCCGTTCATCAGTGCCCGGGCGATGGATACCCGCTGCTGTTGCCCACCTGACAGCTGGGTCGGTCGGTAGGTGAGGCGCTCAGCCAGCCCCAGGCCGGTCAGCAATTCGGTTGCCCGAGCCCGCCGCAGCGCATGGGGGACCCCGGCATAAATCGAGGGGACCTCGGTATTCTCCAGCGCAGTGGCAGTAGCAATCAGGTGGTAGCTCTGAAATACAAAGCCGAATTCTTCACGGCGCAGACGTGCCAGCTCGTCTTTTCCCAGCATCGCAACATTCTGCCCCTTGAACAGGTAATCCCCGCTAGACGGTCGATCCAGGCAGCCGAGCAGGTTCATCAGAGTGGTTTTACCGGAACCGGAGGCGCCCATGATGGCGATAAACTCGCCCGGATAGATCTGCAGATCAATACCATGCAGCACCTTGGTCGCCAGTTCACCACGGTAGTAGGTTTTGGTGACGTTGCGCAGTTCAATCAAGGGTTGATTCATGGCCACCATCAACGCATCCGCATGCCCATGGGTGGCCGCGCCTGGCTGCCACTGCCGCCTGCCACTGAGGAGACGACCTCGTCACCTTCGCTGAGCCCTTCCAGAATCTCAATCTGAATGCGGTTACTGATGCCGACCCTGATCGGGCGCTGCACCAGGTTGCCGCTGTGATCAAGCACCATCACTGTTGCCGGGGTGCCGTCGGCATCCGTGGATGATTGGGGAACGCGTTGTTCAGTCAGCACAGAAATCGGCAGCAGCAGGGTGTTTTCAGCGGCAGCGATGACAAAAAATACCTGGGCGGTCATTTGTGGCAACAGGTTGCGGTTGCTGTTGTCGACGTCAAAGAGAGCGCTGTAAAGTACTACATTATTTTCTACTGTCGGGGTTGGTTCAATCCGGTAGAGGGTGCCGTACCAGCGCTGGTTGCGACCGCCAAGGGTGGTAAAGTAGGCCTCCATACCGACCTGCAAGCGGGCGATATCAGCCTCGGAGACCCGGGTCCTGACGGTCATGGTCGCCAGGTCGGCAATCTGCATCAACACCGGCGCCTGCTGGCTGGCATTGATCGTCTGCCCCTGACGGGCGCTGATGGAAACTACCGTACCATCCATCGGCGCATAAATCTGTGCATAGCTTAAGTTGGCCTCGTCAGCGCGCAGACTGGACTCATTCTGCTCGATCTGCGCCATCAGCATCTCGATTTGTGCTTTAGCCGACTGATATGCGGCAGCAGCGTTCTGAGCGTTTTCTTCCGTGGTGGCTTGCACGGCGAGGAGGTTCTGCTGGCGCTGGTGCTGGATCCGGGCCAGCTCGAGCTGTGCCTGGCGATCATTGAGCAGCGCGCGCTGATAACGCAACTGGGCGCGGCTGGCATCAACCTTGGCCATAAACAGGGTCGGATCGATCTCGGCCAGCAGGTCGCCGCTTTTCACCTGATCACCGACCTCAACGTGAATCCGGTCCAGCTGCCCGGATACCTGGGCACCGACATCGACATAATCCCGTGGTTGCAGAACTCCGGTAGCGGTGACCAGATCTTCGATTGAACCGCGTTGGACGGTTGCAAGGGTGGGCGGAGCAGGGTTCTCCTTCTGCGTAGCCAGATAGTACCAGCCACCAGCGACGGCGCTGATCAGCAACAGGATGCCGATGGCAGGCAGCAGAACTCTGCCCTGCTGATTGAACCCGGGAATTCGCATGAGGGTGAAAATCCTTGTTGCAGTTAAAAAACCCTAGATATCATTGTCAGCATAGCGCCAATGACAACTTCACACTATAGCGAATTTCCGGGTTGGTGTGTGTGCATTTGTGCAGGATCACATTCGCGGCAGAGTATCACTTCGATGACCGGATGGTGGATCTGGGGCATGTCGTCGAGACTGTTCTTGTAGTCTTCCGGTGTCGCCTCGCCGTGGCAAACCACGCCTGCTACCAGAATCCAGCTGTTCTGACCAACTGACCACAGGTGCAGGTCGACAACCTCGCTGTCAGGGACCGCTTCCAGCCGTCTTCGTACCTGATCGCGCATAGCTTCTGGTGCTTCCGCATCCAGCAGGATCGCACCGGTCTGGCGCAGCAGCCCGAGCGCCCAGCGCAGAATCACCACCGAGGCCACCAGGGCGATGAGGGGGTCCAGCCAGTTCCAGCCCCAGGCCCAGGCGGCAATCAAGCCGAGGATCGCAGCGACCGAGGTAACCGCGTCGGCAATTACGTGAACCAGGGCGGCGCGCAGATTGTGATCGTGATGCTGATGATCGTGGTCATGGCCGTGATCGTGGTGATGGTTGCTACTCCCCGCCAGCAGCCAGGCACACAGCAGGTTGATGATCAGGCCGATGACCGCCACCAGCAGTGCTTCGCGGGCAAGAAGAGCAGTGGGATTAAGCAGGCGCTCGATCGACTCATATACCAGCCAGATCACCGACAGCCCAAGCAGCAGGGCGCTGGTGTAGGCCGCCAGGTCACCAATTTTGCCGCTGCCAAGACTCAAACGGCGATTTTTGGCGTGGTGACGGGTCAGATAGTAGGCTCCGGCCGCCAGTCCCAGAGCAACGGTATGTCCCCCCATGTGGACCCCGTCAGCCAGCAACGCCATGGAACCGGTTAACCAGCCGCCGAGAATCTCAGCGATCATGGTCACCAGGGTCAGTATTGTGGCAATCAGGGTGCGGCGTTCGGCTTTACTCTTTTTACCGTGACCGAAATCATGGCGATAGCAGATTTGCCCGGCGATGCAGTTGGTGTTGCCTGGTAGTGGTGCGGACATGGTCAAAATCTCGCAGGTTCATGGTTGAAATTACCATAGCAGCGTGGCACATGGGGTTGACCGGGTCAATGTCGCAGACTGTTTATTTTGATCATCAATATCATTTTCTTTTTCTTTTGTGACATATGTCACAGATTTACGGATTGAGCGCAGCTATATTGCCACCTGTTAAAAATGTCAGCCCGATCATATTTTGTGTACCTGACGCACTCAAGCAATAGCGGTTCACGACAGGGGCTTAACTGCTGCTGATCACCATAAAGGATGAACATATGGAACATTCGCTCAGAAAATTACTGGTCAACCAGAAAGCCCGTATTACTGCGATTACTGCAACCGGCGAAACCAGTCGCCGGTTGCGTGATATGGGACTGGTTCCCGGAACTGAAATCAGGATCGTCGGCCGGGCGCCCCTGAAAGATCCTGTTGCCTTGCGGTTGCGCGATTTTACCCTGACCCTGCGCAACAATGAAGCCGATTGCGTTATGGTTGAGGCGATGGAGGAACGTCATGACTAATACCACCACAATAGCTCTAGCAGGCAATCCCAACTCCGGCAAAACGACCCTGTTCAATGCCCTTACCGGAGCACGTCAGCGGGTTGGAAATTATCCGGGCATTACGGTTGAACGCAAGGAAGGGTACCTCAATCAGAATGAGACCAGGGTCAAGGTTGTTGACCTCCCCGGCTGCTATTCACTGTCTTCCTATTCCCAGGAAGAACTGGTAGCGCGCCAGGTGATTATCGATGAACGCCCGGATATCGTTATCGACATTTTGGACGCGACCCGGCTGGAGCGGCACCTCTACCTGGCAGTGCAGTTTCTTGAAATCGGTATTCCGGTTGTTCTGGCGCTGAACATGATGGATGAAGCGAATAAACAAGGATTACGCATTGATGGCCGCAAATTGTCGTCTCTGTTGCAGTGTCCGGTCGTTGAAACCGTGGCACGTTCAGGCCAGGGCAAACAGGCAGCCATTCAGGCGGCGCTGGACCACCCACGGATGAAAAGTGGTGGCAGGTGGGAACCGCTGGAGCTCTCCTACGGATCTGATCTTGACCTGGCGTTGGCAGCGATGGTCGAAAAAATTGAAGATGCCGGTTTTTTGACCGATCGTTATCCGGCCCGCTGGACCGCTCTTAAGTATCTCGAGCGCGACGAAGAAATCCTGGTCGCCGGTCGCCGGCACGGCGGACTGGCACAGGAGCTCGAAGACATCGTAGAAAAAACCACTGAACACTGTCGGAAAACCCTCAATACCACTCCGGAAGGATTGATTGCTGATTATCGCTACGGACTGATCAGTTCAATTTTGCGTCAGGATGTTCTCATTCATCAGCCCTCTCACCACGAACGCATCGATCAGTCGACCCGCATCGACAGTGTGTTGACCAACCGTATGCTGGGGCCGATTATTATGCTGGGCATCCTTTATGGGATGTTCCAGATTACCTTTACCCTGGGTGAGATCCCGATGGGCTGGCTGGAAGGTTTCTTCGGCTGGCTTGGTGACCGTGTGACGGCCATTATCCCTGAGGGCCTGGTTCAGTCTCTGGTGGTTTCCGGTATCATTGACGGGGTCGGTGGGGTGATGGGTTTCGTGCCGTTGATCGCCGTCATGTTCCTGCTCATTTCTTTTCTGGAAGATTCCGGTTACATGGCGCGAGTGGCCTATATGCTGGACCGGGTGCTGCGGATTTTCGGTCTGCACGGCTGCTCGGCGATGCCTTTTATCATCTCCGGCGGCATCATGGGTGGCTGCGCGGTTCCCGGCGTCATGGCAACCCGCACTTTGCGCAGTCCCAAGGAAAAACTGGCCACCCTGATTACCGCACCATTCATGCCTTGCGGCGCTAAACTTCCGGTCTTTCTGTTGCTGATCGCGGCCTTCTTCAGTGACAACGAGGCCCAGATCATGTTCCTGATCACCCTGTTCGCCTGGATGATGGCGCTGCTGGTGTCGTGGTTTTTGCGTTCGACCCTGATCAGAGGAGAACCGACTCCTTTCGTCATGGAGTTGCCTCCTTATCGTCTGCCGACCCTGCAGGGCGTTCTGATCCATACCTGGGAGCGGGTCTGGCAATATATCAAAAAGGCCGGAACCATTATTCTTGCGGTGTCTATTTTGCTCTGGGCGGCGATGACCTTTCCCGGCCTGCCGGATGAAGCGGCCGATGGGTTTGCGCTTGAGCGCGAGGCGGCCATGACTGCTGTCCTCAACCAGGAAGAGCGCGACATGCAGATGATCGAGATTGACAATCGTCAAGCCCAGGCGACCTTGCAACATTCCCTGGCCGGCCGGGTCGGCAGCTTTTTTGAACCGATCAGCCTATGGGCCGGATTCGACTGGCGCACCAATATCGCGCTGGTGGGTGGCTTTGCCGCCAAAGAGGTGGTTGTTTCGACCCTCGGCACGGCTTACTCCCTGGGGGAAGTCGATCCCGAAGCAACCGGTTCCCTGACCAGCAAGATTGCCGCTGATCCGAGCTGGAGTCGGGCGACGGCCCTGTCGTTGATCGTCTTCGTGCTTATCTATGCCCCTTGCTTTGTCACCGTTGTCGCCATGGCGAAGGAATCGTCGTGGCGGTGGGCGATCTTTTCTACCATCTTTAATACCGCCCTGGGTTTTGCCCTTGCCGTTCTGGTGTTCCAGCTGAGCAGTCGCCTGCTGATATAAACTCCGGGATGGAGCTGAATAGTTGAGGAGATTTCACCATGTTAAGTTTTGATGCTCTGGTTGTACTGGTTATCGTGATTGCTGCTGCTGCTTATCTTTATCGTCAATTTTCCGCGACCAAAAAAGGATCCGGCTGCAACTGTGCTAACGGAGGAAACTGTTGCCAGAAAAAATAAGATAACATGATCCTCGGTGGCGTCGAGTCAGACTGCCGGTGACAACATCCTGCTGCTTTTGCGGCCAGGGGATAGCGGATTGTCCGCCGAAAACCTTTGCAATAATAGAAGGTTTACTGTACTTTTGAAAGACATAATCAAAATGCATAAGAGTTGAATCTTCATCTGGTCGGCTACATATGCAAGTTGTTAGCGATGAAGTTCAGGCACTACTTTAGGGGTTTAATGAAAATGAACATCAAAAACGTTAAAGGTGTTGCTACCATGACACCTGACGGTTCAGCATCGTTGATTGCTCAGCATGGGTCTTGCTGCCTCAAAACCGCAGTGTCACAACGGGAGTTAACCTGGGTCGATCTGATTAACTGTTACCCGTCGCCGCGCGAATGTCTTGCCGTTTTTATTGTCAGCAGCGCCGCCGAGGTAATTGCCGGAGTCAAGCCTGCTAATCTGATTCGCATCATTAAGCGTACCCTGCCCTGTGGTCGCTGTATGCACCACCTCTGGCATAAACACAGTGAGCAAGTGCTGGAAGGGGCGTCAATCCGGGTGGTCACCCTGCGCTCTGATCAGGATGGGGTCTCCCTGTTATTCTACCACCCTGAGCTACTGGCGAAACGTCTTTCCGGTCGGACCATGCAATCGTTTCTGGCGGGGTGTGGTTATCCGCAGCCTTTGACCCTTGATACCGCGCTGGCGCATTTACAGCAGCTATGTCAAATCAAGGAATCTCCCGATGAAATCGGCATGTTTCTCGGTTATCCGGTTAAAGATGTCAGAGGCTTTATTGCCGGTAAGGGTCGCCCCTGGTCGGGGCGTTGCCTCTGGCGGGTTTATGGCCCGCCGCAGCGCAGTTTGCGGCTCTATCAGCGTTTTAGCGCAGAACGTCAGGCCATCAATCGGCGGATGATGGCCGGAGTGGCTGACGATGGTCCGGCTGCGCTGCTGCTTGCTTCATGAAAACACCTGTTAAATATCTGGCGTGCTTGCGCCGTGCTCCCTTATTAGAGGGGTTGGGTGACGATTTTTGTCAACAGATCGCTGACGCCGCCCGCAGCCGGGATTACAAAAAACGTTTGGGACGCATCGATACCGATGAGCTGTCAACCCGCCTGCATTTTGTTATGAGCGGAGAAATGCATCTGTTGCGAATCTCTCCTGATGGTCAGGAGTGTCTGATCCAGCGTTATGTGACAGGCGATTTCTTTTGTCTGTCATCTCTTCTCAGCGGTCGTTACTGCAACAGCTTTGTTGTCAGCGTCGTTAGTTCCCATATTTTATTCTGGTCGCAGGAGTGGTTTCGTTGTCTGCTGCAGAGCGATGCCCGTTTCTACGGCAACCTGCTCAAGCAGATGGCGCAGCAGGTTGAACAGGAACGAAGCCTGCGCACCTTGTCGCGTTGTGCCGGTAGCGACAGTAAACTGGCGGCTTATTTGTTACACAAACTCGATAACGCCCACTGCTGCATTCAGCACAAATCCTTGGTGGTGGATCTCCGCCCCATCGGCCTGACCGCCCAGGAGCTGGGACTGGCGCGCGAAACCCTATCGCGTAGTCTGAAACGGCTGGTACGGATGGATGGGATCAGCTACCAGCGTGGCCAGATACATATTGCTGATCCCGGTTTGCTGGAGCATTTTCTTGAAGAATCGACTTGCTGTCGCCATGATTTCGCAGAAGAGGCGTGTAGGTTAGAGGCAAGGCGCTGTTAATGTTTTAAGTTTTTTTTAGCTTTTATTGATAATGAATGTCATGTCTCTGAAAGTATTTTGCCGAACAATATAATGTTAAAATTCTGATTTTAACTACAAGGAGATTAAAAAATGAGATTGATTGCCTTTTATGTTTCTGTTGTTTCTGTTTGTCTGGTGGTATTGACAGGAATGGCACAGGCTACGGAACTGACCGTTTATTCCGGTCGTGGTGAAAGTTTTGTCAAGCCGATTATCGAGCAGTTTCAGCGCGATACCGGGATCAAGGTCAATGTGCGTTACGGTGATACCGCCCAGTTGGCGGTGTTGATTCAGGAAGAGGGGCAACGTTCGCCTGCCGATCTGTTCTGGGGCCAGGATGCCGGGGCCATGGGTGCCCTCGCTAATGCCGGGATGCTCGTTACCTTGCCGCAAGCTGTTTACGCCGGCCTGCCCGATATTTATACCAGTACGACCGGGCAGTGGGTTGCCACCAGTGGCCGTGCTCGCGTCGTGGCCTATTCGAGTACCAGGGTGAAGCCGGAGGAGTTGCCGCAAAGCGTCTTTGATCTGACTCAAGCAGAATACCGGGGACGGGTGGCGATACCCCCGACCAACGGCAGCTTTCAGGCGTTTGTAACAGCCATGCGGGTTCTGCATGGCGATGCCCGTACCCTTGAATGGCTCGAAGGACTCAAGGCTAATGAGCCGAAAATTTTCCGTAATAATACCACTTCCGTGGCCGGTATTGCCGATGGTGAGGCAGATTTTGCCCTGGTAAATAACTACTATCTGCCGCGTTTCACCGCTACCGACAAGGATTATCCCGTGGCCCAGACGTTTTTTGCAGATGGGGACGTCGGAAACCTCGTCAATGTCGCCGGTATTGCGGTGCTTAAGTCAAGCAAACAACAGGATGCTGCAGTTCAGCTGGTACGTTTCTTATTATCTCCGGCAACACAACAATATTTCACGACGGTTGTTAATGAATATGCTGTTACCTCCAACGTCATCAGCAACCCTGACTTGACCGATACCAGGGTGGTGCTGCAGGCTGCACCAAAGATCAACCTTGATCAGCTTGCCGATCTTGAGGGGACGCTCAATCTCTTGCGTAAAAGCGGGCACTTGTAGACAGAGGTATCCGGAGTGCATATATCGTTGCACTCTGAACATCTGTATCGTCAGTTATTCTGTTCAGCCCCGGATCTTCGGCTCCTATGTCAAGGAACGCGATTGTTTCCCGTTGGGTCATCCCTGACCGCTTGTTGTCGCCGTCCATGGCGACAAACACCCTTGCCACAGGAGCCCCGACCCTGTGTAAGGACGGTGGTGAATAGTTATCTTCTTTAATGGCAGGACATTCCGTCAGGGGGTGTCCTGCCGATGCGTGACAGGATACAATTAAGCGATGCAACATCGAAAGGGACTGATGCGAAAATGGATATTCGGAAGCGGACGTAAGGCACCTCCAAGTTTACTGTGGCCGGCACTGATTGTTGCTGCTGCCATGCTTGTGCCTTTAGTCTACCTTTTTGCCCGAGCCATGCAGGCGGAACCTCAGCAGTTGGTCACCCTGGTGTTCAGCGGCCGCAACCTGGAGTTGCTGATCAATACCCTGTTGCTGACCGGCGGTGTGCTTGCCATAGGAACTTTCCTGTCTTTCCCCTTGGCCTGGCTGGTAACCCGCACCACTCTGCCGTGGCGCCGCCTGGTCACTGTACTGGCGGTGGTCCCTCTCGCCATCCCCGGTTATGTCATGGCCTATGCCCTGATGGGGATCGGTGGTCGTTACGGTGTGGCCGCCCGCCTTTTTGATGTGCAGATTCCCAATATTCAGGGTTATTGGGGTGCGGTTGTTGCCCTGGCGTTGTATACCTATCCGTATTTATTCCTTAATCTGCGCGCGGCACTGCTCGGGCTTGACAGCAGTCTGGAGGAAAGCGCCAGAAGTCTCGGGTATTCCAATACCCAGATTATCCGTAAAGTCATTTTCCCCCATTTGCTACCGGGATTGCTGGCCGGTTATCTGGTCGTCGGGCTTTATGTCATGGGAGATTTTGGCGCCATTGCCCTGATGCGTTACGAGGCCTTCAGTTTTGCTATTTATAATCAATACGCAGGAGCTTTCGATCGTATTTATGCCGCCTGGTTATCGATCATGCTGCTGGCATTGGCCTTGAGCTTTGTCGTCATGGAAATTTTTGTTTTGCGTCGCCGGCGACTGGCGAGTGTCGGTAGCGGCTCCATCCGTCCGGTTAAGCCCGGTAGGCTGAAAAAAACCCTGCCGCTGGCCATTATTTACCTGCTTATTGTTCTTGGTTCTTCGGTGTTGTTGCCGGTATTGATGCTGGCCTACTGGCTGGTGTTGGCGCCTCCGGATATCAGTGTTTTTCTACAGGTGCCCTGGACCTTTGTCTCTTCGGCATCCGCCGCGTTGCCGGCGGCACTGCTGGCCGTTATTCTGGCTTTTCCCTTGTGTTATCTGGCGTCACGCTATCCATCCCCAGTGGTTGTCTGGGTGGAGCGCTCTGCTTACATAGGTTATGCTCTGCCACCCTTGACCCTGGCCCTGGCGATGGTCTTTTTTGCCTTGCAAACCGCCTTTTTTCTCTACCAGACGGTTGCGCTGCTGATTATCGCCTGGACCATCGCGACCCTGGTGCTGGCCATGGGGCCAATTCGCAGCGCTATTCTGCAGGCCCGTCCGAATCTCGAGGAGGCATCCTGGTCGTTGGGTTATGGGCCGATTGCAACCTTTTATTACGTCTTGTTTCCCCGCTTGCGGCGAGGGCTTATCGCCGGAATTGTTCTGGTTTTTCTGTTCTGCATGAAGGAACTGCCGATTACCCTGTTATTGTCACCGACCGGTTTTAATACCCTGGCGGTGTCCGTATTTAGTCGCACGGTAGAAGGGATGATGGCTGAAGCAGCGCCCTTTGCTGCCGCTATTGTTCTTTTTTCGGGAATTTCCGTGGGGATGATCCTGCGCAGGGAGAAAGCCTTATGAAGATGCCACCCGGCAACATAGCTAACAACCAGCGCTTCGAACAGATTCGTGTCAGTGGCTTGACCAAAAGTTTTGGCAGTGGGGATCCGGTGGTTGATAATCTTTCCTTCACCTTGCATCAGGGAAATATCCTGGCGCTGCTGGGACCAAGCGGTTGCGGCAAGACCACTACCTTGCGCATGATTGCGGGATTTGAGACGCCCGATGCCGGTGAGATCTATCTGCATGGCCGCAAGGTAACCACCCTGGCCCCGCAAAAACGTAAAATCGGCATTGTTTTTCAGGATTACGCTCTTTTCCCTCATATGCAGGTGGCGGATAATATTATGTTCGGTATGCGTTTAATTCCTGTCAGGGAGCGACCGGGCCGTCTCGGCAAATGGCTTGATCTGATGGCGCTGCAGGGACTGGAAAAGCGCTATCCTCATCAGCTTTCCGGTGGCCAGCAGCAACGGGTTGCCCTTGCCCGGACCCTTGCTGCGGAGCCCGATCTGTTGTTGTTGGACGAGCCATTTTCCAATCTCGATGCGGCATTGCGTAATACCACCCGCAACGAGATGCGTCAGCTCATCAAGGAGACCGGTGTTACCGTTATTCTGGTGACCCATGATCAGGCCGAAGCCCTGACCTTTGCCGACCAGGTCGGCATGATGTCGGCAGGACAACTGTGTCAGCTTGACACCCCCGAAAAAATCTACCAGCAGCCGGAAAATGCCTTGGTGGCGGAATTCCTCGGTCACACCAATCTGTTGCAGGCGCAGCTGGACGGCAATGTTGCGACAACCCCGCTGGGCACCATGACCACCACGGTCACCAAAACGGGAACCTTCTGGGTATCGGTGCGCCCGGAACATCTGGAGATCGTCAGTGACCCTGCCGGACAAGGGCGGATTACCAATCGTGAATTTCGGGGGTCCGACTGTTTCTACGAAGTGGAATTTCGTGGTCAGATCTACAAGGTGCTGTCTCCCTTCTATTGCACCCTCAACCTTGGCGAACCTGTGAGTTTGCGGATTGTCCACCCGGGAGTGGTGCTGAAAGATGATCCCACCTGTTCCCGTTGCCCTGTGGTAAACTGTTCCCACTGATGAGATGATGCTTTGGAAAAGGAGTATGAATAATGAAAATAGGCGTATTTTATGGCAGTACCACCGGCAAAACGGCAGCAGTGGCCGGGCAACTGGCGCAATTGATCAGTACGGCAAAACTATATCCGGTGGCGCAAGCCACCCGGGCCGATTTTGAATCCTGTGACCTGTTGATCCTGGGTTCGTCAAGCTGGTGCGATGAGCAGGATCGCCTGCAGGATGACTGGAATGATGCCTTTGCGTGTTTGCGTGAGGCCAACCTCAAGGGCAAAAAGGTGGCGTTGTTCGGTATCGGTGATCAGGTTGGTTATCCTGATGCTTTTGTTGATGCGATCAGGGTCCTGCACGATGTGGCAAAAGCTGCCGGTGCGGAGATTATCGGCAAATGGCCCGACGAGGATTATGACTACCATCAATCAGCAGCTATCGAAGGGGATTTCTTTCTCGGGTTGCCCCTTGATGTGACCAACCAGCCGGAGTTGACGGAGTCACGTCTGGAAAGCTGGGTAGCACAATTAGTGCGTGAAACGAACGAATAATGTATCTGTTCAGCGCCGGACCTTTGGATCCTGTGTCAAGGGACGCGATGGTTTCCGGTTGCGTCATCCGTGACCGCTTGTTATCGCCGTCCATGGAGACAACCACCCTTGTCACAGGAACCCTGATCCTGCCCAGGGACAATGCTGAATAGTTCCTAAAGAATGATATTTGGAAAGATTGTCTGCTAATGATCGGGGTGCTGGAGCCAGTGGGCAAGCTCACGCTCAACCTGCTCGCCATCGCCGAGGTTGAGCTCCAACAGGCGGCGCAGGTGGGCCAGCGACTCGTCATCGGCGTCGCTAAAAAGGAAACCGTACTGATTCTGATCACGATGAATCAGCTTGATCCCAAAGGTCAGTTTCAGTTCTGAGTTGGCCAGTTCAATTTCCACCTGGGCGTGCGCGCCAATCGCTATCGGCACCTCATCATCGATCTGCAGCAGGGCTCCGCGCAGGGCGAGATCGACCAACTCACAGGGAATTATCTCCTGAGCCCAATGGATCGTTGCAATGGTATGGAACGGAATGCGGCGGTAGTTGCGCAATTCGGTCATGGGCCCGGCTCCTTTATAGGGTGCTGAAAGTCAAGATTCATATCGGACGAGTAAAAAGAAAAACAACCCTTTTTCTTTTTAGCCTGGTACATGGCGATATCAGCGAAGCGGATGAGGTTGTCGCTGTCACAGGCTTCTTTTGGACAAAGACTGATGCCGATGCTCGCCGACAGAGAAAGTTGCCGCCCGGCAAGATGGAAGGGTTTGTTCAGGCATGTGAGGATTTTTTCGGCAATCACCGCAACCCGTTCAAGATTGGTAATCTCAGTCAGCATAACCACGAACTCATCTCCACCCAGGCGCGCGACGGTATCCGTATCGCGTACGGTTTCCGTCAGTCGGGATGCCGCCTCGCAGAGAAGTTCGTCACCGACGCTGTGGCCAAGGGTATCGTTGATGACCTTGAATCCATCCAGATCAAGTAGTAACAGGGCCACAGCTTTGCTGTTGCGCTGCGCCTGATGGGCAGCCTGAGTGATGCGGTCCTTGAGCAATGAGCGGTTCACCAGGCCCGTCAGGGCATCGTGGGTGGCTTGATGTTGGAGTTGTTGCTCGTAAGCCTTGTGCGCACTGATGTCTTCTCTGATGCTGATATAGTTGCAGATTTCTCCCTGTCTGTCGCGCAGGGGGGAGATCAGAACGCGTTCCCAATAGTTGCTGCCGTTTTTGCGTATATTGTGTACCTCTCCGTGCCAGTCTTCTCCCGCTTCAAGTTGCTGCCAGAGCTGTCGGTACTCGTTTTCCTTCATACCGTTGAGCTGAAAGGTTTGAAAATTGGTACCGATGACTTCGCCGGCGGCGTAACCGGTCACCTTTGAAAAAAACGGGTTGACGTATTCGATCACTCCGTTCAGGTCGGTAATAATGACCATAGCGGGACTCTGCTCAACCACCTGGCTGAGCTTATTCAGCTGGGTCTCGTTTCTCTTGCGCTCGGTGATGTCGATATCAATGCAGTAAAATTCCGGTGCTTCGCCCGGTTCAGCAAGAACGGCATGGCTGGTAAAAACCATCACATCAGAACCGTCTTTGCGTTTGAGCTGATACTCCTGCGACGGGGCAGGTTCGCCGCTTTGGCTCATTTCATCAATGTTGCGCCGCATTTCAGCGGTCATATCGGCAGGAATGATCAGGTCACACAGCTTCCGGCCCAGAGCCTCGGCTGCCGAATAGCCGTAAAGGTCCTCGGAGGCGCGATTCCAGTAGTGTACGGTGCCATCGACACTGTACCCCTGAACCGCCACCGTGCGAATGTCCTGCAGCAGAGTGCGAAAACGCCGCTCGCTTTCCCGCAAGGCATTAATGGCCCGCTGATGCTCCTGCTGAAGGCGCCATTCACGCAAGCAACGTTCGATGGTACGGGGCATGTCTTCAAATGCTTGAGGGCTTTTTACCAGATAATCGATGGCACCATTCTTCAGGGCTTCGACCGCCAGTGTTTCACTGCCTGAGGAAGTCATGATTAACACCGGGAAGGTGTTGGTCACGGCAATCTGTTCGAGAAAAGCCATCGTGGAGCCATCCGGCAGGTTCAGGTCAAGGAGTACGATGTCGGGACGTTGTCGGGCAATTTCTTCACGGCAGGTCAGGAGATTTGTCGCAATGGATACTGTTATCGCGTCCTTGTTGCCGGGCAGGGACCGCCGGATCAGTGCGATATGGGATGGCTCATCATCGACGATGAGAATATGCGTGGTGGTTGTCGTCATCAGGATCAGGAGTTAGTCAGGGTTGCTGCTTTCCAGATTGCAGTTCCACATCAACCAGTAAAAACCAACGGTCTCCATCATGCGGGTAAATTGACCAAAGTCCACAGGCTTGATCAGGTAGCTGTTGGCGTGGGCAGCATAGGCTTTGGCCATGTCGGTTTCAGCCGATGAGGTGGTAAGAATCACTGTCGGGATACCTGCCATACCTGGATCACTTTTGATCCGGCGCAACACTTCAAGGCCATCCATCCGCGGCATACGCAGATCCAGCAGAATCAGCCCCGGACGCGGGGCGACGTCAGGGTCGGTGAAACGTTCACGGCGGTAGAGATAATCGAGAGCCTGCTGGCCGTCACTGACATGCTCCATGCGGTTGGCGACACGCGAGGTGCGCAAGGTGCGCCGGATGATCTCGGCGTGGGCCGTATCATCTTCGGCCAGCAGAATAACGATCGGATCACCTTTGTTCATCATTCTCCTCGTGGAGCATCGGTGCCTTGGGCAGTGAAGTAGCAGTAACAGCCTTTAGGTTTTCTCTGTGATTCGAACCATACCTTACTCCGATAGGGTTCAACAATCTTTTTTCTGCTTAACCGGCCAGTTCGTCAAGCCGTTGAATGATCGGGAGGTGCTGGGTACAGCGCTCTTCACAGGCACCACAACGGATGCAGTTGGCCGCCAGTCGGCGGTCGATATTCCAATGAAGGCGGAAACGATCAGTTACGTTTGTGTCGTCCCCGCCTGTGAGAATCAGCTGGTTGTAGGCATCGAGAAATTTAGGGATAGGAATGTCCACCGGGCAAGGAAGGCAGTAGCCACAACCGGTGCAGAGGCCGTTGAAGGCCTCGTGCAGGTGCGTCTCAATGTGCGCGCGCTCTGTCGTGGAATAAGGATGAAATTTTTCAACGGCGGTCACCGCTTCGTCAATTTCCGTGGTTGAGGTAAAGCCGACCAGGGCCGAGGTAATTGCCGGGTGCGAAAGATTGAAGCGCAACGCGGCGCTGACGACGCTCTCATCCGGTCGGCTGCGAAGAAAAGAAAAGCGTTGGGGATTGCGTGGGATCAGGCCGCCACCAAGCGGGTTCATGGTAATTACCCCCAGCCCCTGTTTGCCGGCATGTTCCACTGCGGTCTGACGGTAGGGAAAGTTGATGGCATTGTAGCCTAACAGCACGCCGGAAAAATAGCCGCCGGCAAGGACTTCAGCCAGGTCATCACCATTCATATGGGATGAACAAACCAGATTTTTGATCAGCCCTTCCTCTTTTGCCTGGAGTGCCGCCGCAACAGCCCCCTGGTCAAGGCGTCGGTGCCAGTCATCGCGATTGAGCAGATACCAGATGTAGAAGAAGTCGATGGAGTCCAGTTGCAGTAATTCAAGGCTCTGTTCGAGGCTGCGACGCAGCTCACTGCCGGAAGCGAGGAAGCATTTGGTGCCGACATGAAAACTTGCGCGCGGAAGATCTTTTAAGGCATGACCAAAAATTGTTTCACTGCGCTGGCCACAGTAGAGCGGAGCGGTATCAAAATAGTTGATTCCGCTATCCCAGGCGTAGCGTACCAGCTCGGCACTTGCTTCCAGGTTATCCGGTTCGGGGAAGCGCATGCCGCCGAAGCTGACGATGGAAAGTTCTGTGCCGGTCCGGCCAAAAGGGCGATAGAACATAACGGACGGTCAGTCCGGATCGGATTCGGCAGCGGCAGTTTTTGTCGCTGAAGAGACATCGGAGCCGAGGATGATCGCCAGCCAGCGGGTTGAAGGGGTGACCTCCAGGGCAATCTTCATAATCATGGTCAAAGGTACCGACAGCAGCATTCCTACCGGGCCTAACACCCACCCCCAGAAGACCAATGACAGAAAGACTACCAGGGTCGACAGCCCCAGGCTTTTTCCCATCAGGCGTGGTTCAACGGCATTACCCATCACCACATTTATGATCAGATAAAGACCGGCTACCAGCGCCGCATGCACCGGGCCGAGCTGAACCAGAGCCAGTAGTACTGCCGGAATGGCGGCGATAATGGAGCCGATATTGGGAACATAATTGAGCAGAAAAGCAATCAATCCCCAGAGCAGGGCATAATCGACACCAATAAGCATCAGACCGCCGGTCACGACCAGCCCGGTCACCAGGCTGATCAGGGTTTTGATGACCAGATAGGTACGAACGCCGGTAACAAAACGCTCATAGGAGGCCAGGGAGGTGTCGGCATCCGGCAGGGCCGCGCGCAACTTGTTGGGCATCCCCGCTGCTTCGAAGAGGATAAAAATGACCGTCAGCAGGATAAGAAAGGAATTGGTCAGCACTCCCCCGGCGGCCGATAACATGCGCCCGGCGTATTGCATAATCGAGCCCGGATCAAAATGGTCGAGCAGCAACTGGCGCGATATCCTGATGCCGAAACGGTCAAACCAGTCAATCAGCGTCAGGGTCTGGGAACGCAACTTCTGTTCATAGAGCGGAAGCTGGCTGGTAAAATCATTGACTGAGGTGCCGATGATGGTCAACACCGCCAGACCGCCCAGCATGACGACGGTAATAACGATCAGCAGCGCCAGTGATGCCGGAACCCGTTGGTAGCGCAGCCAGTAGAAGGGGCCGGCACAGATAATCGAGATGAAAAACGCCAGCAGAAAAGGTACCAGTACGGCCTGGGCGGTTTTCAGTCCGGCGATAATAACCACCAGGGCGGCCAGGGAAACAAGAGTGCCGGTGACTTTATTCCGTGAGCTGGTCATGGTCAGTCAGCTACATTACAGAGCAGCAGCTTGACCCCCTGCTCAAACATGATTTCCATTTTATTGGGGCGGGTCGTGGAGAGAATCTGCCCCATGCCGAAACTGGGGTGATCGATTAAATCTCCGGTTTTTACCCGTGATTTGATGTTGTAGGGGATGGCGCGGGTCTGGTCGGAGGCGGCCATCATGTCAGCCCACTGGACCTGGGCGCGGGTTTTGCGCGGCTGAGCCGGGGTGCGTGCAGAAGTGCTGCGTGGCTTTGGGGCCGCAGTGCCGCGGTGGTTATGGACACTGCCGCAGACGTTGCACTCGACACGGGCGACGCGGTCGCCGACCATGGCAACAATGGTGTGGTTGGAGGTTTCTTTACATTTGCTGCAGCGAGACAGGGTGTGGTCACCAGCGGTCGGTACCTTGTTGATCATGTGTACTCCTTGAAAAACTTTCTTTGTACCCCGTCCGGTTCGATCTGTCAATCAGAGTTACTGCAGATTCATGGGCTGTTAGAGACTGTAAATATCCTGTGCCCAGGTAACCGCTTCCAGATAGGCATTCGGCAGCACTTGCTCATCGATCTGGGTTTTTGCTGTCATTTGTGAGACGGTTTCCCAGTCCCCCTGTTCCATGGCGATGACCAGCAGGAGAATTGACCTTAACGGGTTGTCGGCACCGGTCAGCGCTGCAAAAACGTCATCCTCTACGGTAATTTCCTGGAGAATTTCATCGAGGGGGCGCGACATGATGACATCGAGTAATGAAAACAGGCCCATTAAAAACAGGTCGGATTTGCGATCGCCCATGCGACTTGGCTGCGCCAGTTGTTCACACAGACGGGCGCGGATCAACGAACTGACGACCAGTTCCGCCGGTTTGTCATTCGCCATCGAGGAAATCGACAATAACGAGACCCACGAGCGGATTTCCCGCAGACCCAGCAGGGACAGGGCCTGAAGTACTGATGTGACCTTGTGGCGCAGGGCAAAGGCGGCGGAGTTGATCAGTTTGAGCAGCTTGTAGGTCAGGGATACTTCACTCTGAATGGTGATCGCCAGCTTCTTGAAATCAACATCCTCAGCGTGAACGTCTTTGAGGATGCGCAGGAACTGAATTTTGTTGGTCGGAATGTCCTTGCGGGAAATAATGACCGGCTTGGCAAAAAAGTAACCCTGAAAAAACTGGTAGCCCATGGTTTTGGCCTGTTCAAACACCTCATGGGTTTCAACCTTTTCAGCGAGCATCTTGATCCCGCGCGGGATCAGTTGCCGGGCCAGTTCTTCCTGTTGCCGGACGTCACTGAGGAGAAAATCAACCTTGACAATATCAGCAAGATCGAGCAGCGGCTCAAAATTCCGGTGATAGACAAAGTCATCAAGGGCAAGGGTATAACCGAGTGTTTTAAGGCGCTTGCAGGCCTCAATAATCTGTGGGGTCGGTTCGACATTTTCAAGAATTTCAACGACCGCCTGCTGGCGCGGGAGGGTTGTCATCAGGTCTTTAAGGAGCACGTTTTCCGTGCAATTGAGAAAAGCCTTGGTATTGCCGGTCATTTCCCCCAGGCTGAACAGCAGGTTGCTGTTGGCAATAACGCTTGCCGAGGCCTGATCAAAGTTGTCACTGTCAAAATAGTTATGCATTCCGGAGCGGAACAGCAACTCGTAAGCAAAGACCCGCCCGCGGGTATCAAAAATCGGTTGTCTGGCAATAAAATGTTCCACTGTGGTTACCTTCCTGCGATCATTTTTGTTGCTGCAATATGACAACCAGAACAATGTATCTATTTTTGCGGCAGAAATAAAATAGCAAATCCCCGATGTGGTGGTTGACCTTGATATTTCGCTTGTATAAACTTGCTGTCAGCAGTTAAGCCTCACTTGTATATCATATTTTTTACTTCTATTGACAAGGATAATGCTCATGAAAAAGATCGTTCTGTTGTTCAGTATTGTCGTGCTCTGTGCAGCGACGGCAGCGATTGCGGTTCCTGCGAATCGTTCCTTAACCTTTGATAAAAGTGCTCTGGGTGCGGTGGAGTTTTCCGGAAAGATCCACGCTGAGGCGGGTTTCAGTTGTACTGACTGCCACAATCCTAACCTGTTTCCGCAGATGCGCAAAGGTAGCGTGGAGATAACTATGGAAAAAATCTACGCCGGTGAACTGTGTGGCTTCTGTCACAACGGTGAAACTGCTTTTGCGGCCAAGACGAGCTGTAATCGCTGTCACGTCAAATAGTTATTTCCCAAAAACGGTTTTTGTTTACCGTACCGGCAGGTTCTTAAATGGCCGGCTCGATTTTTCGAGGCCGGCCATTGGTTTTTATCCTTTATCCTTCATCACCGTTCATGCCCGATTTCCTACAACAACAGCAACGCCAATAACAACAGCATGAACATCGCCCCGGCAACACTGAGCTGGCGTAACTGCTGCTCCGAATCCTGCAGTAACATCAGTAAGGGCAGGTTCTGCCAGCGGGGGCCGCGTAGCTGTCGTGGCGGCGGGAGTTTTAGCGCGGCAGCAATGTCCGACACGCTGCGCAGCAGAGTTTCCAGCAGTACATCCATGTCTCTAACTCGCAGATTGGCAACGCGGTTGCGCAAACTGTACCAGCCCAGCAGGGTGATCATGGCGCCGGCGGCAACCGGCCAGAGGGCAGCGAACCATTTGAAGGCCATACCGGGAGAGGACGGCATCAGGATCCCCGGATAGATACCCACCAGGAGAACCGCCACGAGCAGCAGGCTCCAGCCGCTCCACATCCCATGGGTCGCTGCCTTCGCAGTGCCTCCCGCTTGTTGCCACAACAGCAGCAGCAGGCGCCCCATCAGTAGAGTCGTGCCGACTGCTGCTACCCCGAGCAGGAGGGTCAGCAAGGATGCGCCAAGCACCGGTGATTGCGTCAGAAACGGCTTAAGCCCGGCCTTGGCGAGGGCCCCGCTGGTGAAAGGCGCACCCGCTAGAGCCAGGGCCGGCAGCACCAGTCCGACGAGGGTGACATAGCGCATCCGGGTGGGGGTCTTGAGATGACCGGCCATGCCGACACCTAGGAACAGCGCGCCTTTGGCCAGCCCGTGGTGCAGCGCGTAAAATCCCACCATGGGTGCCATTAACGGCCATTGCTGCGGTGCGGCCAACCCGAGACCGATAGCCATCAGAGGAATGCCGATCTGGCTGATGCTCGAGTAGGCCAGCAAGGTTTTCGGCTGATTTTGCAAAAGCCCCATCACCACTCCGAAAAAAGCCATCAACAGACCCAGGCTGATCAACGCGGTCGACCACCCGGGAAGGTTCGCGAAGGACAACGGAAAGAGGCGTAACAGGCCTAGCAGGCCGGCCTTGATCATGGCGCCGCTGAGCACCGCACTTGCCGGAATCGGTGCCGCCGGATGGGCCAGGGGTAACCAGAAATGTAGGGGTATCACTCCCATCTTGACTCCCAGGGCAACGAGCAGCAGGGCGAGAATCAGGTTTATGGCGTCAGCATCGGCAATGGCACCGGCGACATCCCTCAGCAGCAGGGAATCCGCCGCTTGCGCTGACAGCAGCAAGGCAGCGAACAGCAGCACTTCACCGACGATCACCAACCACAGGTAGATTCTGCCGGCGCGCAGGGCAAAGGGCGTGTTGTCATGGATAATCAGACCGTAGGCGGCAAAGCTCATCAGGGTAAAAAAGAGGTAAAAACTGATCATGTCCAGGGCCAGGGTCAGCCCAAGGTTACCGCTCATACAGAGTAGGAAAAAGATCCAGAAACGTATTCGCTGTGGTGAACTTCTGGTGTAACTACCAGCGTAGATGCCGGCTGACAGCCACAACAGGGCGGTCAACAGCAGAAAAACCTGCCCGGTATTATCTATCCCCCAGTGGCTCCCGATCAGCAGCCAGGGAATAGCGATTGGCGCCCCTGCCTCGGGAAACAGCGCCAGAACCAGTCCGGGAAGGGCCGCCAGGGGAGCAATGGTGAGGGCCACGGCTCGTAACCGCGCCCCCGCCAAAGCGCCGGCCAGCAGCAGGGGGGACAATGGCACCAGCAGCAGAATGGCGGTGGTAACAGCCGCACTCATAGGCCATACTCACGCGCGGCAATCACTTCAACCCAATACAGTGCGCTGCCAACACTGCTGGCAAAGATTCCCAGCAAAACAACCAGAAGCGCAGTAATCAGCGGCGGCGCCAGCAACGCCCAGGTGGTTTCACGGCCGCCGCGCAGGGACGAGGAAGGCCAGTCCTGACGAGGCTCAACAAACCAGATGCGGTGCAAGACCGGCAGAAAATAAGCAGCATTGAGCAGGGTGCTGACGATCAGGACCAGGATGATCCAGGGTTGCCCTGCCGCCAGGCTCCCGAGCCCTAAATACCATTTGCTGATAAAGCCGGCCAGTGGTGGCAAGCCGATCATCCCCAGGGCACCGACGGTAAAGGCCATCATGGTCCAGGGCATCCGCCGACCGACTCCGTCCATTTCATCTATCTTATGAATGCCGAGGGTTTCCGCCAGGTTACCGGCACAGAAAAACAGGGTAATTTTCATCACCCCCTGGTGTACCAGGTGTACCAGTCCACCGATCGTGCCCAGGGGGGTCGCCATGGCCACCCCGAGGAGGATATAGGACACCTGACTGACGGTAGAAAAGGCCAGGCGCCGCTTCAGATCATTCTGGCTCAAGGCGCGGATGGAACCATAGATAACGGTAAAGGCGGCCAGCAGCGCCAGGGGGAAGAGCAGGTTCAGTTGGGTACTGAAGCCGATACCGTAGATATCATGAATGACCCGGATAATCCCGAAGGCCCCAGCTTTGACGACAGCGACAGCGTGGAGCAGGGCACTGACCGGTGCCGGTGCAACCATGGCGCTGGGGAGCCAGATGTGCAGCGGGACCAGCGCTGCTTTGACCCCCAGGGATAAAATCAGCAGCGCAAAAATGATGGCAAGGCTGCCATACAGCGCCGGGTCGAGATCAGCAACAACACCACCGGGCCTGAAATCAAGAGGCCCGGCGATGGCACGCAGCCAGACCGTGGCAAAAAACAGCACCAGGCCACCGCAGACGGTGTAGGCGAGGTAGATGCGTCCTGCAGCCAGGGCTTTCGGTGTGCCGCGATGGACCACCAATGGATAGGTAGAAATGGTCAGCATTTCGTAAAAAATGACAAAAGTAACCATGTCACCGGACAAAGCAATACCGGTAGTGGCGCTGACACAGAGGCTGAAAAAACCAAAAAAACGGCTGCGGTTGGGAGAGCCTTCAAGGTAGCCGATGGCATAGATGGTGGTCAGCAGCCAGAGAAACGCTGAAAGGGTTAAAAATAGCAGGGAGAGGGCATCGGCACGCAGCACCAGCTCAATATCAGGGAGCAACGGTAAACGCAATTCCGCGTATTGGCGCTCAGCAACCCGAACAAACAACAGACCAACAAACATCAGTTTGAACAAAGCCCCGGCCAGGTTGAGAGAGGTGCGCAGGGTCACCTTCTGTTCCGGCAGGGTAAAAATGATCAGGCCGGGGAGCAGCGAGCTTAAAAGGATGGCCGGCAGAATCAGATTACTCATGGGATCACCTCCACCATGATCGATCCTTGTACCGGAGCTCCTATGAGCGCTATCTGAATCGGTTGATAAGCGATCAGACCGAACAGCAGGGCAATCACCGAAAGTACCAGGGGCGGCCACTTCATCACCCAGGGGATGACCGGGTAGCTGCTGCGCTTGACATCAAGGAAGGCCCATCCCAGGACCCGGGCGATGTAGGCAGCTGCCAGCAGAGTGCCACTGAGGATAATCGGCAGATACCACCACTGGCCGGTGACCAGGGCCGCGTTGATGAAAATCCATTTGGCAAAAAAACCGCCACTTGGCGGCAGGCCGATAATCGTTGTGGCCGCGAGGGTGAACACCACCACCAGGACGCCAACCGGACCGCCGGCACCGGCCAGGCGTGACAGACGATCCGAACCAGCGGCGTGATGAATGGTACCGGCAACCATGAACATGGCGGATTTGCCGCAAGCGTGGGTCATCATCAGCAGGACCCCGCCGGTCCAGGCAGCAGCCATGGTTTGCGGGTGAGCAAGGGGGAAAACCAGGTACAGATAACCGATCTGGGCGACAGTAGAGTAGGCGATCAACAGCTTCAGCCGTTCCTGGCGTAGTGCCATCAGCGACCCCCAGACAATGGCGATGGAGCCTAGCAGACCCAGCAGGTGGCCGATCGCAAGGGTATCCAGAGCAGGAAAGACCTCAAACCACAGGCGCAGCAGAATGACATAGGCAGCTTTGATCACCAGGGCAGAGAGGGCGGCACTGACCGGTGCCGGTGCCATGGTATGGGCCTGGGGCAGCCAGAAATGCAGAGGGAACAAAGCACTTTTGAGCACCAGGCCGGCCACCATCAGGGCCATGGCGGTGTGGTTGAGGCGCGTCGCGCTGATCATCTCGCCAAGCAAGGCAATATCTACCGTGGCGTAGCCGCCGTAGAGCAGGCCAACTCCCAGCAGGTAGGAAAGCGAACCGAGCAGCCCGATAAAAAGATACCGCAGCGCCGCCGCAAGGGCCTGTTTGCCCCCCTCCAGGGCAATCAAGGCGACGGAAGAGAGGGTAACCAGTTCGAGGGTAACATAGAGGTTAAACAGATCGCCGGATACAAACAGGGCGTTGCAGCTGCCCCATAAAAAAAGCCACAAGGGCCAAAAATACCTGGCCTTATCGTGATGCTGATCATGTGCTGGAAAATAACCCAGGGCATAGCAGCTGATAATGAAACCGACCAGGGCTGTGACCGCAACCATGACCAGCGCCAGGCCATCACGGCGCAACTCAATTCCCAGCGGGGTTGGCCAGCCACCGGCGGTGATCGGATCGGCGTGGGTCAGGGCGACGGACAATATCCCGGCAAGAGCGCAACATGGCAGCAGTAGAGCCGTTGCCAGACCGATCCAGCGTGCCTGCCGCGGTGCGAGAAAAGCGGCCACGGCCGCCCCCAGGGGGAGCAGGGTCAGCCATATCAACCATTGCTGATGCAGGAGCAGTTCAGTCAAGGGACGTTTCCTTATCAGTGGCAAAGGTAGTGCAGCTGGTCAGGTTGTGAATCCTGATTGTCAGGGCGATGGCGACGGCGGTGAAACAAAGGGACACGACAATGCCGGTCAGTACCATCACCTGGGTGACCGGGTCACCAACCGCGCCGGTACCGCGGGCACCGATGGCAATAAAGACCATAAAGACACCACTGCCCATGATGTTGATAGCGAGTATTTTACGTAGCAGATGGCGCCGGATCAGAAGGGCGTGAAGACCGATAAAGAACAAAAGAATGCCGCCACCGGCGTAAAGAAGCGGTGTTATCATGATTTGTCCTGATTTTTTGTGGTTGGTTTTGCGGATGTCGGGAGATTACTTTGCGGGTGACCACCGGCCAGCTCCGCGCTGAGAATAGCAGCAACTGACAGGGTCGCGACAATTTCAATCAGCAGGATAAGACCCCCTGCCTGTCTTTGCGGATAGAGCAACGGTTCGCCCAGCAGCAGCAGGGTGAAGGCCGCAACCAGGAGAAAAACCAGAAACCCGGCAACCAGAATCAGACGCAGGGTCACGCCGGACCAACGCGAGGGCAGGGTGTGTCCACACAGGGTCGCAAGCAACATGGCGGCAGTAAGCAGAGCCCCGGCCTGGAAGGCTCCCCCGGGAATATATGCTCCCTGCCACAACAGAACCCCGGCAAAGAGAATCAGCAGGGGCAACAACAATCGTCCAAATCCGCTCAATACCTGTGGAATGTTGTTTTGTTCGAACCGTGGTCGAGCCTGATCAAGAGACCAGATGGTGATCAGTGCCAGCAGCAGCACACCTTTTTCCAGCAGGGTATCCCAGGCCCGGAAGTTCAGGAGTACGGCAGTTACCGGATGCTCGCTACCGCTGATACTGAGGAGGTTTTGCACCAGCCCCTGTTGGCCGGATGTCACGACCTGGAGTTGGCGCAGTTCAAGCACGATAATCGCGGCAACCGAAGGGATGATGACACCAATCAGAACCGGCGCGGAAAGGCGCTGCAAAAAGGTCAGGGGGCGGCTTTGGGGGCGAAAGCGCTCAGTTGAACCCAGTTGTCCCAGCCCGATCAGCAGCAGGGCACCGGTAATGCCGGCACCGATGGCGGCTTCGGCCATGGCTACGTCGGGGGCGCCCAGTCGTACCCAGGCCAGTGCCAGCAGCAGGCCGAAAGCAATGAACAGTACGACAGCTCGAAACAGATCAGTACTGGCCAGCAGCAGCCAGGCCAGGCAGAGCAGGGTGAACAACAGGATCAGGTCAAAAATCAGTGTCAGTTCCATGGTCAGCGCTGCCAGGGTTGGTGCCCGTCCTGCTGGGCTTTATGCGCGATCAGGTGGGCGACGGTAGCGCCGGCAATCAGTACCAGCAGCCAGATCAGCAGCAAGCGGATGACAACCTGTAAACTATCGGCCTGGACCATCAGGGCCAGCACTACCAGGCCCAAACCCAGGTTGTCAGCTTTCGTCAGGGCATGCAGGCGGCAGTAAAGATCAGGAAAGCGGAGCAATCCAAGGGTTCCGGCGAGAAAAAAAGGCAGGGAGCAGAGCAGCAGCAAAGCGGTGATCAGGTCATTGATGCTCACGAGGCCCCTCCTGTTGCGAAACATTATCAATATTTCTGCGGCGTACAAAAGTGACGGCTGTTACTGCCGCCAGCAGGGCAAAGATCAGGGCGACATCCCAGATGGCAGTGTTGCCGCCGGCCTGGCCGAGCAACAGCAAAATAGCAACTGCCGTGGTGCCGAAGAGTTGCGCGGCCAGCATCCGATCGGTCGCGGTTGGACCGCGCAACACCCGCACCAGACCAAGGCTGATGGTCAGTAACAGAATCAGGGCGAAGCTGATATAAAGACCGGTCATTTTCCCCTCCCAGGGGAACAATTAAATAGCTGGGCGACGCGTTTTTCAAGTTGGCCCAGCTGCGGGTCGACCTTACGGTCAAGCACATGCACTTTGAGGGTTGTACCAACAAGGTCGGCAGACAGGGTGCCGGGCAGCAGACTGACACTGTTGAGAAAGAAGATCTGCGGTCGTCCGCTGGGGAGAGTCAGTGAAAAGTCGATGATCTGCGGATCAAGAGGGAGGCTCGGGGAATAGGCGCGGCGAGCGACATCAATGCCGCCGTGCACCGACTGCAAAAGAAAATAGGGGACAAACCGGAGCAGCCCGATAAAAGATATCGGCCAGTGGGGAGTCGGCGGTGCCGCGCCCATGACCCACAGCGCCAGCGCGATGGTCGGTACCCCGATGATCCAGGAAGACGCCCGCCCACCGGTCAACACCCACCAGAACAGCAGACAACCGCCAAGACGGATGGTGAAGCGGGGCCACAAAGATGTCTGTGCTGCCATCGAGCCTCCTGTAGGTAAAATCAGAATTCAGGATTCAAAATAAAGAATACAGGATAAAAAGGCCGGATGCCAGAAACCGGTGTTAGTGTCCATCCGGAAACTAGCTGAGAAAACGGCGCATCATCGCCAGGGCAGCACGGCGCCCATCGGCGGCCGCAGTGACCACCAGGTCGGCACCACGGAAGCAGTCACCACCGGCGTAAACCTTGGGGTGGCTGGTCAATCCGCTGGCCGGATCAATCTCCATCTGGTCCCAGCGATTACACCTAACTCCCATCTCAGCCAGTTCTGCAACCGGTGTAACATCAAAGCCGAGGGCAAGGATAACCATGTCCGCCGGGATACAATGAGCCGTGTCGGGGATGATTTCAACGCGCTGCCGGCCATCAGCATCCTTCTCTGTCAGGCGTGTCTGTTCAACCTCAATACAGAGCAGACCACTCTTATCGCGACGGATTTCCCGGGGACTGACGTTGAAGTCAAAAATAGCACCTTCCTCGACGGCATTCTGCACTTCCTTATGGCTGCCCGGCATGTTGGCTTCGTCGCGGCGATAGAGGCAGGTGACCTCTTCGGCCCCGTCGCGTAAGGCGGTTCGCAGGCAGTCCATGGCGGTATCACCGCCACCAATCACCACGACCCGCTTGCCTTGCATGAGAAAATGTGAGTCGGCGGGTTTGCCGAATAACTGCTTTTGCTTTTCAATCAGATAGTCCATGGCCAACACCACTTCCGGCAAATCTTCGCCGGCAATACCGGCTCTGCGCCCCTGGGTGGCACCAATGCCGACAAATACCGCATCGTAATCATCGATCAGCTGCGCGTAAGAGATCTGTTCGCCAATTCGCCGGCCCAGATGCAGCTCGAGGCCGGCCTGCTGGAGCAGATCAAAGCGGCGGGCAACGATCTTTTTATCGAGTTTGAAACCGGGGATGCCGTAGGTCAACAGTCCGCCCGCATGTTTAGCCTGCTCGTACATCGTCACGCCAATACCGGCGCGCAACAGGAAATGGGCGCAGGAGATGCCGGCCGGGCCGGAGCCGACAACAGCGACCCGGGTTTTATGACGCACACCCGGGAAGGGTAATCGCAGTCCGGCGTCGAAGGCCAGATCAGTGATGGTTGCCTCAATGGCACCAATGGTAATGGCGCCGTAGCCGTCATCCAGGGTGCAGGCGCCTTCGCACAGATGCCCCTGGGGACAGATGCGCCCGAGAATCTCAGGAAAGGGTGAGCTCTCATTGGAAAGACGAAACGCGCGTTCCAGGTCACGGTCGGCGATCGCCTCAAGCCATTGCGGGATGTAGTTCTGCAATGGACAGCCGATGGTGGCGCAGAAAGGGTCACCACATTGAACGCAGCGTTCTGACTGCTTGCGAACCATGCGGCTGGTAAAAAAACGGTAGATTTCGTCAAAATTCTGCAGTCGCTGGGTGGCTTCAAATTTTTCCGGCTCCAGGCGGCCGGTTTCGGTAAAGTTCTGCATAGATCAATCCCCTTCCTTCGGGTTGAGCGGTGCTTTCATGTCCTTAGGGGTGACCATCCAGAAATAGGCCAGCTCCTCGCGGAAATCATCGAGTATCGCTTTGGCAACCGGACTTGCCGTGCGGTTATGATAGCTGATGAGGATACTCTTCAAGTAGAGTCGGCCCTCGTTGTCTTCATCGACGTCGATGCGTCGCGCGACCACCAGCTGTTGATTGAGGCGGTCGATAAAATTCTTATTGCGGTCATAGACAAAGGCGGCACCGCCGGTCATGCCGGCACCGAAATTGATCCCGGTTTCCCCGAGTACGACGACGGTACCGCCGGTCATATATTCGCAGGCGTGATCGCCGGTGCCTTCAACTACTGCCAGGGCGCCGGAATTGCGCACGGCAAAGCGCTCACCGGCGGTACCTGCAACAAAGAGCTTGCCGCCGGTGGCCCCGTAAAGACAGGTGTTACCAACCGCTGAAGCGCCTGGTTGGTAAACCTGGGGAGTGATGATAATGCGTCCGCCATGCATCCCTTTGCCAACGTAGTCATTGCCGACTCCGTGAAGAAAAAGTGACATTCCTTCAGACAGAAAGGCACCGAGGGACTGGCCGGCCACGCCTTTCAACTTGATGGTCAGGGCTTCCTTGGGGAGACCGGTGTCACCGTAAAAACGGGCAATCTCACCACTGATCAGGGTGCCGAAGCTGCGGTTGACGTTGCTGATCTCACGTTGCGCGACCATTTCGGTCTGGGGATTTTTGATCACCGGATAAATTTCCTTGAGCAGCTCCTTTTCAAAGGTGTTGTCATCAAAGGGATGGTTGTCGCGGGTACGGACATTGACACCACCGACCTGGTGGAGTATTTCCGAAAAATCGAAGTGATTCAACAAGGGGGTGTCAAGTTTTTCCAGCAGGTCGTTGCGGCCGATAATTTCTTCAAGAGAGCGGAAACCCAGAGCGGCAAGGATCTCACGCACATCTTCAGCGACGTTTTCCAGATAGCTGATGACCTTTTCGACGGTGCCGATGTAATGGGTGCGCAGATTCTCATCCTGGGTGGCTATCCCGACAGTGCAGCGGTTAAGGTGACAGACGCGCAGCAGCTTGCACCCAAGCAACACTAGTAGCGGGGTGCCGAAGCCGAAAGTTTCGGCACCGAGCATGGCAGCTTTGACCACATCACGGCCGATTTTAATGCCACCGTCGGTCTGCAGGGAGACCAGCTCGCGCAGGTTGTTGGCTTTTAAGCTGATATGGGCTTCACTCAGGCCGAACTCCCAGGGGTTGCCGGCATGTTTGAGGGAACTCAAGGGTGCTGCACCGGTGCCGCCATCGTGACCGGAAATAACGATCTTGTCAGCGTTGGCCTTGGCAACGCCGGCAGCGATGGTGCCGACCCCTTCGGTAGAGACCAGCTTCACGCTGATTTTTGCCTTGGTATTGATCTGTTTAAGGTCAAAAATGAGCTGGGCCAGATCCTCAATGGAGTAAATATCATGGTGAGGTGGCGGGGAAATCAGGGTCACCCCGGGAATCGTGAAGCGCAGACGTGCAATCAGCGGACTGACCTTTTCGCCTGGTAGTTGCCCCCCTTCTCCAGGCTTGGCGCCCTGGGCGAGCTTGATCTGAATCTCTTCAGCGCTACGCAGATAACCGGGAGTGACACCAAAACGTCCTGAAGCAATCTGTTTGATGCGGCTGTTGCGGATGGTGCTGAAACGCGCCGCGTCTTCCCCCCCCTCACCGCTGTTGGAATGGCCCCCCAGGCGGTTCATTGCTTCCGCCAGGGCTTCGTGGGCCTCCGGAGAGAGCGCCCCTAACGACATGGCCGCAGAATCAAAACGGCGGGTGATGGCGGCAACCGGTTCCACCTGTTCAATCGGCAATGGCGAGTGGGGGCTTTTAAAGCCGAGGGCATCACGCACGTACCTGATTCCACGGTTGTCGATCATCGAGCGGAATTTCAGATATTCTTCACGGCTACGGTTTTCAGCAAAGCGATGCAGCTGGGTAACATGCCAGGAGTTGAAATCGTGGTATTCAAATCCGGGATTATCGCGATAAAAACCGCCGATCTCGAGGGGATAGATGGGAGTCATGTAGCTTTCGGCAAAGACCTTGCGGTGGACCCGGTCGACGCGTTCCTCAATTTCCTGGAAACCAAGGCCCGGCATCAGCAGCGGTGAACCCTTGAAACACGCATCTGCAATTTCGCGGGAAAGGCCGATAATATCGAACAGGGCGGCATTGCGATAGCTCGAAACGGTGCTGATCCCCATTTTCGACATAATCTTGAGGATTCCTTTGTTAAGTGCCGCATAGATATTCTGTAGCGCTTTGCGCAGCTCCCGCGGCGGCTGGTTGCGCTTTTCTCCGAGTTCGAGGGCGCTGGCATAGAGCAACCAGGGGTAGATGGCAATGGCACCGTACCCGATCAGGACTGCCGCGGCATGGGGGTCGACTACTTCCCCGGTCACCGCCACCAGGCTGACATGCTGGCGCAGGCGGGTTTTGAGCAGCTGGCGGTTGATATAGCCAACCGCAATGGCCATGGGGATCAGTCTGCGGTCTTTGCTAAGGACCCGGTCGTCGAGAATAACGATGCGCACGCCGTCATTGCTCACCGCATCCAGTACCTGCTCAGCGAGCTGCTGCAAGGATTTTTGCAGATCGATGTGAAAATCGGTATGGAAAATCCGGTATTTGTAGCAGGCCTCAAAACGCGGTAATTGCGGGTCACCAAAGGTCAGCAAAGAGTGGTAGATCTCATAGGACAGAAAAGGGGACACGCTTTTTAAGCGCATAGCGCGATTCTTGGTTTCGATCAGGGGGTTGCCGATGCCGCCAAAGCCGATGGTTGTTGACATGACCGCTTTTTCCCGCAAGGGATCGATGGGCGGATTGGTCACCTGGGCAAATTTCTGTTTGAAAAAGTCGCTGAAGTTGCGTTGTTGATCGGAAAAAGCCGCCAGAGGTGTATCGTCGCCCATGGAGCCGACCGGTTCCTTGCCGTCAGCCATCATTGGTCGGATGATCAGATCAACGACCTCCGAGGTGATATTGTGATAACGCTGGGCGGTCTCCAGGTCCGGGTAGCGGTAGTCCTTGTCTTCGCAGAACTGACGGCCGATAAATTCCTGCAGGTAGAAGGTATGCTCGGTCAACCACTGATTGTAAGGCTGAGACTCCATCAGATAGTGGTCGATATCGCGGGTGTAGAAGATCTGGCCGGAGTTGAGGTCGGCAGCGATCATCTGACCACTTTGCAGGCGGCCACGGTCGCGGATCATTTCTGCCGGCGTGTCGATGACACCGTATTCGCTGCTGATCAGCAGGCGATTGTCAACGGTGATAATGTATTTTGCCGGCCGCAGACCGTTGCGATCAAGGACACAGCCGATGTAGCGGCCATCGGTCAGGCTGATAGCGGCAGGGCCGTCCCAGGGTTCATAGGCGCCGGAGGTATATTCATAAAAGGCGCGCAGCTTGGCCGGCATGTTGGCGACGTTGTGGCGCGCCGGCGGCACCAGGCCGCGAATCGCTTTGAAAAAATCGACACCGTTGGCCAGTTTGAATTCAATCATGTTATCAAGACTGGCGCTGTCACTGACCCCCTCTTCGAGCAGCGGCATGATCCTCGCGATTTCATCCTCAGTAAAAACCGTGCTACGGGCATCGGTAAACTTGTAACGCGCTTTGAAGCGGTTGCCCTGGATTGAATTGATCTCACCGTTGTGGGCGATCACCCGTAAAGGCTGCGCAAGCTTCCACTGGGGCAGGGTGTTGGTGGAAAAGCGCTGGTGAAACAGGGCAAAGGAGATCTCGAAATCGGGATCCTTGAGATCGGGAAACAGGGTTTCGATATAGGTCGGCATCACCAGACCCTTGTAGCTGATCAAGGTGCGAGAAAAGCTGGGGATATAAAAGTGCGGATCAGAGTTGAACTGCTTTTCAACCTCTTTGCGCGTCAGGTAGAGCAGGGCATCAAAGCGCCGGGTGGCAATCAGCGCTGCCGGGACGACAAAAACCTGGAAGATCTGTGGCAGCCGGTTTAATGCGTATTCGCCGAGGGCAGCGGTGTTGACCGGGACCTCACGGGTAAAGAGGATCTGCAGGTCGTTTTTGCCGCACATTTTTTCAAACACCGGCAACTGTTTTTTCGCATCACGGGTGAATATGACCGCCACGGCAAACTGCTCCGGCAGCGAAATCTCCTGCTCTTCAGCGACCTTGTTCAAGAAGCCGACGGGCATGGAGCAGAGCAGACCGGACCCGTCGCCGGTTTTTCCGTCAGCGGCAATGGCGCCCCGATGCATCATCCGCTTGAGGGCTTTGATGGCGTCTTCCAGGAGTTGATGGCTGGGCCGGTTATCGATCTGGGCCAGCAGGCCGAAGCCACAGTTGTCACGGAATTTTTCTGCTGGATTCATATAAAGCTTATCCTTTGTTGGGGTAGTGCAGTTTATCTGGGGTGCGATGATGTATTGTTGCCTGGAGCGTGAACGCAATAGATCATCTAATGCAAAAAACGTGCACAATGCCTGGAAAGAAATAGCGGCCCGCAACCATAAGAAAGGACACGGATCAGCAGCGGCGTAACCTTAATGCTGCTGAAACATTACGCAGTTTACTTCAGTGTGTGCTATAAAAACAGCAATTTGAAAACTATCATATGATTGCTTCAGGAGGAGATGAATTCATGAGTAAGTCCCAGCGGGTGTCGACGGGCTATGCCGAACTGGATGCTATTCTCGATAGTCTACGCATCGGCGACAATGTCGTGCTAAAGGTCGAGTCGATCGATGATTACCGCTATTTTGTCCAGCCTTTTGTCGAGCAGGCCCTGCGCGATGGCCGTATCATCAATTACATGCGCTTTGGAGATCATCTGCCGTTGCTGGCTGAATCGCCCCGGATTCAAATCCATCAGATTGATCCGAAAGAAGGTTTTGAGCCCTTTGCCTGCCAGGTTTATCAGATCATTACTGCCCAGGGAAAGGAGGCTTTCTATGTCTTTGACTGCCTCTCTGAATTGTTGTCCGCCTGGGCCACCGACCACATGATCGGCAATTTTTTTCGTATTACCTGCCCCTATCTGTTTGACCTTGATACTGTCGCTTATTTTGCTCTGATTCGCAGCCGTCATGCCTTTCGTACGGTTGAACAGATCCGCAATACCACCCAGGTGCTGATTGATGTCTTCAGCCACGAAGATCACTTTCACATTCAGCCCCTCAAGGTCTGGCAGCGGCGCTCACCAACCATGTTCCTGCCCCATCACAAGATCGGCGAACGCTTTATCCCCTTGACCAACAGTTTCGAATCAACGCGGCTCTACAAGTCGTTGGCGGAACGAACCGCTAACGGTGGACGACGCCAGATTGATCACTGGCACCGGCTGTTTATGGATGCGGAAGATTTGTGCCGGGACAATGGCTCCGGTTACGATCGCGACAATATGGTGCGCCACCTCTGTCGCCACGTTCTTGCCCGCGAGGAGCGGATGCTGGCGCTGGCGCGTGAATATTTCAGTCTGCCCGATCTGCTCGATATCAAATCACGTATCATCGGCACCGGCTTCATTGGCGGCAAGGCAGTGGGCATGCTCCTGGCGCATAATATCCTCCGGCGCGATGAGAGCTTTGACTGGGATCTGCATCTCGAAAAGCATGATTCCTACTATGTCGGTTCCAATGTCTATTATTCCTACATCGTGCACAATAATCTCTGGCCCTTGTTTATGCAGCAAAAGGGCGAAGCAGGCTATTTCAGCGTTGCCGCCGAGTTGCGCGAGAAGATGCTCGCGGGCAGCTTCCCGGACGAAATTCGTGAGGAATTTCAGCAGATGCTCGAATATTATGGCCAGTATCCGATCATTGTGCGCTCCAGTTCATTGCTGGAAGACGGCTTCGGCAATGCTTTTGCCGGTAAATACGACAGTTTTTTCTGTGTCAATCAGGGTGGGCCGGAAGAGCGCCTGGAGGCGTTGGAAGATGCTATCCGCAAGGTCTTTGCCAGTTCCATGAGTGAAGACGCCCTGACCTACCGTCTGCAGCGGGGCCTCGATAAAAAGGATGAGCAGATGGCACTGTTGATCCAGCGGGTATCCGGTTCGTATCGCAAGCATTACTATATGCCGGAATTGGCGGGCGTTGGTGTGTCGTATAATACCTTTGTCTGGGATAAGGAAATGGATCCCCAGGCCGGTATGTTGCGACTGGTGGTGGGGATGGGGACCCGTGCGGTTGACCGTTCCGAGGTCGATTATCCGCGCGTGGTTGCCCTTGATGCACCGGCCCGGCGACAGCATAAGGGGTTTGAGGATGTCCGCAAGTTTTCCCAGCACGATATCGACCTGCTCAACATCAACGATAACAGCCTGCAGACCCTGTCCCTGTATAATCTTGCCCAGGAGGATCTCGGTATCCCCTGGGATATCTATGCCGTCCGTGACGAAGATACCATCAGGCTGCTGCAGGATCGTGGCCGCAAGGTTGCCAACGTCTGGATGCTGACCTTCGACGATTTTCTTGAACAGAGTGATTTCGCACCCCTGATGCAACGGTTGCTGAAAACCATCGAAAAGGCTTACGGTTATCCGGTAGATGTGGAATTTACCGCCAACTTCACCGCCGATCGTACGGTCAAGATCGATGTGGTTCAGTGTCGTCCTTTACAGACCCGCGGGGCTGAATCGACGCTTGAAATTCCTCAGGATATTGCCGACGAAAAGGTGCTGTTGCGCTCCACCGGGAACTTTATGGGGGGGAATGTCTCCCACGCGCTGGACTGGATTATCTGGATCGAGCCATCTGAATACCTGCGACTGCCCCTGTCTGAAAAATACGAGGTAGCACGCTTGATCGGGCGTCTCAATCGACGGATTGCCGGCCGCGAACCGGAGGGACGCACCATGCTCATCGGTCCCGGACGCTGGGGTACGACGACACCTTCCCTCGGTGTGCCGGTGTCTTTTTCGGAACTCAGCAATCTCACCGCCCTGGTTGAGGTGGCGTTCCCGTCTGGTGGTTTGATGCCGGAATTGTCCTTCGGCTCCCACTTTTTTCAGGATCTGGTTGAAGCCGATATCTTCTATCTGGCGCTGTTCCCCGAACATAAGGGGTGTACCTTCAACCGTGCCTGGTTGCAGGATCGTCCCAACGCATTGGATGGACTGATTCCCTCCAGCGGTCACTACAAGTCTGTGGTCAAGGTCTGCCGCGTGCCTGATACCGGCGTGCGCCTGATGGCCGATGTGGTGTCTCAGGAGCTGGTGTGTTTTGAGGGGGAGCAGGAATAGCGGGGAGTGGGATGTGGTAGGTAGTAGGATGATACGTAAAAAGCCCGGCTCTAAGGCCGGGCTTTTTAGCTGTATTCTATCTTCTGAATTCTGCCTTCTGAATTTTACACCAGCCCCATCGCCAGCATCGCTCGGGCCACTTTGGTGAAACCGGCGATGTTAGCGCCGAGAACATAGTTGCCCGGAGCGCCGTATTCCTCCGCGGTTTCAAAACAATCGTTATGGATGTTCTGCATAATGTCCTGCAGTCGGTCCTCGGTGTGCTCGAACGTCCAGGAATCGCGGCAGGCATTCTGCTGCATTTCCAGAGCGCTGGTGGCAACCCCGCCGGCGTTGGCGGCTTTGCCGGGACCGTAGGCAATGCCGGCCTCCTGGAAAACCTTGATGCCTTCCGGAGTGGTCGGCATGTTGGCGCCTTCGCCAACGGCGATACAACCATTTTTCACCAGGGTTTTGGCATCCTTGCCGTTAATCTCGTTTTCGGTGGCACAGGGCAGGGCAACCTGGCAAGGGATATCCCAGATACTGCCTTTTTCAATGAAGCGCGCGTGTTTGTGGTAGCTGGTGTAGTCCTTGATGCGGCGCCGCTCGATTTCCTTGAGCTGCTGGACCAGTTCCAGGTCGATTCCGTTTTCATCAACAATGTAGCCGTTGGAGTCGGAGCAGGCAATCACCTTGCCGCCCAGCTGGTTAATTTTTTCGATAGCGTAAATAGCGACATTGCCGCTACCGGAGACGACACAGGTTTTGCCGTCAAAGCTATCCTTGCGGGCTTTGAGCATTTCATCTACAAAGAAAACGGTGCCGTAACCGGTGGCCTCCGTGCGCACCAGGGAGCCACCCCAGTTAAGCCCTTTGCCGGTCAGCACGCCGGCTTCCCAGCGATTGTTGAGGCGTTTGTACTGGCCGAACATATAGCCGATTTCACGGCCACCGACACCGATGTCGCCGGCTGGAATGTCGGTGTGCTCGCCGATGTGGCGCTGCAATTCGGTCATGAAGCTCTGGCAGAAGCGCATGATTTCGCCGTCGGTCTTGCCTTTGGGATCAAAGTCGGAGCCGCCTTTGCCGCCGCCGATCGGCAGTCCGGTCAAAGCATTTTTAAAGATCTGCTCAAAGCCGAGGAACTTGATGATCCCCAGGTAGACTGAAGGGTGGAAGCGCAGGCCGCCCTTGTAGGGGCCAAGGGCGCTGTTGAACTGGACACGAAAACCGCGATTGATCTGGACGCGGCCGTGGGTGTCCATCCAGGGCACCCGGAAGATAATCTGACGTTCCGGTTCACAGATGCGCTCGATAATCTTGTGGTGGGCAAAGGCGGGGTTTTTCACGAGTACTGGACCGAGGGATTCGAGAACCTCACGGACGGCCTGGTGGAATTCGACTTCACCGGGGTTGCGGGCTAAGACTTCCTGGTAGATAGGTTCAATCTTTTCGTCAAGTTGCATCATTTTTTGGTACCTCCTTGTATGAAATGATGACAATAGCGGCACCTTAGCATCATTGATAACGCCGCCGGCAAAACCGGTTGTTATGTAAAAACCTGTTTTGTTATAGCAAAAAATATACCTAATTCCTGAATGACAGGCTGTTCGGTGACCACATGATCTGTTGCGCTGGGGAGCTGTGTTCTGGGTATTTTATATGTGGTGACAAGGGCTGACGGCGCTGGATCTGGTAAATATTGTCAGCTGTTGAAGTATGCTGGTTCCCGATAGTGGGTGGGCTTCTCTTTTGGTGGGTAGTATTTAGCTCTTTTCGTGTTTTTTCGAACTCAGTAGTTTCTGTCCGGACATTCCTCTTAATGCCGCAGATGCCTTTTGGTTGTCAGGGTTTCCCGCTGCGCAGAGCACAGCGGGAAACCTTTTTGCACAGTGTTAAGCTTACAAAGGCAACGTTCAACGCAATTTTTTAATACTTGCCGAACTCATCGTCATCAAGAGCAATAGGTTTTTTGGCGGCAATCTTCTTCTGTGGTTGTGCCGGTGACTCGCCCCAGCCGCTGTTTTTTGCTGCCGTTGTCTTCTGCGGTATCGCCCGTACGTTGGAGTGAGCGCTGCTGCCACCTTTAAGGGTAAAGCGCATCAGCATCTCGCGCATCTGGGCGGCCTGGCCGGAAAGCTCTTCGGAAGCCGCCGCACTCT